>NZ_JAHCZI010000029.1 GCF_018501225.1 Geobacter hydrogenophilus | reverse complement strand
TTCGTGTGCTCGTAGACAACTCCTTGTGTGTGGCACCCCGCGCAGTCAGCTGGCGTTACCACCATGTTGTGCTGGGCGACGTGATCAAAACCAACGTGGCAGGAAGTACAAGTGACCACGACGCCTGTCTTTGCGGAAAGAATCGTCTGCAACACCGTGGCATTGGCGCTGCTATGGCAGGTATAGCACGTGGAGGCACGGGAAAGGTGCTCATTCACCACTCCAAGGTTGTGGCATTGGGCGCAACTCACATCGGCCGTGGCGTTACTGTGGTTGGTCTTGGGGTTCATGGACGCATGACAGACGCTGCAGTCCCGGACCACGATGGGCGTATTGTTACCAGACGCATCGGTAACCATCTGGTGGCAGTCGAGGCACTGCTTTCCTTGCTCAACGAGCAGCTGATGGTGCCTTCCCTGGTGAATCAGGTCGCCATGACATGCAATGCAGTCGCGAACCACAATAGGGGTTTGATTCCCAGTCGGGCCAACCATCTGGTGACAGTCGAGACATTGCTTTCCTTTGCTAAGGAGCAGGTTGTGGTGGCGGGTTGCCGTTGAGCCCAACGCATCATTGTGACACCCCCTGCAATTGTTCTCAACGAGCGCATGGGCATCGGGCGGCATAATCGGCGCTAACAAAACCGTTACGACTAGCGCAAAAAAGATCAGGCGCCCTCCTTGAAGGCCAATCTCAGTTTTCATCTTTTCCCCCTTCAACTCCGAGACACAACTTCTTGCTAACCACTATTCAGAAGCAAGCCAACAACAAAATTAACGTATATTAGTTATTGTTTGCACACATTGCAACAACTACAAAAAAAGCGGCACTATCTGCCGCGTCGAGTGGGTATGGGACTCGTCCTCCAAGACCTCTCCTTCTGAGATTTTCCAGAAACCGAGTGGCCGGGGGAAAGCTCCCCCGGCCACTCTTCTGAAACATACTCAATTCTCTCCTACCAGGTTTCGCCCCCTGATATGGAACCATGCTCACCGCAGTTGGTGCTGCAGCTGGACTCGCTGTATC
>NZ_JAHCZI010000028.1 GCF_018501225.1 Geobacter hydrogenophilus | reverse complement strand
TGAAGTGGCCCCGGAAAATGAGACAGGTGTATAAGCAACGGACCGGCACATGAAAGGAGACGGTTCGATGCACGGAAAACGGAAGCACCACTCAGCCGAGTTCAAGGCCCAGGTTGCCCTGGCAGCTCTGTCCGGGGAGAAGACCCTGGCAGAGCTGGCCAGCGAGTACAAGGTACACCCCTCTCAGATCACCCGCTGGAAGCAGGACTTGATCGAGAATGCCGCCGACCTTTTCGGTAAGGGGAAGAAGAAAGAGGCCAGCCACGACGCCACGGTTGCCGAGCTCTACCGCCAGATCGGGCAACTGAAGGTGGAAAACGATTTTTTGTCCAGGCTGCCCGGACTGAACTCACCCGGGCGCAGAAACGGCAAGTGATTGCCGCCGGCCACCCCGAGGTATCTATCGAGCGGCGCTGTGAGCTGCTGGGTCTGCCCCGGTCCACTTACTACCGGGGGCCGGCAACAGGGCTGCGCGACGGCGACCTGGAGCTGATGCGTCGCATCGATGAGCTGTATCTGGAGCAGCCTTGGGCGGGCAGCAGAACGATGGCCACCCTGCTTTCCTCTTCGGATGAGGTTGTCGGCCGCAAGCGGATCAGTCGCCTGATGCGGCTGATGGGGATCGAATCGGTCGCCCCGAAGCCGGGAACCAGCAAGCGCCACCCACAACATCAGGTCTATCCGTATCTGTTGCGGGGCCTGACCATTGACCGGCCCAACCATGTCTGGGCCGCCGACATCACCTACATTCCCATGGCCAAGGGGTTCATGTATCTGGTGGCCATCATGGACTGGTCAACCCGCAAAGTCCTTTCCTGGCGGCTGTCCAACACCCTCGACAGCAGGTTTTGCGTCGAGGCGCTGAACGAAGCATTAAACAGATTCGGTACCCCGGAGATCTTCAACACCGACCAGGGTTGCCAGTTTACCAGCGAAGCCTTTACCTCCGTGCTCACTGCCAACGGCATCCGGATCAGCATGGACGGCAAAGGGCGCTGCCTCGACAACGTCTTCGTCGAGCGGCTGTGGCGTACTCTCAAGTACGAGAGGCTCTATCTCAAGAGCTTTGATTCCGGGATCGAACTTTCCCGGGAGCTTACATCCTGGTTTTCGTGGTATAACAGCGTCCGCCCCCATCAATCCCTCAAGAAGCGGACCCCGGACCAGGTTTACTTTGCAGGACTGCCCGAGAAAAAGGCTGCCTGAAGCCTGTAAACCCAACAACCATGGGCCGTTGCTTAAACACCCCTTCAGGCTGTCTCACAAACCGGCACCACCTCAC
>NZ_JAHCZI010000027.1 GCF_018501225.1 Geobacter hydrogenophilus | reverse complement strand
GCGAGAATCGCCCCGTCGTTCAGAAGCGCCAGAAGCACGATCATCACCGCCGTGACCGGATAGAAGTTGAAGACAAGGATCGAAAGGGTGATGAAGAGAAGAACCCGGATCGTCTCGGAGATCCGGTAGATGGTGTAGCTGGTCATCCGCCGGAAAATCCGGCGGCTCTCGGTGACGGCGTCAATGATGACCGAGAGGCCGGGGGTGAGGAGAACGATGTCTGCCGCGGCCCGGGCGGCGTCGGTAGCCCCTGATACGGCAATCCCTGCGTCCGCCTTTTTGAGGGCGGGGGCATCGTTGACGCCATCGCCGGTCATTCCCACGATGTGCCCCTCCTGCTGGAGGGCCTCGACGATGTGGAACTTGTGCTCGGGGAAGACCTGGGCAAAGCCGTCGGCCTTGTCGATGGCTTCGGCGAGCCGTGATGCCTCCCGGTAGTCGGCGCCGGTCAGGAGCGCGGCATCGAGGATCCGGTCACCGAGGCCGAGCTCTCTGCCGATTTCCCGCGCGATGGCGAGTTGATCGCCCGTCACCATCTTGACCCGTGTCCCCATACGGCGGGCTGCGGCCAGGGTCTCCCGGGAATCGTCCCGCGGAGGGTCGAAGAGGGGGAGGATGCCGAGCATGCGCCACGCCCCTTCCCTGTCGGCGCGGGCCACGCCGAGGGAACGGAACCCCCGGGCCGCGAACGCTTCCACGGCACCGTCGATCCGGGTACGGACCTCGGGGGGAGGAGACGCAAGTCCGACGATGACCTGCGGGGCTCCCTTGGTGACCGTGAAGGTGGTCCCGTCGGGGGCGGAAACCGTTGCCTCGGTCCGCTTGGCCACGGGGTCGAAGGGAACAAAGCGAAGCACCCGGTATCCTTCCGGGGATGCTCCTGCCGGGAGTTTGCGTAAAATGGCCAGATCGATGGGATCAGCGTCCTCCCGTCGGGAAGCGAGGGCCGCGGCGAGGATGACGGCCTCAGGATCGATCCCCTCAGCACAGGAGGGGTCGCCAAGGGTCAACTCGTTCTTGGTGAGGGTCCCGGTCTTATCGGAGCAGAGGATATCCATCCCCGCAAGCTCTTCGATGGCGGCAAGACGGCTCACGATGGCCTGGCGGCCGGCAAGTATCCGCGCCCCCACCGCCATGGTAACCGAGAGGATGGTCGGCATTGCCACGGGGATGGCCGCCACGGTCAGAACCAGGGCGAACTGGAGCGTTTCACCGATGGGATCCCCCCGGAAGAGGGCCACGGCGATGATCACCGCCACGAGGCCAATGGCGACGACGATGAGGTAATCGCCGATCTTAAGGACGGCCCGCTGGAAGTGGCTGACGGTCCGGGCCTCCTCCACGAGCCGGGCGGTTTTCCCGAAGGATGTCTCCTGCCCGGTGGCGTAGACAAGGGCGTTACCCTCGCCCCGCCTTACCACGGTTCCCGAGTAGACGGCCTCGCCCGCCCCGCGCGAGACGGGAAGAGACTCGCCGGTCAGGGCCGACTGGTCCATCTCCAGGGGATCCCCTTCGATGAGGCGTGCATCGGCCGGGACGATGTCCCCGAGCCGGAGCCGGATCACATCCCCCGGAACCAGTTCCCGAGCAGGCACACTCTGCCACTCGCCGCGCCGGACCTTTGCCTTGAGGGCAAGGGTCTGCTTCAGGGCCGCAATGGCATTGCCCGCCTGGTACTCCTCCCAGAAACCCACGACGGCATTCACCATGAGGAGGACGACGATGATTCCAAAATCCTCCCAGTGCCCCACGAGCGC
>NZ_JAHCZI010000026.1 GCF_018501225.1 Geobacter hydrogenophilus | reverse complement strand
TGTCAATGGGAACGTAAAAGTGTACCAGTTACGGGAATTGAAAAGTGTACCACTCCCTGGGAGAGAACTTCTCAATCCGGGGAAGCGGAAATCGTAGAGTCACCTCCTTTCTGGGAGAGTTGCTTGGCGAAGGCATGACCCTGGAGCCGGTAGCTGTGGCCCTTGATGTTGATCACCCGGCAGTGGTGCAGCAGCCGATCGAGGATGGCCGACGCGATGACCGGATCGCCAAAGAGTTCCTGCCAGTCGGAGAAGCTCTTGTTCGAGGTGATGATGGTCGAGCTCTTCTCGTAGCGGTAGGTGACGAACTGAAAGAAGAGATACGCCTCCTGGCTGGTGACCGGTAGATAGCCGACCTCATCGACGATGACGAGGCTGGAGTTGAGATAGGCCTTGCCCTTGGCCTGGCTCTCCTTGAGCTTGGCGATCAGGGTGTGCATGGTGGTGAAATAGACCCTGAAGCCGTGGTAGCAGGCTTTGATGGCCAGAGCGATGGCCAGATGGGTCTTGCCCACTCCCGGCGGGCCGAGGAAGATCACATTCTCGTGTTTGGAGAGGATGGTCAGGTCAAAGAGCTCCATGACCGACTTCTTGTCCAGATGGGGATGGAAGGTGAAGTCATATTCCTCGATGGTCTTGGCCATGGGAAGGCCGGCGATCTTCATGGCGGTATCGACGCGGCGCTTGTCCTTGGCCGCCACCTCTTCCTCCAGGAGCTGGTCGAGAAAGGAGAGGTAGGAGCCGCCGTTGGCCTGGGAAAGGGTGGCGACATCGTCGAGGATCTCCACCGCCTTGAACAGCTTCAGCCGCTTGAGATTGTCCTGGAGGCGATCAAAGGTCAGTTGCTCCATGAGACACCTCCGGCGGCGTAACGGTCATACTCGGCAAGGGGACGCCGATAGACCTCGGGATAGAGGGTTTTAGTGACCAGACCTCGGGTCGCCTTCCCCTTGTCCCGCCCGTAGCGTGGCATCTGCTGGGACGTCCGGGATGGTCGTGGCGGGATACCGATGGCCTGCCCCTTACCCTCCGGAATCTGGTAGGTGCCGAGGAGCTCCGCGTCGTGATAGATGCGGATGATGCCGTTCTTGACCTTGAGGAGCACCTTCTTGCCGACCACCTGTGGAGCGACATAGTAGCGGTTGCCGCCAAAGGAGATCAGGCAATCCTTGTACACCTTGCGGAAAAACTTGAGCGAGGTGTCGTAATCTGAAGCGGGAAGCAGACCCAGATGGGGGATCTCCTGCTCCCACCGAAAGCTCACCTGTTGCCGGTAGGTTCCATGAATCCGCTGGTGAGCCGTTTCGGCAATCCAGGTGCCGACATCCTCATTGGCCCGGGAGAGGGAGCGGTAGAGATAGCCTCGCCAGAAGCTCTCCCGCAGGTAATCCATGGGGCGCTCCACCTTCCCCTTGACCCAGGGGCTGTAGGGCGGGCAGAGCCGAGGCGTAAACCCATAGTGCTTGGAGAAATGGAGGAACTCCACGTTGAAGGTTGGCTTGCCGTTCTCGCGGCCCACGACAACGTGCTTCATGTTGTCGTAGAGGATCTCGGCAGGCACGCCCCGAAGCTGCCGGAATGCCCGCAGGTGGCAGTCCATGAAGGTCTCCATCGTGCAGCGCTCGACGAACTCGACATACATGGCCCGTGAGAACCCAAGGACCATGACAAAGGCATAGACCGTGGTGGTTTGGCCAGAGCTGTCCACGATCTTGAAATCACCCCAGTCCACCTGGGCCTGGAGACCCGGCTCCGTCTCGAAGCGGGTATAGGCGATCCGGCACTTCTGCTCCTTGATGGAGCGGACAAACACCTTGACGGTGTCGTAACAGCCGGCGTAGCCCATGCGCCTGAGCCGCTCAAAGATCCAGGTGGCCTGGTAGTCGTCCTCGTCGAGGAAATCCCGGATCACCTGGTGATACGGTTCGAGAATCGACGGTTTGACAGTCTTGCGGGTATAGGCTGGAAAGGAGTTGCTTTCCAGGTGTTTCTTGACGGTCTTGCGGTGGATACCGAGCTTCCTGGCAATCCAGCGAAGACTGTGACCTTGGCGTTTTAAAGCAATAATGTCCATGTACACCTCCGTGGAAATCATCGGCATCCCTCCCTTCTTGAGAGAGGGATACCATAGGTCCCAGGGTGGTACACTTTTCATTCCCGCTTTTGGGCCATTATTGCATTACCAGTGACA
>NZ_JAHCZI010000025.1 GCF_018501225.1 Geobacter hydrogenophilus | reverse complement strand
CGACCGGTCATGCCGGAAGTGCCACACGCTCTAGTCTCACACCACAACAAGGAGGTACGCCACATGAAGTTGTCTAATAGTCTGACCCTGTTGCTGGGAACGGCGGCGATGCTCGCCATGTATGGCTGCGGCAGCGACAACCGGGAAGGAAATCTTGATCAGCAGAGCGCCACTTTCCAGGCGTCGGCAGCCTGTATCAGCTGTCACGCCACGAACAAGATCTCGCCGGTCACTGGCGCCCTGATCGTCGAGGAGTGGAAGAAGTCTGCCCACAACACCAAGTCCGGCGCGGCCTGCACAGACTGCCACACCAACAGTGGCCACCCGAATGGCGGTTCCATCGTAGCAGCGGTTCAGGATACCCAGTGTGCCACCTGCCATACGACGACAAGGCTGGGATCTCCCCACTTTGCTAACTACACGACCAGCCTCGCGGCCCAGTTTGTGAGCCAGAGCGATGCCGCCGGCGTGCAGTGCCGCCAGTGCCACAACCCGCACGATACCACCTCCCTCATCCAGTACAACCGGGATTGGGCCGAGTCCGGCCACGGTAACGTCACGTACGTCCCAGGCAACGCCAGCGCCAGCAGCGTCAACTCCCACTATCCGTGGACCACTTCATCACGTGATGCCTGCTCCAAGTGCCACACCACCACAGGCTACAAGAAGTTCACCAACGGCGGCGTGACGGTTCTGAACGGTGTCGTTACCGCTGGCGGCCCGATCATGAGCAATGACAAGAAGAACGAAACTATCATGTGTTCGGCATGCCATACCAACTACAGCTGGACTCGTCGCGCTATTGGGGCCCAAACCCTTGAGTACACCTACAATGCTGTTGTGATCACTCTGCCGGATGCCAAGGACTCCAACCTCTGCCTCGTCTGCCACAGCGGCCGCGGCAACGGCCAATCCGCCCGGTCTTCGCGGTTCGCGGGTCACCACGCACCGACCGGCGCCGACCTGTTTGCGGAATTCACCCACCTTGGTTACGAGTTTGCCGGCCTCAGCTACGCGAAGCCGGTCTTCTTCAAGCACGACACAATCGGCCTAACTGACGGCTCCGGTCCGTGCGTCAGCTGCCACATGAAGGCGACGAACAGTCACACCTTCGAAGCCGTAACTAAGGATGCCACCGGCGTCATTACCGCCATCAAATCGCAGGCTGTCTGCAATACCTGCCACGGTACCTCCATGACCGCTGCCACGCTTGTGGAAGAGTCAGCCGGTTACCAGCAGGCCGGCACGATTCTGAAGGCCTATCTGGCCAATACGATCACGAACTACAAAAATGCTGCAATTACGTACTCTGCCGGAATGCCGAACAACGAGTATGGCGCATTCCAGAACTCGCAACTCCCGACGGAAGACCCCGGCGGGTATGTCCACAACCGCTTCTATGTCAAGCGTCTCCTGTTTGATTCCATCGATGCCCTTGACAACAACACGCTCGACGGTACCATCACCATAAACGCCACGACGTACCCGAAAGCGGCCGTCTGGTTCGGTGCCAGCGCCACAGCAACGGGCGCGGTGACCGTAACACGTCCGTAATGCTTGCCGTATGCAGAGGAAAAGCCCCCGCCGAAGCGGGGGCTTTTTTTGTGACAGATAACACCGAATGGCCTGACAAAATTGGTAACCAAATTTTGTCACTTGCCTGTCAAAAATATAGTGCATACAAATATTTGCCTAATCATATATTAGACTGTTTGAAATTTATGACCTGGATTCCAATTTACTGAAAATTCCATCTCTGTTCGCTCAGGCAGGAGCGGGAGATATATGTGGGGAGATACAGTAGGTGTCCGGTTTTATTTTTGTTTTAGTAGCGTACCTTTTTTCTTTCGAACGTGTATGCATTGACCTGCCTTAAGTTTTTCTTTCCCTTGCGACAACCGCATAGACCCGTCCCGTTGTTGGAAAAATCGTGGCGCTCTTTTTGCTTAATGAAAGATCGAGTGCCGGCGAGCGGCATATTTTTTGCCTGCTTAATGTAAGTAAGTGCTTGCATCATATCAAGGGTGTTCATTCGTTCCCCGACGAACTCTTCGAGGTTTGAGGGATCAAAGTGTCAACCTTGTTTTGTGGTTAAGAAAGCGACACCGGGACAAGGGAGGTGAGAGGAGATTACCGGAGGTTCGCACCTAGTGAAGTTGCTGATTTTGAGAGAAAGGAGGTCCACTGAATGGGAATCAAAGGGTTTACCCGCCTGCTCCTGCTTGCCGGCGT
>NZ_JAHCZI010000024.1 GCF_018501225.1 Geobacter hydrogenophilus | reverse complement strand
GAGGGATACCATAGGTCCCAGGGTGGTACACTTTTCATTCCCGCTTTTGGGCCATTATTGCATTACCAGTGACACCGTTACGGGTTACCACAGTGGAATCAAGGTCGAGGGTCACCTTTGTCAGACCGGAAAGTTTGCCAAAGAGCCAGGAATACATCTGCATCTGGACTCGCTCGTTGGTCAGCATGTCGAAGCGCTTGAACAGGCGCATGATCGCCTTGAACTCGGCAGCGCACGGCCAGCCGAAAAGGCGGCACAAAACAGAGTCCATGCGCACCACCTCGGCATGGGCAAATCGGCAGGCACCACACCAGATGGAGACAATGAACTGCTCGATAAGTTGCAAGGCAGGATATCCGCGGTTTGATGTGGTTTCTGGTATACCGAACCGGACAAACGCTTCACGGAACTCAAGGCTTTCAAGCATACGCTTGAAGAGGACCATGCCCCCCCAGGCCGTGACTTCCTGGTTTGAAAAACCGACAGTGAATCCGTTACCCTGAAGATCGTGAGAGTGAGACATGCACACCTCGCAACCATCTGAAATAATAACGATCTTTCTATTGGTTTCCATTAGGCCATATCTGGCCATGATAGATAAGTGATCCTAATGGAAAATCTGGGTTAATGTCTTGTGTGTTCAGAGTTGTTGGCGACGATCTTGAAATTGATGCTCTCGTCGAAAAGCTGAAAATGGAGCCTTACCGCCTGTGGCGGAAAGGCGAACCTCGAAACTGGAGAAATCCCGGGGGAAAGACATCAGAATGTTCTGGAGCCTGCTTCACCGCTAGCGAAGCTGAAATGACCGAGTTCTCAACGCAAGTGACGGATGCAACTGAATTCTTAAAGGAACATAGAGAAGATATTGAAATTATTGTCGCGTTCCCTGGTGTCGAAGAAGCAGCGCTGGATTTCGGAATTGAGTTAAAAAGGGACTTCCTTAACTGCGACTACTTGCCACCTGAGTTGTTGCGGCTGACTGGAACTTTAAATATTGCAATTGAGCTTTCGCACTACGCCCCAACCGACGAAGACGACAGCAAGAAGGACGAGAGCTAACCACGTCCATGGACGCCGACCGCCCGAAAAAACTGGGCGGGCGGGTCATGGCCGGCGCCGTTGAACGAGGAAAAAATGAAAAAGAAGCGACAAAATCTAGTAATGGTGCTTATGCCGACTCTTGCTGAATTGATGGTAAGTATGCCACTCTTCATTTTCATTGTGGCAAACCCCTTTCATGTTCGGGACCGCATAGAAGATCTGACAAAAAATAACGCCATATATAATGTTGTATATAACATCGCTTGGCTTCCATTCTGTCTCCCTTACTACCTTGGCGTAAAGAAAAGGCTACGCAGATATCAAGAAGATACTTGGGACAAATAAACGTCCAACCATCGGGTGGTGCGGTTTGCACCGCACACCCTCAGCACCGTTGACCCGAGGATAAGGTGAAAATATGGCGATCGTCATGAAGAACAGGATTGAAGGAAAAATTTGTTCAACTTGTCATGAATGGAAGCCGTTAGAGGAATTTTCAAAAGATCGAACTCATGGCCCACTCCAAGGAGGACGCCATTGCAGATGTAAGGAATGCCACAGAAATAAGCGAAAAGAAACCGGAGAGAAATGCCATGAAAGCAGCTGACTTCCCCGGAGACCTCAATTCTTTCCTGAATCACTACAAATATCAGCCCGAGCTTACCGCTCGGCTCGATGGTTTAGACGTTACCTCTCTTGACCAATCCCTCGTTAATGACATTGTGCTGTGGAAGGTCAACAGGTATGTAAAAGTCAGTGAGGAAATTATTTCGCAAATCTCAGGCGTTAAAAGTCTAAAGGAGAAAGAACATAGGAAAAGCAAGGGAGTGCTGTCTGTCCTATTGAAGCTTAATGGCGTTGATCTCCCGATGGCTTCAACAATTTTAAGATTCATCAACCCACAAGTCTTTCAAATAATAGACCGTCACGCATACAGAGCAATCTATGAAACAAAGTATCCCCTATATCCCACTACTTCATCCGAACGAAAGATTACAGTGTATTTTGACTACATTGATGAACTCATAAAGCTATGTGAACTCAAGGGGTTATCATTTCCGACAATTGACCGTCTACTTTACATATTCGATAAAAATAAGAACGGCCAGTTATGACTTAAATGGCCAACCACGTCCTTGGACCTGCCCGATAAAACATGGCAGGTCAAGGCCGGCCCCGTTATCTGAGAAGAAATATGAAACCAATAATTGAACTATCCGAAAATGATTTTGGCGACATACTGCAATTTCCGCTTCTTTGGCGGTGGAACAGTAAAACCCACGCAGAATTTTCCCCTGAGCAGCTACAGGCCATCCGTCCACTCACCATACAAGCGGCATCAAAACTTCATGCCGCCTTGAAGCATCTGCAGCAGCCCGGAGGGCTAAATCCGTCTGAAACGTATGAACTGCGGAAAATAAATACAGAGCAAAATGAAGAAGAAATGAAAACCTGGATGGATGACCTGCCGATTGCCGCCGATGAGCCAATTGTTATTTCATGGAGCCATGAACTGGCTGTACAAACCAAGTGGGAGATTCTGAGGGAATCTTGGTCCGACTTCTGGTATCCATCCTCGGACGACTTAACGGCGATACCAATCTCCAGTGATTGGGCACTAGCAGCTTCACACGATGGACTTTTCGAGTGGGCCAAAACTGAGAACAGATAACCAGCCGGTTGCACGCCGCCCCGCCCGGAAAACCGACCGGGCGATGCGGGTGAACCGGGTACCCCGTTGGCCATGGAGTGGATGATGATTCTTGCAGAAGCACCACTGGAAATTCCGGGGACACCATACTTAATTGGTTCTTGACGCTATAATATATATCCATTAAATATTGCACATGGCAAGAATTGCTCGCGTTATAGCATCAGGTATTCCCCACCACATTACCCAACGGGGAAACCGGAGGATGCAAACCTTTTTTGGTGACGACGACTACCGCACCTATATTTCCCTATTGGCCGAATGGTGTCACAAGTGCTCAGTCGACATCTGGGCCTACTGCCTGATGCCGAACCATGTGCATTTGATTGCCGTGCCCGAAAGTGAAGACTCGTTGCGTCGCGGAATCGGTGAGGCCCATCGTCGCTACAGCCGGATGATCAACTTTCGGAATAACTGGCGCGGACACCTCTGGCAAGGACGCTTTGCATCCTTCCCCATGGACGAGACCTATCTGTTGGCTGCCGCCCGTTATGTGGAGTTAAACCCAGTTGCTGCCGGGCTGGTTGAAGATGCCGCATCCTGGCCATGGAGCAGTGCACAGGCGCACCTGGCTTCAAAGGACGATGAATTGGTCACCGTAGCACCGCTTTTGGAAATGGCGGGAGATTGGCGCTTGTTTCTGGCTAGATCGGCTAACGAAGAACAGATTGACGAGATCCGGAAGCATGAATGCACCGGCAGGCCGCTTGGGGCAGAGGGGTTTGTCGATAGACTGGAAACGTCCTTGGACCGTCCGCTTAAATGTGGCAAGCCAGGACCAAAGGGAAAATATAATTAAGTAAGGTGTCCCCGGAATTTCACCAAAGGGAAAATATAATTAAGTAAGGTGTCCCCGGAATTTCACCGGAATTTCTCCGGAATTTCTCTATAAGGTCATCCATTTTCGCTATGGGCTTGAAAAGGATGAATCATTTGAGGAATTTCCAGAAGTGAGTTTCATCT
>NZ_JAHCZI010000022.1 GCF_018501225.1 Geobacter hydrogenophilus | reverse complement strand
GTTGTGGTTCAGGTCGTTCCAGACGAAGTCGCCGATCGATCCGGTGCAGGGTGTGAAGAAGCCGAAGTCGATGGTCTCATTGGAACTGAAATTGGCAGCAAGATCCACTTGTGCTGGGTTACAGTTGCTGTCATTTCCAATCGTTTGGTCGGCACTACAGGTCGTGGTGGGCAAGTATCCGGTCGGAGTAATAACCTCGACTTTGTAGCTGCCCGCGCAGAGCCCGTTGAATTGGTAATATCCGTCACCGGTTGGGCCTGTAATTGTTGTCGTGGTGGCGATAAGACTGTTGTCTGAGGATTTCCGTAGATTAAGGACTACTCCATTGATGCCTGGTTCTCCAGCATCCTGAATGCCATTGACGTTTCGATCGTTCCAGACGTAATCACCAATGGTACCGGTGCATGGACTCTCAAAGCCGAAATCAATGGTCTGGTTAGAGGAGTTGTCAGTGGCCAGTGTTACCGGCGCTGGTGAGCAATTACTGTCATTAGTAATCGTTTGGTCAGTGCTGCAGAGCGGTACACGACTCAAGCCAAGAGGAGTAACGGATTCGACCCGATAGTC
This sequence comes from Geobacter hydrogenophilus, assembly GCF_018501225.1. GTDB lineage: Bacteria > Desulfobacterota > Desulfuromonadia > Geobacterales > Geobacteraceae > Geobacter > Geobacter hydrogenophilus. Next base: position 10,468 of record NZ_JAHCZI010000022.1, on the reverse strand, counting down.
GCCTGCGCAGAGACCGGTAAACTGATAGAAACCATTGGGGCCAGTTGTTGTCGTGGTAATGAGGCTGTTGTCAGACGCCCTACGAAGATTTATGGTTACACCATCTATCCCCGGTTCGCCGGCATCCTGGAGACTGTTGAAGTTCTGGTCGAGCCAGACATAATCTCCGATTGAACCGGTGCAGCGGGTGACATAACCAAAATCAATGGTCTGATCTGAGCTGGAGTCAGTCGGCAGCGTTACGGAGGCAGGGCTGCCGTTGCTGTCTATTGCGCGATCAGTGCCCCGCAGGGGGTCTGTTTGAAGCAGTCCCGGTGGCAGAGTGGTTTCATCGACAACCACTTGATATGTTCCGGCGCAGAGTCCGGAAAACTGATAATAACCGTTAGGACCGCTTGTCGTCGTTGCCAGCACTGTCGTAAGGGTGTCGTTATAGAGTCTAACCGTCACCCCATTAATGCCGGCGTTCGGACCGTCGTTCTGAATGCCGTCACGGTTCATATCCAGCCAGACAAAGTCACCGATAGAACCGGTACAGGGGGAGACATAGCCGAAATCGATTGTCTGGTCGGAGCTTGTGTCGGTGGGAAGCGTAACGAGAGCGGGGCTGCCGTTACTGTCTACCGTGCGGTCTGGCCCAACGTCGGACATCGTAGGCATAAAGCCTACTGGGAGTGTGGTAGCGTCGACAACGACTTGATAATCTCCCGCGCACAGACCAGTGAATTGATAGTAGCCGTGCTGGTTCAGCGGGCCAAGAACGGTCTTTGTTGTGGCAAGGAGGTTTGCCCCAGTACCGTCGTAAAGCTTGACAGTAACGTCGTCAATTCCTGGTTCACCAGCAGTCTGTAGGCCGTCTCTGTTCGTATCATGCCATACAAAGTCGCCGATGGTGCCGGTACATGAGGTTAAATCAAAGCTGGAGATCGCATCAGCTTGAAATTGGAAGTCGGCTTGGCCTAAAGAAGATGGCAATCCATTAATACCACCATCACCACGAACAGGAGTGTGATATGCAGTCCCATTATAGAAAACTGCGGAAGGATCAACTTTGCTGAAAGGGGCAATTTGAGAGGTATCAGAATTGATGGCAAGTTTTAGAGTATTATTGTCAAGTGTTACATAAGACGGGTTGTAGTAGGTTATTTTAATGTTTGCCTGAAAGCCGCCAGTGCCACTTAGAGTGTTAGTTTGTGGGTAATCATTGTTAAGATACCCATCAAGCGGAGTAGTATTAGTTGATTTGACAGTAAAGGTACCAAAACTATCTGTAATTGTTCCGCTCATTATAAGAATGCCATCGTCAAAACCTGTTCCGCTCTTATCGTTGGCATTCTTACTCGTATCGTAATAGACTCTAAAGTAATTAATTGCAGAAGAAGTCCCAAGTCCGAAATTGGCATTTGTCGGAACTGCTGTTTTGTCTATTGAGCCAGTTTGGCTTACTCCCAAAACCACGGTGATTTCGTAGTCCGAGTTCAAACCTGTGCCTGCAATCGGGATATTGCTTAAGTCTTGAAAATTTCCAAGTTTGGCTTGCAAGTGGTAAACAAAAGAAGATTGGTTAGGATAAACAGCTAACGGGACGCCTCCTTCCGCCAATCCGTTACCAGGACTCCAGTCGAATGTTGCGACTGATAATACACCCAGGCGTGTATCATTAAATTTGATTTGACCAGTAATTGCATGGGCATCCTGGAGATAAAGGCAGAATAAAAATAACAGGGGCAAATATAATAACTTCAGCATTTTACTCATAGCCTCTCCTTTCTGTAGATGTAATGGTTTGAAAGCATTTAATCCTCCCTTCTTAGTAGGTAAAAAATAGAATATCTGTTCTCCTTCTTCTACGACATCCCCTCTCAAATGTTAAAAATTTCAAAATGTAATTCAAGTTTATAAGTCTCGAAAACTCAGACTTAGGGTTTGTGAAAGCTTGCTTGGCCCTGAAAGGTCATCTGCCGGTACAGATTGAGATGGATCCCACAAGATCTATCCAAGAACTCAACACGAAACATATTAACTAATAAATAGTGTTTTATAAAAATGAGCTATTAGAGCAATTTTATTAGCAAAAAAAGTGCCATCTGTAATGTGTTGAAATTGTTTATGAAATATTTATTGATGGTTTGTTGTGTAAGTATTTCCGACAGCAATAGATAACAATAGATAACCATGGGATAATGTGCTTGGATATTCACTGGAGTTCATTTGAAAATCAGCTTTTTAGCAATGTGGCGTTGGGTTAATGGATTAATTGCCTGGGACGAGATAGAGTTTCCTGATACCGGATTTATGCAGCTAACAGGCTGTATTTACGTTCAAACGTGACTGGGTAGATTAGCTCTTTTCTGGTTATTGGGGTTGGGGGATATCCGAGCGTAAAGAATTCCAAAGTTCGTTTCGGAAAACTTTACACTCTAGGTCATAGAGGATGCTTTTCATTTTATAATATACCGTAATTGCGTGATATTTTGTTTGGCATTGCCGTTGCATTGGAGGATCCGTAGAGAACATGAAAAAAGAATACAAATCAGCAGCCGGGTAACTGGTAAATGTCTCTTTGTGTAGAGATATTCAGAGAAAGGAGAATTTATGAAAGCTTCAACGAAAATCGCAGTAGGCTTGGGAATTATGGCTGCGCTGGCAAGTTCATCGGCGTTTGCCGCAACAGTAGCTCTTGACTTTGGGTTTGGTACCCCGGTGGGTTCAATGGACTGGACACCTGGCAATGCCCTTGCAAAGGGAGCTATCCCACTTCCGGTTGGTCCGGCAGGGTTCCCTCCGCAGAAATCTTTTGATTTGTACTATCAGGCGCGGCTCGGAAACTTCCAGGATACCAGCAATAACGTAATATCGGGAACTGGGCTTAATACTCCAGGTGGTTACGAGATTACGGCGGTTATCGGTTTCGGTGAGAAGGGCAACACCAGTGCGTCGGGAACTACGGCAACAGCGAATTTTGATCTTGATTCGTCAAGACCTAGTTATGTGTATTTCTATAAAGATGTAGCTAGGGATGCCAATGACCTGACAGGCGCTGGATTTACTAATGGCAATCTCTTTCTTTCAGGTCATGTAGTTGGGCTTGTAGGAAGCAACTTTGGTACAAGAGGTGTAGTAAGCAATTTGGACAATACTGCAGATGGCAATAACTGGGCAACTGCTAATGCCGGGGCAGGCCAACTGACACTCAACGGTACCGGCGGGACCAACGTCCTTATTCAAGTAGACGCGTTTAATCAAGACGAAGCCGTCATCCAGACCCCGATTAATCTGTTTCAGTTCATGTTTTCTTTGAACTTCGACACCAGTAACAATCTGCCGTTCAACAAGGTGAACCCTACTCAGAACATGTTCACTGGAGCAGGGGGAAACTATCAAATTTGGGATGGTGTTGCTGGCGTTACGACCTTGGGCGCGACCAACGGTGTTAACGGACCTGACATGCTCTTCCAGGCGGATGCTATTACGTCCTTTGATTTGACCCAGGTTCCTGAACCCTCCACCTTTGTTCTTGCCGGTCTTGGACTTCTGGCTGTTGGTGGCGTCCTCCGTCGCCGTGTAAGGTAAGCTAGGCAAACAGCGTTCCGCTGAAGTTGAATAAAGGGGGGCACTCATTTTGAGTGCCCCCCTTTCGCATTATTATGATAATGTTATAAAAAAACTCGGGATTTCTCCATGAAAGTGCTGGCCATACCCTATACCCATACCTTGTCTCATCTAAGTAGAGTATTAGCGGTTTCTCTTGAGTTGCGCAGGATGGGTCATGAGGTAGTTTTTGCTGGCGAAAGTTCGAAGACCTCATTCATTTCTGATCAGGGTTTTGATGTAATACGCTGCTATGAGCCAGATCCAGACCTGCTCTTTGGAAACATTCGCTCTGGCAAGCTCCGATTTGTTGACGATGAAGAGGTCTTCCGAATGTTGGAGGCTGATATTGATGTTATCAGGACTTCCCTCCCAGATATTGTGCTCTCTGACGGAAGATTTACTGCGGCACTGTCTACCCAGATTGCCAAAGTCAGGCATGCTGCTATTGTGAATGTATCCTCAACCGAGTATCGCGCGCTTCCCTATGTGCCTTTTTTTGATTGGATACCATCCCGCCTTATCAGCCGTAGTTCAAGGGTATGGAAATCGCTTGATCGTTTGAATCTTTCCCTTGAAATGAAGCTATTTGATAATGTTATGAATATCTTCTTGAAGTTGAGCCGAAAATATAAACTTGACCGACCTGTTACCGCTACAAATTGCTTAACAGGTAAAGACATCACACTTCTTGCGGACATTCCAGAGTATTTCCCAACACGGAATCTACCACCAGATTACCATTATGTTGGACCGCTTACGTGGAAGAGTGAGATTCCGCCTCCACCTTGGTGGTCGCCCGAAACATTTTCAACTCCGTTGGTCTATGTAACAATGGGATCAACGGGAGTCCAGGAATTCTTCTCTAATCTCAGTCAAATTCTTCCTTCAGTTCACTTTACAACAATTATTTCAACTGGAGGCCAACCAGCAGACCTGCAAGCTGCACCTGGCAAACTTTTTCTTGAAAGTTATATTGATGGCGACTTGGTTATTAAACACTGTGATCTGGTAATTTGTCATGGTGGTAATGGGACAATATACCAAGCTCTTTCCCATGGAAAGCCAGTCATTGGAATTCCGACCATTCCCGATCAAAAATTCAATATGAGACGTGTTGAGGCACTGGGATTTGGTAAGTCTATCGATTTAGAAAATTTTCTAAAGAATCCCTCCCTTCTTTCCGATATGATTAAACAGGTGTTGGCCAATCCGTCTTTCCGTAACAATGCTCAGTCGATGCAAAATATTTTGAATCGTTACCATGCTGCAACCACGAGCGCCGATCTCCTGGCTCGTAGTTGTTCTTAGGCCCACAATGGATACTGCGAATAAAAAATTTTTTAATATTAAAGTTAAGCGGATGTCACGAGCTTTCTGGACTCTTAATGAAGAAATGAACCCTGCATATAAGGTTACCTTTCTTCGAGAAATTGATGCGTCAGCCATGGATCGGCTCCGTAATAAGGTACTCAATAGTACTTCTGTGAAGCCTTCTTATACGGCATTGGTGATTAAGGCGGCTGCAATAGCTCTCAAAGAATATCCTTTCGCAAACCGTGCAATTTTGGGGTATTCCTTCTGGAAACGTTTCATACAGTTCGCTCATTACGACATTACTGTGGCTGTTGAGCGGAATGTTCCTGATGCTGAGTCGATTGTTCTGGCCGAAACTATCCCTGATTGTGATATCAAATCTCTCTCTGATTTGACCAAGGAGCTAATAAACATTTCCAATGCGACTCAAGAATCCAATCCCCGTTGGAGACTATTTTATTTTCTCTTAAGCAGCCTACCAGTATTTTTAACCAAATGGCTGATTCGTATGCCTAAATTTTCACCTAAAATGTGGACAAAGCACAGGGGCTGTGCTTGTTTTGTCAATTCCCCTGCTAAATATGGCGTAGATTTCTTTGTAGGCGATATGCTGTGGCCTTTGACTGTATCATTTGGATGGGTAAAAGAACGCCCGATTGCAATCAATGGGAGTGTTGAAGTTAGAAGAACAGTTCCTCTTTGTATCATATTCGATCGCAGGATTATGGCAGGAGCCCCTGCAGCACGTTTTTTTTCTAGAATTGCTCAGATACTGGAAAACGCGGACCTGGAACTTGATTAATAGTATTGGGCCCCTATTTTGAGGAGGATACCCATGATTCCTTTTCATTTTTCACAAATAAGCAAGGGAGATAAACAATACAGTAGCTATATGGAAGAGATATTCCGTATCCGCTTCAAAGTGTATTGTGAGGAATGGGGATTTGAGGACCCAACAGCGTATCCCGACGGTATGGAGAGAAATGAATTCGATGAAAAGTCTGAGCACTTTGTCATACAGAGTACACATGATAACTCTATCATTGGGACAGCACGAGTTATTTTCCCTAGCGAGTTGGGATATGCAGTGACAAAGAACTGCTTGATAGACCCTATGCTCCATGGACAACTATTGAGCGGATGGAAAGAAGCCAGAATCGGTGAGGTTTCCAGGTTGGCTATCAGTAAAGAATACCGCAAACGGATAGAGGATAATGTGCTCTCTGGTCTTTCATCAGACCTTCCGGATGTTAATTCTCATGAGCATGAAAAGCGTAAATGCAACTACGTACATGAATTTTATAAATATCTTCTCTTTCAAAGCATGGAACTGGGGCTTACCCACTGGTATGTGGCAATGAAGAGAGGTTTATATATTCTTTTGAAGAGGGTAGGCATGGTGTTTCATCCAATTGGACCTGAGATTGAATATCATGGACTCAGAACTCCTTATCTTGGAAGCCTGAGGGAAATAAGAGAAGGTATGCTGCAAAAAGATCCGAACTGTTTCGACTTTATCAAGGACTTGACGAAATGAATAAGGAGGTTTTGGTTGGATAATTCATAAGTAGATTAACGATGTAATATGCGAAGATTATTCGTCCCTCCTGTGGCATTCAATAAACTTCCGTTGTCTGTAATAACTTCCCATACATGTGGTTGGTCAGAGTATACTCTGCGCAGCAACTCGGAAAACTCTATGTGGCACGGCTGTCTCATCCCATGATAATTGATTAGGGTACCGGTTGGTTTGAAGTATATGCCGAGACGGGCAAGCAACCTTATAAGAGATGCTTCCATGATAGCAAACCAATGGGTGACCTGATGTTCCATACTCATCTGAACTAACCCTCTGATTAGTCCTAGAATTGGACCGTACTTGTTCAAAAGTATCATTGGAAGCGATTCAGCACTGGTTGCCAGTTGAAGGCAGCGATGATCGCATGAATGATAAATTGTTCTTAATGATTTCGAAAGGCAAAACCTAGATATTTCAACGGGCCTATTCTGTGAAAAGAATTTGCGATCCGTAAATATTGAATGGCTGCATATCCTCTGGATGGGGAAGCTGCGTGAGGGGTCGTTTTCGTTCGGCAGGACCATCCGGACAGAACCAATTGATTGCCCGGATTTATTGTATTTAATGATGGAGTGGGCCGAGTTATTGTCGAATTCGTCGGTTTCCATTTGGTGTGTAGTTTCGGAGGGTTTTTCAAACTCGTTTTCAATGCAGTAAACTTGATACCTGAGACGAAACGATTCTTTGACGAGTTCATCGGTTTCGGCCGGTACGACTGAATAGAGTAGATTGAAGTAATCGACGAGTCCAGGTTCGGGCGAGATTCTTGAGAATGTTCTTGGCATTAATGATGTCCTCCTTGACGTTTCTCTTTTTTAGCTGGACATAATGAATATGGCCATAAAAAAGTAGCCGGGGCCTGATATCTCTGTTGGTAGATATTTCGGCAACCCGGCTGTCTCGGAGAGACCCAATAGGCTTTCCGCCCCATCCTCACGGATGGTTGAGTATTATCGTCTATCTATAAATGATGCATCCATTCTATATCACACGCGGTTCGATTCAAGCAACAATAAATATCCAGAGAAGGCTCATTTCCCCCGGAGTAGGTTCCGTCATGCTACAGGAGGTCTACCAGAAAGACCATGCCTTGGTCTTCAGGACGTAGATTCCCAGCAATAGATTGGTCAAGCTGTGGGCTACAATGCACGCTGTTAAACTTTTGGTTCTGCACAGAAGTGTATGGTAGATTACGCCGGCCATACATCCAGCGATGATGAATTGATGCTCTAGACCGAACAATAAGACCGTGGTAACAAAGGATGCCCACGTGAATGTTCCGACCGACACCGATTCGAAATTTTGGTCAATGATCATTCTGGCGATGTATGACCTCCAGAAGATCTCTTCCATGATTGGGACCACAATCGAAGCGCCAGTCACGCGGAAAGCAATAAGTACTGTCCGATGGATATGATCAGAAATAAGGTCGGGATTGTACCCTTGAGCCGGTTTTTGGAATGGCAAAAGCCAATCCATTTGTATCCACAATGCAAAAACAATGATCCCTGCAAGTAGCGCGGATATGGCTATGGATGGACGTACGATTTGTTTAATACTGATTTCATGGTAATGTTTTCTGAAATATAGCAGCAGCAGGCCCACGACAATTGTCTTGATGGGATAGAGGTAGAGCGTGCCCGTCGGTTGTAGGGTGATGATGCCGTTTTTATCGAGCCAGGGCACTGCCCCTTCGACGGCGATGAATGACATGAAAACGGCGAAGGGAAGTATGTGGGCAATGGTTCTCGTATGCATTGTTCGGTTTACTTGTGTTAATGAATTGTGGTAATTGTGAGTAACCTTACCCGCTGCTCCTGGTAAAGTCAAATAGTGTCTTTTCAAGGCGAGGCAGAGAATGAACAAAATTCTTTCTCTGTTGATCACTCAGGTAATCCAATGGTTTTTTATTCATTCGAGGTAACACCGAATTTAACTCTTTCCACCTGTGACGAAGCCGCGGAACAAGTAATCGGAGTTCCTGCATCTCTCCTTGCTGGAAAGCCCTATTATGAGGTGTTCCCGCGAGTGTGGCATCAGGACCGCGATGCGGTGGCAGAGGTTGCGCGAAGCGGCAATCCCTTGCTGTTGCGGGATTATTCGGTTATTTGCATTTTCGGGAAGACAGTGGCTGATATACGTTTAGAGCCCGTCCTGAACCAGGAAAACGTCATGGGGGCGGTTCGGGTTTCCGTATGTGCTTCCGAAACCTGTTCAAGAGCTTTGGAGTTGAAGGGGGCCAGTACGCTTATCGACATTGGTAAGGTGTCCGCAACTCTTGCCCATGGCGTTCGAAATCCGCTCAACGCGATAAAGGGGGCAGTAGTATATCTCAAGCACCGCTATGGCTCCGATGAAACATTTGTGGAATTTGCGGACATTATCGACGAGGAGATTGCAAAGCTCGATGGATTCATAACCAAGTTCCTCAGTACGTCGCTCTTGGAGATGGAGAAATCGCGCAGCGATCTTCATTTGCTTCTTGAAAAGGTATTGAAGATTACATCTCTTCAGGCACAGGAACGCAATGTCCGGTTTGTCTGCGATTACGGGGATGTTCCGTTCCTCGAGTTTGATGCTTTTCATCTGGAGAGTGCAATACTCAACATTGTAAATAATGCCATAGAGGCTATGGGGAACGGCGGCACGATTACGTTCAGAACTCGTTTGGACACTATGACGGACAGGGGACAGGTGACGCTCGATATCTCAGATTCCGGGCCGGGGATACCTGAGGGGGCTTTCCGCACTCTGCTTTCACCACCACGTGGCAACGCTCGGGACAAGGGGCGGGGGTTCGGTCTTTTTATCTCTCGGGAGATCATTCAGCATCACGGTGGACATCTTGAAATAATAAATTCCAAGGGAAACGGTGCGACTGTGCGTCTCTGCCTTCCTGTAGAGAGTTCTCACGGAGAGACACATGCAGGGTAAAGCGCACGGGAAGGTGCTCATTGTCGATGATGAGCCGAATGCCCTGAAGGTGCTCGCGGCAATCCTGCAGGAAGAGGGGTACTCTGTGTTCAAGGCTGGGGATGCCGCCGCAGCAGAGCAAACCTTGAGTAAAGAGGATATAGACACTGTTATTACCGACATGAAAATGCCTGCCAAGGACGGCATGCAGTTGATGGATTTCATAGCGGAGCGCTATCCCGATATACCGGTTATTTTCCTGACGGCTTATGGTTCCGTGGATTCAGCTGTGCATGCCATCACCCGCGGGGCATTCTATTATTTCATCAAACCCCCTGATTACGTTAAGCTCAAGGGAATTCTGGCTCGGGCAGTGGAGCAACGCAGCCTCAAGCGTGAACTGGAAACTCTGCGCAAGAGAGTCTCGGGGGGAACGCCGACACGCATTGTTGGCGCCACTCCGGAGATGCTCCGTATCTTTGAAACTATCGAGGCCGTCAAGGATTCCATGAGTAGCGTGCTCATCTGTGGCGAGACCGGAACCGGCAAGGAGCTCATTGCCCGCTCTCTTCACTACGGAAGCGTGCGGAGGGATAAACCGTTTGTTGCAGTAAATTGCGCGGCCATGCCTCGCGAACTGATTGAGTCGGAACTCTTTGGGTACGAGAAGGGGGCCTTCAGTGGGGCTTTCTCCCGCCGCATCGGCCGATTTGAAGAAGCGGCGGAAGGGACGATCTTTCTCGATGAGATCGGTGAACTGGAAATGCCGCTTCAGGCAAAACTGCTAAGAGTCCTTCAGGAAAAGGAAATAGAGCGACTTGGCAGCAACAAGAAGATCAAGGTCAATTTTCGACTGATCTCGTCTACAAACAGAAATATACCCTCGGAGATAGCCGCCGGGAACTTTCGGGAGGACCTCTACTACCGACTCAACGTGGTCCAGGTGCAGGTGCCTCCCCTTCGTGACCGCCGGGAAGACATTCCGCTCCTTGTGTCACTGGTAATGCAATAATGGCCCAAAAGCGGGAATGAAAAGTGTACCACCCTGGGACCTATGGTATCCCTCTC
>NZ_JAHCZI010000021.1 GCF_018501225.1 Geobacter hydrogenophilus | reverse complement strand
TTGAGAAGTTCTCTCCCAGGGAGTGGTACACTTTTCAATTCCCGTAACTGGTACACTTTTACGTTCCCATTGACAGGAATACCGCAAGCGTTTAATCAGGCTTGGTTATCGCGGCACGCTAGGAGGGTCGGACGATGAGGAATGATCCTGTCCCCCCCTCCTCTGACCTTCTCACCGTGGAGCAGTTCGCCGAACGGATGCAGGTATCCCGGACCACCGTCTTTGGCTGGATCAAGGCCGGTGCCCTCAAGGAAAGGGTCCATTATATCCGCCTCGGCCGGGTGCTCCGGTTCCGCTGGGGGGTTGATCTTTTCTTCAACCGCCAAACCCGGCCGAACAACGCGGAGGATGCCCCGGAAACGCCACCGCCGGCCACGGTCGGTACGCTGGATTCTCAGCGGGGCGAAGCCCCGGTCAACCGCCCGCCTTTGACTTTCGACCGGACCAAGGGGCCGGTCATGAACCTTGACTATTGATAATGCGATGAAAGGCCGCTATGCTCCCCTCGGACTTAAGACACACTGAAGGGGGGGTAACGGCCATGAGGTGACACAATGAGAATGAAGAAAGGCATGCTTGCCTTGGAAGAACCAGCAAGACAAATCGGAGCCATCAAGCGGCGTAAGGAGTCGAAGAAGCTCTATGTGGATTTCTACTACTTCGGGCGCAGGATAACCAGGTCAACGGAGCTGAACGACACCCCGGCCAATGAACGGAAGGTCCGGGCCTTTCTCGACAAGGTAATGCATCGGATCGAGGACGGGACGTTCAAGTTCGCGGAGGCGTTCCCGGGGGCCACGGAGGAAGAGAAGGAGTTCTTCACCCAACTGGAAGGAAGGGAGTACCGGCCGGAACCCCATCAGGTTCTTTTCGGGGAGTATGTGAAGGAGTGGATGGCAATGATCTTTCCCACCTTCGGCTCACCGACCAAGCGGCGGGACTACCGGGAGGCAATCGAAACGAGAATCCTTCCGGCCTTTCGGAACATGACGTTCCACCAGATAACCGGGATGGCGGTATTCCGGTTCACGGAGTCGCTGGTCTGGAAAAAGGGCATTCACAAGGGAAAGCCCCTCTCCACGGCCAGGAAGAGCAACATCCTGATTCCGTTTCGCTCCATCTGGAATGATGCCTGCGACCATTACCGTTGGGTGATCAAGAGTCCCTTCGACAACCTGAGAAAGCGGCTTCCCAAGACCGAGAAGAAGGAACACACGGTTATCCGCTTCGCCGACTGGCTCACGTTCCTTGACAACCTGGAAGAGCATTACCGCCCCATTGCGGAACTGATGATCTTGACCGGGATGATCCCCTCGGAGCTGGGGGGACTGCGGAAGGACGATATCGAAGGGGATTACCTCAACGTCCGCAACTCCTATGTCCTCGGCGTTGAGAAGAAGAGCCTCAAGACCGCCTTCCGGAAGAGGCAAATCAATATTACGGAAGCGATCAGGAAGCGGCTGGATCAGCTCACCGCTCGCAACAAATCTTCCTATCTCTGCACGATGGAGGACGGCTCACGGTTCAACAGCAGCCGTTTCTGCAAGGTCTGGAAGAAGGCGGTGGATCAGGCCGGGATTCCCTACGTTACCTCCTACTCGGCCCGGCACTCCTTCGCGGCGTGGAGTCTCATTATCGGGGTGAATCCTTTACGGCTCGTCAAGCTCATGGGTCATGCAAGTAAGCAGATGGTCTATGAGGTCTACGGGAACTACGTGGAGGGATTGGAAGAGGAGGCGGAGAACATCTTCCGCTATTTCGGCAGGGACTTAGTTATCCCCGGAAAAAGCAAATCCCCGATACCTTTTAGAGACAGTACCGGGGACAGTTTCGCGAACAACCTCATAACTTTCAGAGATTGTTAGATTTTTTTGGAGCGGGAAACGGGATTCGAACCCGCGACCTTCAGCTTGGGAAGCGCGCGGCCCCGTCTTTCACAAGCATCCACGATGTACCAGAAGCATCCCCACACACAATATATTACCTTTACATTCCAGTATTTTATCAATATTATCCTTTCACAAGTAATCTCGAAGCTCCATGGACAGCAGACACAAAAAGTGGTATGCAAGTGGTATGCAAGTAGCCATTCGGGAGGAGACGTGCCGTCATTCACTGATTTTTTCATCAAGAACCTCAAGCCCAAAAACAAGGCGTATCGAATCAGCGAAGGAAGGGGTGGATTCTGCATCGTTGTCCACCCCACCGGGAGCAAGTCCTTCTTGTACAGATACAAAATACACGGAAGAGACGCAGCCATCGCCCTAGGCAAATACCCTACAGAGGTCTCTCTTCTTGAAGCTAGGCAAAAATACAACAGAGCATATGAGGCATACAAATCCGGACAGGATCCCAAACTTTCGCTGAGTCCCCCACCTCCTGAAGGTTCTACCCCCGAGACACCATTGCCAGCGGGCGTTACCATCAAGGAGCTCATGGAGCTCTTTATTACAAATTGGTCTGAACACAATCACTCAAAACGCTGGAGTCGCGCCAACAGGCTTTGCCTCGAGAAAGACTTGATACCAGAGTGGGGTGAGAAGAAACCATCAGACCTAAAACCCAAGGATGCCTATAACCTTATTGATAAGGTTGCGAGGAGAGCGCCTGCCACAGCACGCAATCTCATTAAGGCAGCTGCCAGCATGTACGATTACGCCATTCGGCAAGAATATGTTGAATTTAACCCATTTGTTTTGAAATTTTCTAAACACAGCCCCAAAATTATTCCGAAATCAAGAGAAAGAATTCTGGATGAAGATGAAATCAGGTTCCTTTGGAAGGCTATTGACGATGGACCTGGCACATCCGAAGTGAAGCGTTCTATTAAGCTCATACTTATCACAGCGCAGCGTCCAGGCGAGGTTGCGGGCATGAGGTTTAGCGAAATTGACGGCAACTGGTGGACTATTCCTCCAGAACGTATAAAGACTGAAAAGAAAGTCGGTTTGGGGCATATACCCAGACCGCACATGGTGTATCTTACCCCTCTTGCAAAAGAACTGATAGGAGAGCCTGGGTGGGCTGGAGATATTGTTTTCCCAGCGATAAAAGGTCACAACAAACGAAAAGGCACCAAGTCGGCATACAAGTCTATTGACTCAAATGCCTTGAATAAAAGGATTTCTCGCAAAGATGAAAAAGGCCCAAAAGGCAAGAAAACAGTTGTCAAGGAACCGTATTATGGGCTTTCACAATGGGGGCCTCATGATTTACGGAGGACAGCGGATACAATGATGAATTCGATTGGAATTGATCACCGACATGTCGAGATGGTACTCAACCACTCCCTTGGTAAGGTTGAAGGTATTTACAATAAATATCAGTACAATGATGAGAAAAAAGCTGCACTGTTAAAATGGGAGTCTAAAATAAAAGATCTTATTAGCAATAGCCATGAAAGGCTAATATCAATATGAGAATATACAACAAAATATTAAATGATAGATATATAGACAAATATGTTTACGGCTTGTGCGATGTCAATGTAGATAATGTTATCAAAAATATACACATATTATTTAAAGATATAAGGCTCGTTCTTGATAATGAAGATGCTGGTAATGATATTTATGATTACATATTTGATTGTTTCGAATTTACTGATAATTTTGAGAATATAAATAATAGACTGTTATATATACGTGATAGAAAAATCATACGCGACAATTTTAATGCTATAAATAACACTATAATATATATGTGCGTAGATACGTTAAAGTATTTGATTGATATGTATCTTGAAATAAGCACCAATGGTATTAATATAGATGTAAATAAAAAACATGCTAAAGTTATAGAATGTAAGTTATTGCCATTTAAAAAACTGATCAATGATAAAATAGGTAGGATAAATAGATGCAAACCAATAGGTAAAACATCACAAGAATCTAGAATGGTATTGCATGAAATCAAAAACTATCTTAAAAACAATTACAGCAACTACATAAATACTGATAATCATAAATCAAAAGTAAGTTTAAGCAAAAAAATATGGGAACATTTTGCAAATTACACTTCACATAATCAATTGCACACAGACGACGGCTACGAGATATACATGGATAATGATGTTATTATTGAAGAATATAAAAATAAAACCAAAAAAATTGGCAGGAGGACTTTTGCGAATTATGTAACAAAAGCCAAAAAGGAGGTAATAGAAGAACAAAATTTCCTAGTAAGTTAACTTACCAGGAACCACCCGCTTTATGATGTTTCCATGATCAATCACGAATAGTGGAGGCGCGTCATGGAGCATCAAAGCTCGTCTGGAACCATTTATATTCCCCTACAAGCAGTAACACAGCTGATTAATCTCTCCGCAAGCTCCATAAGGCGCCTAGAATGTGCCGGAGATTTTCCCCAAAAACGAAAACTATCCGCTCGTAGAATCGGATATGTCCTGGCCGAGATACAAGCTTGGGCTGAAAACCGCAGTAAGGCCTGAGTTATGTGCAGTCATAATTGGGTCGTTGATCGCATTCGTGTGCTCTACGAAGATGCGAGCTATGAGGACATTCCGGCAACTATATGCTCGACGGACAATCCTGAGAGCAGATTAATTGCAGTGGAGGAGCTTAATCTAGCTATACGCTTAGCAATCGATCACCAGAAACCTCAGCAGGCAGTTGCCATAAAGTCGCTGGTTTCGGGGGATACAGACAATTATGCGGATGCAGCTCGTGCTGCTGGGATTACGCAGGTCCAGTTGCACCGGGCCATCAAGCGCATAAAACAAAGAATCGATTCCATAACTGCATGATCACACCTCGGCTTGTCAAGTTTCTCAATGCTGCCGAGCATTTAGAGCAAGTTACCGCAAGCGAGGAATGCAGCATAGGTTACGTAGCTCGTGGTATGGTTCAGGCATCAATGCCACATCGTGACCCAAACACTCTGATATTTCAAAGAAAAAACGGTAATCTGACACTAACAATGACGGCTATCACTCCTGGCATTGGGCTACCATTTGGTGCTGTTCCCAGATTGTTGCTGGCGTGGGTTGGCAGAGAGGTGATGGTTACAGGGAATCGACATATTACTCTCGGTGACAACCTTTCTGACTTCTTGCGTGAGATTGATCTGTTTCGCACTGGGGGTGCAAGAGGTGATATCACACGCCTTAAAGATCAAACTGCACGTCTATTCTCATCAGCTGTCAGCATTACGTATGACAATCATGTAGAATTACATTGCAAAAACATTATTGTCGCTGATGAATACCAGCTTTGGCACAATTACTTTGATGATTCATGCGGGAAAAGGTGGCGTTCAACTGTTACGCTGTCTCAACCGTTTTTTGAAGAGCTCGTCAAATCCCCAGTACCGATCGATCTCCGGGTTTTTAAAGCGCTTAAATCATCCCCAATGGCCATTGATATATACTCATGGCTGTCGCACAGATACAGCTATTTGAGGAAACAGTCACCGCCAATACCCTGGGCGTCACTTGAAATGCAGTTTGGGGCAGATTACACCCGTACAAGAGATTTTCGGTATGCCTTCCAGGAAGCGTTGCAAAAGGTCAAGATTGTCTACCCGAATGCAAAATTCCAAGTAACGACCACAGGCATGGTACTCCTACCGTCCCCACTTCATATTTCAAAGCGTTGACAAGCCTGTTGGAACAATAAGTTATCCGCGCTGATTAGGTCGCGCCGTTTTCGGCCAATCTGCGCTGATTTGGTCGCGACACACTTACTGAAATGCGCTGATTAGGTCGCGCGCTCCTGGCGTAAACCCTCATCAGCAAATAGCTTGCAGCGACTCCCTGTAGTTTTAAAACCCCTGTAGCAAAAGAATACCTGTAGTTGAGGAACAACCCATGTGGATAAATCAAAACACGTTACGACGAGAACACAACATCGGCGCATCGTCGCGCATAACAATCAAACAGAAACAACTGAAGTGCGGATTTCGACGTGAAGAGAGTCTTTGATTGCCAATAGAATCTTGGAGAGGTTTTCCATGGTTGGGTTGCCAGAGGCTGAAAGCATGCGATGCAAGCTCTTGCTTGGCTTATGCACTACCTGAGCGAGTTGCTCAAAACCAACCGTAGCATTAACCAGATCACGAAGGATCAGCTTGGCAGAATCAGGTTCTCCGTTAAGAAACAGGTTCAGGGCTTCATCAAGCAGAGCCTGCGCAAAAGCGGGGTCTTTTTGGACCCGTGCCACTACTGTTTGTTTATAATCTCTTGTAGATGCCATATTACACCTTCTCTCCAGATTTCTTCTTCTTGTACGATTCCCACAGCCCTAGAGCCCGTTCAATGTCCCTTTGCTGTCCTTTTTTAGTACCACCTCCAAGAAGGATGATGATCCGAGTACCCTCCTTGGCAAGGTAGATCCAGGCCCCCAATCAATCTTGTACTCGCCTATGCCCGAGAACCATTTAACATTTGAAAGATTGCCTTGCTCCATGCGCACCTTTGCCACCGTGACTTTGGCAGCTGCCAACGGATCAAGTGACAAAAACCACTCTTCATAAGGACTCTTGCCATCCTCGCGTATTAGCTCCAGCACTCTATAACTCATAGTCCCATAGTAACGTATATGTTACTGCGACGCAATACTAAATATTTCTTGTGAGCTGTGAAATTTTCCCCAAATTCGGTTCACAATGAAAAATGAAAGGGAAGAAATTCGCAACCGCATTGCACACAAATGAAAACAAATGCTAACGCCAGAAATAGATTCAACGTCAAATAGCTAAATCAAATCAGGCCATTAGAGCTGAACAGTAAACAAACAAAACAGTTCACAGCTTAATAAGATTGGAGAGTTTTTTAGCAGCATCATTGCCCGGTGTACCAGAGTCGCCGCCATAATATGGCCCGGCCGGACACCACCAACGGGATTGGCCAACCTAAGCAAGGCCCTTTCGTTTTGAGGTTACTCCTCTCCCTCACACGATCGTATGCACACCAGTAATCCGACGACAACCGGGAGTCCCCCGGTAATGGCACCCCTGGGAAGGTGTTTCCGCTCAACAGCGAAGCAATAGTTGACTCGGAATCTGAGGACGGACCAGGAAACCCCTGACATCCGGCAAGCTGGAAACTTGTTTACTGGTGGGCAAATAGAGGAACTGTATGGCGTGATCCATCGGTAGAGTCCCGGCTCACGACAGACAGCAGGACAGCTGGCAGGAATACTTGTCAGGTCCACATATAAGGGATTCTACGAAGAGCAGTAAGACGGAGCTGCTACCGTAATAAAGAGCATGTCATCTCACCACACGGGCCATAACGGCCAGAGGTAATCAATGTTGCACAGATGGCCAACATCATTACATTCACAGACCGAAGCGGTTTTTCATGCGGTCCGCTCGATGCGCGAGACAAAGGCGGACAGCACCCAGGGCATCCGCTCCTTCGGTTCTTGGAAGGTCTACAAGTACGAGGCTCATCGTTTCTCGGCGATCATGATCGGGAAAGGACTGACTTCCATCCTTGATAGTGTGTCCTTCCACGACACCATGGCGGCGTACCTTGAAGAGCGGCTGGCGCATTATGTTGAGAAAAAACGCTCCCGTCAGACCATGGAGACCATCCTGTCGGCACTGGGAAAGTTCGAGTACGCCATCAATCATTATATTGAGATCCATGCTCTGGAGATACCCCGCATGAACACGGAACCGTTGCGCATTGAATTCTACGCCAAAAGCAGAAAGCTGCTTCGGAAGTCGAGCAAGCTCTTCGACAACCGGGCCTATCCCGATCCGCTCCGGCTGATCGCCGCTATCAGCGATCGGACTTTCCAGTTGCAGGCGTCATTGCAATACGAAGGAGGCCTGCGCACAGAAGGGGTCGGCGCTCCCAGCAACCGACGGTTGAAAAATCCCCTGATCAGTGACGGACTGCATGGCATTACTGCTGATCCGATCACCGGGTTGCCGGCAGGCATTGTCGCCTCGGTGGAGAAAGGTGGCAAGGAAACCGAACACTACGTCTCCGTCCAGACCTACCGCAGGCTCGAGGAACATATTTCCCGTTACGGAAAGCTGGAAAGCGACTACTTCGCTTATGTGGAGGCAATCAATGCCGCGGCACACAAGACCGGCCAGTATGCCCCGGGCCGCGGGAGCCACGGACTGAAACACAACTTCGCCCAGGAACGTTACCTGGAGTGCATCAAGCACGGCATGAGCCATGAGCAGGCCCTACAACAGACCTCCCTGGAAACCTCCCACTTCCGGCTGCGGGAAACACTGACCTACACGAGAGGATGACGTGATCGAGCAACTGAACCTGATAACCGGCCTGACGGAGAATGATCGAAAAAAGCTCTTTTCCTGGTTAGCATCGCTTCCGGAGGAGAAGATCATCGAGATTTTCCAGGATGGCGTTAAGAAAGCGTACCAAATCAAAGAGGAACGCCCCGACATCCCTGGCCGAATCACCAAGTATTGCGCTTTCATCACGGCCGCCCGCAAGGGGGGATGGGATACCATCAAGGGGAAAGGTTACCGAGTGGCTGATCAGGAACAGTATGAAGATTTCTCCCATCTACGCAAGGCCAGTGCTGCCACATTGATCAGCAAAGGGAGAATACCGGTACTACGCCGGAAAGTGCTTGCTTACTGGGGCGAGGTCAGGGAGTTAAAGGCTGATGGTATGGGATTCCGCCCTATCGCAGCTTATCTTCAGAGCAAGCGGAAAGTGAAGGTCTCGGCAACGTACCTTACAAACTTATGGAACGAGGTGGAAAATGGTAAGTTTTCATCATAGGGGGATAATCATTGAGGCCACAGTCGAGACAGTTCCATGTGCCTTCATGCTGGAAAATCAGCCCAGAATGCGGATTGACAGGATACCGGATGTCCGAGTCAATTTCTGGGGCTATATCATACAAAATGGGAACTTGGATGGGCTCGCATTCGTCAAGTCATGCACCCAATATTTTTTGCAATGTTACTGGAAGCGTAGCAGCAAACAAGGAACCAGGATCGAATTAGGAAAAACGCTGAACGATGGCGAAAAAAGCGACGTCGAAAAAACGCTCAATATTGTCGCCAGACAAAAAGACAATCAGCACTATCTGCATATTTATGTGCAGGAAAATGGGAGGACGACAAACGAAGTATATTTGGATGGTCAAGAAACAATAATGCTCGATATCGCTCTTGGCAAAGCCGTAAATCTGCTAACGCCAACTCCACACTTCGTTTCACCATACCCATTTGGTTATTACTGAATTACACATTTTGACAGATTATGGGGCTATTGATGGTGATCGGTAGGATATTTGGCCCCATATCGGTAGATGTAGTCGTAACTGTAACCGCAATACTCATCGCAGCTACAACGACGGCCTTTGTCGCCCAACAATCGGGGAAGGATTCCGAAACAGAATAAACTGGCGGCAAAAAGCATGAAAATAACCATAGTTGCCTGGAGCCCTATCGTGTGCCACATGAAGGTTCCGAGGACCAAGTATACGAAAACAAAGAAAATGATCTGTTTGTTGTTCACACTATTGTTAGCTGCCTCCCTTGGATTTTGTGTCAGTGATTGCCGCTAACTCTTCTGGCAGCATTATCTCGAATGGTTCTTTATTTTTCGAAACTGCGACCACCTTTGCTCCGTTAAGGCCAACATACTCAGCTACAACAGTCTCACCTTTTTCCCATGCTTCGAGGTTGCGAGCCTGTAGGCCCTGATTGCCTTCTGCGAAAACTCCCTGAGGTATGAGTCCTACTGCCTTTACCCACGCAGCTTTTAAATTGAGCTTTTCCTGCGGTATCTGATCTATCTTGACTCGCTTTGTTTCACCATTTTCTCGCCAAACAGCATATTCGCCCCACTTGTACTGGCCATTCTCACCCCAGAAAATGGACGGTGTTTTTGAAACACATGCCGATAACTTTTCTGAGGTTTTTCCTAGTTTAGGTTTCCCAAACCCTGAGAACAAATCCACCGCTGATGCGGCAAGACCAATCAACCCGGCACCAGGCACTCCGGCTAGTGCGTTGAGAGAAGCAGCCGTTTCAACATTGCGAGCGACAGTGTTCGGACCAGAACAGGCTGTTATAGTCAGCATCATAAACCCTGGCAGCAAAATGCGATACTTCATCTCCCACTCCTTTTCATTGTATAGGTATAGAGCAAAACTGCAGTGATTGCAGCCAATTGGAACATCACATGCAAACTAAAATGAAATAATATTAATTGCAATATTTCGCTTGAAAATAATTTTCTAATGCACATAATAGCATCTATATGGCGTTCAAAACTAACAAAATATTCAATAATTACAGATATATCTCTGGTGTCTGGAAAGGACCAGGTGGTATATGAAGACAATTACGTGTCCGACTACGACAGGCGGCAGCGAGGATTCAGTTCCTCTGCCGCCTTCGTCTTTTTTCAAGCACTGTGTCCTACACAGACACAGTGGATGGAAGATGAAACCAACAGCATTCGGTTTTATGTCAACAGCAACCGCAGGAGGGGAGACTCATGTCCAACTACAGCCATTATGAAGATATCAAGAACCGCCTCGAAGCTGGCTTCAATCCTGAGCAAGCCGAATTGCTTGCCGAAGTTATCATCCAGTCACGGAATCAGACAGAGTTGACCACTAAGGCTCAGCCAAGCCCGGAGGAGCTGCGGCGGAAGTTGAAGACTATCAACCGCTCCATCATAATAATTGTGTTCCAGGAGGTTTTTGCCCTGGTGGTTGGGGGCGTCCTGATCGCCGATTACGTCCGCACCAGAATCATCACCGGGTACGATGTCTTTCTCTTCTCCATGTGGGGGCTATTGGTAGTGGCTTGCTTGGTGGTACTCGCAGACCTTATTTCAAGGCGCAATAGATTGAAGCGGTCGACTGAATCCACGTCCAAGCAAAGCTGAAACATGTCGGAATATCCTTCTCGGCAAGACAACGCAATTCGTAACCGTGAGTATTGCCATGTGCTCACTTTTTTGGAGGAGGCCCAGCAGCACGGATTGGATTATGCGGAACAACGGTTACTGCAGCGACTTGATATGGGTCTGTGTGAAGCAACGGAACTTGGTATCGCTGTCGGTGGGATCGCTCAACGTATTGAGCAGAAATATTGTTTCTATCACTGGTGGTACGTAGCAGTAATCGGGCTGGCTATCATCGCGATCCCGCTTTACCTGTATGTCTTAACTGTAAGTAGCTTCCCAATTCGATTGCGGCAGAGTTTCTGCTCGATAATTGCAGCGCTCATCATATTCATTCGCCTCTACACTGGTTTCCTACAAGAGCTTATTGAAAAACATCGCCTGTACCGTTCCGAAATGGCGGCGTTATCCAGAATCATCGGCGGCGATCAGAGCCATTAAAGTCAGAATTCAAAACTGTGTCATTTCAGTCAACGTGCGTTGACTAAAACGACAAGGCGGAGCGAATGAAACATTACATTGCATATCTCAGGGTATCGACCGACAAGCAAGGGGAGCAAGGTCACGGAATCAGTGCACAGCGCAATGCTATCGGGAGCTACATGGGGGCACATGGTGGAGAGCTGCTTGAAGAGTACGTTGAGGTCGAAAGTGGGAAGAAAAATGACCGACCAGCCCTTCAGAAAGCCATAAGCCGCTGCAAGATGTCCCGGGCGACCTTAATCATAGCCAAGTTGGACCGACTTTCCAGAAATCTGGCCTTCGTTGCCAACCTCATGGATGCGGGGATCGATTTTATAGCGTGTGACAATCCCTACGCAAATAAGCTGACCATCCACATCTTGGCTGCAATTGCAGAGCACGAGCGGGAAATGATCAGCCGACGAACCAGGGAAGCCCTGGCCGCCGCTAAGGCGAAAGGGGTAAAGCTCGGTGGCCACCGTGGAGCCATCCTTACCAAGGGAATCCAGCTCCAGGGACTCAAAGAGCGTCGGGCTCGAGCCAAGGATTACGCAGCAGATGTCTATCCAACGATCCGTGAGCTACTGGATTCCGGACACAGCCTGAATGCAACCGCCCAAGCCCTCAATAGTCGTCGAATCCTCACGGCTCGCGGTTTTATGTGGACTGCAAAATCGGTCAGTCGCATCCTGCAGACGGCGGAAGACTGCTGAGTTTACTATATCAAGGGGGTCCCTTCAGAAAACGGAAGATATAGCACGCTAAGGTGCGCCGAAGCTTGTCCACCGATCCCCTGTCGCGGTCGGACAGGGGTGAATCCTAACTTTGTTCCACAAGTTGGGATTTGCGGTTCTAAACGAATCGACCGGCGAATATATATTTCCGCTTGATCTAGGGCAGCGCCTGATTTAAGGTGCCATTAATGTCTTGGGCCCATCCCTAGTTTACTGGAACCGGGCTGTCGCTGCCAATCTGAGATAAGTGAAAAAAGCATCTGCATGACTCGAGCGTTTGAAAAGAAGCTTATCTAAAAGGAGGGTTATGAAATGGCTTACAGAACAAAGACGTATATCGCAGCCGATTGGAGCGGCGATAAAGATGCAGTTGACCAACTCAATAAATGGAATGATAGCAAATATTGGAGTTTGTCATTTACCGATGCTCACGAATTGACGCAAGCAAGAGACGGAAGCCTAAACTGCAGCATTAAAACATCACTTAGCACTAGACTCGATGCTTCTAAAACTTTCATACTTATTGTTGGATCAGATACAAAGACTGTAAGAAGTGGGAGCTGCCAATACTGTGATAGTTGCAATAGTAGTACAAAGAGTTGCAAGCGTGGGTATTCAGTGGATTATCGTAGCTATATAGAATATGAGTGCGATAAAGCTATCCGTGATAGATTGAAAATTATTGTATTGTACAATGCAGCAAAAGTAGAAAAATCTAAATGTCCAGATGCCATAAAGAATGAAGGCTCTCATGTTGCTATGTGTTATCTCAAAGATGGAACCTATTACTGGGATTATCAAGCTGTAAAAGATGCGATAGGCTAATGACACAATGAAAAATGTACCGGCTCTTCGTGCCACGCTGAGCAAAAAGCCTTATTGAGAACGCATTGAGTAATAAGGACTTCTGGTCACGATAAAGACAAATCCCGGTATCTTTCGATACGATATTTTAAAGATACATCGTGAAGGAAATAAGGCCAAAGCATGACAAAGGTAAGTTTCTTTGATAGGAGGATATTTGCGCAGTTTCTCAAGTTCACTTCCGTGATAAGCACCACGTTATCGCTGGTTGTGCTCTTTGTTGACATACCAACAAAGTACAAGATCACTTGTGGATGGATTTTTCTGGTGCTATTGGCCTTAACCTATCTTATAATTTGGGTTTGGTCTAACAATCTGAACAAAATCGATATCAGCATTGAAGGAAGCGATGTTACGATCAAAGTCGGTGACATCTTTGAGCAGCAGGGGTTAAAGGCGATCGCTTTTAACGAGTATTTTGATACTCAGGTGGACAACAGAATTATTGCCGAGGAATCGCTAAACGGCATCTTTATCAAGAAGCACCTTGGTGTGCCTATCTCAGAGCTGGATCGTCATATCGAAAATTATGCTTTTGACCGCAGCGAGATCCTAGAGCAGAATTCACGTAGACATCTGGGAAAGAAAGTGCGTTATCATATCGGGACTATTTGCGTCTACAAGGACTATCTGCTGACTGCATTTTCAAAGTTTGACGAGAACAACAGAGCTGAGCTTACCATGCCGGAATACCTAGAATTCCTGATCAATTTCTGGGATAAGGTGAACAATATATACGGCCAACAGAACGTATCCACTACGATCTTTGGATCGGGAATTACACGCATCAAAGGGCACAAAACCATCAGCGATGAAGATCTTCTAAAGATCATGTTGTGGACGTTCCGAATTAGCGAAATGCGATTCAAGTATCCGGCTAGGCTTACCGTTGTGATTCACAAGGATAAGATCAACAAAATTAATCTTCTCGACATCAAGTCTACGAGAAACGGCGTATAGCAATCTCTTGCCACTGCCCACTTTTGTTCACGACTGGGGGGCCAACACGGACTCGAACTTCTGATCAACCCAATATCAAAAAGTTGGGTTTCGCGGAGACGCAGTAATCCTTGTAATAACGATGGATTGCGGCGTTTTGCGTTCTCGGCGTTTGTTTCGGCGTACTTTTGAATATAAAGTATTGCCGGTTTTAGATATAAAACTTGGGATTTTTCAAGAGGAGGAATCCGCCACCCCTTAGTGTGCTATATTTTCCGTTTTTTGAAGGGATCCCAACAAGAGAGGACTTGTCTTCTGCTTCCCGTTCACATCTCCTCAAACTTCTTATACATCCAACCCCGCTCCGTTCACCCGCAACCACTCCTTCCGCTCACGATACGATGGAATAACCTTATCCACCTCGTTCCAGAAGGCGTCAGTGTGGTCCAGGTAGTAGAAGTGACAAAGTTCGTGAACCACGATGTAATCAACGATCGTTTGCGGTGCCATAATGCACTTCCAATGGAAAGCCAAGTTGCCGTTCGGCGAGCATGAGGCCCAACGGTTGCCGAGCTCTCTGATATCGACATCCCGGGGGACAACGCCGACCTTCGGTGCATAATAATTCACGCGCTGAGTGATCCGCTCAATTCCTCGGTTGATGTAGTACTCTCGAAAAGCAGCCTTGGCAGCCTCTATCGCCCCTTCGTCCACCAGGTCACGCCGAAGACAGAATCGCCCGTTCTTCAGCAGCAATGGCTCCGATTGCTCAGACACCAGCATCAGACGGTAGGAACGCCCCAGGTAGAGAAAACCCTCGCCGTTCCTGTATTCCCGCAGGACACGGGTGGCGTTCAGGTCCCGCCACTCGGCGAGGTTTTGATAGATCCAGTAACGCTTTGCTTCGATCATGTCCTCGATCCGTTCGTCGGGAATCGACTCGGGCGCGCGGACCAGCACTTGCCCATTGCGCTCTATAATGATGTCGGCCGTGGCACGACGGCTCCGAACTACCTGGTAGGAGATATCACCTTTCCGTCTCGCACTCACTTCAACAACTCCTGGTGGCGTTTCTCCGCTAGCTTCACAATCTCCACGGCGATCCGTTCATGTTTATCGATGAGCTGTGGTATCTCCGTCAGCAGGATCTCAGTGTCGATGTTGCCCCGGAGTTTTTTCACCTCGATCGGCTTGTCACTGGTAATGCAATAATGGCCCAAAAGCGGGAATGAAAAGTGTACCACCCTGGGACCTATGGTATCCCTCTC
>NZ_JAHCZI010000020.1 GCF_018501225.1 Geobacter hydrogenophilus | reverse complement strand
GTCGGAGTGGCTTTGTTCACCGTGAGGGTTACGCTCTTGGTGGCCGTGGTGTAGGTGGCGGTGTCAGTCGGGGTGAACGTGACCGACAGGGTCTGCGTTCCGGCGTTAAGGACGGTACCGGAGGACGGGGTGTAGGCGAAGGTACCCGCTACGTTGGCCGTGGCGTTCAGTTGCGTAGCATTAAGGGCGGTCCCGTAGGTGATCGCAGCAGGGTTGTTCCACGTGATCACAGGGGTTTGCTTGGTTGTCGCGCTGACGGTTACCGTGAAGCTTTGTTGGGCGAAGAGATAACCGTTATCTGTAACTTGAACGACAACATTCTGGGAGCCCACCTGCGCAGCAGTCGGCGTCCAGGAAATAACACCGGTGGCCGAATTGATGACCATCCCGCTCGGAGCGGTCGGCAACCCAAAAGTGAGCTTGTCGCCCTGGCTACTGTTCGGATCGCTTGCGACCACGGCGTAAGGATAGGAAACCCCGACGTAAGCACTCGTCACCGGAGAAGAGATGATGGACGGCGCAACGTTTACATAGGAAATGAAGAGCGTATAGGTCTGGGTGGAATATAGTGATGGGACACCATCAACGCTCACCCGGACAGTTACCGTGTTATTGCCGGTTTGGGCAGATGTAGGAGTCCAGGTGATCAGGCCGCTTGTCGGATTGATAGTCATCCCGGCAGGGGCAACGTCGAGGGAATAGTTCAGCTTGGTCCCGGCATCGACGACGGCTGTCACCTGATAACTATATGCCTGGCCTTCGGTGCCGTTCTTGACCGGAAAAGACGTAATTCCGGGAGGATGAACACAAAGAGGCAACTTGGCACTTACGCTCGTGGGGAATGTCTCGTCGCTGACAATCTGGGATACCATTGTGAAATCAG
Organism: Geobacter hydrogenophilus; assembly: GCF_018501225.1. Lineage (GTDB taxonomy): Bacteria > Desulfobacterota > Desulfuromonadia > Geobacterales > Geobacteraceae > Geobacter > Geobacter hydrogenophilus. The sequence goes on along the minus strand of NZ_JAHCZI010000020.1, from coordinate 31,777 downwards.
CGAGGGAGTTGACATAATAGGTCCCCTGAACCGTCTGCTGCACCGCACCGGCTGCCATCTGGGGAAGCTTCCAATCGACGGAGCCGGTTGTCGCATTGTAAGCCCCGCCGTTGGTTGCTAATGAGAGCGAGATGTCGCGGGCTAGGTTCTCGCTGATGAAGACGTTATCGGCAGGGGTGAGGGGGTTCCTCGTGTTGTCAAACGTATAGGTGTTCGTGAAGGTTTGACCATAGTTTACACAGGTACTGGGCGTGGTGGTTTTTGAGAGATAGAGGGCCTTGGTGGGATAGAACTCGTCCGTAATCGTAAATGTAACCGGTGTTCCTGGATTGACGGTCAGATCCCACTGGAGAGCGAACTGCTTGTCACCATTATCAAATCCCCCGTTGAGGATATAGGGCCCGGTATAATTATCCAGGTTATACGGCGTACTGCCATTGGCCAAATCCGCAAACTGTGACGTATCGACGCCATACCGGCTCGGAGGAGTCGATGCACTTTCAACAAGGGTTGTTCCTGCTCCAATGGTATCGCTCGCCGTGGCAAAATTGGACTGGTATGCCTTACCTCCGGCAATTGCCGCATTTTCATAAAGATTGCGGCCGGACTTGAGGTCGTAATCGGAATAACTGAAGAAGTGAAAATCCAAGGGAGTAGACTTCTGGTTCGTGATAGTAACCGTCTTGCGAAGGGTGGAGCGGCCGCTGCCGCTTGCACCGCCAACGAGTTCATACTTGATAGACGCCGTAAAATTGCCAGAATTTTCGGTGAAGAGCAGCGTTACCGATGAAGCTGTCTGGCTTATGGCAGAGACAGTGAACGAATCGTAAGCGGCGCCGCTCACCCGCAACTCGGGCGAGGTCGTCCCGATCCGGTAGTAGAAAGCTTGCTGGCTTATTTGTTGCGTGTTATCGACCGTCCAAGAGTAAACACCGGGGCTCGTGTAACCGCTGGGTACCGTAGTGTCCGGCACTGAGGAGTCATCGAGCGTTACTGTTGAATTCCCGCTGGTAAGGGTCCAGTCTCCAGCATAGGCTGAAGGAGTGAACGCCGCGACCAGAAGGAGACAGAGTGCCACGAAAACCCATTTGATTTTCCGCGCAAAGTCCATAACCGAGTACCTTCTTCCTTTCAAATCCTCAAACTAATAATGTCTGAACAGCCATGCGACTATAGACGATCTACTTTTCAGCGAGTTGCGTTATCTACACCTTCTTCGAGCAGTACCTCAATGGTTGCTTTCTTCCGCAATTCCAGCGTGTGTGCATTCAAACGTTTTTCGTCGTCGAAACGTTGCAGGTAGCGGGAAATGAACTCTCTCACTTCCGCGAGCGGCCGTACCGTCATCGGCTTTTTGTCCAGAACTTCTATGATGTGGAAACCGAACTTTGTCCTGACCGGTTCGCTCACGTCATTAATTTTGAGAGAAAAGGCAACTTTGTCGAACTCAGGGGGCATGGATCCTCGCGAAATATAGCCCAGATCCCCACCGGACGAAGAGGTAGCGCATGCCGACACCTCCTTGGCGACACCGGCAAAGTCCTTATCCTTGATAACGCGGCTTCGAATTTCACCGGCCTTTTTCTCGGCCTTTGCGACAGCATCCGCGGTGCTGCCATCCGGTTCGATCAGGATATGCCTGACCTTGATCTGCTCCGGAATACTAAAACTCTTCGGATTATTGCGGTAGAACCCCTGGATTTCGTCATCAGGAACCGGAACGCCAATGATCTTTTGGCTCGTAAGATATTCGTCGTAGCGGACCCCATCCCTAAGTTCAGCCATGAAGATGTCGAGGGTCTTGCCCCTGGCCCGGAGATTATTGAGAAACGCCTCTTCGTTGGGAAACTTCCCTTTAACTTCCTGAAGTCGTTTGCTCACCTTGGCGTCCAGGTCGCTAACGTGCTGCGTACTACTTGCCTGGCGAAGCAGTTCTGCATCGATGAGAGAATAGAGCGCTTTTTTCTTTTGATAGTCATCCATCTTCGCCGGGTTACGCACGAATCCGGAAGCTCTTCCCTTGTTCGCCAAAGCGGCAAGGTGCGATTCCAAAGCATCCTCGTAGATCGGGACTCCGTTGACCCGAGCGACGACTTTCCTGGGTTCTTTCACCTCATCCGCAGAGACAGACGTCTGGAGCAGCTGAAATGCGAGCATCAACCCCAAAAGGAATAAACCATATGCAATCGAACTCTTAAATCTCATTTTCTCTCTATACGTACCCGTTACTGGGCGAGTTTCGTGATGGTGATGTCGGCCGATGACCCAATGTCACCGTACGGAGTAAAGACAAGCGTCGTTTGGGGATTATCGAGAGCCACGCCGATATTCAGTTCCTCAACGGGAGAAGTGAAGCCGGTGGCGAATACACGCTCGAATTCCTTGTCGCTACCAACGGCAGTCTTTACCGCCAAACGCTCCAATCCGTTGTTCCTGACCTGGAACGAATAGCTCCCCTTGCCGAGGCTAACGGATTGTGTGCTGAATTTCGGCATGCCTTTTTTCTTCTCGATATGTATCCTGGTGGCCTGGTCGGTAGCAGCCGAGAGATCAACCAATCCCCAGCCGAAGTACTTGTCACGACCTGGATCCCCCAAATCCTTGGCAGTTGTGTCCAACCTCGCCCTTACCTCGTCGGCGCGACTGCCGTTTCCGTTTGCGTCGGCAATGCCGCTGGAGAGAATCACCGCAGCCGCGCCGGCAACATGGGGTGAAGCCTGGGAAGTGCCGCTCAGAAACGCGTATCCACCACCGCTGACCGTCGACTTGACAAAGGTCCCCGGTGCGGCCAACTCTACCTTAGCGCCGTAACTGGAAGCCGCAACAGTGGTAAAGACGGCACGCTGGTCATTCTGGTCAGTGGCCGCAACGGCGATAACGGAATCAAACGCGGCCGGAACGGAAACTATTTCCCGGTTGTCGTTTCCTGCAGCGGCAACCAGAACTATGCCTGCCTGGTAGGCCCGGTCACAGACATCCTTGAGAGGCTTGAAAATGTCGGGATAGACGGAATAGATATCGCCGGAGTACCCGATGCTGAGATTGATCACATCCATCTTGTTGTCAATGGCCCACTCGATCCCGGCAACAACAGTATCCATGTCCCCACCAGCGGTTGCACTGAAGACTTTGACCGCATAGAGGGACGCTTCCGGTGCTACGCCGACAACACCGGTGCCGTTGTCGCGGGCCGCTATAATCCCTGCCACGTGGGTTCCATGACTCTGAAAGTCGTCGTCAATGGGGTCTGTTGTATTGTTTACAAAATCATATCCACCCCGATAGTTGTCCTTGAGGTCGGGATGGTTGTAGTCAATTCCGGAGTCAACAATGGCGACCTTGATTCCCGCCCCCTTGTATCCACGCGAGGCGGCAACGTTCGAGCCGATCCGCAGGACGCCCCACGAATCAACATATTCGGGTGACGGGGCACTGAGCGGTTCTACCGGTCGGATCAGAGTGAATTTAATATTGTCAACGACATAGGCAACCGAGGAATCCTGCTTCAGACGCGCAATCTCCTCTTCGGGGAGCTCTGCGGAAATGGCGCGGATATGCCGGTGAGTCCGATGGATTCGGCCTCTAGCTCCGTATACCAGATTATGTTCGTGGTTTGCCGGTGTGCGATTGAACCCGATGATAACCTTCTTCGTGGCGGCAAACGAATTAATCGGCAAGAAAAGCATCGCCCCCATAACAGCGACAAGAAGGGTGCGCATTGTGTTCATGGAGTACCTCATAATCGATAGGGTGCAGCCAATAAACAGAGAAAAAGCGGGATAGGGGAGAATCTCCCTCCCCTATCCCGGATGGTCAAAAATTACCGCTTGACCTTCTTGGCACCGCCGGTGACGAGGGCGCTGGTAGGTCCGTAAAGGGTTTTCACGGTTACAGTGCTGCCTGCCTTGAGAGCAGTGCTTGAAACGACAAGCTTAGTATCGCTCCAGTACGAAACGGTGCACTGGCTGCCGTCCGCGGCGAATACACCAAGGCCGGTCTTCACGTCGGTAGCCGGAGCATCGCCGAAGCCGCTACCCGTAATGGTAACCGTGCCGCCGCTGATCGAAGCCGACTTGATGGCAAGGTTCGGAAGTACGGCAACGCGTGTCAGGTTGCTCTGCTTGTCGCCCTTGACTACGAGCAGGTTGTAGGTACCGACCGGAAGAGCCGGGATGTTAACCTGAATCTCGCTCACGGTAATGGAGGTCGGCTGGACAGTAACCGTGACCGAACCATTGGTAAGAGTGACGGACGAAGTGAAGTCAACGCCGTTGCTCTGGTTGGTGAAGCTACCACCAGTGATGGTGAGGGCGTTTGCCTGGTTGGCGATGAGGGCCCTGGTGCTCAGGTCGGATACGAACGGTACAACCGCACCGGCCGGAGACGGATCGGTTGCATACTTCTTGAACGTACCGTGGCAGCCCCAGCAATCGAAGTCGGCGCCGATATGGCCATAACCAAGCGGCATGGCGCCCGGCACGACGTTGGTTCCGAGCGTGGAACCGTTAGGCCCGGCACCGGAGGGGTTCTCGATGTTGTGGAGCGACTTGACGCCGTGGCAACGCTCGCAGGTCCGGATGTCAAGGAAGTTGACATCACCCGGCGCACCACCGTGGCACCAGGTGCAGTCGCCGACCTGGATCGGCTGGCCGGTCACAGAAGTCGGAGCGCCAAGGCCGGTCCCGTGGTGGTTATCGGCATTGCTCTTGATGTCTTTCGGTCCGACGGTGGGGGAAGCTGCAGCAGCCTGGTGGCAAGCCGCGCAACCACCATAGTTATTCGGTACCGACGGGTTGTTGCCGCGCCACTTGGTCTCAGGGGTTACCGAAGACTTAGCATAGGTCGGGATGGTATGGCCATCCAGCGGATTGTCAATGAAGCTGCCGTGGCAGAACTTGCAGTCCTGCTGCTGCGCTTGGGTCGTGATATGGTGCGGAGTCTTGGAGTGGCAGCGGAGGCAATCCCGGAAATCAGCAAAAGTGAATCCGCCCGCGCCATCGGGGATCAGCTGGTGGCAGCCGGTAACCGGGTTGGCGGTCGGGTCGCCGTAGCAGCTCAACTGCCGCGGCGGCAGTGTCAGGTTGTGGTGGCGCGGAACAACGACCGTGTCGCTCACGTGACACGGAGCAGCCTGCAGACAGTCAGCACGGGTCAACGCCGAAAACGTCGTATCGTAGATACCTCCATTCTGGTTAGCCGGCGGCGGGGGTACCACAGCCCAGTTGACAGCGGCAAAACCCAGAATTGCCGTTACTGCGAGCCCTGTGCTTATCAATAGCTTCTTTTTCATTCCTTTCTGCTCCTTTCGCGTAATTTACTGTAGATAATTTTCATTTACGACAACAGTTGAATCAAAAGACCTCCTGTCATCACCTCCTTCGCGCTAAGATTGTGAAAACCCTGCCAACAAATCAACCATCACATTTCATGAACCGGGAATGGAAGTGGCGCCTCCTCATTTCAGCCAGAAGTCAAAAAACATCGCGCAAATCCAACGAAGCATTCCCTGTTTTTCATCAAAATCGCTTTTATTCCGCACCTGAATTGCTCGCCATCCTGAAGCAATACTTTCATAAATAGAAAGTCATCCAAGCAAGGAATAGCGACGTCGAGCCCAAAGGGGGCCCATATGGTTAGCATCAACTAACCAAGTAGGTTACTGTAACGTGCAGAAATGGTTTGTCAAGGCAGATTGTATACTGCATTCTATAGACACCACCACAATTAGCAAATAAATTTTATTGCCCTTCAAGTTGGCATTTTGACACAGCAATGTGGACCGCATTCGTAACAGGGCAAAATTTCGCCATTTTCCCATAATGCACTCATTACGATAACGCTCCCACCCACGCAACACTCGTTAACCCACCGTCAAATAACCGGACATCCGGCGAAATAGCTTACCCTTTCGCCGGAGCACCACACAAAAGAACTGGAGACTACTCAAAAAAATCTTTGTAATCATGCGCTTTTCCCATATCCGAGGGGTCCACTGGCAGCAGTCTTTTCAACAGACAACCAAGTAAATTGCAACCTTCGGACCCAAACAGAAAACTGATCAAAGCGCCGTTCCCGGCGGTCTTGGGAGATGCCTTCACGGGGGCTTGCGGGGCTGTCTATCGGGAGGAGTACTAGAACATGAACCTGCGCATGCTGATGTTGAGCAGCACTCCCACACCAATCATGGAGGTGATCATAGAGGTGCCGCCATAGGAGAAAAGCGGGAGGGGAACACCGACAACCGGGAAGACCCCGATTACCATGCCGATATTGATGATAGTATGCCAGAAGAGCATGGCCGTCACCCCGACGGCCATAAGGCTGCCGAATCGGTCGTTACACCTGCCGGCAATGTGGAGTCCCCAGAATATGAGGAACAGGTAGAGGAGCAGCAGCGTCAGACACCCGATGAACCCCCACTCCTCGCCAAAAACCGAGAATGCGAAATCGGTGTGCTGTTCGGGGAGAAAACGGAGCTGGGTCTGGGTCCCGTGGGTAAACCCCTTGCCGAATATCCCCCCTGAACCGACTGCGATCTTGCTCTGGATGATATGGTAGCCCGATCCGAGCGGATCGCGTTCCGGGTTGAGGAAGTTGAGAATCCTGTTTTTCTGGTAATCACGCAGGTAATAGTGCCATCCCAGGTAAATCGCGGGCACGGTTGCCGCAAGGCAGGCGATGAGGGTTGCCACGCGGACTCCTGCATAGGCAATCATGGAACAGGCAATGAGAATTATGACAATGGCAGTGCCCAGGTCGGGCTGCTTCATAATAAGGATTGCCGGCCCCCCCACAAACAACAGGGGATAGACGAGATCCCGCACGGTTAACCCGTCGACGACCGGGTACCGTGAAAGGAACCGTGCGAGGGTCATAATCATGACCACCTTCATCGGCTCGGAGGGTTGGATGCTGAAAAATCCGAGGTGAAGCCAGCGAGTGGCCCCCATGGAAGTCTTTCCCATCAGCAGGACGGCAACCAGCACAACGCAGAGTACCCCGTAAAACCAGTAGGCAATGTCCTCCAACAGATGGTAGTCAACACTGCAGGCAAGCATCACCAGAAACATGCCGGCAACGATCCAGTAGAACTGCTTGAGGTAATAGGGTGCCCCCACGAGGGTATAGGAAGCGGAGGCACTGTAGATATTGACTATGCCCATGGCGCTGATGAGGAACACAAGCACCAGGAGAGTCCAGTCGAAATTGGTAAAAAGTCTGCGATCGATCATTGCTCTTGCTGTCCTTGCGACACACTGCCGCCTTGCGCGGATGCCGGTGGTTCCTGTCCTGCCTGCTCTCCCGTCTCGCTGGGAGCATCTTTCCTGACGGGCCTCCTGATTGTTCCCTTTCCCTCGAAATAGGCCCGAAGGATGTTACCCGCTATGGGAGCCGCTGCGGAGCCGCCGTGCTCGCCATGCTCAATCACCACGGCCACCGCCACTTCGGGTTTGTCGTACGGGGCAAAGGCGACGAAGAGGGCATGGTCCCGGTATTGATAGGGGATCCCCCCTTTGTTGTCGCGGAGTTTCACCACCTGGGACGTGCCGGTCTTACCCGCCACCTGCACCTGGTAGAGCCGCGCCCTTGCACCGGTCCCCCCGGGATCGTTGACGACGGCGGAAAGCCCCTCTTTCACCAGTCTGAAACTCCTTGCACTGATTCGTGGCCTGGCAATGACCTCCGGCTTGAACTCCTGGAGGGCCCTGCCGTCCTGGTCGATGATGCGCTTGACAAGGTGGGGACGGTAGACAACACCGTCGGTGGCGACGGTAGCGATCATGGACGCAAGCTGGATAGGCGTCATGAGAACATAGCCCTGGCCAATGGCGGCGGGAAGCGTATCCCCCTGAAGCCATTTCTTCTTGTGGCGTTTCTCCTTCCACTCCGACGTGGGGATAAGCCCCCCCTTCTCATTGTCCAGCCCGACCCCCATGGGGGAACCTATACCGAGCGCCCGGGCATAGGCCGCGATCTTGTCGATGCCGAGCCTTTCACCCAACTGGTAAAAATAGACATCGCACGACTCCTTGAGGGCACGCCTCAGATTCACCGTACCGTGACCTTTTCGCTCCCAGCAGCCGAACTTGCTCGCGCCAAGGGTGTAGGTGCCTCTACAGACGACCGAGGTTTTCTCGTCAATGAGCCCTTCCTCAAGTCCCGCAAGGGCGGTAATGATCTTGAAGGTGGAGCCGGGAGGATACTGCCCCTTGAGGGCCTTATTTTCCAAGGGATGGCGTTTGTCCTCCAGGTACTCTTTCCACTTCTCGGGGGGCATCCGGTCGGTAAAGAGAGCAGGATCGAAATCGGGATTACTGGCAAAGGCAAGAATATCCCCGGTATTGACATCCATCACCACGGCTGCGCCCGCCTGCTCGCCGAAACTCTGCTCAGTCCTTTTCTGGAGTTCCGCGTCGATGGTCAGAACGAGGCTCGAACCGACCGTGGGGGGAGTCTCGGAGAGAGTCCGCAGGATTCGGCCCCGGGCATCCACCTCGATCTGCCGGCCGCCATCCTTGCCGTGGAGAACCCGCTCCCAGCTCCGTTCAATACCGCTCTTTCCAATGTAATCGCCCGAATTATAGCCGGCATGGGCCTCGGACTTCAGCTCATCATCAGACACCTCGCCGAGATAACCAAGGAGGTGTGAAGCGAGCACTCCCGCTTCGTACTGGCGCACCGGCTTGATCTCGATCTCAAGCCCCGGAAGCCAGAGGCGTTTCTCCTCCAGCAGCTCAAGCTGGTCCCGGGTAATACCTGAAGCGAGGACGATAGGATGGTACCGGGCCCGCCCCTTCCCCTTTTCCCACTTCTCCAGGAGCTCGGCCCGGTCGATGTCGAGATATGCGGAAAGCTGGTTCAGGAGGGCATCCCTGTCCTTCACCTCCTGGGGGATAACGGCAACGCTGAACGAGGGGCGATTGCTGACAAGCACCGTGCCGTTGCGATCAAAGATGGTTCCCCGGGACGCCGCCACCGGAACAAGGCGGAGCCGGTTGCTTTCGGACTTGTTCTGGAAATCCTCGGCCTTGACAATCTGGAGATACCAGAGTCGGGTCAGGAGCAGAAAGAAGAGTGCGGCCACAAAGCACGACAGAATGATTATCTGCTTTTGCTTCCGGGGATCATTGGGCTGCCGGATGTAGGCCTTCCCGTTCATCGGGCCTCCCCTATCCGCGCAAGGTGTGGAAAGGTGAAGATAACGGAGGCAACCAGGGCATTGACAAGGGCCTGGGGGACGAGGCTTTCGAGGAGAGTTGCGTAAATCCCCTGGGCCGAGGAGAAGAGAAACAGCAGAAGCAGGTTCAGTAAGCCATTGACGATGGTTGAGGAAAAGACTCCGAGGATCATGAGCGAGCGCCGGTCGGTGAAGAGGCGGTCGGCCACCATGGTGAGCCCCAGAAAGATAATCAGATAGGAAAAACCGTTCAGTCCCAGATAGAGACCGCTGAAACTGTCATGGACGAGGCCGAGAACGTAGGCGAGCGCCCCCCAGGCGACCCCCTCCCGCAGCCCCATGTAGACCACAAAAATAATCAGGAGGTTGGGCTTGAAGGGATCGGCAATATGCGCAGGAAAGAGGGTTACCTGCATGACGAGCGCCGCGAAGACGAGGATAGCGTACCAGAGAACCTTGATCATGGCGCCTTCTGCAAGAGAACGAGAACTTCCTCAAGCCTTGCCATATTCACGGCCGGACGAACGCTGATGGTCTGGAAGATGCCGTATTCTCCCTTCCTCACCATGGTCACTTCGCCGATGACGAGCCCTTTGGGGAAGATGCCCCCGATGCCGGAGGTCACAACCATGTCGCCGACCTTCACATCTTCCTCCCGGAGGGAGAATTCGAGGGAACAGAGACCGCCCCCCTTCCCCTTGATCACTCCCCTGGCCCGGGAACGCTGGACCACCGAGGCTATGCCGCTGGCAGTGTCGGTGAGGAGCAACACGCGGGAACTCCCCGCCGCCACCTTGATCACCTGGCCCACCACGCCGTTGGCTGCCACCACCGGCATCCCTTCCTGGAGACCGTCCACCGCCCCCCGGTTGATGACCAGGGTCTTGAACCAGGGGGAGCTGTCTTCACCGATCACCATGGCGGCCACCGACGGCGCCCGCTGGATCGCCTTCAGGTCCAGAAGCTGCCTCAAGCGCACATTCTCGTGGATTGCCTCCCGGTTCTCGATCAGGCGGGAGTTGAGGGTCTTCACCGACTCGCGCAGCTGCTTGTTCTCTGCCCGGACGTCAACCAGGTCGATGTAGTCATTCCAGACGCCGGAAAAAAACCCGCTAACCCCGGCACCGACATTGTGAACCGGCGCAAAGAGATCGATGACCATGCGTTCAAAGCCGCTTGCGTGCTCCCGATCCCGCAGACTGAGGGAATAGAAGGCAAGGGCCGCCAGCAGGGCCGCGCCGGTCAGCAGGTGGAACCGGTATTTCCTGATCAGTTCGAGCATGGAGCGATGTTCTGGCCTCGGGAACCGCAAACGGTGCGTTCGGCCGAAAAATTCAAGGGTGGATCGGCATATCGCCGATCAAGGGCAACGGCTGTGGCATCTTGAATCAATCGAGCGTAAAGGGAGCCCCCTCCACTTCTTCGTGCCGGATCTCGTCCACCGGCGATTTCTTCCCTTCGCCGGCATAGAGGCGGTTCGGTGCGTTGAAAACGATACCGTTCTCTCCGCCGATGTTCTTGTAGGCATGGACCACGCCGGGAGGGACAATCATGGCAAGGGGGGCATCAATGCCGGCGTAGATGGTCTGCTTGACCCCGAAAGTGACAGAGGTGGGCCGGACATCCCAGAGATAGACCTTGAAGTTGGAGGGGCCGATAAAGCAGAACCAGTCGGTCTGGTCCACGTGCTCGTGGGGTCCCCGGGCTACCCCCGGCTGTGTCATGGAGAGATAGGCCATGACCGGCATGGTGGCAGCATCGGTTTCATCGCTGCGGAACAGTTCGGCGAGCCACCCCCGCTCGTCGAGGAATTTCGTCAAGGGGCGCACCACTACGTCGTGAATCTTCCCTTTCTTGAACTCAGGAAAGTTTTGCATCGCCGTACCCTCCGCACAGGTCAGTTTCGTTATGGACCCGCACCAGGTATTCCCGGTACGAGGAGTTTGGAGTGGCGGCAATCACCTCCGTCATCTTGCGGCAGTCGATATACCCCATCCTCAGGGCTATCTCTTCGAGGCAGGCGATCTTGAGCCCCTGCCGGGCCTCCAGGGTGCCGATGAAGTGGGATGCCTCCAGGAGGCTCTGGTGGGTGCCGGTGTCGAGCCAGGCGATTCCCCGGCCGAGCTTTTCCACCATGAGTTCGCCCCGCCGCAGGTACTCCAGGTTCACGTCGGTGATCTCCAGCTCTCCCCGGGCGGAAGGGGTAAGATTGCGGGCAATCTCCGAAACCTTCCCGTCGTAGAGGTAGAGCCCCGGCACGGCGTAGTTGCTCCGGGGTGCCGCCGGCTTCTCCTCGATGCCGATGGCCTTGCCGGCACCGTCAAACTCCACCACACCGTACCGTTCGGGGTCGTTCACGTAGTAGCCGAAGATGAGAGCGCCTCCGGCAAAATCACGGACGGCTCGGTCGAGTCCCATCTTGCCGTAGAAGATGTTATCGCCGAGGATGAGGCAGACCGGATCGCCGGCAATGAACTCCTCACCCACCAGAAATGCCTGGGCGATTCCCTTGGGTTCGGGCTGCACCTTGTAGGTGAGCCGGATCCCCCAGCGGGAACCGTCGCCGAGGAGCGCCTGGAAGCGGGGGGTATCGTGGGGGGTGGAGATGATGAGAATGTCACTTATCCCGGCCATCATGAGGGTGGCCAGGGGATAGTAGATCATCGGCTTGTCGTAGACCGGCTGCAACTGCTTGCTGGCAACGAGGGTAAGGGGATACAGGCGGCTGCCGGCGCCGCCGGCGAGGATGATACCCTTCTTGATGGCCATCACGAACTCCATACCGGGGATTGACTCAAAATGGTCCTTCTGACAAGCGGTTATAGCACAGCAGGGAAAAGAGCGTCAAACCGTAACTCCCCCTCCTGTGGCCGTCCGTCCTCCCTGCGTTCTTGCCAGAATCACCCGGGCCGCGGCAAGGAGGTCGTCGCAGACCGTCACGTCGGGAGAGACAAGGCCGGCCTCGGCGACACCGTAGCCGGTCCTGACCAGAAGGGGGCGGCAGCCGGCGGCGATACCGGCTTCCACATCGGCCGCCTTGTCGCCGACGATCCAGGAACGGGCAAGGTCTATGCCCAGGTCCTGCGCTGCGGCGAGGAGCATGCCGGGAAGGGGCTTGCGGCAGGCGCATTCGGTGAGGTACGGCCCGATGCCGTGGCGGGGGTGGTGGGGACAGAGGTAGTAGGCGTCAATGGAGGCGCCGGCCGTTGCCAGCTCATTGTCCACGAAGCGATGGAGACGGTGGACCGCAGCCTCGTCGTAGTAGCCGCGGGCCACGCCAGACTGGTTGGTCACCACCACCACCAGAAACCCGGCCTCTTTCAACAGCCGGATCGCTTCCGGCGCCCCGGGGACGAACTCGAACTCCTCGACCCGGTGAAGGTACTCCTTCTCCACGTTGATGGTGCCGTCCCGGTCAAGAAAGACCGCCGCCCTTCCCTCCTCACTCCTCGCCATAGGCCCTCAAGATCTTATCGATGATGTTCGTGGTGGAGCGGCCATCCACGAAGGTCACGAGCTCGACCCGGCCGCCGTAGGACTCCACCACATCCTTCCCCACGACCCCTTCCGGCGTATAGTCTCCCCCTTTGACGAGTACCGCCGGCTTCAAGGTTTCGATGAGGCGCAGCGGGGTGTCCTCGTCGAAAATCACCACGTAGTCGATGCAGTCGAGGGCCGCCAGGATGTGGGCCCGCTCGGCCTCGTCGATGAGGGGACGCTTCTCCCCCTTGAGCCGGCGGACCGAGGCATCGCTGTTGAGCCCCAGCACCAGAACGTCGCCATAGCTTTTCGCTTTCTGGAGATACTTTACGTGTCCCACGTGGAGGAGGTCGAAGCAGCCGTTGGTGAAGACGATCTTCTTCCCCCTCCCCTTTTCCGTCTCGATGATCCCTGCCAGGACGTCCAGGTTCTTGATCTTGGCATCGCTGTCAGAGTGCTGGAACCCCATGGAGGTGACGATCTCGGCGGGCGACACGGTGGAGGTTCCCACCTTGCCCACCGCTATCCCCGCCGCCACGTTGGCGAGCCGGGCCGCATCGGCGAATCCCGCCCCGCAGGCAAGGGCAAGTCCCAGCATTGCCAGCACCGTGTCGCCGGCGCCGGTCACGTCGAACACCTCGCGGGCGGAGGTGGGGATGTGAACCACGCCGCCATCGCGAAGGAACAGGGACATCCCCTCCTCGCTCCGGGTGATGACGAGCGCCGTGAGGTCGGCCGTTTCCAGAAGCCGCTCGCCGGCCGCGCACAGACTCGCCGCGTCGCGGATGGCGATCCCCGACGCGGCCTCCGCCTCCTTGCGGTTCGGGGTGAGGAGTGTGGCGCCCCGGTACTTGGCGTAATCGTTCCCCTTGGGGTCCACCACCACGGGGATATTCCGCTCCCGGGCAACGGCGATCACCGCGGCCAGTAGCGTCGGGGTGAGGACTCCCTTCAGGTAGTCGGAGATGAGGATCACATTGAACCGGCCTCCCTGCTCCCGGAGAAAACCGACGATCTTCTCCTCGTAGTCGGCCCCGATGGGGTCACGGGACTCCCGGTCGATCCGGACGATCTGCTGGTTGGCCGCAACCACGCGGGTCTTGCGGCTCGTGGTCCGCAGCGGATCCTCGAAGACCCCCGACACGTCGACCCCCTTGCCGGAGAAGGCGTGGAGGAGAATCGTGCCGTTCTCGTCCCCTCCCACGACGCTGGCGACGCTCACGCGGCACCCCAGGGCCACCAGGTTGTTGGCCACGTTGCCGGCGCCGCCGATGCGGACCTCCTCCCGGGTCACGTCGAGCACCTGCACCGGGGCCTCGGGGGATATGCGCTCGGCCCTTCCCCAGAGATACTCATCAAGCATCAGGTCGCCGATGACAAGGGCGTTGATATCCCGGGCATGGGCGAAGAGCGATTCGACGTTTTTGCGTTCCATGCGTCCTCTCTCCAATGGCTCCCCGCGGGGCGCCCCTTGTTTCAGTTCAACCGGTCCAGGATCGCCGCGGCCAGAAGCGGAATCATGATCTCGTGGTGGCCGGTTACGGTGTAGCCGCGCCCCTTTCCCGACGTGGGACGCTTCACCACGTTCTGCAAGGGACGGTAGTGCTGCTGCATGTCGAAGTTGGCGGTGGAGAAGTGATCCACGTGGTGCCCCAGGTTCTGGGCGATGGAGAGGGCCTTGAGAAAGACCTCGGGGAGGAGCACGGCGCTTCCCACGTTGAGGTAGACCCCGCCGTCGCCGAGATCGGCCACCACGGAGGTGAGAAGCCGGAAGTCCCGGAAGGTGGCCTCGCCGATGACCGCGCCGTCGGCTGCCGGATGCTGGTGGATGATGTCGGTGCCGAGGGCCACGTGGACCGTGACGGGAATATCCCGCTCTACGCAGGTGGCCAGGAGGCTCCACTCCCGGAAGGGGTTCCCGTTCTCGATGATGAAACGCCCCACGGACTCGCCGTATCCCAGCCCCCGGGCGATTCCCTCCTTCAGGGCCCGGTTGATGTCACGGCCGGTCTCCTCGGCCATGCCGAAGGTGCCGCAGTGGAGAACCGCTCCCACGTCCTCGCTCGTCTCGCCGATGAGCGACAGTTCGTAATCATGGATGGAGCCGGCGCCGTTCAGGGCCACCGCCGTGATGGCGCCGGCCTCGATGAGCTTTTTCAGCACCGGCTGCAGGCCGCACTTGATCACGTGGGCGCCCATGGCGAGGATGACCGGCTTTCCCTTGGCCCTGGCATCGGCCACGGCATCGGCAACCCCGATGAGGGCCTCTCCTCCCAGTTGCCGCGGCAGAGCACCCATAAGGTCGGCAACGCTCATCCCCGCAGAAACCGGGCCGGCGAAGTCATTCTTGATGCTCACCTTGTTCTTCCGCTCGGCAAGGGGATAGGTGGAAACCCCCGAAAGGTCGACGGGACGGTATTTCATGTGAACAACCCCTTCTCCACGAGATCGCAGACGATGTGGATGATGGTGATGTGCCCCTCTTGGATACGGGGGGTGTCGCCGCTCGGAACGGTGATGTCCAGATCGACGATTTCCTTGATGGTCCCGCCGTCGCGCCCCAGGAGCCCCACGGTGATGCACCCGCGGTCGTTGGCGAGGGCTAGGGCGTCGTACACGTTCCGGGACGAGCCGCTCGTGGAGAGGCCGACAACCACATCCCCTTCGTCGGCCAGGGCCTCCACCTGGCGGCGGAAAACGGCGTCGAAGCCGTAATCGTTGCCTATGGCGGTAAGGATCGAGGTGTCGGTGGTGAGGGCCACGGCCGGCAACCCCCGGCGCTCCATCTTGAAGCGGCCGACGATCTCGGCGACAAAGTGCTGGGCATCGGCGGCGGAGCCTCCATTCCCCATGACGAGGAGCTTCTTCCCGCCTCCCAGGGCGGCAACGAGCATCCCGGCAAAGGTGGCAATTCGCGGCGTCAGCTCCCGTTCCACCGCCTCCATCACCTCCCGGCTGGAGCGGAGTTGGTTCGTGATTTCCTCATTCATGGCATCCTCCTGGAAATCTGCATCACTGTTCAAATGTAGCCGAATCGGCCGCAGGTGTCACCCGCTTTCACTCAGGGGATTCCGGGCGGTACAGCGACTCTTGCCGACACCGGATTGCGTCCGCGAGCCAGCCGAAGGGTTTGGCCCCCTCCACCCCGGGAATGGAGAGCCCGTCGACACCGGCTACCGTTACCGTGTCGCCACGGGCAGCCACAAGCTTCCCGGCGATCTTACGGATTTCACCCGTGGCAAAGAAGCGAGGCAGAGACACCATGTCAATATTGCGGTGAACAAAAGCGTGGCCGGTTTCCATGAGAGATTTGTGGAGGCCCGGATGAAGAATGAGGGTAAAGCTCTGCCCCATACGGGCGCCTCGGAGCATGACATCGACTTTTTCATGAACCGCTTCAGGCTCGGCATCCTTGGGGAAATAGACACAGAAGGCATCCTCACGCCCCCAGCGGGCCCGGCACGTTTCGACGCTCCGCCGTACGGTCTCCTCCCTTCGGGCAACGGAGCCGAGGGGAACCTCATTGGCATAGGCCACCACGGCCCCATCGACGGCAAAGGTCAGAAACCCGTTTTTATAGGCGCGGCGGGAATAGTCCTTGAGGCACCAGAGGCCGCCGTCGAGCTCTTCGTCAAAGCCCCCCTGGCGTTCAACGAGCTCCCTGCGAACCATTGTGGCCGCAAAGGAACCGTGGGACACCTCGGTGACCGTACCGGAAGGAACCGTGGACTTAGGCCGTCGGCCATGCCCCTCCCCAAGCTCCAGGCGTGGCACGACTATCCCCGCCTCGGGGCGGGAATCGGCCAGTTCGATCATCGGTTCCAGCCACCCCTTTGTCACCAGGGTTGTGTTTCGAATAAGGACCGCACAGGAAGCCTCCACCTGAGCGAGGCCACGGTTCACCGCCTTGACGAATCCCTGATTGGCGCTGGTTTTCAGAAAAAGCGCCCGTTCCCCCAGGATGTCGGAAAACTCCTCCAGAAGCCGTTCGGTCTCCCGGTCGCTGCCGTTATCGATGAGGATGAAACGGGCTGAGGGGGTGGTTTCCATGAGGGTGACCAGGCAGTTGCGGGTTTCAACGGGCCTGTTCCAGACGGGGATGAGTATGTCGACGCTGAAGGGTGTCATGGAATAATCGTTACGCCTGCGGGTAACGCCGTGAAGTGCGGTCGAAAACGAGGAAACCGCATGGAGGCTTGCCGGACCGGGAAGTCAAGCTTCCTGGCGGCGCGTCATCCATGCGGCTTATAACGGGCCTGCCCGCAACGCCTTTCGGGGGGCGGCGGGCAGAGACGAATCAGGACGAGACAGCGACCCGGCGAAGGAGGTTGAGTTCGTCGAGGACCTTGCCGGAACCGAGAACAACACAGGAGAGGGGATCCTCGGCGGTCACGACCGGCAGCCCCGTCTCTTCGCGGAGCAGCGCATCCAGATTGCGGAGCAGCGCCCCGCCGCCGGCCAGCACGATCCCCTTGTCAACGATATCGGCGGCAAGCTCGGGCGGGGTCCGCTCGAGACAGATCTTCACCGCATCCACGATGGCATTGACCGGTTCGGAGAGGGCGTCGCGGATCTCGTCGGAATTGATCTCCACCGTCTTCGGGATGCCGGAAACCAGATCGCGCCCCTTCACCTCCATGGGACGCACGTCGCCGATGGAGTAAGCCTCGCCAATCTCGATCTTGATAAGTTCGGCGGTCCGGTCGCCGATGAGGAGGTTGTACTTGCGCTTGATGTACTGGACGATGGCCTCGTCCATCTTGTCGCCACCCACCCGGACGCTCTTCGTGTAGACGATGCCGGCCAGGGAGATGACCGCCACCTCGGTGGTGCCGCCGCCAATGTCGACGATCATGTTGCCGGAGGCCTCGGTGATTGGCAGCCCCGCCCCGATGGCGGCAGCCATGGGCTCCTCGATGAGGTAGACCTCCCGGGCGCCGGCAGACTCGGCCGACTCCTTGACGGCCCGCTTCTCCACCTGGGTGATCCCCGAAGGGACGCAGATGACGATCCGGGGCCGGACCAGGGTCTTGCGGTTGTGGACCTTGTGGATGAAGTAGCGGAGCATCTCTTCGGTGATGTCGAAGTCGGCGATGACCCCGTCCTTCATGGGGCGGATGGCAGTGATGCTTCCCGGCGTCCGGCCGAGCATCTTCTTGGCCTCCATGCCGACGGCGAGAACCTTCTGCTGGCCGCTGTTCGTCTTCTGCACGGCAACCACCGACGGCTCGCGGACCACGATGCCCTTCCCCTTCAGGTAGACGAGGGTGTTGGCTGTTCCGAGGTCAATGGCCAGATCGTTCGAGAAAAGACCGAAGAGTGAGTCAAATATTTTAAGCATGCGCTAATCCCTTTCATTACGCGCGAAAGTGAGCTTTTTCGAAGCGTTGCATCGTAGCAGAAACCCCTTGGCCGTGCAAGGGGGAAAAGCTGGGCTGGGAGTATTCATGTTGCTTTTGGAAGGCAGGTTATAGTACTATGCGAACCCGTTGTTTCAGGGGTTACGGCACCGATTTCCCTCACGCAAAGGAGTCCTCGCGAATGCTCGGCATCATGCGAAAGTACAAGCAGTCCATGGTCATCAAGGTGGTCTTCGGCATCATCGTCCTCAGCTTCATCGGCACCATTTTTCTCGTCTGGGGCAAGGGTGATGGAGGACTCACCCCGTCGAGTTATGCCGTCAAGGTGGATCGCACAAAAATCAGTTACGAAGAATTCCAACGAACCTACTACCGTCTGCGCGACATCTACGCCCAGATTTACGGTCCGGCCCTCACTCCCGAGGTGGAGAAGCAGCTCAATCTGAAGAAGCAGGCCCTGGACTCCCTCATCGATGCGGCGCTGTTGCGGAAGGCCGCCAAAGACATGGGGGTAAAGGTATCCGAGGAAGAGGTGCAGAAGGCCATCGCCGCCATCCCCGCGTTCCAGAAAAACGGCGCCTTTGACTCCGCCCAGTACTTCGCCGTCCTCAAGGCGAACCGGCTCGCCCCCAAGGAATTCGAGGCGGGCCAGAGGGACGAGCTCATGGTGAAAAAGGCCCAGGACCAGATCAAGGCGAAGGCCCAGGTCACCGACGATGCGGCGCGACAGCTCTTCAAAAAAAAGAACGACCGGCTCAATCTCCAGCTCACCTCCTTTTCGCCGGAAGAGATCAAGGGGGAGATCAAACTCTCCGACCAGGATCTCACCGACTTCCTCGCCAAGAACCAGAATGAATTCAAGACGCCGGAGCAGATAAGCGTCTCCTACGTCCTGGCCGACCCGGCCAAGCTGGCGGGAAAGGTGGAGGTTACCGAGGCCGACATCCAGTCCTGGTACCAGAAGAACATTGACCGCTACCAGGGCAAGGGAGGCATTCTCCCTCTGGCCGAGGTCAAGGAGCAGGTGAAGGCCGATGCCCAACGCTTCTATGCGGGGCAGAAGGCCTACGAGCTGGCCGCTGCCTCCCTGAACAAGCACAAGGCTGCAGGGGATCTGGCCGCCGTGGCCCGGGAACTGGGAGGGGCCGTCAGCGAAACCCCGCTCTTTACCGCAAAAACTCCTGCACCGGCCCTGGCCGGCGAGAAAGAAGTGCTCACGCGGGCATTCCTCCTCAAGCAGAACGAGCTGGGCGGCCCAGTGGAGACCCCCAAGGGGATCTACATCCTGAAGATCAAGGAGCGTAAACCATCCGACGTGCCGCCCCTGGCCCAGATTCGCGCGAAGGTCGAAGAAAGGGCCAAGGCTGTCCGGGCGGTGGAACTGGCCAAGAAGAAGGCCGACGAAGCCCAGGCGAAGCTCGCCAAGGGTGACACGACCGGCCTAAAGCTGCAGGAGACCGGAAACTTTGCCTTTGACGCCAAAGGGAACGTTCCCGCGGTGGGAGTATCACCCGAACTTATGGAAGCGGCCTTTGCCCTGACCGACAAGGCCCCCGCCCCCCAGGCTCCCGTCAAGATCGGCAACCGCTGGGTCGCCTTCAGGCTCAAGGAGCGCACCGAGCTGAACGCTGCCGCCTTCCCGGCCGAGAAGGAAAAGATCAAGCAGGAACTCCTCCCGAAAAAGCAGGAGGAGGAACTGCAGAAGTGGCTCAAGGAACTGCGCGCGAAGGCGAAGATTGAGATCAACCCTGCCCTCAAGGATCAGTAGCGGGCACCATCACACGATTTACGAAAAAAGGAGACTGAGCCATGGCAAACCTGGTTCTCAAGACCGACTTCCCCGATCTGAAGCTTGTGGCCCGCGGCAAGGTCCGCGACATCTATGACCTGGGCGAAGCATTGCTGATCGTCACCACCGACCGGATTTCCGCCTTCGACGTCATCATGAACGAGGGGATCCCGGACAAGGGGTACGTCCTCACCCAGATCTCCGCCTTCTGGTTCCGCCAGATGGAGGACATCATCCCGAACCACATCATCTCCACCGAGGTAAAGGACTTCCCGGCAGAGTGCCAGAAGTACGCCGCCGACCTGGAAGGGCGCTCCATGCTGGTCAAGAAGGCAAAGCCTCTCCCCGCGGAGTGCATCGTGCGGGGCTACATCTCCGGCTCCGGTTGGAAGGACTACAAGGCCACCGGTTCCATCTGCGGCATCAAGCTCCCGGCGGGGCTCGTGGAGTCGGACAAGCTGGAGGAGCCGATCTTCACTCCCTCCACCAAGGCAGAACTGGGCACCCATGACGAGAACATCTCCTTCGATAAAATGGTCGAACTGGTTGGAAAGGAACAGGCCGAAAAGGTGCGCGACGTCACGATCGCTATCTACAAGCGGGCCCGGGATATCGCCGACGCAAAGGGGATCATCATTGCCGACACCAAGTTCGAGTACGGCATCTACAACGGCGAGCTCATCATCATCGACGAGTGCATGACCCCGGACTCATCCCGTTTCTGGCCCAAGGACAGCTACAAGCCGGGCGGCGCCCAGCCATCCTTCGACAAGCAGTTCCTGCGGGACTACCTGGAGACCCTCGACTGGAACAAGACCGCCCCGGCCCCGCCCCTTCCCGCCGAAATCGTCAAGAAAACCGGCGAAAAATACATGGAGGCCCTGGTGCGGCTCACGGGGAAAGGGAAGTAGTCATTCCCTCTGCTATGCACGAAAGCCCCGGCCATTAAGGTCGGGGCTTTGTTGTTTCTGACATCTGAGTATTCTTTCCAAATAGCAATGACGGAATCCCTCAACATGACGATCTTGAATGACACCGCATCATCTGCCAGGAGGATCTTCGCCGAATAGCCGCTTGTAATCTGCCCTGAAATCTTTGGGGCGGTCATTCTGATGGATCAAATACCCCGCAATCTCCCTAACCTTGGCCATGTCAACATGGCCACAACCCAGCATCAGCTTCAGCAATTCCAACGTCTTCAACGTATTGATTCCGAAGTCGCTCGCCAAAGCCAACATATCTGCATCATCGGTCACGACTGGTACGCCGAGCACGTAGGCATGGGCAAGGACGGTGACATCCACCCGCGACACTCCCGGATATTCAGTTCTGGCATGGTCGAACATGAAGTCGAACGCCTGTTCGATGTCCTTTTTCTCCTTCTTTGAGACCTGAAGGCGATGGGAGCGGTTTTCCGCATATTCCAGATCATTGACCCACGGGAACCTGTTACGAAGGCGGGGATTTTTGTTGTACTCGGCCTGCAGTTCCTTAATCACATACAAGCAGTACCGCTGCTCCCCGAACTCCACCTTGAGAAGCGGCCGAATACTCTGCGCCAACCGGAAGTAGACGTTGGTATCGATGAGGATTTTACTTTGCGGCATTGCAAAGCTCCTCATATACGTTCTGGGCGTCGAGGAAAGGTATATTGAGGATGCTTTGAACGAAGCTCGCCGACTTGCGGTGTGTTTTCAGGTACGTTCTGAGTATATCGAAGAAGGGGCTATTGAAATACTCTCTGGCACAGGCGACATAACGGGAAGCAGAGGGCTCCTTAGTGCCGAACAGAATCTCGCTTACCGGCTTGAAAGATTTGTTGAAGTTGGCGTTTGCCCCGTGAATGTCAAACGCTAAAGCAGGCTGATTGCTCCATTCAGCAAACTTGTTGATTTCCATATAAACCGTAACGGGCGAAATCACAAGACGCTCGGCAATCTCCTTGATACGGTTGACCTGAGCTCCCACAACGGGCAATCGTGACAGCCGGGCATACTCTTTTTCGGCAAGTTCTTTGGGAACCAGCAGCGCCCCGGCGAATGCCTCGGCAAAATCCTCTCCTTCGTCTCCCTGAAGCTGCGGGGCAAGCACATGCCCCAGTTCATGGGACATCCAGAACTTGAAGTCATGCAGCTTGCAATCGAGATTTAAATAGATCCAGGTGGTCAGTGACTCGGGGAGATGGATATGGAGGGCGTTTTCGTGCTTGTCCTTGTGCTCCCAGAGCACCGGGATCAGCACCGCATGGAGCCTGCCGAAAAAGTCGATCAGCTTTTCAAAGTGGATTTCGTCCGCTTCGTGCACTCCGATCTCTTCCCGCACCCGTCGAGCCGCCTTGTGCACGTACCCATACTCGTTGACCGGCCTCCTGAGCGTTGCCGGCTGGGCGAGGTCGTCAAACGGGAGATAGGGAACGAGCGTTTCCAGGATGCGCCCCATATCCCTGGCCTGCTCGACATACTCCGGGGTGATCTTGTGAGCCCCCTTTTTCCGGAAGGCAACGACCGGCTCATTGGGTGCCGGGAGCTTGATAACCAGTTCGGAAAAGGAGAGTTCGAGCAGCTGCGCCAGCTTGAGGAGCTTGTCGGGTCGGGGGTACTTCTCTTGCTTGAACCATTGAGAGACGGTTTCGCGGGAGACGCCCAGAGCTTTTGCGAGGGAGGATTGATTGTGGCCCAGAACTTCGGCCTGGGACGACAGCTTTTCGACATTGAGTTTGTTTGTCATGGACAAACTGTATACAGACCGTCAACTTTTGTCAACCAGGTATACGATTATTATCATCAGGTGATTATGCGCGGCGATACCGCGCTCCCCGCCGTTCGCCCGTTTGCCGCACCTTCCCTTCTTCCTTCAGCTGGCGGATTGCCCAGATCCATTCGGCATCCGTAATGCCGCTGGCGGCGGTGACGTCGGCGCGGGAGTAGTCGCGGCCCGGCTGCATGGCAGAGAAGATGCGATGGGGGATGGTGGCGCCGTAGGGGGCGGCGGGCTCGTCAGCAAGCAAAGCCTCCCTCACCCGACGCTTCGCGCCACCCTCTCCCTGAGGGCGAGGGTTGATGCTTTTACCCCTCTCCACCCGGGAGAGGGGCAGGGGTGAGGGGGATTTCTCCACCCGGATGCGCTCCAGCAACACCGATGCGGGTTCATCGTTCGGGTCCTGCGGCACCAGTTCGCCCCGGAAGGCTTTGGCGAGAATGGATTGGGTAAGCCTGTCCACGTGGGCCTTGGCCTTCTGGTAGCGGCCTTCGAGCTGATCGGCCAGGGTGAAGAGGGCTTCGACGCGGCGGACGATTTCGTGTTGTTCGGGGAGAGGGGGGAGGTTTAAAGGAAGCTCCCTGACACGTTGGCAATTCAATGCCTGAGGTCCAGAACCACTACCGCTTTGCCTTGTAGTCTCGTACTGGCATTGAAACCAGTACCAGAGGTACTTTGAGGCAATGATTTCGGAGTCAATAACAACCGCCGCAATATTCTGGTTTATCGTCGCTCCTATCTCAAGAACTGCCGTTTGCCCTCGGGTCTTCCCTTCACCGATCATTGCAAGCAATACGGTTCCTGAAGGGAGCAATCGGACAGAAGAATTATCATAACCATCCTTGCTGATGGTTTCTCGTGTTCCAGTGATAATGTTATTTCTGACTTCTCCAGAGCTTACCCAATTGATATCACCGTCCCAATACTGAGGGCATTTTCTTGAAGGGGTACTGCCGTTGCAAACTTTACCAACGTCTGCGATGCTACAGAGCTGCCACCCTTCCGGCAACTCCTCCCCCTCACCCCCGTTTTGTAGGGGCAATCCTTGTGATTGCCCTTCTTTTTGGGCGAACACAAGGTTCGCCCCTACACAATCCGTGTTTTCCTCCCGCCAATCCGCCGTCAGCCGCCCGGAGCAGGCAGCGGCAAGGACCGCCTGGCGAAAGCGCTTGAGGATGACCAGAATCTTTGCCAGCCGCTGTTGGCTGGCATCCACCTTGGCCAGCAGTTCTTCCAGCTTGGCGACGATGCGACGTTGTTCGTTGAGGGGGGGGAGAGGAATACTAGCTTCGCGTTGAGCAAGACCTGTTTGTACGAAAGGCTGAGCAGTGCCACCTTTCGGCCAAAAATCCTCGTTGTTCAATAGATAGAACAAATAGTTGAAAAGCTGTTCTGAATCAATAAAAGGACGGATGATAGCAGTATTTGCTATTGCCGTCCATTTGCCATTAGCTTTGAAACATTTTCCACATCGAGCACCGACGGAGCTCAATATGATAGCTCTGCCTTCGTGCTCGAAGCTTTCCATCAGGCCATCAGGGCCACTTCCGCTGAAGGCTGTATACTTTCCGCCTGACTCAAACATTTTCTTGGTAAGCTTGGAATTGCCTTGTGTAATTTTGACGATATCGCCAAGCAAAGGCATCTCCCACCCCGCCGGCAACCCTCCCCCCTCACCCCTTCCCCTCTCCCCCAGGGAGAGGGGTGTAAGTGTAAGTATAGTACCCTCGCCCTCCGAGAGAGGGTGGCGCGAAGCGCCGGGTGAGGGGCTGCGCTTGTTCCCCCTCAAACCTCCACCCCCTCTTCCCGCTCAATCAGCCGCACAATCTCCCGCAGGTCATGCACCACCGTCTCCAGCTCGGTGATCGCCTCAGCGGCCAGGTCCTGGGGCTCGGGAAGCTCGTCGCCGCTCTCCAGGGACTCATCCTTCAGCCAGGGAATATCCAGCTTATAGTCCCGGCCCCTGATATCCTCGATGGAAAAGGAGCGGAAACGCCCCGTCTCCCCCAGGTCAACGCGGGGGGAGCGGCCGTTGGGATCGGTGCCGTAGCAGGCTTCGAACTCGGCGAAGTGCCGGTCGGTGAGGGGACGGTCCTTCTTTGTGATGCCGGGGACGTTGGAGCGGGCGTCGAAGATCCAGACCGTCTCCGTGGGGAACCCCTTCTGGAAGAAGATGACGTTGGCCTTTACCCCCTGGCTGTAGGGGGTGAAGCTGCCCCGGGGAAGGCGCAGGACCGTGTGCAGGTTGCAGTCCTGCATGAGAATCTCGAAGACCTCTCCGGCCTTCCCCTCGAAGAGGCAGTTGTCGGGAAGAACCATGGCAGCCCGGCCGCCGGGCTTGAGGGTGTTCACCACATGCTGGACGAAGTTGAGCTGCTTGTTGCTGGTCTCGATGGTGAAGTCTTCCCGCTCCGGGGCCTGGTTAGCTCCCTTGGTGCCGAAAGGAGGATTGGTGAGCACCACGTCGTAATCCTCCCCGCGAGGCGGTTCGTAGATGGTGTCACCCAGGTGGATGTGGGGCTCGACGCCGTGCAGGTAGAGGTTCATGAGGGCAAGGCGGCGGGGCCGGGGAACCAGGTCTTGTCCGTAGTAGGTGGCAGTGCGGATGCGCTTGGCGTCGGTCCGGTCGAACACCCCCTTGCTCACCTGCACCAGCCATTCATAGGCGCAGACCAGGAAGCCGCCGGTGCCGCAGGCAGGGTCGCAGATCCTGAACCCGGCCTTGCCGCGGGGATCGGGGCGCATGACCCGGACAATGGACTGGATGAGGACCCGCGGGGTGAAGTACTGCCCCGCCCCCTTCTTCCCCTCGCTGGCCGCCTTTTCCAGGAGTCCCTCGAAGGCAGCCCCCTTCACGTCCACGTCCATGGAGGTCCACTCCTCATCGTCGATGAGGGCCACGATCCGCTTGAGGTTGACCGGGTTGCTGAAGCGGGAGGTGGATTGGGCGAAGATGTCGCCCAAAAGACCGCTCTGACGGGAGAGCGCCCGGAGCACGTCGCTGAAGTGGTCCAGCAGGGCCGTCCCCGCCTTGGCCTCCAGGGCCGGCCAACTGCAGTCGGTGGTGACCTTTTCCCCCTTCTCGTTGTTCCACGAGATGTGCTTGAGATCGATGTCCCGCTCGTCGGCCATCTTGAGGAAGAGCAGGTACGTCAGTTGCTCGATGTAATCGCCGTAATCTATGCCGTCATGGCGCAGGGTATGGCAGAACCCCCACAGTTTGTTCACAACATCACTCATGCCGCAATTGCCTCATTTATTTTCTTGAGAAGTTCAGGAAGCTGGCCGGCAAAGGCTTTGTTGGCCCGCCCCCAGCCGCCCACGTGGGAAAAGACCGGGATGTCGTCGAAATCATCCCGGCTGATGGAAAGGTTTTGTACCAGATGGATGCGGATGCGGTCCAGCCACTCCATCTGCTCCGGCGTAAACGCCTGGCTGCCGCTGATCCGCATCATGGCCCGCTGCACCCGCTCCTGGGCGGTGTAGAGCTCTTCATCCTCCCGGGCTGCATGCTTGACCATGGAGATGATGTCGACCATCGCCTTGTGGTAGGTGAGCTCATGGGCCTTCTGGAGCATCTCCTCGCTGAAGCGCAGCGGCGCGGCCACGAGCTTGCGGCGCAGTTCGGTCAGGGCCTCCATGCTCCAACCGGCCGGCCGGTTGAGAAGGATACTTACCGCCTCGATGTCGCTTTCGTGCTCGGTGATGTAGCGACTGAAGGCGGTCAGGTAGTCATCCGGCTTGTAGTCGTTGCCATCCACATCCCGTACCATCCAGACGCTGGACACCTGGTCCGCGGCTTCGTACCCCTTGAGGAACGTCCGCTCCGGCCGGTGGTAGTTGACCAGCAGGTCCTGGAATTCCTTGTTCCGCAGCAGGTTCATTGCACCGGTGAAGTCCTTGCGGAGGGCCTCGGGGAGCCCCCCGGCGTACCGCTCCATGTCCCCGTCGGGGATGAAGGCACTGAACTGCTCCCGGGCCGTGCCGGACATCTCCTTGGCGATGCGCTGGAGCCGCTTGACCAGGCAGCGGATATTGTGCTCCCGGTCCCGGTTCTGCCAGATATCCTCGATGATCTCGGCGATGGTCCGGCTCCTGGGGGCGGGTTTCTCGGCGGTGATGGCGGTGGCATTGCGAAAATAGGCAAGGAGCGTCCCGTCAAAGCAGTCAAAGACCGTGAAGTGGGACTTGTCCTTCCACCGCTCACCCTTCCGGGTGCCGCGCCCCAACATCTGCTCGAAGAGAATACGGGACTTGACCGGACGGAGGAAGATGATGAACTCCAGGTCGGGGATGTCGACCCCGGTGGAGAGGAGGTCGACGGTCACGGCAACGGAGGGTTGGGGGCGGTTGCGGAACTCCCGGATCCGCTGCAGGGGGCGGTCGACCCGGCCGGTGATCTTGCGGGCAAAGGACTCGCCCTGGCCAAAGACGTCGCACACCATCGCCACCAGTTGGTCGGCGTGGGAGGTGTGGGGGAGGTCGTTGGCGGCGAAGATGAGAGTCTTGGGAAAGCGGCCGTGGCGCTGTTCGTGCGCCTCGGCGTACTTTTTGATCTCCTGGAGGATCTTCCGGTTGGAGTCGGGAACCGTCACGTCCCGCTCCACGGCGGCTGCATCGTAGTTCCGCTCGTCCTCCAGGTAGTCCATCTGTTCCGAGCCAGTTTCGGTGTCGACCCGCCCGACCAGTTCCCCCTCTTTCAGAAACGTGCCGTTCATCCGCACGTCGGACCTGACGGCGACCAGATCGTAGTCCACCAGGTGCCCCTCGCGCACCGCCCGCTCGTATTCATACCGGAACACCACATCGCGGAAGTAGGTGGTGGTGTGGGCTGCCGGGGTGGCGGTCAGACCGATCTTGATGGCATCAAAATGGTCCAGCGTTGCCCGCCAGATTGCCAGCTCGCTGGCAGTATACCCCCGGTGGCACTCGTCGGCGATGATGACATCGAAGGCATGGATGGGAATGAGAAGCTGGATGGCGTCGTCCTCGCCGTCTCCTTCCTCGTCGCCGAAGGCTGCCGCTTTGCCGAAGAGATTGATGGTCATCCGCTGGATGGTGCTGACATAGAGGAAGGTGGTGCCCGGCCTGGGGTCGGTCAGGTAGCTGTTGGGGAGCACCTTGGGGTCGAACTTCTCGTTCTCGTCGAAATCCTCAGCCTGAAAGCGCTGGCTGTAGACCTCATAGATTTTGTCGAACTTGAGCCCCGGCTCCGGCTCGAAGGAGGCGAATGAGCGCACCGCCTGGGCCGCCAAGGCACGGCGGTCCACCAGGAAGAGAATGCGCCGGGCAACGCCGGACTTCATCAGGCGGTAGACCTCGTTGACCATGGTGAAGGTCTTGCCGGTGCCGGTCGCCATGGCCACCAGCATGTGGCGTTTCCGCTGTTCTATAGCCTTCTCTATTTCTCCATTGCACTCGATCTGGTAGTCCCGCAACCGCCCGTGGCTGTTGGGAAGGGCCTGGAGCGCCCGGCACACGGCCCCGAAGTCGCTCTGGAGTTTTTCCTGCAGTGCCGCCGGAGAGTGAAAGGCGGCGACGGGGCGCGAGCGGTTGAACTCGTGACGGATGTCGTGGTGCCAGATGGCTTCGCCGTTGGTGGAGTAGAGGAAGGGTACGCGATAGGAGCCGAAACGCAGAGGGTTTGACGATGCGCCCCGGGAGTACCGTTCCGCCTGGGTCAGGACGTTCCGGGGACCGAGGGAGAGCTTCTTGGCTTCGACGATGCCGAGAATCCGGCCGCCGACGCAGAGGGCGTAGTCGGCAGGGCCGTTATCGGTGGGATATTCGACGATGGCGGAGCAATCAAGCTCCGAAAGGGGTTTGCCGGAGTCAAAGGGGACAATCTTCCAGCCGGCCGCAGCCAGTTGGGGGTCAATCAAGGTGCGGCGGGTGAGCCATTCAGAGTTGGCTGGTGAAGCTGTTTTTCTGCCCGGCATCGACCTCCTCCCTCCCCATAAGCACTCATTGCATCACAAAAAAACTTCTGGATTCTTAGCACAGAACGGGGGGTAAGGCAATGAACGGCAATGGCCTTCTCCCGGTCACTTCTTCCCGTCCCCGTCGTTCAGGTAATCCCCCAACACCCCGCGGCTGTGCTCGTCGTCGTGGCACCAGACGCAGAGGTTCTCCCAGTTGCTCCCGTCGGGGGGATTATTGAGGTGGTTCCCATCCCGGTGATGCACCGTGAGGAGATGGAGGCTGGCAATATCGAACTCCCGGCCGCACTTGGCGCAGATCCAGCCGTGTATTTTCAGCGACTGCTCCCGGTAACTGCCAGGGGCGCTTTGCTCCCCCCTCATCCGCCGTACCATCTCGTCGAGCTCTGCCTGGCTCTTTTCGGCCGGTTTTCCCGGCCGGCGCGGCCTGAACGTCTGTCCCATGGTTTTCACTTCCTGGCAAATGGGCTTTTTCAAAACGAAGCGGGGCGATCCCCCGTCTTTCTCTATTTGTTGTGCCCCTTCCCTCTTCCCTTCCCTTTGCCGTAGTCATCCCGTTGCTCCCAGGTTCTGCCCGGCCTCCCGGTGAGGGCGAAATCCCCCCTCTTGAGGGCATGGAACTCAGCCGAACCGGGCTTGATGCCAAGGCTTTTTGCGATCACCCCCCACCCCTTCCCCCGATTGGCCTGATAGGTCTGGAGCACCCTTTGGTACGGCTGATGGGTCATCTGGCCCAACTGGTAGATCATGAAGGCATCGGCCGGTTCCCTCACCGTGCCCAGCGTCGCGCTCACCTGGACGCCGGGCACGCCGAACTGGGCGCTGAGCCTGCCGGCAAAGCCGCTCAGGTCAGCACGGGCCTGCACGTTGAGGTTGCTGAGGAAGCCGTCGAGACCGCCGGCGGCCAGAGCTGCGGTGCAGGTGAACGTCAGTGCGAGCAGGTACAGTGCGATTTTTTTCATGAAAGTCCTCCGTGGTGTATTTGCTCTGTCAAAGGCAAAATCAATCTTAGCATAAAAAAAGCCCCCGACGAAGCGGGGGCTTTTATGGCATTTACAATCTAACGCCGCAGGCTATGGACGCTCTGGGGCATCCCAAGCACCGGTCGTCCGACTCCACCTGATCAGGTAGACCATGCTTTCCGTGGTGCCAGTGGCCAGCGTCGTCAGGGTACCGTCAGTGTACGCAGTAGCACCCTTGGCATAAACTGCCGGTTGCGTTGCAAGGGCAGTGGTGCCGACAGAAAGGTCATTGACCTTGTTGTCGAGGAAGTCGATCGTGTCATAGATCAGGCGCCGGGTGTAGGTACGGGCGTGGGCATAGGCGGCCGGGTCATTGGACAGAAGTTTCACGTTGAATGCCGCCCCGAGCAGATAGCGGGCTTCCGTGGCGGTCAGTGTACCGCCGCGCGTCCAGTCTTTGCAGGCAGTTGCGCCAGTCGCATCAAGGGTCAGGTCGTAGAAACCAGCACTGCCTGAAGTTGCATCGAAAACGACCCGGATGTTGTACTTGCTCTCAAAGAGGGCTGCAGCCAGCTTAAGGGCGTTTTCGAAGACTTCCTTCTGCGGCTCAAGGAAAATGGTACCGAAGTTGGCATTGGTCAGCGCCACGCCACCTTCAGAATCATGGCACTTGACGCACACTTGATCGAACGCCGAGGCGTTGATTTTCAGCGAGTGTCCCCCCTTCATGTGGCAGACAACGCAGGGGCCGTTTGAGTCGAGGTTACCGGAAACGAAGAAGGCCGGGTTGTGGCTATCGCCGTTGATGGCAGTAGTGCCCAGTTTGCGGTGGGTGCTCGTTACGCCGCCGGAGAGATCGTCTGCCGAGAGCAGTGTCTTGGCGTAGGTCGAAGTACCGATGACCGTGTTGCCCGGGACGAAGTCGATGAAACCCTGCTTCATGTACATGAGGCCTGCTGCCGGGAGGTAGTGTGCTGACGGGACACTGGCATTGGAAAGGGTCGCGACGGCCCAGACATCACCGCCGCCGGTGCGGCCGGCATGGCAGGGGACGCACAGTTTGGTGTCGCCGACGTTGGAGGGGAAGTTCTTGCCGATGCCAGCGCTTCTCTTGTAGGGAGTCGAGAAGTTGATGAAGCTCGTGATGCTCGGGTCAGAAGAAATCCGCTTCCAGCTGTAGTCGGTGTGGCAGGCGCTGCAGCCGACAACCTCGCGGGCGTTGGTGTACTGGCCGAACGTCGCTTTAGGCAGAACCGCCTGGGCGTTGGTCACATAGTACCGGAACCCGGAGCCCGTGTGGCAACGTCCGCAATTGCCGCTGCTCTGTTTCCGCCAGGGATCTTCCGTAAACGGCAAGTCTGCAGTGGCGGCATGAGCAGAACCAGCCCACTGTTGGTTGATCGTCATGAGGGTGGTCGTGTCATGGGGATTGTGACAGGTTTGGCAGCCGTTGCCGCCCGGGAAGGTCATGTTCCCTTGGGCCACTCCGCCGGTCCGATCCAGTGACGAGACATAGAATGCCTTGGTCGGATCTGCCGGATCACCGAAGTGAGCGACACCCGTGCGCATAGTGGCTGCGGTATGGCACTCTTCGCAGACGGCATTCGAAGGATTCTTGGTGACGCTGCCGTTCGGGTGGCCTTGAGGCTTATGGCAGTCGCCGCACGATGCACCGTTTCCGGTGTTGTGCTTGGATGCCTTCCACTCATCGACTATCAGGGCACCGGTGACCGGGCTAACCTTCGTCGAGTGACAGCTGATACAGCCAGCCGACGCCTGGAAGGAAGCACTCTGCTGATCGATGGCGCTTTCGCGATTGCTGCTGCCGCATCCGTACAGGGCAAACATCGCCGCTGTTCCCAGCAACAGAGTCAAACTTTTAGACAACTTCATGTGGCGTACCTCCTTGTTGTGGTGTGAGACTAGAGCGTGTGGCACTTCCGGCATGACCGGTCGCTTCGATCAATAATGTTGCCACCCTTGAAGTTTCTGGGGTGAGGGTTGATGCCGGAACCTCCCTTGCCGCTGGTGGCATGGCAGGAAAGGCAGACGTCACCATCGGGATGGCAGGTCTGGCATGACTGGAGGTTCCTGCGGGCCTCGGTGGCATGCTCGCTGTTCCAGATGTAGCTCTGGGTGGTTCCGCTTCTCAGGTGCGACTTGATCCGCAACGACCCTTTGGGGAACCGGCTGTGGCACTGGTTGCAGTAGGAGGGCTCGTGGCAGCGGTTGCAGCTCTGGGGATTGTCCAGGGCCTTGATCGGATGGATGTTGATGAAATCCGTCCGGTGGCTCTTGGGTACATAGTCGCG
>NZ_JAHCZI010000001.1 GCF_018501225.1 Geobacter hydrogenophilus | reverse complement strand
GCACCAACACGGCCATAACCGCGGCCGTCCAGAAAGGGCTTGCCGGCCAACCCGTAGTCTGCGCCGACTGCCACAACGCCATCGGCGGCTTCGGCAACCACGCCGGCCAGCATGACAAAATCAGCCTCATCGACCAGACCGGCTTCATCGCCGCCCACGAAGAGAAGATGGTCTACTGCACCGCCTGCCACACCAGCACCAACGCCACGGTGGTCAAGGTCATCAACGACGGCATGGCCGGCATCCAGCAGAGCTGCAACGCCTGCCACACGGTAACCGGCAACAACCTGCCGCCAACCGCCAACGCCGGCGCCGACAAGGTCGTCACCGTCAATCAGGCGGTTACCTTCACCGGCACCGGCACCGATCCCGACGGCACCATCGCCTCCTACGCCTGGAACTTCGGCGACGGCACCACCGGCAGCGGCGCCAGCGCCACCAAGACCTACACCACGGCCGGCACCTACACCGCGACCCTGACCGTCACCGACAACGCCGGCGCCACCGCCAGCGACACCGTCCTCGTCACGGTCCAGGCAGCGCCGACCAGCAGCTCGGTCTTTGCCGACCAGGTTCTGTCCATGCAGCGGCTGAGCAGCGTCACCTCCTCCGACAGCAACAGCAGCGACGTGACCGCCAACTTCCGCGACGGCAACACCACCGACCGCTACCTGCTGCAATCAGGCAGCTTCGGCAGCAACTACGTCATCGCCATGAAACTGAACCGCGACGCCCTGACCGCCACCAAGGTGGTGCTGCGGGTGTACGTCTCCTCCATCAGCTCCTCGCGGACCCTGCGGATCTACCCGTACCAGTCCAACGGGACCTCGGTGAACACCGGCTACTCCGTGAGCCTCAGCACGAGCAGCACCGGGTGGAAGGACATTGACGTCACCTCCATCGCCCAGCGGATGAACGGCTACGGCTGGATGAAATTCCGTGTCACCACCACCTCGAGCAGCCTCTACGTTGCCGAGGGTGCCTTCCAGGTCCAGTAAGGGAGGTGCAACGTGAACAGAATCCAGCGAACCGAATGGAGGAGAGAAATGAAGCGCATCATCATCACCACAGCCGCGCTCCTCGCCATGGCCGCCCCGGCCATGGCGGGGCACACCGCCGCGGTTGGGCAGGGGAACTGCTCCTACTGCCATAAAGTCAACCTGGTCACCCAGCACGGTGGCTTTGCCGCCACCGTCTGCCAGACCTGCCACGACAGCACGGCAACCGCCGTGAAGGACACCATTGCCGCCGGGATAGCCGGCCAGCAGTATGCCTGCTCCAACTGCCACGGGTCGCAGTCTCACGCCGAGAAACATCCCGGCTACGCGGCAAACTACTCCACATACAACGGGGTTGCGCCGGGCTATGGCACCACGAACTGGACCGGAGCGACCAGTTATACCCCCGCAGCACCTGCCGCCAAGATGTACCAGCTCTGCGTCAAGTGCCACTCCTCCAACGGCCTGGGTGCCACAACCAATGCCACGTCGGCCGTCGTGGGCCCTTCCGGCCTCAACCTGACCGACCAGGCCTGGGAGTTCAGCCCCAGCAACCGGTCAGCCCACCCGGTCATCGTCACCCTCAACAATCAGACCGGCTCCCTCGCCCCGCGGGCACTGACAACAAGTGAAATGAAGGCCCCGTGGACGAACGTGGGTAACCAGCTGATGACCTGCGCCGACTGCCACGAATTCGTGGATACGGGTATTCAGGGAGCGGGAATCACCTGGTCCCTGAAGGGGACCAACAAGGCATGGCCCTACACCGTGGCGGGGGTAACCACCGGCACCTTCCAGTCAATGAGAAACAACTCCATGTCGTTCTGCTGGAACTGCCACAACTTCTCCGGTGCGGGCGAGGTTCACACTACCGGTGATCATGACAGTGTCAAATGTATCGACTGCCATATCCGGGTGCCCCACGGCGGCAAGGTGTCGCGGCTCATCGGGACGGCCACTGCCGGATTGCCGGCCCGCTACTCGGGCGATGGCAAAGGGGGCGAGATGCCTCACGTCACCGGGTTCAAGAAAGCGGCTTCGGGAAGATACAGCGAGTCCAGCTGCAGCACCAACTGCGGTGAGCATGGTTCCATATCAGGGGGCGAAACCTGGTAGGAGAGATTTGATCCGAGGAATCGGGGTGCGGCCGGGAGAGAGATCCTCCCGGCCGTTTGCTTTTGTTATCGCGGGGCGCTTCCGGTTGCGGTCATGGTGCCGCCTTTTTTGTTGACAATGAGGTGTTTGCTCAATAGTATTAAGTACTTTTGTATATTTCTTGTGCGGGGGTGTAGGGATGTCTCAGGTGTTCAAGGTGGCGGTTCTTCCCGGTGACGGCATTGGTCCCGAGGTTATGGCCGAGGCGCTCCGGGTGCTGGACGCCATAGAGAAGAAGTACGACGTGAAATTCGAGCGGACCCACGCCAATGTCGGGGGTGCCGGCATTGACCTTGAAGGGAAGGCCCTCCCCGAAACTACTGTTGCTATCTGCAAGTCGTCCGATGCCATCCTCTTCGGCTCCGTGGGCGGCCCCAAGTGGGAGACGCTTCCCCCGGACGAGCAGCCCGAGCGTGGCGCACTCCTTCCCCTCAGAAAGATCTTCGGCCTTTACGCCAATCTGCGGCCGGCCATCATCTTCCCGTCCCTGACCGGTGCCTCGTCCCTCAAGGAAGAGGTCATCGCCGGCGGCTTCAACGTGCTGGTCATCCGCGAGCTGACCGGCGGCATCTACTTTGCGCAGCCCAAGGGGATCGAAGGCGAGGGGCGCGACCGGGTCGGCTTCGACACCATGCGCTACAGCGTTCCCGAAATCGAACGGATCACCCACGTTGCCTTCCAGGCGGCCCGCAAGCGGGGCAAGAGGGTCTGCTCCATCGACAAGGCCAACGTTCTCTCCTCGTCGGTTCTCTGGCGCGAGGTGGTCACCGGCATTGCCAAGGAATACCCGGACGTGGAGCTCTCCCACATGTACGTGGACAATGCTGCCATGCAGCTGGTCCGCTGGCCCAAGCAGTTCGATGTCATCCTCTGCGAGAATATGTTCGGCGATATCCTCTCCGATGAGGCGGCCATGCTGACCGGCTCCCTGGGGATGCTCCCCTCCGCGTCGCTTGCCGAGGGGACCTTCGGCATGTACGAGCCCTCCGGCGGCAGCGCCCCGGACATTGCGGGGCAAGGGATTGCGAACCCCATCGCCCAGATCCTCTCCATGGGAATGATGCTCCGCTTCTCCTTTGGCATGGTGGATGCGGCCGATGCCATTGACAACGCCGTGGCCAAGGTGCTCGACCAGGGATGTCGGACCCGCGACATCTTCCAGGAGAAGCCGGGCGAAAAGCTCGTCAACACCAAAGAGATGGGCGACGCGATTATTGCGGCCCTGTAACGTATTTACATCTTTCCCGAAAAAGGAGTTCTGCCTATGAAAGTCGGAATCGTCGGTTGGCGCGGCATGGTCGGTTCGGTTCTTCTCCAGCGGATGGTGGAGGAGGGGGATTTCAACATCGGCATCGAGCCGGTATTCTTCAGCACCTCCCAGGCGGGGCAGTCTGCCCCCATGAATGCGGGAATCCTCAAGAGTGCCGATGATATTGAAGAACTGAAGAAGCTCGACATCATCATTACCTGTCAGGGTGGCGACTACACCAAGGCGGTCCACCCGGAGCTGCGCAAGCAGGGGTGGCAGGGGTACTGGATCGACGCGGCCTCCACCCTCCGGATGGAGCCGGATGCGGTCATCATCCTCGATCCGGTGAACCGCAATGTCATCGACGCTGCCCTGGCCAAGGGGCAGAAGGATTTCATCGGCGGTAACTGCACTGTGAGCCTCATGCTCATGGCCTTGGGGGGGCTCTTCCGGGCCGGTCTCGTGGAGTGGCTCTCCTCCATGACCTATCAGGCCGCTTCCGGCGCCGGCGCCCCCAATATGCGTGAACTTCTCTCCCAGATGGGAGCCCTCCACGGTTCCGTGGCCGAGCACCTCAAGAACCCTTCGTCGGCCATCCTTGATATCGACCGGGATGTTACCGCCACCCTGCGTGGTGATACCCTGCCGAAGAAGGAGTTCGGCTTTCCCTTGGCAGGCAGCGTTCTCCCCTGGATCGACCGGGAGGTGGAGGACGGCCAGAGTCGGGAGGAGTGGAAGGGGTTTGCCGAGACCAATAAGATCCTCGGTGCTTCCACGCCCATCCCGGTGGACGGCATCTGCGTCCGCGTCGGCGCCATGCGCTGCCACAGCCAGGCCCTGACCATCAAGCTGAACAAGGACGTCCCCTTGGCCGACATCGAAGAGCTGATCAAGAACGACAACCAGTGGGTCAAGTTTGTCCCCAACACCAAGGCTGACACCCTGGCCGACCTGACCCCCGCCGCGGTTTCCGGGCTTCTGACGGTCCCCATCGGACGGGTTCGCAAGATGAAGATGGGTCCCCAGTACGTGCAGGCCTTCACCTGCGGCGATCAGCTCCTCTGGGGCGCCGCCGAGCCCCTGCGCCGGATGCTCCGCATCCTCGTGGAGAAGTAACGAATGGCAAAACTGTGGAATGTGGCCGTCGTCGGCGCCACCGGCGCCGTCGGCGGGCAGATGATCGAATGCCTCGAAGAGCGCAGCTTCCCCGTGGGGACGATCCGCTACCTGGCCAGTTCTCGGAGCGCCGGCGAGGTGCTGGAGTTCAAGGGAAAGTCGGTAATGGTGGAGGAACTGACCCGCGACTCCTTCGAGGGGATCGACATTGCCCTCTTTTCGGCCGGCGGCGACCGCTCCCGGGAGTTCTGCCCAGCGGCCGCCGCGGCCGGGGCCGTCTGCATCGACAACTCCAGCGCCTGGCGCATGGACCCTGATGTGCCGCTGGTGGTTCCCGAGGTGAATCCCCACGCCATCGCCGGTTACCGGAAGAAGGGCATCATCGCCAACCCCAACTGCTCCACCATCCAGATGGTGGTGGCCCTGAAGCCGCTCCACGACTACGCCGTCATCAGGCGGGTCGTGGTCTCCACCTATCAGGCGGTTTCCGGCACCGGCAAGAAAGCCATTGAAGAGCTGCAGAAACAGGTGGTCTCCCTTTTTCAGGGGAAGTCGCCGGATGTGGCGACCTACCCCCACCAGATCGCCTTCAACTGCCTTCCTCAGATCGACTCCTTCGGTGACAACGGTTATACGAAGGAAGAGATGAAGATGGTGCATGAAACCCGGAAGATTCTTGAGGCGAACATAGGGGTAACCGCCACCGCGGTCCGTGTGCCAGTCTTCTATGGCCACTCAGAGTCAGTGAATATCGAAACCGAGAACAAGCTGACCGTGGCCATGGCCCGCGAACTTCTGGCGAAGGCGCCCGGGGTGGAACTGGTGGATGATCCGGTCACGTCATCCTATCCCATGGCCATCGACGCCGCCGGTCAGGACCTGATCCTTGTGGGGCGCATCCGTGAGGACGAGTCCATCGCCAACGGCCTCAACCTCTGGGTGGTGGCGGACAATATTCGCAAGGGTGCGGCCACGAATGCCGTCCAGATCGCCGAGATCCTGATCGACAAGTATTTGAAATAATCTCGTCCCCCCGTGCGTGCCGGTAGATGCGGTATGCAATGGGGCCATTCAGCCAGTGGGACGCCCCTCTGGGGCGTCTTTCCGTTTTATGCCCACAATCAAGCTCATTCTCGAATACGACGGCACAAACTACGCTGGCTGGCAGATTCAGCCCAACGGCATCTCTGTCCAGCAGGTGGTCGAAGAGGCGTTGGCGAGGCTGCTGACGGAACCGGTTCGCGTGCATTCCTCTGGCCGCACCGATGCTGGTGTCCACGCCCGGGGCATGGTTGCCGCCTTCACCACCGACAAAGGGCTGCCGATTCGGGCCTTCTCCGATGGGCTCAATGCGCTTCTCCCTCCCGATATAGCCGTGATGGAAGCGCTGGAGGCCCCGGACGGCTTTAATCCGCGCTTTGACGCCGCAGGCAAGCACTACCGCTATACCATTCACCGGGGGGAGCGCCGCTCACCCCTTTGCCGCCACTATGCCTGGCACGTGCGGGGGGCGCTCGATCTGGCAGCCATGGAAAAGGGGGCCAGCCATATGGTTGGCGAGCATGATTTCGCCTCTTTTCGCACGGCGGGGTGTGCCGCGCGGACCACCGTCCGGCGGATAGATGCCGTGGACCTAGCCCTGGAAGGGGATCTCCTCCATGTTGATGTAAAGGGTTCCGGATTTCTGCGCAACATGGTCCGGATCATGGTTGGCACCTTGGTGGAGGTTGGCCGGGGAAGGCGGAGCGCCGAGGATGTGGCGCTTCTGTTCCGGTATCCTGGAGAACGTTTTGCCGGCCCCACAGCCCCCCCCCAGGGGCTGTGCCTCATGGAAGTCTATTATTGATATGCATTTTAGGGTTGACAGCCGCTGATGGCCATAGTACTATCCGTCCTTCGCTGAGAAAAGTGTTTACTCTTTATTCCATCCAGCTTGAGAGGGTTCGATGAAGACGACGAAGGTTGCAAAGAAAGAAGAAGTAACCAGGGACTGGTTCCTGGTCGATGCCGATAACAAGGTGCTCGGTCGCATGGCCACCGAGATCGCCAATATCCTCCGCGGCAAGAAGAAGCCGATCTACACCCCGAGTGTGGACACCGGTGATTTTGTCGTTGTGGTCAATGCTGAGAAGATTCAGCTCACCGGCAACAAGCTTGCCGACAAGATGTACTACAGCCACTCCGGATTTCCGGGGGGCATTAAGTCCATCGCCGCAGGCAAACTCATCGAGAAGAAGCCCGAAGACCTTATCCGCAAGGCTGTGAAGGGGATGCTTCCGAAAAACAAGCTTGCCCGTCACATGCTTAAGAAGCTCAAGGTCTATGCCGGTCCCGCGCATCCGCACGAGGCCCAGCAGCCCAAGACTCTCGAAATCTAATCGGATCAGAGAATATACGGATCAGGAGATAACGAATGGCAGCAATCAGCTACTACGGTACGGGTAAGCGGAAATCGTCGGTCGCCAGGGTCTGGCTGAAGCCGGGGACCGGGAACATCGTCATCAACAACAAGTCC
The DNA here is from genome assembly GCF_018501225.1 of Geobacter hydrogenophilus. Taxonomy (GTDB): domain Bacteria; phylum Desulfobacterota; class Desulfuromonadia; order Geobacterales; family Geobacteraceae; genus Geobacter; species Geobacter hydrogenophilus. Next base: position 781,829 of record NZ_JAHCZI010000001.1, on the reverse strand, counting down.
ATCGACGACTACTTCGGTCGCGAGACTTCCAAGATGATCGTCAAGCAGCCTTTGGAACTGGTTGAAAAAGTAGGCAACTTCGACATCTATGTGAACGTCCGTGGCGGCGGCGACTCCGGCCAGGCAGGCGCCATCAAGCACGGCATCACGAAGGCCCTTCTCGAAGTGGACGTCGCCCTCCGCGGCACCCTCAAGAAAGCCGGTTTCATCACCCGTGACTCCCGCATCAAGGAGCGGAAGAAGTACGGTAAGCGCGCCGCCCGGAGAAGCTGCCAGTTCTCCAAGCGCTAAGCGCACCATCTGCAGCCACGGCTGTTCAAGGGGAAAATCCATTCGGGTTTTCCCCTTTTGCTTTGCCAGAGTTTGCCCTATACTCTTGATATTTCGTGTCAGCCACCTTTTCTCCCAGGAGTTTGCCCATGCTGAATGTTGCTGTCGTTGGAGCGAGTGGATACACCGGAGTCGAGCTGCTCAGGCTGCTTTACTGCCATCCCGAGGTGGCTGTAACCTGCATAACCTCTGAACAGAGCGCCGGCCGGCCCGTCGCCGTTGTCTTCCCGACGTTGCGCAACCGCTACGCACAGGTGCTCGAAAATCTCGAACCGGTCAGGGTGGCCCAGAAGGCAGACCTTATCTTTACGGCTCTTCCCCACAAGGCGGCTATGGAAGTGGTGCCCACGTTTCTTGAGCTGGGGAAGAGGGTGGTTGACCTCTCCGCCGACTATCGCTTCAATGATCCCGCCGTTTATGAGAAGTGGTACGAACCCCACATGAACCCCGAGAACCTGAAGGAGGCGGTCTACGGCCTTCCGGAGATCCGGCGGGAGAAGATCGGCGATGCCCGGCTCGTGGGTAACCCCGGCTGCTACCCCACGAGCGTCATTCTGGGGCTCATGCCCCTGTTAAACAAGCGCCTTATCGACCCGTCGACCGTTATTGCCGACTCCAAGTCGGGGGTTTCAGGTGCAGGCCGGGGTGCCAAGGTGGAGAACCTTTACTGCGAGGTGAATGACGGGTTCAAGGCCTACGGGGTGGGTGGAGTGCACCGACACATCCCCGAGATCGAACAGGAGTTGTCGCTTCTTGCCGGTAAGCCGATCACCATCACCTTTACTCCCCACCTGGTTCCCATGGACCGGGGGATTCTCTCCACGGTCTACGCGCGGCTTACCGGCACTGTCTCCGTCGCCGAACTGGTGAAGCTCTATGCCGAATTCTACGACGGGGAGCCCTTTGTCCGTGTGCTTCCCGCCGGAAACGTCCCATCCACTGCCCACGTGCGCGGCTCCAACTTCTGTGATATCGGTTTGGCGGTGGACGGCCGCACCGGGCGGGTCATCGTAGTTTCCGCCATCGATAACCTCGTGAAAGGTGCCGCCGGCCAAGCCGTGCAGAACATGAACATCATGTACGGCTTCCCTGAGGCGATGGGGCTGGAAGGGCTCCCCCTTTTCCCCTGACGGGTATCTATGCCGTTTCTTCCAACCACAAGAGCCGAGGCATTGAAACGGGGGTGGCACGAACTCGACGTCGTTTTCGTTACCGGTGATGCCTACATCGACCACCCGGCCTTTGGTGTTCCGCTTCTGGCCCGATGGCTCGAATCCCGCGGCTTCAGGGTCGGGATCATTGCCCAGCCCGATTGGCGCTCCCGGGAGCCGTTCATGGCTCTGGGGCGCCCTCGTCTCTTCTTTGCCGTCTCTGCCGGCGCCATGGATTCCATGGTCGCCCACTATACCCCCCTCAAGAAATTGCGCCATGACGACGCCTATACCCCTGGGGGCCGCCATGGCGCCCGGCCCAACCGGGCCACCATTGTCTATACCTCTCGACTCAAGGAAGCATTCAAGGACGTACCGGTGGTTGTAGGCGGCATCGAGGCCTCGCTTCGTCGTTTTGCCCACTACGACTATTGGGAAGACAAGGTCCGTCGCTCCATTCTCTTTGACGCCAAGGCTGACCTCCTCGTGTTCGGCATGGGAGAGCGCCCTATCCTGGAGTTGGCCGAGCGGCTGAGCGGCGGAGAGCCCCTCGCGCAGCTTACCGATATTCCGGGGACGGCGTATGCGGCCCGGGGAGACGTGCCTTCCGGCGCGGTAGTGCTTCCCTCCTGCGAGGAGGTGATGGCTGATCCACGTCGCTATGCCGAAGCCTTCAGACTCGTCACGCAGGAAATGAATCCCGGTGGCGGCAAGACCCTTGCTCAGCGCCACGGCGATCGCCTGCTCGTTTGTAATCCCCCTGCCGCTCCACTCTCCGAAGCGGAGATAGACGCTGTCTATGCACTTCCTTTCGCCCGGGCGCTCCATCCGTCATACAAAGAGCCAATCCCCGCCTATGACCAGATCAAGTCATCCATCACCACGCATCGCGGCTGCTTCGGCGGCTGCGCCTTCTGTGCCATAACCCACCACCAGGGAAAGTTTATCCAGTCGCGAAGCGAGCGCTCAGTTACGGAGGAAATCGGGCGAATGGTGAAGATGCCTTGGTTTCGCGGGAGTGTCAGCGACGTGGGCGGGCCGACAGCCAACATGTACGGCCTGCGCTGTGGCAGCCCTGATGCAGGGAATAGCTGCCGACGTGAAAGCTGCCTCTTCCCGTCGGTCTGCCGACATCTTGTCACCCATGACCGACGGGCGGCTACCCTCCTCAGGCGGGTGAGAGCGATTCCGGGAGTGAGGCACGTGGCAGTGTCGTCGGGCATCCGCTATGACCTTCTCGAGCGGCAACCGGCGTACTTTGGCGAGCTGTTAGCCCACCATGTGGGCGGACTCCTCAAGGTAGCTCCGGAGCATACGGTGGATGTGGTCACCGATCTGATGCGTAAACCGGGGAAGGAGGCATTCGAGCGCTTTCTTGCCCGCTTCAGGGATGAAAGTATGCGCCTGGGGCGAAAACAGTACGTGATTCCCTACCTGATGTCGGGGCATCCGGGGTGTACTCTTGATCACATGGTGGAACTGGCCCTGTTTCTCAAGCGCCACAACATGCGGGTAGACCAGGTGCAGGACTTTACACCTACCCCCGGAACCCTTGCCACCTGCATGTACCATACGGGTATCGATCCCTTCTCCGGGCGAAAAGTCTCTGTGGCGCGGAGCGACCGGGAGAAACGGCTCCAGAAGGCACTGCTTCTGTGGCATCAGCCCGAAGAGCGGTGCAACGTTCTTGAGGCACTTCGAGTCTGTGGCCGCGAGGAAGCGGCTGCCGAACTCCTTGGGGAGGTCCGGCGGGGGGAAAAAAGCCGCAGTGCGCCGAGAGGTGGCAAGCGCCGCCCTTGACTCCGGACACGGATGCGATTTAATTAATTTAGTCCTATGCAGGGGGCGTGCTGTCCCCGGGGAGGAGGGCGCCATGCTTGTCGTATGCTGTATCAAGCAAGTACCCGACACGACACAGGTTCAGATTGATCCCGTTACCAACACGCTGGTGCGTGAAGGGATTCCATTCATAGTAAATCCCTATGACACCCATGCCCTGGAAGAGAGCCTTTGTCTCAGGGACCGTTATGGCCTGCGGGTTGCGGCCATCTCCATGGGGCCCCCCAATGCCGAGGCAACCATTCGCAAGGCGATAGCCCTCGGGGTCGACGAGGCAATTCTACTCTCTGACCGGTCGTTTGGTGGGGCTGACACCCTGGCGACCAGTAAAGTCCTCTCTTCTGCCATCAGCCGTCTGGGTGAAAAGGAGGAGGTCGTCCTCGTGATATGCGGAAAGCAGACCATTGACGGCGATACCGCTCAAGTAGGGCCAGGGATCGCCACACGGCTCGGGTTTACCCAGTTGACGCTGGTCGATCGGGTCGAGGAGCTTGATCTCGGTACCCGTAGAATCAGGGTGCGGCGAAAGCTTGAGGGGCGCTACGAAATGGTGGAGGCACGACTGCCAGCCATGTTGACGGTTGTTCGGGAAATCAACCGACCGCGATATCCTGCCGTTCCGATGCGCATAGAGGCTGCTGACTCGCCGGTGACTATGTGGAACAACGAGGTGCTCAGGCTTGATCCAGCAACCGTTGGACTTAAGGGGTCTCCGACGTGGGTTAGTCGCATATTTTCTCCGGAGCGCGCCACAGGGCAAATTATCGGAGACGGCGAAGCCGATCCGGCGGGAACGGCGCGCCTGATGGTGGAAACCCTGCGGAACAAGGACCTGCTTCCCTTCTAGGAAAAGACGGTGGTATCTGATGTGAAAAGGGGATGGTTGGATTATTTGACTTGACATGCATTATTCAGTGGTTTATATAGAGTGTCTTCTTTGTGCTAAAAAGCTTGACCGTGCAATAAAATGCATGTATAGATTTTTTCGCGCTGGCGTAGCTCAACTGGTAGAGCAGCTGACTTGTAATCAGCAGGTTGCGGGTTCAAGTCCTGTCGCCAGCTCCATTTGATACTCGCATCTCCGTCTGGAGGGATTCCCGAGCGGCCAAAGGGAACAGACTGTAAATCTGTCGTCGTACGACTTCGGAGGTTCGAATCCTCCTCCCTCCACCATACAATCTTCGGAAGTCTTGTGACGTAGGCGTGCCCCAGGAGGCCTTGATGCCGTTGGTACTGGGGGCGGTGACGCTGCGGGGCTTCAAAAAGCTTCAGAGCGGTTCGGCGGGAATAGCTCAGTTGGCTAGAGCGTCAGCCTTCCAAGCTGAGGGTCGCGGGTTCGAGTCCCGTTTCCCGCTCCATACTTTGCGTCATGCCCACATAGCTCAGTAGGTAGAGCACTTCCTTGGTAAGGAAGAGGTCACCGGTTCGAATCCGGTTGTGGGCTCCATTTTTTTCGTTTTTAGCGAGAAGTAATTCTCAAAATAGATTGTCCGGGAGGAATCCTACATGGCAAAGGCAAAATTCGAGAGAACAAAACCGCACGTCAACATAGGGACGATTGGTCACGTTGACCATGGCAAGACCACGCTGACCGCCGCCATCACGCGGGTTCTGGCAGAGCGCGGCCAGGCCGAATTCAAGGGCTTTGATCAGATCGACAACGCCCCTGAGGAGCGTGAGCGTGGTATCACCATCGCCACCTCGCACGTCGAGTATGAGACCGAAAAGCGTCACTATGCTCACGTTGACTGCCCCGGCCACGCCGACTACGTCAAGAACATGATCACCGGTGCGGCTCAGATGGACGGCGCGATTCTCGTTGTCTCCGCCGCCGACGGCCCCATGCCCCAGACCCGCGAGCACATCCTGCTTGCCCGTCAGGTAGGGGTTCCGTACATCGTCGTGTTCCTTAACAAGGCTGACATGGTCGATGACGAAGAGCTCCTTGAGCTCGTCGAACTGGAGATTCGCGAACTGCTCTCCTCCTATGATTTCCCGGGCGACGACATTCCCATCATCAAGGGTTCCGCCCTCAAGGCCCTTAATGGCGACAAGGACGAGCTCGGCTCCGAATCCATCGTCAAGCTCATGGAGGCCGTCGACTCCTATATTCCCGAGCCCGAGCGCGCCATCGACAAGCCGTTCCTGATGCCCGTCGAAGACGTCTTCTCCATCTCCGGTCGCGGTACCGTTGCCACCGGTCGGGTTGAGCGGGGCATCGTCAAGGTGGGCGAGGAAGTCGAGATCGTTGGCATCAAGACGACCACCAAGACCACCGTCACCGGTGTAGAAATGTTCCGCAAGCTCCTCGACGAAGGGCGTGCCGGCGACAACATCGGCGCTCTGCTCCGTGGCGTGAAGCGTGAAGACATCGAGCGTGGCCAGGTGCTGGCGAAGCCGGGGAGCATCACCCCGCACACCAAGTTCAAGGCCGAGGCCTACATCCTGACCAAGGAAGAAGGCGGGCGCCACACACCGTTCTTCAACGGCTATCGTCCGCAGTTCTACTTCCGGACCACCGACGTGACCGGCATAGTAGACCTTCCCGCAGGGACCGAAATGGTCATGCCTGGCGACAACGTAGCCGTAACGGTTAACCTGATCACCCCGATCGCCATGGACGAAGGTCTGCGGTTCGCTATCCGTGAGGGTGGGCGTACTGTCGGCGCCGGTGTTGTCAGCTCCATTATCGAATAATCATTGCTGGAAATTTCGCGAGCAGGCCTAGGTCTGCTCGCATTCTTTACTATGAAGGGTTAAGCCAATGAGAGACATTATTACTCTTGCTTGCGCCGAGTGCAAGCAGAGGAACTATACGACCACTAAGAATAAGAAGAATACTCCGCAGAAGCTTGAGTTTAAAAAGTATTGTCGCTTCTGTCGTACCCATACCGTCCACAAGGAAACCAAGTAACCACGGTCACAGGTTTGGGGCTGCTATGTGCAGTTCCAGCGGACGCAGGCCAGTAGCTCTAACGGCTAGAGCGCCGGTCTCCAAAACCGGATGTTGGGGGTTCGAATCCCTCCTGGCCTGCCATTTTTTATCCATCCCGGGGTTCTTACGTGATCGCAAAAGCCAAAGATTTTCTCACAGAAGTGAAGGCCGAGTTGGGCAAGGTGACTTGGCCTACCCGCAAAGAGACCATCTCAACGACGTGGGTCGTGGTGGCTATCGTAGTCATTATCTCCATCTATCTCGGGGCATGTGACGTGATTCTGGCGAAGCTGATGCGCCTTATCCTTGGCTAAAGGACGCAAACTACTATGGCAAAAAAGTGGTACGGGGTTCATACGTACTCCGGATTTGAAAATAAAGTAAGACTCTCCCTTTCTGAGCGAATAAAGAACCTTGGCTTGGAGGAGTCCTTCGGCGAGATTCTTATTCCGTCAGAAACAGTGGTGGAGTTGAAAAAAGGGGAGAAAAAGACGTCCTCCCGCAAGTTTTTCCCTGGCTATATCCTTGTCAACATGGAGTTGAGCGATGAGACATGGCATGTAGTGAAGGAGACTTCCAAGGTTACTGGATTTGTCGGGGGGAATAACCCCTTTGCCATACCTGACGAAGAGGTTGCGAAGATCACCCGCAGGATGGAAGAGGGTGCTGAGAAGCCGCGGCCCAAGGTCCAATTCGAGGTTGGAGAGACGGTCCGGGTGGTGGATGGTCCGTTCCTTAACTTTACCGGAGTTGTGGAAGATGTGAAGCCTGACAAGGGTAAACTCAGGGTTATGGTCAGCATTTTCGGACGCGCTACTCCTGTGGAGCTTGAGTTCATGCAGGTGGAAAAACAGTAGGGGTTAACCCTCTGTCAGATAAACGGTATATCCTTCTCTGAGGAGAAGAACAAGGAGCACGGCAATGGCAAAGAAGATCACGGGATACATCAAGCTGCAGATTCCGGCGGGCAAAGCAAACCCTTCGCCCCCGATCGGTCCGGCTCTGGGCCAGCATGGTGTCAATATCATGGAGTTCTGCAAGGCGTTCAATGCCAAGACCCAGGGCGACGAGGGGACTATTACTCCCGTTGTCATCACTGTCTACGCAGATCGTTCGTTCAGTTTTATCACTAAAGTGCCGCCCATGTCGGTTCTCATCAAGAAGGCGATCGGGATTGAGAGCGGTTCCAGTGTGCCGAACAAGAACAAGGTCGGAAAGTTGACTGCGGAGCAGGTGAAAGAGATCGCCGTCAAGAAGATGCCCGACATGAACGCTGCGTCGCTTGAAGCTGCCATGAGATCGGTCGAAGGGACCGCCCGCAGCATGGGCGTTGAAATTGTTCAATAGAGAAAGGGTGGATTGAGAGATGCCGAAGACAGCGAAGAAGCATAGGGAAGCCCTGGCGAAGATAGACCGAAGCCGGACCTACCCCCTCGTTGAAGGTATAGAGAGCGTCAAGTCGGTAGCCTACGCCAAATTTGACGAGACCGTGGAGGTCGCTGTTCGGTTGGGCGTTGACCCCCGCCATGCCGATCAGATGGTTCGTGGCGCAGTAGTTCTGCCGAATGGTCTCGGTAAGGACGTCCGGGTGCTCGTTTTCGCCAAGGGCGAAAAGGAGAAGGAGGCCCGTGACGCCGGTGCTGACCATGTGGGCGCCGAAGACCTCGTTGCCAAAATCCAGGAGGGGTGGTTCGACTTCGACACCGCCATCGCGACTCCCGACATGATGGGTGTTGTCGGCAAGATCGGTAAGCTTCTTGGTCCCCGCGGGCTCATGCCGAACCCGAAGGTCGGCACGGTCACGTTCGATGTGGGCCGTGCGGTAAAGGAGTCCAAGGCCGGTAAGGTCGAATTCCGGGTCGAGAAGGCCGGTATTGTCCATGCACCGGTCGGTAAGGCATCGTTTGATGCCGACAAGCTCAAGGAAAACCTTCTTGCGCTTGTGGAGGCGCTCGTTAAGGCGAAGCCGTCTGCAGCCAAGGGTACCTACATCAAAAAGATCAGCCTCTCTTCCACCATGGGACCGGGCCTGAATCTGGATATCGCAGACGTCCAGTCGAAGCTTGTCTGAGCATTAGGTATATAAAGCCAAAGTCAAAGACAGCAGGTGCCCGGGTAGCATGCCGGGCTTAATGGCGCAGGCAGCCTGCCGAGACTTGTGGTAGTCACAGGAAAGTACCAAACCCCGCACTTTCTGACTTTGGCTGGGGCTTCGGCCCTCAACCCGAACAGAAAGGAGGAAGGCGCTTGAATAGAGAAAACAAGCAACAACAGGTAGCGGAACTGCACGATAAGCTCAAGCGGGCCAAAGCAGTGTTTCTCGCCGATTTCCGCGGTATGAACGTGGAGCAGGCAACGACTCTGAGAAATGAACTTCGTGCAGCTGCAGTTGAGTACAAGGTTGCCAAGAACACGTTGCTGGAGCTTGCGTCCAAGGAGACCGACAAGGAATCGCTCACTCCCCACTACGCCGGGCCGACCGCCATTGCGCTCAGCTATGATGATCCGGTCGCAGCTGCCAAGGTACTGTCAAAGTTTGCCAAAACCCAGGCCAACACCTTTAAGCTTAAGGCTGCCGTGCTGTCCGGCAAGCAGATTTCGGTCAGCGATATACAGGCATTGGCCGATCTGCCGAGCCGTGAAGTACTTATTGCGAAACTGCTTGGAACCATCAATGCTCCGGTTGCCAACTTTGTTGGCGTGCTGGCAGCAGTTCCGGGAAGTTTTGTTCGTGCACTCAATGCAATCAAAATCCAAAAGGAAGGCAACTAGTCCTTCCGTCATATCAACAAAGAACGTTATTAACGGAGGAATACAGAAATGGCAGAAATCACCAAAGCCGATGTCGTCAGCTTCATTGAGAATATGACTGTTCTTGAGCTCTCTGAGCTCGTGAAAGAACTCGAAGAGAAGTTCGGTGTCTCCGCCGCTGCGCCGGTCGCCGTTGCCGCTGCCGCTGCGCCGGCCGCTGCCGCCGAGGCTGCTGAAGAGAAGACCGAGTTTGACATCATCCTCAAGAGTGCCGGTGCCAACAAAATCGGCGTCATCAAGGTTGTCCGTGCCCTCACCGGTCTTGGCCTCAAGGAAGCCAAGGATCTGGTCGACGGCGCTCCGAAGCCCGTCAAGACCGGCGTTTCCAAGGAAGAGGCCGAGGACGCCAAGAAGCAACTCGTTGAGTCCGGCGCTGAAGTCGAGATCAAGTAAGGCTCGAGTCTACTGCGTCAGCACATCAGCCAAGGCCGCTCCATGCGGCCTTGGCTCTTCTATTTTAGTTCCGAATTCGTATCCGCTGGCTCCGGGTAATATCGGAGAAGGCGCTAAATCCAGGGGGTTAGAGGCTTCATGAGCCTCGCCAAAGGAGAAAACATGGCTTATTCAATTGCGAATAACCAGCTTCTACGCCAGAATTTCGCCAAGATCAAGAAAATCATTGACATCCCCAATCTTATTGATATTCAAAAAAATTCCTATAAGCGTTTCCTGCAGATTGACACCCCCCCCGAAGCACGCAAGAACAGCGGGCTCGAAGCTGTATTCAAAAGTGTTTTCCCAATTAAGGACTTCAGCGATACCGCTTCGCTTGAGTATGTTTCCTATAGCCTCGGCACACCGAAGTACGATGTTGAAGAATGCCACCAGCGCGGGATGACCTTCGCCGCCCCCATGAAGGTGAAGGTGCGCCTCGTCGTTTGGGACGTGAACAAGGATACTGGCGTCCGTTCTATTCGGGATATCAAGGAGCAGGAGGTCTACTTCGGCGAGATCCCGCTCATGACCGAGAACGGCACGTTCATCATAAACGGTACCGAACGTGTTATCGTGAGCCAGCTTCACCGCTCTCCCGGTGTTTTCTACGACCATGACAAGGGCAAGACCCATTCCAGCGGCAAGGTCCTCTATTCCGCCCGGGTGATCCCTTACCGTGGCTCGTGGCTCGATTTCGAGTTCGACCACAAGGACATTCTCTATGTCCGGATCGACCGTCGCCGCAAGATGCCGGCAACGGTCCTCCTTAAGGCCCTTGGCAATAGTGCGGAGGAGCTTCTCAACTTCTATTACCGGAGCGAGGAAATCGGCCTCGACGGGGAGCGGATGTGGAAGAAGGCTGACGCCGAGCTTCTGACAACCCAGAAAACCTCTTCCGATATCGTTGATGCCAAGACGGGTGAAGTCATCATCAAGGCGAACAGAAAGTTCACCAAGGCGGCAATCCGCAAGATGACGGAGCACGGCATCACTGAGATTCCCATTAAAGCCGAAGAGCTCTGTGGAAAGTTCGCTTCCACCGATATTGTTGACCCCGCCACCGGCGAAGTGCTGGTAGAGTGCAACGAGGAGATCTCCCCGGCTAAGCTTGACGAGATCAAGGCACGGGGCATTTCGGAGTTCAAGGTCCTTTTTATCGACAACCTCCATGTGACATCCTCGCTGCGGGACACACTGCTCGTCGATAAAATAAACACTACTGACGACGCGCTCATCGAGATCTATCGTCGCCTTCGTCCCGGTGATCCCCCGACTCTCAAGAGCGCCCAGGCACTTTTCGACAACCTCTTTTTCAATGCGGAGCGTTACGATCTCTCGGCCGTGGGACGGCTCAAGCTCAACTACAAGCTGGGACTCGGCGTTCCCCTTGACTGCCAGGTGCTCACCAAGGAGGATATCCTCGAGGTGGTCCGGTATCTCATTGACCTGAAAAACGGTCGAGGGACCATCGACGATATCGACCATCTGGGCAACCGGCGGGTGCGGGCTGTGGGCGAGTTGCTGGAAAACCAGTACCGCATCGGTCTCGTCCGCATGGAGCGGGCCATCAAGGAGCGGATGAGCCTGCAAGAAGTCGAGAACCTGATGCCCCACGACCTGATCAACTCCAAGCCGGTTTCGGCCGTGGTCAAAGAGTTTTTCGGCTCATCGCAACTCTCCCAGTTCATGGACCAGACAAACCCCCTTTCCGAGGTTACCCACAAGCGGCGCCTCTCTGCCCTCGGACCAGGTGGCCTCACCCGCGAGCGGGCCGGCTTCGAAGTCCGTGACGTTCACCCCACCCACTACGGCCGGGTCTGTCCGATCGAGACTCCTGAAGGTCCGAATATCGGTCTTATTGCGTCGCTTTCCACCTACGCCCGGATCAACGAGCACGGCTTTGTGGAGACGCCGTACCGGATCGTGAGTGAGGGGAAGGTCACCACCGAGGTGAAGTTCTTCTCCGCCCTTGAGGAGGAGGGGCATGCCATTGCCCAGGCCAACGCCGAGATGGATGCCGATGGCCGCTTTGTGAACGATTATGTCTCTGCCCGTAAGTCGGGCGAGTTCCTCCTCGTGCATCGGGACGAACTGGAGCTCATGGACGTGGCTCCGATGCAGCTTGTTTCCGTCGCAGCATCGCTTATTCCGTTCCTTGAGAACGACGACGCCAACCGCGCCCTCATGGGCTCCAACATGCAACGTCAGGCAGTACCGCTCCTGAAGGCCGATTCTCCGCTGGTCGGCACCGGCATGGAGCGGGTTGTCGCCAAGGATTCGGGCGTTTCGGTTGTGGCGCGACACACCGGCGTCGTCGAATCGGTAGATGCGTCCCGCATCGTCGTCAAGATCGACGAGGACGAGTATGACGAGACCGGCACCGGCGTCGATATCTATAACCTCATCAAGTTTGCCCGCTCCAACCAGAACACGTGCATCAACCAGCGGCCGGTGGTCAAGGTTGGCGACCATGTGAAACGGGGCGATGTCATTGCCGACGGCCCGTCCACCGACATGGGCGAACTGGCTCTGGGGCAGAACGTTGTCGTCGCCTTCATGCCCTGGGGTGGCTACAACTTCGAAGACTCGATCCTTATTTCCGAGAAGCTCACCAAGGACGACCGTTATACCTCGATCCATATCGAGGAGTTCGAGTGCGTTGCCCGCGACACCAAACTCGGCAAGGAAGAGATAACCTCCGATATCCCGAACCTGGGCGAGGAAACCCTCAAGGACCTGGACGAGTCAGGCATCATCCGGATTGGCGCTGAAGTCAAGCCGGGTGACATCATGGTCGGGAAGATCACGCCGAAGGGCGAGACCCAGCTCTCGCCGGAGGAGAAGCTTCTCCGGGCCATCTTCGGCGAAAAAGCCGGAGATGTTCGCGACACCTCCCTGCGCGTTCCGCCGGGGGTCGAGGGGACCGTCATCGGCGCCAAGGTCTTTTCCCGCAAAGGGAACGACAAAGACTCCCGTACCGAGATGATTGAGCGCATGGAGGAGGAAAAGCTTCGCAAGGACGAGCAGGACGAAATCCGGATTATCCGTGATTCTGCTGTCGGCAAGCTGAAAAAGCTCCTGGTCGGCAAGACCGCTGCCGTGAAGGTGGAGGACAAAAACGGCAAGACGGTCATCGCCAAGGATGCCGCCATCACGGAAGAGGCCCTCACGGCAATCCCCCTAGACCGGTGGGATGAGATTTCCGTCAGTGGCGGGGAGGGGGTCGAGGAGAAAGTCGCCGCGATCCTTGCTACGCTCCAGCAGCAGATTGATATCATAAAATATGTCTTTGACGATAAGGTCCAGAAGCTGAAGCGGGGCGATGACCTTCCCCCGGGCGTAATCAAGATGGTCAAGGTTTACATTGCCATCAAGCGCAAGCTTCAGGTCGGCGACAAGATGGCCGGTCGCCACGGTAACAAGGGTGTTGTGTCCCGTATCCTCCCTGAGGAAGACATGCCGTACATGGAGGATGGCCGTCCCGTCGAGATCGTGCTGAATCCCCTGGGTGTTCCTTCCCGTATGAACGTGGGGCAGATCCTCGAAACCCATCTGGGATGGGCTGCCAAGGGGATCGGCTGGAAGATCGAGGAAATGCTGGAGAAGCATTCCCCGTCTGCCACGATCAAGGAGTATCTCCAGAAGGTTTACGGCACCAAGGAAATGAATGCGTTCCTCGACTCCCTCAATGAGGAGGAACTGATAAACGTCGCCAAGCGCCTCCAGCGGGGAGTTCCGATGGCGTCGCCCGTCTTTGAGGGGGCTTCGGAGGAGCAGATTCGGAGCATGCTCGACAAGGCCGGTTTCGACGAGACCGCCCAGGTCAGACTTTTCGACGGCAAGACCGGAGAACCCTTCAAGCACAAGGTCACGGTCGGGGTTATGTACGTCCTCAAGCTCCATCACCTGGTTGACGACAAGATCCACGCCCGGTCCATCGGTCCCTACAGCCTCGTTACCCAGCAGCCTCTGGGCGGAAAGGCTCAGTTTGGTGGCCAGCGTCTCGGTGAAATGGAGGTCTGGGCCATGGAGGCATACGGCGCCGCCTATGCCCTCCAGGAATTCCTGACGGTGAAGTCCGATGACGTGGCAGGCCGTACGCGCATGTACGAGGCCATTGTCAAAGGAAAGCATACCCTCGAGCCGGGACTCCCGGAGTCGTTCAACGTCCTGATAAAGGAGCTCCAGTCGCTGTGTCTCGACGTGGAACTCCTGGAAGGCGACGAAGATTAGTGTCGGTCTTCCGAAACGTTGACCGCCTGAACGATCACATGAGCAGCAGCCACTCCTAAACAGAGGAGGATTAGACATTGGAAGATTTTTTCAGCTTTTTCGATAAACCGAAGGACCCCCTCCACTTCTCGGCGATCCGCATCTCCGTTTCTTCACCGGAGAAGATTCGGGAGCGTTCGTTCGGCGAGGTAAAGAAACCTGAAACCATCAACTACCGGACCTTTAAGCCGGAGCGCGATGGTCTGTTCTGCGCGAAAATCTTTGGCCCAACCAAGGACTACGAATGCAACTGCGGCAAGTACAAGCGCATGAAGCACCGCGGCATCGTCTGCGAAAAGTGTGGCGTCGAGGTCATCCCCTCAAAGGTTCGTCGCGAGCGCCTGGGGCATATCGATCTTGCCACTCCCGTTGCCCACATCTGGTTCCTCAAGTCGCTTCCCTCGCGAATCGGGAACCTGCTTGACATATCGTTGAAAGACCTTGAGAAGGTTCTCTACTTCGAGGCCTATGCGGTTACCGATCCGAAGAACACCGGAATGGCCATGGCCGAGGTGCTCTCCGAAGACCGCTACCTGAAGGCCCTTGAGGAGCACAATTACCAGTTCGAGGCAGGTATGGGGGCAGCAGCCATCCGAGACTGCCTCAAGGCAATCGATCTGGATCAGCTTGCGGAACAGCTTCGCCAAGAGATGGTCGAGGCAACGAGCGAGGCGAAGCGGAAGAAGACCGCCAAGCGGCTCAAGGTTGTGGAGGCCTTCAAGGAGTCCGGCAACCGTCCCGAGTGGATGATCCTTGAGTGTATCCCGGTCCTTCCGCCCGAGTTGCGTCCCCTGGTCCCCCTCGACGGCGGACGCTTTGCGACGAGCGATCTCAACGACCTCTATCGTCGCGTGATCAACCGGAACAACCGTCTCAAGCGCCTCATGGAACTGCAGGCTCCCGAGGTTATCATACGCAACGAGAAGCGGATGCTGCAGGAAGCCGTTGACGCCCTCTTTGACAACGGTCGCCGCGGCCGTGCCATTGCAGGCCCCAACAAGCGCCCCCTCAAGTCACTCTCCGACATGCTCAAGGGGAAATCGGGCCGCTTCCGCCAGAACCTCCTCGGCAAGCGGGTCGACTACTCGGGCCGTTCCGTTATTGTCGTGGGACCGGAGCTTCGTCTCCACCAGTGCGGTCTCCCCAAGAAGATGGCCCTGGAGCTCTTTAAGCCGTTCATCTACAACAAGCTTGAGGAGCGGGGTTTCGTCACCACCATCAAGAGCGCTAAGAAGATGGTGGAGAAGGAGCGTCCGGAGGTCTGGGACGTTCTTGAAGAGGTCATCAAAGAGCATCCTGTCATGCTGAACCGCGCTCCTACCCTCCACCGCCTCGGCATCCAGGCTTTTGAGCCGGTACTGATCGAAGGGAAGGCCATCCAGCTACACCCCCTGGTTTGTACCGCCTTTAACGCTGACTTCGACGGCGACCAGATGGCGGTCCACCTCCCTCTTTCCATCGAGAGCCAGGTGGAGGCACGGGTGCTCATGATGAGTACCAACAACATCCTGTCTCCAGCGCATGGCAAGCCGATCATCGTGCCGTCGCAGGATATGGTTCTCGGTATCTACTACATGACCCGGGAGCGTCATTTTGCCAAGGGGGACGGGAAAGTCTTCGCGTCTCCGGAAGAAGTGCGGATAGCGTATGATGCCGGCGAGGTGGACCTCCAGGCACGTATCAGCGTCCGGATGAAAAACGTTCTCTCCGATGCGTCTGAGCAGCAGTCCATCATCGAGACGACAGTCGGTCGTATCCTGCTTCGCGAAATACTTCCCGAAATGGTCCCCTTCTCCTCCATCAACAAGGTCATGAGCAAGAAGGAGCTTGTGAACCTGATTGATGTCTGCTACCGCCTTGCCGGCAACAAGGAGACCGTAATCCTGGCCGACCGGCTCAAGGAGACAGGATTCCGCTACTCGACCCTGGCGGGTATTTCCATCTGCATGAATGATATGGTGATCCCCGAAGGGAAGTCCGCGATTATCGACAGCGCCAACGACGAGGTGAAGGAGATCCAGAACCAGTATACCGAGGGCCTCATCACCGACGGGGAGCGCTACAACAAAGTTATCGACATCTGGGCCAAGGCCACGGAAGACATTGCCAAGCAGATGCTCGACAACCTTTCCAAGGACACGATCGTCTCCCCTGATGGCCAGGAAGTGAAGATTCCTTCCTTCAACGCCATCCACATGATGGCCGACTCGGGCGCGCGGGGTTCTGCCCAGCAGATCCGTCAGCTGGCCGGTATGCGGGGGCTCATGGCGAAGCCGTCCGGCGAAATCATCGAGACTCCCATCACCGCCAACTTCCGGGAGGGACTGAACGTTCTTCAGTACTTCATCTCGACGCACGGTGCTCGGAAGGGTCTTGCCGACACGGCACTCAAGACCGCAAACTCCGGCTACCTTACCCGTCGTCTGGTTGACGTGGCTCAGGACGCCATTATCACCGAGGCGGACTGCGGTACGCTCGATGGCCTTACCGTCTCATCCCTGACCGAGGGTGGCGAAGTCATCGAGCAGATTGGTGACCGCATTCTCGGCCGCGTCGCCCTTGACGATATCCTCGATCCAGTTACTGGTGATGTGCTTGTCCCTGCCAACCTGGAAATCGATGAAACGCTCGTGAAGCGCATCGAAGATGCTGGTATCGAACGGGTCAAGATCCGCTCCGTGCTCACCTGCCAGAGCAGGCGCGGCATCTGCGCCAAGTGTTATGGGCGTGACCTCGCCCGCGGGCACATCGTCAATATGGGTGAAGCGGTCGGCGTCATTGCAGCCCAGTCAATAGGCGAACCGGGCACCCAGCTGACCATGCGTACCTTCCATATCGGTGGTACGGCATCTCGACACGCAGAGCAGACCTCGCTGGAAGCCAGGACTGAAGGCCGGGTTAAGTTCATCAACATAAACAGCGTAGTCAATATTGAGGGACACCATATCGTCATGAACCGTAACGGTGAGGTGGCTATTGTTGACGAAACTGGCCGTGAGCGTGAAAAGTACATCATTGTCTACGGCGCTAAGATCAAGTTCGGCCCTGATCAGGTTGTGAAACCAGGCGAAACCCTCGCCGAGTGGGACCCCTATACCATGCCGATCCTCACCGAGGTCGCTGGACGCGTCAAGTTCGGCGACATTGTTGAAGGGGTAACCATGGAGGAGCAACTGGACGAGGTGACTGGTCTTTCCCGTAAGGTTATCATTGAGTCGAGGGATGCCGACAAGCGGCCGCGTATCGCCATCAAGGCGTCGGATCCCGAATCCGCGTCCGGTGGCAGCACCATCGGTCGTTACTATCTGCCGGTCGGCGCCAACATTTCCGTGGCGGAAGACTCGTTCGTCAATGCCGGTGATGTTATTGCGAAGATTCCGCGCGAAACGACGAAGACTAAAGATATCACCGGTGGTCTCCCACGGGTTGCCGAGCTCTTCGAAGCTCGCAAGCCGAAGGACTTCGCCGTGATATCCGAGATTGACGGTGTCGTCACCTTCGGTAAGGACGCCAAGGGGAAGCGCAAGGTCATTGTTACTCCGGAGCTGGGTGAGCCCAAAGAGTATTTGATCCCCAAGGGCAAGCATATCAGTGTTCATGAGAACGACTACGTACGGGCAGGCGAACCCCTCATGGACGGGTCCTCCAACCCCCACGACATTCTTCGGGTATTGGGTATCAAGGAACTCGCCAAATACTTGGTCGATGAGGTTCAGGAGGTTTACCGCCTCCAGGGCGTCAAGATCAATGATAAGCACATTGAGACCATTGTCCGCCAGATGCTCCGCAGGGTTCGGATCAAGGAAGTGGGGGACACTACCTTGCTCATTGATGACCAACTCGAGCGCTGGGTCTTCGAGGAAGAGAACGAACGGGTTTTTGCAAAAGGGGGGCGTCCTGCCATTGCCGAGCCGCTTCTGCTTGGCATCACCAAGGCGTCGCTCTCGACGGAATCATTCATCTCTGCGGCCTCATTCCAAGAGACGACCAAGGTGCTGACCCAGGCAGCCATCGAGGGAAAGGTGGATCAGCTTCGCGGGCTCAAGGAAAACGTCATTATGGGACGGCTTATTCCTGCTGGAACGGGTTTGTCACGTTATCGGAACCTCAAACTCGTAGCTGAGCAGGCAGAACTGCTGGAGCCGGTTGCCGTTGTGCCTCCAGCAGTTGAGGAGGATTATCCTGAAGATGACATGCTTGACGATATTGAAGAATAGCTCTCACGGTCAGATTGAAAGTAATGAAAAAAATCTTGACAAGGTGTTGTGTAGCTGCTAACTTTGTCGCTTCCGCAGGGCGAGTACCCCCTGGAGAAGCCGTTATTGGGAGAAACAGAGTATGCCAACGATTAACCAGCTGATCCGCATCGGCAGGAAGAGTAAGAAAGAAAAGTCGAATTCCCCTGCGCTTAAGAGTTGCCCTCAGAAGCGTGGTGTCTGTACCCGGGTCTATACTACAACCCCTAAGAAGCCGAACTCTGCGTTGAGGAAGGTTGCAAGGGTTCGTCTGACAAATGGAATTGAGGTTAGTTCTTATATTCCGGGGGTTGGGCATAATCTTCAGGAACACTCCGTTGTCCTTATTCGGGGTGGTCGGGTTAAAGACCTTCCTGGTGTTCGGTATCACATTGTTCGTGGTACGCTGGATTCTGTTGGTGTGAAGGATCGGAAGCAGGCTCGTTCCAAGTATGGCGCCAAGCGGCCCAAGTAATCGACTTTGGTGAGAGGGTGATATGCCGAGAAGAAGAGAAGTAGCGAAGCGGGTTATTCTTCCTGACCCCAAGTTTAACGACAGGGTTGTTGCGAAGCTTGTAAACGTTATTATGCTGGGTGGAAAAAAGAGTACGGCCGAGCGTGCGCTGTATGGAGCGCTTGATGTGGTCTCTCAGAAGACTGGTGAAGAGGCGGTTAAGGTTCTTAAGAAGTGTCTTGATAATATTAAGCCGACTCTTGAGGTCAAGTCACGGCGGGTTGGTGGCTCAACGTATCAGGTTCCTGTTGAGGTCCGTGCTGATCGCCGAGTTTCGCTTGCAATGCGTTGGCTTGTTAAGTATGCCAATGACCGTTCTGAGAAGACGGTAACGGATAAGCTTGCTGGCGAGATTCTTGATGCCTATAACAATCGTGGTGCTGCGGTTAAGAAGCGTGAGGATACGCACCGGATGGCTGAGGCGAACAGGGCGTTTGCACACTACCGCTGGTAGTTTTAGATAGGTTAGTTTGGGTAACTGGAGGATTTTGTGGCACGACTTGTACCATTGGAAAAAACCCGAAACATCGGGATAATGGCGCACATAGACGCCGGTAAGACGACAACTACAGAGCGTATTCTCTATTATACTGGCGTAACTCACAAGATTGGTGAGGTGCATGAAGGCGCTGCCACGATGGACTGGATGGAGCAGGAGCAGGAGCGCGGAATTACAATTACGTCCGCTGCGACAACCTGCAACTGGGGCGATAATCGTATAAACATTATTGATACGCCTGGCCACGTTGACTTTACTATTGAAGTTGAGCGTTCGCTGCGTGTGCTTGACGGTGCGGTTGCTGTCTTTTGTTCGGTTGGGGGTGTAGAGCCCCAGTCTGAGACGGTGTGGCGTCAGGCAGATAAGTATGGTGTTCCGCGTATCGCTTTTGTTAATAAAATGGACCGCGTTGGTGCGGACTTCTTTCGCGGTGTTTCTATGATTCGGGACCGCCTCAAGGCCAACCCGGTGCCAATTCAGTTGCCGATTGGTGCAGAAGATACCTTTAGGGGCGTAATTGACCTTGTAGAGATGAAGGCGATTGTCTGGGACGAGGAATCTCTTGGTGCGAAGTTTCATGAAGAAGAGATTCCGGCTGATCTTCAGGAGCTTGCGCAAGAGTACCGTGAGAAGATGGTTGAGGAAATCTCTTCCCATGACGATGTCTTGATGGAGAAGTATCTCGGCGGCGAAGAGCTCACTGTGGATGAGGTTAGGGCTGCCATTCGCAATGCTACTATTGCAATTCAGATATGCCCTGTCATTTGTGGGTCTGCATTCAAAAATAAGGGCGTTCAGAATCTCCTTGACTCAGTTGTTGAATATCTTCCCTCTCCGGTGGATATTCCGGCCATAAAGGGTGTTGATGCTGATTCTGGCGCCGAGATTGAGCGTAAGGCTGCTGACAGCGAGCCGTTTTCGGCGTTGGCCTTCAAAATTATGACTGACCCTTTTGTTGGTCAGCTCTGCTTTATTAGGGTTTATTCCGGGGTCCTCAATTCTGGCTCGTATGTATACAACTCCACAAAGGGTAAAAAGGAACGGATCGGTAGACTTCTGAAGATGCACGCAAACAAGCGTGAAGAAATCAAAGAAGTTCTTGCTGGTGACATTGCTGCCGCTGTAGGTCTTAAGTACACTACAACCGGCGATACACTCTGTCCTGAGGACGCGCCGGTAATTCTTGAGTCCATCGAGTTCCCCGAGCCTGTTATTGCGATTGCCATCGAGCCGAAGACCAAGGCCGATCAGGAGAAGCTTGGCATCAGTCTCCAAAAGCTTGCCAGCGAAGACCCTTCGTTCCGTGTCCGGACCGATGAGGAAACTGGTCAGACCATTATTTCTGGTATGGGTGAGCTTCATCTTGAGATTATTGTTGACCGTCTCATGCGTGAGTTCAAGGTTGAGGCTAATGTTGGTAAACCGCAAGTTGCCTATCGTGAAACTGTGACCAAAAAGGTCAAGGTTGAAGGTAAATTCGTGCGTCAGTCCGGTGGCCGTGGTCAGTATGGTCATGTCTGGATCGAGATGGAGCCGCAGGAGCCGGGCAAGGGATACGAGTTTGTTGATGCCATCAAGGGTGGCGTTGTGCCGCGCGAGTATATCCCTGCTGTCGATAAGGGTATTCAGGAGGCTATGGACACGGGTGTGCTGGCTGGTTTCCCCTGTGTTGACTTTAAGGTTGCCTTGGTTGACGGTTCGTACCACGAGGTAGACTCTTCCGAAATGGCCTTCAAAATCGCTGGCTCGATGGCGTTCAAGGAGGCTGCGGCAAAGGCTTCGCCGGTACTCCTTGAGCCGATCATGTCGGTCGAGGTTGTTGTTCCTGAAGAATATATGGGTGATGTCATCGGTGACCTCAACTCTCGTCGCGGAAGGATTATGGGCATGGAAGGTCGTGCCGGTGCCCAAGTGGTAAGTGCCATGGTTCCGCTGGCGCAGATGTTTGGCTATGCAACTGATCTTCGTTCTGCCACGCAGGGACGTGCTACCTACACCATGACGTTTGATCACTACGAGCAGGTTCCGAAATCGGTATCTGAAGAAATAATCGCTAAAGTAAAAGGGTAATTTATTTCCATAGGGGGGAGGAATCCTACATGGCAAAGGCAAAATTCGAGAGAACAAAACCGCACGTCAACATAGGGACGATTGGTCACGTTGACCATGGCAAGACCACGCTGACCGCCGCCATCACGCGGGTTCTGGCAGAGCGCGGCCAGGCCGAATTCAAGGGCTTTGATCAGATCGACAACGCCCCTGAGGAGCGTGAGCGTGGTATCACCATCGCCACCTCGCACGTCGAGTATGAGACCGAAAAGCGTCACTATGCTCACGTTGACTGCCCCGGCCACGCCGACTACGTCAAGAACATGATCACCGGTGCGGCTCAGATGGACGGCGCGATTCTCGTTGTCTCCGCCGCCGACGGCCCCATGCCCCAGACCCGCGAGCACATCCTGCTTGCCCGTCAGGTAGGGGTTCCGTACATCGTCGTGTTCCTTAACAAGGCTGACATGGTCGATGACGAAGAGCTCCTTGAGCTCGTCGAACTGGAGATTCGCGAACTGCTCTCCTCCTATGATTTCCCGGGCGACGACATTCCCATCATCAAGGGTTCCGCCCTCAAGGCCCTTAATGGCGACAAGGACGAGCTCGGCTCCGAATCCATCGTCAAGCTCATGGAGGCCGTCGACTCCTATATTCCCGAGCCCGAGCGCGCCATCGACAAGCCGTTCCTGATGCCCGTCGAAGACGTCTTCTCCATCTCCGGTCGCGGTACCGTTGCCACCGGTCGGGTTGAGCGGGGCATCGTCAAGGTGGGCGAGGAAGTCGAGATCGTTGGCATCAAGACGACCACCAAGACCACCGTCACCGGTGTAGAAATGTTCCGCAAGCTCCTCGACGAAGGGCGTGCCGGCGACAACATCGGCGCTCTGCTCCGTGGCGTGAAGCGTGAAGACATCGAGCGTGGCCAGGTGCTGGCGAAGCCGGGGAGCATCACCCCGCACACCAAGTTCAAGGCCGAGGCCTACATCCTGACCAAGGAAGAAGGCGGGCGCCACACACCGTTCTTCAACGGCTATCGTCCGCAGTTCTACTTCCGGACCACCGACGTGACCGGCATAGTAGACCTTCCCGCAGGGACCGAAATGGTCATGCCTGGCGACAACGTAGCCGTAACGGTTAACCTGATCACCCCGATCGCCATGGACGAAGGTCTGCGGTTCGCTATCCGTGAGGGTGGGCGTACTGTCGGCGCCGGTGTTGTCAGCTCCATTATCGAATAAAGCAGGAACGAGGAAGAAATGCCAAGTCAAAAAATAAGAATCCGCCTTAAAGCTTTTGATCACAAGCTTCTTGATCAATCAGTGGGTGAGATAGTCGATACTGCCAAAAGAACAGGTGCGCGGGTTGCTGGGCCAATCCCTCTCCCGACGATAATCAACAAATATTGCGTCCTCCGGGGACCGCACGTGGACAAGAAATCTCGAGAGCAGTTCGAAATCCGGACACATAAGCGTCTCATCGATATTCTTGATCCAACACAGCAGACTGTTGACGCTCTCATGAAGCTTGATCTCTCTGCAGGCGTAGATGTTGAAATCAAGCTCTAATGCGAATGTAAGGATAGGAATTTTGCCATGAAGAAGGGATTGATTGCGAAAAAGCTGGGTATGACCCAGATCTTTGCTGATGATGGCAGGCGCATTCCAGTGACTGTAGTAGAGGCTGGGCCGTGTGTTGTCTTGCAAAAAAAGACCGTTGAGACAGACGGGTACAGCGCTATTCAGGTAGGTTTTCTCGCGAAGGATGCCGATAAGTCAGGGCGTGCACTCGTAGGTCACTGCAAGTCCGCTGGCCAAGGTGTCTTTACTCATATCCGTGAGTTCAGGGTAGAGGATGTCGACAAGTACACTATTGGCGACTCTATTACCGCTGAGATCTTTGCGCCGGGTGACTATGTTGATGTGACCGGGACAAGCATTGGTAAAGGTTTCCAGGGTGTCATTAAACGGTGGGGTTTCCGTGGCGGCCGTTCGTCCCATGGTTCCTGTTTTCACCGGGCTCCCGGTTCGATCGGTAGTTCCGCGTGGCCGTCTCGCGTATTCAAGAACAAGAAAATGCCAGGCCAACTCGGAAACGAGCGTGTTACGGTGCAACGTCTTCAGGTTGTCCGTGTCGACGCAGCGGATAATCTGCTGCTGATCAGAGGGGCAATACCAGGCGCGAAGAATGGTATTCTGCTTCTCAAAGACAGTGTTAAAGCACGTTAGACTTGCAGGACCGGAGATAGTTATGGCTACAATCGACGTTTTCGATATCAATAAAAACAAGGTAGGTGAGATGGACCTCAGTGACGCTGTCTTTAACGGCGACGTCAGAGAATATCTCATTCATGAAGCGGTTAAGGTTCAGCTTGCAAACCGTCGCGCAGGGACTGTTGGCGTAAAGAACCGTGCGGCTGTTTCTGGTGGTGGCAAAAAGCCCTACAAACAGAAAGGTACCGGGCAGGCTCGCCAGGGCTGCATACGTGCACCGCACTATGTCGGCGGAGGTGTTGCCTTTGGCCCCCAAGCCAAGACCTATGCACTTTCGATGAATAAGAAGGCCCGGAAGGCTGCGGTTCGGTCAGCACTTTCCATGCTTTTCAAAGAGAATAAGCTTTCAGTTCTTGATGGTTTTTCGCTGCCATCAATCTCGACAAAGGGTTTTGTCGGCGTTCTTAAGACGTTCGATGTGACGAAGACCCTCGTTATTATTGATGAGCCGAATGCGAATCTTGAGTTGTCCGCACGCAACGTGAAAGACGTTAAGGTTCTTAAAGCTGAACACCTTAATATCTTCGATATTGTTAAGTTTAACAATATCATACTCACTCAGTCAGCTGTTCGGAAGATCGAAGGAGCACTACAGTCATGAATATTTATGACGTACTAAAAAAGCCTCTTGTAACGGAAAAGACCACTCTTGAAAAGGATGCCAGAAATGTGATTTCCTTTGAAGTGGACCGTAACGCAAATAAGATTGAAATCAAGAATGCTGTCGAGAAACTTTTCAAGGTTGAAGTTTCTGACGTTAATACTGTCAACGTGGCTGGCAAGCTGAAGCGCGTTGGTCGCCACTATGGCAAGCGTTCGAACTGGAAAAAAGCCTATGTTACCCTCAAAGAGGGAAACAATGTGGATTTCTTTGAGATATAAACACTTTGGCAGTGGAGTGAGCACATCATGGCAATAAAGACTTACAAACCAACATCAGCAGGCCGTCGGCACCAGACGTGTTCAGCGTTTGATGAGATCACGACCTCCAGTCCGGAGAAATCCCTTCTTGTTACATTGAAGAAGACAGGGGGGCGTAATAGTTTTGGCCGGATAACATCACGACATATTGGTGGTGGTCATAAGCAAAAGTACAGGCTTGTGGATTTCCGTCGGAACAAGATTGATATCCCGGCAAAGGTTGCGAGCATCGAGTATGATCCCAACCGTAGCGCACGTATTGCTCTTCTGCATTACTCTGACGGAGAAAAGCGCTATATTCTGGCCCCATTGAACCTTAAGGTCGGTGATGTGGTGTTGGCAAGCACTAGTGCAGATATCAAGCCAGGTAACTCGCTTCCTCTTCGCGCCATACCGCTGGGTACCATTATTCATAATATTGAACTCAAAATCGGTAAAGGTGGCCAACTGGCACGGAGCGCCGGGACCTTTGCACAACTCATGGCTAAGGAAGGAAAATACGCTCAGGTGAAGCTTCCGTCTGGAGAAGTACGGATGGTTTTGCTCGATTGTATGGCTACAGTTGGGCAGGTCGGTAATATCGATCATGAAAACGTGACGATTGGCAAGGCCGGTCGCTCGCGTTGGCTTGGCCGCAGACCGAAGGTTCGCGGTGTTGCCATGAACCCTGTGGATCACCCTCATGGCGGTGGTGAGGGCCGGACCTCGGGTGGCCGTCACCCTGTGACACCGTGGGGTATTCCGACTAAAGGGTATAAGACCAGGAAAAACAAGACATCTTCGCGGTTTATCGTGAAGCCGCGTACTAAATAATAACCACTTGGTTAAAGGATAAAGACCATGGCACGTTCGATCAAAAAAGGTCCTTTTGTTGATGATCATTTGGCAAAAAAGGTTGCCGCCGAAGGGCCCGGCTCCAAAAAAGTTCTCAAGACTTGGTCGCGTCGTTCAACGATCACTCCGGATTTTATCGGTTTGACTTTTGCCGTTCACAATGGGAAGAAATTTATTCCTGTCTTTGTGACCGAAAATATGGTCGGACACAAACTTGGCGAATTTGCTCCGACGAGAACGTTTTACGGCCACGCAGCAGACAAGAAGAGCAAGTTGAAGAAGAAGTAACCGGTAAAAGGAGCCTAGAGAATGGAAGCACGAGCTAAATTGTCATTTGCCCGCCTTTCCCCGCGGAAAACACGTCTGGTTGTGGATATGGTGAGGGGTAGAGGCATACAGGATGCTCTCACAATACTTCGTTTTTCTCCGCAGCCGTCTGCAAAACTGGTATCGAAGCTTCTCCAGTCCGCAGTGGCAAATGCTGAGCAAAAGGGTGCATCAGACGTTGATAGACTATTCGTGAAAACGATTTTTGTTGACGCGGGACCGGTTCTCAAGAGGTTTACTCCTCGTGCTATGGGGCGTGCCAGCAAAATCAGAAAGCCTACCAGCCATGTAACTGTAGTGCTGGCAGATAAGTAATCGGAATGGAGGTGATGTCTTGGGTCAGAAAGTAAATCCAATTGGATTCAGGCTTGGTGTAATCAGAACATGGGATTCGCGTTGGTATGCTGAAGCAGATTATGCGAAGCTGCTTCATGAGGATATCAAGCTGAGGAATTTCTTGAAAAAGCGTCTTTTTAACTCGGGTGTTTCCAAGATCGAGATTGAGCGTGCTGCCAGTAAGGCGAAGATCAATATCTTTACTGCTCGGCCTGGGCTTATAATCGGGAAGAAGGGCGCTGAGGTGGAAACTCTCAAGAAGGAGCTTGCCAAGCTTACTGACAAAGAGATCTACCTCAATATACAGGAAGTCAGGAAGCCTGAACTGGATGCTCAGCTCGTGTCCGAGAACGTAGCTCTCCAATTAGAGCGGCGTGTGGCTTTCCGCAGAGCAATGAAGAAAAGCGTTACTTCTGCGCTTAAGTTCGGTGCGAAGGGGATCAGGATCACATGCTCTGGTCGCCTTGGCGGAGCTGAAATGTCCCGGACCGAGTGGTACAGAGAAGGGCGCGTGCCTTTGCATACGCTCCGGGCAGACATAGACTATGGCTTTGCTGAAGCCAAGACCACCTACGGGATTATTGGCGTAAAGGTCCTTATCTTTAAAGGTGAAGTTCTCCCCGGTCAAAAATAGAAACAGGAGTTTTTCCCAATGTTGATGCCCAAAAGAGTTAAGCATAGAAAGCAAATGAAGGGGCGCATGACGGGCGCTGCTATGCGCGGGGCCACACTGTCATACGGTGAGTTTGGCCTCCAGGCAACGGAGTGTGGATGGGTTGATTCCCGTCAGATAGAGGCTGCTCGTATTGCAATGACGCGTTATATCAAGAGGGGTGGAAAAATCTGGATTCGGATGTTTCCAGATAAGCCACTCACATCAAAGCCGGCTGAAACACGGATGGGAAAGGGCAAAGGATCACCTGATTCATGGGTCTGTGTGGTAAAGCCGGGCAAAATGCTCTACGAAATGGAGGGCGTCAGCGAGGAAATCGCACGTGAGGCGTTCCGCCTTGCTGCGCACAAGCTTCCTATCGGGACGAAATTCATTTCCAGGAAGGAAGGTTATGAAAGCTAGTGACCTTAAAAATATGTCGGTCGAAGAACTGACGGCAAAGAACGCGGAACTGACTCAAGAATTATTTAACTTGAGGTTCCAACTTCATACCGGAAGACTCGAGAATACAGCAAAAATCTCGGCTGTTAAGAAAGATATCGCTAGGGTAAATACTTTCCTCAGCGAAAGAAGGGGCTAGAGAAGCTATGAGTCAGCGCGGGAACAGAAAGACCCAAGTTGGTATCGTTGTAAGCGATAAAATGGATAAGACGGTTGTAGTGCAGGTTTCACACCTTGTGAAGCATCCTGTCTATAACAAGTACATAAAGCGAAGTGTCAAATACAAAGCTCATGATGAAGACAACAGCTGCAAGTCTGGCGATAGGGTACAAATCGTAGAGACTCGTCCATTGAGTAAGGACAAGCGCTGGAGAGTTCGTCAGATAATCGATAGGTTCGAGTGATCGGGAGTAAGCCATGATTCAGATGCAGACCATTTTGGATGTTGCGGATAATTCCGGGGCGAGAAAGCTATTTTGTATAAAGGTTCTTGGCGGATCCAAAAGAAAATATGCTGGAATTGGTGATATTATTGTTGCTTCTGTAAGAGAAGCGATTCCGAATTCCAAAGTGAAAAAGGGTGATGTCGTCAAGGCGGTAATTGTTAGAACAGCCAAAGAGATTGGCCGCCTTGACGGTTCGTACATCCGTTTTGACGATAATTCAGCCGTGGTGATTAACAATCAGCGTGAACCTGTCGGCACCCGGATCTTCGGCCCGGTCGCAAGAGAACTGAGGGCGCGGAAATTCATGAAAATTGTGTCTCTTGCACCTGAGGTTCTGTAATACATTTCGAGGAGATATTCCATGCTCGACAAGAAGTTTCACGTTAAAAAAGGCGACACCGTTTCAGTGATCGCCGGCAAAGATAAAAGCAAGACTGGTAAAGTAATCCGCATCCTTCCCAAGAAGGACGGTGTGCTTGTAGAGGGGCTTAACATGGTTAAGCGTCACATGCGTGCTCGCGGGAATGAACCCGGCGGCATCGTAGAGAAAGAGAACCCTCTGCATGTTTCAAATGTTATGCTCTATTGTGATAAGTGCAAGAAACCGGTTCGCTCGAAGATGAACGTGCTTGAGGACGGCAAGAAAGTTCGTGTTTGTATCAAATGCGGCGACTCGTTTGATAAATAGGAACGGAGGAAGAGATGGCCAGGCTGAATGAGGTTTACAAGAACGAGATCGTCCCTCAGTTGACGAAGGACTTTGGATACTCGAACATAATGCAGGTCCCCAAGATTGAAAAGATAGTTGTTAATATGGGCCTCGGAGAGGCAATTCAGAATGTCAAGATTCTGGATTCAGCTGTTGAAGAGCTCGCTATGATAACTGGGCAGAAGTCGGTTATTACAAAAGCAAAGAAGTCCATTGCAAGTTTTAAACTGCGCCAAGGGATGCCTATCGGCTGCATGGTTACGCTTCGCCGTGAAAAGATGTTCGAATTCCTTGATCGGCTCATAAATGTAGCGCTTCCACGCGTGCGAGACTTTAAGGGTGTGTCGGGCAAGGGTTTTGATGGTCGTGGCAATTATTCCCTTGGCATCAAAGAGCAGCTTATTTTCCCTGAGATCGAATACGATAAGATCGACAAGATCAAAGGGCTCAACATAACCATAGTAACGTCAGCGCGAAGCGATGAAGAAGGCAAGGCACTGCTCAAGCAACTTGGGATGCCTTTCAGGAACTAATATATTTGGAGGACGTCAGTGGCTAAAACATCGATGATCATAAAGGCACAACGGGGAAGCAAATTCAAGGTCCGTGAGTATAACCGTTGCCCCCTCTGCGGACGGCCCCGTGCCTATTATCGTAAATTCGATATGTGCAGGATTTGCCTCAGAAAGCTGGCTACTACCGGTCAGATTCCGGGAGTAATCAAGTCAAGCTGGTAATGCAGTAAACTCGTTAAGAAAGAGGAGTACGCTCAATGTCGATGACTGACCCTATTGCCGATATGCTCACAAGGATTCGAAATGCCAGCATGGCAAAGCTCCAGAAGGTGGATATTCCGTCTTCTAACTTGAAAGTGAGCTTGGCGAATGTCCTTAAGGCAGAAGGTTTTATCAAGAATTTTAAGGTGATCGCTGATAATAAACAAGGCGTTTTGCGTGTTTATCTCAGATTTATTGATGAGAAAGAACCTGTTATCAGAGAGATAAAGCGTGTGAGTAAACCTGGTAGTAGGGTGTACGTTGGTTGTGATGAGATTCCCAGCGTGAAGAGTGGGATGGGGGTCGCTATTCTGTCAACGTCCAAGGGTATCCTCACCGACAAGGTTGCTCGCGAGGCGGGCGTCGGCGGTGAAGTTATCTGTACTGTCTGGTAATAACAGAGAAGGCAAGGAGCATACAAGTCATGTCCAGGATCGGCAAACGTCCTATTGAGATACCAAGCGGGGTAAAGGTTTCGTTCGTAACTCCTATTCTGAAAGTCGAGGGGCCGAAGGGGTCGCTTTCACGCGAGATCATGAGCGACATCGCCCTCGAGATAGAGGAGAAGAGTGTCAGTGTTAATAGAGCCGATGATGCTATAAAGTCACGTTCAGCCCATGGCTTGACAAGAACGCTGATCAATAACATGGTCGTTGGTGTCACTAAAGGGTTCGAAAAAATACTTGAGATAAACGGCGTTGGTTATAGGGCAGAAGCAAAGGGTGATGTTCTTAGCCTTAGCCTTGGTTACTCTCATCCAATTAATTTTCCTCTCCCTAAAGGCATAACGGTTGAGGTGGATAAAATGACCAAGGTCTTTGTCAGAGGGATTGATAAAGAGCTCGTCGGCCAGACTGCAGCTAAGATTCGTTCTTTCCGCGGTCCCGAGCCTTATAAAGGCAAGGGTATAAAGTATGCCGATGAGAGAATTCTGAGAAAGGCCGGCAAGACCGGCAAAAAATAGCCTTAAGGAGAAGTAACGTGAGTCCTCTCGCTCAGAAGAAAGTGGCTCACCTCAAGCGGAAGACGCGGGTGAGGAAGAAAATTCGTGGTACGACTGACCGGCCAAGGTTGAATGTATATAAGAGCGCCCGTCACATCTATGCACAGATAATTGATGATGCAACGGGTGTAACACTTGTATCTGCATCAACTGTACAAGATGAAAGTGATGCCCTCAAGTACACTGGCAACGTCGAGGCGGCGAAATGTGTCGGTGCTATGATCGCAAAGAAGGCACTGGAAAAGAATATTACTTCCGTTGTATTCGACCGTAACGGGTTTTTGTATCATGGAAGGGTCAAGGCCCTTGCTGATTCAGCTCGTGAGAACGGTTTGTCCTTCTAGAAGGAACAACAAGGAGGCGTGAACTTGCAGAAGATCAATCCAAATGAATTGAACCTTACTGACAAAGTTGTCCATATCAGTCGGGTCGCGAAGGTTGTTAAAGGTGGTAGGCGGTTCAGCTTTTCGGCGCTTGTTGTTGTCGGCGACGGAAGTGGCTTTGTTGGATATGGTTTGGGAAAGGCTAATGAAGTTCCCGAAGCCATCCGCAAGGGCGTGGAACAGGCAAAGAAAAATCTGATCAAGGTACCGATTGTTGAAGGCCAGACAATTCCTTATGAAGTTTTAGGACACTTTGGTGCCGGTCGTGTGCTTATCAAACCGGCTTCCGCAGGTACTGGTGTTATCGCCGGTGGCGCAGCCCGTGCAGTTTTCGAATCAGCGGGACTTCACAATGTCCTCTCCAAGTGCCTTGGCTCAAACAATCCGCACAACGTCGTGAAGGCTGCTTTTGACGGGCTAAAACAACTTCGGAGCCCAGAAGAAATCATGGCGCGGCGCGGAATGGCTGAATAGGACACATTCACGGAGGGTAAGCATGTCTGCCGGACTGAAAATAACACTGGTCAAGAGTCAAATTGGAGCCACCACGGCACAGAAAGCTGTTCTGAACGGGATGGGGCTCAATAAGCTCAATAAAACTGTTGTCTTGAAGAATACGCCAGAGATCGTTGGCATGATTGCCAAGGTTTCCCATATGGTTAAGGTTGAAGAGTAATCTACTCAGAGGTGTCTGTGATGGAACTGAATAATCTCAAGCCGGCGATCGGTGCGACTAAAGATAGGAAAAGAATTGGCCGTGGAACTGGTTCCGGTCATGGTAAAACTGCGACGAAAGGCCATAAGGGCCAAAAAGCCCGGAGCGGCGGGAGCATAAAAGCCGGTTTTGAGGGAGGGCAGATGCCGATGCAACGTCGTCTTCCCAAGCGCGGCTTCACTCCGCTTACGCGTAAGGATTATGCCATCGTCAACATTGGTCAGCTGGACGTATTTGAAAGCGGGTCTACAGTGGATGCAGAGGCTCTTCTGAATGCCGGTTTGATAAGCGGCGTTAAGGACGGGATCAAGGTCCTTGCTGATGGCGATGTCACCAAGCCTCTCGTTGTCAAAGTGCACAAATTCAGTGCAAAAGCAAAAGAGAAGATAGAAGCAGTAGGCGGTA
Source organism: Geobacter hydrogenophilus (assembly GCF_018501225.1). Classification (GTDB taxonomy): domain Bacteria; phylum Desulfobacterota; class Desulfuromonadia; order Geobacterales; family Geobacteraceae; genus Geobacter; species Geobacter hydrogenophilus. The sequence continues at coordinate 750,517 of NZ_JAHCZI010000001.1, read as the reverse complement.
AAATTGAGGAGATCACGCTTTGATAGAGGCGTTTCAAAACATCTTCAGAATACCTGAACTTAAAAAGCGAGTGCTTTTTTCATTAGGAATGCTCGCTGTGTATCGGGTAGGGTGCCATATTCCGACTCCCGGTATCGATAGCACCGCACTTGCTCACTTCTTTGCACAAGCCCGTGGTACACTCCTCGGGCTTTTCGACATGTTTTCGGGTGGTGCACTGGAGAAACTCACGGTATTTGCTCTGGGCATTATGCCGTACATCTCGTCCTCTATTATCTTTCAGCTGTTGACGGTAGTTGTTCCTGCCATTGAAAAACTTTCTAAAGAAGGCGAATCTGGCCGTAAGAAGATTATTCAGTATACGCGGTATGGAACTATCGTGTTGAGCGTTGTCCAGGCTCTGGGCATTAGTATCGGTCTTGAGAGCATGCGTGGACCAGCAGGTGAGCTCGTTGTGCCGAGTCCTGGCTGGGGTTTTAGATTTATGACCGTCATCACTCTGACAGCTGGTACAGCCTTTATTATGTGGCTTGGCGAACAGATGTCGGAGAAGGGCATTGGTAACGGTATTTCCTTGATCATTTTTGCCGGTATTGTTGCAAGGATTCCGGTTGCGCTGGGCAACTCGGTGCGCCTGCTCAAGACGGGGCAACTTTCTCTTTTTGTAATCTTGTTTATAGCTGTTCTTATGTTCTTGGTTATTGCTGCGATTGTATTTGTCGAGCGCGGCCAACGCCGATTGCCAATACACTATGCTAAACGTGTCGTAGGTCTGAAGACCTACGGTGGTCAGACATCCCACCTGCCTCTCAAGGTAAATATGGCGGGGGTAATACCGCCGATCTTTGCTTCTTCGATAATTATGTTCCCAGCAACAGTGGCAAACTTTATTAATATTCCTTGGGTCCAATCCGCAGCAAAGAGTCTGACGCCCGGTAACTGGGTATATGACATATTTTATGTTGCTTTTATTGTATTCTTTTGTTATTTCTACACGGCTGTTTCTTTTAACCCCGTCGATGTGGCCGATAATGTTAAAAAGCACGGCGGTTATATACCGGGCATTCGCCCCGGTAAGGAAACCTCCGAGTATTTGGATCGAGTCCTCACGAAGTTGACGTTTGCAGGCGCGATTTATATTTCAGCTGTTTGCGTTCTACCTTCTATACTTATAGGTAAATTTAATTTGCCTTTCTACTTTGGAGGAACGGCGCTCCTTATTGCGGTGGGTGTAGGGATGGATACCGCTGCTCAGATTGAGTCCCATTTGATAACCCGGAGTTATGAAGGGTTTATGAAGGGGGTAAGGGTTAGGGGGAGGAAGTAGTGTCTGGGAATGAAAATGCGATGAATTTGATTTTCCTTGGTCCTCCTGGCGCAGGCAAGGGAACGCAGGCTAACCTTCTTGTTCGTAAATATGGCATCCCACAGATTTCGACCGGCGATATCCTGCGGTCGGCCGTTGCGGATCAGACGTTGCTGGGGATCAAGGCTAAGTCCTATATGGATGCCGGTTCTCTTGTTCCTGATGAAGTTGTTGTGGGTATTGTTAATGAGCGGCTTGCGGCTGATGATTGTGCCGCTGGTTTTATTCTTGACGGATTCCCGCGGACTGTGGCCCAGGCTGATGCGCTGGGTGGCATGCTGCAGGGGGCTGGTCGGTCGATTGCCCATGTTATATCGTTTGAAGTGGACTATGCGGTGTTGGTTGATCGTCTGACGGGACGGCGCATGTGTAGGGCGTGTGGTCGTGGTTTTCATGTTCTGTATGATCGGCCATCCGTGGAAGGACGCTGTGATAGTTGCGGCGGGGAACTGTATCAGAGAGATGATGATAGGGTGGAGACAATCCGCCGCCGTCTTGATGTTTATGACGAGCAGACTGTTCCCCTTAAGTTGTATTATGAGCGTGCATCACTGCTGAGGAAGATCGATGCTCTCGGCTCAATAGAATCCGTTTCTCAATCAATCCAGAACATTGTGGCGAGTAGGTAGGGTGATTGTTCTAAAGTCACCCCAGGAAATTGAAAAAATGCGCTCCGCTGGACAGATCGTGGCGGAGATTCTCGAAATTTTGAGGTCTGAGGTACGGGCCGGCGTTACCACTCTATTTCTTGACGGACTTGCAGAGTCGGAAGCGCGAAAGCGCAAAGCGGTGGCTGCATTCAAGGGGTATGGGGGGTTTCCTTATGCTCTTTGCTGCTCTCTCAATGAGCAGGTTGTTCATGGCATGCCAAGTAAGCGTGAATTAGTCGAGGGGGACATAGTCAGCCTCGATTTCGGTGTTGTTTACGGCGGATATTACGCTGATGCCGCCATAACAGTGCCCGTTTCGAAGGTTACTGCCCAAGCGGAACGCCTTGTCAAGGTAACTGAAGAGTCTCTCTATTGTGCAATTGAGGCGGCAGTTCCTGGCAATAGACTATCTGATATTTCGCATTCAGTTCAAGGCTATGTAGAACGCCACGGCTTTTCGGTCGTCAGGGATTTCGTGGGGCACGGGATCGGAAAGAAACTTCACGAAAGTCCACAGGTTCCGAATTTTGGCGAGCCTGGCCGGGGGGTCAGGTTGAAGCCGGGAATGGTTCTCGCCATAGAGCCTATGATCAATGAACGGGGCTATCAGGTGAAGGTGTTGGATGATGGCTGGACGGCCGTCACATGTGATGGTGGTCTGTCTGCTCATTTTGAACATACTGTTGCTATAACGGAGCATGGTCCGGAAATACTCAGTATACTCTAGTCGCATTCGAGGCATCGAAAGGATTGACAATGAAAGTTAGGGCGTCAGTAAAGAAAATTTGTGACAAATGTAAGATAATCAAGCGCAAGGGAATTGTTCGTGTAATCTGCGAAACCCCCAAGCATACCCAGAGACAAGGCTAAGAGACTACAGAGGAGGACCGCGCATTGGCACGCATCGCAGGCATTGACCTACCAAGAAACAAGCGGATAGAAATCGCGCTCACTTATATCTACGGGATCGGGCGTACAACAGCGCAAAAGATCCTGGCTGAATCAGGGGTCAACTCGGATACGAGAACAGACAACCTGACCGAGGCCGAAGTCGCGAAGATCAGGGAATATATCGATAAGAATGTCAAGGTAGAAGGTGACCTTCGTCGTGATATATCCATGAACATCAAGCGGCTCATGGACCTCGGGTGCTACCGTGGACTCCGTCACCGGAAGGGACTTCCCGTTCGTGGACAGAGGACGAAGACCAATGCCCGTACGCGCAAAGGTCCCGCCAGAACGGTTGCAGGTAAGAAGAAATAGACCATAGGAGTCTGGAGGAATAATGGCAAGCCCGGCTAAAAAAGTTGTCAAGAAGAAGAAGGAAAAGAAGAATATTCCCAATGGAGTGGCCCATATTCAGGCTACGTTCAATAATACTATCATCACCATAACTGATCCTGCCGGTAATGTGGTTGCTTGGTCTTCTGCTGGCGGCAAAGGTTTTAAGGGCTCTCGTAAGAGTACGCCGTTCGCTGCTCAGGTAGCAGCAGAGGATTGCGCGCGTAAGGCCCAGGATCATGGTATGCGTAGTGTCGAAGTTTATGTGAAAGGCCCTGGATCTGGTCGTGAGTCTGCGTTGCGTGCTCTTCAGGCTGCTGGTTTTCATGTCAACTTCATCCGTGACGTCACGCCGATTCCCCATAACGGCTGTCGTCCGCCGAAGCGCAGAAGGGTCTAATAACAGCACGTCGAGTACGTTTTAAGTAAAGGAGGTCAACGTTGGCTAGATATACAGGTCCTTCCTGCAGGCTCTGCAGGCGGGAAAACATGGAGTTGTTTCTCAAGGGTGAGCGTTGTTACACTGACAAGTGTGCCATAAAGCGTAGGAATTATCCTCCCGGTCAGCACGGGCAGGGAAGGCCGAAGGTTTCCAACTATGGGATTCAGCTTCGGGAGAAGCAGAAGGTTCGTCGGATTTACGGCGTACTTGAGAAACAATTCCGCAGTTACTTTGAAGAGGCTGACCGGATGCGGGGCGTTACGGGTGAGAACCTGCTTTCACTCCTTGAGCGGCGCCTTGATAACGTTGTATATCGCCTCGGTTTTGCTTCCTCTCGTACAGAGGCAAGGATTCTGGTCCGCCACAATCACTTCACCCTTAATGGGAGAAAGGCGAATATCCCCTCTATCCAACTCAAGGCTGGTGATGTGGTTGAGCTGAAGGAAAAGAGCCGCAAGATTGCCTGCATCAATGAATCCCTTGATGCGGTCGTTCGCCGTGGGACCCCCCAGTGGCTTGAGCTTGACAAGGAAGGCTACAAAGGCGTTGTGAAGCTGCTCCCCGCCCGCGAGGACATTGCAATGCCGATTCAGGAGCAACTGATCGTCGAGCTTTACTCCAAGTAACAAGCGAACAGACCCGTAACAGGGAGGATATGCATGTACAGAAACTGGCGTGACCTGATCAGCCCCAAGAAGCTTCAGGTTGAGAGTGAATCGCTTACCAATACATACGGAAAATTTTTTGCTGAGCCCTTTGAACGCGGATTCGGAACGACACTCGGAAACTCGCTGAGAAGAGTGCTCCTTTCATCACTTCAAGGTGCAGCGATTACTTCCGTGAAAATCAAGGGAGTGCTCCACGAGTTTTCATCCATCCCCGGTGTGACTGAGGATGTTACGAATATCATACTCAATCTCAAAGGTGTCAGCCTCAAGATGCATGGAAATGAGGCCCGCACAATACGGATTATTCACAAGGGTGACGGGATCGTTAAGGCAGGTGATATTGTCACTGATGCCAATGTTGAAATTCTGAACCCAGACCACCATATCGCTACCTGTTCAAAGGATGCCAATCTGGAGATGGAGATGGTGGTCAAGCTGGGCAAGGGGTATGTGCCTTCGGACCGTAACCGCGACGAAAAGGCTCCGGTTGGAACGATGCCGATCGATGCCATATTCTCTCCCATCAAGAAAGTGAATTTCACCGTCTCAAATGCTCGCGTAGGCCAAATGACCGACTATGACAAGTTGACTCTTGAAGTCTGGACGAACGGCAGTGTTGTTCCTGAAGATGCTGTTGCGTTTGCTGCAAAGATTCTGAAAGAGCAACTGAGCATTTTTATCAACTTCGATGAAGAAGCCGAACCTGCTGAGGAAGCGGAAACCGAGGAGGAGCGTGAGCGGGTTAATGAGAATCTCTATCGCTCCGTGGACGAGCTTGAACTGTCCGTACGCTCGGCAAACTGCCTCAAAAATGCCGGCATCAAGATGATTGGCGAACTTGTTTCACGTTCCGAGGCTGAGATGCTCAAGACACAAAACTTCGGGCGCAAATCCCTGAACGAGATTAAGGATATTCTCGCTGATATGGGACTTACTCTTGGGATGAAGCTGGATGGCTTCCCTGACCCTGAGGTTATGCGCAGGATCCGTGGGGAGCGGAAGGACGAAGAATAATTGCTAGGTTTCCTGAAGAAAGGATTATAGGTCATGCGTCACAATAAAGCAGGGAGAAGACTTGGAAGAACCACGAGCCACCGGATAGCGATGTTTCGTAACATGGTGACCTCGTTTCTTGAGCATGAGCGGATTACTACCACTGATGCGAAGGCAAAAGAGCTCCGTTCCATCGCGGAGAAAATGATTACGTTGGGCAAAAGAGGTGATCTGCATGCACTGCGTCAGGCTGCCTCCTATATCCGGGACAAGAAAGTCGTTACCAAGCTTTTCTCGACCATAGCCCCCCGCTACAAGGAGCGTGATGGTGGATATACGCGTATCATCAAGCTCGGCATCCGTCCGGGCGACAATGCGCCACTGTCTGTCATAGAACTGGTTGAGGAGCAGTTGAACAAGAAGGGAAAAAAGGCTAAACCGGCTAAAGCTACAATTGCTGCAGCAGCGCCTGTTGTTGAGCAAGCTGCTGCTTCGCTTGCAGAAGAACCGGCAGTTGCCGGGGAAGATGCTCCGCTGACCACAGTCAACGATGCAGCCGAGGAGTGTGAGGGGAAAGCAGACTAGCCTGTTAACTCACTATCATCAAAATCGAAGAGGCAAGGGAAACCTTGCCTCTTTGTTTTTTCCACAGTAATGAATTGTTTTGTGCGCTACCTGATACGTTAGGATGCCAAGACAAAGAAGAAACTCTAACGCCAAATCCCTCAAGATGAGAAGGGCGCCTGCCGCCCTAGTTCACTCCCTCGTTCTGCCTATGCGAGGGTCTTCCGGAACCGCTTCACGGCAAATCCCAGAATGACACTCCCCAGCACCAGCAGACCCGCCATCTGGGGCCAGAGGATGTCGGCCCCCACCCCTTTCAGAAATATCCCCCGAATGATGACCAGATAGTAGCGGAGCGGGTTCAGGTAGGTGAAGTACTGGATCACCCGCGGCATGTTCTCGATGGGGAAGGCGAACCCCGAGAGGAGCATGGCGGGGAAGATAAAGAAGAATGAGCTCATCATGGCCTGCTGCTGGGTGGTGCTGATGGTGGAGATGAAGAGCCCGAAACCGAGGGTGCTCATGAGAAAGAGGGCCGTGGCGCCGAAAAGGAGGAGCAGGCTTCCCCGGATGGGAACCTGGAACCAGAATTTTGAAACGGCAGTGATGACTGCCACATCGATGAAGCCGATGAGGACGAAGGGGATGGTCTTGCCGAGGATGAATTCGCTCCTGGAGATGGGGGTGACGATCATCTGCTCCATGGTGCCGATCTCCTTCTCGCGCACCACGGCCATGCTGGAGAGGAGCATGGTGATGATGAGGACGATGTTGGCGATGACCGCTGGCACGTAGTAGTTGCTGCTCTCCAGGTTCTCGTTGAACCAGGCGCGGCTCTGGAGTTGGACGCCACCAGCGAAGACACGTGCCCCTCTGCTTCGGGGGAGTTGGGTTCCCCGCAGCTCGTCGTTAAAGCGGGCTGTGATCCGCGATGCATAGTTCAGGACGATGCCGGCGGTGTTGGAGTCGGTGCCGTCCAGGATGATCTGGAGCGGAGCCGTGCGCCCTCCCCCCAGTTCGGCGCCGAAGCCCCGATTTATCCGGAGGATTGCCTTCACCTCCCCCCGGTCCATAAGCTCCCGCACGCGGCTTTCGCGGCCGATCCGCTCGGTGATGAGAAAGTACCCCGACCGCTGGAACCGGGCGGCCAGGTCACGGCTCTCGGGGGTATTGTCCTGGTCGTAGACAGCGGTCTTTACGTTCCGCACGTCGGTGTTCACCGCATAGCCGAAGATAACCGTCTGAACGGCGGGGATTATGAAGAGGATGAAGCGCATCCGGGGATCCCGAAGGGCCTGGATGATCTCTTTTACCAGCATGCATCTGAGCCGCTCCAGCATCGCCTCACTCCACCTTCTTCCGGAATTTTTTCACCGCCAGGGCCAGGACCACCACCCCGAAGACCGCCAGGAACGCCGCCTCCGGTGCCAGCACGCCGAGCCCCACTCCCTTTAGATAGATATCACGCAGGATGGTGACGAAGTAGCGGGCCGTGATGATGTGGGTCACCGCCTGGATGGGGGGAGGCATGTTCTCGATGGGAAAGATGAAGCCGGAGAGGAGGAACGCCGGGAGCATGGTGGTCACCATGGCGATCTGGGAGGCGAGCCGCTGGTTCTTGGTGACGATGCTGATGAGGAGCCCGAAGGCGAGGGCGCAGGTGAGAAAGATGAGCGACATGGCGAACAGGAGCCAGAGGCTCCCCCGCAACGGGATGTCAAAGAAGAAATCCCCCACCAGGACCGAGAGGACCAGGTCGAGGATGCCGATGGCGAAGTAGGGGATGAGCTTGCCGGCGATGAGCTCCGCCCCTCGGAGCGGAGTGGTGATGAGCTGTTCCATGGTGCCGGTTTCCCACTCACGGGCCACCGTGAGGGAGGTGAGGAGCGCGGCGATGACCATCATGATGACCGCGATGAGCCCCGGGAAGATGTAGTTGCGGGAGACCATGTCGGTGTTGAACCAGACCCGGGGGCGTACATCCACGATGCCGGCGGCGGGAACAGGGCCGAAGCGCCGGCTCTGCTCAAGGATGACGTCCCGGGACCAGGCAGAGGTCGCGGCCTCGGCATACCCCAGGGCGATGGTGGCAGTGTTGGAGTCGCTTCCGTCCAGGATCAGTTGCACCGGCGCCTGTGCACCTGTCCGGAGCTTGCGGGCGAAATCGGTGGGGATCACCAGGGCCATGAGGACGTCGCGCCGGTCGATGGCAATCTCGATTTCCCGGTAGGTGCCGACGCGCCCAGCCAGGGTGAAGTAACGGGAGCCGGCGAAGCGGCTGATGAAGTCCCGGCTCTCGGGGGTGGCGCTCTGGTCCCAGACCATGAGCGGCACTCGGTCCACGTCCAGGGTGAGCGCGTAGCCGAAGAGGAAGAGCAGCAACATCGGAATCGCGATCCCCATGCCGAGGCTCCGGGGGTCCCGAAAGACGTGGATGAATTCCTTGCGGGCCACGGCCGCCACGCGCTGGAGCTTCATCGGCTGAACTCCTGCTGGGGAGTGGTCTCCCGGTCCCTGGCCTCGATGAGGGAGACGAAGACATCCTCCAGGGAGGGGACGATCCGCTCGATGCCGTCCACGGTGAAGCCTCCGGCGGCAAGCGACTCCCGGATGGCCGGGATCGACTCGTCGGCCCGTTGGGCCACCACATGGAGCGTCCGTCCGAAGAGGGCGGCGTGCCCGATGCCGGGGATGGCCTCGATGATCTCCATGGCATCCTGGGGACGGCTGCAGCGCACCTCCACGATCTCCTCCTCCATGAAGCGGGTCTTCAGCTCCGCCGGGGTTCCCAGGGCGATGAGTTCCCCCCGGTAGATGAGGGCCAGGCGGTCGCAGTATTCGGCCTCGTCCATGTAGTGGGTGGTGACGAAGACGGTGACCCCCCCGCCGGCCAGGTGGTAGATCAGGTCCCAGAAGTTGCGGCGGCTGATGGGGTCTACGCCGGAGGTGGGTTCGTCCAGGAAGATGATGGGGGGCTCGTGGAGAACGGCGCATCCCAAGGCCAGCCGCTGCTTCCAGCCGCCGGAGAGGATTGCGGTCTTGGAGGCCCGGTGCTCCGTGAGCCCCGCCATCCGGATGACCCACTCCTTGCGATCCTTCTTTTTGGCGTCGGGAATCCGGTAGATGCCGCTGTAGAAATCGATGTTCTCCTCCACGGTCAGGTCCTCGTAGAGGGAGAACTTCTGGCTCATGTAGCCGATGTTCTTCTTGATCTCCTCGGGCTGGCGGACGATGTCGAAGCCGGCCACGGTGCCGCTCCCGGCGGTGGGCTGGAGGATGCCGCAGAGCATCCGGATGGTGGTGGATTTCCCCGCGCCGTTGGGGCCCAGGAAGCCGAAGATCTCGCCCCGCTTCACGTCGAGGCTTACCCGGTTCACGGCAACGAAGTCGCCGAAGCGCTTTTCCAGGTCGCGGAGGGTGACGGCCAGGTCGCTCATCGGGTTGCCTCCCCGGAAAGCACCGATACCAGCACATCCTCAAGGCTCGGCTCGACGGGGCGGATGCTCTGGACCGTCACCCCCGCCCCCTCCATGATCGCCTTGATGGCACGGCCTGTCTCCTCCGCATCCCGCGTGACCACGTGGAGCCGGTCGCCGAAGATTCCCACCGATTCTCCCTCCAGGCGCTCCCTTAGAAGCAGGGCGGCCCGTCTCGGGTCAGGGGTCCTCACTTCGAGGATGGTGCCGTCCATGAGCCCCCGGAGGTTGTCGGGGGTGTCGCAGGCTAGGAGTTTGCCCCGGTGGATGAGCCCCACGCGATTGCACCGGTCCGCCTCGTCCAGGTAGGCGGTGGCCACGAAAACCGTCACCCCTTCCCGCAGGAGTTGGTAGAGGATGCGCCAGAAGTCCCGGCGGGAGACCGGGTCGACCCCGTTGGTGGGCTCGTCCAGGAAGAGGACCTTGGGGGTATGGATGAGGGCGCAGGCAAGCCCCAGCTTCTGCTTCATGCCACCGGAGAGGTTGCCGGCGAGCCGCTTGCCGAAGGGGGTCAGGTTGCTGAAGGAGAGGAGGAGGCCGATTTTCTCGTCGCGCCCCCGCCGGGGGAGTCCATAGATGTCGGCGTAGAAGTGGAGGTTTTCCAGCACGGTCAGGTCCGGATAGAGGCCGAACCGCTGGCTCATGTAGCCGATCTCCTCCTTGAGGGGCTCAGCCTCCCGCACCGTGTGGCGCCCCATGACCCGGGCCGACCCCTCCGTGGGGTCCATGATGCCGGTCAGCATCCGCATGGTGGTGGTCTTGCCGGCGCCGTCGGAGCCCACGAGGCCGAAGAGCTCCCCCGGCGCCACGGAGAGGGTGAGTCCGTCCACGGCGGTCAGGTTGCCGAAGCGTTTGGTGAGATTGTCGGTGGTTATGGCGTCCATAGGGGAAGAATTCAGAAGTCAGAATGCAGGAGGCAGGAGGGAAAAACCTGATGTCGTTTCTCCTGAATTCTGACTTCCGTTTACTGGCTCCTTGTCTCTATCTCCGCGTCCACCGGCATCCCCGGTTTCAGCTCCATGGCGGGGTTCGGGATGGTGATCTTGATCCGGTAGACGAGCTTCACCCGCTCCTTCTCCGTCTGCACGCTCTTGGGGGTGAATTCCGCCTCCGGTGAGATAAAGGTGACGGTCCCCTCGTAGCGGCGATCGGGCCAGGTGTCGCTCTTCACCCGGGCTTTCTGCCCCACCTTCACCCGCCCCAGGTCGGTCTCGGCGATGTAGGCCCGCATCCAGGTGTTAGGCATATCGCCCACACTGATGATGGGAGTGCCGGCGGCCACCTGTTCCCCCGGCTCCACGTGCTTGGCCAGCACGAGCCCCGCCATGGGGGCGGCGAGGGTGGTGTAGCCGAGGCGGGTGCGGGCAAGCTCCAGCGCCTCCCGTGTCTGGCCGAGGCGCGCCCGGGCCGCGTCGATCTGTTCCTTCCGGGGACCCCGGTGCATGAGCGCCTGCTGGGCCATGGCCTCGCGGAGAGCCGCCTGGGACGACTCGGAGGCGGCCTTGGCGGCATCGTAATCACGGCGGGAGATGACCTCGCGCCGGAACAGGGCCTCCTGCCGGGCGAAATCGGCCTTGAGGCGGTCGGTCTCGGCCTTGACCCTGTTCACGGCGGCGTCGGCCCGGGCGATGTCCTCCTTCCTGAAACCGGTCTCCAGTTCCCGCAGGTTTGCCGCCACGGCTTCCGCGTCCCGCTCCCGCTGAGCCACTTCCAGGCGCAGGTCATCATCGTCGAGCCGTGCCACCACCTGTCCCGCCTTCACCAGCTCACCCTCGTCAACGAGCCGCTCCCGTACCCGTCCAGGAATCTTGAAGCTCACCTCCACCTCGGTCACCTCGATGGTTCCCGAAACGGCAACGGTACTGCCGTCATTCCCCGTGCGGCGGGTAACGAACCAGGCAATGGCCGCGACGGCCAGAAGCAGGATGGCGATCAGGGCTACCTTCTTCTTCATGGATGATCCTCCGGAACGGTGCGGCGCCCGTGGGCGCGTCAGCATCTATTGTGGCACCGTGGTGGGCATTGTAAAGGATGGCGGAAGGGAACGCCAGCCCCTCCCTTGGAACGGTTTATGCTGAAAGCCAAGGGGTATGGAGAAAATTGCAGGTAAAAACATCAATAAGGTGGTGATTTCATTGAGAAGTGTTCTCGTGTGCGATGATGAGCCGATTATCAGGATGAGCCTAAAAAATAAGCTCAAGGAGTTGGGTTTCGATGAAATCCGGGAGTGCGGGGACGGGGAGCAGGCGGTGGCGACGGCGCTGTCCACCATGCCCGACATCGTTATTCTCGATGTCTCGATGCCCAAGAAAGACGGGATCACGGCGGCCCGGGAAATTCGGCAGCGGCTGAAGATCCCGATTATCCTCCTGACGGCCTGTTGTGACCCTGATACGGTCAGGCGGGCCAAGGAGAGCGGCATCGGCGGCTTTCTGGCCAAGCCTTTCCGGGAGCAGGACCTCTGGCCCGCCATTGAACTTGCCTGTGCCCATGCCGACGAGGTGGAAACCCTCAAGGAAGAGGTGGAGGACCTTAGGGAAACCCTGGAGAGCCGCAAGGTCATCGAGAAGGCCAAGGGGGTCCTGATGCGGAACCAGGGGCTTTCGGAACCCGAGGCGTTCCGCAGGATGCAGAAGCTGGCCATGGATAAGCGCAAGAGCATGCGGCAGATCGCCGAGGCGATCCTGCTTACGGAATCGTAGAACCATCCGTTGCGGAAGAGACATATCCGGGGACGATAAGAGGGCGTCGGCGTTTGCCGGCGCCTTCGTTGTTTGCGGGATGGAAAGCGACAGTGCCCATTTGTTGCGCAGGGTGGGTTGCGATACGTGAAAAGCGGTTTATTATTGAACGATAAGTAACGGGGTCGAGTACGTCTAAGAGGTGCGGATGAACTCGCTTGTTCTGCAGAGAGTGTTTGCCGGACTCGCAATCGTTGGGCAGATAATAGTTTCATTACGCCGGTCTTTGCTGCTTTTGCCCCTGGTGCTGCTCCTTGCCGCCTGCAACAACGACAGGCCCCGCGTCGACATGGCAAAGGTTACCCCTGATGCTGCTGGAACGCAGGTTAAGGACACTCGGCCGCCCCTCCATATTGCCGTTGCCGCCATGATCTCCCCCGAAACCACCAGGCAGTACTACGAAGAGTTACTGCGGCTGGTGGCCGACCGGATGGGGCGCCGTGCGGTCTTCTCCCAACGGCGGACATACGCGGAAGTAAATACCATGGTGATGAACAAGGAGGTTGACGCCGCCTTTGTCTGCGCCGGCCCCTATGTCCAGGGGCATGAGCAGTTCGGCATGGAGATACTGGCCGTTCCGGTGGTACACGGGGTTAAGGTCTACCATTCCTACATCATTGCCAACCGTAACAGCAGCTACACATCGTTAAACGATTTGCGCGGCAAGAAATTCGCCTTCACCGACCCGGATTCCAATACCGGCAGTATGGTGCCGACCTATATGCTGGCAAAACGGGGTGAAACCCCGGATTCATTTTTTGGTGATCATTTTTTCAGCAACAGCCACGACAATTCCATCAAGGCGGTTGCCAATGGGCAGGCTGACGGCGCCGCAGTGGATTCCCTGATCTGGGAGTTCATGAACACCATCGACCCGAATGTTACCTCACGGACAAGAATTATCGAGAAATCCTCCCCCTACGGCATCCCTCCCATCGTTGTGCACCCGGCCATGGACCCGGCCACGAAAAAAAAGCTGAAACAGGTCTTACTCACGCTCCATGAACATAAAGAGTCGGCGGAGCTGCTCGCCAAGCTCCAGATCGACCGGTTTGCGGAGGGTGACGACAAGGCCTATGACACGGTCCGCGAGATGAGTCGCTGGCTGGAAAAGGAGAAAGGCCGTTAGGCTGGGTCCATGCACCTCAAAAAGATTATCTTCATAAGAATCGCCGGGCTTCTGACGATGATGATTCTGCTCATCAGCGGTTTTTTTGCGTATTTTGTTCTGGACCGTCATCGCCAGTTGACCCTCCAGACCTGGAAGACCAGGTCGGAGGTGCTTGCGGATGCTGTGGAGCGACTGATCCTCTGGGATGACCGGATAGCCCTCAAGGAGCAGCTGGACAGCGAAATCGAGAAGAGTACGGTCCTGCTTTATGCATTTATCGCCAGGAAGAAGGAACCGTACATCTCAACCTTTGCCAAAGGGGTGCCGACTGCATTGCTGGAAAGGGTGCCGGCCACCGGACTCCCAGCGGTCTGGGAGTTTCAGGGATTGGAGGGAGAGGTTGTCTACGACATCGCGAAACGGGTGGACGAATCCGGGACCGTTCTCCACCTGGGGCTCAATCGTCGGGAAATCGACCGGAAAATGGCCCCTCTGCTGACCTCGATTGTCCTGGTCGGAGGGGCCGCAATCGTGCTGGGACTATGGCTGGCCCATGTGGTGGCGCGCCGGACCACCCGGGAGGTGGATGATCTTGTCAGCGCCCTCAGCTCCTATGGCGAGTTGGACGATCTGAAAGCACGCGCCATTAACCCGAAAAGCTCGGAAGTGGCGGAACTGATCAGTACCTTCAAGGCACTGTCGGCAGAACGGCTGCAAGCGGCATTGGACCTGCAACATCTCAACGCTCAACTCGAAGAGCGCGTAGCGGAACGGACGGAGCAGCTTGCCGTCGCCAACAGGGAGCTCGACGCCTTTGCCTATTCGGTTTCCCACGACCTGCGGGCACCGTTGCGCGGTATCGACGGTTTCAGCCTGGCCCTGGTGCAGGATTACGGCGACAAGCTGAACGATGAGGGGAAGGATTATCTCAACCGGGTCCGGAATGGCTGCCTCAGGATGGGGAAATTGATTGACGAGATGCTGCGGCTCTCCCGCATAACCCGGTGCGAGATCTGCCCCAAAACGGTAAGCCTTGGCGAGATGACGCGGCAGATTGCAGAGGAGTATACGCAGCGCGAGCCGGATAGAACTGTCGAATTTGTCGTGCATGATGTCCCTGAAGTGGAGGCGGATCCAACCCTGATGCATTCGGTCATGCAAAACATGATCGACAATGCCTGGAAATATTCCCGAAATAATCCCGCAGCCCGAATCGAGTTCGGCTCAATGACTACCGGCGAGGGACCGGCTTTCTTTGTCAAGGACAACGGCGCCGGCTTCAATATGGAGTATGCGGACAAGCTGTTTACGCCGTTCCAGCGGTTGCACCGGGCTGACGAGTTCGAGGGGACAGGCATCGGCCTCGCCTCGGTGCAGCGGATCATACTGCGCCACGGAGGGCGGATCTGGGCGGAGGGGACAGAAGGGGAAGGGGCAGTTTTCTATTTCACCGTTGGAGGACAGGCATCGTGAGTGAAAAGATGATTCTGCTGGTGGAGGACAATTCCGACGACGAGGCCCTGACAATCCGGGCGCTCAAGATGAACAACCTGCTCAATGAGATTGTGGTGGCCCGCGACGGAGCCGAGGCGTTGGATTTCCTGTTCGGCACCGGTGCCTATGCCGGCCGTGACACTACGAATATGCCGGAATTGGTGCTGCTGGACCTCAATCTCCCCAAACTCAGCGGCCTGGACGTTTTGAAGCGGATTCGCTCCGATGCCCGGACCCAACTCCTCCCGGTCGTGGTCCTCACTACGTCCGACGAGGACCGGGATCGGGTGGACAGCTACCGGTTGGGGGCCAACAGCTACATCGGAAAACCGGTGAATTTCGAAGAATTCAGCAAATCGGTACGGCAGTTGGGGGTCTACTGGCTTGCGTTGAACATCGGACCGCCGCATACATAAGAAGGGCGGGATGACTTTTTCCCGATGCACAAATGGCCCGCCGGTCAATCCCGGCGGGCCATTTGTGCATCATGCATTCATCGGGGGACTGTTCCCCTAGCGGATGCCGGCATGGTACTCCTGCAGGCTCATGACCGGCTCCTTGCCATTGCGGCGGGCCGCGATCCCCTCTGCGGCGGCTACGGCTGCTGCGACGGTGGTGATGTGGGGGATCTTGTTGGCGATGGCTGCTTTGCGGATGTAGGAGTCGTCATGGGCGCTCTGCTTCCCGGCCGGGGTGTTGACCACCAGGTGGATTTCCCGGTTCTTGATGGCGTCCACCAGGTTGGGGCGCCCCTCGTGGAGCTTGGTGACCGGGGTCGCGGCGATGCCGTGGCCGGCCAGGAACCGGCAGGTCCCTTCCGTGGCCCGGATGGTGAAGCCCAGGTCGGCAAAGCGGCGCGCCGCCTTCAGGGCCTCGTCCTTGTCCCGGTCGGCAATGGTGAAGAGGATCGAGCCGGAGACGGGAAGCTGGGCGTTGGCCCCTTCCTGGGCCTTGTAGAAGGCGAGGCCGTAGTTCCCCGCAAGCCCCAGCACCTCGCCGGTGGAGCGCATCTCCGGGCCGAGCACCGGGTCCACCTCGGGGAACATGGGGAAGGGGAAGACCGCCTCCTTGACCCCGAAGTGGGGGAAGGCGCGGCGGGCGAGCCCCATCTCCTTCAGCTTTGCCCCGAGCATGACCTGCACAGCGATGCGGGGCATGGGGATGTTGCAGACCTTGGAGACCAGGGGCACGGTGCGGCTCGCCCGGGGGTTCGCCTCCAGGATGTAGACGGTGTCGTCGGCGATGGCGTACTGGATGTTCATGAGCCCCACGACCCCCATGGCCACGGCGATCCTGCGGGTGTATTCATCGATGGTGGCGATGTGCTTCTCGGGGATGCTCACCGGTGGGATGACGCAGGCCGAGTCCCCCGAGTGGACCCCGGCCAGCTCGATGTGCTCCATGACCGCCGGCACGAAGGCGTCGGTCCCGTCGCTGATGGCGTCGGCCTCGGCCTCGATGGCGTTCTCCAGGAACCGGTCGATGAGGATCGGACGCTCCGGCGAGACATCCACCGCTTTGGCCACGTACTCCCGGAGCATCTCCTCGTCGTGGACCACCTCCATGGCCCTCCCCCCCAGGACGTAGGAGGGGCGCACCATGAGGGGGTAGCCGATGCGGGCCGCCACCGCCAGGGCCTCATCCAGGGTGCTTGCCATCCCCGATTCGGGCTGAGGGATCCGCAGGTCTCGCATGACCGCGGCGAAGCGCTGCCGGTCCTCGGCCAGGTCAATGGTTTCCGGCGTGGTGCCGATGATCCGGACCCCAGCCGCCTCCAGTTCGGCGGCGATGTTGAGGGGGGTCTGCCCCCCGAACTGGACCACCACCCCCTCGGGCTTCTCCTTGGCATAGATGGAGAGGACGTCCTCCACGGTGAGGGGCTCGAAGTAGAGTTTGTCCGAGGTGTCGTAGTCGGTGGAGACCGTCTCCGGGTTGCAGTTGACCATGATGGTCTCGTAGCCGGCCTCCCGCAGGGCAAAGGCGGTGTGGACGCAGCAGTAGTCGAACTCGATTCCCTGGCCGATCCGGTTGGGGCCGCCCCCCAGCACCATGATCTTCTTCCGGTCGCTGACCGGCACCGTGTCCGGCGCATTGTAGGTGGAGAAGTAGTAGGCGGCGTTTTCCACCCCGCTCACCGGTACCGCCTCCCACGCCTCGGCAAGCCCCAAGGCCAGCCGCTTTTCACGGACCCTTGCCTCAGGCACCTCAAGCAGCTTTGCCAGGTAGCGGTCCGCAAAGCCGTCTCGTTTGGCCCGGAGCAGCAGGTCGTCGGGGGGGAGGGCTCCCCGGTGCCGGAGAATTTGCTCCTCCAGTTCCACCAGCTCCTTCATCTGCTGCAGGAACCAGAGCTTGATGTGGGTCAGCCGGTGGAGGTGGTCCAGGTCGGCCCCCTTGCGCAGCGCCTCGTAGAGGATGAACTGGCGCTCGCTGGAGGGTTCCTCCAGCATCTCCAGGAGCTTCGGCAGGGGCGTGGCGTTGAAGTCCCGGGCAAAGCCGAGGCCGTACCGGCCGATCTCCAAGGAGCGGATCGCCTTCTGGAGCGCCTCCTTGTAGTTCTTGCCGATACTCATGACCTCGCCCACGGCCCGCATCTGGGTGCCGAGCTTGTCCTCGACCCCCTTGAACTTCTCGAAAGCCCAGCGGGCGAACTTAACCACCACGTAGTCGCCGCTCGGGGTGTACTTCTCCAGGGAGCCGTCGCGCCAGTACGGGATCTCGTCCAGGGTTAGCCCTGCGGCAAGGAGCGACGAGACCATGGCGATGGGGAAGCCGGTGGCCTTGGACGCCAGGGCCGAGGAGCGGGAGGTGCGGGGGTTGATCTCGATGACCACCACCCGGCCGGTTTTGGGGTCATGGGCGAATTGGACGTTGGTGCCGCCGATCACCTCGATGGCGTCGACGATGCGGTAGGCGTAATCCTGGAGCCGGGCCTGGAGTTCAGGAGAGATGGTAAGCATCGGGGCCGTGCAGTAGGAGTCGCCGGTGTGGACCCCCATGGCGTCCACGTTTTCGATGAAGCATACAGTGATTTTCTGGCTCCTGGCGTCCCGCACCACCTCCAGTTCCAGTTCCTCCCACCCGAGAACCGACTCCTCCACGAGGATCTGGCTCACCGGACTGGCGGCGAGGCCGCGGGCGGCAATGGTCCGGAACTCCTCCATGTTGTAGGCAAAGCCGCCGCCGGTCCCCCCCATGGTGTAGGCGGGGCGGATCACCACCGGCAACCCAATGCGGGCTACCACTTTCAGGGCCTCTTCCATGGTTGTGGCAATCTCGCTGCGGGCGGTCTCGATCCCGAGGCGTGTCATGGTCTCCTTGAAGGTCTCCCGGTCCTCTCCCCGTTTGATGGCATCGAGGTTGACGCCGATGACCCGTACCCCGTACTGGTCCAGCACCCCGGCTTGAGCCAGGGCCGACGAGAGGTTGAGGCCGGTCTGCCCTCCCAGGTTGGGAAGGAGGGCATCGGGGCGCTCCTTGCGGATGATCTCGGTCAGGGTATCCACATTGAGGGGTTCGATATAGGTGGCGTCGGCCATGGCGGGGTCGGTCATGATGGTGGCGGGGTTGGAGTTCACCAGCACGATCCGGTAGCCAAGCTTGCGCAGGGCCTTGCAGGCCTGGGTGCCGGAGTAGTCGAACTCGCAGGCCTGCCCGATGATGATGGGACCGGAACCGATGATGAGGACCTTCTTGACGTCGTCGCGCCTGGGCATGTTGCCTCCTTGCCTAGAAAATGAGCATTGGTGAAAAATAATTGGGCAACTATCGCAAAAAAATGAGGCAGCTGCAAGAAGGGAATACTCCGCCCCTTAGCGCCAGGATGATACCGGTCCCTCTGCATCCATTGCCATGGAGTCGATGGCTTGTCCTCGGAGGGGATTCCTTGCTTTTGCGATGGTTATTTCTTGAGCATGTGAACAGGAAAGAGGCGTGGCGTTAAGAGGGTAACGAGGTAACGTTCAGTAATTACAGTGTTTTGGCTTTTGGCACGGTCAGTGCTTTATCTGTTTTCAAAATCAATAACGAGAATACGCCGGAGTATTCGCTGCTGAACGCAGGCAAGGGCGCCACCAATATCACCATTGGGGCGCCTTTTTTGTTGCCCCGCAAACCATTAGAGGCTCAGTCCCGTCGATTTCGTGATGGATTGTGCGACGGCGAGGAGGAGGAACCGCAGGCGTAGCAGCGCTACGACGAGGATTCCGACGAGGAAGCCGGCGTGCAAGACGCGCGAAAGCGGCGGGACCAAGGCGAAAGGAGAAACATCATGAGACAGATCGCAATTTACGGCAAAGGCGGCATCGGCAAGTCCACCACAACCCAGAACACGGTGGCGGGGCTCGCTTCGTTGGGGAAGAAGGTGATGATCGTCGGCTGCGACCCGAAGGCGGATTCCACCCGCCTCATCCTCCACGCCAAGGCCCAGGCCACGGTTATGGACAAGGTGCGGGAGCTGGGAACGGTTGAAGACCTGGAGCTGGACGACATTTTGAAAGTCGGCTTCGGCGACGTGAAGTGTGTCGAGTCCGGCGGTCCCGAGCCGGGGGTAGGCTGCGCCGGCCGCGGTGTCATCACCGCCATCAACTTCCTGGAAGAGAACGGCGCCTACACCGATGACCTGGACTTCGTCTTCTACGACGTTCTCGGCGACGTCGTCTGCGGCGGCTTCGCCATGCCGATCCGCGAGAACAAGGCGGAAGAAATCTACATCGTCTGTTCCGGCGAGATGATGGCCATGTACGCCGCCAACAACATCGCCAAGGGTATTCTCAAGTATGCCTCCTCCGGCAAAGTTCGCCTTGGCGGCCTCATCTGCAACGCCCGCAAGACCGACCGGGAGTACGACCTGATCGAGGCCCTGGCCAAGAAGCTTGGTACCCAGATGATCCACTTCGTCCCCCGCGATAATCAGGTACAACGCGCGGAACTGCGGCGTATGACCGTCATCGAGTACTCTCCCGAGCATCCGCAGGCGAATGAGTATCGGACCCTGGCCAAGAAGATCCTCGACAACAAGATGCTGGTGGTGCCGAACCCGCTGGAGATGGAGGAGCTGGAAGATCTGCTCATGGAGTTCGGCATCATGGAAGCGGAGGATGAGTCGATCGTGGGGGTTGCCGAAGCCGCGGCTAAATGACGAACGCTTTCGGGCCATCTCGACGTTTCCTGCGTCATCGCTTGTGACTCGGCCTGACGGCCGCCCCCTGCGGGGCGCCTTCGCGGTCCAATTTCACAAGTGAAATTGTGCGACGTGGCGCTGCCACGCCTCCGCGCTCTTCCTTGGAAGCCGCCGACCTGACCTCGAAATCGTTCGCCAGTAGGTTTAACCAATTATATGTAGGGGCGCTGCTTGCTGTGCCCTTCAAGGAGCTTTTATGTCAAAAGCAATCAGAAAAGTTGACGGGATAACAAAAGAGTCGACCCAGGAGATGATCGACAAGGTCCTAGAGGCCTATCCGGAAAAGGGGCGGAAGAAGCGGGCGCCCCACCTGGCCCCCAACGATCAGGCGAACTGCAGCGCCTGCGTCAAATCCAACAAGAAGACCGTTCCCGGCGTCATGAGCGCCCGCGGCTGCGCCTATGCCGGCGCAAAGGGGGTTGTCTGGGGGCCGATCCGCGACATGGTCCACGTCTCCCACGGTCCGGTCGGCTGCGGCTGGTACTCCTGGGGAACTCGGCGCAACCTGATGACCGGCAAACTGGGGGTCGACCAGTTCGGCATGCAGTTCACCTCCGACTTTCAGGAGAAGGACATCGTCTACGGTGGCGACAAGAAGCTGAAGGTGCTGCTCAAGGAGACCAAGGAGCTCTTTCCCTTGGCAAAGGGGATCTCGGTCCTCTCCGAATGCCCGGTTGGCCTCATCGGCGACGACATCAACGCCGTGGCCAAGACCAGCGCCAAGGAGCTGGACATCCCGATCATCCCGTGCAACTGCGAAGGGTTCCGGGGTGTCTCCCAGTCCCTGGGGCACCATATCTCCAACGACACCATCCGGGACTACATCATCGAGACCCGGGAGTTCGCCGAACCCGTAGGGCCCTATGACATCGCCCTCATCGGCGAGTACAACATCGGCGGCGACGCCTGGTCCACGAAGCCCCTGCTGGAGGAGTGCGGCTTCAACGTCAAGGCGGTCTGGACTGGCGACGGCGAGATGGAGAAGATCGCCGCCACCCACCAGGTGCGGCTCAACGTCATCCACTGCTACCGCTCCATGAACTACATGTGCAAGGTGATGGAGGAAAAGTACGGTATCCCCTGGATTGAGCTGAACTTCTTCGGCCCCACCAAGATCAGGGAGAGTCTCCGCAAGCTGGCCGAGCTGTTCGACGACACCATCAAGGAGAAGGTGGAGGCGGTCATCGCCAAGTACGACCCCCAGATGCAGGCGGTGATCGACGAAGTCCGTCCCCGGCTGGAAGGGAAGAAGGTGATGCTGTATGTGGGGGGGCTGCGCCCGCGCCACACCATCGGCGCCTACGAGGATCTCGGAATGATCTGTGTCGGCTCCGGCTACGAGTTCGCCCACACCGACGACTATGAGCGAACCGCCCCGGAGATGCCCGATGCTACCGTGGTCTACGATGATGCCTCCGAGCTGGAGATGGAGCAGTTCGCTCACGTGCTGAAGCCCGACCTGGTCGCCTCCGGCATCAAGGAGAAGTATGTTTTCCAGAAGATGGGGCTCCCCTTCCGCCAGATGCACAGCTGGGACTATTCCGGGCCGTACCACGGGTACAAGGGGTTCCCTATTTTCGCCAGGGATATTGATATGGCGATTAATAGCCCCACCTGGGAACTGGTGAAGTCGCCGTTCTGACGGCGCCGGCTTTTGGGCCAGCTCGGCAGTGCCCTTCGGTTCGCTCTTGTGCGGCGTAGCGCTGCTACGCCTCCGCGGCTCACCTCGGGAGCTACCGATCTGACCTCAAAATCCAACGCCGGTTGGTAATAACTTAAAATCTACCGTGGGACGGATGAGTCCCCGGAGAGGAGACATATCATGGCTAACAACCTGGGCCTTGCAGTAAAGCCGGTGACCGAGACTCCGGTCGAGGAGATCGAACGGGTCGCCGCCTGGATCAATACCGAGGAGTACAAGGAACTCAACTTCAAGCGGGAGGCGCTGGTGGTCGCACCTCCCCATGCCTGCCAGCCCCTGGGGGCCGAACTGGCGGCCCACGCCTTCGAAGGAAGCCTCCCCTTCGTCCACGGCTCCCAGGGGTGCGCATCCTACTACCGCTCCACCCTGAACCGCCACTTCCGCGAGCCGGCGCCGGCGGTCTCCGACTCCATGACCGAGGACGGCGCCGTGTTCGGCGGCCAGAACAACCTCCACGAGGGGCTGGAGAACGCCATCGCCCTCTACAAGCCGAAGATGGTCTCCATCTTCACCTCGTGCATGCCGGAGATCATCGGCGACGACCTGACCGCGTTCATCAAGAACGCCCGCAACAAGGGGATTGTTCCTGCCGATATGCCGGTTCCCTATGCCAACACGCCGAGCTTCAACGGTTCCCACATCCATGGTTACGACGCCATGTTCCTCTCCATCCTCCAGGCCCTTACCGAGGGGAAAAAGGTGGAGGGACGCTGCACGGGAAAGATCAACCTGATTCCCGGCTTTGACGCCAACACCGGCAATTTCCGGGAGTACAAGCGGATCTTCGAGGCATTCGGCGTTCCGTACACCATCCTGGGGGACATCTCCGAGGTCTTCGATTCGCCCCTGGACGGCACCTACCGGATCTACCCCGGCGGGACGAAGCTTGACGATGCAGCCGACTCCATTAACGGCAAGGCCACCATCAGCCTCGGCCCCTTTTCGGCTACCAAGACCTATGCCTGGGTCAAGGACAACTATGCCGGCAAGCACACGGCCATCCCCATGCCGCTGGGGATTGCCAAGACCGACGCCTTCCTGATGAAGATTGCCGAGATCACCGGCAAGCCGGTTCCGGAATCGCTGAAGGCCGAGCGCGGCCGCGCCGTGGACGCCATGACCGACGCCCACCAGTACATCCACGGGAAGAAATTCGCCCTCTACGGCGACCCTGACCAGCTCATCGGCTATGTCTCATTCCTGCTGGAGATGGGGGCGGTGCCGTACCATATCCTCTGTAGCAAGGGGAACAAGAAAGTGGAGAGGGAGATCCAGGCGCTCCTCGACTCCTCCGCCTACGGCAAGCAGGGGAAGATTTACATGGGGAAGGACCTCTGGCACCTGCGGAGCCTCATTATGACCGATCCGGTGGACGCCATTATCGGCGACACCCACGGTAAATTCATCGCCCGCGATGCCAAGATTCCGCTCTTCCGCTTCGGCTTCCCTGTCTTTGACCGGGTAAACCTGCACCGCTACCCGATCATCGGCTACCAAGGGGTCATCAACATGGTAACGACCATCTGCAACAAGTTCATCGAGGTTGTGGACGAGACCTGCGAGGACCGGTTCTTCGAGATGATGCGGTAGAAAAACAGACATCAACGTTTGAGGAAAGGGCGTCCATTTTGGGCGCCTTTTTCTTTTTTACGGCACCACAAGGCTGTGCTCTTCGGTACTCGCTCTTGATGGCCCCGTGTCCTCGGTGGCGGAATGGGGAATGTGTAGCAACGCGATTGCAGAAATATTTCGCGATTTTATCGCTTGACGAGGCGGTGATTCCTTGATAGTTTTTGCTACAGTAATCGAGTTGTAGCGTGCGGAGAATGTTTGTGAAGGTGAAGATAGGCGACATCGCATCGATCCAGATTGGGTACTCCTTCCGCGGGCGGCTTGACGTAGCGCATTCCGGCGCTCTTGCCGTTATTCAGATGAAAGATCTTGCTGCAGGCGTTGTTGATGTCAGCGGTCTTGCGCGCATTGACATGGAGAGGCCCAGGGGGCATCATCTCGTGCGGGTTGGCGACCTTGTTTTCCGCTCACGGGGTGTGACAAACACCTGTGCCATCCTGATGGATGATCCCGGAACGGCTGTTGTGTCGGCACCACTGTTCCGGATTCGAGTCACGGGCCGCTTGGTGCTCCCGCAATATCTGAACTGGTACATCAACCAGCCGCCGGCGCAGGCCTTTCTGGCCTCTCACGCCAAGGGGACGGCGCAGCAAATGATCAGCAAGGATGCCCTGGAAGATCTGGAGGTGTTCGTGCCTTCGCTGGAACGGCAAAGGGCAATAGTTGAGGTGGCAGTACTCGCGGAGCAGGAACAGAACCTGATGATGAAGCTCGCCGAGAAACGAAGGCAGTTTTGGTCTGCGAAATTAATCGAACTGGCAAAGGGAGAAGAACGCCGATGAATCCGAAGATCGACCAGAAAGACATCAATAACGCCGCCTGGGCGGCCTGCGATACATTCCGTGGGGTTGTGGACCCGGCCCAGTACAAGGACTACATCCTGGTGATGTTGTTCGTGAAATATATCTCAGACGTCTGGAAGGATCATTACGAGGTGTACCGCAAGCAGTACGGCGATGATGATGTCCGCATCCGTCGCAAGCTTGAACGCGAGCGGTTCGTGCTGCCGGTGGTGGAGCTGAAGCACCCCGAAACCGGCGAAGTGGAAGACCGCTTCCTGGCGGACTTCTACAGCCTCTACGAGCGGCGCAGTGCGGCGAACATCGGTGAGCTCATCAACATCGTCCTGGACCACATAGAGGAGACCAACAAGGCGAAGCTGGAGGGGGTGTTCCGCAACATCGACTTCAACAGCGAGGCCAATCTGGGTAAGACCAAGGACCGGAACCGGCGGCTGAAGCTCCTCCTGGAGGACTTCAACAAGCCGCAGCTCGACATGAGCCCGCGCCGCGTCTCCGAGGACGTCATCGGCAATACCTACATCTACCTGATTGAGCGGTTCGCCGCCGACGCCGGGAAGAAGGCGGGCGAGTTCTACACGCCACATATGATTTCAAAGCTAGTGGCATTATTGGGTGCCCCGAAGCCCGGAAACCGCGTCTGCGACCCGGCATGCGGTTCTGGCGGTCTCCTCATCGAGGCGGCCCGGGAGGTGGGGGACCGGAACTTCGCCCTGTTCGGCATGGAATCCAATGGCAGCACCTGGGCCCTGGCTAGGATGAACATGTTCCTGCACGGTTTCGACAGCGCCCGTATCGAATGGTGCGACACCCTCACCAGTCCGGCGCTGGTGGAGAACGACCGGCTGATGAAGTTCGACGTGGTGGTGGCAAATCCGCCCTTCTCTCTCGACAAGTGGGGCGCTGACGAGGCGGAAAGCGACCGCTACAACCGGTTCTGGCGCGGAGTTCCCCCCAAGAGCAAGGGGGACTGGGCCTTCATCAGCCACATGGTGGAGGCGGCCCTTGAAAAAGAAGGACGGGTCTCCGTAGTAGTCCCCCACGGGGTGCTGTTCCGGGGGGCCGCCGAGGGGCGCATCCGACAGAAGATGATCGAGGAGAACCTGCTGGACGCCGTCATTGGCCTGCCGGGGAACCTCTTCACCACCACCTCCATCCCCGTGGCGATCCTGGTCTTCGATAGGAGCCGAGAAAAGGGGGGCGCCAATCAGGATCGCAAGGACGTGCTCTTCGTCGATGCCAGCCGCGACTATCTGCCGGGCAAGAACCAGAACGCCCTTTCCGACGACCATATCCGGAAGATCATGGAGACCGTCCGGGGCCGCCAGGAGATGGAGAAGTACGCCCATGTGGCCCCCTTTGACGAGATCAAGGAAAACGACTTCAACCTGAACATCCCCCGTTATGTGGACACCTTCGAGGAGGAGGCGGAGATCGACATCGATGCCGTGCAACAGGAGATTGATCAGCTTGAGAAGGAGCTTGTTGAGGTGCGGGCGAAGATGGCGGTTATGTTGAAGGAGATTGAGCGGTAACTGACAAGTATCACTTGTGAGTTCACCTTGAGAGGCAACTGTCAATGTGTTTTGATAGTTCGAGACGACCATATTCACCGATTGGGAAAAATGGTTGGAGGGTTCAGTTGTAAAGAAATTCTTTACAACTCTTGACGATGGAGGAAAGCAGAGATGAATAAGGAATTGATGGTTCGGCTGCATACTCAATTTGATGAGATATCCCACATTTGGCCCGATTCCGATGTTGAATTCTGGTATGCGCGTGAGTTGCAGGTGGTTCTTGGTTATGACCGTTGGGAAAATTTCTATAAGGTCATAGAAAAAGCGGTTATCTCCTGCGAATCAACAGGTATCATCGTTTCCGATCATTTTCGTGGCGTCACGAAAATGATCGAACTGGGCAAGGGGGGTAAGCGTGAGATCGAAGATTTTCTGCTTACCCGCTACGCCTGCTACCTGATAGCCCAGAATGGCGACCCACGTAAGGATCAGATCGCCTACGCCCAGAGCTATTTCGCCATCCAGACCCGCAAGCAGGAGATCATCGAAGAGCGGATTCGCCTGCACGAGCGGCTACATGCTCGCCAGAAGCTGCGGGAATCAGAGACTGAACTCTCAAAGAACATCTATGAGCGAGGGGTTGACGAGCAGGGATTTGGCCGCATCCGTTCCAAGGGTGACGCCGCCCTCTTCGGCAAGACTACCCAGGCCATGAAGGGACAACTTGCCATTCCCGACAACCGCCCTCTAGCCGACTTCCTGCCGACCGTAACCATTGCCGCCAAGAACCTTGCCACAGAAATCACCAACCACAACGTGCGCCAGCACGACATGCAGGGGGAAGGCCCCATCACCGACGAACATGTGCAGAACAACCGCAGTGTCCGGAACATGCTGGTGGAGCGCGGTATCAAGCCGGAGGATCTGCCGGCGGAAGAGGATTTGAAGAAGCTTGAGCGCCGGGTGAAGTCGGATGAAAAGCGGCTGATCAAGGGGACGGAGCTGCCGAAGAAGGTGGAGGGTGGGGAATGAGGAAGTTTACCCTCTGTCAAATTGCATCAGTTCAGCAAGGCTACACCTTTAAGCCTGAGTATCAGGGCAACGTTTCGGGGAAATGGATGTATGTCAAGGTAGGTGATCTTAACTCTCAGGGCAATCTAAAATATGTATCTAAAACCCAAAATTACATTAATGACGATGTATTGTTGAAGATGCAGGCTAAGCCATTTTCAGCTGGCAGTATCGTCTTTCCAAGAGTTGGTGCCGCATTGCGCTGTAATAACAAGCGGATCCTTACTCAAGATTGTCTTACGGACGATAATGTTCTTGTCATAACTGTAGCAAACAAAGCAGAGTGTTTTTCTGAGTTCTTGTATTATTGGTTTGAATCTCAAGATCTTCAAAGATTTTGTAACGACGGGTCAGTCCCTGTCATTAACGGAAGCAATCTCAAAAAACAAATCGTATCACTCCCTCCCCTTCCTGAACAAACCGCCATTTCCGATTTGCTCTCCACCTGGGACGAGGCCATCGACAAGACCGAACGGCTGATTGCTGCCAAGGAGAAACGGTATTCGGGGCTCTCTGGAAAACTACTGTTCGGTAATTCAGGCACAGGTTCCGCCACTGCCAAATCGACCCGGTGGTTTGTCGTCCCGAATCACTGGAAGATCGTGAAGATTGGCAATGTTGCGAAGGAAGTCAAGGCCACCAATGAGGCGGGAGAAACCATCCCTGTTCTCTCGTGCACCAAGCACGAAGGGCTTGTTGACTCGTTGTCGTATTTCGGCAAGCAGGTATTCAGCCTGGACACGTCGACCTATAAGGTAGTGTCCCGAGGTGAGTTTGCCTACGCTACGAACCATATCGAGGAAGGTTCAATTGGGTACCAGGACTATTACGATAGAGGGCTGGTCAGCCCGATGTACACGGTTTTCAAGACCAATCAGACCCTCGATGACAACTATCTTTACAAGGTGCTGAAGACGGAAACCTACCGACACATTTTTCAGGTCAACACCAGCGCCTCAGTTGACCGAAGAGGCAGTCTACGGTGGAACGAGTTCGCCAAACTGCCAATCCCGCTGCCACCAATCGAAGAACAACAACAGATCTCTACAATCCTAAACACCGCCCGCCAGGAAATCGACCTACTGAAACAACAGGTCGATGCTCTGCGGCGACAGAAGCACGGGCTGATGCAGAAGCTGTTGACCGGGGCGTGGCGGGTGCGGGTGGGGTGAGGTGGACTTCATGGACTAGCTGGACGTAGTGGCCTGGCTTGGACGGGGGAGGCTTTATGGCTGATGGGGAGGGGCTGATTCCGAAGCATGGCGGTTATCGCAATCTGAAGAGCTTTCAGATTGCCCAGCTGGTCTATGACGTGACCGTCCGTTTTTGCGACCGCTACATCGACAGGCGCTCCCGCACCCATGACCAGATGGTGCAAGCGGCCCGCAGCGGCGTGCAGAACATCGCCGAGGGAAGCCAGGCCTCCGGCACCTCCAAGAAGACCGAGCTGAAGCTGACCAACGTGGCGAGGGCCAGCCTGGAAGAGCTGCGATTGGACTACGAGGACTTTTTGCGGCAGCGGGGGGTGCCGCTCTGGGCGCGGGAGGACCCACGCAGGAAGGCGCTGGTGGCACGGAGGTGTCGAACAGCGGATGAGGTGGCGGGGTGGTGCAAAGAGCAAAAGCATGGAGTTGGTGGACATAGTGGACTTTATGGACAAAAAGGCTTGTCCACGTCGTCCATGACGTCCACAGATTTCCCCGAACTCTCCGCCAACGCCGCCTTGACCCTGATCGCGGTAGCCTGCTCCCTGCTGGACCGCCAACTGGCCGCCCAGGCCGAAGCCTTCGAAAAGGAGGGCGGCTTCACCGAGCGCCTCTACCGCACCCGCAGCCAGGCCAGGAGAAAACCATGACCGGCTTCCGCTTCGACGAGAAATACCTCTCCCAGATTCCCGCCCTGCAACTCCTCATCAACCTGGGGTTCGAGTACCTCCCTACCGAAGAGGTTGTCAGACAGCGCCAGGGGAAGTATGGCAACGTCTTGCTGGAGGGGATTCTACGCGAGCAGTTGAAACGTCTCAACCGGATCAGCTACAAGGGGCGCGAGTTTCTCTTCAGCGAGGAGAACATCCAGACCGCCATCCAGAAGCTGAAGAACGTCAAGTACGACGGCCTGCTGAAGACCAACGAGGCGATCTACGACCTGATCACCCTGGGTACGGCCCTGGAGCAGTCCATCGAAGGGGACTCCAAGAGCTTCACCCTGAACTACATCAACTGGCGCGACTGGGAGCGCAACGTCTTCCACGTCACTGCCGAGTTCAGCGTGGACCGCTCCCGCAGCACGGAGGCTGCCCGGCCCGACATCGTTCTGTTCGTGAACGGCATCCCCCTGGCAGTTATCGAGTGCAAATCCCCCAAGGTCGAGGTGGAACAGGCGGTCTCCCAGTCAATCCGCAACCAGAGCGACGACTACATTCCCCGGCTCTTCGTCTACAGCCAGCTCCTCATGGGAGTGAACAAGAACGGCGCTCAGTACGCCACCGCCGGCACCCAGGCAAAGTTCTGGGCGGTCTGGAAGGAGTTGCGGGACCAGGAGGGCGCTGTCGAGGAGGCCATCAGCCAGCCCCTTACCGCCGACCAGCAGGACCGGCTCTTCACCGGCGATTTTAGCGTTGCCCGGAGCTTCTTCGAGACCCAGGCGGCCAAAGGAAACCGGCTGGTCACCGGGCAGGACCGAGCGATCTACAGCCTTTGCCGGCCGGAGCGGCTGCTGGAGCTCTCATATCGGTTCACGGTCTTCGACGGCGGCATCAAGAAGATCGCCCGCTACCAGCAGTACTTCGTCATCAAGTCAACCCTGGAGCGAATCAAGCAGCTGGACAGCGACGGCCGTCGCCGGGGAGGCATCATCTGGCACACTCAGGGGTCGGGGAAGTCCCTCACCATGGTGATGCTCGCCCGTAACCTGGCCCTCGACCCGGGAGTTCCCAACTCGCGCCTTGTGCTCGTGACCGACCGGGACGACCTGGACAAGCAGCTGGGGAACACCTTTGCCGCCTGCGGCCTGGCGCCGGAGAGGGCCACCTCCGGAAAGAACCTGCTGGAACTTGTGGCGGAAGAGAAGGCGGCCATCGTCACCACACTCATCCACAAGTTCGACAAGGCGCTCAACCTCAGGAAGTACCAGGACGACTCGCCCGACATCTTCATGCTCATCGACGAGAGCCACCGGACCAACTTCGGTTCGTTCTCGGCCCGGATGCGGCAGATGTTCCCCAATGCCTGCTACCTCGGCTTTACCGGCACCCCCCTCCTGAAGAAGGAAAAGAACAACTTCGTCAAGTTCGGCGGGCTCATCGAGCCGCACTATTCCATCAACCAGGCGGTGGAGGACGGGGCGGTGGTGCCGCTTCTCTACGAAGGGCGCCACGTGGAGATGGAGCAGAACAGGGCGGCCATCGACCTCTGGTTCGAGCGCCACACCCAAGGGCTGACGAAGGAGCAGAAGGCCGACCTGAAGCGGAAGTACGCCCGGGCCTCCATGCTGAACAAGGCGGACCAGGTCATCTACATGCGTGCCTTCGACATCAGCGAACATTACCGTACCAGTGCCATCACTGCCGGTTTCAAGGCACAGCTGGTGGCGCCGAGCAAGGCGGCGGCGCTCCGGTACCACGAGTTCCTGAACGACATCGGTCACGTGACCTCCGAGGTGGTCATCTCCTCCCCTGACACCCGGGAAGGGTACGAGGAAACCGACGACGAGCCGACGGACGAGGTGGTGAAGTTCTGGCAGAAGATGATGAAGCGGTACGGCAGCGAGGAGGAGTACACCAAGCAGATCATCAACCAGTTCAAGTTCGGCGCGGAGCCGGAAATCCTCATCGTGGTGAATAAGCTCCTGACTGGGTTCGACGCCCCGCGCAACGCTGTCATCTACCTCTGCAAGGAGCTGAAGGAGCATACCCTGCTTCAGGCGATCGCCAGGGTCAACCGACTCTGCGAGGCCAAGGAGTTCGGCTACGTCATCGACTACGTGGGGCTCCTGGGGGAGCTCGACAAGGCGCTCACCATGTACGGAGCCTTCGAGGGGTTCGACGAGGAGGACCTCCAGGGGACGCTCACCTCCATCAACGCCGAGATCGGGAAACTCCCCCAGCGCTACTCCGACCTCTGGGACATCTTCAAAGCAGTCAAGAACAGCTACGACGAAGAAGCCTACGAGGTGCTGCTGGCCGACAATGCCCTCAGGGAGGATTTCTACCGGCGACTGGCGGAGTACAGTAAAACGCTGGGCATCGCCCTCTCGGCCGAGTCCTTCATCATGGGGACGGACGAAGAGAAGCTGCGGCGCTACAAGAACGACCTCAAGCGCTTCCAGAACCTGAAGGCCGCGGTGAAGCTCCGTTATGCCGAGGCCATCGACTACCGGGATTATGAACCGAAGATCAAGAAACTCCTCGACACCCATATCCAGGCCAATGAAGTGATCCAGCTCAACGAGCCGGTGAACATCTTCGACGAGAAGTTGTTTACCGCGGTGAAGGAAGAGCACGGAGTCTACGTCGCCGGCAAGACCACGGCGGCCAAGGCGGACGCCATCGCCCACGCCACGGCCCGGGTCATCACGGAGAAGATAGATGAGGATCCGGCGTTCTACGAGAAGTTTTCCAAGCTGATCCAGCAGGCCATCGAGGATTTCCGGGCACGGCGACTGTCGGACCTGGAATACCTGAAAAGGGTCACGGAAATCCGGAACAAGGTCGTCACCCGCCACCATGACGGCCTGCCGGAGAAACTGTCTGGAAATGACGATGCATCGGCGTACTACGGGGTCCTCAAGCCCTTTATCGCCCAGCAGCACCTGGAGGAGGCGCAGACAGAAGAGGTGGCCGCCGATATCGCCCTAGCCGTTCAGGAGATCCTGACCCGCCACTGGAAGGTGCACTTCTGGGACGATGGCGATGCCCAGAAGCAGGTGATGAACGAGATCGACGACTACCTGTTCGACGAGGTGAAGGGGAACAAAGGAATTGAGATCAGCCTCGATCAGATGGACGTGCTTATCGAGCGGACCATGCAGGTGGCCAGGCTCAGGAGAATGGCATGAGTTTACCCTGCTGTTCGGTCACGTATGGGAATCATGACATCGATTTCAAGGTGGAGTTTGTTGCCCGGAAAACGCTTGAGATTGCCGTTCAACCGGATAGCCGCGTACTGATAAAGGCTCCTCTGGGAACTTCCTTTGAGGAAGTCCGGAAGAGGGTGGTGAAGCGTGCATGGTGGATCAAGCGGCAGCAGGATTACTTCCAGCAGTTTAAACCGAGAACGCCGGTGAGATGCTACGTCGGCGGAGAAACGCACCTCTATCTCGGAAGACGTTATCGACTCAAGATCGGCCGAGGGGATTGCTGCGGCGTGAAGCTGATTCGGGGGCATTTCCATGTCGGAATCCCCGAGAGTGCCGGTTCGGACAAGGTCAAGGAAATCCTCGATCGTTGGTATGCTCGCAAGGCGACGGAAAAGTTCACGGAGAGCTTCAATCGATGCTGGCATGGTCTCGCAAAGAACTCCGGGACCAAGCCGAGACTGCAGGTCCGGCGCATGAAAAAGCGGTGGGGGAGCCTGTCGAGGGGGGGCACGCTGACTGTCAATACCGACTTGATCCGGGCACCACGGGAATGTATCGACTACGTCATCACCCACGAACTGTGCCACGTGCAGTTCCACAATCATAGCCCTGCCTTCTATGATCTTCTGGAGAAAGTTATGCCCGATTGGGAAAGGCGGAAGCAGAAGCTGGAACTGGCGTTGGTGTAGTCTATGAGGGATTAATCATGGAGAAAAGAAGAAGCCGGGAGTCTTTCACTCGATCACTGACGCGTATCTGTCAACGTATCGATACCCACAGGGTGTTTGATGTGGAATATCGATACGATTTTCTGCCGGGCCTACAACACTCTCGATTGCGGGTAAACGCGCTATGGGTTGCTGGTTCCTATGCCCGCGGGGCACTACATTGCGGGGATCTTGACCTTGTGGCTGACATTGTCGCCGAAGAAGGGTCTATGCCGTTGACTCCTACCGTTTCGCGCGCTGTAATCGGTCACGCGCCGGACGTCCGCATGTACATCGGAACGCCAGAGGAAAATACATCGAGAGTTGATTTTCCTGAGGCGAAGCTTGTCTGGTCCCTTGGGGCACCTGACTGGGATGCTGCTATTAACGCCATTCCCGTCGATTCGACTGCTACTCGTTTCAAAAGACGGCACGACATTTTGCCGCTTCGGAAGGAACAAATTACCGAATATGGTGATGATGACATTTTCGATAAGATTGTCGATCTGTTGGAGCAAGAAATACTTTCAGCACAGTGGGTTGCAGTCTCTGATATCAAGGTTCAACCCGACGCGTGGTCACCTTCAGCTACAGAATTTTTTGAAGGAGTTCAAAGGTGCTGCGGAAAAAAGACTCAGGACGTTATGCCGTTTGTTATTGAGTGGTTCAAGGATAACAATAAGTGCGATCTCTGGCACCGTGATTATAGCGAAAAGACGCGCTTCAAGGTTGGTGGAGCCGAGGTTCTGGTCGGGCGGCCTTACATCGATTTAGGCTTGCTGGAAACCGCTTCTTGCTCTGCAGTGGTCGTTGTTCCCCACCTGTCGCGCCGTGGTCCTAATGGCCTCTGGATTCTTTCGCGAGGGACACAACATCCATTCATACAAAAATTCAATTCTTGCTGCGCATACTACCTGGCTGTCGAAGATCGTCCTGACGTTGTTGAAGAGATAGACGGCTGGAAGAGCATTAGCTCCCTCGAATTTTTTCGGCTGAAGAAAGAGGCCGAAAGTCTTCAGCAAGAAATGAAAGACGAACATGAGATTGTTTGTAAAATTGCGAGCGCAACGGGCAGCGAACTGCTTTCACTGATATCTTGTGTGGATGTGGTAGTAACAGAATCAGGTCGTTACCCGATAATGCACAAGGGGCGGTTGTTTGAAGAGGAAGAAGGCCTTGTCTCTGTGGAGGAGATTGCTGCTGTCTTTACACCGTTGCCTGCAAGGTGACATCCACGGCAAATTCATCGCCCGCGACGCCAAAATTCCGCTCTTCCGTTTCGGCTTTCCGATCTTCGACCGGGTAAACCTGCACCGTTACCCGATCATCGGTTACCAAGGGGTCATCAACATGGTGACGACCATCTGCAGCAAGTTCATCGAGAAGGTGGACGAAAACTGTGAGGGCCGGTTCTTCGAGATGATGCGGTAGAGAGGCCGGGATACGGGAAAAGGGCGCTTCCCCGCGGGAAGCGCCCTTTTGTTTTTCCGTGAAGCCTTGGGCTGTTCTACCAGTTCTCCCCCAGAAGCTCGAAGTGATCCTTGGGGTGGGCGCAGGCGGGGCACTGCTCCGGGGCGCCAGCGGCGGTGTGGAGATAACCGCAGTTGCGGCAGCGCCAGACCACTTCGTTCTCGCGGGTGAAGACCCGCTTGGCCTCGATGTTGGCCAGGAGATCCCGATAGCGCTTTTCATGCTGCTTTTCCGCCACGGAGATGGCCCGCCAGACAGCGGCGATGGCGGGGAACCCCTCTTCCTGGGCCACCTGGGCGAAGGCGGGATAGAGAACGGTGTGCTCCTCGTGCTCACCTGTGGCGGCAGCCAGGAGGTTCTCGGCCGTGGTGCCAATCCTGCCGGCCGGGAAGCAGGCGGTTATCTCCAGGTCGCCCCCTTCCAGGAACTTGAAGAAGCGCTTGGCGTGCTCCTTCTCCTGGTTGGCGGTCTCCTCGAAGATGTCGGCGATCTGCACGTACCCTTCTTTTTTTGCCGCGGCGGCAAAGTAGGTGTAACGGTTGCGGGCCTGGCTCTCGCCGGCAAAGGACTTCAGGAGGTTCTGCTCGGTTTTGGTTCCCTTGATGCTGCTCATCTAACAATCTCCTTCGTGGTGGGGTATTAGTCGATCAGGGTGAAACGTTCCTTCGGCACCCCGCATACGGGGCACTTGTCGGGCGCCGCGTCGTAGACGGTGTTGCCGCAGATCTCGCAGACGTAAACCTGCCGGGATGCCAGGTCGCCGCCACTCTGCACCGCCGCCAGGGCCTTCTGGTAGAGGTCATGGTGAATCTCCTCCACGGCCAGGGCGTTGCGGAAGGAGATCTCCGCCATGCGGTCCCCCTCCTGCTTTGCCTCTTCCAGGTAGGGCGGATACATGGTCTGGAACTCGAACCCCTCGCCAGCGATGGCCTCCTGAAGGTTCTCGGCGGTCTTCTTGATTCCTCCCATGGCGCGCAGGTGGGCATGGGCATGGACGGTCTCGGCATGGGCGGCGGCCCTGAACAGTCTGGCCACCTGGGGCAAGCCGTCCACCTCGGCCTGCTTGGCAAAGGCGAGATATTTCCGGTTGGCCTGGCTTTCGCCGGCAAAGGCTTCGGCGAGATTTTCCTTTGTGGACATCTGGTTCCTCCTTGTGGGCAATGTGGAGCGTTTTCCGCGCTCTCTTATTAGCAGTATTACTTCTCCCTGTCAAAGCGGTCCAGGTTCATGACCTTGTTCCAGGCCATTACGAAGTCACGCGCGAACTTCTCTCGTGCATCGTCCTGCGCGTACACCTCGGCCAGGGCCCGCAGTTGCGAGTTGGAGCCGAATACCAGATCGACCCGGGTAGCGGTCCACTTGAGGTCGCCCGTAGCGCGGTCGCGCCCTTCGAACGTATCCCCGGCCTCGGACGTGGGCTTCCACACGGTGCCCATGTCGAGCAGGTTGACGAAGAAGTCGTTGGTCAGTGCCCCCGGCCGTTTCGTGAACACGCCATGCCGCGACTGGCCCGCGTTGGCCCCCAGCACTCGCAGGCCGCCCACGAGCACCGTCATCTCGGGGGCGCTCAGGGTCAGCAGGTGCGCCTTATCCACCAGCATTTCCTCGGCCGAAACACTGAATGCCTTCTTCCGGTAATTGCGGAAACCGTCGGCCTCGGGTTCCAGCACGGCGAATGATTTCACATCGGTCTGGTCCTGGGAGGCGTCGGTGCGGCCCGGGGTGAAGGGGACCTCCATCGGGTGGCCGGCAGCCTTGGCCGCCGCTTCAATAGCCGCGCAGCCGGCCAGTACGATGAGGTCCGCCAGCGAGACCTTCTTCCCCCCCGCCTGGGCGCCGTTGAACTCCCGCTGGATGGTTTCGAGCACGCCGAGCACCCGGGGCAGCCGCGCCGGCTGGTTGACCTCCCACTCCTTTTGCGGCGCCAGGCGGATGCGGGCGCCGTTGGCGCCGCCGCGCTTGTCCGACCCGCGGAAGGTGGAGGCCGAGGCCCAGGCGGTGGAAACCAGCTCCGCCACCGACAGGCCCGAGGCCAGAATCCTGGCCTTGAGGTCGGCGACGTCCCGGGCGTCGATGAGGGGATGATCGACGGCGGGGAGCGGGTCCTGCCAGATCAGGTCTTCGGCCGGGACTTCAGGCCCAAGGTAGCGGGCCTTGGGACCCATGTCGCGGTGGGTCAGCTTGAACCAGGCGCGGGCGAAGGCGTCGGCAAGGGCCTGCGGGTCCTTGTGGAAGCGGCGCGCGATGGGCTCGTAGATCGGGTCGAAACGCAGCGACAGGTCGGCCGTGGTCATCATGGGCCGGTGCTTCAGCGATGGGTCATGGGCATCCGGAATCATGTGCTCCGGCTTCACGTCCTTGGCCAGCCATTGATGAGCGCCGGCCGGGCTCTTGGACAGCTCCCACTCGTAGCCGAAGAGCGTGTTGAAGTAGCCCATGTCCCATGTGGTGGGATTGAGTTTCCAGGCCCCTTCGATGCCGCTGGTGGTGGTGTGCACCCCCTTGCCGGTGCCGAAGCTGTTCTTCCAGCCCAGGCCCATTTCTTCCAGGGGGGCGGCCTCGGGCTCGGGGCCCACCAGTTTCGGGTCCCCCGCGCCGTGGGCCTTGCCGAAGGTGTGGCCGCCGGCGACGAGGGCGACGGTTTCCTCGTCGTTCATCCCCATGCGGCCGAAGGTCTCACGCACATCGCGGCCCGAAGCCACGGGGTCGGGGTTGCCGTTGGGGCCTTCGGGGTTCACATAGATCAGGCCCATCTGCACGGCAGCCAGCGGGTTTTCCAGCTCGCGGTCGCCGGTGTAGCGCTTGTCGCCCAGCCATTCGGCCTCGGCCCCCCAGTAGATGTCCTCCTCGGGCTGCCAGATATCCACGCGGCCACCGCCGAAACCGAAGGTCTTGAAGCCCATGGACTCCAGCGCCACGTTTCCGGCCAGAATCATCAGGTCGGCCCAGGAGATCCGGTTGCCGTATTTTTGCTTGATGGGCCAGAGCAGGCGGCGCGCCTTGTCCAGATTGCCGTTGTCGGGCCAGCTGTTGACCGGCGCGAACCGCTGGTTGCCGGTACCGCCGCCGCCGCGTCCGTCACCGGTACGGTAGGTGCCGGCGCTGTGCCAGGCCATGCGGATAAACAGGCCGCCGTAGTGTCCCCAGTCGGCCGGCCACCAGTCCTGGGAGTCGGTCATCAGCGCGGCCAGGTCCTGCTTCAGGGCGGCCAGGTCAAGCTTCTTGAATTCTTCCGCATAGTTGAAGTCGGGGGCCATCGGGTTGGAGGCCGGCGCGTGCTGGTGAAGGATGCCGATGTTCAACTGGTTGGGCCACCAGTCGCGGTTCGATCTGCCCCTGCCGGCAGAGGTCCTGCCGGATGTGCCCGTTACGGGACACGTGGTGTCTTCACTCATCGTCGTTCTCCTTTCATTTCGAGGTGGTGGAAGGGTGTGTGGTCATTCAAGGCACGTGCGGCATATGCCGTAGACGACGACGTTTCTGGTGTCGATGCGCCCCCAGGGGGCGATTTCCTCGGGAAGGGCCGTCGCGTCGATGGCGGGCCACTGGAAGTCGATGATCTCCCGGCACCGGCTGCATATCAGGTGGTGGTGCCGCATCCCCTTTGCCTCGAACCGCGACTGGCTTTCCACCGTCTCCACCCTGTTGATGAGCCCGTGGCGGGCAAAGGTAGCCAGGGTCCGGTAGACCGTGTCCAGGGAGAGGGTGGGGATCCGGCGGCGTAGCCGCTGGTGGAGTACCTCCGCCGAGGGATGGTCGGTGGCCGCGGCCAGCTCCCGGTAGATCTCCAGCCGCTGGTGGGTGAGGCGCAGGCCCGCATTCCGGCAGGCCTGTGCAAAGGCGTCGATCTGCTCCTGGTTGTGATCTCTCTGTTTTGCCATGGTTGCCAAGTGGTGTCGCAATTAGTAATTAGTTGCAAGTAGGAATAATACCTAGCAAAAGGGGGGAGTCAAGGAATGGGAAAAATTTCTGCGTGTGTTACGGGGTTGGCTCTGATGGAAGAAGGCCGGAAGCATCCTTCCGGTCTTCTCCGGGCGTGGCGGTGGGGGAAATGGCTATCTGCCGCCGCCGTGACAGCTGTCGCAGGATACCGTCTGGCCGGCGAGCCCCTTGATGATTGCCTGCTGTACGCGAGTGTCCTTGCTGGTGTGGCAGAGATAGCATGATGACACATTGCTGCTGGAAGAAGAGCTTGAGCCATAGCTGCCGCCGTGGTAACTGCTCCAGCTGCCGGAGCTGCTGCCGCCACCCGAATGGATCTGGGGGAGCGAGCCCGGGTGACACCCGCGGCAGGTGTCCACAACGCAATGGGTTACAGTGTTGTGGACAGCAGAGGTGTGACAGG
The DNA here is from genome assembly GCF_018501225.1 of Geobacter hydrogenophilus. Classification (GTDB taxonomy): domain Bacteria; phylum Desulfobacterota; class Desulfuromonadia; order Geobacterales; family Geobacteraceae; genus Geobacter; species Geobacter hydrogenophilus. Next base: position 712,232 of record NZ_JAHCZI010000001.1, on the reverse strand, counting down.
CGATGCAGTCTCTGATGACTACCGGCGTGAAGGTTCCTGGCGGGTTTTCCACCATTTGGTGACAGTCAAGACACTGCAGGTTTCTCGGTGGTTTGAGAAGGTTGTGGTGTTTTTCCGCATTGGCGGTTGAGGTCTCGCCGCCGGGGTGGCATTTGAGGCAGTCTGTCTTGGTCAGTGAAAGGGTGAGGTTGGAGGCGATGCATTTCGGTGTCTGACTGCTGTCGCCACTCCCCGACCAACTGCCGGAACTGCTGCTGGAGTATGACGAACTGCTCGATCCGTCCCTTGACCAGCTGGCCTCTGTCGAGGCCCCTGCCCCAACCACAAGGAGCAACGCTCCCCCTGCCATCAGGATCGATTTTCCGATGTGTCGTCTCTTTGAGGCATCTCTCAGGCTTGTTCTGTTTTTCATACAGCCTCCTTTTATTAGTCCTTGAGTTGTCGGGAATTTTGGTGAAAAAATTATAAACAGTTAAAGTATGGAGTCAATGGAGGATTGAATTTTCTAGTCTATGGTGGCGATTATGTGCTGTGCGTCCGGCGACGGATGCTGCTTAAATAGTGTGCATTATTTGTCGCTGTGCAGGAGGCTTTGAGGGAGGCTGCCGAAAAATCGGCATGTTAGCTGAGGTTGACGTCCTTGGCACGTCACCTGCTTAAGGTTAAACAATACGAGAAGTTTTCCGACGGTCTTCTGGCAAAGGCGCCTACCATTCCATGGAATGGGGCGCCTTTTTCCGTTTCGAGGCACACTATGGCAAAGCCCGACTACTACGACGCAGCCGACTGCGATACCCACGAAAAAGGCGCCCCCAAGTTCTGCAAGAAGTCGGAGCCGGGGGAGGGGGCCGAGCGCTCCTGTGCCTACGACGGCGCCCGGGTGGTGCTCATGCCGATCACCGACGTGATCCACCTAGTGCACGGCCCCATTGCCTGCGCCGGCAACTCCTGGGACAACCGGGGGGCCCGCTCCTCGGGGTCACAGCTCTACCGCCGGGGCTTCACCACCGAGATGCTGGAGAACGATGTGGTCTTTGGCGGCGAGAAGAAGCTCTACAGGGCGATTCTGGAGCTGGCCGAGCGGTATGAGGGGCAGGCGAAGGCCATGTTCGTCTATGCCACCTGCGTTACCGCCATGACCGGCGACGACATTGAGGCGGTCTGCGCCGCGGCCGGCAAAAAGATCTCCATCCCCCTCATCCCGGTCAACACCCCCGGCTTCATCGGCGACAAGAACATCGGCAACCGGCTGGCCGGCGAAGTGCTCTTCAAGCACGTCATCGGCACCGCAGAGCCGCCGGTATTGGGCGACTACCCCATCAACCTCATTGGCGAGTACAACATCGCCGGCGATCTCTGGGGGATGCTCCCGCTGTTCGAGCGGCTCGGCATCCAGGTCCTCTCCTGCTTCAGCGGCGACGCCAAGTTCGAGGAGCTCCGCTACGCCCACCGGGCAAAGCTCAATATCATCATCTGCTCCAAGAGCCTCACCAACCTCGCCAAGAAGATGCAGAAGAACTACGGCATGCCCTACCTGGAGGAGTCCTTCTACGGCATGACCGACACGGCCAAGGCGTTGCGGGACATCGCTCGGGAGCTGGACGACGCCGTGGGCGGTCTTGAGAAACGGACCATGCAGGACCGGGTGGAGAGGCTCCTTGAGGAAGAAGAGGCGAAATGCCGGGAGCGTCTCGCCCCCTACCGGGAGCGGCTGGAGGGGAAGCGGTCGGTCCTCTTCACCGGCGGGGTCAAGACCTGGTCCATGGTGAACGCCCTGCGGGAGCTGGGGGTGGAGATCCTGGCCGCCGGGACCCAAAACTCGACCCTGGAGGACTTCTACCGGATGAAGGCCCTCATGCACCAGGACGCCCGGATCATCGAGGACACCTCCAGCGCCGGGCTTCTCCAGGTCATGTATGACAAGATGCCGGACCTCATCGTTGCCGGGGGGAAGACCAAGTTCCTGGCCCTGAAGACCAAGACCCCGTTCCTGGACATCAACCACGGCCGCTCCCACCCCTATGCCGGGTACGAGGGGATGGTCACCTTTGCGAAGCAGCTGGACCTGACGGTCAACAACCCCATCTGGCCGGTTCTGAACGCACCGGCCCCATGGGAGAAGAGCGGCGAGGAACTGGCGGCCGCCGTGGCCTTTGCGGCCGGCCATGCCGCGGCACACCTGGCGGAGGACCTCAAGGATTCGAAAGTGAAGGTGCCGGCGAAGAACGCCACGGTGAACCCCCAGAAGAACTCGCCGGCCCTCGGCGCGACCCTGGCCTACCTGGGGATCGACCAGATGCTGGCGCTCCTCCACGGCGCCCAGGGGTGCTCCACCTTTATCCGGCTCCAGCTCTCCCGCCACTTCAAGGAGCCCATCGCCCTGAACTCCACCGCCATGAGCGAGGACACCGCCATCTTCGGCGGGTGGGAGAACCTGAAGAAGGGACTGAAAAAGGTGATCGAGAAGTTCAGTCCGGAGGTGGTGGGGGTCATGACCTCGGGGCTCACTGAAACCATGGGGGACGACGTGCGGAGCGCCATCGTCCACTTTCGCCAGGAGAATCCGGAGCACGACGGGGTGCCCATCGTCTGGGCCTCCACCCCCGATTACTGCGGCTCCCTCCAGGAGGGGTACGCCGCGGCGGTGGAGGCCATTGTCAGGAGCGTTCCCGAATCGGGGGAGACGCTTCCCGGCCAGGTGACGGTCCTCCCCGGCGCCCACCTGACCCCGGCCGACGTGGAGGAGGTGCGGGAGATCTGCGAGGCCTTCGGTCTCGACCCGATCATCGTCCCCGACATCGCCAACGCCCTGGACGGCCACATCGACGAGACGGTGTCCCCCCTCTCCACCGGTGGGGTCTCCATGGCGCGGATTCGGGAGGCGGGGCGAAGCTGCGCCACCATTTTCATCGGCGATTCCCTGGCAAAGGCGGCCGAGGCCCTGACGGAGAAATGCGGGATGCCCAACTACGGCTTCACCTCCATCACTGGGCTGGCCGAGGTGGACCGCTTCATGGAGACCCTGTCGGCCATCTCCGGCAGGCCCATCCCCGAGAAGTTTCGCCGCTGGCGGAGCCGGCTCATGGATGCCATGGTGGACAGCCATTACCAGTTCGGCCTGAAGAAGGTGACTGTTGCCCTGGAGGCGGATAACCTCAAGACCATGGCAGGCTTTCTGTCCGGCATGGGGTGCGAGATACAGGCAGCCATCGCGGCGACACGGGTCCGGGGGCTCGATGCGCTTCCGGCACGGGAAATATTCGTGGGGGACCTGGAGGATCTGGAGACGGCGGCCAGGGGGAGCGACCTGGTCGTGGCCAACTCCAACGGCCGCCAAGCCGCGGCGAAGCTCGGGATCAAGGCCCACCTGCGAGCGGGGCTCCCGGTCTTCGACCGCCTCGGCGCCCACCAGAAGATGTGGGTGGGGTACCGGGGGACCATGAATCTCTTGTTCGAGACGGCGAACCTGTTCCAGGCCAACGCCTCGGAGGGCCAGAAATTGGCGCACAATTAAGCCCTCACCCGGCCTTCGGCCACCCTCTCCCTGGGGGAGAGGGGCTGGGGTGAGGGGACGAAAGGATGACAACATGAAAGTCGCATTCACATCAACAACCGGCGAGATGATCGACGAGCACTTCGGCATGGCCAAGAATTTCCAGATCTGGGAGATCGGGCCTGAGGCCTCATCATTCCTGGAGACGGTCACTATCGGGGCCCACGGCGATGACGAGGAGGATAAGATCGCTGCCCGGGCCGCGGTCCTCGGGGAGTGCGCCATCGTCTATACCATGGCCATCGGCGGGCCGGCCGCTGCCAAGCTCGTGGCCCTGAAGATCCATCCCATGAAAACCAATTCTCCGGTCAGCCTCCCCGATACGGTGAGCCGGCTTCAGGAGGTGTTGAAGGGAAACCCTCCGCCGTGGCTGCGCAAGGCCATGAACAAGGGGAAGGGTGTGTCGTTCGACGAAGAATAAGCGGCGCTGCTTGCCGCGCCCTGTCATATCAATGGGCGCGGCAAGCAGCGCCCCTACAAAACCATAACGGAGGAAGCACCATGGCCTACATCACCGGATTAAGAAGAAACAAGACGGAATATACCCCCGAATTCGTCGTCTCCATTGACGAGGAGACCTGCATCGGCTGCGCCCGCTGTTTCAAGGTCTGCGCCCATGACGTACTCACCTTCGAGGAGGTGGACGAGGACGATTCGGCCAAGATGTTCATGAAGGTCTCGAATCCCGGCAACTGTATCGGCTGCCAGGCCTGTGGGCGGACCTGTTCGAAGAAGTGCTTCAGCTTCGCCCCGGTGGAGATGTAGGAGCAAGCTCTTCCGGAATCGATCATTTTTTAGAACTCTACAGGAGCGAAGAGTTTCGGGTTCTGGCAAGGCGGGCAACGGTCCGGGCGGAGGCGTAGCAGCGCTACGCCGCACAACGGGACCGGCAGCCCAACGCCGCCAGGTTCCGGAAATCTTCGCTCCTCCACCGGAGGTTGCCATGCTCATTGCCGTAGCATCCAAGGACGGAAGGGAGATCAACCAGCACTTCGGCCATGCGGAGCGTTTCCTCATCTACGAGGTGGAGGGGAACGACGCGAAGCTGGTGGACGAGAAGAAGGTGGAGCGTTACTGCTCCTACGACGTGGACCACCCCCTGCGGAGCCACATCCTTGAGGCCATTGCCGGTGCCCTTGCCGGCTGCCGGGCCATGGTCTGCGCCCAGATCGGCCAGGCACCCCAGATGGAGATGGAGCGGCTCGGCATCGACGCCTTCATAGCCGACGGCCCCATCAAGCCGACCCTGATCGAAATCGCCAAGGCACTGTAGGGGCAGGTTTTGGCCGCCCCCAATAACGGTTTCCCGTCACAACGAGGTGATGACCCATGCACAATTCGGGATTCAATCTCTGCAACCTGCCGCCGTGGGTCATCGCCTCCCGCCACTTCAACGATAATCCCCACCCCCTGGAGGTCCAGGGGGTCCGCCTCGCCAACCGCTTCCTCTTCGAGCGGCTCGCCGCCATCGACTCCCCCGACGAGCGAGCCACCGTATTCAACGACTACATGTCGGTTAAGTTTCAGCTCCACCTCTGGCAGGAGCAGGCAACGCCATCGGCCCGCAGGAGCCTGAAAAACAGCTATCTCCGCTATCTCCGGGGCTGGATGATGGATTCAAATTCCGTGGAGGGGGCCGTCCTCAAGGGGTGGGTCGAGAGCCGCATGGGGATCGTCCCCACTTTCCACAAAGCCTGCATCGCCGGTATCCACACCGAATCGTACTATGACTACGTGGTGGACCGCACCGCCGGCAGCAAGCGGACCAGCGCCATCAACTCCCAGTTGGACATCCTCTATGAGTTCTGCCAGTACGAACTGGCCCGCCGCTTCCCCGAAGAGCGGTGGATAACCCTTTACCGTGGGACCTTCGCGGCTGACGACTACGACGTGGTGGAAGATCTCGGCAGGCGGGAGAAAATCATCCGCTTCAACAACCTCGTCTCCTTCACCTCCCATGAGGAGCGGGCCTGGGAGTTCGGTTCTACGGTCTGGGAGATCCGGGCACCCCTGGCCAAAGTCTTTTTCTTCGACGAACTCCTCCCCAGCAGCATTCTCAAGGGGGAGGGGGAGTACCTGGTTATCGGCGGGGAGTACCGGGTGCGGCGGGTTATGTGTACTGTGTAGGGATACGGCTGTGGAATGCAAAAAGCCCCGACGGAGCGATCCGCCGGGGCTTTGACGTTTCAGGACATATATGTCCGCCTACTTGCTCGTATCCACCGTCACCTGCTTCACCACCATGTCAACCACGGGGAGGGGGGGGACTGCCTTGAGGCCGTACATCTGCTCCAGGTTGATGTCCTTGGGCACGGCGGCCAGGAGTGCCTCGGCCACCTTCTGGTCGGCCTGGCGGAAGCGGAGCTTGGCTTCGATGCTTACTTTCTTGAGGTCTGCCGGGAAATGGAGTCCGTAGTAAGTGTCCCGGTATCCCTTGGGCGGAATGGTGTCGTGCTTGGAGAAACCGACAACCTTCCAGGGATCGACGGCAAAGTGGAATTCGCTGGTCATGCCGTCGGAGGCGAAGTTGCGGGCGACTTCGGAGAGGGAGCCGTCGGGGTTGAGGGTGCCGCTCGTCATGACGGCCTTGCCCGTTTCATCCCTGAGGGTAATTTCCAGCCACATCTGGCGGACGTTGGTGAGAGATGTGGGGAGGTTGTGCCCGGCCCGGACGTTCTTCACCCGCACCTTCAGTTCGTCGAGCTTGCCCTCGTGGTAGATGGGGAATACTTCCAGGTCCGCCGCGGACTTCAGCCGCTCCACGGCCATCTCGTACTGGTTCATGAGGCTCTTGGCCAGTTCTTCGTCCCCCGCCTTCCTGGCGGCGCCGGAGGCCAGATAGGTGAGGAGGTAGTTGGCGCCGCTGAAGTAGTGCTTGTACTCCTTGCGCTCCGGCTTCACGAACTGGTCGGCGGTCCGCTTGAAGGTCTGGATATCCACCATGTGGCAGTCCTGGCACATGATGGCCTTCTGGGCGTAGGGGCCGGCAATCCACTCGTTGTAGGTGGCTTCGATGGGGAAGTGATCGTCGTAGTGATAGACCTGGTGGCAGGAGGCGCAGAGGTTGGCCTGGAGGTGGAGGGGCGATTCCTCACACTGGTGGAAGCCGCCGCCGCACTCCTTGTGGTTGGGGATGGGACCCCGCTTGATAAGGGTCTGGCCGCTGGCGGTCTCCACGCCGGGGGTCATGATGAAGGAACCGTTCTCGGCGACCCGGGCCGGGGTCTGCTGGTGGGTCACGCCGCTGATGGAATGGCAGACGTCGCAGGAGACGCCGGCAAGGGCAATGGGGGAAAGGCCGCTGATCCCCGGTCCCTTAATCTCGCCGGTGACCACGCCGATGGGGGTGTGGCATCCCTCGCACTGGCGGGCGATTTCATGACCCACGGCCTTGACCCCCTTATTGAGCTCTCCCTGGTAGACCGGATCCTTGAAGGCGAGGCTATGCACCGAGCCGTTCCACTCCTTGTACTGCTTCTCGTGGCAGCCGCCGCAGACCTCGGGGGCGTTGAAGGGGACGGAGGACTTGTTCCACTTGATGAGGGACGGGTAGTAGGGGTAGAACTCCCGGTCTACAGGGAAGACGGGGGATGCTGCCAGGGCCGCCACGGCGGCACTGACGATTGCGAAACAGACGAAGAGGGTGGTGGCGAGGCGCGACGTTCGCTTCATGATTGGTTCCTCCTTGACCAAAACCGGTAGTGATTATGCTGCGTTGATTAATTTACGCTTAATGTTTAGCAGCAAAAGCATCTACCGTCAAGGAGGGGGCTACAAAATACCGGTTTATTCGCGAAGGGCCGGCGATAGGGCAATTAGCCGAGCGGAAAGGTCTGCAATCTCGGTCATGGTTCTCCGCTCCATTCGCTTCAGCCACCGCTGGGGAATCCCTTCCATGCCGTAGAAGGCCCCGGCGACCATGCCGCAGATGGCGCCGGTGGTGTCGGCATCCCCCCCCTGGTTCACGGTCCCCACGAGGCATTCTTCGAAGCTCCGTCCCCGGAAAAAATGGTGGAAGACGGTCTGCACGGTGTCGACCACGTAGCCGGTGGCGAGCCCCCGGTAGGGGGTGAAGGTGAAGGCGGGATGGTCGGCGGCGAGGAGGTCTGCCTCCCGGCGGAGGCGGTTCCTGGATGCGCCCTGGAGCGCCAGGTGGACGAGGCGCCCGAGGGTGATGCAGGCGGCGTCGGAAAGGGGGTGGTTATGGGTGATGCGGGCCTGCTCCAGGGCGCAGCACTGCAGGAGGTCATCGTCGCCGAGAGTGTAGAGGGCCGCCGGGAGCATCCGCATGGCGGCGCCATTGCCGGCGTCCCACTGGTTGAAGGGGGTTTCGAGAATGCCTTTGAGCATGAAGTTCCGGATGCCTCGGCGGCAGGTGTCCCCCACATCCACCGGCTTTGTCCTCAGCCATCCCGCGAACTCGTCGGCGATGCCGCGCAGGGACCAGCCGCCAGCGGCAACGATGGCCCGGGCCACACAGAGGGACATCTCGGTGTCGTCGGTCACCTGGCCCGGTTTGAGCCGCAGCCATCCGCCACCGACGATCTCCCGCAGGACGCCATGCTTTGACCGTATCTCCCCGGCCGTCATGAATTCCACCGGCGCGCCGAGGGCGTCTCCCACCGCCAGCCCGATGAAGGCGGCCCGGGCCCGGGAGCGGATATCGTGATGATCGAGGAAATGGGGCATGGTGGAAGTTGCTGCAATAAACAAGCCTTGGTGGAACGAGGTGTTGTGAGAGCACGGTGGCGAGTTGGTGAAGCAGTGGGGGGAGTTCTCTTGCTCGGTTGTTGCCTGTTTTTTAATCCGTCTTGGAAAAAACAGGCAACAATAATTATTTTTAGTGTGATTAAAATACCTCTAAATACAAGATGTTGCAGTCAATTCCTTGATTAGGGAAGATCTGGCACGCTTCATGTTAATGGATAAGGCAAAGGCCATACGACGAAGTGTGGAGAGGAAGACAGGCACAGAAGCCCGGCGCGAGAGATCCGCCGGGCTTTTTTCGTTCATGCAGCCCAACCGGGCACGGGAGGTAGACATGGCCACATCATGCGATCAGTTGAAGAAGATCCAAGGACATCCCTGTTTCGGCGGCAACCACCACAAGAACGGCAGGATGCACCTGGCCGTGGCGCCCCGCTGCAACATCAAGTGCGGCTACTGCACCCGCAGGCACGACTGCGCCAACGAGTCCCGCCCCGGCGTCACGAGCCGGCTCATTACCCCGGAAGAAGCGATCATCAAGGTTCGCGAGGTGATGGCGAGTCCCGTGGTGGGCCCCATCATCAAGGTGATCGGCATAGCCGGCCCCGGCGACCCCTTGGCCAACGAAGAGACCTTCGAAACCTTCCGTCTTGTGGGGGAGGAGTTCCCCCATCTCATGAAGTGCATGAGCACCAACGGGCTCCTCCTCCCCGACGCCATCGACCGGCTCCACGAACTGGACCTCCACAGCCTCACCGTCACCCTCAATGCCCTCGATCCGGCGGTGGGGGCGCGGATTTACGGACACATCGGCTATCACGGCAAGGTTTTCCGGGGCGTCGAGGCGGCGGAGATCCTGGTGACCAACCAGCTGGAGGGGATCCGGCGGGCCGTGGGATACGGAATGACGGTGAAGGTGAACACCGTCTACATCCCCGGGGTCAACGAAGAGCAGGTGCCCCTTATCGGTAGAAAAATCAAGGAGCTGGGCGCTTTCGTCATGAATATCATGCCACTCATACCACAGGCCGATTTCGCCCATATCAGCCCGCCGCCGCCCGAAGAGCTGGACCGGGTGCGGAAGCGAAACGAGTCGATCATCGGCCAGTTCAAGCACTGCCGCCAGTGCCGGGCCGACGCCGTGGGGCTCATCGGACGGGACGTGACCGTGGCGGAGCCTGGCACTCCGCTTCCCGTTGCCGTTTGAGGCTGACATGAAGATCAGGCCCTTTTGTCCCGATGACGTTTCCCTGTTCCTGGCCCTTGCCGCTGCCGAGGGGTGGATCAGCGACCCGTGGGAGTTCGCATTCATCCTCGATAGCTTTCCCCGTGGTTGCCTCGCCGTGGAGGAAAACGGGCGGCCCGTGGCGTTCGTCACAGCGGTCCGCTACGGCGCGAGCGGGTGGATCGGCAATCTGATCGTGGCGGAGGGGTGCCGGGAACGGGGATACGGAACCCTCCTCATGGGCCGGGCCATGGGCGAGCTTCTGGACTCCGGAGCCAGGACCGTCTGGCTCACCGCATCGACCCAGGGACGTCCCCTTTACGAGAAAATGGGTTTCCGGGAGCGGGACGGCGTGGTTCGCTGGCGCGGAACGGCCACGGGGGGGGCGCAACGGCACGATGATCCCGTTGCTCCGGACGAATTGGTTCCCCTCGATCGTGCCGGATGGGGCGATGACCGCAGGTGCATCCTGAGCGCCGTGGTTGCCCGGGGAATGGTGCTGCGGGTAGATGGGGGCTTCCTGGTGGCCCATCCGTGCGGAAGCGGCTTCCAGCTGGGCCCTTGGGCGGCAGAGGGGCGGGGCGTTGCCGGGGAGCTCCTGGGGCGGGCGCTCTCCCGCATGCCGGGGGGGACACAGGTTCTCCTCGACGTGCCGGTCCGCAATAGTGCCGCCGCCTCTGTTCTCTCTCATGCCGGCTTTGCCGCCAGCGGCCGGACGGTCCTCATGTGCGCGGGGGACGAGCCGGCCTATGAGCCGGAAAGGATTTTCGCCCTTGCCACATTGGGGAGCGCGGGGTGAATATAGTTTTTATTCACAATAAAAAATATGCCTAAAATTTAAGCAAACTATTCTTGAAATCAAGTTTGATTTTTTGATATTATTATCTGCTGCTGAAGATGGAGGCAATGACCCGTTGACCCCGTCTCTAACTTTCGAGCCCTTCACGGGGCGGGAGGATTTTCATGCTCGCCATTGCCTGTATCAAACAGGTGCCGGACACTACCCAGGTAAAGATTGATCCTGCCACCAACACCCTCGTCCGCGAGGGGATCCCGTTCATCGTCAACCCGTACGACACCCATGCCCTGGAGGAGAGCCTCCGGATCAAGGACCGCTTCGGCTTCCGGGCCGTGGCCCTCTCCATGGGTCCACCCAACGCCGAGGCCGCTCTTCGCAAGGCCCTCTCCATGGGGGCCGATGATGCCATTCTCTGCTCCGACCGCTGCTTCGGCGGCGCCGACACCCTCTCCACGAGCAATGTCCTCGCCTCTGCCATCAAGCGGATCGCCCAGGAGACGGGGGAAGAGGTGGGGATCGTTTTCTGCGGCAAGCAGACCATCGACGGCGACACCGCCCAGGTGGGCCCCGGCATTGCCGTGCGCCTCGGCTTTACCCAGCTGACCCTCGTGGACCGCATCGAGGCCCTGGACCCGGTCAACCGGCGGATCAAGGTCCGGCGCAAGCTGGAAGGACGCTACGAGGTTGTTGAAGCTCCTCTGCCGGTCATGATAACCGCCGTGCGGGAGCTGAACCGCCCCCGCTACCCCTCCGTTCCCATGCGCCTTGCCGCCGCCGATGCCCAGGTAAAGGTCTGGACCAACGAGGTGCTGCGGATGGACGCGAACACCGTTGGCCTCAAGGGGTCGCCCACCTGGGTGAGCCGAATCTTCTCCCCCGAGCGGGACAAGGGTGAGATCATCGGTGATGGCCTGGTCGACCCGACAGGGACGGCCCGCCTCCTCATCGACCAGTTGCTGGAGAAGGACCTGCTGGCGGTATAAATTTATGGAATGCAGGGCGCCGCTTGCCGCGTCCCTGTCTTATACGATCCGTTGGGCGTGGCAACGCAGCGCCCCCACAGAGGAAATTCATGACTGAACCGAAGAAACTGAAAAAGCCCCGGGGGAAGGCCCGGCTCATCCCGGGGAAATGTATCGCTTGCGGCGCCCGCTGCCAGAGCGCCTGCCCCGTGGACTGCATCGAGATGAATGAGGCCGGGGAGCCGATCGTCCTCTCCGACAAGTGCATCGGCTGCCTCAAATGCGTGAAGGTTTGCCCGGCCGAGGCCATGGAGATGTTCTTCACCCCCGAGGAACTGCAGATCCTTCAGGAACTGGCAAAGCAGCAGGAGGCCAGCGGTGTGGCCGCTGCCGAGGAGGAGGACGCCGAAGAGGCGGCCCTGGCCACGATGCTCGCCGCCTACCGGGGAGTCTGGGTTTTCGTGGAACAGACCGAGGGGGAGCCGGCCAAGGTCTCCTGGGAACTGATGGGGGTCGGCGCCCAACTGGCCAAGAGCCTGGGTGTCGAGCTCTGCGCCATGGTCATCGGCGAGAACGTGGAGCATCTCTGCCACGAGGCCTTCGCCTACGGCGCCACCAAAGCCTATCTCCTTGACCAGAAAGTGTTCCACTTCTACCGCACCGAGCCCTACCTGGACGCCTGCTGCTATCTCATCGCCAAGTACAAGCCGGAGATCATCCTCATGGGTGCCACCGGCATGGGGCGTGACCTGGCCGGCGCCGTGGCCACCCGGGTCAAGACGGGGCTTACCGCCGACTGCACCGGCCTCGATGTGGACGACAAGCGGAACCTGCGTCAGACGCGGCCCGCTTTTGGCGGCAACATCATGGCCACCATCATGTGCGACAAGTTCCGTCCCCAGATGGCCACGGTGCGTCCCCACGTGATGCAGATGCCGGAAAAAACGGGAGATGCCACCGGCGAGATCATCCAGGAGCGGTTCGAGATCGACGAGGCGAGCATCCTCACCAAGGTTCTGGAGATCATCAAGGACAAGAAGGCGGGGGTCGACATTGCCGGCGCCGAGTTCATCGTCTCGGGCGGACGAGGAATGATGGCGCCCGAGAACTTTACCATGCTCCAGGAACTGGCCGACGAACTGGGAGGGGTGGTGGGCGCTTCGCGCAGCGCCGTGGACGCCGGCTGGATGCCCCACGACCGCCAGGTGGGACAGACCGGCAAGACGGTGCGCCCCAAGATCTACATCGCCTGCGGCATCTCCGGCGCCATCCAGCATCTCGTGGGGATGCAGGATTCGGATGTGGTCATCGCCATCAACCGGGACAAGGAGGCTCCCATCTTCCAGGTAGCCACCTACGGCATCGTGGGTGACCTCTTCCAGATTGTTCCGGCCCTCACCCAGTGCATCAGGGAACTGAAGAATCAGGGACCGGGGACAATCTAAGAACCTACTCCCTCTCCATCTCACTATCTCGCTCATTACTACGAGGTTTCTGTATATGCATCCAAATCCGGCCATTTTCACTCCGCTCATTCTGGCGGCCCTTGCCTTCTTCGCCTGGAGCCTCTACCGCAGGCTCGGCCTCGTCACCCTGGGGCGCCCCGGCTATTCCTTCCGGGGGATCGGCGAAGGGCTCCGGGAGATGTTCCTCTACGCCTTCGTCCAGAAGCGGGTCCTGCGGCAAGGCTTCGGCTTCAACCACCTGATCATCTTCTGGGCATTCATCGTTCTGGTCGTCATCAATGCTGAATTCGTGGCGAGCGGCATCTTCCCGGCCGCGCGGCTGGCGGTGCTCCCCGATTTCTTCTATGTTCCGATCCGTTTTCTCTCCGACGTCATGTCGGCCCTTACCCTGGTGGCCATCGTCCTGGCCCTGGTGCGGCGGACCATCTTCCCGCCATACCCCGAGGCGCGCACCTTCGAGTCGTACCTGATCCTCTGTCTCATCGGCGTCCACATGATTGCCTTCTTCGGGGTGAGCGCCGCCGAGATCGCCATGGGGCGGGAACGGGCCGCCGCCTTCATGCCCGTTGCCTCCTTCCTGGGGAACCTCCTGTCGGGGCTGTCAGACAAGCACATCGAGGCCACCTTCAACTTCTACTGGTGGCTCCACGCCGCGGCCCTCATCGCCTTCATCACGGTGCTGATCCCCTTCACCAAGCACCTGCACGTCTTCACCGCCATTGTCAACTGCTTCCTCCGCCGGGAGGAGAAACCCAACACCCAGGAGCCCGAAGTCTTCGAGAAGGGGCGGATCTTCGGGGCAGGCCAGGTGGACCGGCTGGGGTGGAAGGACCTCTTTGACAGCTTTGCCTGCACCAAGTGCGGACGCTGCCAGAACGTCTGTCCGGCCGGCGCCACCGGCAAGCCCCTGAACCCCCGTCAGGTGATCAACGACATCCGGTTGAACCTCCTGGCCAACGGCCCGCTCCTCAAGCGTGGCGGCGCGGCCACGGTCCCCCTCATCGGGGAGGAGGGGGAAGGGAGCGTCTGCGAGGAGGCCATCTGGTCCTGCACCTCCTGCGGCGCCTGCATGGAGGCCTGCCCGGTCTTCATCGAGCACCTTCCCAAGCTGGTGGAGATGCGGCGGCACCTGGTGGAGATGGAAGCGAAATTCCCCGAGGAGCTCCTGAACCTCTTCGAGAACATGGAGCAGCGCTCCAACCCCTGGGGGATTGCCCCCGGCGAGCGGACCAAGTGGACCTCGCTCCTGGAGGTGAAGCCCTTCGAGAAGGGGGCGACCGAGTACCTCTTCTATGTGGGGTGCGCCGGCTCCTTCGACTCCCGGAGCAAACAGGTGACGGTGAACGTGGCAACGATCCTTGACGCGGCGGGCATCTCCTGGGGGATTCTCGGCAAGGACGAGAAGTGCTGCGGCGACAGCCTCCGGCGGCTGGGGAACGAATACGTCTTCGACCGGATGGCCCGGGAAAACGTGGCGCTCTTCAGGGAGCGGGGGGTGACCAAGGTCATCACCCAGTGCCCCCACTGTTTCACTACCCTCAAGAACGACTACCGCCAGTACGGTATCGAGCTGGAGGTGATCCACCATTCCGAGCTGATCCAGCAGCTGCTGGACGCCGGGCGGCTGAAGCTGAACCGCCAGGTGAGCGAGTTGGGGAAGATCATCCTCCACGACTCCTGCTACCTGGGGCGCCACAACGATGTGTACGAGGCACCGCGGCAGGTGGTGACGAAGGTAACCGGCGCGGCCCCGGCCGAGTTCGACCGGGCGCGGGAAGAGTCGTTCTGTTGCGGCGCCGGCGGCGGCCGGATGTGGATGGAGGAGCAGACCGGCACCCGGATCAACCTGAACCGGGTCACCGAGGCCCTTTCGAAGAATCCCGACACCATCTGCGTCGCCTGTCCCTACTGCATGACCATGTTCGAGGACGGCCTCAAGGACAAGCAGGCCGGCCAGACAAAGGTTCGGGACATTGCCGAGGTGGTGGCCGAGGCGATGCGTCCGGCGCGGTAGGTCATCTCTGGATAGATAGGAAAAAGGGGAGTTTCCTTCGGGAGGCTCCCTTTTTTGTGCCCGCAAGAGCCGAAAGGTTTGACAGGGATAGGCACCGGCGGCGTTTCGGGGTATAATCCCACGGAAACAAGCTGGGATTTGCGACTCGACACAGGAAAGGGTGCACAACGTCATGACGCAGGACAAGGACGACCGGAAGCGGCCCCAACTTCGGCTGGTGGTGAACAACCCCGAATTGCGGGGGAGCCGTCCCGCAACCGGCGAGGATGCCAGCATGCCCTTCGAGGTGCTGATCGCGAAGCGCCATGAACTTCGGGCGGATTTCTACACGGGTATCGCCCCGCAGCACGTCAAGGCCTACGAGCGGATCGAGCGCCATCTGGAGCGCAGGGGGTGGCTCTATGGCCTCGACCCCCAGCACGGGCGTCTCATGGTGATCCCCGCCGCGACGGTCTGCCCCGAGGTGTTGGAACATGGGGGCTCTCCCCAGGACGAGCTGCTCCTCTTCGTGGCCGACGATCCCACGGGGCTCGGGCTCTGCCTCTGTCTGGAGATGATTCTTCCCTTCTGGAGCGACGACGCCGTCATGGAGGAGGCGCTCATCTACGCACCCATCTACCCGTACGGCTCCCTTTTCCTTGAGGAGAACAAGAACGACGGCTACCTGGACCTCATCTACCGGCTCTCGTTTCCCCTCTATCCTCCGGCCCCCACGGAGCGCCTCCTGGAGAAGCTCTTCGCCGTTGCGCGGTACGAATTGCGGGAGACTCTCATTGGGCTGGACGAGTTTCCCGAGGCGTGAGTTGCGTGCGTACCGGGGATAACGGTCAACGCCACCGGACGATGCCATCACCGGTTGTGTTGGGTAAGGGGTTGCCGGTAGCGGAATAGCGCCCCTTTCGTCCCCTTTCTGTTGTTCAGGCTCACCGTGCCCCCCAGGCGGTCCGCAATGCTCCGTATGATGGCCAGTCCAAGACCGCTGCCGGTTTCATCGTTCCCCACCACACGATAAAATGGCTCAAACAACCGCTCCTCTTCGCCGGCGGGAACTCCCGGCCCCGTGTCCTCCACCTGAAAGACCACCTCCCCCCCGTCGCGGTACAGATTGACATCAACCCTGCCTCCCGGCGGCGTATAGCGCAGGGCATTGTCAACGGCGTTACGTGCCAGCACCAGCAGGTCTTCTGCCGGTGCGGTCAGAGTAACCTCCTCAAACCGCTCACAGCCGAAGTCAATCCCCTTTGTTGCGGCGAACGGCACGTAATCCTCGATAACCTGCTGAACCAGGCGGTCGAAGGGGACATCGGTCGCGGGCGCGGCGCCAGCCTGGCGCCGCGCCAGACTCAGGAGCTGTTCCAGCAATTTCCCGGCCCGCTCAAGACCGGCTTTCAGTTGCATGACCCGTTGCTTCCCCTCGGGCGACGAAATGCTTTGTTCGAGGTTGTCCGTCTGTACCATTAGTGCCGTCAGGGGAGAGCGCAGTTCGTGGGCGGCGTCGGCAATGAAACGGCGCTGCTGCTCAAGGGCCGTGGAAAGACGCTGCATGAGCCCATTGATGGCGGCGACAAAGGGGCGTATCTCCGAGGGGACTCCATGGGCGGATAGGGGGGTCAGGTTGGTGTCATCCCGTGTGTCCAGTTGATGGGAAAGATGTGTTACCGGTGCCAGGGCGCGCCCTATGATCCAGGCTGCCAGAAGAGAGAGGGCCGGCACCAGCAGCAGTATTGGAATCAGGGTGAGAAGGGCGCTGTCCCGGGCGATCTCATTGCGTACCGCCGTCATCTGCCCCGTGGCGAGCCGGACACCGGACGGAAGGGTAAAGACATAGAGGCGCCAGGCCGTTCCATGGTGGACCCGCGTCTGGAATCCCTCAGGCAAGGTTCCGGGGAGGAGCGGGAGTTTCGGGTTTTTGGGGGCGACCCCCAGGGGGCAGACGACAGTTCGCGCATCGCGATCATTGCCGTCCACACTTCCCAGGGGGCTCATCCAGCCATCGGCGGTTTCCGGGTGGCGTTCCATCAGGAGGGCCATCTGGCGGAGTTGATCGTCCTGAAGTTCCTGGGCCTCCCGGAATGATATCAGGTATGAACAGAGCCCTGCCGCCAGGCCGCTTGCAAGAGTTACCCCGGCTATCCAGCGCCACAGGCGGCGACGCAGGGAGCCGTTCACTGGTTGCGATCCACCATCCATCCCATCCCCCGGACATTTTTGATTGCGTCGCTCCCCAGTTTCTTGCGTACCGCATGGATAAGAAATTCGACGGCGTTGCTCTCCACTTCCTCATTCCAGCCGTAGATGCGGGTCTCCAGGTCATCGCGGGAGAGGATCGCGCCGGGGCGCAAGAGCAGGGCCTGCAGCAGTGAAAACTCCCGGCTGGTGAGGCGGCAGCGCCGGTCGCCGCAGACGGCTTCCTTGGTGGCCGGGTCGAGGGCCAGGACTCCGTTGCTGAGGAGGGGGACGGCGCTCCTCGCCTGGCGGCGGGTGACGGCACGTATCCTTGCCAGCAGTTCTCCCACCGCGAATGGTTTGAGAAGATAGTCGTCGGCACCCAGGTCGAGACCGCGAATCCGCTCGTCAAGGGCGTCACGGGCGGTGACGATGAGGACGGGTGCAGAGTTTCCCGCCCCGCGCATCCGCCGCAGCACCTCCAGGCCGTCCCTTCCGGGAAGACCCAGATCGAGGATAACCAGTTGATACTCACCGGTCTCAACGGCATCGGAGGCGGCGATACCGTCGCGGACCCAGTCCACGGCATAGGCGGCATCCTTCAGTGCCTGTTCGACCGCCTCGCCGATCATCCTGTCATCTTCAATCAGCAAAATCCGCATCATCTCTCCGGGGGGACGGCTTGGCGGGCACAGCCGCTAGCCCGCCGTTATCCGCGTGCAGCCAGTGTCAATGCCGTCAGCTATACCATACCCCAGGCCGGGCGGATGTCACCAGGGAAATATCCCCGCCCCGGCTCAGTGGCTTTTCTCCGCGGCTCGATGGGGAAAGGCATACAGCCCCAGGAGGATGAAGCTGAAAAGAACCGTCGATGCCGTGTAGCGGCTCAATCCGAATCCCCCGGCGTTGACCGGTTTGTCGAGCAGGTCGCCGACCACCGCTCCAAGGGGGCGGGTCAGGATGAACGCCGTCCAGAAAAGGGCTGTGCGGGATATGCGGGTCCGGTAGTACGCCGCCACAACCCCTGCCAGCAGGATGGTGAAAATCATCGCCCCCCCTGTGTAGCCGAGGCCGGCCGTATCCGCCGTCCAGTCTCCCAGGGCGGTGCCGAGGGTTTGGGAAAACATGATGGTTACCCAGTAGAACACCTCCGCCTTCCTGGTTCGGACCGTGTCGACGGAGACGGAACCGAGGCTTCGATGCCAGACGAAGAGGGATCCCATGAGCAGGGTGAAGAGAATCGATGCCCCGCCGGCATAGCCGATGCCCAGGGAGCGGTCGGCAAAGTCGGCCAGGGTGGTTCCCACCGTTGTCGTGGCTATGATGGTGCTCCAGTACAGGAGGGGGTGGAAGCGTCCGGCGCGAACCTGGGCGGTGACGGCTATGGCAAAGATCGCCGCGAAGATCCCCGTGCCGACTAGATACCCCAGGTTCATGGACATGGATACGGCGTCGCCCCCCGTTTCGCCGAGGGTTGTTGCGGCGATCTTGAGGAGCCAGAAGGTGATGGTGACTTCCGGCACTTTGTTCAGGAGTTGCCTGGTTGTCCGCTCGGATGGTGTATTCATGTCAGAAATCTCCCTCTCGGTATTAATGGATGGCTTATTCATCGACCCAGCCTCCCTGAATCAGTGGTTTTGCAATCAGGTGGTAAGCTGCGAGCATCGGGCGGTAACAGACAGCAATGAGCAGACGCTCACTGCGGAACACCAGCCAGGCGCTCATAAGAGCCACCAAGGCAGCTCCTGCCATATCAAACGGGAAATGGACTCCTAGGTAGATCCGCGCCCAGGCCACCGGCACTCCCGCTACAGCCAGTGCAATACCCGCCCGTCGAAAGCGCTTCCGCATCATGAGCGAGCATGAGACACCCCAGATGAGGGTCAGGTGGTCACTGGGAAAGGAAGAGTCCGCCGCATGATGCAAGAATGTGTGCCCCATGGCGACCATGAACGGGCGTGGATGCAGCCAGAAAAAGGCGATGACCTGGTTGGCCAGCAGGCCCAGCGAGCCGGTTGCCGTTGCTTCCAGCATAACGATGCGTCGCTGCTCGTTTCCCCACAGCCAGCCGTACACCAGAAGTAACGGCACCAGCAGGATGAGATCCTCGGCCGCACCGCGGGCCAGTAACAGCATGAGTTCGCTGGGATGGGCTGGAGCGTTAAGAAGCATAAATAGCCTATGATTCAGTACTTCCATTGTCGTTTACCTGTCCGGGGAGATTGTTTACCCCGGATGATGGTTTCTGTCGGGATCAATCTTCCTTGTCCTGATCGTTGGTGTTGTCGGCTTTATCGACGGTAGAGGCCAGAACGATCCCCTTGGCCGCATCAACGGCGACATCATAGGTGGTGCCGTTGGCAACGACTTCAACTTCGTAGAACCACCCCTTTTTTCCTTGCTCCAACTCGGCCCGCGTTGCCTTTCCATTGGTCTGCTGTTCCGCTGCCCTTACCGCCTGGATAAGTGAGGTTTCTGCGTGACGGATGATGAGCGCATCATTCTCCGGTACTTTGGAAGCATTTGCTGTTACAGTCCCGATGGTGGCGATGGCGACAAGCGCTAATCCTGCCTTCAGTGCTCGTTTCATGGGTGTTTCCTCCCTTTTGGTGTCAGCAGTTCGTGCTGTATGGTTAGGACGATAGCAGGGGAAACTTAGCTCAAAATTAGGAAGAAAAAGTTTTTTGACGGGGATCAAATCCCCCTGCCCCGGAATGGTGTACTGTTATTGCAGAGGAAGACCATTTCACCATTGAGGAGGAAATCATGAGCGAAACAACCGAAACCCTGGTGGGACGCGCCATTGACCTGAAGGAACTGATCGCTTACCAGGAGGGCTCCGTGGTGAGCCGGACCCTCAATGACAAGAACGTCGGCACCATCACCCTCTTCGCCTTCGGAGAGGGACAGGGGCTGAGCGAGCACACGGCCCCCTACGACGCCTTCGTGGAGATCGTCGACGGCGAGGCGGACATCACCATCGACGGCACCGATCACCGGGTGACGGCGGGGCAGTTCATCATCATGCCCGCCAACCACCCCCACGCCCTGCGGGCGGTGACCCGCTTCAAGATGCTCCTGGTGATGATCCGGGCATAAACACCCCCCATCATATTCCGGAAAAAAAGACCCGCGCTGACGTGGGTCTTTTTTTGTCTGCAGCACTGCGCTGGAGTCTTGCTCCGAAGTCCGGCTCAGTGTATAACCCACTCACCCCGCGCACCCACGGTGCGGAAAATACCGGCTTTTCGGCAGATGACCGAACGCCGTGCCAGGAGATTCTCCCATGGAAAAGCGCTTCCTGACCCCGGCCGAAACAATCCGGGCCATCGTGGAAAACGGCCGGCGGGTCCTGACCCAGTCGCGCTTGCGGACGGTCGTCCTGAGTTTCCTGTCCGGGGTCTACATCGCCTTCGGCGCCGAGCTGGCCACGGTGGTGACCCAGGACGCCGCCGGCTTCGTGGGGCAGGGGATAGCGCGGCTTCTGAGCGGGAGCGTCTTCTCTCTCGGTCTCATGCTCGTGGTGGTCTGCGGGGCCGAGCTCTTCACCGGCAACACCCTCCTATCCGGCTCGGCCCTCCAGGGGGAGATCAGCTGGGGGAAGGTGCTGGAAAACTGGCTGATCGTGATTCTCGGCAACCTGGTGGGATCCCTCTTCATTGCGTGGCTCATGTTCGAGTCGCGGCTCTGGTCGTCGGGGAACATGGTCGACCACTCCCTGCGGATCGCTGTGGTCAAGTGTCAGCTCCCCTTCGGCGTGGCCCTCGTCCGGGGGATTCTCTGCAACTGGCTCGTCTGCCTTGCCGTTTTCATGGCCACGGCGGCCCGGGACGTGGCCGGCAAGTTCCTGGCCTGCTATGGGCCGATCATGGCCTTTGTGGCGAGTGGCTTCGAGCACTCGGTGGCCAACATGTACTTCATCCCCACGGGGCTCCTTCTGTCCGGGGAGCTGGGGAGGAACGAGCCAGGGCTCACCTGGGGGAACTTCTTCATGGCGAACCTCCTTCCCGTGACCATCGGCAACATCCTTGGCGGCGTGGTATTCGTGGCCTCTGCCTACTGGTACGTCCACCTGAAGGGGGAGGGGAGACGGGAGCGCCCGGAGGGATAGGGCTCCTTCTGTCAGCGATCGGCGCGGATCGATTCCGGCCTGCTCCGTGCATCACAGGTTCAAAGGGGGGCGCAGCGACCCCTTTCTGCCCAAACCCGATGCAAACGGAGGATTGCAATGTTCCTGATCGTGCAGAATGATCCCGAGGTTCCGGCTGGGGCCTACGCCCACTACCTGGAGGAGATGGGGGTGTCTTTCCGGCTGCTGTGCCCCTTTGCTGGGGAGGAACTTCCGCCAGCGGAAGAGGCGGCCGCCGTCCTGGTGCTTGGCGGGGCCATGGGCGTTCACGACACGGCCAAACATCCCTTTCTCAGAGCCGTCAAAGGATTCATCGCCAAGACGGTGGCGGCAGGCATCCCCTATCTCGGCATTTGCCTTGGCGGCCAGCTCCTGGCCCATGTCCTCGGGGCGCCGGTGACCACAGGGGCCAACGGCGAGAAGGGAACCCTCACCGTCACCCTGACCCCCGACGGTGGGAGCGACCCCCTGTTTGCCGGTATTTCTTCCTCTTTCCGTACCTTCCAGTGGCATAACGACACCTTTGCTATCCCTGATGGAGGGGCACTCCTCGCCTCGTCCCCCGCCTGTCCGCACCAGGCGTTCCGCATGGGGGCACGGGCCTGGGGGCTCCAGTTTCACCCGGAGGTGACGAGGGAGATCGTAGCCGCGTGGGCACGATGGAGTGACGAGACGGCGCCCCTTGCCGACCGCTTCGTTGAGGAGTTCGCGGCAGCGGAGCCGGACTTTCAGGACGCCTCCCGCAGAATCCTCGTCAATTTTATCCGCATCGCCGGCCTCGTCTGATCCTTCTGGAGCATCTGCCACAAAATTAATCAGCATTGTTCCGGCCACCGGCTCCGCGAGCAGCCCGGCCGGGGCGGAAGCTGTGGCACATCTTGTGCTTGATAATAAATGACAATTCGAGAGCGGTCGGCAATGGAGCCCCGGAACATCAGATCCGGGGCTCTATTTTTTACTGAAAGGAGCCAGCCATGGAAAACGCGACCACGAGCCCTGTCATCATCGACGACACCACCCTGCGGGACGGCGAGCAGACCGCCGGGGTCGTCTTCAGCAGGAAGGAGAAGCTGGCCATCGCCCGGATGCTGGACGGGATCGGGGTGCAGGAGCTGGAGTGCGGCATCCCCGCCATGGGGGAGGAGGAGCGGGACGCGATCCGTGCCCTGGTGGACCTGGGGCTGAACGCCCGGCTCATCACCTGGAACCGGGCCGTCATCTCCGACATCGAGGCATCCCTTGCCTGCGGCATTGCTGCGGTGGACATCTCCCTCTCGGTTTCGGACCAGATGATTGCCCACAAGCTCCGCACGAGCCGTTCCGGCGTCATGGAGCAGCTGAAGCGGGCTCTGGGCTTCGCCAAGGAGCATGGCCTCTACGTCTCAGTCGGCGGGGAGGACGCGAGTCGGGCAGACCTTTCGTTCCTGGCGAAGCTCATGGAGATAACCCTGTCGATGGGGGGGGACCGTTTCCGCTTCTGCGACACCCTCGGCATCCTCGACCCGTTCACCATGTACGAGAAGGTGAAGGCCCTGCGGACCGCCGTCCCCGGCCTCGACATCGAGGTCCACACCCACAACGACCTGGGGATGGCCACGGCCAACGCTCTCGCCGGCATCAAGGCTGGTGCCCGTTTTGTGAACACCACGGTGAACGGCCTCGGGGAGCGGGCAGGCAACGCTGCTCTGGAAGAGGTGGTGATGGGGCTCAAGCTCGCCTGCGGCATCGACCCGGGGATCGACACCCACCGTTTCCACGAGATCTCCCGCTTCGTGGGAAGGGCCTCCCAGCGACCGGTACCTCCCTGGAAGGCGGTGGTGGGGGAGCGGGTCTTCTCCCATGAATCGGGGCTCCATGCCGACGGGGTCATCAAGGATTCCCGCAACTACGAAGGGTTCGATCCGGCCGAGGTGGGGCTTCGCCGTCACATCGTAGTGGGGAAGCATTCGGGGAGCAGCGGCCTTGTGGAGCGCTTCCGGCAGATGGGGATCGAGCTCTCCCGGCAGGAGGCAGGGGGGCTGATGGATGAGGTGCGGGACCTAGCCCAGCGGCTGAAGCGCCCCCTTTCCGACGGGGAGCTCCGCGCCCTCCATGCCTCGGAGCGGTGCGCCCTCAGGGCGGCATGAAGTGGATGCATATTCGTGAAATGGAAAATGCTTATAAAATGAGCAAGACGAGGAGGGGCGTGTGCGGTTCGTCCCCTTCATTTTTTTAGCATTTCGATCCGCGGTTCACTAACTTCCCGTAATTACGGGGCTGGAATTTAATGAAGCATAGTGGCATGCCTTGTGCTAATTCGTTGCCAGAAGCCGGAAGCACAAAGGTTGTGCCGCCAGCCCTGAAGAACAATCGACAAACAACTTGGATCGACAAGGCAAAGGCGCCTTCCGCTACGGAGCGGAGGCGCCTTATTTTTATTCGATGTGACGAAAGGAGGCGTGTGCGGGACCCCGATTCAGTGCAGATGCAATAAAATAAAACATACAAAGGAGTACGGACATGAACAAGACACTGAAGACTTTTTCCCTGGCACTGGCACTGGTGGCCGCCACCTGCGGCGCCGCACTGGCAACCCCCTCCACCCAGATCTGGATTCCTTCCACCGATGTCCAGGCGTACAAGACGGTTCACCTGGGCCTCGACAACTATACCCGGACTTCCAAGCATAACGGCGTCACCACCAATACCTATGATGCCGGTGTGACGGTCGGCGTCCTCCCCTTCGAGAAACTGCAGATGGAGGTGGGGGTCGATTACATGGAGACCGGCACCAATTCAGCCACCGACAGCAGCCCCTTCTACTTTAACGCGAAGATCGGCACTCCCGAGGATTCCCTGTTTCCCTATTCGCCGGCCCTTGCTGTTGGCGGCTACAATTTCGGCACGAAAGTGGGGGTAACCACCCAGAACATCACCTATGCCCTTGCCGCGAAGACGCTTCCCGTCATCGGGAGGATCTCTGCCGGGTACTACCACGGCAGCGGCAGGGTGCTGGTGGACGAAAATGGAAAGTCCGCCAATGACGGTGTGCTCCTCTCCTGGGACCGGACCATGAGTGAGATTTCCGACAAGCTGTGGGCGGCGGTCGACTACCAGAGCGGCAACAGCGGCGCGGGCGCCTTGAACTTCGGCGTGTCATGGGCCTTCTCCAAGAACGTCTCGCTGATCGTCGGCTATGACATCTACAACAACGCCTACACCGGCGGCAAGAATACCGTTACCACACAGCTCGACATCAACTTCCCCTAGCCGGCGGCGTGCGGCTCCCGGGGCAAGTGTCCCTAAGGAAACAAACGACATTCGGAGGTCAGCAATGAAGCTCATTGAGGCAATAATCAAACCGTTCAAGCTGGATGAGGTAAAGGACGCACTCACCGAAATCGGCGTTGAGGGGATCACCGTAAGCGAAGTGAAAGGATTCGGCCGCCAGAAGGGGCATACCGAGCTTTACCGTGGCGCCGAGTATGTTGTCGATTTCATTCCAAAGGTTAAGATTGAAATTGCGGTGGCCGATGAGGTGGTGGCCAAAGTGGTCGAAACCATAGAAACCGCCGCCAAAACCGGCAGGATTGGCGACGGCAAGATCTTCATCCTTTCCCTCGACGAGGCGGTGAGGATCAGGACCGGCGAAAAGGGTATTGAGGCCATCTGATACGGTGAGACAGGAAATCAAGATTAGTCCATGGAGGTATCCAATGAAGTTTAAACTATCATTTGTCACGTTGCTGGCAACCGTCGCGCTCTTGCTCCCGGTCGTCCTCCTTGCAGAGGAGGCGAAGCCCGCTGCCCCGGCGCAGGCTGCCCTGTCATCGGCCCAGAAGGCTGCCCCGGCGCCCGCTGTTGCCGCGGTTTCCGCCGCTGCTCCGGCAGCCCCTGCCGCACCGAAAAACGTCGATCCGGTCCTCAATACCGGCGACACCGCCTGGATGCTCGTCTCCGCCGCCATGGTCCTCTTCATGATTCCGGGTCTTGCCTTCTTCTACGGCGGCATGGTCCGGGGCAAGAACGTCCTCTCGACGATCATGCACTCCTTCGTCGCCATGGGGATCGTCGGGGTCCAGTGGGCCGTGCTCGGCTACTCGCTCTCCTTTGGCCCCGATATAGGTGGCGGCCTCATCGGCAACCTCAGCAAGGCGCTCCTGAACGGTCTCATCAGCTTCAAGGACGGCAACCCGGTCTACGCCCTCTTCCAGAACGTGCCGACCGCGCCGGGCGCCATCCCCGAGTATGTTTTCGCCATGTACCAGTGCATGTTCGCCATGATCACCGTTGCCCTCATCTCCGGCGCCCTGGCCGAGCGGGTGAAGTTCTCCGCCTACTGCGTCTTCGTGCTCCTCTGGACCACCCTGGTGTACGACCCCCTGGCCCACTGGGTCTGGATGTCCGATGGCTGGCTCTTCAAGAAGGGTGCCCTCGATTTCGCCGGCGGCACTGTCGTGCACCTCTCCTCCGGTATTTCGGCCCTGGCGTTTCTCATCTTCCTCGGCAAGCGGCACGGATTTCCCCATGAGCGGATGGCCCCCCACAGCCTGCCGCTGACCATGCTCGGCGTCGGCATGCTCTGGTTCGGCTGGTTCGGTTTCAACGCCGGTTCCGCCATCGTCGGGCCGAACTGCTCCGATGCGGCAGGGGGGCTGGCTGGCCTCGCCTTTGCCACCACCACCATCGCGCCGGCCGCCGGCGGCCTTTCCTGGATGATCGCGGAATGGATCCACGCCGGTAAGCCTTCCGCCCTCGGTTTCGGTTCCGGTGTCGTTGCCGGCCTGGTCGTCATCACCCCCGCCGCCGGTTTCGTGCAGCCCGGCGCTGCCATCCTCATGGGGCTTGCCGCGGGCGTGGTCTGCTACGGCGGCGTGCTGCTGAAGGCCAAGATGAAGTATGACGACTCACTCGACGCCTTCGGTGTCCACGGCGTGGGAGGGACCTTCGGCGCCCTCACCACCGGTATCTTCGCCACCGTGGGGGCCACGGGGCTCCTCTCCGGCAACGTCTCCCAGTTCATCACCCAGGTGATCGCGGTCGTAGCCGCCGGCGCCTATGCCTTCATCGTCACTCTTGTCATTGCCTTTGTCCTCCACAAGACCATCGGGCTTCGCGTGGAAAAGGAAGACGAGATCATGGGGCTCGACCAGACCCAGCATTCCGAATCCGCTTACAACTGATCCGCGTCCTTCACATTACCCGAAGCCGCCCCTCCAGGGGGGCGGCTTTCTTTGTGCCTCAATTGTGGGCGATTTGTTGCCTAAATGCTGTGCAGTTATTCCCCTGACCGGTGAAGCAGTGTTGTAACTACCTGATAAATCGTTTTAAATTTATGGCATGCCTCGTGCCTACAGAAACGTGGCACCCTATTCAACCGGTCTGGACCAGAGGACCCATGGCGGATGCACTGGCAAAATATCTCTCCGACAACGGCAACGCGGAAGGGGAATTCCTGGAGCTGCTTGCCTTCAACGAGAAGATGGCGGAGTTGGGAAGAATGACGGCTGGAGTGGTTCACGAGCTGAACACCCCCCTGTCGGTCATCGTCTCGGCCACCCAGATGATTCTCAGGGAGGAAGAATTGCCCGAATTTGTCCGCGAGATGGTGGAGCGGGTCAACGAGGAGGCCCACCGCCTGGCGGAGTTGACCAAAGGGGTCCTCTCCTTTGCCCGCCAGGAAGGAACAGGCAGGGCCGAGGCGGACGTGAACCAGGTCATCGGCGAGGTCATGACGTTCCTTCGCTTCGAGGCGGGGAAGCGGTCCATCGGCATCGTCGAGGACATGGACTACCGGCTCTCCTTCATCGCGGCCGACGGCAACCGGGTGAAACAGGTCATCATCAACCTGGTCATGAACGCCCTTCAGGCCATGGGTGAAGGGGGAACGCTTTTCCTTCGCTCGGTCCAGGAGAGTGAAGCGGCTGTGACGGTGCAGGTGGCCGACACCGGGCCCGGCATCCCCCCTGACGCCCTGGAACGGATCTTCACCCCCTTCTTCACCACCAAGGAGCCGGGTGAGGGGACCGGCCTCGGCCTCTTCATCACTCGCAAGCTTATGGAGAGCATCGGCGGCACCATCGCCGTGGCGAGCGTTGTGGGTGAGGGGACCACCTTCACCTTGACATTCCCCGTTGCGGAATAATCACTATAGGTTTTTCCTCCGTGTGCTCCGTTGCTCCGTGTTATTCTTACGGGCAAACACAAAGCCACGGAGGAATCATGATGAAGGCATTTCTGGAGACGGCGGTCCGGGCCGCCCGCAGCGCCGGCGCCATCCAGCGGGAGCGACTCTGGGAGGAGCACGAGATCCGCTTCAAGGGGGAGACTGATTTGGTCACCGAGGTGGACCGGGCGTGCGAGGACCTGATCGTCGCCACCATCCGCGGCGCCCATCCCGGCCACGGCATCCTGGCCGAGGAGGGGACCAGGGATGCGGGGATGTCCCGCCACCGCTGGATTGTGGACCCCCTTGACGGCACTACCAACTACGCCCACGGTTTTCCCTGGTTTTGCGTCTCCATCGCCCTGGAGATCGACGGCGAGGTGAGGCTCGGTGTCATCTACCACCCGGTCATGGACGAACTCTTCACCGCCGTGAAAGGGGAGGGGGCCTTCGTGAACGGCAGGCCCATCCGTGTTTCGCCCCGTCAGCCCCTCAAGCAGTGCCTCCTGGCCACCGGCTTCCCCTACGACCGGACCCGCGACAACGAGAACAACTTCGCCAACTTCTTCAGCTTCCAGTTTGCCGCCCGGGCCGTGCGCCGGGCCGGGGCCGCGGCCCTCGATCTGGCTTACGTGGCAGCCGGCCGTCTTGACGGTTACTGGGAGCTGAAGCTGAAGCCGTGGGATGTGGCTGCCGGCCAGCTCCTGGTCACCGAGGCGGGGGGGCGGGTCACGAATCACGCCGGCGAACCGTTTTCCGTCGACGACCACTGTATCCTGGCCTCCAACGGCCTCATCCACGACGAGATGCTGGCGGTATTGTCGGGTAAGGCGATGTAAAAAAATAGGTTGACGATATATGACTCCTTTGCTAGAGTTTCTCTCAGGTATCTTTAGTAAATAGCTTAACAATAGAGTCTGCTAACAACTGAATAGGTTCATTTCTTATCACGAGCGACCGAGGGACTGGCCCTATGACGTCGCGGCAACCCCCCGCAAGGGGAAGGTGCCAAATCCTGCGGGACGGCAACGTTCCGGGAGATAAGGAAGAGCGTTGCCGCCGCTACGGCGAAAAATCCTCTTCCGCACCCCGGGAGGGGATTTTTTCATTCAGGAGGCAAAACAATCATGAATATCGCAACCCAGACAGCACAGATCGGACTTGAGTGGGACACCCGCACTGGCGCGGTGACGGTCCCCATCTACCAGACGGCCACCTTCCGGCACCCGGGGCTCGGCCAGAGCACCGGCTACGACTATACCCGCTCCGGCAACCCCACCCGGCAGGCCCTGGAGGAGGGGATCGCCCGCCTTGAGGGGGGCGCCAGGGGCTTCGCCTACGCCTCGGGGATGGCCGCCATCGCCAACCTCCTTCTGCTCTTCAAAAAGGGTGACCACCTAGTGGTGACCGAGGATCTCTACGGCGGCACCTGTCGCCTCTTCGACCAGATCTTCACCCAGTACGAGCTCTCCTTCACCTACGTGGACACGAGCGATGTGGAGGCGGTGCGCCAAGCCATCCGTCCCGAAACCAAGGCCCTCTTCGTGGAGTCCCTCACCAATCCGCTCCTCAAGGTGGCAGACATCGCTGCCCTGTCGGCCCTCTGCCGGGAGCGGGGGCTTCTCCACATTGTGGACAACACCTTCCTCACCCCCTATCTCTTGCGCCCCTTCGACCATGGGGCCGACATCACCGTCTACAGCGCCACCAAGTACCTG
Source organism: Geobacter hydrogenophilus (assembly GCF_018501225.1). Taxonomy (GTDB): domain Bacteria; phylum Desulfobacterota; class Desulfuromonadia; order Geobacterales; family Geobacteraceae; genus Geobacter; species Geobacter hydrogenophilus. The sequence goes on along the minus strand of NZ_JAHCZI010000001.1, from coordinate 683,348 downwards.
GCCGGCCACAACGACACGGTCTCCGGCCTCGTGGCGGTGAAGGACCCGCAGTTGGCCGAGCGGGTCTACTTCCTCCAAAACTCGGTGGGTGGGGTCCTGGGTCCCCAAGATTCCTGGCTTACCATTCGAGGGATGAAGACCCTCTCGGTGCGCCTCGACCGGCAGCAGGAGAACGCGGCCCGGATTGCCCAATGGCTCGCGGCCCATCCGCGGGTGCGGAAGGTTTACTACCCCGGCCTTGCCGACCACCCCGGCCATGACTTGCTCGCCCGCCAGTCCCGGGGCTTCGGTGCCATGATCGCCTTCGAGGTGGACGAGCATGCGCTCGTGGAGCGTTTGCTTCTCAGGACGAAGGTGATATCCTTCGCCGAGAGCCTCGGCGGGGTGGAAACCCTCATTACCTTCCCCCAGGTCCAGACCCATGCCGATATTCCGCCCGAGTTGCGCCGGCGGCTTGGGATCAACGACGTACTCCTGCGCCTCTCCGTGGGGATCGAGGATGTGGACGACCTGATCAACGACCTGGCCCAGGCTTTTGAAGGATAACCAAAGGAGAATCTCATGAAATTCGGCACCCGCATCATCCATACCGGCCACACGATCAACCCGACCACCGGGGCGGTTTCCATCCCCATCTACCAGACCTCCACCTTTCGTCAGGAGTCGGTGGACCACTTCGGCAAGTATGACTATGCCCGCTCCGACAACCCCACCCGGGAGGCCTTGGAGGAGACCATCGCCCAACTGGAGGGAGGAACCCGCGGGTTTGCCTACGCCTCGGGGATGGCGGCCATCTCGTCGGTGCTGCTTCTCTTTTCGCCGGGGGATCACCTGGTGGTCTGCGAGGATGTGTATGGAGGGACGTTCCGGGTCTTGACCCAGCTCTTCAGCCGCCTCGGCATTACGTCCACCTTTGTGGATGCCACCGATCTGGACGCCATCGCCGCTGCGTTCCGGCCCGAGACCAAGGGGCTCTTCCTGGAGTCCCCGTCGAACCCGCTCCTCAAGATCACCGACCTGGAAGGCGCGGCCCGCATCGCCCGGGAGCGGGGCGCCATAACGCTGGTGGACAACACCTTCATGACTCCCTACCTCCAGAGGCCCTTGGAGCTGGGGTGCGACATCGTCCTCCACAGTGGGACCAAGTTCCTGAACGGCCACAGCGACGTCATCTGCGGCTTTGCCGTGGTGAAGGACCCGGAGTTGGGGAAGCGGATTCGCTTCATCCAGAATGCCTTCGGCGCCATCCTCGGCCCCCAGGATTCGTGGCTCGTGCTCCGGGGACTCAAGACCCTGCGGGTGCGGATGGAGGAGAGCCAGCGGAGCGCGGCCCGCATCGCCTCGTGGCTGGCGGGGGAGAAGCGGGTTACCCAGGTGCTGTACCCCGGCCTTTCGAGCCATCCCGGCCACGCAATCCATGGTCGCCAGAGCTCGGGTCCGGGCGCGGTCCTCTCCTTTGCCCTCGACTCCCTGGAGGTTACCCGCCGGCTCCTGGAGGGGATGAAGCTGGCCGCCTTCGCCGTGAGCCTCGGCGGGGTGGAGAGCATTATCTCCTATCCGGCCAAGATGTCACACGCGGCCATGCCTCCCGAGGAGCGAGCCGCTCGCGGCATCGGCGACACGCTCGTGCGTCTTTCGGTGGGGCTTGAGGAGGCCGACGACCTCATCGCCGAGCTGGACCGGCTCATCAACGGCTGATTGTTTTAACGCTTTACGGTTTGCGCCCCGGAATCCCCGGTATTTTCCCGGAGGTTTCCGGGGCGTTTTGCGTCATGGCCAGGCCCACAAGGCGAACCGAAATTTCGTGCAGGAAACTTTTCCGGTTTCAGAGTAAAAAGTTTCGATTCTTTGCCGATATAATAGTATAGGTGAAGTTCGGGAGGAGCTGTTTGTCCCCATGGATACGCACCGGCCAAGGAAAGGATAGTTGGACAACATGCGGATACGGACCACGTTGACGGCGGGTTGCTTCATTTTCGCCCTGCTCACCGCGCTGGTGGGATACTTCGGCGGCCGTGCCATTACAAAAATCAGCGGTGAGTTCGACCGGGTTGCCGAGGAGGTTTTCCCTGTCCTCAGGACGCTGGAGGACCTCCGCTTTGCCGGGCTTCGCATCGTTTCCTCATCCGCCGAGCATGCCCTTATCGTGAGACAGAGGGGCGATGCCGCGCGGCGAGGGGACTCGATTGTGTTGGCCTCGTCAGGAATCGAGACTCTCGAGGATGCCCTCGCACGGCTGCAGTCGCTGAGTTCTTCCCTCGACCCCGAAGAACGCTCTCTGGTGGCCGACGTGGATCGAGCCGGACGAAGGCTTCTCGAGACGAGCAGGGCGCATCTGCGGTTGGTCCTGTCGGAAGCCCCGGTGGCGAAGCTTCGCAGCATTCGTGAGCGGTCCCAAGGGGAGGAGAGGGTCTTCTTCGCGGCGGTCAGTCAGGCCTTTGCCCACAAGAGCGAGGAACTCGACGCCGCCAAGGCCGAGGTGCGGCAAGCGATCAGAACGGCGCAGTTCACCATTGCCGGGGCATCGCTGGTTGCTCTCATCCTCGCCATCGGCGGCGGGTCCCTCATCGCCGCTTCCATTTCCCGCCCCATAGCGCTTCTCCACGACGGCGTCGAACAGGTGGGGCAGGGGCTTCTCGATACGCGGATAGAGGTGACGGCCCGTAACGAGATCGGCACCCTCGCCGCCGCCTTCAACCGGATGACAGGGGAGTTGCAGTTCACCAAGAACGAGATCGTCACGGCGAAGAACTTCCTCGATAACGTGATCCAGTCCATGGCCGATTCCCTCGTCATCCTCTCCACCGACTGGACGATCATCAGCGTCAATCCGGCCCTCTGTACCCTTCTGGGGTACGGCGAAAAAGAACTCCTGGGGAGTCCCTTCGGCCAGATTGTCGCCGGCGGTGCGGAGGAAAGAGAACTCCTGCGTGAAATGGCCGAGCGGGGGCAGGTGCCGGAACGGGAACTCATCTATCTCGCCAGGGATGGTGCCGCCATCCCGGTTTCCGTTTCCGGAGCGGTCATGAGGAGCCCCACCGGCGAGGTGGTGGGGATTGTCTGCATCGCCCACGACATCAGCGAGCGGAAGCGGTCCGAGGAGGAGATCCGCCGGCTGGCTTTCTACGACCCCCTTACCCGGCTTCCCAACCGCAGCCTCTTTCAGGATAAGCTCACCCAGGCCATTCAGCGGAGCCGTACCGACGGCGGCATGATCGCCCTTCTCTTCCTCGATCTGGACCGGTTCAAGGACATCAACGACACACTGGGGCATGCCTACGGCGACCAGCTCCTGTTGGCTGTTGCCGACCGGCTTGGCGGCAATCTTCGTTCCACCGAGTTTCTTGCGCGGCTCGGCGGCGACGAGTTCGTGTTTCTGGTTACCGGCCTCCGCGACAAGAGGAGCGTCGGGAGCCTCGCCCATTCCATCCTCGAATTGCTCAACACCCCCTTCGAGATCGACGACAAGGAGCTGTTCATCTCGACGAGTATCGGCATTGCCCTCTCCCCAGGCGACGGCGATGACGGCGACACCCTCCTGACCCACGCCGACATGGCTCTGTACGCGGCCAAGGAGCAGGGGCGAAACGCCTTCAGCTTCTTCTCCGAGGAGCTGAACCGCGAGGCCCGGGAGCGCCGCCACCTTGAGGGGAGCCTCCACCGTGCCCTCGCCAACGACGAGTTCTTCTTGGAGTACCAGCCACAAATAGAGCTACGCAGCGGAAGGATCTTCAGTTTCGAGGCCCTGGTACGCTGGCAGCATCCAGAAGATGGGCTTATCTGCCCGAATCGTTTCATTCCGGTGGCGGAGGAGACCGGACTCATCCGGCGGCTCGGCGAGTGGGTCCTGCGGACCGCCTGTCTCCAGTGCCGGCAGTGGCAGCAGCCGGGGCTTCCGCCGGTGCGGGTGGCGGTCAACGTGTCGGGGCACCAGTTCAACCAGCCGGGGTTCATCGATATGGTCGACCGGGTCCTGGAGGAAACGGAGCTCGATCCGGAGCTCCTGGAACTGGAACTGACCGAAAGCTCCCTCATGGCCGGAGCCCAGGAATCCATCATGACCCTCATCGACCTGAAGGTCCGGGGGATACACCTGGCCATCGACGATTTCGGCACCGGCTATTCCTCTCTCAGCTATCTCAAGCACTTTCCCATCGACCGCCTCAAAATCGACCGCTCCTTTGTCCGGGACATCGTCAAGGATCTGGACGACCGGGCCATTGTCGAGGCTGTCATTGCCATGGCCCACAGTCTGGGGCTGCGGGTCCTGGCCGAGGGGGTCGAACATGAGGATGAGCTGGAGCTACTCAAGGAGCGGGGGTGCGACGAGGTGCAGGGGTTCTACTTCGCCCACCCGCTGCTGCCGGCGGCGGTGGAGGAGACCCTGAAAGTCCGCTGAAAATCCCCCTGCTGTTCCCTCCCCATGGATTCATCCCCTCCCCTCTCAGATTTTCCTGCAGCGTTTTTGCAAATCTGCAAATAATGCTGGATTTTTTTATGGTGTATACATACTATGTCCTTTGAGTTCGCTAGCTTTCAGGACAGGGGATCCCGTGCGCCGCTATTTTTTCGCCTTCATGAACAACCTGAAGCTGCGCTGGAAGATGCTGGTGCTCGTGCTCCCCCTCGTGACGGTTCCGATTGTTCTTGTCGGGGGGGTCATCAGCTACATTTCCACCGAACAGGCCTACCGGGGGATCACCCAGACCAGCAAGGACGACCTGGCCCACATGGCCAGTTTCACCATCGACCTCCTCAATTCCCACTACCAGCAGTTCCAGGTCTACAAGCAGGACAAGCAGCGGAGCACCAACCTGGAGCTTGCCACCCTCACCACCCTTGCCTACAACATGGTGGAGGCCCAGCACCGCCAGTACAAGAGCGGCAAGGTCGACCTCCGGACCGCCAAGGAGGAGGCCCGCAAGGCCCTGAAACGGGTCAACGTGGGGACGACCGGCTACATCTACGCCATGACCACCAAGGGGAAGCTGGAAGTACACATCGCCCGGGAGGGGGAGAACGTCTACGAGGAGAAGGACGAGAACGGCCGCCCCTTCATCCGGATCATGTGCGAGAACGCCCTGAAGTCCAAACCCGGCGAGATCCTCTACATCGTCTACCCGTGGCGCAACCCGATGCTCGGCGACAAGTATCCCCGCAACAAGGTGGTTGCCTACCGCTATTTCCGGGAGTGGGACTGGATCATCGCCTCGGGCGGCTACCTGGAGGAGACCTATGAAGACCTCGCCTTTGAGCGCCGCTCTTTCCAGGAACTGAAGGATAAGATCAAGAGCAAGAAGGTGGGGGATACCGGCTATATTTTCTGCATGGACGACAAGGGGAACTTCACTGTTCACCCGGGCGGAGAGGGGAAGAATTTTCTCAATGCCGTTGATTCCAGCGGCCACAAGTTCATCAAGGAAATGGTTGAGAAGAAACGGGGCTGGATCCGCTACCCTTGGCTCAACCCCGGGGAAAAGGACCCGCGGATGAAAATAGTCCGCTACGACTACTTCAAACCGTGGGGATGGATTGTGGCAGTCGGTTCCTACGAGGATGAGTTCTACGGGGAGGCCAACAAGATCCGGGGCCGCATTGCAGCCTCCATGACTTTGCTGACCATTGTCACGAGCATCGTGGCCACGGGGCTTGTTTTCCTTGCTGCCAAGGTCCTCACCGACCCCATCAACCACATGATCGATGTTATCCGCAAGGTGAAGAAAGGGCGGCTCGACGAGCAGATGGAGGTGGATATGGGGGACGAACTGGGCGAGATGGCCTCCGCCTTCAACCTGATGACCGCCATGATCCGCCAGAACAAGGAAATGGAGTCAAGTCTCGCCCAGCAGGGGAAGATGGCGTCCCTCGGTGTTCTCTCCTCGGGCGTGGCCCATGAGATCAACAATCCCCTCGGCGTCATCCTCGGTTACGCTTCCTACATCGAGGGAAAGACCGGCGAGGATGACCCCAATTACAAATACATCCACGAGATCAAGCGGGAGAGCAAACGGTGCAAGAAGATCGTGCAGGATCTCCTCTCCTATGCCCGCACCCCCAAGCCGGCCCTGGAGTGGACCGACGTGAATGACCTCCTGAGGCAGATCGTCGATTTCGCCGCCAATCACACCGACATGCACCATGTGACCGTCGTGAAGGATTTCTCCCCCGAAATGCCGCGCGTCATGGTAGACGGCGACCAGATCCGACAGGTGGCCATAAACCTGATCCTGAATGCCGGAGCCGCCATGTCCGGGGAAGGGACCCTGACGGTGAAATCGTTCCTGGACGCCGAGGGGTACGTGACCATCGTCTTCAGCGACAACGGGGCGGGAATTCCATCCGAGGACATCGAAAAGATTTTCGAGCCCTTCTTTACCACCAAGGCCAAGGGGACCGGTCTCGGCCTTGCCATCACGAAGCAGATCATCGAGATGCACCATGGCAAGATCAGCATCCTGAGCGAGGTGGGGAAAGGGACCGACGTGATTGTAAAGCTGCCGGTGGAGCGGGACGAGTTCTGAGGGGCAGCGGGAACGAATTTTTCCCATAGGGGTTGAGACGTGTCCGAAAACAAGCGCATCATGCTCATCGACAACGAGGAAGGGCTCTGCCGGATGATGGAGGCCGTGCTCCTGGACAGCGGCTACGCCGTGAAGGGGTACACCCGCTCCTTCGAGGCGGTGGAGGACTTTCGGCCCGGCGACTGGGATCTGGTGGTCTCGGACATCAAGATGCCGGGTATGGATGGTCTGGAGGTGCTCCAGCGGATCAAGGCCAAGGAGCCGGCTATCCCGGTCATCATGATCACCGCCTACGCCACGGTGGAGATGTCGATCCAGGCCCTGCGCCGGGGCGCCTACGACATGCTGACCAAGCCCTTCGAGCCCGAGGAGCTTCTCTACCGGGTGAAAAACGCCCTCAAGCACACCGAGCTCCTGGAGGAGAACCGGGAGCTGCGCGAAGAGCTGGTGGGGAAGTTCCGCTTCGACAACATCATCGGCGCCTCGGACGGGCTCAAAGGGGTCCTGGAGAAGGTGGAGAAAATCGCCATCCGCGACACCTCGGTGCTCATTACCGGCGAATCAGGGACCGGCAAGGAGCTCATCGCCCAGGCGATCCACTACAACTCGGTGCGCAAGGAGAAAAAGTTCGTTGCCATCAACTGCGGGGCACTGCCGGAGACGCTCCTGGAAAGCGAACTCTTCGGCTACCGGAAGGGGGCCTTCACCGGCGCCAAGGAAAACCGCCAGGGGCTTCTGGAGGCGGCCGACGGGGGGACCCTCTTCCTGGACGAGGTGGGGAACCTCCCCATGAACGTGCAGAAGACGCTCCTCCGCTTTCTCCAGGAGCAGGAGTTTCTCCGCATCGGCGACACCACACCCACCAAGGTGGACGTGCGGATCATCTCGGCCACCAATGCCGATCTGCGGGAAGGGGTCAAGAGCGGCGCCTTCCGGGAGGACCTCTACTACCGCCTCAACGTGGTAAACCTCCATCTCCCGCCGCTGCGGGAGCGCAAGGGAGATATCCCGCTCCTGGCGGCCCACTTCATCGCCCTGCAGAACAAGAAATTCGCCACCGCCATCAAAGGGCTGGCACCCGACGCCCTGGAGGCGGCCGTGGGCTATGCCTGGCCCGGCAACATCCGCCAGCTCAGAAACGTGATCGAGGCCTGCACTGCCATGGAGGGGGGCGACTATATCACGTTGCCGGTCCTTTCCCAGTTCATCGAGCTCCCCGAACCCCAGGATGATGCGATCATCGAAGCGGAAGGTGAGGAGGGGGACTACGCCCAGGCCCTTTCCCGCTTCGAAATGGACTACATCCGGGGGCTTCTGCGAAAAAACCGCGGCAACGTGGAGGCCGCAGCCCGGGAGGCCGGGATGAACATGGCCACCATCTATCGGAAGATGAAAAAGTATAACTTACGCCGGGAGGAGTAGCCTTAGTAGTTTTTCATTTATTTGCATTTCTGCAAAATACCACCGCATCCCCCTTGCACTCCTGCAAGGGGGGGTGCTGTAAGTCAAAAAATAATAGTAATATTAGCATGTTGTGTCCAATGGGTGGTCTCCTGAGCCCCCGTGACGCCGTTCGCTATCCCTCCCCTCCTCGCACCTCTGCAAAAATACCGTTAACAATCTCTCAAAGTTTATTCTCCCTTCTTGAATGAATTGTTCGTGCAACTTGCTGTAATTGCTGGTTTTATCTATTGGTCAAAACATTTTCACCGTTTTGGTATACAGGTTGCTCTATCAAAAATCAGTTACTCCTTCGATAAGCATGGGTCGGAACCGGGGATGGTGACGACCAGATGAGCCGGCACCCTTCCCATGCGCGGCAGAAAAACCGAAACGGTTTAGAGATAGAGGTTCCCATGAAGGACGGAATTGTCTGCCCCTTCTACGGCAAAAGCGATGACATCTGTGATGTGGGGTGCGGCTACATCTCGCCCCACGACGTCAACATGATCATCAAGTTCTGCAGCTGCCGGTACCGCGAGTGCATGAAGTACCAGGAGCTGTCGGAGCGGTTTCCCCACGGGGTACTTACACCGGTAAAGTGTTGAGCAATAAAAGGAGGATGTCATGCTGTACAACCTGAGTCTGCACCTCGATGGACCGTATATCCTGTATGCCCTGACGATTGTGGCGGCCTTAACGGTTATTTCTTTGGTAAAGGAGAAGAGAGATGAGCGAAAGAGAGCTTGAACTGCTGGCCAGGATCGAACAACTGGAGCGTCATACCTGGCGCAATAGCGCCATCCTCCGCGCGGTCGCCATGGTGGCCGGCACCGCCATGATCGGGATCATCGTTGCCTCGGGGGTTGTCGGCGGCGGACACGGCAGCCACTGGAGCGGCCCCGCCTGGAACACCATGTGGCTTTACGGCCTGTTTGCAGCCAACGCCGTCTCCATGTTCTGGACGACGCACAAGAACTAGGAAGGGGACAGCCATGCCAATGTCAATCAAGAACGCAATCCTGCTCTTCGTGGTGGTGGCCATCTGTGCCGCCTTTAGCATGAGGATGTTCCAGGGACTCGACGAGATGATGGGCGACCAGTACTGGGTCGTCGACACCACCCAGGGTGACCACGGGTGGTATGCCATGGGGCTTCTCCCCCATGTGAAGACGGTGGCCAAGGATGTGGTCAAGGCCGCAAATACCGACGCGGACAAGAGCAACGACTACGAGATCTATGCCCAGGCGGGGGACTTTGCCGGCAATTCGGTCTACGGCATCTGCTACGGCATCCCGCTTATCATGTACCTGATATGGTTCGCCTTTATCCTTGGCTTCCCTGACCGGGTCGATCCGTATCTGCTGCCGCGCAAGATCTTCACCCTTGCGGTCATTACCTGCTGCTCGATTGTCGTGAACCTCTTCCTGATGCGGATCACCGCCGACTTCGCCACCGACCCCATGTCGCGCATCGCCAACGTGGCGGGCAACCACGCATCGCTTCTGTTCCATAACGCCGGCATCTGGTTCGCGATCCTCTTCTCGGCCCTGGGAACCCATGCCCACTCCGCCCAAGAAACGTCGGCTCCCGACAGCCGCCAGTGGCAGACCCAGGCCAACGAGAAGTTCTCCTGGATGTTCATCCTCCTGGGCGCCGTGACCGTCCTTGAACTCTTCCTGGTGAAGGGCAAGCTTGCCCTCCCCGACGCGGCAGTCGACTACTCGGTCTGGATCATCTGGGTCGTGATCTTCATGCGGATGTTCGGCTTCTCACCCAAGTACTGGGTCAAGCGTGGACGCGGCCTCGCCATCATGTTCGTCGGCACGGCCCTGACCCTCGTGGCTTTCTACTTCCTGGAGCGGTTCACCGGGAACCTCGGCGCTGGTTTTGCCTCTCCGATTCTGGCCAAGGCCCTTGGCGTGGAGAACCAGAACATCGGCCTCTCCCTCATGATCTCCATCTACCTGATTTTCTGGATGGAATTCTCCGCGGCCATCCGGATGAACGGTCCGGCCAAGAAGGCGGTGGAGCAGAAGCACTAAATCGGGGACCGGGAATTGGGAACCGGAAAAAACCTGAAAACAGAAGAGGCGACGGGATCTCCCGTCGCCTCTTCGCGTCTCTGGCTTCCTCTCTGGGGTTTCTACCGGTGCTCCACGACCACCTGCATCCCCTCCAGTTCCTCTTCCAGTGTACAAATGAGCCGCTCCACCATTTCCCGGTAGTCGCCGGGGAGTTCCTCTACCCCCCGCAACGCCGTGTCGAGACGCCGAGCCGCGCCGAGCGCGGCCTTTAGGGGTACGGACGGGTCGATCACGGGCTCTTCCCGGGTCTTTGCCACCTCCTGGAACTGCTTGAGCACCGTGGGGTGGCTCCGCTCCTGCTCAACGACACATTTGCGCAGATCCGCGTATTCCTCGTCGGAAAAGCCTTTCTCCTCCCGGGCTTGGCGCAGGAGATCGATGGAGCGGTAGTCGGGGAAGGGGCGGGGCTCTTCGCGGCGGGCCATGAGTTCCGGCTCGTTCTTCTCCATGAAGCGGTAGGCAAGGGTCAGCTTCTGGGCCGTCTCCTTCTTGATCCTGATCTCTTTTGTGCAGTAGTCCTCGAAGCTCCCGTATCCCCATTCCTTGTAGAGGTCCCGTGAGCTGACAGCCAGAAGCCTGTCCCCCAGTTCCACCCACGATGATTTGAAGCGCTTGGCGGTTTCCAGCACCTGGAAGCGCTCGGACGAGGGGTCCAGCTCCCCCATGATGCGTTCGATGAAGCGTTCGCCCGATGACTTGGGGATGTCGGTCATGATCGGTTCTCCTTGTTCAGTTCTCCTCAGAGAGATACCACAGAACACCACGCTCACCAACGTCAGAATGAGATAGTGCATCTTTTGCCTTGGCCGAGTGGGATGGTTCGGAGTACAATTCACCGGTTTTGCAATTAATTACCATGTAGTGAGGGAGTTTCAACCGATGAAAAAACTGAAGATCCTCATGGCCGCCTCAGAGTGCGTCCCCTTTGCCAAGGAGGGGGGCCTCGCCGATGTGGTGGGGGTGCTGCCGAAGCACCTGGCCCGCATGGGGCATGATGTGCGGGTGGTGATGCCCCGATACAAGAGAGTGGACCGGGAACGTTATGGCCTGAAGCAGCTTCCCGGCGTGCTCGTGGTCCCCATGGGGGTCATCGGCAACCAGTACTGTGGCGTGTGGGAAGGCCGGATTCCGGGAAGCGACGTCCCGGTCTATTTTCTGGAACACGAGGGGTATTACGGCCGCGACGGCCTCTACGAGATGAACAACGAGGGATATCTCGACAACGACAACCGCTTCGTCTTCCTCTCCAAGGCGGCCCTGGAGCTGCCGAAGATGATCGGCTTCGAGCCCGATCTCCTCCACGCCCACGACTGGCACACGGCGGCCATCCCGGTCCTCGTCAATACCACCTACGCCGCCGACCCCTACGTGGGGGGGAAGGCCACGGTCCTCTCCGTCCACAACATGCAGCACCAGGGAAACTTCTACGAGGGGCTCATGGACGTGCTCGGCATCGGCTGGGAGCACTTCACTTTTCTGGGACTTGAAAAAGATGGCGAGACGAACCTCCTCAAGGGGGGGCTCTACCACGCCACGGTACTCAATACGGTGAGCAAAGGGTATGCCCGGGAGATGCAGACCCCCGAATACGGCTGGGGGCTCGACGGGGTGGTGCGGGAGCGGGCGGCGGATCTCTTCGGCATCCTGAACGGGGTCGACTACGACGACTGGAACCCGGAGGTGGACCCGTACATCGCGGCCCGTTATTCAGCCGCCGACCTCTCGGGGAAGAAACTCTGCAAGCGGGACCTCCAGCGGACCTTCGGCCTCCCGGAGCGGGATGACGTCCCCCTCTTCGGCATGGTGTCCCGGCTCGTGAAGCAGAAGGGGGTCGACATCCTGGCCGAAGCGATCCATCGCATCCTCGCCCTCGATGTCCAGTTCGTCATGCTCGGGGCCGGCGAGCCCTGGACCCACTTCTTCTTCGGCGACATCAAGAACGCCTACCCCGACAAGTTCAACCTCTACGTGGGGTACAACAACCCTCTCTCCCACCAGATCGAGGCAGGGGCCGACTTCTTCCTCATGCCGAGCGCCTTCGAGCCGTGCGGCCTCAACCAGATGTATTCGCTCCGCTACGGCACCCTTCCCATTGTCCGGGCTACGGGTGGGCTCGACGACAGCGTGGAGAACTTCGACGGGAAGACCCTCTCCGGCACCGGCTTCAAGTTCTGGAGCCACGATGCCGGGGCCCTCTTCGACACCGTCGGCTGGGCGGTCTACACCTGGTATAACCGCAGGGACGCCATGGAAAAGCTCATTGCCAATGCCATGGCTAAACGCTTCACCTGGGAGGACGCGGCGGCCAAGTACGAGGAACTCTATGGCCGGGCCCTCCGCAAGCGTCTGGGCGAGAAAACGTTCGTTCGGCGGTACGGCAAGGATAAGCCAGTATCAGGCTGAAAGAAATGATGAGAAAACGTGACGGGGGAGTGGGCTTGATGCTCACTCCCCCTTTCTCGTGTGGGTTTCCTCTTCGTGGCGGTCTTCCAGGTACTTGATGAACTGGATGTGCCGGTTGATGAAGGTGAGGTTGTAGCGGCTTTCGTAGAGGAGGAACGCGCTGGCGGCGAAGAGGAAGAGCCCTCCGGCCAAGGCCAGGGCCGTGGGAATCCAACTGGTGGCAGAGCTGCCGTAGGCCACGTTGAAGGCGATGGCGAGGCTTGCGGCAATGAAGAACGCGGTGGCCGTGTAGAGGGCCGAGAGGGCCTTCTGGATGAGCCCGGCCCGGATGTGCTGGATCTCCACCTGGCTGCGGATCACGGCAAGCCTTTCCTCGGGGTACGTGAGCTTGCCGGTGAACACGGCCTCAAGCTCGCTCTTGAGGCTGTTTACCCGGTCGAAGACCCGCCCCAGCCGATTGGAGGTGGAGAAGATCAGGGTGCCGGCGGCGGAGATGAGCACCGCCGGCGTGATCATGGAGGTGAGGATCTTGGTGCTGGAGAGGGCTTCGAGGATTTCCTTTTCCTGGAGCGCCATGGCGGTTAGTCCCGGTACCGCTTCAGGAGATCCCCGTACGCCTCGATCCGCCGGTCCCGCAGGAACGGCCAGACGCGGCGCACCGCCTCGCTGCGGGCCAGATCGATCTCGGCAATGAGAAGCTCCTCGTGGCTGTTGGCGGCCTGGGCGATGATCTCCCCCTGGGGGCCGGCAACGAAGCTGGAGCCCCAGAACTGGCTCCCCGGCAGGACGCCGGAGGGGTCGGGCTCGTGCCCCACCCGGTTCACGCTCACCACCGGGACGCCGTTGGCCACAGCGTGGGCCCGCTGGATGGTGATCCATGCCTCCTTCTGGCGGACCTTCTCCTCGTCCTCGTCCCGGGGATCCCAGCCGATGGCGGTGGGGTAGATGAGAAGCTCGGCCCCGGCAAGGGCCATGAGGCGGGCCGCCTCGGGATACCACTGGTCCCAGCAGACAAGGACGCCGAGGCGTCCCACCGAGGTCCGGACCGGCTCGAACCCCAAGTCGCCGGGGGTGAAGTAAAACTTCTCGTAGTAGCCGGGGTCGTCGGGGATGTGCATCTTGCGGTACTTCCCGGCGATTGAGCCGTCCTTCTCGAAGACGACAGCGGTATTATGGTAGAGCCCCGGCGCCCGCTTCTCGAACAGGGAGGAGACGAGCACCACCCCGAACTCCTTGGCCACGCCCCCCAGAAGCTCGGTGGTGGGGCCGGGGATCTCCTCGGCCAGGTCGAAGTGGCCGGTATCCTCGTTCTGGCAGAAATAGGGACCGCAGTGAAGCTCCTGAAGCACTACGAGCTTCGCCCCCAGAGCGCTCGCCTTGCGGATGTTCTCGATGCTTTTCGCGAGATTGAGGTCCTTGTCGGCGGTGCAACTCTGCTGGACAAGGGCGACTGTCAAACGCTTCATGGAAGTACTCCTTTGGGGATCTGCATGGTCACGCAGTGGAGCGAGCCGTGCTGGAGGATAAGGGGACGGCAGTCGATGCCGATGATCTCCCGGCCGGGGAACGCCTGGCCGATGGCCGCTAGGGCGGCCTCGTCGGCTGAATCGTCGTAGGTGGGAACCAGGACGGCGCCGTTGATGACGAGATAGTTGGCGTAGGTGGCCGGAAGCCGCTCCCCCTCTTCATCGTGGCAGGGGCGGGGCCAGGGGAGCGGAATCAGCCGATAGGGGTTCCCTTCCCGGGTCCGGAGCGCCTTCAGCTCCTTTTCCATCAGGAAGAGGGCCGGGTAGTGCTCGTCGGTGGCGTCGTCGCACCGGACGTACACGATGGTGTCGTCGGGGGCGAGCCGGGCCAGGGTGTCGATGTGGGAGTCGGTGTCGTCGCCGGCCAGGTACCCGTTTTCGATCCAGAGGATGCGGTCTGCGCCCAACTTCTCCCCCAGGGCCCGCTCGATCTCTTTCCTCGACAGGTGGGGATTGCGGTTGGGGCTCAGGAGGCACTCGGTGGTGGTGAGAATCGTCCCACGTCCGTCGCTCTCGATGCTTCCCCCTTCCAGGATGAGACCCACGGTCTCTAGGGGGGTGGCGCCGAAGGCGCCGGCTCGGTGGAGCCGGCTGGTAATGAGGTTGTCCCGGTCGGCGGCAAACTTGAGCCCCCAGCCGTTGAAGCCGAAGTCGAGGAGAACCGGCGCGCCGTCCCGCTCCACGGTCAGGGGGCCGAAATCCCTGGCCCAGGTATCGTTGGTGGGGATCTCCTCGATCCGCACCCGTTCTATCCGGGCGCCCGCGGCGGAGAGGATGGCGGCGGTCCGCTCCCTGTCGGCGGCCACCACCAGAGCCGTCTCGAAGCGGGTGATCTCTTTGACGATCTGGGCGAACACCAGTTCCACCATGGGAAGCCAGGGGAGCCAGTCGCTCTCGGCGTGGGGCCAGGCGAGGAGGACGCCGTCCTGTTTTTCCCATTCGGCGGGGAAACGTAAAATCATGCTGCTTTCCTTTGGTCAGATCCGGGATAAAAACAAGAAATCGTATAAAAAATGGGGAGAAAATACAATGAATGATTTCGTTGGCCCGGCGACATCCGATGGGATGTTAGTTAGCCTTAACTATTGATAGAACATGTGTTTTGAAAGATTTTAGCAATAAATACTAAAGAGAGGTCCCCCTTGTCCGATAAGAGGAAGTGTGCCGGGCCAGGAGCGCGTCGAATCTGCTGGGCTGGCATCTTATTTCATGGATGAGAGGAGTTGGAGTATGAAGATGTGGAGCGATCTCAAGGTGAGGGCGAAGCTGATGGTGATGGTCTGCGGTGTCTGCCTCGCCCTCCTGGCGGTCGGCGGGGTCGGTCTCGGCAATATGCGGGGGCTAGCCGGGCACATGGGGAATCTCAATACGGGTATCGGGCATGTGGCGCAGGTTTCGGAGATGAAAAGCACATTCCTTCAGATGCGGCTTTCGCTGGTCTACATGCTGGCTCTGACTGACGCTGCCAAGATCGCTCAAAAGGGAGAGGAATTTGAAAAAAATGCCTCCCTGCTCAAGGAGTCCATTGACCGGTTCCTGAAGTCCTCTTTAGACGAAGGCGAAAAGGCGCAGATTGCGGAGTTCAAGAGCGGGTTTGAGGCCTACATGGCCGGCGGCGCCAAGCTTGCCGAAATGGCCCGTTCCGCCGCCGCATCCGGCAACCCCGCAGCCCGGGCCGAAGCCACGGCGTTTGCGACCGAAAATGTTGCCCCCCTCTACGAAAAACCGGCGAAGGTGATTGCCACCCTCGTTGAGGCAAACGTGAAGGAAAGCCGGCAGATGTATGAAGAAGATATGGCTTCCTACCGCCGCGCCCTGGCAGTGACGGTAGTGGTGCTGGTCCTTGCCGTATCCCTGTCACTGGTCGGCGGCACCGCCATCGCCGCGTCCATCAGCCGTCCCCTCAACAGAGTGCTCGATGTTCTGAACCGGGTGGCGTCCGGCGACCTGACCGCCCGGGCCGATGTTGAAACCAGCGACGAGATGGGGCTCCTCTCCCGTCACCTGAACACCACCGCGGAGAAGATCAACGAGATCATCTCGCTGGTTGCCCATAACGCCTCCCAGGTAACAGCCGCAGCCACCCAACTCCACGCCACGGCCACCCAGATGTCCACCGGCGCCGAGGAGGTGGCCCAGCAGGCGGCCACCGTGGCCACCGCCAGCGAGGAGATGGCCGCCACGTCGGCGGAGATCGCCCAGAACTGCACCTTGGCCGCCGAGAGCTCCCGCCACGCCAATGACCGGGCCGAAACGGGATCGTCGGTGGTGCAGGAAACCCTCACGGTCATGAACCGGATCGCCGACCGGGTCCGCTCGTCATCCCACACCGTCGGGAGCCTGGGGGAGCGGAGCGACCAGATCGGCGAGATCGTCGGCACCATCGAGGATATCGCCGACCAGACAAACCTCCTGGCCCTGAACGCCGCCATCGAGGCTGCCCGGGCCGGTGAGCAGGGGCGCGGGTTTGCCGTTGTTGCCGATGAGGTGCGGGCCCTGGCCGAGCGCACCACCAAGGCCACCAAGGAGATTGCCCTGATGATCAAGGCGATTCAGGGGGAGACCAGGGGAGCGGTATCATCCATGGAGGAAGGGGTGAAGGAGGTGGAGAAGGGGACCTCCGACGCTTCCAAATCCGGCGAAGCGCTTGAGGCGATCCTGGAGCAGATCGGCGGCGTCACCATGCAGGTGAGCCAGATCGCCACCGCCGCCGAGCAGCAGACCGCCACCACCTGCGAGATCAACGACAACATTCGTCAGATCACCGACGTGGTCCAGCACACCGCCCGGGGTGCCGAGGAGTCGGCCCAGGCCGCGGAGCAGCTTGCCAAGCTGGCCGAGGATCTTCAGGTTCTGGTGGGGCAGTTCACGCTGGCTGCCTGAAGACCCATTGTTCCTGCGCCTGACGGAGCTGCTTCGTCGTCGGCACAGTGTTGGTGCCGTATCAAGAAAAAGCCCGCGAGTCGCCTCGCGGGCTTTTTTGAGTGCGCGGAGTCAGTGGCGGGGCTGTCAGAGAGAGAAGTAGAAGGTGGCCCCTTTTCCCTTCTCACCTTCTGCCCAGATCCTTCCTCCGTGACGCTGGACGATCCGGGCCACGGTGGCGAGGCCGATCCCTTCTCCCCTGAACGCGGCCCCCGAGTCGAGGCGTTCGAAGGGAACGAAAAGGCGGTGGGCGTCGGCCATGTCGAACCCGACGCCGTTGTCGCGCAGGAAAAATACCGGTTTGCCGCCCTGGATCGCACCGAATTCGATGTGCGCCTCTTCCTGTGTGCCGGTGTACTTCCAGGCGTTGCCAAGGAGATTGTCGAGAATGATTCTCATCAGCCGGGGATCGCCGTGGGTTGTCAGGTTGCCGGCAATGGCGAATGACGCCTGTCGTTGGGGTTCCCGTGCCTGAAGCTCCCCTGCCACCTCCTTCGCCAATGCGCTCAGGTCGACCGTCTCGGGGGAGAGCTCGCCCCGGGAGATGTGGGCGAATCTGAGCAGCGTGTCGATGAGCCGGTTCATGCGGAGCGTCTCCCGGTGGATGATATCGACGAGTCTCCTGCACTGCGGATCCAGCCCCCGGCCGAACAGCTCCTGGATGACCTGGGCGGCGCCGTTGATATTGGTGAGGGGGCTCCTCAGGTCGTGGGACACCGTGTAGCTGAAGGCCTCCAACTCCTTGTTGGCAGCTTCCATTTCCTGGTTGACCGCTTCCAGTTGCTCCACCGTCGCTTCCAGTTCGCAGTTGGTATCTTCCAGCTTTTTTGCCCGTTGCGTCAATTCGGCGTTGAGGAGTTTCACCTCGCGCTCGGCCCGCCTCCGCGCGGTAACGTCCCGCACGATCCCCAGGAGGCACTTTCTGTTGTCAAGCTCGATCCCCACCGCCGAATAGAGTCCTTCGATGGTTTCCCCCTGTTTTTTGCGGAGAGTGACTTCCAGATTGAGTACCTTCTCCCCCTTCTCTATGGTCCCCATGATTTGGTCCCGCTGTTCCTGATCGACCCAGATGCCCATTTCCCGGGAGGTGCGGCCGAGCACCTCCTCCCGCCGCCATCCCAGGGTATTCTCGAAGGCCTCGTTCACCTCCAGGTATTTCCCCTCGGCCAGGGAGGTAATGACCATCATGGTCGGGGCGGTATGGAACGCCTTGGCGAATTTTTCCTCGCTCTCCTTCAACTCCCGGAACAGGAGGTCATAGGGGCGCGTCAGGCTGGTCTCCACCGTCCCCTTGTAGATCAGAAAAACCGCCGCCACCTTGAGGAGATGTCCCACCAGGTTGCTGAGGCCATAGACGTCTACATAAATGGTGAAGGCCAGTTCGGCCATGGCCATGAGCACGATGGCGGCGGAGAGAATGTTTACGATGCGCCGGTCAAAGAACTCCCGCTTCCTTCTCAGGAAGGCAAGGGCGGCGAGGAACGTCAGCGAAATGAAATACTCGCTCCCGATCTTGAAGGGGGTGAGCCCGACCCCTTCCTCAAAGCACGGGGGGAAGATTCCTCCGAAAATTGAGGCAATCAAGGTCGCCGTAACGACCAGGTAGGCCGCCAGCGTGGCTGCGGGACGAAATGTGCGTCCGATGAGGAGTGGGGCCATGAGAAGCGAGATGCTTTGGAGGTAGCGGGCAGTGATCCAGAGCTGGGTGGGAAGGTTGGGGCCGTTGCCGGGGAAGACCCCCATCCCCTTGTATGCCATCGTGTGGAGGAGGTCGACCCCGCCCACGCAGAGATGGGCTATGCCGATGAACAGGAGATAGGGACTGGTGGGAAAGCGGCGGGCATTCCAGGCAATGACGAAGATCCCCCCTGACACCAGCACCGAGAACATTTCAGTCACCGTGTGGAAGAGGAGATAGTTGCCGCGACTCGCGATCCAGAGTCCAGCGAGGATTGCCGCCGCCATTGCGGCACTGAGCCACGGGACGGTTGTCTTCTCGGTCATAGGATGGATTCCGTCATTGTTTATTGACACAGTGGCGCTGCTGCTCGGAAAGAAACCGTTAATCCGGCAAGAGTATACAGATATGCCGCTGCCGGGTGCAACAGGGATTTTTTTATGCCGGGCCGGTGAAACGGTTATCGGCTGTTGCGTCGTCGCACGCCGGCAGGTATCCTTGAACGAGTTCACTGGAGGTCTTCCCATGCCCTATCCCGACACGGCCAATCTCCCCTTCAACGCGACGGTCATCGCCGACGGTTTCACTCCCGCACCTCCCGATTCGGGGGGAGGGGACGGACCGGGCGTCTGGGCCGTTCTCCGTGGAAACGCCCTCGTGGTGGAAGAGCGTGGGGGAACCCTCGCACTCCCCGAGGGGGAGCGGCCCCAATGGCTTTCCGCCGGGCGGGAGACAATCACTATCGGCCGCTGGTACGGCCGTCCCCTCAGGATCGCCCGGATGTCGGCACAGGATCCGCTTCTCTCCCCGTTCGTGGCCGAACCCTTCAACGCAACGGGCGAGCGCCTCGACGACGCGACTCTCACCATCGGCGGCATGGCCCAGCAGATTCTCCATTGGGAACGCGACAGTCGCTTCTGCGCCCGCTGCGGCGCTCCCCTGGAGCGCTTGCCGGGGACCTGGGGCAAGCGCTGCCCGCCATGCGGCGTCGAGCATTTTCCCCACATCCACCCCTGTGCCATCGTTCTCGTGAAGCGGGGGGACGAGTTCCTTCTCACCCGCAAGCCCGAATGGGCTCCGGGGCGCTACGGGCTCGTGGCGGGATTCCTCGACTTCGGCGAATCCCTGGAGGAGTGCGCCCGCCGCGAGGTGCTGGAGGAAACCGGCGTGGAGATCGGCGCCATCCGCTACGTGGGGAGCCAGTGCTGGCCCTTCCCGAGCCAGCTCATGGCGGGCTTCGTGGCCGAGTACGCCAGGGGCGAGATACGCGTCGACCATGCCGAGTTGGAGGATGCCCGCTGGTTCAGCCCTGGCGCCATGCCGGCGTCGATCCCCCCCCAACGGAGCATCGCCCGGTGGATCATCGACCGTTTCGCGATCGGGGGCCAGGGAAAACCATAACCGTTCTTGTCAAGGAGGATTGCCGTGTCATTTTTTTCAGTTCTCTGCCGTTTGGCCGTCGCCCTCTGGGTGGGGGGCGCCGCCCTGTTCACCTTCGTGCTCACCCCCACCATCTTCAGAACCGAAACCCGCGACGTGGCGGGACGCATCGTCGGGTACCTCTTTCCCGGCTACTTCCGATGGGGGTTGGCCTGCGGCGCCGTGGCCCTCCTGGCGCTTCTGCTCGCGCGGGGAAAGAACTGGATGCCGGCGGCGGTCCTCCTTGTCGTAATGTTGACAGTCACCGCGTTCCAGGCCTTCCATGTTGAGCCGAAGGCCGCCCTCATCAAGCAGCAGATTCCTTCCTTCGAAACCACCCCCAAGGATCACCCCATGCGCCGGGAATTCTCCAAACTCCACGGCATCTCCGCCGTCTGTAACCTGTCGGTCATCGCAGGTGGCGTGGTGCTTATAGTTTTGTTGTAACGATTTCCACCATATTCCTCATAGCATGGCCCCCCTGGTATCTGCCGGGCGGGGCTTTTTGTTTGCTTGATAACGAATGGTGTCTGTTGTGGCTCTGATTTTGCAAAATATGGCTAAGTGGTGTTTCTGATTAATAATTCCGTTGAATGATTTGCATTGCTGAAACATTTTTTTCTCTAAAGTGTTATGGATTTGTGCCAAAAAAGTCACTATGTATCGGCCATTGCCGGACACCGCCAAGAATCGAGAAATCAATAAAAAAAGGGGACGCAACGATGAACAAGAGATGGTTGGTGATGATCGGCATGGTTGCCATGACCTGTGCTCTTCTTGCAGGGTGCGGTGGCGGCGGCGGTAGCAGCAGTGGTGGGGGAGGAGGCGGCGGAGGCGGAGGCGTAACAACAGGAACGGTTACAGGGACTGCCAAGTAGCGGGTTACGGGAAGGATGAGGTGAATAGATGAAACAGAAACTGCTCTCTTTTGCATCTGCCGCTGCCCTTGTGTCGACCTGTGCCGCCCCGGTGGCCTTTGCGGCAACAGCGCCTTTAGCGGACGGCACCTATACGATTACGGTCAGCAAGTTTAACTCCAATGGTACGCTCTCAACCGTCTCCTCGAATTCTGCCGTTGCGACGGGGGAAAAGCTTGATTTCACCCTCTCGTCCATGCCGACCAAGAGCGATGCGAATTTCCTCCTCTTCGAGCTGAAGGCCGCCAACGGAACGGTTGTGCGGCAGGGATTCGCGCCGGCACCGCCGGTGAGCGCCACCAACAAGCTCGGCATCAACGAGATGTCCGACAAGCAGGCGAAGGTAGTGAAGGAAGCGGCAGCCTTGGCAGGGAGCGATGATCCGATCCTGATGTCATACCTTTTGGTGATTCTCCGTTCTCCCGGCATCACAGACGCCGATATTCCCGTGATTGCACAGATGGGTAAGGCGGGAATTCTGGGTAGCGGTGGTTTCGAAGGTTTTTTGACATCCCCGTCAGGTGGAAACATAACCACCAACCAGTTGAAATCTCTCAAGGACTGTCTCATCTACAACAGCGATGGGACCCAAAAAACCCTCCGGAGCTTCACCGAGGGGTACTATGACGCTGTCAATATGATGACAGCGGAAGAACAGAAGGAAATGCAGAAGGCCGGGGGCCTGATGGGTGAAATATTCATCGATGCCGCCACCTGTGCCGGGATCAAGCCCGATCTGGTTCTTGCCGCCCATAATGCAGCAGGTGTGGCGGTTGACGACGATGGAAGCATGGACACCCTGTGGGCCCAGAATCCGAACTTTGCCAGCGCCATGGACAGCGCCATGACCACCTTCCACCTGCGGATTTCCGCCTCGAACCTTGCCGACGAATATTCCAAGGCACTGACTGCCCTTGGCGCCTCAGGCAGCCAGGTAACGGATTTTCTCGATGCCGGCCGGAGCCTCATGACAAGCTTCGAGAATCTTGAAGCCCAGTATGCCGGGTTCTACACGGACCCGGAGGGCTATGCGGCATCCAAGGGAACGACAGTGGACGTTATCCAGGGCGAACTCCAGGATGCCTACCAGGCAGCATTCACTACTTTCCAGGGTTCCATTGCTTCCAAGCCTACCGATATCAATACAATGAAAACGAGTGTCCTGACGATACTTCCCCATGGGGCGATGTTGCCCGACGATTTCGGGACCTATACAATGTTTACCGCCCAGGACCAACCGACGTGTGAAGCTGCCGGCGGCACATGGGGGATGACCGGATGTGTCGCCAACTGGCCCATTCCCCAGACGGTCATGGTGACGTGGCTGGCAGGCATTCTCGGCAATGGCGGCGACTTTGCCTATACTCGGGACACGACGCCGCTTCCGTCTTTCGCCGAAGGGTTCTGGGGGGGCGAGTGCACCATGGCCGCGGACCAGGCCACCTGTAACATGAGTGGCGGCATGTGGACCCAGTCCAATTCCTGCGTGGTTATGATGCAGAAGGGGATGTGCGTGGGAATAGGGGGCGAATGGAATGCACGGCACACGTTCTCCTCCGGCAATGCCGCTTTCAATGGATTTCAGGGGATACAGGAAGATATCGCGATTCTGGAGATGAAGCGGCAGGCGGACAGGGAAACGATGCCCGCGGCGGGTGAGAGTGAACAGCTTTATGAAATGCGGGCCAAGAAGAACTTTGTCGATGGTTTGGCAACGCTCGCAGGCAAAATAACCGGCAGGATCAACGCCGCAACCCCCATCTCAACCGAGTTGAAGCAGGCGATCATTACCCTGATGCGGCAACCGAACATGTAGCGGACCGGCACGTGCGGGCGGCATCCCCGCCCGCACCCTTCACCATGGACACCCTTCAGCGTTTCATCATAGTTTCTCTGGCACTCCACCTGGGGGGGCTTGCCGCCTTTTCCTGGTATGGTTCCACGACTGCCGGACAGCAGAAGCTTCAAACCGTCACCTGGGTTGTGGACGTTGTTACGGACATACGCAGCGAGCAGGCAGGGCCGGACAATGGCGAAGCCGTTCGGGACCAGACGGTTTTGCCCCCCCGGGATGAGCCGCAGTCGCCTCCCGAATCTGTTTCCCCTGCGGAAGAGCCCCATGACGCCCCTCCCGCGCCTCCCCCTCCAGCCAACCAGGAAGCTTCACCAGCCGACTCATCCGGTACGGTCGTGCTGGGGGGCGCCCCTGTCAACACCGTTGCCCTGACCGGTGCATTCATCGGCCAAGGGTTTCGCAACACCATGAATGCCCAGGCCATAGTCGCGCAGTTGGGGAACTACCGGAGGGTTTCGGGTCTGGCTCTCAAGGGGATGGTCTCGCAGGCCCTTCCCGCCGAAGAGCGTCAGCGGTCGGACGAAGTTCGGGGTACCGTTCTGGTAACCTTCCAAGACGGCGCTGTCGCCTCCCTTTCGGTGGAGTCGGAGAACGAGCAGTTCCGCTCCCTCCTCCGTGACCAGATCGACTGGAGCCTTTTCCCGGCGCCGCGCCAGTTTTCCCTTCCCATTTCCCGCGTCGCCTGCACGGTCAGCGTCTCCAACGGCAAAATCAGGGTCGGGGTCGGTCCGATCTGATTTTGCCTCATCACCTCATGGCCCCCACGGCCGACATTCCCGGCCTCCCGGCGTCGCGCCCCCCTTGCCCTTGCCGACAAGCACCCCAAGGATCACCTCATGCGCCGGGAGCTTTCCATGCTCCACGGTGTCTCCGCCGCATGTAACCTGTCGGTCATCGTTGGCGGGGTGGCGTTGGTTATTCTGCTGCAGCGATCTCTATCCGCTCCGTTTATTTTACGGCCCCTCTGGCATCCGCTGGGGGGGCCTTTTGGTTTGCATGCACAGGGTCAGTGCAGTCTGGCGCTATTCATTAAGCAGTGAACTATGTTTTATTTTTGTGTGGCTTGATAACGTTTGATAACTACTGATTGTGGCTGGTTTTTTTGTTTCTGATTTGTACGGTGACAAATGCGCTGACTGGAGCTGCTTTGTGTGTTTTGTAACATTTTTTTCTAAAGTTTTGCCAATAGTTGCCGAAACAAAATCTACAGCCATCGACTTGGTACGAAGACAACAATGGCAATTCAATAGCGAAAAAGGAGGTACGGAATGATGAACAAGAAATGGTTGGTTATGATCAGCATGATTGTCATGGCCTGCGCTCTTCTTGCGGGGTGCGGCGGCAGCAGTGGCGGCTCGGGCGGCGGAACGACGGGAACGATTTCAGGAACTGCCAAGTAGCGTCGCGCACAAGGAGGAAATAAACAGTGAAAAGAAATCTCATGACGTCAATCGGTGCAGCCGCCCTTGCTACTGCCCTGGCCGGGCCAGCCTCGGCCGCGCCCGCCGACCCCTTGGCAGCCAACACTCAGTATACCGTTTTGGTCAAAAAGATGAACGGCGACGGCTCTACGACACTGGTTGATTCGGCTAACGCCACCACCGATGCCGATGGAAAGCTCACCTTCAACTTCACCACAATGCCCACTAGGCCCGATACCAATTTCATTGTCTTCGAGGTGAAGGATACCAACAGCACCGTCCGGCAGGGAATCGCGCCGGCCCCCCCGGAAAACGACCCTAACCTTCTTGGCATCAACAACCTCTCCACGGTCCAGACGAAGGCGCTCCTGGCCGCGGCTGCCGAAGCCGGCAGCGACGACCCGATCATGATGGCCTATGCCCTGACGCTGCTCCGTACGCCCAGCGCGACACCCGGCGACGCCACCATCATCGGCAAGCTGGGCAAGGGGGCAATCATTGGGGGATTCGAGGCATTCCTCACGGACCCGGCCAAGGGGAACGTGAGCACCGAGGGATTGGCGAAACTGAAGGAGTGCCTGATTTACAACGAAGCAGCGGGGGCCAAGACCCTCCGCGACTTCACCGAAAGCTTTTACAATGCCAACGCGGCGTCCAGCGATGCCGCTGCCGACGAAGAGATGCAGAAGGCCGGCGGGTTCATGGCCGAGATGTTCATGGATGCGGCGAAATGCGCCAATATCGACCTGGGGCTCATCAATGCGGCCCACAATGCTGCGGGAGACGCCGCCGAGGCGATTGAGGATCCTCCCGGCACTCCCATCATGACCGGCCTGAGTCCGGCGGTTCAAATTGCCATTGAGCAGGCCATGTCCACCTTCCACAAGCGGATTGCCATCGTCAAGGTGTCCGGCGAGTATAATAAGGCCCTTGCCGCCCTGAATGCTTCCGGTGACGAAAGAAACAGGTTCCTTGCCGCCGTTAGTGACGTGGCAACGGCCATGGGAGCGGTGGAGTCGCAATACGCCGGCTTCTATGTGGACCCTCAGGCCTATGCGGACGCCCATAACAGCGGTGATGTCGCTGCAGCGCAGGCGGACATAGACGCCGCATACCAGACTGTCTGGAACGATTTCATGACGGCCATGGCCTCCACCGACGATGACATAATCGCCATGACGGAGAAGGTGGTTGCCGGGTTCCGTTTTTCACCGGGCCAGCTGCCGGGTGGTTTCGGGAAATTCATGAACTCCGAAGGTCAGAGCGTCAACTGGCCCATTCCCCAGACGGTGATGGTTTCATGGCTTGGGGACCTGATGAGCGGGGGAGGAACCTTCAGTTACCTGAATAACCGGGATGATACCACCATTCCCGAATGGGTAAAATGGATGGGAAACTGCACTAAGGCCGCGGATTTTGCTCCTGTATGTGCTCAGTTCGGCCTGACATGGGACGGAAACAATTGCGTCGGGCTTCAACCGGACCAACCAACCTGCGAGCAAAACAGTGCGTTTATGTGGTCGGGAAGCAATTGCCAGGTACGTGCCGAAATGCTCGGCTCAAGCGCCTGCCAGGGTCCGTCCTACTATGACGCATCAAGTGGCAAGTGCGTCCTGATGGGCCAAATGAAGGATTCATGTAGTGGCGCTGGCGGGACCTGGACCACCGCGCGTACCGACTACGCTTCGATGCCGGCAGAGATGGGTGCCTTCCGCGATCTGCTTGCCCTGCAGGAAGACATCAATATCATCGATTTTGAACGGATGAGCATCTGGCAGGGGGCGGGGGCAAACCCGACCGGAGCGGAAGAAGCTGCCGCAAAGCTTGCATTCGAGCAAAAACTGGCCTCCATCAAGAACAAAATTGCCGCAACCACCAACGGCACCACGTCCATAACCGCCGAGCAGAAGGCAGCCATCGTCAAGCTGATCATGCAGCCCAGTATGGACTGAAAGAGCACGGGGGACGGCTACCACCGTCCCCCTAATTCTATGGCCATGCCTTTTCGCCTCGACCGTGCCACCGGAACCGTTCTGGTAACCTTCCAGGACGGCGTTGTCGTCTCACTTTTGGTGGAGTCGGAGAACGAGCAGTTCCGCTCCCTCCTCCGTGACCAGGTCGACTGGAGCCTCCTCCCGGCGCCCCGCCAGTTTTCCCTTCCCATTTCCCGCGTCGCCTGCACGGTCAGCGTCTCCAACGGCAAAATCAGGGTCGGGGTCGGCCCCATCTGATATTTTTGCCTCATCGCCTCAATGGAATTTGTCCGCCGCTCTTCTCTCCGCGTCTGCTATACTCTCTCCCCATGGATCCCATGACCGACATCCCCGGCTTCCCGGCGTCGCGCCCCCTTTCCCTCGCCGACAAGCCCTTTTTCGACGCCGTTTTTGCCGAACTCCAACCCCGGGTTTCGGAGATCACCTTTGCCAATCTCTACCTCTTCCGGGAAGCCCATGGCTACCGGCTCGCTCTGGCGGGTGACTCCCTGGTAGTGCTCGGGAAGGGGTACGGCGGCGAGGAGTATTTCCTTCCTCCCCTTGGCGGAGATGTGGCCGGCGCCCTTCGGGTGCTCCTTGGCGCAGGGATGTCCCTCTACGGTGCCGACGAGCCCTTTGTGTCCCGGTTCCTGGCCGTCGAGGGGGTGGCCGTGGAGGAGGACCGGGATGCCTTTGACTACCTCCACCTTCGGCAGGAACTGGCGGAACTCCCCGGCAACCGGTTCCACAAAAAGAAAAACCGGATCAACTATTTCACCGCTCGGCATTCCTTCACTGTTGAGCTTTACGGCGAGGCCCACCGTGATGGCTGCCTGGCGCTCCTCGACGAGTGGCGCCGGGTCCGCAACGGCATCGACAGCCCTTCCCTGGGACTGGAGGCGAAGGCAGGGGCGGAGGCCCTCATGCTCGCGGACAGCCTCGGCCTCGAAGGGGTGGTCGTTCTCGTGGAGGGGCGGGTGGCGGCCTTCGCCCTGGGGGAGCGGCTCAACCGCGACACGGCGGTCTGCCACTTCGAGAAGAACGACCCGTTCATGGAAGGGGTTTCCCAACTGGTGGACCGGGAGTTCAACCGGCTCCTCTTCACCGACTGCACCTGGACTAACCGCGAGCAGGACCTGGGAGAGCCGGGGCTGCGGGCCGCGAAGCTGTCGTACCACCCGGTGGAGCTGGTGAAGAAGTACCGGGCACGAAGGGTGTGACCGGCATGAACGACGAGCTTCGCCGCCACTACGAGCGGTGGGTCTACCCCCGCTATCCGCTCCTTGCCTCGGTTCGCCCCTGGGATACCTATGCCCTGAACCTGGACACCCTCCATGCCCGCTTCAACGGTGCGCTCCCCAGCAGTCATGCCCGCCGCATCCTCCTGGCCGGGTGCGGGAGCTTTTCACCGTATCCCACCTCCCTGGCCAACCCCGGCGTCCCCATCACCGCCCTTGACCTGTCGGCCGCGAATCTGCGGCGAGCCCGGCTCCATTGCCTGCTCCACGGCCGGTTCGGCATCGCTTTCGAGCGGGGCGACATCCAGGACTCGGCAGCAGCTTCGGGGGAATACGGCTTCATCGACTCCTTCGGGGTAATCCACCACCTGCCGAACCCCCTGGAAGGGCTGCGCGCCCTGGAGCGGCGTCTGGCGCCGGGGGGGATTCTGCGGCTCATGGTATACAGCCGGGGGGCGCGGCGGGAGGCCGAATCGATCCGCACGGCCCTGCGGCTCCTGAAAATAAGGGATGTGGCAACGGTGAAGCGGCTCATCAGGCGGGCGCCGGCAGGGTCCCGCTTCCGGCGGTATGTGGACGCTTCCGGCGAGGCCGCCTTCGATGCCGGCATTGCCGACGCCTTCCTCCACCCCCGGACCCGCGCCTACCGCACCGACGAGCTCATGGCGCTGGTGGCGGAGACAGGGCTCACCCCTCTCATGTTCGCCCATGACGGCGCCCTGCCTTCTGTCCCGGAGGAGGTGGCGCGGCTGCGGCGCCTCGAACGGGAAGGGGAGGAGACGCCGAACTTCATCCTCTATTTGGGGCGTCAACCTATAGGAGAGTGCGGCCTTTCCGCCGATGCCCGCCTCATGCTCAACCCTGCGCTCCGTGCGGCGGTCAGCCCCCTTCGTCTGGCGCAACTGGTGATTCCGCCGCGGCTCGGCCGCCCCAACTCTCCCCTCTGCTTTGCCGAAAAACGCTTCCTGCGCCGTTTCATCTCCCCTACCCCGGTGGCATCCCTTGCCCCGGAAGAGCGTGAACGGGCGCGTCCCTTTCTCGATGCCCTCTTTCTGGTGGCCTTTCGATAACGATTCCCTCTCCTTGGGGAGAGGGGTAGGCGTGAGGGGAAACCGGCAATTGTCCCTCACCCGTCCTACGGGCACCCTCTCCCCAAGGAGAGGGGAACTGCGTTGACCTGGGTTCCTTAGCCCGCCGACTGCCTGTTAACGGTTGACACGACGGACACGTGACGGTATCAATAATCCGGTCCGAACCGGACCACCAATTACACCGTTTCAAGGAGCATCCCATGTCAGACTTCTGCCCCTGCGGCACCGGCCGTCCCTTCGCCGACTGCTGCGAGCCGTTCATCACGGGGAAACGCGCCCCCCTCACCGCCGAGGAGCTCATGCGCTCCCGCTACTCCGCCTATACGAAGGTGGAGATCGGCTACATCCACGACACCACCCATCCGGAACACCGGGGAGACTTCGACGAGAAGGGAACCCGCGAGTGGGCCGAGACCTCCCGCTGGGAGGGGCTTGAGATTGTCTCGACCCTGGCAGGCGGGGCCGACGATACGGAAGGGAAGGTGGAGTTCATTGCCCGCTACCGCGACAAGGATGTGCGGCGGGCCCACCACGAGCTGGCCGAGTTCAAGAAACTGGATGGTGCCTGGTACTTCACCGACGGCGTCGGCGTGAAGACTGCCCCTGCTACCAGCGTCAAGGTGGGGCGAAATGATCCGTGCCCCTGCGGCAGCGGCCAGAAGTACAAGAAGTGCTGCGGTAAGTAGGGATACCGTGTCCCGAAACCTTTGAATAACACGGAGCAACGGAGCACACGGAGAAATCAAAACCAAAACAGGGCTATCAGGAATTACTAACTAAGACGAATACAGCGCTTTTACCCCCCTGCCTTCGGCTTCCCCCCTATTTTATAGGGGGGACTGAGGGGGGTCGAATAGTCAATGCACTTGTTAGTAACGGATTGTTGCTCAGTTGCTCCGAGTTTCAGGTGTTTTTTCGCTAAAGGACGCCTCTTCCAACTCCCTCCGTAGCATCTCCTCCATTCCCCTATATTGGGGCGAAAAGTGAAATGGCACCACCCGCATCGCCCCTGCTTCCCGGGCCAGCTCACCGGCCTGGCGGGCGGTCAGGTGGCTCCGCTGCCGGGCCCGCTCCTCCTCCGCATGGAGAAACGTCGTCTCGATGAAGAGGTAGTCGGCTCCCCGGGCCAGTTCCACGATCCGTAAACCGTTCTCCGGGGTGAATCCCGCGTCGGTCACGTAGACAACCCGTTGCCCCGGCACTATCCCCACCAGGCGTTCCCGCAGCTCTCCCAGGGGATAGATCCGCTCCCGCACCTGGCCCCCCTCCCGCCACCAGACCCTGAACGGCGCCTCGTTCCGCTCTCCCCGAAGAATTGTCTTCTTCAGCTCCCGAAGCCACTCCCCCGTGGGGAGTCCCATCTCCTCCAGGCAGTTCTTGCGGATGTTCACGTGGAGCTTTTCCTCCAGGGCAAAGGCAAGGCAGGGAGTGCCGTGGTCCAGGAAGGCGGCCCGCACCCGGAAGGTTTCTTCGTCGAGGATGACGCCGCCGGAGATGTGCCCCCAGCTTTCATTTTCCGGAACGAACTCGCGCCGGCAGTGAAATTCCACCGTCCTTACCCCGCCGCCCGGAGCCAGTTCCGTGGCCTCCACCGTGAAGTCGGTGGGATAGCTCTCCACCAGGTTCCAGGTGTAGCCGGCCAGCCGGTGGGCCACCTGGTCCGTGAAGCCGGGGGGGCCGTAGAGGCGGAGCCGCTTCTCCCGCCCCAGGCAGAGGCGCACCACCCGGTCGAGGCCGATGAAGTGGTCCACGTGGGTGTGGGAAACGAAGATGTCCGAGATGCGGAGGACCTTCCGGGGGGGGAGGGGAGCTATGTCTCCCAGGTCGAAGAGGATGGCACGGCGCTCGAAGAGAAAATCCACGTAAACGCCGGGGTCATCGAAGGGGCCGTTCACGGGTATCGGGTGGAACAGGGGGGGCATGGGGTCCTCCGGTAGGGACGGCGTGGCTGCGAAAGATGAAATGGGTCGTCACGCCGGCACTTTTCCTTGCATTCCGTGGGGTAAGGTGTGCTACTATCCGCCCGTTAATGAAAGCTGTTGAAAGGTAAGGGGCCATGGCGGAAAAACGGGACATCACCAGGCACAAGAAGCGGCTGTCGCTGCGGTTCGGCACGACTACTCCCACGCGCCTCGCCTACACCGAAGATGTTTCGGCCCACGGTCTCTTCATCAAAACCACCAACCTTTGCCCGCCGGGAACCCGCATCCAGGTCGAGCTGACCCTCCCCGACGAGGAGCCGGTCTTCCTGGAGGGGATGGTCCGCTGGACCAAGAAGGTTCCCCCCCAGATGATCCATCTCGTGAAGAAGAGCGGCATGGGGGTCATGATCACGAAGTTCATCGCCGGCGAGATGGCCTACCGGCAGTTCATCGACGAGCTTCACGCCAAGACCGGCCACTCCCTTCCTCCCGCTCCTCTCCGTTCCCCAGAAACTCCATAATCGCCGCAAAGGTCTCGCGGGGCCTCTCCTCGTGGGGGTTGTGGCCGCAGCCGTCGAGCACCGCGAGCCGTGCATCCGGCATCTCTTCCGCGAGGCGCTTCCCCTGGCCGATTCGCACGATCCGGTCCTCCTTTCCCCAAACAATCAGCGTCGGCACGTCGATCTCCCGGTAACGGGCCGTAATCGCGCCGTAGCTGCCCGGGTCGATGGCCCGGGCGCTCCGGATCAGGACTCCCGCCATGCCACGCCGGCCGAAGCAGCGCTCGTAACGCCTGATCCGCTCGGGAGTGATGGCCCTCGTGTCGTGGAAGACCCGGGCAAGGGTGTAGCGGACAATGGTGCGCACCGGGATGAGGGCCATGCCGATGCGGGCCAGGAGGGGAATCCGGAGCCACCCCATGAGCCGCGGCAGCTTCTGGGGGTAGGCGGAACAGGCGACGAGGATGAGCCGCGCTACGAGGCCCGTGTCTCCCCGGTCCCTGGCCTGGAGGGTTACGAGGAGGACGATGGCGCCGCCGAGGGAATGCCCGGTGAGGATGACGTGCGAAAGTCCCATGGACTTGATGAATGCGGCTGTCACGGCGGCCTGCTCCTCGATGGCGTAGGAGCCGGTGCAGGGCTTGGAGGAAAAGCCGAACCCCTTCAGGTCGATGAGATAGAGGGTGAAACGTTCTGCCGGGAAGAGGGGGGCGATGTCATCCCATGTGGTGAGGGCCGCCGCGAAGCCGTGGACAAAGACGACCGGCGTGGGGCCGCGGCCGACAACGCGGTAGCTGATGTCGACGCCGGGGCCGTAGGCGAAGGTGAGCCTGTCGCCCATGGCGGCGTCAGCAGGAGACGATCTTGAGGGCAACCTTGCGCTGGCGCGGCCCGTCGAACTCGCAGAGGTAGATGGATTGCCAGGTGCCGAGCAGGAGCTTCCCTTCGATGAAAAAGACCGTCAGGGAAGTGCCGGTGAGGGTCGACTTGATGTGGGCGTCGGAGTTCCCTTCCTTGTGGGTGAAGTACGGGTCGCGGGGGACGAGGCGGTCAAGGTAGGTCAGTATGTCCCGTTGGACGGCCGGGTCCGCCCCCTCATTGATGGTCAAGCCGGCGGTGGTGTGGAGGACGAAGATATGGCAAACGCCACAGGTGACGCCGGATCCCCGCACCTGCTCCCGTACAAGGGGGGTGATGTCGATGAACTCCGCTTTAGCCTTGCTCCTGATTTCCAGGTATCTGACCATGGCCCCATCCCTCCCTATTATTTATCCGTCACCTGAGCCTCAACTTTTTCATAAATATGCCGAGATACTTATTAATGGGGTGATCACGCCTGAGGAAACCGACTACCGGCGGCTTGCGCAGGCCGATCTTGCGCAGTTCCGCCTCGATGTGGGCGTTCGCTTCGTACAGGAGCCCCTGGCGAAATACGTGGATGGCGTCTTTCGTGCGCCCAGCCAGGAGATGCACTCGCCCCAGGTTCAGGTAGTGGACCGCGTTTTGAGGATCTTTGCGGATCGCTTCCTGGCAAAGCTGAATTGCCCGGTCGAACTGACGGCGCTCCTTGGCGAGACAGAAGGCCAGATAGGACCAGTTGGCGGGAGTATTTCGGCGTTCTACTGCCTCTTCGAAGCATTCGAGGGCAAGGGATGTCTTGCCGCTGTTGGCGGCCCGGATGCCCCTGGCAACAAGCTCCTCGATGTTTGTGCCGGCCACGGCTTCCTCCTGATGAAGTGTCTGGTAGTATTATAAAAGTTCAACGGGAGGTGTAAACACTTTTTCTTTTCTTTTTCTGGTGGTTATAGAGAAACTCGACAGAGGAAAAATTATTCTTAACCGCTGTTTTATTTTGTGGTATACCTAAAAAACTTTTATTCAAACTAAAAGGAGGGGGCATGAACATCCATGAGTACCAGGCAAAGGAGATCCTGAGCTCTTACAGCATCCCGGTTCCGCGGGGGCGGGTGGCACTCACGTCAGACCAGGTGGAACGGGCTGCCAAGGAGATGGGGGGGCGCTGCGTCATCAAGGCCCAGATCTACGCTGGCGGCCGCGGCAAGGCGGGCGGAGTGAAGCTGGTCCACCACCCGGAGCAGGCCCAGGATTACGGCAAGGAGCTCTTCGGCAAGCGACTCGTGACCCCCCAGACCGGCCCCGAGGGGCTGAAGGTCCGCCGCATCCTCGTGGAGGAGGCGGTGGAGATTGCCCGGGAGTTCTACCTCTCCATCACCCTGGACCGGGCAACCTCCCGCTACTGCCTCATCGCCTCCGCCGAAGGGGGGGTGGACATCGAGGAGGTGGCCCAAAAGTCCCCCGAGAAGATCCACGTCCTCACCATCGACCCCTACACGGGACTTCGCCCCTACCAGGCCCGCAGGATCGCACTGGCCCTGGGGCTCACGGGGAGCCTCTGCGAGGACTGCGTTGAGCTGATGCTGAACCTCTACAAGGTTGTGCTCGACAAGGATTGCTCCCTGGTGGAGATCAACCCCCTCGTGGTGACCCGGGCCGGGTGGCTCATGGCCATGGACGCCAAGATCAACTTCGACGACAACGCCATCTTCCGGCACCGGGAATACCCCGACATGATGGACTACTCCCAGTTGGACACCCTAGAGATCAATGCCGGCAAGTACGACCTTTCCTATATCAAGCTTTCCGGCAACGTCGGCTGCATGGTGAACGGCGCCGGCCTTGCCATGGCCACCCTCGACGTGCTCAAGGAGTATGGCGGCGAGCCGGCCAACTTCCTGGACGTGGGGGGCGGGGCCACCCGCGAGAAGGTGGCCGAGGCCTTCAAGATCATCCTGGAGGACGGGGACGTGAAGGGGGTTTTCGTCAATATCTTCGGCGGGATCATGCGCTGCGACGTCATCGCCCAGGGGATCATCGAGGCGGCAAGCGAGGTCCACTGCACCCTCCCCATCGTGGTCCGGATGGACGGGAGCAAGGTGCAGGAGGGGAAGCAACTCCTGGTGGATTCGGGGCTCAACGTCCAGACCGCCGACTCCCTCGGCGAGGGGGCGGAGCGGATCGTGCAGATGCTGGGGTGAATGGTTCCGTGGGGGCGCCGCTTGCTGCGCCCTGATATTCGGGACGGCCAGGGCGCGGCAAGCAGCGCCCCTACACATCAATTGACGGAGATCATCAATGTCCATACTCATAAACAGGGATTCAAAGATAGTCGTCCAGGGGATTACCGGCCGCAGTGGCCTCTTCCACACCCAGCAGTGCCGTGACTACGGCTCCAAGATCGTGGCCGGCGTTACCCCCGGCAAGGGGGGGATCCACATCGAGGGTATCCCGGTCTTCAACACCGTGGAGGAGGCGGTAAGGTACACCGGCGCCAATGTCTCCATGATTTTCGTGCCGCCCCCGGGGGCCGCCGACGCCATCCTTGAAGCGGCCGACGCGGGGATCGACCTGGCGGTCTGCATCACCGAGGGGATACCGGTGCGCGACATGGTGCCGGTGAAGCGGGTGATCCAGCAGACCAGGACGCGGCTTGTGGGGCCCAACTGCCCCGGCGTCATCACCCCCGGCGAGTGCAAGGTGGGGATCATGCCCGGCTACATCCACAAGCCGGGGAAGATCGGTGTCGTCTCCCGCAGCGGCACCCTCACCTACGAGGCGGTGAAGCAGATTACCGAGGCGGGGCTCGGCCAGTCAACCTGTGTTGGCATTGGCGGCGACCCCATCATCGGCATGCAGTTCATCGACGTCCTCAGGCTCTTCAACGAAGACCCGGAAACCGAGGCGGTCTTCATGATCGGCGAGATCGGCGGAAGTGCAGAGGAGGACGCCGCCGAGTGGATCCGGGAGAACATGAAAAAGCCGGTGGCCGCCTTCATCGCCGGGGTTACCGCGCCTCCAGGAAAGCGGATGGGTCATGCCGGCGCCATCATCACCGGCGGGAAGGGAAAGGCTGAGGACAAGATCCGAACCCTGGGCGAGTGCGGCGTGGTCGTGGCCCCGAGCCCCACGAAAATGGGGGCGGCCATGCTGGAGGCGCTGGGCAAGAAGTAAGGAGTTCCGTTGCGTTGTTGACTAAGGAGGGCCATGGCCAGGAAGGCATGGCCCTTCTTTTTTGCCGGGTTTTTGTGTATCCTCCCTGGAGGCAAACACTCCAGGTGTTTTCGCAGGATGGGGCAGCGGCATGGAGGAACAATGGGTGAAGAGTCAGACGTGATCGTCGAGCTGCAGCGGGAGATTGAGGCGTTGCGCGAGCGCATCCGGGACTTCGAGGCGCGGGAAGCCGAATGCGGCCTGGTACATCAGGAACTGATCCGTGCCCGTCGCGAGTGGGAGGGTATCTTTCAGGGGATTGCCCATCCGACGGTGATCCTCGATTCCCGGCACGTGATCGTTGCAGTCAACAGGGCTGTGGTGACGGCGACCGGGAAGAGCGAAGAGGAAATTATCGGCAGGAAATGTTACGAGGTCTTCCACAATTCGGGATGCACTGAGCCGCCACAGGGGTGTCCCATGGAGAAGGTGCTCCTTTCGAACAACGTTGAAACCGTTGAGATGGAGGCCGAGGCCTTTGGCGGCGTCTTTCTCGTGTCATGCACCCCTGTCTTCGACGATGGGGGAAAGGTGGACAAGATCATCCACATTGCCACCGATATCACCGCGCGCAAAAGGGCCGAGGAGGCCTTGCGGGAGAGCGAGGAACGGTACCGGATCGTGGCCGACTACTCCTCCGACTGGGATTTCTGGCTCTCGCCCGAGGGTAGCCTTTTATACGTTTCGCCTGCCTGCCTTGATATTACCGGCTATACCCCCGCTGAGTTCTACGCCGACCCCCGCCTGAACGCGGCAATCGTCCACCCCGACGACCGGGAACTGATGGCGCGCCACAACGAAGAAGCGATGCTCTCCAGCGGAAAAATCGCAATGGAGCTGCGTATTGTCGGCAAAACGGGCGAAACCCGCTGGATATCCCATGTCTGCCAGAGTGTTTACGACAGCGAAGGACGAAGTCAGGGACGCCGCGCCAGCAACCGCGATATCACGGCTCTCAAGCGGGTTGAGGAGGAAAACCGGAGGCTCCATGCCGAACTCGAACTCCGGGTCATGGAGCGGACCGCCCAGCTCGAAGCGGCCAACCGAGAGCTCGAGTCCTTCAGCTACTCGGTATCCCACGACCTGCGCGCCCCGTTGCGCCACATCGAGGGGTTCACCAGCATCCTTATGGAGGATTGCGCCGAGGGCCTCGATGAAAAGGCGCAAGGGTATCTGGATCGTGTCGTCCGCGCCACCAGGCGTATGGATGAACTGGTGGACGCCCTTCTCAGGCT
The DNA here is from genome assembly GCF_018501225.1 of Geobacter hydrogenophilus. Taxonomy (GTDB): domain Bacteria; phylum Desulfobacterota; class Desulfuromonadia; order Geobacterales; family Geobacteraceae; genus Geobacter; species Geobacter hydrogenophilus. Next base: position 647,132 of record NZ_JAHCZI010000001.1, on the reverse strand, counting down.
TTCCCGTTACACCAGGGACTATATGACGTTCGAGCCGGTTGACCTGAGCGACATGGCCAGGGAGATCATGGGAGAGTTGACCAAGAGCAACCCGGAACGGAAGGTGAGCATTGCCATCCAGGAAGGGCTCAGGGCCATGGGAGACGCGCGCCTCCTGCGGGTGGTGATGGAGAACCTTCTCGGCAACGCCTGGAAGTTCACGGGAAAGGTTGAGGAGGGGGAGATCGAATTCGGGAGGGAAGAGTGCGACGGGCGTGGCGTGTTTTTCATCCGGGACAATGGCGCGGGGTTTGATATGGCGTATTCAAACAAGCTGTTCAACGCCTTCCAGAGGCTCCATGGCAGCGACGAGTTCGAGGGGACCGGCATCGGCCTCGCCACGGTTCAGCGGATCATTCACCGCCACGGCGGCGAGGTCAGGGCCGATGCGGCGCCGAACCGGGGGGCCACCTTCTCGTTCACGCTTCCCCCGGCGTGAAGCCGGTTATGCCGGAAACGAAAAGAGCGATGCCCCTTCGGCACCGCTCTTTTCCTTGGAATATCCATCCAACGCTATCCCCGCAGCCCCGTCTCCTGGGCCAGCTTCCGCCAGGCAGGCAAGCTCCGCTCGATCATCCCCCGGTCGACGCAGTAGGCGATCCGGAAGAAACCGGGGGCGCCGAAGCCGGCCCCGGGAACCAGCAGAATCCGGTGCTTCTGGGCCAGCTTCACGAACTCCACATCGTCGGCCAGCGGTGACTTGGGGAAGAGGTAGAAGGCGCCGTCGGGCCGCACCATCTCGAAGCCCATGGCGGTGAGGTTGTCGTAGAGGAGATCCCGCTTGGTCTGGTACTCGCCGATGTCCACGGAGGCCCGCTGGAGCTTTGCCACGAGCCGCTGCATGAGGGCCGGGGCGTTGACGTAGCCGAGGACCCGGTTGCTGAAGACCGCCCCTTCCATGAACTGCTCCACGCCGCGGGCCCTGGGGTTGGCGGCCATGTAGCCGATCCGCTCCCCCGGGAGTGCAAGGTCCTTGCTGTGGGAGGTAACGATGACCGAGCTCTCCACGTACCGGAAGATGTTGGGGACGTGCTTGCCGTCGAAGGCGATCCGGGCGTAGGGCTCGTCGGAGATGACGTAGATCTGCCGGTCGTAGCGCTGCTCCGCCCGCGCAAGCATTTCGCCCAGCTCCTTCAGGCTCTCCTCCGGGTAGATGACGCCGGTGGGGTTATTGGGGGAGCAGATGATGACGGCCCGGGTCTTGTTGGTGATGGCCGCCTCGATGGCCGGGATGTTCAGCTGGAAGGTCTCCCGGTTGGTCCAGACCTCCTTGGGCACCCCGCCGTGGTTGTCGATGTAGAACTTGTACTCCACGAAGTAGGGGGTGAGGATGATCACCTCTTCCCCCGGGTTGAGGATGGTCTTCAGGACCACGTTCAGGGCGCCACCGGCCCCGCAGGTCATCACCACGTGCTCGGCCCCGACCGGCAGGCCGGACGCCTCGGCCAGCACCTCGGCCACGGCGGCCCGGGTCTCCAGGTAGCCGGCGTTGTTCATGTAGCGGTGCATGCCGGGAATCGGGCGGGTGGCGAGCCGGGCGAATTCCTCCTGAAACTCCCGGGGGGGCTCCGTGTCGGGATTGCCGAGGGTGAAGTCATACACGTTCTCGGCCCCGTGGACCTGGCGCAGGCGCTCCCCCTCCTCGAACATTTTTCTTATCCAGGATGACTTGGAGATATGGCCGGCGATTTTTGTGGCGATGGGCATGGTGAACCTCGCTGTGAATAGTGTTTGCAATGTTGTAACACAGGAGTCGGAGAGGGGCAAGAAGGGGTTGTCGGGGGACTGCTTCGGGAAGGTGTGGAAATAGTGCGGGCATTGGGCTATAAAGGGAGGGGAAATTGCAGCCGAAATCCTTGAACGCGCGCGGTTGCCGTGAGACAGCCCTTATCCCGGCGAGGAATGAATGAACAGGTATCTGACCCTTTGGTTGTTTGGCATGGCAATGGTGGCACTTCTTGGCTCCGGTTCCCCGGCTGGCGCCATGTCGGCCTATTCCCGCATCTACAAGATGGAGTGCAGCGCGTGCCACACCAAGAATGTGCCCGAATTGAACGATTTCGGCATCGAGTTCTACAAGAACCGGCTCGTGATTCCGGGTAAGGATAAAGGGGGCAAACCGGCGGATGTGCAGGGTACGGCCGCCGGCGGCACGGCGGCCAAACCGGCTTCCGGCGCTGAGTCGACTGCTCCCCGCACCTCGGCTGTTGCCGAAGAAAACGTCAGCGGCGAAGGGGCGGAGGAGCAGAAACCGGTGGAAGAGCCGCCGCCGACCGTGGTCTACCGGGTGAAATCAGCCGATGGGAGCGTTTTTTTCACCGACAATCCGCTCCGCAAGGGAGGGGCTCCCCCGGAGCAGGGTGTGAGAGGAAAAAGGCATGCTGCCCGGACCAGGAAGGTCGCCGTGCAGTCCGGCGTGAAGCGGAATGAGCGACCGCATTCGGCGGCAGAATCCTCCGGCGCGGGGCGGGTCGCTGCGGTGGTAAAGGAGCACTACCGGAGTTATGAGGAATGCATGGAACGGTCGCTGGTGGGGAGTGCGGCGCCCGGCTCTGCCCAAGAGATGATGGAGTTTCTTACGGCAGTGGAGAAGAAATGCGCGGCTTTTCCGCCGGAGAAACGGTGAGAGCGAAGCGCTATATGCAGCTTCGCTCCTATTTTTTCTTGGTTGTGAGCATTCCGGACTGCGTCATGGATATTTCATAGAGCACCGCGGTACCTTCATTGACGGTGATGGTTCCGTCGCTGGGTGCACCTTTACGGTCGAAAAGCCTTACGGTTCCGTTGGGATTGAACTGCATGGATACATTAGCCAGGGAAGTACCGCCGCCGCTGCGTATGGTGGAGTTGGCGGGGATTGTCTGGGTTTGCTCCGACGTCCATCCGGTTTCCTGGGTGTTGTAAGCGCGGTCGCCCTGTAGCAGGCTGTAGCTGCTGCTGTTGGGCTTGAAGACCACCATCTGTTGCCGGTTTCTGGTAATGGCGCGGGACTTTGCCTCTCGCAGCATCGCCGTCATCCCCCGGGCCGTCTGCCGGTAGCCGAGGTTGTTGCGCCAGTCCACGAACGGCGGCAGCGCCACGGCAATGAGTATCGCTATGATGGCCACCACGATCATCACCTCGATGAGCGTGAAGCCTCCCGCCGTTATGTGTCCCTGCGCCGCTCTCTTTCCTCTCTTCATGTCAGTGTCCCTGCTGCAATCCATTCAATAACGTCCTTCTTATTTCTGTCTCCAGTACAGGGGAATAATTCCCCCCCCGGGTGTGGTTTTGCCGGTGGCCAGGGCGCCGCCTTCCCCGATCATCAGCTTGCCTCCACCGCCAGGGGGCAAAATAACTCCCGGGCTGGAGGGGATGCCTTGACCGAGCGTCATTACGCGGTCGCTGCGAAGAAGAATTCCGTCTTCGCCCTTGGCCCGCTTATTAGTGGTGGTTGAGCTGTCATTGGTTCTGTCGTAGTTCAACACGGCCTCGCCGGTTTTGTAATCCAGGGCGTAGATTCGTCCTGTGCCGAGGTTACCCGGCGCCTCGCAGGGGTCGGTGATGACCACCGTGCCCGGCGTATGGGTGGTGAAGTAAGCCACCTTGTTGAAAACCAGCGGAGAGCTGAGGACCTTCTCGCCGCTGTTCTGATTGAGTTTGATGTACCAGCCGTAGTTCCCGGAGTCGTTGAGTGTATTCAGGATGTCCTTAATGGATCCAGCGCCGCTGGCAATCGTGGTCGTCTGGAGCTGATCGGTGGTCACGTCCATCAGGTTGCTTTCGGTGGCGGTGAAGGTTTGGTCCCGGTCAATGAGGGCGTAGATTCGGTCGACTATGGCGGTGTTCAGGGGGTGTTCCCGGTCTCCCGTGCCGAAGAAGAGCATCTTGTAGCCGTATTCCGATACAACCGACGGCTTGGAGAAGATCTTTCTTCCCGTATCCCCCGTCAAAGTGGGGTTGGAACTGAAAAGTTTCCGGGCGGTCCACTTTGTCTTGTCCGGGTCCCCCACGTCGAACCGCCAGATGTTCCCGCCGGTATCGCCGGCGTAGAGCCGCGAGGTGTACCCGTTGTTGTTCACGTCAATGGCGGCTATCTCAGAGGGGAAGGAGAAGGTCATGGACGAGTACGGAGCGGCGGTGCTGTTATATGTGAAGCTGTATATCTTTTGACCACTGGCTGCCAAGTTCAGGCTGCCGGCAGCGAGGGTGCCGACTTCAATGAGATAGATCCCTCTTCCCGTGGGATTCTTGGGGGCGGAGGTGCCTGAACTGGTGACCGCGCCGTCCCCAGAATCGCTGCTGGTAACCGTTCCCGTGCCGGTGAACCGCTGCGTTGCGCCGTAGCGGCTGTCCTCGTTCACGTTGTCGTAGCCGGCACCGATGACGGCAACGATCTTTTCTGCACCGCCAATCTTCATTCTGACGAGCTTCGGTTCGCTCCAACTCTCGGCCAGTTCCTCAAAACCCGTCGTTGCAACAATACCCGAAGTGACCGTGGGGTTTGAAACGATTTTCCATAAGAACTTTGGATCGCTCGGAATTGAGACATCCAGCGCGAAATAGGCACCCCTGGACTTCGTGGAAGCAGCTCCACCTCCCCGCCGGGTGCCGAAAATGAGAATAACCTTGTCCCCCTTGGTGGGGTCGATGGTGCCGTCCCTGTTCACGTCATGGATGTAGGCCACAGGCGTCGAATCAACAAAGTAGGAATGGTTCTGGTCCTTCAGGAACTTGAGGTTTTCCAGCATGGTCGGTGGGATGAAGCCCCACAGCTCTTGACCGTTGCAGTCTCGGAACGCGTGAAGCATGCCGTCATTGCTCCCCACGTAGATGATGGAGTTGTTCTTTGAGCAGTCAGCCTCGTTTGTGGCATTGAACGGGTAGGTGGCATAGTTCACGACCAGAGGTTTCGAGTGGATGACGTCTCCCATGGTCCAGAGCCTGTTTTCGGTCCGGTTGCCGTTCGTGTTGTCGTCATAGACATCCTGGCCCCGAATGAAGTTGATGAGGTCGGTCTGGGTAGGGGTGTCGGTAACTCCAAGCATGGTCGACGTGATGTTCGTTGCGTTGAACTCCACCCGGCTGGTGCCGGTGGGGGTGACAGTGTAGATGGTCCGGGAAGCTGCCTGCTTCGCCTGCAAGAGTTGACCAACTCCCCCCTCGTCTGTCTTGCTTCCGTCGACGTCCGTGCTCCAGTACGACTTTGCCGTGGCCCTGAACGTGCCGTTGATGGCGTCCACGGGGAGAGTGGCGTTGGTATTGTCATCAAAGTGGTCATCGTTCTCGTCCACATAGGTTGCGAAGTTTCCGGATACATCGATAATGGCTGGATTATTGCCGGACAATACCCCGTACTTTTTCAGGTTTCCCCCCCAGAAGGCGCCTTCCTCGGCGGGCTTGAAAAAGCCCATGAAGACCCTGCCCGAGCCGTAGGTTCTGTTCTCGGGGCTTACCGCAGCTACCGGCGCAGCAATGGAGGTGTCCGTCGATAACATTTCAATTATGATCGAGCTGATGGCGTCGGTCAGCTCCTGCTGGGAGTTGGTATTATAGTATTCACCTCCTCCATGGTTGCTGTCGGCAGTTCTTGACAGGAGTGCCACGGCATCGGTATCGGAGCCGTCGAGGCCGAAACCGATGGTGTAGGTGGTTACGTACTGTTCTTTTTTCTTGTAGGGCGGGAGGTCGGGACGCAGGTCCCGGTGATACAGGTCATAGGCCACGTCATCGAGAATGTGGTTCAGATCCCGTGGTTCAATGCCGTCACCGTCGCAGTCGCCGTTATTGCAGAGGGTCTTCAGGGCCGGATCGTTGTCGGAGTTGGACATCCCATCGGTGACGAAAATGATGATGTTTTTCTGGCAGGGGTATTCCACGGGTGACGTGAACTTTCCATTCGTCAGGGCGGCATCGTTACCGAAGGCGCTTCCCTCGCCCCTGAAGTAGCGCCTCGCCTCGAACAGGGTCTCGCCGAGGGGGGTGTTGCCTTGGGGGGAAATGCTTCCCACGGCGGATATAAGGGCTGTCCGATTGGTAATGGGGCTGGGGATTTTGGTGATAGGATCGATGTAAGTAGGGGCATCCATCTCTTTTACGGTGCTGACATACTTGAAGTCTTTGGGGGTGCCGGGGATCGTTTCATTGAGAAACTGCCCTCCCTGGCCGGTGCCTCCCGAGTACTTGAAGACCATGACTCCGAACTTAACCCCGCTGGTGGTGGCGATAATCTGCTTTACCACATCCTTGGCGATGTCGATCTTGGCTCTCGTGGTGGTTTTGTTCTGTTTCAGGTAGTCCAGGTAGTTCAGGTAATTGCCGCGATAGTAGGTGCCGCTTCCCTTGGTGGCGCAACTGCCGGTGGAGGAGAGGCTCCTGCCGCGATATGCGCCAAAAGTGGTCAGCAGGAATTTCGGATCGGTCCCGCCGCAACTGGTGGTGACGTTGTTGACGTCGCTGATGTAATAGGTCGTCGAATTTTTGTCGCCGCCCTTATACACGGCATTGGTGGCCCTTGTGCCGGAATAGAGTATGTTCGGATCGTAGGCCTCGCCGGGCACCTTGTCCTGCATGCTCCCCGAGTTGTCGATGATGAGGAGGACGTTGGGTTGCACTGCGGACGGAGCACCGTAAATCGACAAATCTCCTAGGTACTGGTCCGGCGCGGCCAATGCCAGTGCCGGCGCAAGGGAGCCAATGGCGAGGACAACCGCAGCGAGCAATCTCTTCATGACAACCTCCATCTGGCAGGCAGGCTCTTCATGGCTCTAATATTACGACTGACGAGACGGCGGACCTTGATCATTGGGCTTCCCGACGCTTGTTGATCAGGTCATAGTTGATCCAGTTTCCCAGCGCCCAGTAGGACGGTTCGGCCGGAGTGCCGCAGGCGCCGTTGGGCTTCAGGTGCCCCTGCCAGATTCCAGTGAGCTTCAGACTCCTGATTGTCCCGCTGCAGGTTACCGATTTGGTGAATACCGCCTCTGACCACCGAAGCCAGATGAAGCCCTTGGGATTGCGGTAGAAGAGCTGCTCCGGTTCGTAGGGCCCGGGGTAGATTATGGAGGGGACGTAGGGTTCTGTGGCGGCAAAGGCAGGGAGGACGTTCCCCGGGTAATAGAGAGCGAGCATCCCCACCGCGATTATGGCTCGGACGATGGTCATAAATTTACTCCTTTTTTCGAGTGGAGCCGTCAACGACGCTCAGTGGGGCACCACCCGGGCCATCCCCGCCTCAACGTCGGCCCGTGCGTTGTTCGGCCCGTGGGCCTCCACGGTAATGGCGAACACATTCGATTTGAAGCTCGCTTCCCCGCCCGCGCCCACCCCTGCATCCTCTTGGTAGCCGTACCCAGGCGGCGGATTGTTACGGGCTGCGATAAGGTCAACTTTTATGTCCGCCTTGACGTTCGTTCCCGGAATGTTGATTCGGTTAAAGTTACGGTTTTCCGTGTTCGGGTCGCCTTCAGTCAGGTCGTTATTCAGGAGTTTACCCTCTCCCGCATTAGGCCACGATGACGCCGTGGTTCCCGGGATCAACGAGGTATAAATCTTGTCGTAGATCATGGCGAATTCGGCCGCAGCATCGGCAGCCGAAAAGGTTTCGAGGGTGTTGCGGTAGTTGCCGGCGATCTTGATTTCCGTGGTGGACGACGTGAACAGGGTCGCACCCAGGATGGTCAGCAGGAGCAGCATCACCAGGACGATGAGGAGCGCCGCCCCCCGTTCGTTGGCGAGTTGGGTGCTTTTGGTGGCGTCATGTTGAAAGTCTGTCGGTGCCATGGGGACGCTAGCGCCTGTTCCTGACGGATATCACGGAGGTTAACTGCTTGCTTCTTGCTCCGCCGGGTGCTGTTTCGGGAGTCTTGGCAGTGATGGTGACCCGCACTGCCCGGATGGAGTCTTCCTCGGCCGAATTGTCTTCGGATCCCTTGGTGTACAGATAGTTGAACTGCAGTGTCGAGATGGGACCGGCGATTATCTCCGTTTCAGTCTGATTGACAATTCTCAACAAACACTGCTGATTCGGCGAATCGGGACAGAGATCAAGCTTGTAAACAATGCTGTCATAGCCGGCGGGAGGATCGGTCCCGGGAGGGACCGGAGGACCGGTAGCCGCGATGATGTCTCCAGCAACAAGTGTCGTTCCTGGCACAAATTTGTTCGAGGGGCGCTTCATGACTACGGTTCTCGTGTCACGATCGGTTTTGGGGATCTGGACAAGTTCTAGGACAAGGTACGTATCCATTGAACTGATCGGATTGCTTCTGTCAAAGGGACGGATGAGCCGGACGGTAATGGGCGTTTTGGTGTCGGTGGCTAAAGCCAACAGTCCGTCGACGGCTTCGGAGGAGTCCACAAGAATGCTGAACGTTGAATCTGCAGAGGTTGCCTTGCTCTCCGCTATCCGGGCAATCTTCCCGGAGGCCGATACCGTGTTGATCTGAAGACTATCCACGGTTATCTTATCTAAAGGCTTGACGTCATTGGGGAGAAGCACTCCAGCCATCCGCAGGTCCCGCGTGATCATGTCCATGGCGGTCCTGAGGTTCTGCTGGACGTCAATCAGTTCCTCCTGGGAGTAGGCGTTTTTCAGGTGGGTCAGGTAGATGGAGTAAACGGCCCCCATGATGACCCCGAAGATTCCGATCACAACCACAAGTTCCACGAGCGTGAAACCGCGGGAATTCGGTTTGACGCATTCCATCAATTGGTCCTCTTGAAACCGGTGACCGCGACAGACCTGCCGCTTCTAGCAACCTCGACTACCTCGACGATAACCTTGGTTATCCCCTGCGGTACGACACCATCCGGCCCGACTTTCGTGGTGTACGTTGCGGTGTAAGTACCTCCGCCTTCGATCGTGCTCTTATGCAGAGGGTATGGTAGTCGTGTCACGGAGTTCCTAAAGGTTCCTGCAGAGTTAAGGGTGACGTCGTCAGGTGGCAAGGACAGAATATCCTCCAGAGCCTCCTGGGCCAGGGACGTGGCCACGGAAAGCCGCATGGCGATGGAGTTCGCCTGCATAGAGGTGGTCTGCATGGCGATGACCGCAAATATCCCCACGGTCATGAGGAGGATGGCCACCAGCAGTTCCACAAGGGTGAATCCCTTCTGGTTCTCCAGAAGCGGAATTCCCCGGGATTCAGTTCGCCGGTCTTCGAAAAGGAAAAAACTCACCGTGTTGGTCCTAAGTCATGAAAAGATGCCTGTTTTTCAGCAAATTCTGTGCCGGTCGGTTGCCCGCGGTATTGTGCTGCCGCTGGCTCGCTTTTTAACCCAACGAAGATACCTGATACCGGTCATGAGTCGCCACTAAAAAATTAGGCTATGCAACTTTTGCATAGCCATCGGTGATGCTTCCGTCTTTTCCCGAAGTGGGTGGTATTTCATCAGTCGGTGCGGCGTCTACATGATCGAAAAGTTGGTATGAATCGTCCTCTGGAGATCTTCGATCTTGATGAGCGCCTGTTTGATCTCCTCCCGCTCGTCAGCGGGGAGGGTGTAGGGGTTCAGATAGTAAGAGCTGTCCTGGATTCCCTTGATGACCTTGATCTGGAGAAGGATCCTGTGCCGGGTCAGGATGGTGTAAGCGTCGATGAGCCCTTGGGCAAAGGTCGCCGAGAAGCTCCCCTCCTTCTGGAGCAACTCGATCCGCCGCACGGTGTTCGTGGCCGGTATCCCCTGGTTAATGGCGAGAATCCGGACGTTCATGACCAACGGTGCCCAGGCAAGCAACTTCAGGTTGAATTCCCCCTTGTGCTCCCCCGACCCTTCGGTCCAGAGTCTGTTCAGGAAACCGAGGGCCAGTTTCATCTCCGTGGCCGCCTTGGCCATCCCCCAGAGCACCTGGAAGTAGTCCTGCTCCAGTCCCCGGATGAGCCCCACCAAGTCGTTGGCCAAGTCCTTGTCCCCCGCCACGTGCCGCGCGTCGGAGAGGACGATCAGGTCCATGAGGTTCTTGGCGTAATCCTCGTACTCGTAGCGGACAATGGCCAGGAGCTTTCTCTTCCATTGGCCGTAGGAGCCCCGCCACGTGGGGTTCGACGGCATGATGTCGCCGGTGCATTTCTTGAACCCCATCTCCGCCATGCGCTCCACCAGGGTCTCCGAGAACTCCCTGAACCACTGGTCGGCCGCCTCGCCGCCGTCGTCGCCGTAGACGATCAGGTAGTCCTGGTCGGTGATGAGGGTCTGCTCCTCCCGGCCGTCGCTTCCCATGCTGCAGAGGGCGTAGGAGCGCGGCGGATTCCCCTTGCCGCCGGCCGCCAGTTCCTGCTCCACCAGTTCCAGCGCCCGCTCGGCCAGGACGTCCCGGTATTCCGTGCATGAGGCGTGGAGGGCGGCCACCGACTGGATCTTGAGAAACCGTTCCAGTTCCAGCCCGTTCAGTTCGTCGTGAATTTCACGCAGAGCACCGTAGTCGGTCTCCCCCTTCACTCGGGCCATGAGCTCCCGCCGCCTTCCCGCTATCTGCCCCGTAAGGGCGATTTCATGGTCGATCTCTTCCTTAAGGCGGTTCAGGATCAGCGGGATTTCGTCCTGTTCCAGGACCCGGACGAATGCGTTGATCCGGGCCATGGTTTCGTCGACGGCCGTCTGGATGATGTCGTTATGCATGCAGATCCTCGCGCGGGATAAAAAAAGGGGAAAGCAACGCTTTCCCCTAATCCTAGCACAAATTATACCGAATTAAAAAGCCGTTCTAGTGGTCGACCGCCTTGGCGATGCCGATGCCGGTGTTCTGGCGCACGTACAGCTCGTCGAACATCTCCTCGGCGCGGCGGCTCGGGAAGGCCAGGGCCGCGATGATTGCCACGATGAAGCCGAGGGGGATGGACACCACGCCCGGGTTCTTCAGGGTAAAGAGCGGCTTGTCGAGGCCGAGGATCGACTTGCCGTCCTTGTTTTTCTCGTAGTCAACCTTGGCCTTGTCCAGCTCCTTCATCTCCTTCGGGGTGAGGATGGCGCCTTCAGCCTGCTTCTTCTCCAGGGCCACGACCACCTTCTGGGCGTCGGCGGCCACCTTCTTCGGATAGGTCATGTTGGGGGAGACCATCACCAGGGCGATGGAAACGATGGTGCCGGTCACCAGGCCGGCAACGACACCGGCGGTGTTGAACTTCTTCCAGAAGAGGGAGAGGACGACGACCGGCAGGTTGCCCGAGGCGGCAACGGCAAAGGCCAGGGCCACCAGGTGGGCGACGTTCTGCTTCTCGGCGGCGATGCCGATGACGATGCCGCAGGCGCCAACCACGAAGGAGGTGATCCGGGCGGCTTTCACCTGCTCGTGCTGGTCGGCATGGCCACCTTTGATGACGTTCACGTAGATGTCGTGGGCGATGGCTGCGGAGGCAGCCAGGACGAGGCCCGAAACGACGGCGAGGATGGTGGCGAAAGCAACGGCGCAGAGGAAGGCCAGGAGCAGGTCACCCAGGAACGGATGGATGTCGCCTCCCATCTTCTGGGCAAGCATCATGGCGGCCATGTTGCCACCCTTGTCCACATTCATGACGGCCTGCGGGGTCACGTGGATGGCGGCGCCGAAGCCGAGGAGCGTGGTCAGGATGTAGAAGAAGCCGATGATGAACATGGCCACGATAACTGACTTGCGGGCAGCCTGGGCCGTGGGGACGGTGAAGAAGCGCATCAGGATGTGGGGCATGCCGGCGGTGCCGAGCACGAGCGCCATGCCGAGGGAGATCTGGTCGAGGGGGTTCTTGAGGAAGAGACCCGGCTCAAGGAAGCGCTGCCCGTAATCGAAACCTGCCACGGCAACGGGGTCCTTCAGGACCACCTTCTGGACGTGCTCGATGACGTTGGGGCTGGTGGCGATGTCATTGAAGAACTGGAACGGGTTCATGCCGGACTTGAGGCCGACCAGGACGGAGAGGAGGGCCGCGCCGGTCATGAGGAGGCCGGCCTTGATGATCTGGACCCAGGTGGTGGCGGTCATGCCGCCGAAGACGACGTAGCCGACCATGAGGATGCCGACGCCGATGACGGCGGTCTTGTAGGGGATGCCGATGAGGAGCTGCATGAGCTTGCCGGCGCCGACCATCTGGGCGGTCAGGTAGAAGGTGGAGACGGCAACGGTGGAAATGGCCGCCACGGCCCGGACCGACCGGGGCTCGGTGCGGAAGGAAAGGATGTCTCCCAGGGTGAACTTGCCGGCGTTGCGGCAGGGCTCGGCCACGATGAGGAGCACCGTGATGTAGGCCACGAGCCACCCCACGGAGTACATGAACCCGTCATACCCGTAGAGGGAGATGATGCCGGAAATCCCCAGGAAGGATGCGGCCGACATGTAGTCGCCGGCAATGGCCCATCCGTTCTGGGTGCCGGTGATGCCACCGCCCGCGGTGTAGAAGTCGGCCGCCGACTTGGTCTGCTTGGCAGACCAGACGACAACGCACATGGTGGCGCCGATGATCAACAGGAAGATCGGAATGGTGACCATGGGGTTGGCCTTCAATTCCTTTTTCTCGGCCGGAGCCGCGGCAACGGCGGCCTTTGCTGCCATGGGCGCGGCGGTGGCGGTGGCGGTCGCCTGGGCAGGGGCGGCAACGGCCTGCGCCTCGGCCGCAACGGGAGCCTTAACCGGTTCGGCGGCATAGGCGAACGTGCCCAGTGACAGGGCAAGCGTGAAAGCTGCTAACAGTTTTTTCATTATCTTCCTTCCTCCTTACTTCAGCTCATCCACCAGCTCGCGGGTGAGCCGGTCGAAGTCTTTGTTGGCCACATGGGCGTAGTACATGGCGATTCCCCAGGAAACGAAGAACTGGGAGAGGGCGAAGATGTAGCCGAAGTTGATCCGTCCCAGGATCTTGATCTTGAAGAGGCCGGGGGCATACGCCGCGCCGATGGGGAGGAGGAAGTAGAAGACGGTGGAAAATACCCACCATCCGACGAGAAACGTGGTTTTCTTGCGGTGGAGCTCCATGAACTTGGGGTTCTTGGCGATGGCGCTCCAGTTGTACTGTTTTTCAGCCATGGTTTTGTTACTCCTTTCGAAAATGCACTCCATTTGGAAACTCGTGACGGGTAGCGTCCCACCCCTCAAAAGCCTGAATAAAACAAAATCTGCCGGTCCTCCTTTCGTGACGTGTTCGTCGTACTGCTGGTGATGGCGCGAAAAGCGCATGCAATTCAATGGGTTATCGAATGGGTTGTCGCGCGGTGTCGAGAGGCGTAGGCGTTGCACCATAACGACATTTTAATTCAAAAATGGGTGCTAAAATATAACGGTTGTATATTTGTTTGCAAGGAGTTTTTTGCTTTGATTGCAGTTTTGTGTAATGGCTTGAAATATAGAGAGAAAAAACCAATAAATAATGAACTTGTTGTCTATTTTTGTGTTGATTTTGGGTGGGTCGAGGCCGGCCATGGAATATAACGAACGTTTGATATTGGTGGCTATGCCATGCAGGCGGTCTGGTGTTTTGTGCGCGGTGGAACCGGCTGGGGAGGGGCTGTAGGAGGACGGCGTGAAACAAAAAGAAGGGGGAAGGTTTCCCTTCCCCCGATAGCAGACTCTGAACTGTGCGACTCGTTTTCTAGTGGTCGATGGCCTTGGCCATGCCGATGCCGGTGTTCTGGCGGACGTAGATCTCGTCGAACATCTCCTCGGAGCGGCGGCTCGGGAAGGCGAGGCAACCGATGATGGCGGCGATGAAGCCGAGCGGGATGGAGATGATGCCAGGGTTCTTCAGGTCGATGAGGGGCTTGTCGAGGCCGAGCATGGACTTGCCATCCTTGTTCTTCTCGTAGTCGGCCTTGGCCTTGTCGAGATCCTTCATTTCCTTCTCGGAGAGGAGCGCGCCGGTGGCCTGCTTCTCTTCGAGCTTGACTACCACCTTCTTGGCGTCGGCGGCAATCTTCTTCGGATAGGTCATGTTGGGGGAGACCATCACCAGGGCGATGGAGGCGATGGTGCCGACCACGAGGCCCGACACGACGCCGGCGGTATTGAACTTCCGCCAGAAGAGGGACATGACGACGACCGGCAGGTTGCCCGAGGAGGCAACGGCAAAGGCCAGGGCCACCAGGTGGGCGACGTTCTGCTTCTCGGCGGCGATACCGATGACGATGCCCATGGCGCCGACGCAGAGGGAGGTGATCCGGGCGGCCATAACCTGCTCGTGCTGGTCGGCGTGGCCGTCCTTGATGACGTTCACGTAGATGTCGTGGGCGATGGCAGCCGAAGCGGCCAGAACGAGGCCCGACACGACGGCGAGGATGGTGGCGAAGGCAACGGCGCAGAGGAAGGCCAGGAGCAGGTCGCCCAGGAACGGAGAGATGTCGCCGCCCAGTTTCTGCGCGAGCATCATGGCGGCCATGTTCCCGCCTTTATCCACGGCGGTGATCCCCTGCGGAGTCACGTGGATGGCAGCGCCAAAGCCGAGGAGCGTAGTCAGGATGTAGAAGGAGCCGATGATGAACATGGCCACGATAACGGACTTGCGGGCCGCCTGGGCTGTGGGGACGGTGAAGAAGCGCATCAGGATGTGGGGCATGCCGGCGGTGCCGAGCACGAGAGCCATGCCGAGGGAGATCTGGTCAAGGGGGTTCTTGAGGAAGAGGCCCGGCTCAAGGAACCGCTGCCCGTAATCGAAGCCGGCCACGGCCACGGGATCCTTCAGAACAACCTTCTGGACGTGCTCCTGGATGTTGGGGCTGGTGACGATGTCGTTGAAGAACTGGAACGGGTTCATGCCGGACTTGATGCCCACCAGGACGGAGAGGACCGCGGCACCGGTCATGAGGAGACCGGCCTTGATGATCTGGACCCAGGTGGTGGCGGTCATGCCGCCGAAAACCACGTAGCCGACCATGAGGATGCCGACGCCGATGATGGCGAACTTGTAGGGGATGCCGAGGAGGAGCTGCATCAGTTTCCCGGCGCCGACCATCTGGGCGGTGAGATAGAAGGTGGAGACGGCCACGACGGAGAGGGCGCAGACGGCCCGGACGAGCTTCGGCTCGGTGCGGAAGGAGAGGATGTCCCCCAGGGTGTACTTGCCGGCGTTGCGGCACGGTTCGGCCACGATGAGGAGCACCGTGATGTAGGCCACGAGCCAGCCGACGGAGTACATGAAGCCGTCATAGCCGTAGAGGGAGATCATGCCGGAAATCCCCAGGAAGGAAGCGGCCGACATGTAGTCGCCGGCGATGGCCCAGCCGTTCTGGGTGCCGGTGATGCCGCCGCCCGCGGTGTAGAAGTCGGCAGCCGACTTGGTCCGCTTGGCCGACCAGACGACGACGGCCATGGTCACGGCGATGATGATCAGGAAGATCGGGATGGTGACCATCGGGTTGGCCTTGAGCTTCTTGCCCTCAGGGGCCGGTGCCGGAGTAGCTGCCTTGGCGGCGGTGGTGGCTGCCGCGGGCGCAGTGGCTGCCGGGGCAGGGGTGGTGGCTGCCGGTGCGGTTACGGCGGCCGGAGCGCCCGGGGTCGCCGGGGCCTTGGCAGGCTCCTCGGCAAAGGCGGCGAACGAGCCCAGGGAGAGGGCCAGAGTTATACCAGCAAGCAGTTTTTTCATCTCAGTCCTCCTTCCTTATTTGAGCTCATCCACCAGCTCACGGGTGAGCCGGTCGAAGTCTTTGTTGGCCACATGGGCGTAGTACATGGCGATCCCCCAGGAAACGAAGAACTGGGAGAGGGCGAAGAGGTAGCCGAAGTTGATTCGGCCCAGGATCTTGATCTTGAAGAGGCCGGGGGCGTATGCGGCACCAATCGGGAGGAGGAAGTAGAAGACGGTGGAAAATACCCACCATCCGACGAGAAACGTAGTCTTCTTGCGGTGGAGTTCGACGAACTTGGGATTCTTGGCGATTGCGCCCCAGTCGTACTGTCTTTCAGCCATGGTTTGTTACTCCTTTCTCCAAAATAATCACACATCCATGGAGCGGCGTCCCGCTCCGATTCTGTTTCAACTTCCGTATCCGTCGTGTCTCCCCTCCTTTCGTCGAATAGTTGGTCCCGTTACTCCTCTGGTCTTAGAGTTTTGCGTAGCCGAACTTCAGGGAAAGCATCTCGGCTCCCTCCCGGAGGGAGGGGATGATCTCGTTCTCCAGCCGCGAGGTCATCAGTCTGAACGACGGCCCGAGCATGGTAAGGGCGCCGATGACCTTGCCGGCGTAATCCCTCACCGCCACGGCGACCGTGACGATTCCTTCGCCGAGCCCGTCAAAATCGACGGCAAAACCGTGCTCCCGAATCGCCGTCAATTCAGTTTGGAGAAGTGCCGGATCAGGGGCGCCGCCATTTCTCCGCTTCTTGAAGAATTTTTCCAGGAGGTCCGCCGACTCCAGCGACTTGATGGCCTTGCCTGCCGCGTTGGTGAAGAAGGGGAAGCGCTTGCCGACAAGGGGAGCCGTTTTGATGGCCTGATCGCAGTCGACCATGTCGAGAAAGAGGACCTCCTCTCCCTTGAGGACCGCGATGTAGACCGCCTCGTCATGCTTGCGCGCCAGCTTCTCCATGACCGGGTGGGAGTGCCGGATGAGACTCGTGCTGTTGAGGAGCCTCTGGGCCAGTTCCACCGACGAAATCCCGAGGCGGTAGATGCCGCTGGCATCGTCACGCTCCACGAGCCCCTTGCTCTCGAGGGTTGCCAGAAGACGGAAAGCCTTGTTGCGGGAGAGATCAAGCCTCTCCGCAAGGTAGGGAAGGGTGGCGTGCCGGCTTTCCTCGGTGAGTGTCTCGAGAATATCCAGGGCCTTTTCAACGGTTTGTACCGCGTATGAGCTCTTTTCCCTGGTCATCGTTACCTTCCCTCAAGAATGGTGTGTGCAAGGCTGTTTTATAAACAACGTTATATTGTGTGATTATTTTTTAGCACGACGTTTTACTTGCGTCAACATCAATTTCAATAAAAAAATTAAATTTAAAAAAATAATACGTAAATCCGGTGAGTTAAAAACAGAAGTTACCATATATAGACGCAGGAGCGCCGTTTTGTTTGCTTTGTAGAACGTGGTTTATTGTGATGCCTGGGTTTGTCGGGGTGCGTTTGATTGTGCTGTTGATTCTATGGCGGGTGTACTGGGGTTTGAATGGATTTTAAAGGGCGAGTGGGAGTAAGGATAGGAAAAGATAATAAGGGCGGGCGGAAGGGGTGGCGGTCAGTTGAATCTGATCGCTATCCCCTTTGCTTTGATGGAGGTTGAGGGGAAGAAGAGGTATGACCCTTTTTTCGCTTGGACTTCGGGGAGGATGATGGCATCGGCCCCCAGCTTGGCGGCTTCGGCTCCCAGGGCGTCGTAGGCCCATTCATCCGCCTCATTCTTAAGGTCGTCGATGGATCCCAGGCGCTCACGGCTCACCTCGACGGTACCTATTTTAGTATAGGGCCGAATGATCTCGTCCTGGGCGAGTACGGGAGGGAGTCTGTTCGGGTCCGGGGTGGTGGCGGGGGTGATGGTGGCGCAGGCGGCGGTGAGAAGGGCAGAGGCCGCCATGAGACGAACGAGTCTGCCGGTACGGGTGGAGGCGGAACCGTGAACAGTGGCGGGACGAGTCATGGGCGTACCTCGCGAGTCGTTGTGGGTGGGGCGTCGTGCAGTCTGATGGCCCATTTTACATAAACTTTCAACCTTTACAACCAAGATTTTCCCATGCTACTATCTGCCGATTTCGGGCGCCGGCCCACAGTTTAGCAGAAGGAGCAGTCGCATGTCGGGACATAATAAATGGAGCACAATCAGGCATAAGAAAGGTGCCGCTGACGCCAAGCGGGGGAAAATCTTCACCAAGATTATCAAGGAGATCACCGTAGCCGCGAAGCTGGGTGGTGGAGATCCCAACGGAAACCCCCGTCTGCGAAGTGCCGTTGACAAGGCCAAGGCCGAGAACATGCCCAAGGACAACATCGAGCGGGCCATCAAGAAGGGGACCGGCGAGCTTGAGGGGGTCAACTACGAGGAGATCGTCTACGAGGGGTACGGCCCCGGCGGCGTGGCGGTCCTCGTGGAGTGCATGACCGACAACCGCAACCGGACCGTGGGTGACGTGCGGAGCACCTTCACCAAATGCAACGGCAACATGGGTGAGACCGGCTGCGTCTCCTGGATGTTCGACAAGAAGGGGCTCATCGTCGTCAGCAAGGATGCCGATTTCGAGAAGCTCTTCGAGGTGGCCCTGGAGGCGGGAGCCGAGGACGTGGCCGACGAGGAGGAGCAATACGAAGTGCTGACCGACCCGACCTCCTTCATCGAGGTGCGTGATGCCCTGGAGAAGGCCGGATTCGCCCATGAGTCCGCCGAGATAACCATGATTCCCCAGACCATGGTGAAGCTGGACGGCAAGAACGCCGAGAATATGCTGAAGCTCATGGACCGGCTTGAGGACAACGACGACGTTCAGAACGTCTATGCGAACTTCGATATTTCGACAGAAGAAATGGAAAAGCTGATGTAAGCAACGACGGGGAGCTCGGCTCCCCTTCTTTTTGTGCAAGAGCAAATATATAAGGAGTCAGGAGTCAGGGGTCAGGGGTCAGGAGGAAATCTTTTTAATTTCTGAATTCTGACTTCTGGATTCTGAATTCTGCAGTTTGTCATGAGAGTCCTTGGCATCGACCCCGGGTCGCGCATCACCGGCTACGGCATCATCGAGAAGGTCGGCAACCGCCTCGTCCATGTGGACAACGGTGCCATCTACACCGACAGCCACAAGGAGTTCGCGCTCCGCCTCCACAGGATATTCGAAGGCCTCTGCCGGGTCATCGCAGAATACCGTCCCGACGCCATGGCCGTGGAGCAGGTGTTCCTCGCCCACAACGCCCAGAGCGCCCTGAAGCTGGGGCAGGCCCGTGGGGCCGCCATCGTGGCCGGGGTGAACGCGGGGCTCACGGTCAGCGAGTACACGGCCATGCAGGTCAAGCAGGCGGTTGTCGGCTACGGCCATGCCCGCAAGGAGCAGGTGCAGCAGATGGTCAAGTCCCTCCTCAACCTTCCCGAGATCGCCCAGGCCGACGCGTCCGACGCATTGGCCGTGGCGGTCTGTCACGCCAATTCGGCCGGCATGAAATCCATCCTCCGGAGCATCAGATGATAGCCCGTCTCACCGGCATGCTCGCCCACAAGTCCCCCGACGCCATCATCATCGACGTGAACGGTGTCGGCTACCGGGTCCAGATCCCCTTCTCCACCTACTACGAGCTCCCCGATGAGGGGAAGACGGTTTCCCTTTCCATTTACACCCACGTCAAGGAAGACGCCATCAGCCTCTTCGGGTTCCGGACCGTGACCGAGAAGGAGTTCTTCCAGGTTCTCATCTCCGTTTCCGGCATCGGCCCCAAGATGGCCCGGGACATCCTCTCCAACATCCAACCCGACGAGCTGGCAGCCGCCATCGTCCAGGGGAATTTAGTCCGGCTCTCGTCGATTCCCGGCATCGGGAAGAAAACCGCCGAACGCCTCGTGCTGGAGTTGAAGGAGAAGGTGCGGAAGATGGATGTAGCTCCCTCGACAAAGGAGACGGCCCCCAGCGAGGCCCCCCCCGAAGTGGCCGATGATGTGGCTTCCGCCCTCGTAAACCTGGGCTACAAGGAGGCGGTGGTCCGAAAGGTGCTGGCGGAGATGGCCATCGAGCCCGGCGCCTCCACCGAGATGGTCCTCCGGCAGGCGTTGAAGATTCTGATGAAATAATCGAATGGGCGTCGCATGCTGCGCCCATTCCTCGACAGGGCTCAGCATGCGGCGCCCCTACAAGGTTTTATGACCCGACTCGTTACCCCCGACATAACCGAAGACGACCTGATCGAATCGTCCCTGCGCCCCCGGGCGCTGGACGATTATATTGGCCAGGAGAAGGCCAAGGGAAACCTGCGGGTCTTCATCGATGCGGCGCGGAAGCGGGGCGAGGCCCTGGACCACGTCCTCCTCTATGGCCCGCCGGGTCTGGGAAAGACGACGCTGGCCAACATCATCGCCTGCGAAATGGGGGTGAACATCAAGTCCACCTCCGGCCCGGTCATCGAGCGCCCCGGCGACCTGGCTGCGATCCTCACGAATCTTGAGCCCCACGACGTCCTCTTCATCGACGAGATCCACCGTCTCTCCCATGTGGTGGAGGAGATCCTCTATCCGGCCATGGAGGACTACCAGCTCGACATAATCATCGGCCAGGGGCCCAGCGCCCGGACCATCAAGCTGGATCTCCCGAAGTTCACCCTCGTTGGGGCCACCACGAGGGCCGGGCTCCTTTCCTCGCCGCTTCGGGACCGCTTCGGTGTCATCTCCCGCCTGGAGTTCTACACCGATGATGAGCTCACCACCATCGTCACCCGTTCCGCCCGTATTCTGAACATCGGCATCGAGCCGGAGGGTGCCCGGGAGCTGGCCCGCCGGAGCCGCGGCACCCCCCGCATCGCCAACCGTCTGCTGCGCCGGGTGCGGGACTTCGCCCAGGTGCGGGCCGACGGTGTCATCACCGCAACCGTGGTGGACGAATCCCTGAAGCTCCTGGAAATCGACGAGAAGGGGTTCGACCATATGGACCGGACCATCATGCTCACCATCATCGACAAGTTCGGCGGCGGTCCCGTGGGGCTCGACACCATCGCAGCAGCCATCGGCGAGGAGCGGGACACCATCGAGGACGTCTACGAACCGTTCCTCATCCAGCACGGCTTCATCAACCGCACCCCCCGCGGACGGGTGGCGACCAGGGCGGCCTACGAGCACTTCGGCCGCATCGCTCCGCCGTCATCGTCCCAGGGAAACCTTTTCTAGCGTCCGACCCATGCAACTTGTCTTCGACTTTCCCGTAAATCCGAAGTATTCCCTCGACAATTTTGTCATCTGCTCCGGCAACGAAACCGCCTACCGCTTTGTCCGGCGGCTAACGGACGATGAGGGGGCGGAGAACCTCCTCTACCTCCACGGCCCCTCCGGATCAGGGAAGACCCACCTTCTCATGGCGATTGGAGCACACTTCAGCGCACGGGCGGGGCTCTCGTCGGTTCCCTGCATCTCCTTCAAGGATGTGGACGAGGTGTATGGCGGTGAATACCCGGCCGAGGCGGTGTCGAAGCTGGCCGAGCGGTTCCGCGACGCTCCGGCACTGCTGGTTGACGACCTCCACCTCATCCCTGACCAGCAGGCGGTGCGGGTCGAGCTCTGGCAGCTCTTCAACGACTTCTACCAGGCCGGACGCCCCATCGCCATCACCGGCCTCTACCCACCCAGGGAACTTCCCACCATTGACGACCACCTCATCTCCCGCCTCCTCTGGGGGCTCGTGGCCCGGGTCGACATCTCCGACGACGACTCCCGCCGCCTCATCATGAAAAAACTTGCCGCAGACCGCCAGATCGTCCTCCCCGCCGACGTCATCGACTACCTCCTCCTCCACGTCCGCCGCGATGTCCCCTCCCTCATCGAGGCACTGGATGCCATCAGCCGGTATGCCCTGGCCGCCAAGCGCAAGGTTTCCGTCCGGCTGGCCCGAGAGGCGTTGATATTTTAGACTCGGCGTTGTCTATGCAATTCCTCCCGTAACAAATTTCTGAGATTCTAATTAGTAACGGACGCATGGTGAAGGAACTTGTTGGAATAATTTCCAATTCTCAGAATTGTGTCGGTTTTTCATACGCATGGATAATCCCTGTAACATTACGAAATTATTGGCTTGCGTGTCTTTACGTCTGGGTTGATCTGTCGGTATTCTTTACGTATGCGGTGGCCTATTTAGATAGTTGTCAATAATTACACTGAGTTGTGAGTGGTATGATGATTGCTTGCATTCCTCTTGAATACTATTTGAAGCGAACTTCTTCTGTACAGGGAGGTTTATATGAAAAAGTTACTTATGGCATCACTACTCGTTCTTGGTATGGCGGCATCTGCACAGGCTGTACCGGTCCTCCAACTGGGGGCGCCGGGTGGTCCAGGTGAGGGCACCTATGCGAACTATCAGGCCAGTACGACTAACCCTACCGAAAACGATACGGCAATCACCACAGGCGGTACCCTCTACGTTGCTGGTGTGTATCAGAACAACAACGTTTTGAGCCTCGGGGGGAAATTCGACGGTGGGCTTGACTGGTCGTCGTTCGACAGCCTGCCGTCGATCTTTAACGGAAAGGGTGCCATCCTGGTTGTTTCCGTGCCCGATGGTGACACTGGGACACTCACGATACCCGGCGCTACGTTTATCACATCCTCTCTAACAGACAGTTTCTTCCCGAATAATCATGCTCCCGTCCAGGCCAATGTCGCCGATTTCCTTTTCTATGATATCGGTAACTTCTCCAAGATCGCCGGTGCCGTTCCTGATTTCGCTCTTGAAACGGGTGCTGCTGATGGCCAGATCATGACTTTTTCCGGCATCACGGTTACCGGCTATGACTGGGTACACTTCGATGTTATGGCTCTTGAAACGGCTGAGCAAGGCGGCGGCAATAATGCCAGAATCGTAACCAACTGGGAAAATAATCCCGGATCGCATGACGTGACATGGAAGTCTGATGATGGCGGCGGTGGCCAGCAGGAAGTTGTTCCCGAGCCGGGCACAATCATGCTCCTCGGCACCGGCCTGATCGGCCTGGCACTCTACGGCAGGAGACGGATGAAGTAACGCAACAGCATACAGTCAGCAATGGATGGGACGAAGGGGAGACGGCAAGCGCCGTTTCCCCTTTGTGCGTCCGGCGGATAAATGAGAAAGGGGACGGCCAGTTGCCGTCCCCTTTGTGCGGGATCGTGGAAGAAGCGGTGCTACTTGTAGACAGTAATGGAAGCGGTTGCGGCGTTGCCGGCGGCATCGAAGGCCTTGGACAGTATGGTATGGGCTCCGGCAGCAATCTTCCTCGTGTTCCAGATGTAAGACAGGCTGGAGACGCCGGTTTTGCTGGTTGCCAGCTTGCCGTCGATGTAGATCTCGATGCGGCTTACTCCCACATTGTCACTGGCGGCGATGGAGATGGTTGCACTGGTGCCGATCGTTGCACCGTTGGCCGGGGAGGTGATGGCGACGGTTGGGGCGATGGTGTCCACAGTGTTTGAAACCTTGACTGAAACAGCGCTTGATTGCCCCATGTTACCCGCGGCGTCAAAGGCCACGGCCTCAAGGGAGTAGGAGCCGTCCACCGTGGTGGTAGTGTCCCACGAGAAGGCGTAGGGAGCGGTGGTTGCCGTGGCGAAGAGGGCGCCGTTGATGCGGAGCTCCACCTTGGCCACGCCGACGTTATCGGATGCCGCCACCGCCACCGCCGCATTTCCTTTCACGGTGCTGGAACTCGTGGGGGAGGTGATCGATGCGGTCGGAGCAGTGGCGTCGCTTATCGGCACCGCACTCTGGGCGGCCGTGAGGCTCTTGAGGACATTGATTCTTCCGTAGCCGAAGTACTGATCGAAGCCCGGGGTGCCGATGTCGTCGGCATTGCTGGTGATGATGTCCACCACCTGGGCGCTGGTCAGGGTCGGGTTGACGGAGAGGATCAGCGCGCCGAGCCCCGCCGCGATGGGAGAGGAGAAGGATGTCCCGCTCACGCTTGCATAGCCGCCGCCGTTGGCGGTGGTGAGGATGGAGACGCCGGGGGCCGCGATATCGATGGTAGGGCCGTAGTTGGAGAAGCTCGCCTTGGCATCATTGGCGTCGGTGGCCGACACCGACACCGCGTTGGTGCAGGCGGCCGGATAGTAGGGGGTGCTCGTGTTGTAGTTGGCTGCCGAGGCGAAGACGATAGCGCCTTTGTTCCAGGCGTAGTTCACGGCATTCTGGAGGGTCGAGGAGCTGGTGGAGCCGCCGTAGCTGAGGTTGATGATCCTGACGCCATGATCGGCGGCGTAGGTGATGGCGCTGGCCATGCGCGAGTAGGTGGCGTAGCCGGTGGAGTCCGCGATCACCAGGGGCATGACCTGGTTCTTCCAGGCCACGCCGGCAACCCCGGCGCCGTTGTTGCCCATGGCCGCGGCCGAGCCTGCGACCTTTGTCCCGTGGCCGGTGACATCGTGGGTATCGGCGTTGTTGAGAACAAAGTTGAAACCGGGGAGAAGCTTGCCGGCAAGGTCCGGGTGGCTGGGGTCGACGCCAGAGTCCAGGATGGCGATGTCAACGGAACTGGAACCGGTGGAGATGTCCCATCCCGCCGGTGCGGCAATCTTGGGGAGATGCCACTGGGAGGCGTAGGAGGTATCGTTGGGGATCGCTGTCGGTTCAGCCAGATAGTTCTCTTCCACAAAGGACACCTGGGGATTCTTGGCGAGGGCGGCCTTCACCTTTGTGCGGGCCGCGGCAGGTACCTTGATCCTCTTCACCCGCAGCTGGGGGATATCCTCGGCTTCCTGGGCGCCGGCCCCCTTGAGGACACTGTCGGAATTGGCCTTGTGGACGCCGGCCTTGAACTGGACGATCAACTCATCGGCTACGAACTTCTGGGGAGTGGGGGCGGCACCGGCCATTCCCGCTGCGAGGCAGAGGATGCCAAGGGTACCAAGGTGAAGGGTGATCTTTCCACAAACTCGTTTCGTGCAGCGCATGCGCCACCTCCATGGGGTGAGTTTGCTTCCTACCTCAGAAACAGACCCCCGCACCTATGGAAGGCGGGCGTTGCTCTTCGACAACCCGGCTATCCTGACCATGGAGTCAGGACCCGTGGCTTTGCGTCCCCCGGTTACCCGAAGTTTGCCCTTTCGGAAACTTTTCTTGTTATCTGGAATACTTGTCGGCAGTAACCATTAAAACTTGAGACGAAAAAGTGTGATGCCGATCACAAATAAGGCGGGTTGTGAAAAAGGAGAGGTTTCAGGAGCATTCTCCGACTGGCGAGCAACTCGATCTCTCCGTTTCGGGAGAAACGGCCCAGAATGCGGCTCGCTGTCTCACGGGACACCGATGCATAGCTGGCGACGGTCTGGTGGGTGAGCTTGATAGTGAGAATTTTCCCCCGCGAGTCGTCGACGCCGTACTGGGTGCCGAGATACTTGAGAACGCCCCGGATCTTCTGCTCTGCAGAGGGAAAGCGGGTCAGCTTCATGAGGAACCACGATTCGCGCAGCCGTCCGCAGAGCACGCTGATGATCTGGCGCAGCACCCGGTCATTGGTGAGAATCTGGCTCTCGAAGGTGGTGCGGGCAATGAGGCCGACGGTGGCATCTTCATGGGCCATGAGGGTCGCCGGTGACGTGCGGCCGTCAAGAAGTGCCATTTCGCCGAAAAACGCTCCCTTGCGATGAATGGCCAGGACCTGCTCCGAGCCGTCGGCTCCCTGCTGCACCACCCGCACCTTTCCCGCAAGGACGAGGTACATGTAGTTGGCGGTGTCGGCCTCATGGAGGATAGTGCGGTTCTTGGGAAAGACCCGTATGTCGATGAGTCTGCTCAGGCTTTCGATATCGTCGGGGGGAAGGGGGGCAAACAGGGGAATGCTGCGCAGAACCGGCTGCAGATCCACATGGGGGGGGAGTTGTGGAGTCCTTGAGTTCATGGTGCAGTACCTGCAATGAAGAGTTGGGATGCTTCGATTACAAGTATAGCAGCCTGGATGATGAATTCACGCGAATGGTTGAATCGGTTGTGTTTGGAGTTTCAGGACAAAAGAGGGGGGAGCGCCGCTACCCCCTCTTTCCTGATTGGATGTTATTTGAGGACCGATATGGTGGAGGTGCTCATATTTCCCGCGGCATCGAAGGCCCTGGCTAGAATGGTGTGGGTGCCACCGACGACTTTGCGGGTGTTCATGGTGTAGGAGAGGGTGCCCCGTCCGCTCACCGCCGTGACAAGGTTGCCGTCAAAAAGGAGCTCTATCCTGCTGATCGCCACGTTATCGCCGGCAGCGATGGAAACGGTGGTCTTGGTCCCGATTGTCGCTCCGTTGACGGGAGATCTGATGGCAACGGTCGGGGCGATGGTGTCGGCCGCGGTCGTGGTGGTAACGGGGGGGGGAGTGGTGACGGCTGTGGCCGCGTTGGCGACCACGACGAAAACACTGCCTGACCATCCCGTGTTACCCGCGGCGTCAAAGGCCACGGCCTCAAGGGAGTAGGAGCCGTCCGCCGTGGCGGTAGTGTCCCACGAGAAGGCGTAGGGAGCGGTGGTTGCCGTGGCGAAGAGGGCGCCGTTGATGCGGAGCTCCACCTTGGCCACGCCGACGTTATCGGATGCCGCAACCGCCACCGACGCATTTCCTTTCACGGTGCTGGAACTCGTGGGGGAGGTGATCGATGCGGTCGGAGCGGTGGCGTCGCTGACCGGCACCGCATTCTGGGCAGCCGTGAGGCTCTTGAGGACATTGATTCTTCCGTAACCGAAGTACTGATCGAAGCCCGGGGTGCCGATGTCGTCGGCATTGCTGGTGATGATGTCCACCACCTGGGCGCTGGTCAGGGTCGGGTTGACGGAGAGGATCAGCGCGCCGAGCCCCGCCGCGATGGGAGAGGAGAAGGATGTCCCGCTCACGCTTGCATAGCCGCCGCCGTTGGCGGTGGTGAGGATGGAGACGCCGGGGGCCGCGATATCGATGGTAGGGCCGTAGTTGGAGAAGCTCGCCTTGGCATTATTGGCGTCGGTGGCCGACACCGACACCGCGTTGGTGCAGGCGGCCGGATAGTAGGGGGTGCTCGTGTTGTAGTTGGCTGCCGAGGCGAAGACGATAGCGCCTTTGTTCCAGGCGTAGTTCACGGCATTCTGGAGGGTCGAGGAGCTGGTGGAGCCGCCGTAGCTGAGATTGATGATCCTGACGCCATGATCGGCGGCGTAGGTGATGGCGCTGGCCATGCGCGAGTAGGTGGCGTAGCCGGTGGAGTCCGCGATCACCAGGGGCATGACCTGGTTCTTCCAGGCCACGCCGGCAACCCCGGCGCCGTTGTTGCCCATGGCCGCGGCCGAGCCTGCGACCTTTGTCCCGTGGCCGGTGACATCGTGGGTATCGGCGTTGTTGAGAACAAAGTTGAAACCGGGGAGAAGCTTGCCGGCCAGGTCCGGGTGGCTGGGGTCGACGCCAGAGTCCAGGATGGCGATGTCAACGGAACTGGAACCGGTGGAGATGTCCCATCCCGCCGGTGCGGCAATCTTGGGGAGATGCCACTGGGAGGCGTAGGAGGTATCGTTGGGAATCGCTGTCGGTTCAGCCAGATAGTTCTCTTCCACAAAGGACACCTGGGGATTCTTGGCGAGGGCGGCCTTCACCTTTGTGCGGGCCGCGGCAGGTACCTTGATCCTCTTCACCCGCAGCTGGGGGATATCCTCGGCTTCCTGGGCGCCGGCCCCCTTGAGGACACTGTCGGAATTGGCCTTGTGGACGCCGGCCTTGAACTGGACGATCAACTCATCGGCTACGAACTTCTGGGGAGTGGGGGCGGCACCGGCCATTCCCGCTGCGAGGCAGAGGATGCCGAGGGTACCAAGGTGAAGGGTGATCTTTCCACAAACTCGTTTCGTGCAGCGCATGCGCCACCTCCATGGGGTGAGTTTGCTTCCTACCTCAGAAACAGACCCCCGCACCTATGGAAGGCGGGCGTTGCTCTTCGACAACCCGGCTATCCTGACCATGGAGTCAGGACCCGTGGCTTTGCGTCCTCCGGTTGCCCGAAGTTTGCCCTCTCGGAAACATGTTCGTTTTGGAAACGCGGAGTAAAATACCAAATATCAAAACGTTAATCAATCAATGAGTGAGTGACCAGGGTAACAAAAATTTAATGATACCTCCTGTGGGGCCGCAAGCTCCCATATGAACGCTTGAGCCTTCGGCGCCACTTGAGGTACTATCGGCGAAGAATTCCGTTACTTTGTGATTCCGAAGGGTTCAGGCATGAAAATCCTCCTCCATATGTGCTGCGGGCCGTGCGCCGCCTATCCGGTGGCACAACTCCGGGACCGGGGCGCGGCGGTGACAGGCTACTGGTTCAACCACAATATCCATCCCTATCAGGAGTACGCCCACCGTCGCGACACAGTGCAGGAGTATGCGGAAAAGGTGGGGCTCGATGTGATCTGGCGCGACGAGTACCGGCTGGAGGAGTTCCTGGCCGCTGTGGCGCAGAACCCGGAGGAACGCTGCTTTTACTGCTACTTCTCGCGCCTCGATGCCGTGGCGGCCGCCGCTGCCGCAGGGGGCTTCGACGCCTTCACCTCGACCCTCCTCTACAGCCGGTACCAGAAGCACGACGCCATCCGCGACTGCGCCGAGCGGGCCGCCGAGCGCCACGGCGTGGCTTTTTACTACGACGACTACCGGCGGGGGTGGCAGGAGGGGATCCGCCTCTCCAAGGAGCTGGGGCTCTACCGGCAGCAGTACTGCGGCTGCATCTACAGCGAGAAGGAACGGTACCATCCGCGGGAAGGGGCGAAGTGATGCAGGGGCTCGGCAAATCGCTCATCGTGTTCGGGCTCATCATTGCCGCCATCGGAGTCGTCCTCACCTTCGCCGGCAAGATTCCCTGGCTCGGCCGGCTTCCCGGCGATATCTACGTGAAGCGCGACAACTTCACCTTCTACTTCCCCCTCGCCACGAGCATCCTCATCTCGGTGATTCTCTCTCTTATCCTCTGGCTCCTGAGGAAATGACCATCTTTTGTTAAAATATCTCAAGTTTTGCCCCTGATCTCCGATACGTGCTACAGCTGCATCAATCAGAAGACGGCTGTTTGAATAATAGTTCTCGATGGAGGTCCCCGTGGCAATTAACGACATGAATGCGGTCTTTCTCGAAGTAATCGAGTGGTTCGACGACAGCGGCCGGGAGATGGTCCGCCGCATACCTCCCCAGGGGTCGGCAGAGATCAAGTTCGGTGCCCAGCTGGTGGTGCGGGAGAGCCAACGGGCAGTCTTCTTCAAGGACGGCAAGGCCGCCGACTGCTTCGGCCCGGGCCGCCATACCCTCACGAGCGCCAACCTCCCGATCCTCACGAAGCTCCTGTCGCTCCCCTGGGGGTTCACCTCACCCTTCCGCTGCGAAGCCTGCTTCGTGGGGATGCACACCTTTACCGATCTCCGCTGGGGGACCAAGGAGCCGGTGGCGTTCCGGGACAGCCGCTTCGGCATGGTGCGCCTGCGGGCCTTCGGCACCTACACCCTGCGGGTTGTGGATCCCGAGCTTCTCGTGAACGCCCTGGTGGGGACCCGGGGACTCTACACGAGCGTCGAGCTGGAGGAGTTCTTCCGGGATATCATCGTGGCGCGGCTGAACGACTACCTGGGGGAGACCATCGATACGGTCCTCGACCTCCCGGCCCGCTACGACGAGATGGCTGGCGCCCTGAAAGGAAGGCTCGCAACGGATTTCGGTGGTTTCGGCATCGAGTTGGCCGAGCTCTACGTGAATGCGATTACACCGCCGCCGGAGGTCCAGAAGGTCATAGACGAGCGAAGCTCCATGGAGGCGGCCGGGGACGTGGACCGCTATCTGAAGTTCAAGGCGGCCCAGAGCCTGGAGAAGGCGGCCTCGGCGGAAGGGGGCGGCGAGGCCGCCCAGGGGATGGGGCTCGGCCTTGGGGCCGGTCTCGGCATGATCCTGCCCGGCATGGTGGCAAGCGCCATGGGAGGCGGGGGGGCGAAACCGGCGCCGGCTCCTGCGGGAGGAGGGTGTCCCCGGTGTGCAACGCCGCTTGTGGCCGGGGCCAGGTTCTGCCACCAGTGCGGCGCTGCCGCGGGACCCGGCTTCTGCGCCGGCTGCGGCAAGGAGTTGCCGGCGGATTCCCGGTTCTGCCCCGGGTGCGGACGGCCCGCCGGAGGATAGCCGGTGACCGTATCCTGCCCCCAATGCGGCGCCCCGGTCGAGGCCCGCACCGAGACCCGCTTCCACCACTGCCCCTTCTGCACCTCCTCCTTTGTGGCGGAAGAGGGAAGGGGGATTGCCGAATATTACCTGGCCCACAACCGGGATGACCGGCTGGCATGGAGCACCCTCGCCTCCACTCTGGAGGGTGAGAGGAATGATTCGCCGGTGGAGCGGCTCGGGTGCGAGCATCTCGTGGCCCCCTTCTGGCTCTCCCGCTCCGGCGGAGGAACGCGTCTCGTCCCGGCCCTGCGGCACCCGTGGTTCGGGGTGACATCCCTGGTTCTCCCCGGGGGTGATCTCCTCTACGTGCCGAAGGGAAGTGATTTCACCCCTCCCGACATCCCCGTGGCCGAGGCCCTGGCGAACGGGGCCGGGAAGGAGCCCGCCTCTCTGTCCCTCGTCCATCTTCCCCTCTACCTCCTCACCTTCCGTGTCAATGGCAGCGATTGCCGGGCCGTGGTCTCGGCGGTGGACCGCCGGGCGTATCTCCTGGATCCCCTGCCGCGGAGCGCTGCTACGCTTCCGCTGCGCCACGCGGTACTGGTGGCGGGGTATGCCCTATTGCTCATTATCGTGGGTCTGGCGGTGAAGAATCATCTCCATCGGGCCGTTGCCTTTGCTGTCATCTTCGGAATGGCGTATTTTTCCTTCACGGCGTTTCTCCGGCGGGAGGCCTGAATGGCCGAGCAGCAGACCGTCACCATTTCCTGCCCCCAGTGTGCCAGCCCTTTCTCCTTCCGGGAGGGTGACCGCAACGCCCGGTGCCCCTCCTGCGGCACCTCTCTTGCCGTTTCGGGGGAGGCGGGGATTGCCCGCTTCTGGATCGAGGAGCGAATCGACCTGGCTCAGGCCCGGGCCAATGCCCGTCGGGCCGTGGCCGCGGCCGGCGGCGACCCGGACGTGGTGGAGCGGCTCCGGTTCGAGGGGGGCGAGCTCTGCTTCCTCCCCTTCTGGCGGTTGCGGGGCCACGCTGCCGGCTGGCTCTGGACCGAGCGGGAGACGGTGACGCGGGAGGAAGAGTACGACGAGAACGGCATGAAGACGGTGCGGGAGGTGCGGGGCCCCAGCCAGTGCGCCACCGAGAGCGTCATGGTGGCGGTGGACTACAGCTCTCCGGCCTGCGATGTGTCACGCTTCGGCCTGCGGGGGATCGCCGTGGTCGGTGCCGTTCTTCCCCTCCGGGGGATGGATTTCGCCCTTGTCTCCGGCCGGGGGACGGTGTTCGATCCGGTGAAGGACCCCGACGAGGTGCGGCGGGAGGCGGTGGCCCAGGCCAGGGCCAGGGGCGGGGGAAACGGGGTGATCCGCTCCACGGGGCGCTTCTCCCTCTGTGGCGAGTGCCTCGCCCTCATCTCGTACCCGGTCTGGAGCCTCACCTTCGCCCGTGACGACCGTCTCTATCCCGTCACCATCGACGGGGTGAACGGCCGGGTACTGGCGGGGCGGCTTCCGGGGAGCACTCGCCTGACGCTCCTGCGCCCCCTCATCACGGTGACGCTTCTTGTGTTCGCCTTCACACTCCATCAGCTTCTCGGCGCTGCCGCCGCCGTGGGGTTCCTGGGGTGGCTGGCCGCCAACGGCGGGCTTTCGCCGGAGCGGCTTGGGACCTGGTTCTTCACTCTCGTGGAGCGGCAGGGGGAGGTGGAGCTTGGCTGACCGGCACGACCTTCGCGTCATCCCTCTCCGCTGCCCGGCCTGCGGCGCCACCCTTGAAGCGGGCGGTGAGGACGTCATCTATCCCTGCACGCCGTGCGGCTCCTACCGGGAACTGGTGGGGGAAGAACTGGTGCCGCGGGAGGTTGTCCATGTGGCAGGCCCCGACCTGGACGCTCCGCCGGCCGCGCGGCGGGAGATGCTGCGGCTTCCCTTCTGGGTATTCCCCTTCCGGGCGGCCACGGTCGGTGGCGAGGTGACCACCCTTCGGGAGTATCTGGCCCTGGCGGGCTCAGTTTCCCAGCTCTCGCCGGGGCGCGGAGAGAAATCTCCCCTCGTCTTTATCCCCGCATTTGCCGCCAAGTCCGCGTCGCTTCTCAGGGCAGGCCGCCTCCTGACCCTCCGTTCCCCCGCCTTCGGCCGCTCCGTCGGCGTCCCTTCGTGCGTTGCCCCCATCGTCTTCCGGGAGGCCGACGCCCGTGCCCTGGCCGAAGCAGTGGTGCTTGCCACCGTAGCCACCGAGCGGCGCGTGAACCAGCGATTTCTCGACTCCTTCGCCGTTAAGTGCGGTGCCGGCCGACTCCTCTCGATTCCCTTCGACGACCGTGAGGGGAGACTCCATCAGCCTGATCTCGACCTTGAGATATAGGAGCCTGTCGAACTTGGGCTTGTCTTTTTTGCCATTCCTGCTACGTTTTAACCGTGTGATGACTGACTAAAGGAGGATTCGACCATGATCGAGCTCATCGAGAAAGCGGTTCTGACCGGCCTGGGGGTTGTGTCCCTATCCCAGAAAAAGGCCGAGGAGTTGGTGTCTGACCTGAAGGAGAAGTACAAGGTGGGGGAAGACGAGGGGAAGGCACTCGTGGAGAAGCTCCAGAACATGGCCAAGGATGCCCGTGAGCGGGTCTCCGAGATGGCGGACCAGGAGGTGAAGGGGGCCATCGAGCGGCTCGGCCTCGTTCCCCGGGAAGAGTACGACCGCCTCGTGAAGCGGGTGGATGCCCTGGAGGCGAAGCTCTCCACCTGCACCGAACCCGGCACTGAATGCTGACGTTCATCCAGCTTAACCGCAATATCCGGAGCCTGCGGCGCTACCGGCAGATCGTCAGGGTCCTTTTCAAGTTCGGCTTCGACCATGCGCTGGAACTCATGGGGCTCTCCCAGTTCGTGGCCCGGGGGCGCAAGCTCTTCCGCAGGCCGGAGTCGGAGCTTGCCCTCCTCTCGCCGGCCGAGCGGATGCGCCTTGCCCTGGAGGAGCTGGGACCCACCTTTGTGAAGCTGGGCCAGATCCTCTCCACCCGCCCCGACGTCATCCCCCGCAGCTTCATCCTGGAGTTCTCCAAGCTCCAGGACCAGGTCCCGTCGTTCCCCTTCGAGGCGGTGGAGGACCAGATCCGCAAGCACCTGGGGCGGGAGCCGTCCGAGTGCTATGCTTTCATCGATCCCGAGCCCCTGGCCGCCGCCTCCATCGCCCAGGTTCACCGGGCCCGGCTCGTCTCCGGCGAGGAGGTGGTCATCAAGGTCCGTCGCCCCGGCGTTGTGGGGCTCGTGGAGACCGACATTGACGCCATGATGGGGCTCGCGCTCCTGGCCGAGCGGCACCTCCCCGGAAGCGACCTCTACGACCCCGTGGGGCTCGTGAAGGAGTTCGCCCGGACCATCCGCCGCGAGATGGATTTCTCCCGGGAGGCCCATACCATCGAGAAGTTCGCCGAGAACTTCGCCGGCGACCCGACCCTCCATTTCCCCACGGTCTACTGGGATCAGACTGCCGGCGGGGTCCTGACCATGGAGCACGTCAACGGGATCAAGGTCTCGGACACAGGGGCCCTGGATGCGGCGGGGCTCGACCGCAAACTCATCGCCCGGCGGGGAGCCGACGCCTTCCTCAAGATGGTCCTCACCCACGGCTTCTTCCACGGCGACCCCCATCCGGGCAACGTCCTGATCCTCCCCGACAACGTCATCTGTCTCCTGGACTACGGGATGGTGGGGCGCCTCGACGCCCAGCTCAAGGGGTACCTGACCGACATCCTCCTGGCCATCGTGCAGCGTGACGTGGACGAGGTGATCTCGCTTCTCCTCTACTCGGGGGACATTACCGACACCCTCGACACCCGGGCCTTGAGGCGGGACCTGTCGGGGCTCATCGACAGCTACTACGAGGTGCCGCTTCAGCAGATCGAGGTGGGGCGGATGCTCCTTGAGTTCCTGGAGGTGATCACCACCTACCACATCCGCTTCCAACCCGACCTCATGCTCCTGGCCAAGGCCCTCGTGGCCATCGAAGGGATGGGGCGGGAGCTGGACCCAGCCTTCGACATGGTGGAGCACCTGCGTCCCTTCATGAAAAAAGCCATGTGGGATCGTTATTCACCGGAA
Organism: Geobacter hydrogenophilus; assembly: GCF_018501225.1. Lineage (GTDB taxonomy): Bacteria > Desulfobacterota > Desulfuromonadia > Geobacterales > Geobacteraceae > Geobacter > Geobacter hydrogenophilus. Next base: position 613,350 of record NZ_JAHCZI010000001.1, on the reverse strand, counting down.
CACCTCGTGCGCGAAATGGGCTCCCACATCACCTCCTACGTGACCCTGTTCCGCAATCTTCCCAAGGATCTGAAGGAGTTCCTCAATCGGATCAACCGCAACAAGTTCAAGATCGACCTGGAGCACCGGGGGCTCGACAGGGCCCTCAGGGACTTCGACAAGTCCATCAACCGCCTCTCATCCAGCCTCATCATCGCGGCCCTTATCGTCGGTTCATCCATCATCATGCAGACCGACAAGGGGCCAAAGATCTTCGAATTTCCCATCTTCGCCTTCATGGGATACACCATCGCCGGCTTCATCGGCCTCTGGTGGGTCATCGCCATCATCCGCTCCGGAAGGCTGTAGCGACATCCTTGCTGTCGCATTAATGCAACAATGATTGTGGCGCCCGTACCACACCCGCAGCGCCGGTGCCCCACCTTGAATAGTATCCCCTGTCTGTAACTATCCTAAATAATTGATTATATGTTTTGTGTGATGGTTGGCCCGGTAGTTGCTCAGTGAAAAGAAAGTAAGCATACTGACAAACCAGGAGCCCACCATGGCGATGCAACAGACTCTGAAAGACAAAGTAACCCTCACCGGCATCGGGGTCCACTCGGGCCGGGAAACCACCGTCACCCTGCGCCCCGCCGAGGCCGGAACCGGCATCGTCTTCCACCGGATCGACCTTTCCCCTGCCGTGTCCATCGAGGCGATTGCCACCAACGTGGTCAACACCCGCCTCTGCACCACCATAGGGAGGAACGGCGCCGTGGTCTCCACGGTGGAGCACCTCATGGCGGCCCTTGCCTCCTGCGGCGTGGACAACGCCCACGTCGACATTGACGGCGCCGAGGTGCCGATCATGGACGGGAGCGCTGCCCCCTTTGTGGCGGCCATCCGCCGGGCCGGCGCGAAGAAACTCTCGCGGCCCAGGAAGTACCTGGTGGTGAAGAAGCCGGTTTCTGTTGCGGACGGCGACAAGAAAGTCACCATCATGCCGTCCCGCCGGTTCAAGGTGTCCTTCGACATGCGCTTCAACCATCCTGCCGTGGCGAGCCAACATCTGACCATGCGGTTCGACGGGGAGGAGTTTGCCGCAGCGTTTGCGTCGGCCCGCACCTTCGGTTTCCTGGCCGAGGTGGAGATGCTCAAGGCCAACGGCCTCGCCCGGGGGGGCTCCCTGGAGAACGCCGTCGTCATCGGTGACCAAGGGGTCCTGAATCCCGAGGGACTGCGTTTCGAAGACGAGTTCGTCCGCCACAAGATCCTCGACACCGTGGGTGACCTGGCGATGATCGGCTGTCCGATACTCGGTCACGTGAAGGCAACCAGGAGCGGCCACGACATGAATCACCGGTTCGTCACCGAACTTCTCACCCGCACCGATTGCTGGAAGCTCGTGGAGGCCGGAGAGCGGAATGACGAGGGAGCGGCGTTGTCGCTGCCGCTGCCGGAGCTGGCGTGGTCCAAGGGGTAGGGGAGTCACTGAGCCCATGACGAAAAAAGCAGCCTTGTCGGGCTGCTTTTTTCGTTGGGAGTTCGCGTTCTTTCTACACCCTCGCCAACTCATACTCCCGCGTCCCCATGCCGATCTTCTCGGCATGCTCCAACTGCACCTCCCAGTCGATATCCGGGTGAACGCCGCGGAACTTGTCTCCACCGGGCTCGTGGCCGCTTTCCAGGGCCGTGTTCTGGTTGCCCTGGGCGTCGTTGACGAGGTCAGCACAGGCCTGATCAAGGGCCACCGGGTCGGTGGAGGCGCAGATGCCGATGTCGTTCACGATGGGGGCGTCGGCATGGCCGTAGCAGTCGCAGGCGGGGGAGACCTGGGTGATGAAGTTGATGAAGAGGGTCTTCTTCTCTTTTCCCACTATGGCGCCCTTGGCGAATTCGGCCATCTTCTTCATGACGAGATCGGCGGCTTCGTTCCACTGGATCTGGATCGCCTTGGTGGGGCAGACGGTGATGCAGCGGCTACAGCCGGCGCAGTGGTTGGGATCGAGCCGTGCCTTCCCCTCGATGATGGCGATGGCGTCGTGGGCGCAGGCCTTGAGGCAGAGGCCGCAGCCGGTGCAGTACTTCTCGGCGATCTTCGGGGCCACGGTGGAGTGCTGGGTCATCTTTCCCTGGCGGGTCGAGCACCCCATGCCAAGGTTCTTGAGGGCGCCACCGAAGCCGGTCAGCTCGTGGCACTTGAAGTGGGAGACCGCCACCATGGCGTCCGCCTCGGCGATGGCGGAAGCTATCGGGACTTTCTTCAGAATCTCACCATTCACCTCTACCGGGATCCCCGAGTTTCCCCGGAGGCCGTCACACATAATGAGGGGGGCACCGGCCACCGCGTAAGCGAAGCCGTTCTCGATGGCGCAGGTCAGGGCCGAAACCGCCTCCTTCCGCTCGCCGGGATAGAGGGTGGACGAATCGGTGAGAAAAGGTTTGCCGCCGCATCCCTTGATTTCCTCCACCATCCGCCTGATGAAGATTGGGCGGATGAAGGTGTGGTTTCCCCGCTCGCCGAAGTGGACCTTGACTGCCACAAGATCCCCGGTGGAGACCCGCTCCCTGACCCCGGCCAGGATCATGAGCTTGCCGATCTTGTCGAAGAGGTTTTCCTTGTGGCCGGCCCGCATGTCGGCGAAATAGACTGTGTTCGGCATTGTCATGTCCTCCCTGGTGTGTCTGTCGTCGTGTCCCTGAAACGCTAACACAAGGGGCTCTGGTTTTCAATATTTGGGAGATTCTGGCCCTATCCCCTTGCGAATGGGTGAAAATTTGTTATTTTACTCATTAACAATTGCAGCACACAGTCCGGGGGATTCCATGAGTGATACGCAACGGCAGCCCGAAATTTGGCTGATGGGGTTGGGATGTGATGAGGAGCGTTCGGCGAAGGTGCGCGATTACCTGACCTATGCGGGATACCGGGTGACCTGCCACGGGATGGATGACTTTGCCGATGACAGGCCCCTCGGGGTGGTTCTCGATCTCTCGCCGTTCTCCAGGGACGGGTGGGGAATTCTGCTCGACATCAAGAATAACGCAGCCACCCGTGACGTACCGATACTGCCGGTCTATCTCAGCCAGGAGGGGAAGGTGGGAGGGATTTTTCCCGCCGTCGGATTTTTCACCCTTCCCGTCGATCCCGACTACCTCATGACGAAATTGGCGGTGCTGGGGCTCACGGAGGATGCCGAGACCTGGGACCTGCAGGTGATGGTGGTGTCGAAGCGGGGAGAGGAGCATCTGGCCAAGGCGCTAACGTCCCTCGGCTTCGATGTGGTTAACGCGTACACCGGCAAAGAGGCGGTTGCCCTTGCCACCATCGGCCGCCCCTTCATGGTTTTCTGCTGCGTAATGCTTCCCGACATGTCGGCGTTCGAGCTCATGGAACGCTTCCGCCTCTTTCCCCAGGTGCGCAACGTTCCCTTCTTTGTGCTGGTCAAGGATGCCATGAAGGAGGGGGAGAGGACGGCGCTGAGCCGTCAGGTCGAGCATCTGGTAAGGAAGAAAGAACTGACACGGGAGGAGTTTGCGACCCACCTTCGGCGCCGGCGCTGATTCCATTTTTTCTCTCAAGTTTTTGCCGCGACGGCCGAAGAGATAACCAGAGCAGGCATTCGATGTTCGAAAGGAGGCGCAGGTCGAAACAGCGGTCCGAAAACTTTGCTGTAGCACCTGAGGTAGGTTTGCCCTACCGGAAACATCCGGCTCGTGCCGGGTCGACACCGTCTCGAGAAAAGGCTGCATGGTGATTGCCATTGCAGCCTTTTCGCATTCATGCGCCAGGATGTAAAACAGTCTGAGCTGGTCGTAAATTCACCAGACTACCTCAGCTATTTCACAGTCAGGTCATTCTTCACCGCGTTGACACCCTCAACGCTCCCGGCAACTTCTCCTGCTTTTTTCACGCTCTGGGCCGAATCGACAAAACCGCTCAACTGGACCGTTCCGTTGTAAGTCTTCACACTGATCTGCAGCGTTTTCAGCGTTGGTTCTTCTAGGATTGCGGCCTTTACCTTGGTTGTGATGACAGAGTCATCGATATACTGTCCGGTGCTTTGTTGTTTTTGTGTGGCTGCGCATCCCATAAAAGTTGTTATCAGTCCGATGCAGAGCATGACCTTCAAAATTTGATACAGTTTTCTCATGATCCCTTCTCCTTCCCCTGGAGCGATGTGTTGCCGAGTCCGCATCAAGTTTACCTTCAGCTGCTCACCTGTCAATCATTCAAGGTGGTTATATGTGCTGCAAACTCGCTCAGGAACTGGGGGAAAAGGTTTCTGGATAACTCGGATTGATCAGCTCAGCTTCACCGTCTTATAGAGGAAATTCTTGAACTTGAAAAATTTTCGCCGTTCCTCGTCGTTCTCCTCTTCGTCGCCGTTCACCGCTTTCAGGTAACGGGCCACCTGGGGCATGGCCTTGCCCGCCGCATCCTTTGCCCGCTCGATGACGAGCCGTACCACGTCCCGGGAGATGGCGTTCGCGGAGTAGGGCTCGTAGACCGCCTCCCAGAAGGTCTCGCCGTTGGCGATCTGCTGCATGATGTCCACTGACAGCCGTTCGTTGAGCTCCTGGGCGGCGTTGGCAGGGGGAAGCTCCCGCATGCCGGCGGCCAGTGCGCGGCGGATGTCGTCGGCGGTAAGCATTTTCCCTTTCCGGAAGAAGAGCGCCCGCAGCAGGATGCTCCGCAGTTCCCGGATGTTGCCGTGGTAGTGGTGGTTCATCAGGATCTGCTTGGCGTCGTAGGCGAGGGTGGGGGTATCCTCCTTGGGCTCGTCGCCGCGATAGGTGCGGTAGAGCTTGCCGAGGAAGTGGGTGGCCAGGTCGGGGATGTCCTCCCGCCGGTCGTTCAGGGACGGCACCCGCACCGACAGCTCAGAGAGGCGGTGGTAGAGGTCCTCCCGGAAGTTCCCCCGCCGGATCTCCTCGGTCAGGTCCTTGTTGGTGGCTGCCACGAGGAGCACCCGGCTGAACCGGTCCTGGTTGTCCCCCAGGCGCACGAACCCGCCGTTGTCGAGAAAGCGCAGGAGTTGCACCTGGGTCTTGGGGTCGGCGTCGCCGATCTCGTCCAGGAAGACGATTCCCCCCGCCGCGTCTTCCAGAATCCCCTTCCGGTCGCTGTAGGCGCCGGTGAAGGCCCCTTTCTTGTGGCCGAAGAGCTCCGAGTAGGTGAGATCCCCGCTGTAGGCGGCGATGTTGGTCTTTTTCACCGGCAGCTGGCCGTTGGGGTTGAGCTTCTCCTGGTACATCTCGTTCAGCTTGTTGTAGAGGTTGTTGAAGAAGAATTCCTTGCCGGCGCCGGTCTGCCCCAGGACCAGGATGGAGGGGAGGCCGATGGTGGCCTCCTGGAGGACGTTCTTGGACCAGAGGGTGATCCGGTTGAAGAGGGGAACCGACACGGTCTCGATGAAGTCGACGATCTCCTGGGCCTTGCGGCTGTTGCCGATGATGTTGCCGAGGCGGTAGGAGGAGATCTGGGGGTCCTTGTAGGCCACGTCGGACTTGAGCCGCGTTACCTCGTTCTGGAGCCGCTCGATCCGCTTCAGGTCCGAGATGTGCCGGGCAGTGAGCCGGTCGATGATCTGGAGGATCCGCTTGTGCTCCTCGGTGAACCAGGCGGGCTTCAGGGAGTTGAGGCAGGCAACGGCGATCACCTCGTCGTCGCAGACGATGGGGACGGCGATCTCGCTCTGGATCTGCTCGTGCATGGAGCGGTGGAACCCCTCGCCCTGCTGCTCCTCTGCCACGCGGGCGATGATTTTGGGCTGTTTCGACCAGGCGACGTACCCCGTGAGGCTCCGCTCCTCCGGGGGGAGTTCGGCCCCGCCGATCCGGAAGGGGGGGATGTGCTTCTTCATCCACTCCTTGTTCTTGGCGCCGACGATGGTCCCTTCCTCGTCCTCCACCAGGAGCCACTTGCCCCCTTCCCGCTCCTCCACGATGGCGATGCTCCCGGTATCGGCGCCGATGAGCTCCGTCGCCTTGGAGAGGACCTTGGTGAGGAAGGGTTGCAGTTCCTCGGTGCGTTCCTGGAGGAGTTCGGTGATCTCGGCCAGAACCCGGATCTCCAGGTGCTCGCCGCCGATCTCGTTCACCGCCCGCTCGGCCATCTCGGCGTGGGTCTGGAGGAGCCCCATCTCGAAGTCGGAGAAGCGGTAGAGCTCCACGGTGAAGTAGTTCACGAGGCAGATGACCTTGCGGCTGGACGGCTCGTAGCGGGGGACCACGTAGAGGGAACGGAGCGCCATCTCTTCGGTGAGGGCCTTCTTCTGGAGGGAGTGCTGGGTGAGATCGGGGATGAAGAGGGGGCGCAGGAGCCGTTCGTCGGTGATGACGGCGTTGTCGTCGATGAAGCGGGAGATGAGAGAGGTGCCCCGCTGGAGCGCGATCTCTCCCTGTTCATCGTAGCGGGACTTGAACCGGGGGTCTTCCGAATGGCTGGCCAGGATGGCGAGCCGCGCCGTGCCGTCGTCGCCCATGACCGGCACGAGCACCGAGGCGAGCACCAGCTTGTCGATGAGGCGCACCGCCGACTGGACCATGAAGGAGGCGGCCTCGCGTTTTTTGTACTCGTCAACCCGCCTGGCCAGCAGGAGTTGCTGGTGGTAGATGCGGGCGGAGTCGATCCGGTCGGCCACGGAGGTGATGAACTCGCCCAAGAGAGCCTTATCCTTCCCCCTGAGGAGTTCCGCCGGCTGGAAGCGGTCGATGCAGGCCACGCCGATGGACTTTCCCTGGCTCACCACCGGCAGGAGCGAGGAGACACCCACGGCGAATCGCTCGGCAAAGCCGTTGTCGAAGGTGCTCGGGCCGGCCGGGTCATGGCGGAACTCAGCCGGGTACTGGCTGACGAATACGCTGGAGACCGTGGCCTCCCGGGAAATGATGGGAAAGCTTACCGCACGGATCTCATCTGCCAGAGGGCCCGAGGCGTAGACGCAGGAGAGGACTCCGCGGGTCAGGTCCTCCAGGTAGATGCGGATACGGTCCTGGCCCGAGACGAGGCGGATTCCCTCGGCAACGGCATGGAGCATCTCCTCCAGGTTTTCCTTGCCATAGTCGGCGATGCGGTCGCGGAGTGCGTTGAGCTGGGTGCTGAGATTGGTCATTGGCGCCTCTGAGTGTAGAAAATGTACTCAGGGGCAGTGTAGGGGAAGGGGGGAGGGGAAGTCAAGAAAATCGGGGACCTGGTCCCGGCTTAACTGAGCCCTTTGCGTATCTGGTAGAGTTGTTCCAGGTCGAGCCGGTTCAGCTCGAAGTATTCCCGCTCCAGTTCCTCCACGTAGAAGCGGTCCAGGCCCGAGTTTTCCAGGAAATCCTCCCGCAGGACGCTGTCCTTCTTGCCGATGATCTGGGGGAGGAGGCTGTGGAGGTAGACCGCCTCCTTCTTGATGGTAACGATGGTTTCGTCAAAAAGCCGCGCGGGGATGGTGTCGGTTATGATTTTCCGTTTCCGCAGATCCTCGGTCACCTCGCGTTTCATGGTCGCCTGGTCGTCCCGGGTGGCGTAGTTGGAGTAGAAGTTCCTGATCCGGTCCCGCACATGGTTCAGGAGGGCGATGGCGAGCCGTTCCTCACGGTCGATGGCCAGCAATTCGTCCAGTAGCGCCGCCACGGTGAGCCGGTTCTCCTCGATAAGCCGCAGCCCCGCCACGAGCGCCGTAACCTTCCTCCGTCCGTAGCGGCCCAGATACTTGTTCTCCAGTATCCCGTCAATGAAGATCTCGGTGAAGAGCCCCGGCCGCAGTTCCTCGAAGGCACTCCGGTTTCCCAGGAGGCTCCGGATCATCTCCTCGGAGATGCGCACGGTTTCCATGAACGCGAGCTGGTTCACCGCCTGGGACGTGGCGTCGAACCGGTCGAAATAGGTGATGATGTGGGAGAACCCCTCCAGGAGCGACAGGTTTCCCCCGTCGCGGATCCTCTCATCGCACCCCTTGCTGGCGTCGAGGAGGATCTCCTCGAAGGTGTGGTCCCGGACTTCGGCGGCGCGCTTTTTGGCGAAGAGGAGCCTCACCATGTCCTCCCGGTCGATGGCGCTCTCGATATCCCGTTCCCGCAGGAAGAGCCCTTCGAGGATCTGGCGGGTCTCGGCGATGGACTCGTGCTCCTCGGTCCCCCCGATCTTCTTGTCTTTTTTCAGCATGTCGTCGAGGGCGTAAAAGAGGGCGCCGGGGATCTTGTTTCGCACCGACAGGGTCTTGAGGCGAGTGAGCCGGGCGTTTTCCAGGGCGCTGATCTCCCCCTTGAGGTGGCAGCCGATGAGGATGTTCTTGTATTCGTCAACGATCCGCCGATTGGCCGGATGCTTGTACATGACATCGATCCTGATCCGCTCCTGCTGGTAGCGGTCGATGTTGTGACGCTCGGCAATGGCCGAAAGCCCGGCGAAATCCTCGTCGGAGATTTTCTTGCTGGCAAAGTAGAGGCTGCGGAAGGTGTCGTAATATTCCCGGTGATGGATGTTCACCAGCTTGAAGAGAAAGAAGAGGGCGCCGGGGTCGTTCAGGAGCCCGAGCACCTCGTCGATGAGGGTGTTCTCGTCATGGGCTCCCACGGCCGGAGAGCGCTTGAGGGCCTTGCCGACGGCGCGGACCATGGCTGTCTGCTGTTGGCGGAGGCTCGTGCCGAGGCGTTCCGAGGCGAGGAAAAAGAAGTAGTTCGCCACCGCGTTGCCGTCGAAGAAAATTTTGTCGAAGCCCAACTCCCCGCCGGTCTGTTCGCTGAAGTGGAGCGTCCCTCCCTCGTCGCCGGAACGGGCGCCGTAGACGACGAGCCGGTTGATGACATCCCCCTTGGCCAGGTCGGTCATGGGCTGGTCCACGCCGAACATATACTCGCAGAAGGAACCGCCGTTGCCTGCGTGTCTGATGCCGCCGCGGCCGATGACGAACTCGTTGCCGGGGGAGAAGAAGCGGAGTTGCGCCCCGTTGCTCTCGGCGGCGTTGAAGAAGTAGCGCCGGTGGGCATCCTCGCCCGCCACAATGGCGTAATACTCGATTCGATCGTCGATATGTCCGTGGAGGCGGATGTCTTTGTTCATGGGAACCTTATGCCGCTGGTTTTGTCAGCTCCGTCTACAAAGCAATCTCCATGCCGTCGTATGCAAACTCAACGCCTTCGGGGAGCCGCGACTCGTCCCCATGGGCCACCTCGTGGGTCAGGTGGGTAAGGATGGCCCGCTTCGGCTTCAGTTGTTCCACGATCCTGAGAGCCCCCTCGATGTTGAAGTGGTTCTCGTGGGGAGTGTAGCGGAGGGCGTCCATGATGAGGATGTCCAGGCCGGCCAGGAGCGATAGCGACGACGCGGGGATGCGGCTGCAGTCGGTGAGGTAGGCGGCGCCGTCGATCCGGTAGCCGGTGGCGGGCATGGAGCCGTGGTAGAGATGGATCGGGACGATGGTCTGGCCGAAAAGGGCGAACGGTTCGTTCACGATGTGGGCTTCCATGAGGGGGGAGTAGCCGGCCACCTCCTGTCCCCGGAAGATGTAGGAGAAGCTCTTGAGCACCATTTCCATGGTTGTGCGGCTGGCGTGGCAGGGGATCACCCGGCGGTGGATGAAGTGAAAACCGCGCAGGTCGTCGATGCCGTTCACATGGTCGGCGTGAGGATGGGTGAAGAGCACGGCGTCAATGTGGGGAATCCGCTGGCGCAGGGCCTGGCGCCGAAGGTCCGGCGTGGTGTCGACGAGGATGTACTTCCCCGCCGTCTCGATCATGATGGAGGAGCGGGTCCGTTTGTCCTTCGGGTCGTTCGACGAGCAGACCGGACAGTGGCAGCCGACCATGGGGACGCCGGTTGAGGTGCCGCTGCCGAGAATGGTTATTTTCATGTGGTGAATTCCCTGTAAAATATCCACGAAAAATACCATGAGCCGGAGCAGCCCTGCAAGGGCTTTGTCCTTGCAACGGAAGGCGCAGTCAGGCTACTATCCTCGCTCCGAGAGGAGCCTCCCGCATCCATGAAAATTGCCCTCATCACCCCCTACTATGCCCCGCCGGTGCGGGGGAACGCCGTTACCGTCAGGCGCATTGCAGCGCATCTTGCCACTGCCGGGTGCGAGGCGGCCGTCTGCCCCCTCGACTGTCTGACCGCGGCCCAAATCCTTGAGGAGATCAGGCGGATGAAGCCGGACGCCATCCACGGCTTCCACGCCTATTTCGGGGGGCGGGTGGCCCGGGAGATCGCCCGCGTCGTCGGTATCCCCTACATCGTCACCCTGACCGGTTCCGACGTCTACGAAGCCCTTGCTGACGATCGGCGGGAGGAAACCCTCGCTGTCCTGCGTGATGCGGCCGCCATTGTAGCCTTTGACCCCAGCGTCAAGTACCGCGTGGTAGGCCACCACCCGAGTCTGGCGGCAAAGACCCGGATCATTCCCCAGGGGGTCGAGCTTCCCGGCGAGAATTTTTGCTGGGGAGAGAAGCGCTTTGACGCCGGAGAAATCGTCTTTTTTCTGCCTGCCGGGCTTCGTCCGGTCAAAAACGCTGGCTTTTCGCTGGCTCCCCTGGCGGAACTCCACGGGGAGGATTCCCGCGTCCGGCTTGTGGTGGCCGGCCCGGTCCTCGACGAAACGTATGGGGCAACGGTCCTGGCGGAGATGGCGCGCCATCCCTTCGCCCGCTACCTGGGGGAGGTGGGGCATGACGCCATTGGCGCCATCTACCGGCGTGCCGACGTGGTCCTCAATACCTCCATCTTCGAGGGGGGGATGGCCAACAGCGTGCTGGAGGCCATGGCCTTCGGCCGGCCGGTTCTGGCGGCGGACATCGAGGGAAACCGTTCCATCGTGAAGGAGGGGAAGACGGGGCTTCTGTACCGGGACGAGGGGGAGTTCATCCAAAAAGCCCGTGAACTGCTGCGGGACGGTGCGCTACGACGGCGGCTCGGGGATCAGGGGCGCCGGTTTGCGGAGGAGCGGTTTTCGGCCGGGCGGGAGGCGGAGGCGTACCGGGAACTCTATGGGTGGGTGCTCGGGTGAGCACCGTTATGGTTGAAGGAAAGGATGAGCGTAGTTAAGCCACTGGAGCATCGACATGAAAACCTATCGCAAGGAACTCTGGTTCGAGACCAGGCAACGGAGGGAGTTGATCAATATCACGGGGACCGTTGCGGAGTGTCTGCGGGAGAGCGGCATCCGCGAAGGGCTGCTTCTGTGCAATGCCATGCACATCACGGCCAGCGTCTTCATCAACGATGACGAGCCCGGCCTCCACCACGACTTCGAGGTGTGGCTGGAGGGGCTTGCCCCGGAGAAGCCCTATTCGCGTTACCGCCATAACGGGTACGAGGACAACGCCGACGCCCATCTCAAGCGGACCATTATGGGCCGCGAGTTGGTGGTTGCGGTCACCGACGGCAAGCTGGACCTGGGCCCGTGGGAGCAGATATTCTACGGGGAATTTGACGGCAAGCGCCGCAAGCGGGTGCTGGTGAAGATCATCGGGGAATAGTCGGTAGCCATTCGGCGATAACAATTCAAGAGGATGTCATGAAGGAAAGGGAGGAAGATTCATGGGTACTGCAGCAGAAGCACTGCTCATAGCCAAAGGGGAGAAGGAAGTCTGCCTGCTGCCGCGGATGGCCAACCGCCACGGCCTCGTGGCCGGCGCCACCGGCACGGGCAAGACCGTGACCCTGCGGGTGCTGGCCGAGCGGTTCAGCGCCATCGGCGTGCCGGTCTTCATGGCCGACGTGAAGGGTGACCTGTCGGGGGTGGCCCTGCCGGGGGACGAGAACCCAAAGGTGGCCGAGCGGGTGGCGAAGATGGGGCTTGAGGGGTTCGCCTACGGCGGCTTCCCCGTGGTCTTCTGGGACGTCTTCGGGGAGCAGGGGTATCCCGTCCGGACCACGGTCTCTGAGATGGGGCCGCTCCTCCTGTCGCGGCTTCTGAACCTGAACGACGTCCAGAGCGGGGTCCTCAACGTCATCTTCAAGGTGGCCGACGACAACGGCCTGCTCCTTCTCGACTTCAAGGACCTCCAGGCCATGGTCCGCTACGTGGGGGACAACGCCGCCGAGTTCCAGACCGCCTACGGCAACATCTCCGCCGCCAGCATCGGCGCCATCCAGCGGAACCTCCTGGCCCTGGGCGAGCAGGGGGCAGAGCAGTTCTTTGGCGAGCCGGCCCTGAACCTCCAGGACTTCATGCAGACCGACTCCGATGGCCGGGGGGTGATCAACATCCTCGCCGCCGACAAGCTCATGCAGTCGCCCAAGCTCTACGCCACCTTCCTCCTCTGGATGCTCTCGGAGCTCTTCGAGCAGCTCCCCGAGGCCGGGGACCCGGAGAAGCCGAACCTGGTCTTTTTCTTCGATGAGGCCCACCTCCTCTTTGACGACGCCTCCAAGGCCCTGGTGGAGAAGATCGAGCAGGTGGTGCGGCTCATCCGCTCCAAGGGGGTGGGGATCTACTTCGTGACCCAGAACCCCGTCGACCTCCCCGACACGGTGCTGGGGCAGCTGGGGAACCGGGTCCAGCATGCCCTGCGGGCCTTCACCCCCAAGGACCAGAAAGGGGTGAGGGCCGCGGCCGAGACCTTCCGGGCCAATCCCGCCTTTTCGGTGGAGGAGGTCATCACCCAGCTGGAGGTGGGGGAGGCCCTGGTGTCGGTTCTGGACGAGAAGGGTGCTCCCACCGTGGTGGAGCGGGCACTGGTCTGCCCGCCCCAAAGCCGCTTCGCCCCCCTCGCGGGTGCCGAGCGGACCGCGGTCATCGCCCGCTCGCCCCTGGCCGGATTCTATGAGAAAACGGTGGACCGGGAGTCGGCCTACGAGGCGCTCCAGGCCAAGGCCGAGGCGGCAGCCGCTGCCGCTGCAGCCGCAGCCCCCCCTCCAGAGGAGGGGAAAAGCGAAGTGGCCAATCAGGTGGGGACGATGCTCGGGGCCTTTGCCAAGAGCGCGGCCCATGCCATCGGCAGCCAGGTGGGACGCCAGATCATCCGGGGGGTGCTGGGGTCTCTCTTTGGCGGAGGGCGGCGGTAACAGCATGCCGGTGGTGGAAAACAGCAAAAAGGGCGACCTGGGAGGGTCGCCCTTTTTTTTGACAGCATCAGGAAGGCTGCTATCTTGTGAAATAGCCGTCCGAGAGCGTTTTCAGGAAGAGGACGATGTTGTCAACCTGGGGACGGGGGAACATGCCAAGCGTGGCGCGGTTCTGCTCCACTTCCGGCGGGGGGAACATGGTGGACATGGCTTCGCAGTTTCCGCCCATGCCACCTCCACCCATCCCGTCGCCGTTGCACATGCCACCGTCCATCATGGCACGCCAGTGGTAGAAGAAGACGATGTCCTCCAGGGACTTGAAGAAGCCGTTGTGGCCGTAAGCCTTCACAAAATCAGGGGTAGGGCGCTGGTCCACGTTGCGGAGCGTCGGCACCTTGTGCGTGCCCATCTGCGGACCGTAAACCTCGAGCGGATACCCGGCGTTCTTCAGGTAGCCCCCAAGGCCGTAATCCACCCAGTTCTGCCCATCGGGGTTCCAGGCCGGGGGCATGGAGTAGAAGGGGTTTGCCGGGTTTTTTGGCGTGCCGATGTTGTCGTAACCGAAGTCGGTGAAGAGCGGATACCCGTTACTGCCGGCTTCAAGCGAGTGGCACGCTGAACAGTTCGCCCGGTTAGGATCGTTGAAGACGGCCAGCCCCTGAAGTTCGTTGTCATTGAGCCCCAGGTTGCGGAATTGCGTCCACCGGTTGGGGTCCATTCCGCTGCCGGGACATCCCATGGCGCCACCCATGCCACCACCGCCGCCCATGCCGCCACTGCCGCACCTGATCCTGGCGACGTCCTTGCCGGCTGCTTTGGCATTATCCCAGAACTGATCGAACTTCGAGGTGAAGGGGTTCACCTCCTGGCTTCTCTCGTAGGCTGCCACGGAGCGGCCGATTTTCTCGTACACGCCGTTCACATCCCTGGCGCAGTCGAGGGAGCCGGAGCCCCACACGTCCTCGAAGAGGCCGGCGTAGTCGGCCTTTTTGACCTTGGCGCAGAGAACCTGGGCGTTGGCGATGGCTTGCTCCAGCGGATTCAGATAGGGGCCCTGGGCCTGCTCTGCCAACGGGTCGCCGAGGACTTTCCCCGTGGCCCGCCCGTCCCAGAACATGCCGCCGACCCAGTTCCCCGAAGCATCCTGATGCAGTATAGGGCTGTCGCCGGCATAGGCCGACGTGGGAGGCTTGCGATTGCCGAAGTGGTTGGGAAGCGCCCCCTCGTAGACGGCCCCGCCAGCGTTCGCGGCGGCATCCGGTCCGGTGAATCCCGCCTCCGGCGCGTGGCAGGCGGCGCACGACTGGGTGCCGTTCACGGAGAGACCCGTGTCGAAGAAGAGTTTCTTGCCAAGGGCCTCCTTGGGGGGCAGGTCTGCCGCCGAGGGAGCCATGGTGGCTCCCAGCAGGAATGCACCCGCCAATACCGTGGTTCTCGTCAATTTCATGTCGATCTCCTTTCTGTGAAGTGGCTTGTTCCGCAGTGGGCGAATGCTGCGGATGAATTATAGCTGTTTCATTGTTCTGTGCTCATAGGGGTGTTGCTGCATTTTTAGTAGGTGAATCAAGAAGAAACTAATCGGTATTTGTCTTAAGGGGGTGCTGCCGTGACGAGCCGACCGGTGATGTTGGCGTTGCCCCATAAAGCGAAAGGGCCTCCGGAGAGGCCCTCTTGCGTTTCTATGGTTGGGATGGTTTGGCCAGGTGCCCCTGTTTTCTGGACAGGAGGTTGGCTTCGAAAATATCCGGGGGGTGAAGTTCCCCCCGGATGTCAGACAGCTTCACGTGTCAGGGAGCAGCTGCCACATTGACCGGCGCAGACCATACCGTGCCGGCCGCGTTGGACGCGCCGACCCGGAACTGCCAGGCCTGCCGTGCGATGTTTCCGGTCGTGAAGGTTGTTATGTTTGCTCCTGCGGTGCCCGAACCGGCGATGGTGGAGAAGTTGTTGGTGCTCCACTGGATCGTGTAACCGGTCTCCCCAGTGACGTTCGTCCAGGTCACGGTCACCCGCTCGTTGCTGCCTCCCTGGCGGGCCGCCGTGGTGGTCAGGATCGACGGTGTCCCGGGAAGAGCCGGGATGGTTACGGTGGCCGTATTCGAGTAGGCGGATTGACCGGCGAGGTTTGCCGCCGCCACACGGTAGCCATAGGTGGTGCCGGGGGCCGCCGTGGTGTCGACGTACGTCACGGTGCCGGTGCTGGCGCGGGCCGGTGCCGTGGCTACCTGGACAAAGGCGCCGCCGTTGGTGGAGCGCTCGATAACGAATCCTGACTCGTTCGTTGCATTGTCCCGCCAGGTCAGGTTGATCCGCGGGCCGGCCTGGAGCGCGGCCGCCAGGGTGGTCGGCGCCACGGGGATGGTCCCGACGATGAGCGGAGCCGATGCCGACGAAACGGTCATGCTCGGGAATTCGGCCCCGTAGCCGACGGTATTCTGGGCCATAATCCGGTACTCGGCGACCGTGTTGTCGTTATAGGACGCAGGATCGGTGAGGGTGCGCGTCCCGGTCGTGTTCAGTTGGTCGAGGGGCGACGGACTGGTCCCCACCGTGGTCCAGGTCGTGCCGTCCGTGGTTTTTTGCAGCACGAAGGCCGTTTCGGTGATGGAGTTGTCGTTCCAGGTGAGGGCCACCTTGCGGTTGTTGCCGTTCCCGGTGATTGCGGAGGTAAGCCCGTCGGGCTGCTTCGGCGGCAGGGCCACCGACACCGGCCGCATCATGTCCATCTCCTCGTGGCTCAGGATGTGGCAGTGGTACACATACTCCCAGCCGAAGTTGACCAGCTGGTTGGTGATACTGGCCGTCGGGTTCCCCTGGGGATCGATGTTGTTGAACATCGTGGTGTCGCCGGCCGGCATCATCGGGTTGAGGGTGCGGATCGAGTTCGGCAGCTCGAAGGGGAGCGCCGGGATAACCGGCCTGAGGGCCACGATGGTGTCCTCAAGGGGGCTGATCCGGACGGTATCCTTCCAACCGAGCTCGTTGGCGTCGGGCGGGATGATGATGTTGTCCCAGGTGACCCGGTTGAGCAGCTGCACGTCGTACAGGTGGAAGTGGATCGGGTGCGTGTCGACGCCGTTGTGGGTGATCTTCCAGATCTGGGAGCCGTCCTGGGTGGCGATCGGCGTGACGGTGACCCCCTTGGGCAGGTTGGTGCCGTCGATGAACTCCGTGCCCGGGTTCACATAGGGGTAGAGGGTGACGTTCTGGAGGCCTGGAGTGGCCGGTACCGCTTCAACGCCGATGTTGGCCGTCATCCTCCCGAACTCGTCGAAGGACACGGCATTCATCTCGTCGTGGAGTGCCTTCGGCTCGACTGGCAGCTGGAGTTTGGCCGTCGGAGCGAGCAGGGTGTTGAAGCCGAACAGATCGCCCCCTTGGTCGGCAATGCGGGCGAACCCGTCGCAGATATTGATGTTGAGGCCGGCAACATTGCACCAACTGGCGGAAGCGAAGTTCGTGCCGTAGGCGGAGTTGTAGGATGCCTGCCCGACGATGATCGGATGCTGGCCCGACTCGAAGACCCCCGAGCCGTCAGTCTGGTGCTTGAACGCATTTTCCAGCTTGGTCAGGTCGAAGGCTGTTGCCGGAGTCGAGGCAGCGACTTTCACCTGCATGACGGTGCGGGTGTTGGGACCGTAGCCGGGGATGATGGCGGGAGCGCTTACAGGCCACTGGTTCGGGGCGCCCGTGTAGTAGTCGTAGCTCGATACCCGGGCCGGGTATGCCGCAGGGGCGTCGTTGTACAGGATGAGGGTCTTGCCCGCATAGGCCGAGAAGTCGACGATCACGTCTGCCCGTTCGGCAGGTGCCAGGGCCAGGGAGTGCTGGTCAACGTTCCCCACGTCAAAGCGGGTGGGGTCGGTGATCCAGGTGATCGGCTGGGGAGGGATCACGACCGGCGCAGGGAGGAAGCCCCCCTCGGTACCGATCTGGATCCAGTTGGGCCCGACGGGGCTCAGGGTGGTGTCGGGCGTCGGGAAGACGTTCGGGTCCAGTTGGGCAGCCGCCACTTCAGCAGCCTTGAGGGCTACCTCGGTCCCGGTGGCATCGGCCACGTACCAGTGGAGGTTCATGAACCGGTCGTTGGCCGCATTCAGGATCCGGAGGCGATAGGACTTCGGTTCGACGGTCGTCGTCGGATACGCGGTCCCGTTGACGATGGGCGTGTCGTTGAACTGCTCCATGCCGACGGAGATGTTCGGCGTGCCGGGGATCAGCGGCGGCTCGCAGAAGGGGTCGGTCTGGTACTGCCAGGTGGTCGGGTCGTTCAGTTTGCAGTTTGCATTGTAGTACGGGTTGGGAATCGGCCCGTAGGGCGGAGTAGCAGGGGGCCAGAACCAGGGGCCGTACATCCAGCGTCCGTAGCCGCTCATGCCGCCCGGGTCAGCCGGATTCTGGGCCGGCATGTAGACATGGTGGTACCAGAAATCGCCTTCCTTGCCCCACCGGGCGTAGTCCCAGGTGGGATCGAGGGCGGCCGTCTGCGCCGTGCTGGGGACGAAGGTCCGGTCCTGGATGACCAGCGGGATCTGGTCGGCGGGGATTGTGCCGTTGGAGACCAGTTTCTGCTCGGTGGCGTCGGAGATCAGGTACCCCGCGGCCTCGCCGGCATAGACGTTGAGGCGGGTAATGCCCCAGGCGTGGTCGTGGTAGAACATGAGCCGGGCACTCTGCTGGTTGGTGTAGTAGAAGGTCATGCAGCCGTCGTTGGCGGCCGAGCAGTTGGGGACGCCCGGCACGTTGTCCATATCGGGAACGGAGCTGACGCTGACTCCCTGGGGCCAGGGGGTGTTCTCGCTGGCAGGCGTGATCCACTGATGCGGCGTGCCGTCGCTGATCCAGGGGGTGATGCCGCCATGAAGGTGGAGGGTTGCCCGGTTATCCTTGAAGCAATCGGTGCCGGACCCTTTGGTTGCTTCGCTGCACGCGGGGTTGCGCACCTCGTCCATGACCGTTTTCTGATCCGCCGGGGGGCCCATCATCATGGGGCCCATGCCGGAACCCATCAGTGTGGAGTCGACGGGGAGGAACAGGTTGCCGCCGTTACCAGTGGGAAGGAGGTTGTAGAAGACGATGCGGACCGGCTTGTCCTTGGTAGCGGCGATGACGGGGCCAAGGTAGTGGGGGTCGTCCACCGCATAGACCGGCGTGACGCCGTCAGGCATCATGATCGGCACGGAGGTGCCGTCGGGCATGTCGTTCTTGAGGGCTACGTGCTTGCTCCACGATGCGTTTTTCGGAGTTTCGAGCTGCACGTACACGCGCTGCAGGGTTCCCTTGGCCGGGAGCGACGAGCTCATCTGCTCCCGGTGCTGAACGAGGGCGATGACATAGTAGTCGGCGTCCGGGCCATAGCCGTTGGCCGTGGTAAAGGTCGTCTGGTCGGGAACCGCGAGGGGGAGGTACTGTCCCAGGTTGTTCGCGGCACCGGCGCAGCTTCCCGCCACCGAGGGGTCGCAGAGGAGCGGCAGGGTGTCCACGAACTTCTTCATGCCCCCCGTGACGGTGGTGCCGGGGACAGCGGTGGCTGCAGCGCCCGTTCCTGCCGGATCGGAAATCGTGACGACGGGCACCACGTAGCCGGAACCGGCGGTGACGACGGTGATCGCGGTAATCGCGCCAGTCCCGTCAATGGCCGCCGTCGCGGTGGCGCCCGACCCGGTACCGGCAGCATCCGAAATCGTAACGGTGGGGGCGGTGTAACCGGTGCCGCCGCTATCGACGGTAATGCTCGCAATATCGAAGCCGGGAAGCGGGCTGAGCGCCCAGTTCGGGTAGGGGCCGTAGTAGTGGGGAACTTTCGTTTCGTCCGTGGGGCTGGCCGGCGCCGCCTGGGTCACGGGCGGGCCGATCCCCCAGACGACGGTCACCACCAGTGCCAGGCACGTGATGATCATCAGTTTCAGGCTGTTCATAACTCCTCCTTTCTCCACCTTCATTTTCAAAAGTCACGGCAACGAATACTGCCGATCAATTCCCGCCTTGGGCCTGACGTTTCATTGCCTGGCCCCGTTTCCGTGCCTCGTTCACCTTTTTGTCCCGCTCGATCTTGCCCTGCATGGCTTTCCTGGCGTTCTTCACTCCCTTCTGAGGGGTTGCCTTGCCTGGAACTCCCGTTGGCGCGGCGTTCGCCGCTGCAGCCAGAGAAATTGCCATGAAAACCCCCACTGCCAATACAGATAGTCTTTTCATTTTCTTTCCTCCCTTCCTTACGATTCCTTTGGTCCTTTATCGCGACTAATGCATGATTGGCATCTTCATGGTTCTCATGAAGATACCTCGGATAATGTTGGTGTTATGTATATAGGATGGATAGATTGCGGCTTGTAGGTGCAATTCGGTTTGTTGTGTAGGTAATTGGCTGTGATTGCGTAGGTAAATTAACTACAGAAAAAACCTTAATAATTTCAATCTGGTGGTGCCGGGAGAGGGGGGAGGTCCGGCAGCATAAGAAAAAAATAATGGATTGGCGGGGGAAATGAGGTGTCAGGAAGGAGGTTGGGTGGCTCCTTGCTAGAGCAGGTGGTGTTCAAGGGCATAGCGGGTCAGGTCGGCATTGCTCTTCTTTCCCATTTTTTGAAGGATACGGGCGCGATAGGTGTTGACCGTTTTTATTCCGACCATCAGGTCTTCGGCGATCTTTTTCGGCGTGTCACCTCCTGCGATCCTGCACATCACCTGGAATTCACGGCTCGAAAGGTGTTCGTGGAGCGGCCGTTCTCCGTTGTTGTCGAGATTTTTCACCAGCATCTCCGCCACGGAGGGGCTGATGTACTTCTTCCCCATGGTGACTTTTTGCAGCGCTTCAATCAACTCCTGGGAGGAGCTCCCCTTTGTCAGGTAGCCGGCTGCTCCCGATTTCATCGCCCGCAGGGCGTACTGCTCTTCGGGGTGCATGCTCAGGATGAGAACCGGGAGCTTTGGCCTGATGGTCTTTATTTCAGGGAGGATTTCGAGGCCGCTACGCCCCGGAAGGGAGATGTCGAGGATCACCACGTCGAATTCTTCGTTTCGTATTCTGGCCAGCAGTTCTGCCCCATCGGCAGCTTCGCCGGCGATTGTCATGGTGGCGGTCTTGGCAATCACCTGCTTCAACCCCTCGCGAAAGATGGCGTGATCGTCGGCGATGATGACTCGTGTGGCATTTATCACGGGCTTCCTCCGGATGATTTGATCGGAATGTGAGCGATGACGACGGTCCCTTGCTGAAGCCAGCGGCAGATTCTGACCCTCCCCCCAGCATGTAGGCACGCTCCCGAATGCCGATGAGGCCTAGAGACCGCTTCCCCTGGAGTTGCTCGCTTGTTATGCCGCGGCCGTTGTCCCTGATTATTAGAACAAGCCGCTCTTTCCTCTCTTCAAGGGAAACCGTCACCTTCGTGGCGTGAGCGTGACGGATGACGTTGGTCAGAGCTTCCTGGCAGATGCGGAAAATCGCCGTTGCAACGTCTTTGCTGAAGGTGCTTCCATTCAGGAGAATATCACAGGTGCAATCGATCCCCGTCCGTTTTTCCAAATCAGCGGCCAGCCATTCGATAGCATCGGCGAGCCCCAGTTCGTCGAGAATGGTGGGGCGGAGTTGGGTGGAAATTCTCTGAACGGTTTTGATGGCTCCGGAGATGAGGCTCCCCATTTCAGCGATCTTCCCGGTCAGGTGCTGGTTGTCCGGGCTTTCCTCCGCCAATGACGAAACTCCCAGTTGGACCGACGCCAGCACCTGTCCAAGTTCGTCGTGAATCTCACGGCTGATCGCTGTGCGCTCCTCTTCCCGGGCCCGCTGAAGATGGTCCGACAGGGCCCGCAGCCTCTCCTTCGAGGCCCGCAGCTCATCCGCAGTCTGCGTCCGAGCGGTAATGTCGCGCATCAGGGCCAGCCGCTCGATGGTGCCGTCGGCGTTTTTCAGCAGCGTTTGAAACACCTCATAGGTTTTGCCGGTTTTATCCGAATGCCACTCCCAGGGGGGGATATTCTCTGCGTCGCCCTTATCGAAACGGCAGTTGGGACAGGCGTCGCTCCGGTCATGGAAGTAGTCAAAGCAGGTGAGTCCCTCCATAGGGCCAAAATCTTTCATGAGGGCCGCGTTGGCGTACTCGATCCCGTTGGACTGGTTGAAGATGCAGACACTGGATGGAATGGCATCGAGGATTCCCCTGAGCTTGTTCCGCTCGGCGGCCAGTTCCTCTTCGGCACGGCGGCGCTGGGCGAGCTGCACGGTGAGTGGCTTGAAGACGAGGAAAAACAGGATCGGCAAGAGAAGCGTCACCAGCATGACGGCGTCGAGGAAGTGATGGATATCTTCATAATGCTTGTCAAAACAGCTCAACAACAGCATTACGATGGCATCCGAGAGGAAAACGGAAACGACGACGGCCGCGAAAAGGAGAGTCGGGGAGCCGTACAGCCGTTCGAGGCCGAGGGGGAGCAGTGTCGACGGCGTGCCGTTGGAGGGCTTTTCCTTACTCGTCATGGGCTGTCCTTGTCTGAGGGTCAATCCTAGCACAGCTCGTGCGATAGGAAAGGGTGTCCGGCTTTTCACTTGCTCACCGGTCCGGTATCCTGTATCTGAACCTTATCGTCAACCCCTTCCGCCCCACTGGAGGAAACCCATGGCCAAAGACTATTCCATCCACTACAGCGAAGACAGCCTCAAAGCCAAGATCGGCCGTTTCGCCCGGACAGCGGGGCGGGAGCTGATCGAGAAGGTGCTGGTTCTTTACCACACCCTCCGGGCGCCTTCAACGCCGAAATGGGCCCGGGCCGCCATTCTCGGCGCCCTCGGTTACTTCATCTCGCCCATCGATACGATTCCCGACCTCATCCCCGGCGTCGGCTACACCGACGACCTGGCAGTCATCGCCGCGGCCCTCGTGACGGTGGCCTCCCACATAACCCCCGAGATCAAAGCCAAGGCCCGGGCGCAGGTTGCGAAACTCTTCGGCGAGCCGTTTGTCGAACCGGAGGAGGAGTCTGGCGAGAGGGACGCTCCGGTCACACAATCCTGAAACGATATGCAATGGCCGTGAATGGTCGGCGGCCGGCACCAGTAATCCCTCAGTCCGTCGTACAGATGAAACGGCGGCAGACATCGGGTCGGTCCGCGTAGATGGTGCATCGACCTGCAACGAGAAACTCGCAGCCGTTTTCGATGATCAACAGGTGGTGCCCGGCAAGAGAAAAATGAAGGCGGCTGGCTCCGAGGGCTCGGAGCCTTTCGTACTCTTCCCAGGACAGGGATACGCTGGGGAAGGCGCGGCAGCAGGCTCCGCCGCACTTCCGGCACGGAGCGGGGTCGTCGGCAGGCTGCTCCAGCAGCAATCCGTGCCGTTTAACCCTGGTGTGATCGATCCATGGCATCCTCATGGTTCACTTCTTCTCCCGGCGCCTGGCCCGGCGCTTGCGGGCAGCCTCGCAGTGGCGCCGCTCTTCGTCGGTGCCGGGTTCCCAGGGAGGAACCTCCCTCGGCTTTCCTTCGTCGTCAAGAGCCACCATGGTGAAAAACCCCCGGGCCGCCTCGTGGCTCTCACCCGTGAAGACATTCTCCGTTTCCACCATTACCGCCACATCGATGGAGGTGCGGCCGGTGCAGACCACCCGGGCCTCCACCTTGACCACCTCCTCCACCAGCACCGGCCGGATGAAGGCGATTTCCTCGGCTCCGGCGGTCACAACCTCGCAGCGGGCGTGGCGCCAGGCGGTGATGGCCGCCGCCTTGTCCATGAGCCCCATGATAACCCCGCCGAAGATATGCCCCGCAGGGTTGGTATCCTGGGGAAGGAGGGTCTCGATGAGGGTCCAGTTGCGGTTCATGGCTTCTCCAGTTCCTGCTCCATTTCCAAAACCCTGAGAGTGATCTTCAGGATCGAGTCCGGATTCAGCGAGATGGAGTCGATCCCCTCCCGGACCAGGAAGGCGGCGAACTCCGGGTAGTCGCTGGGGGCCTGGCCGCAGATGCCGCTGTGACGGTGGTTGCGCCGCGCCCCCTCCACCACGCTGGCGATGAGGCGCATGACTCCCGGGTCCCGCTCGTCGAAGACGTGGGCCACCAGCGCCGAATCCCGGTCGATGCCGAGCGTCAACTGGGTGAGGTCGTTGGAGCCGATGGAAAAGCCGTCGAAGAGCTGTGAAAATTCGTCGATCATGATGACGTTGTTGGGGATCTCACACATGACGTAGACTTCGAGGCTGTTTTCTCCCCGCACGAGGCCGTTTGCCGCCATCTCCGCCAGGACCTTTTTCGCCTCCACGATCCGCCGGCAGAAGGGAATCATGGGAATGACGTTCGCGAGCCCCATCTCGTCCCGCACCCGTTTCAGCGCCCGGCACTCCAGGGCGAACCCCTCCCGGTAGCGCTCGTCGTAGTAGCGCGACGCCCCCCGGAAACCGATCATGGGGTTCTCCTCGTCGGGCTCGAAGGCCCGCCCCCCCAGGAGTGAAGCATACTCGTTGGTCTTGAAGTCGCTCATCCGGACGATGACCGGCTTCGGGTGGAAGGCGGCGGCGATGGCGCCGATCCCCTCGGCCAGCTTCTCCACAAAGTAGGCGGGCGGATCGGGGTAGCCGGCGGTGAGGCGCCCGATCTCGCGGCGTGCGGCCTCGTCCTCCACCCGCTCCGGGTGTACCAGGGCCATGGGGTGGACCTTGATGTGGTTGGTGATGATGAACTCCATCCGGGCGAGCCCCACGCCGTCGTTGGGGATCCGGCAGAGGGAGAAGGCCTCCTCCGGGTTCCCCAGGTTCATCATGATCTTGGTCCGGGGGCGGCGCATTCCCGAGAGGTCCGCCCGCTCCACCCGGAAGGGGAGCGCGCCGTCGTAGATGCGTCCCACGTCCCCTTCGGCGCAGGATACGGTGATTTCACGGCCCGTGGCGACCCGCCCGGTGCCGTCGCCGGTACCGACCACCGACGGAATTCCCAGTTCGCGGCTCACGATGGCAGCGTGGCAGGTGCGCCCCCCCTTGTTGGTGACGATGGCGGCGGCCGTCTTCATGACCGGCTCCCAGTCGGGGGTGGTGGTGTCGGCCACCAGGACCTCGCCGGGGTTGAATTCATGGAGTTTGTGGACATCGGTGATGATCCGGGCCGGGCCGGCGGCGATCTTCCCGCCGACGCTGGTGCCGGTGACAAGGACTTCCCCCTTGCGCTCTAGAATATACGTTTCCAGGAAGTCGAGACGCTTCTGGGACTCCACCGTCTCGGGGCGGGCCTGGACGATGAAAATCTCTCCCGAAACCCCGTCCTTGGCCCATTCGATATCCATGGGCACATCATGGCCGGCCCGCTTCGAGTAGTGCTCCTCGATGAGGAGTGCCTGACGGGCCAGCTCCAGCACCTCTGCGTCGGCCAGGCAGTAGCGGCGCCGCTCCTCCTTGGGCACCTCCACGTTCCTCGTCAGGTGCTTGGAGGTGCCGGTGCCGTAGATCATCTTGATCTTTTTCTCGCCGAGCTTGCGCCGGACAATGGGGCGGAACCCCCGGCGGAGGGTCGGTTTGAAGACCGTGAACTCGTCGGGGTTCACCGCTCCCTGCACCACGTTCTCCCCCAGGCCCCAGGCGCCGGTGACCAGTACCGTGTCCCGGAAGCCGGTCTCGGTGTCGAGGGTGAAGATGACGCCGCTGGAGGCCCGGTCCGACCTGACCATCTTCATGATGCCGATGGAGAGCCCCACCTTGAAGTGGTCGAACCCCTGGTCGATGCGGTAGGAGATGGCCCGGTCGGTGAAGAGGGAGGCAAAGCAGCGGCGGCAGGCGTCCAGGAGCTGTGCCTCGCCCCGGATGTTCAGATAGGTCTCCTGCTGCCCCGCGAAGGAGGCGGTGGGGAGGTCTTCGGCGGTGGCGGAGCTGCGGACCGCCACGTCGCAGTTTTCGCCGTATTCGATGCAGAGCCGGCGGTAGGCATCCCTGATTTCCGCCGCCAGGTCCGCGGGGAGGGGAGCGCCGTAGATCAGCTCCCGCAATCGGTGCCCCCGGAAGGCCAGGTCGTCCACATCCTCCTTATGGAGCCTGTCCAGGGTCCGCCGCATCTCGTCCAGCACCCCGCCAGAGCGGACCAGATACCAGTAGGCATCCGCCGTGACGGCGAAGCCGTTGGGGATTTTCACCCCCAGGGGGCGGAGTTCCCGGTACATCTCCCCGAGGGAGGCGTTTTTCCCTCCCACAGTGGGGACGTCGTCGATGGTGATTTCGGAGAACCAGCGGATGTAGGTCATGGGGGACCTCCATGTTTCCCCTCACCCCCCAGCCCCTCCCGAGGACGAGGGGAGACAACAAACCCTCTCCCCTCGGGGAGAGGGTGGCCGTAGGCCGGGTGAGGGGCTACCCTTTCAGCTTAGACGCGATTTCCGCAATATACTTCCCCTGGTAGCGGGCGCCGGCCAGCTCGTTTTCGCTGGGGAGCCGCTCTCCCTGGCCGCCGGCGATGGTGGAGGCGCCGTAGGGGGAGCCGCCGGTGATCTCGTCGATCCGCATCTGGCCGGCGAAGGCGTAGGGAAGCCCCGCGACCACCATCCCCTGGTGGAGGAGGAAGGTGTGGAAGGTGAGGACGGTGGACTCCTGACCCCCGTGCTGGGTGGCGGAGCTGGTGAAGACGCCACCCGCCTTGCCGACAAGCGATCCCTTCACCCAGAGGCCGCCGGTGGCGTCCAGGAACTGGCGCATCTGGCCGCACATGTTGCCGAAGCGGGTCGGGGTGCCGAAGATGATGGCGTCGGCGGCGGCCAACTCGTCCACGGTGCAGACGGGGATGTGGGCAAAGGCTTTCTGGGGCTCGACGGCTCCCATCTTCGTTAGCACCTCGTCCGGCAGGGTTTCGGGAACCCGGCGGAGCACCGCTTCGGCGCCGGGGACCTCGCGGACCCCTTCGGCAACGGCCTCGGCCATCCGGTAGATGTGGCCGTACATGGAATAGAACGGAATGAGTACCTTCATGGGCGAATCCTCCTTGATGCAAGTATGTTCGGCATCATCAAGGGTACCGCATTCCGGGGGTGATGCAACGGCGGGGGGCGGGCCGGGAGTGGGGCAGGTCAGTGGCGGCGGATGATGACCTGGCCGCCGGCGAGTTTCTTCTGGAGCCAGAGCCCCAAAAACTGCTTGATTATTCCGCGGGTGGCGGGGATGAGGAAAAAAAGGCCGAGAAAGTCGGAGAAGAAGCCGGGGGTAAGGAGCAGGATGCCCCCCACAAGGACGACGGCGCCGTCCAGGAGGCTGGCGGCCGGAAGCCGCCCTGCGGCCATCTCGCTCTGGATGGTGCGGAGGATGGCGAATCCCTGGTGCCGGACGAGCCACGCCCCGGCAAAGCTGATGAGGAGAAGGAGGGCCACGGTGGGGAGGGCGCCGATGATCCTCCCGACCCTGATGAGAAGATAGAGTTCGATGACCGGGACGACGCTGAAGATGAGGAAGAGCCTGAAGAGCATAGGTGTCGGGGACGGTCGCCGAATCAGCCGGAAACGGCATTCCCCCCCGAGGCCTTGGCGGCGTCGAGGGCGTCCAGGGCGTCCCTGAGCAGGGCGAGGCTGTCTGAGCCGGCGGCGGCTTCGGCGACCCCCACCGAAATGGTGAGGGGGGGAAGCATGCGGCCGTCATGGATGTCGATGACGGTGTTAGTCAGCCGCTGGCGAAGGCGCTCGGCGATCATCCGGGCCGTGGCGACTCCGGTTTCGGGGAGGAGGATGGCGAAGGTGTCGCCCCCGTAGCGGGCCACCACCTCGGTGGGACGGAGATAGTTGCGCAGGGCCTTGGCCACGGCATGGAGCGCCCGGTCTCCGCCGATGCGGCCGTGCTCTTCGTTGAAGGCGCGGAAGTGGTCGATGTCGATCATCATGAGGGAGAGGGGCTTGCCGCTGGAGGCGGCGCGGCCTGCCTGGCGCTCCAGGACCCCTTCCAGCCAGCGGCGGGTCTGGAAGCCGGTGAGGGGGTCGACGATGCTCTGGTCGTGGAGGGCGTACTCGCGTGCCGTTCCGGCAAAACTCTCGCGGCTCGGGTCGTGCCGCCGCCGCAGGAGGATGCCGAGGAGGTTGCAGGCGGCGGCGTGGGATGCTTGGGCCAGGGACCAGATGAGGTCCTCCTCCATGACCAGGACGCGGCAGGGCTCGGCAGCCACCAGCAGGCACGGGACGCCCGGTTCTCCCGCGGCGAACGTCTCGCCGATGATGTCCCCCGGTTCCAGAAAGAGGGGATCGTCGGTCTCGCGAACGTCATAGTGGAGGGCAAGGCGCCCCGACAGGAGCACCGAGAGACTGCGGTCGAGGGGGCCGGCAGGTTCGAACCGCTCGCCCCGGGGGAGTTCCTGGGCCGTGCAGTGGGCCAGGATCCCCTCGATGCACTCCAGGGGGACGAAGCGGAAGAGGGGAACCGTTTCCAGTTCGGCGGTGCTGAAGAGGGAGTCGTGGGTCATGTCGCTCCTCGGGGGGTCAGTAGCCCCTCACCACCACGTCCAGGTGACCGTCGTTGGGGCAGAAGATGAGACCGTGAATCGGCACGTCCCTGGGGATGAGGGGGTTCTGGCGGAGAACGGAAACCACCCGCCCGACATTCTCCTCGGGGCAGGAGAAGGCTCCCATCCACTGGGCCAGGTCCGGCACCTGGGCTTCGATGACCTCAGGGTCCACGCCCCGCGCAATCATCCGCTCTTTCAGGGCCTCGGCGTCGACGTTGGCCATGCCGCAGTCCTGGTGCCCGATCACGAAGATTTCCTCCACGCCGAGCATGAAAATGGCCGCCACGAGGCTCCTCACCACGCCGCCGCTCATGGGGTCGACGATGGTGTTGCCGGCGTTCTTGATGACCTTCGCGTCGCCGCGCTTGATTCCCATGGCCGGTTCAAGAAAGTCCACGAGCCGGGTATCCATACAGGTGAAGATGGCGAACTGCTTCTTCGGGTTCTTGGGAAGGGGGGGAAATACCCCGGGACGGACGAACTTTTTGTTGGCGTCGAGGATCGTGTCGAGAAGGGTCATCGGGCACCTCGCATTTTCGCATGGTTTGAGCGTGCATCTATATAACCCGGCCGTGGTGCGACCTGTCAACCGTTTTCATGACGAGCTTCGCGCATTTGCATCCGTTGACAAGCGGCAATGCCGGTCTATAGTTTTCCGAGATTGACTTGAGGCTGCCCTTACACAGAACAAGGAGGTTCCGCAATGAAGAGACTATTGGCTGCAGGATGCGCACTTTTGGCTCTTGCCCTTGCCACGACGGCGATGGCTGAGGTGAAGCCGGGCTCGTTTGCCATCACTCCCTACGTGGGAGGATACACCTTTGATGGCGAGCAGCACATCAAGACTGGACCCACCTTCGGTATCCGGGGAGGGTACAACTTTACCAGGAACTGTGGACTCGAAGGGGTCTTCGGGTACACCCCCACCGAGCAGACAAAGCGCGAGTCAGATGTCGACGTCATGACTTACCGCCTTGAAGGGCTCTATCACTTTATGCCGGAAAAGGATCTTGTTCCGTTTCTGGCCGTTGGCGGCGGCGGAATCACCATCGACAGTGAGGGCGCCGGGGTAAAGAGCCGTACCGACGGCATCGTCACGGCCGGTGGCGGCCTCAAGTATTTCATCAACGAGGCGCTTGCGGTGCGGACCGATGGACGCTACATCCTCGACCTGAGCCGGACGCTCAGCAACTGGGAATATACCGTCGGCCTCAGCTTCCTGTTTGGCGGCGAGACGAAGGCCGTCGCTCCCGTAGTCCCTGCGGCGGTTGCGCCGGCTGAAGCGGCCCCGGCACCCGAGGCCCCTCCCGAAGTCATGGCTGCCGAGCCGCGCCCTAACCTCATGAAATACTGCATCGATCTCAAGATCGAGTTCGACATCGACAAGGCCGACATCCGGCCCCAGTACAAGGACGAGGTGAAGCGTGTCGCCGACTACATGAAGCAGTATCCAAACACTACGACGGTCATCGAAGGGTATACCGACGACGTGGGGAGCGACGACTACAACATGAAGCTCTCCCAGCGCCGGGCCGAAGCCGTTGTGAATTCCCTGGTGGATGATTTTGGGATTGACCGTTCACGCCTCTCCGCCAAGGGGTACGGGAAGACCCAGCCCCTTACCTCCAACGCCACCGAGGCGGGAAAACAGAAGAATCGCAGGATCCAGGCGGTCATCGACTGCGCCCTGGAGGATCCCAAGGTTATCGCCAAGCTTCCGGACCGGCTCTGTGTGAGCCTCAACATCCAGTTCGACACCGACAAGTACAACATCAAGCCCCAGTACCATGATGAAATCGCCAAGGTGGGCGAGTTCATGAAACAGAATCCCACGACAACCGCAGTGATCGAAGGGCACACCGACCGCGTTGGCAGCTACGATTACAACATGAAGCTCTCCCAGCGCCGGGCCGAGAGTGTCGTGAACTATCTGGCCGACAAGTTCGGCATCGAGAGATCCCGCCTCTCCGCCAAGGGGTACGGCTATACCCGCCCCATCGGGTACAACTCCGACCCGAAGGGACGTGCCATGAACCGGCGGATCAACGCCATCATCGACTGCGTGCTGCAGCAGAAGTAAGAAAAAAACGCTTTCATTCAAGAGAAAAGGGCCGTCCCCTTCCGCGGAGACGGCCCTTTTCTCTTTGTGCGACACCCAGAGCTCATTTCCTGGCGTCGATCCCGTAGCTCTTCATCTTCCGGTAGAGATTGCTCCGCTCCAGCTCGATAACCTCGGCGGTGCGGGAGATGTTCCAGCCGTTCTCCTCCAGTTTCTGGAGGATGAATTCCCGCTCGAATCCCTCCCGGGCTTCCCTGAGGGAGTTGAGCTCAAGGGGAGCTCCGGGGCGCTGCGGCTCCCCTTCGCGGCCGGCTGCCGCGCCGCCGATGGAGTCGGGGACCTGGTCGGGGGTGATGACCTTTCCCGGCGTCATGATGACGAGGCGCTCGATGATGTTGCGCAGCTCACGCACGTTGCCGGGCCAGTCGTACCCCTTGAGGAGTTCCACCGTCTCCGGGAGCACCTTCTTGCGCTCCTGCCCCTCCCGCTTGGCGAAGATGGCGAGGAAATGATTCACCAGGAGCGGGATGTCGTCCCGGCGCTCCCTGAGCGGCGGAACCGTGAAGGGGACCACGTTGAGGCGGTAGAAAAGGTCTTCGCGGAAGGTGCCGCTGCGGATCTCTCCGGGGAGGTCCTTGTTGGTGGCCGCCACCACCCGCACGTCCACCTCGATGGTCTTCGTTCCCCCCACCCGCTCGAATTTCCGCTCCTGGAGGATGCGGAGCACCTTGGCCTGGGTCTTCAGGGACATGTCGCCGATCTCGTCCAGGAAGATGGTGCCGCCGTCGGCCAGGTCGAATTTTCCCTTCTTCTGGGCCACGGCGCCGGTGAAGGCTCCCTTCTCATGGCCGAAAAGCTCGCTCTCGATGAGCTCCTCGGGGATGGCGGCGCAGTTGATCTCCACAAAGGGCTTCTCCTTGCGGGGGCTCCAGTGGTGGATGGCCCGGGCCACCAGCTCCTTGCCGGTGCCGTTCTCGCCGGTGATGAGGACCGAGGCGTTGGTGGCGGCCACGCGCCTCACCTGCTCCTGGAGCTGGAGAATGGCCGGGGTATTCCCCACCATGTCGTGCCCCTTGAAGGCCACGGTGCGCAGGGTGTCGTTCTCGGCCTTGAGGCGCCCCACGTCGAGGCCGTTCTTCACGGTGACGAGAACCTTTTCCAGGGAGAGGGGCTTCTCGATGAAGTCGTAGGCCCCGAGCTTCGTGGACTTCACCGCCGTTTCGATGGTGCCGTGGCCCGACATCATCACCACGGTCAGGAGGGGGTGGAACTCCTTGAGGGCCTGAAGCGTTTCCAGGCCGTCGAGCCGCGGCATCCAGATGTCGAGGAGCACCAGGTCGGGGTTCTCTTTCTTGGCCATGTCGAGGGCTTCGAGGCCATCCTTGGCGAAGACGGGGCGGTATCCCTCGTCTTCGAGGATTCCGGCCAGGGCCGTGCGGATGTTCTGTTCGTCGTCGACGACGAGTATCGTTTCGTTCATGGTTTAACCTCAATCTGTCGATTTGACATCGTGCAAGCAAAGACCCCCCTCAATCCCCCCTACCTTGTAGGGGGGAAGCGAGCGCAAGCGAAGCAGGGGGGTCGAACCGGGGTGAACACTCAAGAAATTTTTCAGGTTTCTAGGTCACTACCGGCAGTTCGATGATGAATTTTGTTCCGCGGGGCACATTGTCCCGCACGCGGATGAAGCCGTTGTGGTCGGCGATGATGGTGCTGACGATGGCGAGCCCCAGGCCGGTCCCGGACTTCTTGGTGGAGAAGTAGGGCTCGAAGAGGCGGGGCTTGTCCTCGGGCGCGATGCCGTGTCCCGTGTCGGCCACGGTGATCACCGCCATCTTCAGGACGGGATCGAAGCGGCTTTCGATTTCGATCTCCCCCTCTTCGGCTACGGCCGCCACGGCGTTGTCCAGGAGGTTGATGAGGACCCGCTTGATCTGATCCCGGTCGAGCTGCAGGTGGGGGAGGCGGCGGTCTTCCCGGAAGCCGAACGAGATGGCCCTGTGCCCCTGGCTGA
Source organism: Geobacter hydrogenophilus (assembly GCF_018501225.1). Lineage (GTDB taxonomy): Bacteria > Desulfobacterota > Desulfuromonadia > Geobacterales > Geobacteraceae > Geobacter > Geobacter hydrogenophilus. The sequence goes on along the minus strand of NZ_JAHCZI010000001.1, from coordinate 581,861 downwards.
AGAGGGTGAGGGCCTCGCGGATGATCCCGTTCAGGTCGTTGGGGGCCGGGTTGGCGGCCGGCATCCGGGCGAAGCTGGAGAACTCGTCCACGAGCGTCTTCAGCTCGTCCACCGATTTGACGATCATGGCGGTGCATTCGTCAAAGACGGTGTCCTCGTCGCCGAAGCGGGGTAGATAGCGCTTTCTCAGCCGCTGTGCCGAGAGCTGGATCGGCGTCAGGGGGTTTTTGATCTCGTGGGCGATGCGCCGGGCCACTTCGCGCCAGGCCGCCATCCGCTGGGCCTTGATGAGTTGGGTCAGGTCGTCGAAGACCACCACCGTTCCCAGGAACTCGCCGCTTTCGTCCCGCAGCACCGTCAGGTTGAAGAGGAGCGTCGCCCTGGTGTCGCGGACCGGGACCGTCACCTGGCGGCTGATGGAGTCCTGTTTCGCCGTAACCATGTCCCGCAGGAGCCCTTTGATGGTGTCGATCTGGTCGTGCTTCAGGACTTCCCGGAAGTTCTTCCCCACCACGGCGCGGGCAGAGACCTGAAGGAGCTCTTCCGCCGACTTGTTGATGGTGGTGACCACGCCGTGGCTGTCAACGGATATGACGCCGGCGGCCACGTTACGCAGCACGATCTCCATGTAGCGGCGCCGTTCGTCCAGCTCCTGGTTGCTCCGGACAAGCTCTATGTTGGTCTGGCGCAGGGCCTGCTGGTGGTTCCGCAGGTCCTCGGTCATCTTGTTGAAGGCGGCCACGAGCATCCCGAACTCGTCGCTTGAGCGCTGCCCCAGCTGCACGTCCAGGTTCCCCTCGGCCACCTGGCGGGTCGCCTCGGCCAGTTCCTTGATGGGGGTCGTGAGGCTGTTGGCCAGGTAGATGCCGAACCAGACCGCCAGGAAGACAATCACCATGGTGATGAGGAAGAGGGTCAGGATGTACCCGGCGCGGATCGGGCTCTTGAGGATCTTGAGCTGGCGGAACTCCTCGTAGGACTTGGTGATCTCCCGCATCTTTTCCACGAGGGAGTAGGGGACGAAGTAGTTCACCACCACCACCCCCACCACCTCGTCGGCCCGGTAGGTGGAGTAGATGGGCATGATGCCCCGGATCAGGTCGGCCTTCCCCACGGTGTTGACCCGCGTGAGTTCCTTGCCGTTGAGCCCTGCCTTGATGTCCTCGGAGGAGGGGTTCGTGAATTCCCCCAGGGGGACGCTGGGGTTCGACGACCGCACGAGCTCCTCGTTCTGGGAGGAGTAGACCTCCACGATGCCGAGGTTGTACTCCTGCTGCTTCTGGCGGACCAACTCCCGGAGCCGGGGAAGGTTTTCCTCGTTCAGGAGCCGCTCGTCCCGGATGGTGGTGCTGATCTGCCGGCCGTAGTAGAGGGCGTTGGCGGCCGAATTTTTGTAGTAGGTCTGGGCCACCTCCAGGGATTCGGACAGGGAACTCTCGATCTGGGTGTTGAACCAGTTGCGGATGCTCTGGTTCACGTAGGTGGCAGACACAACGAAGAGGAGCATCGTCGGCACCAGCGACAGCCCCATGAAGGCGATGACGAGCTTGGTCTGAAGGTTCGCGCCGATGGCCTTGCTTCGTCGCTCCATGAGGAGCTTGGCCACGTTGCGGAAGATCAGGTAGCTGAGGAGGATGATGAGGAGGAGGATGATGTTGATGATGCCGAAGATGAGGATGTTGCTCCCCATGGGGACTTCGGAGCTGATGCGGGAGAGGTGGATCTCGGCCCGGGTCAGCACGAGGATCAGCAGAACGGAGATGGCGATGATGATCGCTTCCCGCCGCCGCTTTTTCCGTTCGTACTCCTGGGGTGAAATCATGCCTGGCTGTTGGTGATGGTTTTCAACCATTGCTGGGGAGTCCTTGGTGTGGCAAAAATGCAACAGGGCCACTTTATACAAACGGGAGCGTTAATGCAAGGGAGCGATTCACTGAAGAGGGGCGGTCCTGAAAATGAAAAAAGAGCCACCGGCGGTTGGTTGCGGTGCCTCTTTTCTCCATGGGGGCTCTGGTAACCCCGGTTCCTGAATTGTGCCGGTTAGTTGATCACGACTGGCCTATCACGTTTCAGCATGACCTGGTCAATGAATTTGCCGAGGGTGAGGAACAAGAGTTTAGTGTCTACCGGTTTCAGGATATAGTCGGTGACGCCGATATCCTGCAACTGGTCGTAGTAGCACTTTTCGCTATGGCCGGACATGACGATGATTTTAATGCCCGGTTTCAGGCCTCTGATCTCCTCGGCCATCCGGATGCCGTCCATGTCGGGCATGTTGATATCGGTTATGACGATGTCGAATTCATTGGCCCGGCAGAGTTCCAACCCTGATTCGCCATTATCGGCAAGGCTGATGGCAACCCCGGGAATTTGTTGGAGATCATGAGCGGAATCAACTCTCTCGCATACAGGTCGTCTTCCACAAAGAGAATGTTGATGGATGTGGGATTGCGGGCCGGTTCCATGTCAGACCTCGATCCTGAATTCGGCGCATCCCTCGACATTGCGAACGGTCAAGTGCCCTCCCATGCTTCTCTCGATGATGTTCTTCGACATGAAAAGCCCGATGCCGCTTCCCTTGCCGAGTTCCTTGGTGGTGAAGTAGGGATCGAAAATCTTGTCGATAATATTCTTGTCGACCCCGCCGCCGTTGTCGGTGACCGTAATAACAGCCCTGCCATTCTCCGGCCGGGAACTCACTCGTATCCATTTATCGCCCGTCTTTGATTCAACGAGCGCATCCCGTGCATTCAACAGGAGATTGAGCAATGCCTGGCTGAATTCATTGGGGAACCCCGCCACCCGCGAATCCTGGACAAAATCGCAATGGATTGAAATGCCTTGATCCCTGAAGAAATCACCAACGAGCTGCAGCGTCTTCTCAATGACCTCGTTTATCCAGAACGGGATTTTTTCCCGGTCCGGTTCGGAAAGGGTCCGGAAATCATCAATGGTCTGGGACAGGTGATTGAGGATTCCCATCGCCCTCTCAACGTTAGTGTCGACCATCTGCTTGTCAAGGCAGTCGGATTCGCTGAACAGACCCAATTGCTGAATCAACAGTCCCATGACATTCAACGATTGCCGCCATTGGTGGGAGATATTGGCGAGCATCTCCCCCATGGCGGCCATCCTGCTCTGGTGAACCAACAGCAGTTCCTTGGCCCGGAGCTCTTCCACTGCCTGTAGCCGCCCGGTCATTTCCTTCTTTTGCTGGTCCACCGACCGGGCCAGTTCCACGGTCCGATCCAGAACACGCTGCTCCAGTTCCTCCTTGGCCCGGAGAAGTTCATCCTCCGCCCGTTTCCGGGGGGTGATATTGACCACCGCAAGAAGGCACTCGTCGCCAGGGACGACAGTGGTCGCCTCTATCTGCACGAACAGCGGCTGTCGCAGCTCTTTTGACATCAGCAGCTCAAGCGTCTGCGGTTCATCGTGGTTTGAAAACACCTCGAACAGCAATTCCTTGAAGAGCGTGTAATGCTGCCCCTCAAAAAAACGGCCGAAGCTCTGCCCCATCAACCGGTAACGCTCTCTATTGAGCAGACTCGCCCCGGCCAGGTTGGCGGAGAGGATCGTTCCATTACGGGAGAGGGTGAAATAGCCAATCGGAGCAAAATCATAGAGGAGCGAATAGCGGTCCCGGGAACTTCGCAACTCATCCTGTGACCGGTGCAGCTCCTCATTCTGCATTTCCAGTTCGATCTGGTGAACCTGCAACTCGTGGAGGAGCTTCAAGGTGTCCTCTTCCGTCTTGGGGAGGGCGCCTTGAAGGGGCAGGTCCTTGAGGCGTTTCTCCGCGCCGCGGCGGAGCGTCACGGGTTGAGGCGCGCCATGGGAGGCATCATGCTTCTTTCCGATCCCGCAGCAGTCTTTTGATCTCATCCCTGAGCTCCTCTTCCAACTTCTTGAATGGCGTGATGTCGGTCATGGTGATTACCACCCCGTCGATCACGTCACTCACCGTGCGGTACGGCATGATCCGGACCGAGAACCAGCGTCCGTCGTTGGTGGTTACCTGCTTTTCCGAATAAACCAGCGTCCGGAGCACTGCTTCGGCATCGTCGGTCAGCTCCGGGTAACTGAGATCGTTGACGATGTCGGTGAGGGGACGCCCCACATCGCTTGGGATCAGCTTGAACAGCTTGCTGGAGGCGTTGGCGAAGCGGCGGATGTTCAGCTTGCCGTCCAGAAAGATGGTGGCCACCTCGGTGCTGTTGAGGAAGTTCCGCATGTCGTCGTTCAGGTGCGACAGCTCATCCACCTTGGCCTGCTGCTCGGAGTTCACCGTCTGCAGTTCCTCGTTCATGGACTGCATCTCCTCCTTGGAGGTGGTCAACTCTTCGTTGGTGGACTGCAATTCCTCGTTGATTGATTGTAACTCCTCATTCGAGGCTTTCAACTCTTCCTGTGAGGTTTGCATCTCCTCCCGTGTGGTCTGCAACTCCTCCAGGGTAATCCGAAGTTTTTCCTGGGTCTGCTGAAGTTCCAGTTCCAGTTCGCCAATCCGCGCACTCACGGCATCCGACGACTTGACGCCGCGTTTCTTGACGGCAGATTCCTGGCAGGTTTCCAGGTCCTTGAAAATAATCATGGCCATCCCCTGCAGTTCCGGTTCTTCCATCTTCTGAACAATGAGGTCGATGGTTTGGGTCCTTCCGTTGGTGCCGATCCTGATGTTCCGCGTGGTAACCGGCGCATTTTGCCGCATCGCCTTATGGAATGCGGCGAGCAACTCGGGACGCAACCCCTCCCTGGCCATGGCGAAAACGTTAATGTTCGCTTTCCCCACCGGCGGCTCAAGATATCTGCCGATCCGGGCGCTGATGTAGACGATGTCCCCTTCCTCGTTCACGAGAACAGCGGGGGGCGAGTGCTTTTGCAGCAGGATTTGGTCGGCCAGGGCCTGGACGTTTATCTCGGGTTTCACGGGCGAGAGTTCCTTGTGGGGGTGCGTCGCAAGCGGGAACGTTGAGGGGAACGACACCAGGTTCGTCCGGCTGACGCCGTTGTCCCGCCTGAAAAGCCTCAATTTCGCACTGACGGCCGTGAAGAGCTCGGCACTGGCGCCGAGGGTCTCGGCACTGCCGAGAAACAGCACCCCTCCCGGGTTGAGAACATAATGGAAGAGGGGGAGGAGTTTCTTTTGCATTTCAACGTCCAGATAGATCAACAGATTGCGGCAGATGAGAATGTCGAGCTTGGTGAAGGGGGGATCGGTGATAACGTTCTGGGTGGCGAACGTGACCATCTCGCGGATTTCCTTCTTGATCCTGTAGCCGTCCTCGTCCTTGACAAAATAACGGTTCAGCCGCTCGGCGGAAACATCACTGGCAATGTTGGGAAGAAAGAGCCCCTGCCGGGCCTTGTCTATGGCGTCCCGGTCCAGATCGGTGGCAAAGACTTGTAGACTGAAATGGGCCTTGGGTTTGATCTGCTCCAGCACTTCCTTGAAGATGATGGCCAAGGAATAGGCCTCCTCGCCGGTGGAGCACCCTGCCGACCATGCCCGCAGCACCCCCCCCTCCGGGTGGCTGGTCAGCAACTCCGGAATCACCTCGTTCTTCAGGCTTTCCCACGCGGCAGGGTCCCGGAAAAAACTGGTCACGCCAATGAGGAACTCCTTGAAGAGAAGCTCCAGCTCCTGGTGATTCGCCTGGATATAGCGCACGTAGCCGGCGATGGAATCTATCTGGTGAATACCCATCCGCCGCTCTATCCGGCGGTAGAGGGTGCTCTTCTTGTAGAGGGAAAAATCGTTGCCCGTCTCGCTCCGGAGCAGGATGACGATCTTGTCGAGGGCGCTCAGTTCCCTGTCCTCCAGTTTCGTCTTCTGCAGCGAGTGGGTAGGGGTATGCTGGAGAAAATCCATGATCTTCCCGGGCATCTCCTCGGCCCGGGCTACTATGTCGGCAAGGCCGTAACTGATGGCGCTGTTGGGCATGCCGCTGAACTTGGCCGAGTCGGGGTTCTGCACCAGGGTGAGCCCCCCCTTCTCCTTGATGGCCCTCAGCCCCAGGGTGCCGTCCGACCCCATGCCGGAAAGGATTACGCCGATGCTCCGCTCCTTGGAGTCTTCGGCTAGCGAGCGGAAGAAGTGGTCGATGGGAAGGCGCTGGCCCCGGGGTTCGGACGCCTCGAACAGGTGCAGCACCCCGTGGAGGATCGACATGTCGCGATTGGGGGGGATGACGTAGACGGAGTCAGGCTTGACGTGGCTCCGGTCCTTGACCGCCGTTACCTTCATGGTGGTAACCCGCTGCAGCAGTTCGGGCAGGAGCGCGATATGGTCCGGGTCGAGATGCTGGATCACCACAAAGGCCACGCCGCTGTTCTGGGGCACGTGCTCCAGGAACAGGGTCAGGGCCTCCAATCCCCCGGCGGATGCCCCGATGGCGACAATGGGAAAATGCGTTTCATCACTTTTCCGTTCCGGTTCGGGCGTCGAACGGGGCGAGGCCAGGGACTTTTTCCCGGCCACGATGGTCTTTGTGGACTTTTTCGTCATCTCTGGTCTCCGTAAGGTTTTGTTAGATTTGGTAAATCATAGCCGCGGCACTGGTGATTTGCAAGATAACAGGTGTGGATAGCGATGGCAAATCACTCCCCTAACGGATAGAGAAAAGGAAACCGCCAGGAACGCGAAAAGTGGGCGTGAGCAATAAATTGGGATGCAATGGGGGAAGGGTGAAGGGGCTCCTTCCGTCGGGAAGCAGCCCCGTTTATTCGTCAGGCAGGTTTCGTGAACTACGGCGCCTTGATCTCCGCGCTCTTGGACTTGAGCTTTTTCAGGAGGGCCGGGTACCCCTCGTTGGTGATGATCTTGTTGAACTGCCCCCGGTAGTTGGATACGAGGCTCACCCCCTCGATGACCACGTCGTAGGCCATCCACTTTCCACCCTTGTTCATGAGGCGGTAGTCGAGGGAGTATTCGTCGCGCTTGGCGGTGACCACCTTGGACCTCACCTCGGCGTACTCCCCCTCGATCCGCTCGTTGAGGTAGACGATCTTCTCCTGGTTGTAGGATTCGATCTTGTCGGCGTAGGAGTTTTCCAGGAGCGTCTCGAAGAGGGAGACGAATTCCTTTTTCTCGGCGGCGTTCCGGTCCTTCCAATGGCGCGCCATGGCGCGCTGGGCCATCTCGCCGTAGTCGAAGACGGCGCCGATGGCCTTTTTCAGCTCCTGACGGCGCTTCTTTTCAAACTGGGGCTTCTTCATCTCCTTGTCGGAGACGATTCGGACAACCTCGTCCACGGTCTTCTTGACGGTCTGGGTGGGGACCCCCTGGGCAAAGGCCGGCCCGCCCAGGGCGAAGGTGATGAAAAGAATCGGCAGGGCAAACCATTTCATGACGGAGTTTCTCCTTCTTGAGTAAGTTCCGGCTGTGCACCCCTGCTTCGACCACCCTGCTTCGCTTACGCTTGCTTCCCCCCTACAGGGTAGGGGGGATTGAGGGGGGTCCTGCAGAGTGTTTGGTGCTCACTTATTTTTCCAGCGGCATGGCGCCGACGGCGTAGTCCAGGTTGGCCCGGGACATCTTCTGGTTGTAGATGGACTGGAAGTAGCCGGCCCGCATCCGGGCGTAGTTCTGGAGCCCGTCGAAGAGCTCCTTGGCCGGGCCGACGCCGAAGTCGAAGTTGGCCATGGCGGAGACGATCCATTTCTTGGCATTGCTGTATGCGTCCCGGGTGGCGTCGATGCTCTTCTCCGCCTCCTTCAGCTCCAGCCAGGCCTTTTTCACCTGGAGGGGGATGTTGTTCTCCGCGTAGACTTTCGTGGAGAGGAGGCGGTTGTACTGGGCCCGCTCGCCGGCCACCTTGGAGCCGGTAATGCCGAAATCGAGCTTCCACTTGACCCCCAGGGCGATCCCCGACCAGAAGTGGTTGAACTCGTCGGTGATGAAGGGGTTGTCGATGCGGCTCCGCTCGGGCGAATAGGCGCCCGACAGGAGTCCGGCCAGGAAGATGTCGGGGTAGTAGGCGGCCTTTGCCGCTTCCACGAGTGCTTCCCGGGCCTGGAGCCCCTCCTTGAGCTGCTTGAACTCGGGGCGCTTGGCCCGGGCCTCGTCGATGTAAGCCGGAAGATCCCCTGCGGTTCCCTCGTCGGGCACGAGCCGCTCGGTGGCGATGTCGATTTGTGCCTCGGGCGGCAAGCCGATGCGGGTCCGGAGCGCCGAGATGGCCAGGGTTTCACCCTTGTCGGCTTCTGCCAGGTATTTCCCCACCTCGCCGTTGAAGGCGTCGAGCTTGTAGATGTCCAGCTCCTCCACGTTGGGGGATGACTTGTCCAGGAGTTCCTGGGCCTTCTTGCGGGCCTTGTCCAGGTTCTCCCGCACCTCCAGGACCACTTCCCTCATTTCCCGGGCCAGGAGGACGCCGTAGTAGTATTCCTTGGTCTGGAGCGCCACCTCGTTGCGCCGCTGGTCCTTCTTGGCCCGGTCCACCTCGATGCCGTGGGTGGCCGCCTTCATGTTTTCGCTGATCTTGCCGAAGGTGTAGAGGGGCTGGACCAGGGTGGCGTCGGCCCGGGCGAACCAGGTTAAGGAGTCGGTGTCGTTGACCCCGTCCGGTGACCAGACCTGATTGCCCCTGGCCTCGGGGACCGGCCCGAAGAGGGCCTTCATCTCGATCTGCGGGAACCGGTACCCCTTGGCCTCCTCAAGCCTGGACTGGGCCAGCTCGATGTCGGCCTGGGATTCGCCCAGCTCCGGGGCCGTGGCTATGGCGCCCCGGATGCATTCATCAAGGCTCAAGGTTTTCGTTGCCGTTGCCGGTTCGGCGGCCAGTGCCCCGGACAGCGGGAGTGCCGTCAGGCAGCATGCCAATGCCACTGCGCGAAGTGTTCTCATGTCCTTCCCTCCTGGAATGCGGCTAAGTCACTCGACCTTGCCGTGGATGTACTTGCTCAGAAGCTCCTCCAGATCCACTGCCGATTCGGTCTCCCTGATCCTGCCGTTGTTGGCCAGGAATTTGTCGGACCCGCCGGGCTTCAGCAGGATGAATTTGTCGCCGATGATGCCGCTGGTGCGGACCGAGGCGATGATGTCGTCCTGGAGCTTTACCCCGTTGGCGATCCGCATGGAGACCCGTGCCCGGTCATTGAACTTCGGGTCGAGAGCGATCCGGTCGACCCGGCCGATCTCCACCCCGGCAATCTCCACCGCGGCTCCCTCCTTGAGTCCCGACACGGAGTCGAATTCGGCATAGACCTCGTAGTGGTCCCCGCCGACCAGTTCCATCTTGCCCAGCTTCACCGAGAGCCACCCGAGGCAGAGGATGCCGATGGCCACAAAAATGCCGACAATGAGTTCGAGAGTGACTTTCTTCATAACAATCCCCTGCCTGTATCAGATGAACTTGATGGGTCCTTCGAGACTGCCGCTGATGAACTGCCGCACCACCGGGTGCTCCGAGCGCCGGATCTCCTCCGGCGTCCCCATCTCGGTGATCCGCCCCCGGTAGAGCATGGCCACCAGGTCCGAGATGTCGAAGATCTCGGGAATCTCGTGGGAGACGATCACCGCCGTGTAGCCGTACCGCTCGTGGGTATCCCTGATGAGCTGGTGGATGGCCCGGCAGATGATCGGGTCAAGACCTGTGGTCGGCTCGTCGAAGAGGATGATCCGCGGGTTCAGCAGCAGCGCCCGGGCAAGCCCCACCCGTTTTTTCATCCCCCCTGACAGCTCGTCGGGGTACTTTTTGTCGATCCCCCTGAGCCCCACGTTCTCCAGGGCGTTGTGGACCCGGTCGCGAATCTCGGCCCGGGAGAACCGGGTCTTCTCCTCCAGGGGAAATGCCACGTTCTCGAAGACCGTCATGGAGTCGAAGAGGGCCGCGTTCTGGAAGAGCATGCCGAACTTCTCCCAGACCCGGTTCATCTCGAACCGGCGCATGGCGGTGATGTTTTCCCCGTCCACGTGGACCTGGCCCCGGTCGGGCTTCATGAGGCCGATTATGTGCTTCAGGAGCACGCTCTTCCCCTCGCCGCTGGGGCCGATCACCGCCGTGATCCTCCCCTCGGGTATTTCCAGGGAAAGGCCGTCCAGCACCGCCTGGGAGTCGAATGACTTGTGGATGTCAACGAGTTTGATCATAAATCACAGCATAACCGACGTGAGGAAGTAGTCCCACACCAGCACCAGCACCGACGACATGACCACCGCCTCGGTGGTGGCCCGCGACACCCCTTCGGCGCCGTGGCTGGCGTGGTAACCCTTGTAGCAGCAGACCCAGGCGAGGATGCCGCCGAAGGAGATGGATTTGACGATTCCCGACCAGACGTCCTTCCACTCCACGCTCCGCTCCATCTCGTGGAAATAGGCGCCGGGGTTTACCCCCAGGAGCTTGACCCCCACCAGGTACCCGCCGTAGATGCCAACCACGTCGAAGATGGCGCACAGAAGCGGCACGGCCACCAGCGCCCCGACGATCTTCGGCGAGATCAGGTACTTGAACGGCTCCAGGGCCATGGTCTTCAGCGCGTCGATCTGCTCGGTTATCTTCATGATCCCGATTTCGGCGGTTATGGCGCTGCCGGCACGCCCCACCACCATGAGGGCCGTGAGGACCGGCCCCAGTTCACGAATGAGGGAAAGCGCAACCGCCGAGCCGAGCATCCCCTCGGAGCCGAACTTGGCCAGGGTATAGTACCCCTGGAGCCCCAGGACCATCCCCGTGAACGAGGCGGTGAGGGTTATGACGAAGAGGGATTTGGTGCCGATGAAGTGGATCTGCTTGAAAATATGAAAGGGCTTGCCGGGCCGGATGATGATGTTCACGAGGGCCATGACGAGAAAGATCAGCATCCGGCCCATTTCCCGGAAGATGAAGATGGTGACGGCGCCCAGTTTTTCGAGGAAGGTGCGGAGCACGGATCTCTCCCGGTAACTTTGATAGGTGCGACAGAGTATATGACGAAGAATCGCCGATGTAAAGGCTTGTGGGAGCGATAAAATTTCCTCCTGCGCTCAGAGAATGAAATCCGTGGAGAGGAAGTTGGAACGGTGCTCCCGGACGATGTTGGCAATGATCTCCTTGTTCAGATCGATTTCCTTGGCCGCCACCAGGGTGCGGATGGAGAAGGAGCGCAGGGCGTCCGAGACCGACAGGGTCCCCACCGCCGAGTCCTTCCTCCCGGTGAAGGGGAAGATGTCGGGACCCCGCTGGCATTGGCTGTTGATGTTCACGCGGGAGACCTGGTTCACCAGGTGGTCCACGAGGTTCGCCAGGGTCTGGGGATCGCGGCCGAAGATGCTCACCTGCTGGCCGTAGTCCGATTCCTCGATGGTACGGATGGGGGTGTTGGCGTCGGTAAACGGGATCACCGGCACGATGGGGCCGAACTGCTCCTCGGCGTAGAGGCGCATGGCCGGGGTCACCGGATAGACCACGGCGGGGTAGAAGAAGGAGCCGGACATGGCCCCCCCGCCGTCATTGACGATCCGGGCGCCGTGCCTGCGGGCGTCTTCCAGCAGCTCGGAGAGATAGACCGTCTTTCCCGGTTCGGGGAGAGGGGTGATCATGACGCCCGGTTCCCAGGGCATCCCGCAGCCGAGGGCGGCGATGGCTCGGGAGAAGAGATTCAGGAAGTGATCGGCCACCGATTCGTGGACGAAGATGAGCTTGAGGGCGGTGCAGCGCTGGCCGTTGAAGGAGAGGCTTCCGGCGATGCACTCTTCCACCGCCAGGTTCAGGTCGGCGTCGTGGAGGACGATGGCCGGGTTCTTGGCCTCCAGCCCCAGGACCGTCCGGAGCCGGTGGGGCTTGGGGTGCCCCTTGTGGAGGGCGTTGGCCGCGGGGCTCGTGCCGATGAAGGCGAGGACGTCCACCTTCCCCGATGCCATGAGCGGCGGGGTAACGGTGCGGCCGGCCCCGAAGAGGGTGTTCACCACGCCGGGGGGGAAGGAGTCCCGGAAGGCTTCGAGCAGGGGCGCGAAGAGGAGGACGCCGTGGCGCGGCGGTTTCAGGAGCACCGTGTTCCCCATGATGAGGGCCGGGATGAGGGTGGTGAAGGTCTCGTTGAGGGGGTAGTTGTAGGGTCCCATGCAGAGGGCCACGCCGAGGGGGGCACGGCGGATCTGCCCGATGATCCCCTCGTGGATCACGAAGCGGGAGGAGACCCGGTCCAGGTCCTTGAGGGCATCGATGGTGTCGGCGATGTAGGTGATGGTCCGGTCGAACTCCTTGGCAGCGTCCTTTTCGGCCTTGCCGATCTCCCACATGAGGAGCCGGACCACCTCGCTCCGCCGCTCCTTCATCCGGGCCGCGAACCGCTGCACGTGGCCGATGCGGTCGGCAACGGTCATGGTGGGCCATTCACCCCTGCCGTTATCATAGGTGGCCACTGCCGCGTCGAGGGCAGCAAGGGCTTCGGCCTCGCCCATGAGGGGGAAACTTCCGATCCTGACCCGCTCGGGGCCGTCCGGGGTCCTGACGCAGACCGGGGAGAATACCTCCTGGGACGCTCCCTCCCACTGGCGAAGTTCTCCCGCCACGAGGTATGTCCGCAACTCCACCGGAGCCGGGAGCCGGTGTTGGGCGGGGATATCCTCCGGGGCGGGAAAGAGGGTCTCGATCTTTTTGCTGATGGTCATGGGCGCCTCCTCCTGGGCTTTAAGCAACAAGGAAAGAGTAATGCACACTCTCCGATAATCAAGGTGCCGGAGGCGCAATGCGACGCCGTGCGGGAAATTTCTCCGTGATCTGGTAAAGTTGCAGCAGGCGTCAAATGCCGCCTCGGGCGGCGGAAAAGAGGTGCGGCATGGGCAGAATAAGAAGCTTCGTTTTGGTGGCGGTCGCACTGGCCGGTGGCTTGCTGGGGGTGTCGACGGCAGATGCCGCGATTCGGGGGAAGGTGGTCGAGTACCGCGATGGAGAGGTGACCATGAAGGGGTATCTCGCCTGGAACGACGCAGTGAAGGGAAAACGTCCCGGCGTGCTCGTGGTGCACGAGTGGTGGGGGCTCAACGACTACGCCCGCAAGCGGGCCCGGATGCTGGCGGAGTTGGGGTACACGGCCCTGGCGGTCGATATGTATGGCGGGGGGAAGGAAGCTCTCCATCCCGACGATGCCGGCGCGTTCTCTTCCGCGGTGATGAAAAACATGGACCTCATGGCTGCCCGCTTCAGGGCGGCGATGGATTTGCTCGGGAAACAGCCCACCGTCGATGCCGGCCGGATCGGCGCCATCGGCTACTGCTTCGGCGGTGCGGTGGTGTTGAACATGGCCCGGCAGGGCCTCGACCTCAAGGGAGTGGCGAGCTTCCATGGCAACCTCGCCACGGCAAAGCCGGCCGAACCGGGCGCGGTCAAGGCGAAGGTCATGGCATTCAACGGAGGGGCAGACACGTTCATCACCCCCGAACAGGTGGGAGCCTTTGCGGCCGAGATGGCCCGGGCCGGGGCCGACTTCCGGTTCATCTCCTACACCGGGGCAAAGCACAGCTTCACGAATCCCGACGCCGATGCCTATGCCAGGAAATTCGGTCTCCCTCTCGCCTATGACGCCGCCGCCGACAGGGATTCGTGGGACGAGATGTCGCGCTTCTTCCGGCGGGTGTTCGGGCGATAGAGCCCTTGCGGCAATTGAAATTCACACGAACAGGATGGTCCAACTATGAACTCCATTCGCACGCCTCTGCTCCTGGTTTTCGCCATCGTCTCCCTTGTCGGCTGCGCCACCGCCATCCCGGTGCAGCCGCCCCCTGCGGCGTTCAAGGTGTCCGTCGAGACGGTCGCCAAGGGGGTCGGCGGCGCCTACTCCGAGCCCGGAACCGATACCCAGCTCGTCTGGCCTCTGATTCGCGTCATTGCAGGCCAGGGAGAATTCTCATCATTCTGGAACTTGCTCCACCGGAACGTTACTCCTGTTCCGGCGCTCCCTGCGGTCGATTTTTCGCGTAATGAAGTGGTTGCTGTGGTGGACATGGTCCGGCCGACGGGGGGATACAGCATCGAGGTCAAGGAGGTGCAGGAGGGGATGGACGGAATCTGGCTCACCATCATCAGGAGAAAGCCGGGCGAGGGGTGCTTCACGGCCCAGTCCCTGACCCAGCCCTATCATCTGGTGGCCATCAGGAAAAGCGGCAAGCGCTGCATTCCCAACTATGTCGATGTGACCTACTCCTGCCCCTAGCAGGCGGCGGCTATGCTTGCGAGAAAGAGGCCGAAGAGTTCTTCTATGAAGGGGAGTTGGCCCACGAGCGCGTGGTCGCCATCCACGAGGAAGAGCCGTGCATGGTTCCGCTGCGCGAAGCGGACGGCATTCTCCATGGGGATGACCTCATCGTGCATGCCATGGACGACGTAGGTTTTTCCCGATGGGGTGGGGTCCGATTCGGCGTAGCCGGGGAGGTAGACGGCCGGCGCCATGAGGAAAAGTCCCGCCGGCTTCACGGTCTGTGAGGCCACTGTTGCCACATATCCCCCCATGCTGGAACCGACGAGGACAAGGGTGCCCGTTCCGCCGGCGCACCGCTCCACGAGCCTGCCGACCCGGGCATCGGGGTCGGCGAGGTCGGTGTAGTCGATGCTCTCGACGGCAAAACCCTGCTTCCGTGCCACGGGGGCCAAGGCCGAGATCTTGGTTCCCCAGGGACCGCTCTCCTTGCCGTGGGAGAAAATGACGAGCCTTCGGTTCACTGGGCCGCTCCGGGAAGGTCCGCCTGGTCTCTTCTGGTTGCTCTGCTCATGCTTTTCAAAATGTCGCTCCTACGGTGTCAGAACATCTCGAAACTAGTCAGGTGTCGAGAGTGTAAGACATTTTAATGCCCCCCGGGGAAAATGCAAACTGTTTGAGGGAAACATCCCGCGCACCTCAAGTTTTGCGCCCGCCCGCCGATACGTAACCATGGGTGTTCGCATCGGACAGCAATGAGGTTAAGGCAGGGCTTGAGATGTTCAATCGGTTGAGGCAAGGGATTTTCTGGGATGACGCCTGGGAGGTGCTCATCCGGCGGGATACGGTGGACCGCGAGGCACTCTGGCGCCCCTTTGGCGAGAAGGAGGGAAAGGTCTGGATCGTGGGGGGCGACCCTTTCCATCCCTTCCTTCCGGTGGAGCAGTTGGACGCCATGCTCTCGGTCGTGGCCTCGTCTCCTCAGCATCTCTTCGTCGCTGTCACCGATTACCCCGAGCATTCTTTCCAGAGGCTCTACGCCACCTCGCCCGATTTCCCCTATCGCCTCCTGGAGGAGGACGACACCCTCAACAACCTCTGGTTCCTGGTCCGGGTGCGGGACCAGGAGGAGGCGGATCTCCGCGTTCCCGCCACCATTGCCCTCAAGAACTGCTGGGTGGCCGACGGGGTCCGGTGGCCCATGGTCGGCATCCTTGCCGAGCCCCTTCGGGGAGGACTGGACCTGCGCCAGGTGAACAGCCTCTGCCTGGCCGGGTTCGGTGCCATCGACTGGGTGGTCTGTGGGGGGGCCGGGGATGGCGACGCTTCACACCTTTCCGACTGGGCGCGGGATCTCCGCGATCAGGCAGAGGAACGCGGCATCCCCTTCCTCTATACCGGGGAAGGACGGCTTCTTGACGGACGGACCTGGGACGAGGCACCCCTCTTCCGGAGCGAGCCCAACCACCTCCGTATCTTTGACCACTGCCGCGCCAATCCCATCCGAAGCGCCGCCGCCTGATACCCCACTCCCTGACATTCCGGCACTCACTGCCAGCGATTTTTCCCATTCATTTCCTGCACGGAGCACTATCCGCCGGTTGCGTTTCCCTCCACATTGCGTACAATGCCGTCGTGCGACTATTCGGAGGACGGGGTTTCCATGGATGAGCTGAAAGCGTTGGGATGGAGCGACTGGTTTGCGGAAACGGCCCCCGAAGGGGGGGCGGATCCCGGCACCGTGGCGCGGGTGACGGCCGAGCTTCGGGGGGAGTACCGGTTGAGGACCGCCGCGGGGGAGTTTCCGGCGCAGCTTGCCCCGCGACTTCGCAAGGGGGCCGCGGATCGCCTCGACCGCCCCATGGTCGGCGATTGGGTCGTCATCGAATCGGTGAACGGCGGGTCAGAGGTGACGATCCACGACATCCTGCCGCGCCGGACCCTCCTTGCCCGCCGGGGCGCGGGTGGCGGGGGCGAGGTGCAGCCCATCGCCGCCAACGTGGATCTGGTCTTCATCGTCATGGGGCTTGACGGCAACTACAACCCGAGGCGTCTCGAACGGTATCTGGTAGCGGCCCGGGAGAGCGGCGCGGAGCCGGTGGTCATTCTCAGTAAGGCCGATCTCTGCCCCGAGGCGGCGGAGCGGGTTGCGGAGGCGGCGGCCCTTGGCCCCGGCGTGCGGGTGGTGTCCGTTAACTCCCTTGCGGGAGAAGGGGTCGCAGCGGTGAGGGAGGTCCTGGCGCCGGGGGTGACCGCCTGCTTCGTCGGTTCGTCCGGGGTGGGGAAGTCGACCCTCGTCAACCGCCTCGCCGGAGGAGAGGTCATGGCCACCGGCGCGGTGCGGGAGCGGGACGCCAAGGGGCGCCACACCACCACCCACCGGCAGATGATACTCCTCCCCTGCGGCGCCATCGTCATCGACACCCCCGGCATGCGGGAATTCGGCCTCTGGCAGGCGGGGGAGGGGCTCGACGCCTCCTTTCCCGAGATCGCCGAACTGGCCAAGCGGTGCCGGTTCCACGACTGCAGCCACGCCCACGAGCCCGGGTGCGCGGTGCGCGATGCCCTGGCCGGCGGAGAGATCGACCCGGGGCGCTACGCCAGTTACCTGAAGCTCAGGAAAGAGGATGAGGAGGCCGCCGCCCGCGACGACGTGGCTGCCCGGCAGGAGCGGAAGGGGAAGGAACGGCGCATTGCCAAGGGGCGCCGGGTGGTTCTCCGGAAGAAAGGACAGTAGTTGGTGCTCTCTTCTCTCTTACGCTACCCGCCCTGCCCGCATCACCAGGGGCCATGAGACCTGCCTGACAAGCGCCGGGTCCCCCCAGGCTGTCGCCAGGTCCCCCGCCACCAGCCCCAGAGGATCGTCTCCCTTGAGCCGCCGGTACTCCTTTACCGCAGACCACGTCTCGAAATATCCCATCAGGTGCCCCAGGTTCCATTCCGCCTTCATGGCGAAAGCCGGGGCCTCGATCTCGGCAAAGGGGAAGGGGAGGGTCCGGTAGCCGGCGTCCACGTGGGTCCGCTCGGGGGGCCAGTAGGGGCCGATGACGTCGCGGTAGAAGCGGCCTATGATCCGGTCGATCTCCTCATCGATGGCGAGGAGGCCGTAGGTGAAGGCGGCAAAGACGGCGCCTTCCCGGGCCACCCGGCGCACCTCGGCGTAGAAGCGGCCGAAGTTGAACCAGTGGAGGGCCTGGGCGGCGATCACCAGGTCGACGCTGGCATCGGGGAGGCCGGTCTCTTCCGCCGGTGCCACCCGGTACTCCACCCGCTCGTGGGAGGTGGCGCTTTCGATTTGGGCGGCACTGGGGTCCACGGCGTAGACCCGGGCGAAGTGTTCCGCCAGGGCCACTGATGCCTGTCCAGTGCCGCAGCCGCAGTCCAGGGCCGCGTCGCGCCGCGCCGGCAGCCCCGCCAGCCAGGCGAAGAGCTCGGGGGGATAGCCGGGGCGGTAGGAACGATAGGCGTCCGATTTCTCGGAAAAATAGTCCTTGAATTGCTGTGTCATGGGTATGTCACCTCTCAGTGAACCAGCCGGCAAAGTCGATGACGCAACTCGTCTCGAAGACCGGGTGGGGACCGCAGGCGATGCCGGCCACCCTGAAGTCGGGGGCGAAGATGTTCTTCCGGTGCCCCCGGTCAGGCACTCCGTCGTCGACGATGAGCTGCATCACCACACGTCGGGCATCGTCGGGGCCGTAGCTGATGTTCTCGCCAATGGTGCTCTGCCACCGGCCGACGCGCTCGGCCCGGGCCCGCATCTCCATCCTGCCCGAGGCGTGGCCCAGGGCACCCGTCCGTGTCTGCTCCCGGTTCAGTTCCGCAGCGACGCGGGAGAGCCCTTCCGACCAGATCAGGGGGGGGAGGGGGCGTTGCGCCTCCAGGAACCGCACTGCCTCGTCCACGGCCCGGGTCCCCTCCCTGGTGACGTATCGAATCCTGCTGCCCGGCGGGATATGGTAGGTTCCCGTGAACTGGGACCGGTAGACGCGCAGGTGTTCGGCGTAGTCCTTGGGGTTGGCGCGGGCCGCGTTCAGTTCGGCGAGCACCCCCCGCGCCAGGTCGTCCCCGGCCGAGGCCCGCACCGGCAGGGCGCAGGCCATGGCCGTGACGGCGAGCATTGCCAGAGTTGCGCGCAGTGTGGTGAATATCATGGTGTGTGTCTTCCTGATCGTCGGATTTTGATTCCATAAATAAATACCCGCTCCCGGCGAACAAAGCAAATGGAGTTATGGGCACCGGGGAGGGCAATATCCGGCCCCGTTACCGTATCTGTAGGGGGAAGGTGTTCCGGGAACTGGATAACAGGATGGTGGGATGGAATCAGAGAGAGCAATGAAAAAAGGCGTCCGACCGGACGCCTTTTGGGTGCGGATCTGCAAGTCTCAGATGCGCTTCCTCAGTCTGCACAGGGCCATTATGCACCCGGCAGCGCCAAAGAGTGCCAGGGTGGATGGCTCGGGAGCCGGATAAACTTGCACCGAGCCTGTGCCGGCGAGGGCCCAGGGTGAGGCCGGCTCAGGTGAAAAAAAGGCTGGATTGATCCCGAGATCGCAGGAAAGAACCAGCGGCGTTGCGGTACCCTGTTCCTGGTCGCCGGGGTTGAAGATAGGGAAGAGTGTGTGCCCAGTGGCGTTGGTCAATACTTCCAGACCGGCGAAGGCCTGGCCTATGAAGGCTCCGTTCATCAACTCGGCCATGGTGACTGACGGTTTGGTATGACTGTAAAAATATCCCGAATTCCCAATCCCCGCGGAGAGGAAGGGGAGTCCATCGGTTGCCCGGGCCACGCTGTCGGCAAGGGTTCCTCCCGTCGTGAAGCTGGTGGCGCTGTTCCCCTGGTCGAGCCAGAGGGCCAGAACCGCGCCCGGTTCCAGAACGTTGGCAAGGTTCACAGTGCTTGAACCGACAGTGAATGCTCCCAGGTCAGGATTGCCGTATTCCGTGTGCACCTGGAGCGACGAGGGGTTGAGGGGATCATATGCATACTGCCCGTTCACCACATACGGCGGGACGCTCAGCACCTTGTGGGCGTAAATCCCGGTCAGCTGCGACGTTGGGCCTGCCGTGAAAATCGTCTCCCCTCCCGCGACGATTCGGTTGACGGATATGATTCCCACCAGGTGATCTCCCGGCGCCAGTTCCAGTCCATTCTTCATAGTTCCGTTCGAATCGAAAAGGTTCTCCACATAACTGAAGCTGAGCGTGTTCAGCATATGGGACTGGAAAACTGTCGCCGATGCCGGCAATGTCGTGCCGGTCAACAGCCAAGCAATGATTAAAAATGGAAATACCCCTTTTTTCACCAGTATGCCCTCCTCTGCATGGTATGCCACGTTATGTGTCCTTGATGGTAAATCGCAAAGCGTCTTTGTGTATCATGAAAAAATTTTTTATGAAAATATTATTATTGAAGACTGCGGAGGGGGAAGGATTCTTTCAGTAATGGGGAAACATTTACCGCTCCGCCAGGGCCAGCCTCACTCCCAGGGACAGGAAAACCCCTGCGGTAAGCCAGTCAAAATAGCGGGCGATCCGGGGGCGGGCCAGGATGAAGCTGCCGATGCTTCCGGCGAAGTAGCCGAGCAGGCAGAAGAGCACCACGGACTGCACCATGAATATGAGTCCCAAGAGCAGCATCTGGAGCGGGACGCGGCCGGCGGCGGGGGCCACGAACTGGGGGAGGAACGCCAGGAAGAACATGGCCACCTTGGGGTTGAGCACGTTCATGATGAATCCCCGCCGGAACAGGGCCGCCGCGGGGAGGTCGTCGGCCGCCGAGAGCCTGATGGCGGACCGTTCCTTCAGGGTTTTGAAGGCCAGGTAGAGGAGGTACGCCGCGCCGGCGGACTTCACCACCGTGAAGGCAATAGCTGACGAATAGAACACCGCCGAGATTCCGAAGGCCGCGGCCGTGGTGTGGACGGTGACGCCGCTGCACATGCCGATGGCCGTGACGATGGCCGGCTTTCTCCCCCGGGCGATCCCCTGGGTCATGACGAAGATGTTGTCGGGGCCGGGGGCTACGGTCAGGGCGATGGAGGCGCCGAGGAAGCAGAGCAGGGTATAGAGGGTCATGGGGTGTCCTTTCCGTGGGTGAGGGCCGCATTCGTCCTGTTGATGTTTTTGTTCGGATAGGTGCCTGTTATAGCGGAGCGGCTTCTTCGGTGCAAGATGCTCTTTGGGGGTGTGATTTATTCGCAATGTCGGCTGTTAAAGAATTCCGTCGTGCCGATAACCGTGCTATAAGGGGTGCCCGCCGTATGTTCCCCCAGCCCATAACCAATCAGAAAGGATGCGCCATGAGCGATATGCCCAAATGTCCACAATGCAGTTCAGAATACACGTACGAAGACGGAACCATGTATGTCTGTCCGGAATGCGCCCATGAATGGGGGAAAGAAACGGCAGCGGAGAGCGGGGACGGGAGTTGCGTGGTGCGTGACGCCTATGGCAACGTTCTCAGTGACGGTGATACGGTTACGGTGATCAAGGACCTGAAGATCAAGGGCTCGTCGTCGGTAATCAAGGTCGGAACCAAGGCCAGGAATATCCGCCTCGTCGAAGGAGACCATGACATCGACTGCAAGATCGACGGGATCGGCGCAATGCAGTTGAAATCGGAATTTGTAAAGAAGGCGTAACTGACTCGTTTGCCTCCATTCAGGCCCGGGATGTAAACTGCAACCCTCCTTTTGCGTTATACTGATTACATTTGGCATACCATTCAAGGAGGATAACCATGAAAAGAATTCTCATTGCCGCTGCTGCCATCGCCATCTGGGGAATGCCCGCCATGAGCCAGGCAACGCCTGCCCGGCCCGGGGGGTATTTTTCCGGTTTCCTCGGGGTGAGTATCCCCCGGGACGCCGACGTTTCCAGCACTGATTTCGTCAACACGTTTAACGACCGGGTGGAGTTCGACCCGGGCATTGCCGTGGGTGGTACCGCCGGGTATGATTACGGTTTTCTCCGCCTGGAGGGGGAGCTTTCCTACCGGCATTCGGAGATCAAAGCGGTTACCGACACTTCTGACGGGTACCGGTTCCCGGGAGTGGATGGTGATCTCGGTGCGCTGGCGGTCATGGCCAACGCCTTCTTCGATATGCACAACCAGAGCCCCATTACCCCCTACGTGGGAGGGGGCGTCGGCTTCGCCGTGCTCAACCTGAGCGATACCACCAGTACTGACGGTCCTCTCTACGACAAGGGGGACGACACCGTTTTCGCCTACCAGGCGGGAGCCGGGGTGGAGATAGCCCTCAATCCGATCATGTCCCTTGACCTGGGGTATCGCTATTTCGGCACCTCAAAGGCCACCTTTGACGAAGGTGCGGTGACGGTGACCAAGTTCAAATTCGAGAGCCATAATGCGCTGATGGGGCTCAGGGTCAAGTTCTAGGGTTGTTCGATGGCGCAAGGAAAAGCCCGCCATGTGCGGGCTTTTTTCATTTCTGGTCATGAAAAAAATTTACCTTGCCAGCGTGATCGGACCATGTCAAGGATGGGTCCCACCAAATCAAAATTCCCTGTGACTTTATGGTAACCCGTTTGGGCAAATAAGGAGGTTGAGGATGGGCGACATGGCAAAATTCAAGGCGCTGGTGGTGGAGAAAACCTCCGACAAGCAGTTCGTGCGGGAGATTAGAGAGCGGAGCGTGGACGATCTTCCTCCCGGCGATCTTGTGATACGGGTCCACTACTCGTCCCTCAACTACAAGGATGCCCTCTCGGCCACGGGCCACCCCGGGGTGACGCGGCAGTTCCCCCATACCCCCGGCATCGACGCGGCGGGCGAGGTGGTCTCCTGCGAGAGCGGCGCCTTTGCCCCGGGCGACAAGGTCATCGTCACCGGCTATGACCTGGGGATGGAGACCGACGGCGGGTGGGGGCAATATGTCCGCATTCCGTCGGAGTGGGCGGTGCGGCTGCCCGAGGGGGTGACGCTGCGGGAAGCCATGGCGCTTGGCACCGCCGGCTTCACGGCGGCCCTGTCGGTGCTGAAGCTGGAGCGGGCCGGGGTGAGGCCCGCTGACGGCGATATCCTCGTGACCGGCGCCACCGGCGGGGTGGGGAGCATTGCGGTTTCCATCCTTGCCGCCGCGGGCTACCGGGTGACGGCAGCCACCGGCAAGGAGTTCGACGAGGATTTTCTCAAGGGGCTTGGCGCGACAGCCGTGATCGGCCGTGACGACGTGACGGCCGGGGCCGAAAAGGCGCTCCTGGCCGAGCGCTGGGCCGGGGCCGTGGATGTGGTCGGCGGCCAGACCCTGGCGGCGGTCCTGAAGAGCACGAAGTATGGCGGTACGGTCACCTGCTGCGGGCTCGTGGGGTCGCCGGAACTGCCGGTGAACGTCTACCCGTTCATCCTGCGGGGGGTGAGCCTTCTGGGGATTGATTCGGTCCAGTGCCCCCGGGGGCTTCGCGAGGAGGTCTGGCAGCGGCTTGCCACCGACTGGAAGCCCGTTCAGCTCGGCGAGATGGCGACGGAGTGCACTCTGGCGGGGCTGGAGGTGATGACCCAGGCGATTCTCCATGGGGGGATCACGGGGCGTGTCGTGGTTAACCTGCTGGAGAGCTGAAAATCTGATTTGCGAGAGGAGAATACCATGAAGCAATCCCTGGGGGCCAAGACCCTCCTGTTTCCGGCCCCTGTCCTGATGGTGGGCACCTATGACCGCGAGGGGAAGCCAAATCTGATGAATGCCGCTTGGGGCGGAATCTGTTGTTCCCAGCCCCCGTGCATTGCGGTTTCCTTGCGAAAGGCGACCTATTCCTACGCTTCGATCGTGGAGCGCAAGGCCTTCACCATTGGCATTGCGTCGGAAACCGCCATGAAGGAGGCCGATTACGTCGGCATTGTCTCGGGGCGCGACACGGATAAGTTTGCCGCCACTGGACTTACGCCGGTGAAAAGTGAACTTGTGGACGCCCCCTACGCGGCGGAGTTCCCCTTCGCCCTTGAGTGCCGGCTGCTTCACACCCTGGAAATCGGCCTTCACACCCTGTTCGTCGGCGAAATAGTGGACGTTAAGGCAGACGCGGAAGTGCTCGGCGACGACGGCCTTCCCGACATACTGAAGCTCAAGCCCCTTGTCTTTGACACCGGCCATCGGGGTTACCACGGTGTTGGTCCCCTGCTGGGCAAGGCGTTTGCCGTGGGGAAAGAACTATGAATTTCGCCCAAGGGCTGAAGGGGTAGTTGCCCATGGAATCGCGGGAACACCGGGCGGGAAAACTTCTGCTCCTCGCCTGTGTCATCAGTTTTGTCTGCTTTTTCGGCTCCTACATGAGGATTCCGATTGTCCCTCTCTTTGCCACGTCGCTGGGGGCCGACACGGCGCAGGTGGGACTCATCAACAGCGCGTTCATGCTGATGGCGGGAGCGCTCTCCATTCCCTCGGGACTTGTCTCCGATCGACTGGGGCGACGGATACCGCTCCTGGGGGGGCTGATCCTCCTGGCCGGCTCGTCGTTTCTCCTCTACTGGAGTCGCACTCCCCTGCAGATGGGGGGAATCTATCTCCTCTTCGGCATCGGGCTGTCGGCCTTTTCGCCGACCCTCATGTCGTATGTGGCCGACGTCACCCCGCCGGAGGTGCTGGGCCAGGCCTACGGCTGGTACACGATGGCCCTGTACGGCGGCATGACCCTCGGCCCGGCCGCCGGTGGTTTCCTTGGGACGGCACTGGGGCTTCGGCCGGTCTTTCTCGTGGCGGGGGGGCTGATCTTCGCCATGTTCGTCGTGGCACTCATCTTCCTCCCCGCGCCTTCCACGGACCAGGCCCGCGGCGCTGTCCGTCCCGCCATCCTGCCGGCCCTTACGGGGCTCATGCACAACCGCCGGCTCATCGCCTGCCTCGTCGCAACCCTCGGCACCTGTTTCGGTTTCGGCATGTTCGTCACCTTCATGCCCCTCTATATCCGGAGCCAGGGGATGCATTCGGGACACGTGGGGTTTGTCTTCGCGGCCCAGGCCCTGGCTAACGCCATCTCACGCCTCCCCTCGGGGAAACTGAGCGACCGTGTGGATGACCGGAGTATCCTGGTAATTGGAGGGCTTGCCGTTTTCGCCCTGGCGCTCGCCTCTTTCGGCCTCTGCCGGTCCGTGGTCCCGCTCATGGGGGCCGCGGCGGTCATGGGGATAAGCATGGGGGTCGCCTTCACCGCCGTCTGTGCGCTGATCGCCGATGTGGTGCCCCGGGAGCAGCGGGGGCTCGCCATGGGATGCTACAATACCTGCGTTTATGTCGGGATGATGCTCTGCGCCGCCGGCATGGGGGCGTTAATCCGGGAAGAAGGCTTCCGGATCGGTTTTTTCCTGAATGGCGTGGTGGGGGTGGCGACGTTGCTGCTTTTCGTCACCCTCTACCGGCGGCCCGAGCCGACAGCAGCCTAAAGGAGGTCGAGATGGAGGAAACACTACGTGCCGAGATCGGACGTTTTGTGGCGGAAAGCCCGGAAAACCGCTTCGCTGACGACAGCGGCCCTTACTTCGACGACCCCCTCGTGGGCTTCGCCGCGGCTGACGACCCGCTTTTCACTGACTACAAGCACATCATCGGCGATTTCCACCTGACGCCGACAGAGCTGCTGGATGGGGCGGCAACGGTCATCGTCTGGATCCTGCCGGTCACGGAGGGGACGCGGATGAGCAACCGCCTGGAAAGCCAGTGGCCCTCCCGCAGGTGGGCCCTCACCCGGACCCACGGCGAGGTCCTGAATGGCGCGCTCCGGCGGCATCTGGCGGCGTACCTGGAGGGGATCGGCCACCGGGCGCTTGCCCCCCAATACGCCCCCGCCTGGAAGGAATTCGCCGATACCCCCGTGGGCATTGCCTCCACCTGGTCCGAGCGCCACGCCGCCTACGCGGCCGGACTCGGCACCTTCAGCCTCTCCGACGGCCTCATCACGGCTCGCGGAATTGCCCACCGGGTGGGGAGCGTCATCACTGACCTGGCGCTTCCTCCCTCTCCCCGCACCGCCCCGGACCACCGCCACAACTGCCTCTGGTACCGCGAGGAGACCTGCGGCGTCTGCATCGGCCGCTGCCCCGTGGGGGCCATCAGCTTCGACGGTCACGACAAGTCCCGGTGCCGGGATTACGTCTACGGCGCCGTTCCTGAGGCGGTGGGTGAGCGTTACGGTGTCCCCTATACCGGCTGCGGCCTCTGCCAGACCCGCGTTCCTTGCGAGGCTGCGGTGCCCCGCGGAAGAAAGTAAATTTTTTTCTGGACAAGACGTGGCTGATTAATTAAACATGGAATGAACGTTCATTCTGAATCATCAAGACAAAGAGGTCTACCATGTCGAAACCGGATAAGCGCGAAGAGATTGTTCGCGCGGCCCTTGAGATTATTGCCGAGCACGGCTTCCACGGCGCCCCCATGGCGTTGATTGCCGACAGGGCCGGGGTGGGGGCCGGGACGATCTATCGCTACTTCGAAAACAAGGATGTGCTTATCACGGAACTGTACCGTGAGCTGGAGGAGAGGATCTATCCGGTCATTACCGAAGGGTACTCGGAGGTGAAAGCGTTCCGGGAGCGGTTTCTCCATCTCGGTACGGCGCTGCTCAAATATTTCATCAACAATCCCCTCGATTTCCGCTATCTGGAGCAGTTCCACAACTCACCCTACGGCGTGGCGTTCCGTCGGGACCGGCTCTTGGGAGAAAAGGAAGGGTGCGACGTCTATCGCGAGCTTTTCGATGAAGGGATTGCCCAGCAGGTCCTTAAGGATGTTCCCCTGCCAATCCACTTTGCCCTGGCCTTCGGTCCGCTTCTTTCCGTGGCTCGGGACCACATTCTCGGGTTCATCACGCTGGACGATCTCATTATCGCCCGAACCATCGAGGCATGCTGGGACGCGGTCAGAAGATAGTGCCAAGTTCTCGAATGAATATTCATTCAATTTTCCGTGAAGAGGTGTCTATGCAAGCCATGTACAGAACACGACTGATTACCGTTACGGGGCTCCTTGCCATCGGGATGATGGTGGCCGGATGCGGCAAGAAATCCAACGGCGCCCCTCCTCCCAGTGGTCCCCCCGAAGTGGGAGTGGTTACGATTCAGCCCCAACGGGTTGAGCTGACGACTGAATTGCCGGGCCGCACCTCGCCTCACCTGATCGCCGAGGTTCGTCCCCAGGTCAGCGGCATCATCCAGAAACGCCTGTTCACCGAGGGGTCCGACGTGAAGGCGGGTCAGGTTCTGTACCAGATTGACCCCTCCACCTATCAGGCGGCCTTTGCCAGCGCCAAGGCGACCCTTGCCCGGACAGAAGCCAACCTCATCCCGGCGCGCCTCAAGGAAGAGCGCTTCCGTGATCTGGTGAAGATCAAGGCCGTGAGCCAGCAGGACTATGATGACGCTAACGCCGCCCTCAAACAGGCCGAGGCCGATGTGGCATCCGCCAAGGCATCGGTGGAGACCGCCCGCATCAACCTGGGCTATACGAAGGTGACCGCACCCATCTCCGGCCGGATTGGCCGTTCCACCGTGACCGACGGGGCGTTGGTGACCGCCAGCCAGGCGGCTCCACTGGCCACCATCCAGCAGCTCAGTTCCATGTATGTGGATGTCACCCAGTCCAGCGCCGAGCTCCTGAAGCTGAAGCAGAACCTGGCCAGCGGACTGATGAAACACGACGGTGCCGCCCAGGCGCGGGTCAAGCTTCTGCTGGAGGACGGCAGCCCCTATCCGCTGTCGGGAACCCTGAAGTTCTCGGAAGTCACCGTTGATCAGAGCACCGGTTCCATCACCCTGCGGGCGGTCTTCCCGAACCCGAAGCAGACCCTCCTGCCGGGGATGTTCGTGCGTGCCATCGTTGAAGATGGCGTCAGCGAACAGGCGATTCTGGTCCCCCAGCGGGGCGTCACACGCAACCCGAAGGGCGATGCCACGACTCTGGTGGTGGGGGCCGAGAACAAGGTGGAGTCGCGGGTCATCAAGGTCGCCCGGACCGTTGGGGACAACTGGCTGGTGAGCGACGGGCTCAAGGCCGGTGATCGGGTCATCCTGGAAGGAATCCAGCGGGCAAAGCCGGGCACGCCGGTCAAGGCGGTGCCGTTCGGAGCAAAGCCGGAGGCGGCGCCCGCCGCACCGGCTGGGAAAAACTGACTTGAAAATCCACCACAGAGACACGGAGGCACAGAGAAAACCATTCAGGTTTCGAAGGGTCCTCTAGCCTTTCTCTGTGCCTCCGTGTCTCTGTGGTAATGGATTTTCGCTTTTCAAAGATTTAAAGGAGCTCTTCCATGTCCCGCTTTTTCATAAACCGACCCATCTTTGCCTGGGTAATCGCCATCATGGTCATGCTGGCCGGCCTCCTGGCCATCAAGACCCTGCCGGTCTCCCAGTATCCTCCCATCGCGCCGCCACAGATCACCATCAACGCCATGTATCCCGGCGCCTCGGCCCAGACGGTGCAGGATACGGTGACCCAGGTGATCGAGCAGAAGCTGAACGGCATCGACAACCTGATCTACATGTCCTCCACCAGCGACTCGGCCGGTGCCGTGGCCATTAACCTGACCTTTAAGGCCGGCACCGACCCGAACATCGCCCAGGTGCAGGTGCAGAACAAGCTGCAGCTCGCCACGCCGCTCCTCCCCCAGATCGTCCAGAGGCAGGGAATCCAGGTGGTCAAGTCCACCAGGAACTTCCTGATGATTATCGGCCTGGTGTCGGAAGACGGCTCCATGGACCGTCCGGCCCTGACGGACTATATGGTTGCCAACGTCCAGGACGTCATCAGCAGGACGGAAGGGGTCGGCGAGGTGACGGTCTTCGGCTCCCAGAACGCCATGCGGATCTGGCTGAACCCCGCCAAGCTGAACAACTACCACCTCACCACCAACGACGTCATTGCGGCGGTGCAGGCCCAGAACGCCCAGGTCTCGGCCGGCCAGTTCGGCGGGAACCCGGCGCCTCAGGGACAGCAGCTTAACGCTACCATCACGGCCCGCACCCTCCTCCAGACCCCGGAGCAGTTCAACGCCATCATTCTGAGGACCAACCCTGACGGTTCCACGGTCAAACTGAAGGATGTGGCCGAATGTAAAATCGGCACCGAGAATTACGATATTGAAGCCCGATACAAGGGAAAACCGCTGGGTGGGATGGCCCTGCGCCTGGCCGCCGGCGCCAACGCCCTGGACACCGCCAATCGGGTAAAAGCGAAGATGGCGGAGCTGTCGAAATACTTCCCTGCCGGCATGGAGGTTGTCTACCCCTACGACACCACCCCCTTCGTCAAGATCTCCATTGAAGAGGTGGTCCAGACCCTGATCGAGGCGGTATTCCTCGTCTTCATTATCATGTTTCTCTTCCTGCAGAACATCCGTGCCACCTTGATCCCCACCATTGCCGTCCCGGTTGTTCTGCTCGGCACCATGGGGGTGCTGTCGGCCGCGGGCTTCTCCATCAACACCCTGACCATGTTCGCCCTGGTAATCGTCATCGGCCTCCTGGTGGACGACGCAATCGTCGTGGTCGAGAACGTGGAGCGGATCATGTCCGAGGAGGGGCTCTCGCCCCACGATGCCACCGTCAAATCCATGGGCCAGATCACCAGTGCCCTCTGGGGGATTGCCACCGTTCTCTCGGCGGTTTTCCTTCCCATGGCCTTCTTCGGCGGTTCCACCGGCGTCATCTACCGCCAGTTCTCCATCACCATCATCTCCGCCATGATCCTTTCGGTGCTGACGGCCCAGATCCTCACTCCGGCCCTCTGTTCTACCCTGCTCAAGCCGGTTGAAGCGGGGCATGAGGCGTGCGAGAGCGGCTGGTATTGCGGTTTCTTCCGCTGGTTCAACAAATGCTTCAACTGGTGCAGGGGCAAATACGAAGGGATCGTCGGCCGTTCATTCGGCAAGCCGGTGCGCTACCTGGTGGTGTACGGAGCCATCGTTGCGGCCATGGCGTTCTTCTTCACGCGCCTTCCCACCGCGTTCCTCCCCGACGAGGACCAGGGGTTCATTATCTGCCAGATCCAGCTCCCTGCCGGGGCTACCCAGGAACGGACGATCAAGGTGATCGAGCAGCTTGAGCACCATTTTCTGGAGAAGGAGAAGAAGTCGGTGGAGGCGATTATCACCGTTGCCGGATTCAGTTTCGCCGGCCGGGGTCAGAACATGGGGCTCGCCTTTGTCAGGCTCAAGGACTGGAAGCTGCGCCCGACCCCCGACCTGAAGGCGCCAGCCGTTGCCGGCCGGGCCATGAAGGCCTTCTCGCAGATCCGTGACGGCCTCGCCTTTGCCTTTTCACCGCCGGCGGTTGTGGAGCTGGGGCAGGCCAACGGCTTCGACTTCCAGTTGCAGGACCGTGCCGGCCTTGGCCATGAGAAGCTGATGGAGGCCCGCAACCAGCTCCTCGGCATGGCCATGAAGAACCAGAAGCTCATAGCGGTGCGCCCCAACGGGCAGGATGACTCACCCCAGTTCAAGCTCGACATCGACGATGTGCGGGCCGGTGCCCTGGGGGTTTCCCTGGCCGATGTCAACAGCGTGCTGGCCACGGCCTGGGGGAGCTCCTACGTCAACGACTTCATTGAGAACGGCCGGGTGAAAAAAGTCTATCTCCAGTCCGATCCGAAGTCCCGGATGCTGCCGGAGGATATCAACAGCTGGTACGTCAGCAACAAGAGCGGCGAAATGGTGCCGTTCTCCGCCTTCGCCACCGCCCACTGGCAGTACGGCTCGCCCCGCCTGGAGCGCTATAACGGGATTCCGTCCGTGGAGATCATGGGGCAGGCCGCGCCCGGCGTGAGCACCGGCGAGGCCATGGCCGAGATGGAGAAGATGGCGGCCCAGCTTCCGACCGGCATCGGTTACGAGTGGACTGGCCTCTCCTATGAGGAAAAACAGGCCGGCAAACAGGCCCCGGCCCTCTACGCCATCTCGCTCCTGGTGGTGTTCCTTTCGGTGGCGGCCCTCTATGAGAGCTGGACCATCCCCTTCGTCAACCTGTTGATGCTTCCGCTGGGCCTGGTGGGGGCGGTTACCGCGGTGAAGCTGCGGATGCTCCCCAATGACGTCTATCTCCAGATCGGTCTCCTGACGACCGTGGGTCTGTCGACCAAGAACGCCATCCTGATCATCCAGTTCATCAAGGAGCAGATGCACCAGGGGCATGAACTGGTGGAGGCGACCCTGGCGGCGGTGAAGATACGGCTGCGGCCGGTCATAATGACCTCACTGGCCTTCTTCTTCGGTACCCTGCCGCTGGCCCTCACCAAGGGGGCCGGGGCCGCGGCCCAGAACGCCATCGGCACCGCCGTGACCGGGGGGCTGCTTTCGGCCACCTTTATCGACCTGATCTTCATTCCGTTCTTCTTTGTGATGGTGTCGAAAGTCTTTGCCAGAAAGAAGCAGCCTTCCGTACAGCCGGCCGCTGAAGCAGCATCGGAGGTGAATTGAATATGAACCTGACAAACCCTTTAGAAATAACACAGAGACACAGAGATACAGAGAAAACCATGGAGTATGGTTTGATTGATTCTAATGGTGCGGCTGAATCCAAGAACTCTACCAGTAAGAGTCTCGTGACTGGTTTTTTCTCAGTGTCTCAGTGCCTCTGTGTTTCAGCATTAATTATGACCCTGGCCGGCTGCACCACCATGGCCCCCAAATATGAGCGTCCCGCCGCACCCGTTCCGGCTGCATGGCCGGAAGGCCCGGCGTACCAGGAGACTGCTGTCAAGTCCGGGAAGCCGGTAGCCGACATCCCGTGGCAGGAGTTCTTCGTGGACGAGAAACTGCGGAAACTGATCACCCTGGCCCTGGAGAACAACCGGGACCTGCGGGTCGCTGCCCTCAACATCGAGCGCTCCCAGGCCCAGTACCGGATCCGGCGCTCCGACCTCTTCCCGAAGATCGACGCCACCGCCGACGGCAGCGTCCAGAGAATTCCCAAGGATCTCTCTTCTACCGGCCAGGCCCAGACCGTTGACCAGTACAGCGTCGGCCTCGGCGTCAGCTCCTATGAGTTGGACCTTTTCGGCCGGGTCCAAAGCCTCAAGGACCAGGCCCTGGAGCAGTTTCTGGCCACGGAACAGGCCCGCCGCAGCGTGCAGATCAGCCTGGTGGCCGAGGTGGCCTCCAATTACCTGACCCTGGCCGCCGACCGGGAGCGGCTGAAGCTGGCTCAGGATACGCTGGCGAGCCAGCAGTCGTCCTACAACCTCACCAAGAGTCGTTTCGAGGCCGGTGTCTCCTCGGCCCTCGATCTTAACCAGGCCCGGACCAGCGTGGAGTCGGCCCGGGTGGATATCGCCCGCTTCACCACGCTGATAGCCCAGGACGTGAATGCCCTCAATCTCGTGGTTGGATCGCCGGTATCGACGGAGATCCTCCCTGCGGCCCTCAGCGAGAACCTTACCGCCATGAAGGATGTGACGCCGGGGCTGCCGTCCGACGTGCTGCTGCGGCGTCCCGACATTCTCCAGGCCGAAAACCTCCTGAAGGGTTCCAACGCGAACATCGGCGCGGCCCGGGCAAACTTCTTCCCCCGCATTACCCTGGTTTCCAATGTCGGCTTCGGGAGCGACGAGTTGACAGGGCTCTTTAAGGGAGATGCCTTCACCTGGAGTTTCGCCCCCCGCATCACCCTCCCCATCTTCACCGCAGGAGCGAACCAGGCCACCCTCAAGGTGGCTGAAGTGGACAGGGACATCGCCGTTGCCCAGTATGAGAAGGCGATCCAGACCGCCTTCCGGGAGGTGGCCGATGCCCTGGCCCAGCGAGGAACCATCGATGATCAGCTGTCGGCCCAGCAGTCCCTCACCGACGCCACTTCCGAGAGCTACCGCCTCTCCCAGGCGCGGTACGAAAAGGGAGTCGACAGCTACCTGCAGGTGCTCGATTCCCAGCGTGCCCTCTACGGCGCCCAGCAGAACCTGATCGGTGTCCGCCTTGTCCGCCTCCTCAATGTGGCGACTCTCTACAAGGTCCTGGGGGGCGGCGCCCCCGAGTAAGAGAAATAGTTGTCTGGGGCCGTGCCTGTCGCTTTCGTGCCATCGAGGGCGACAGTGCGGATCCGCCTCCCAGACGATTACTACGAAAACCTCAAAGGGATAGACGAAAGCCTGCGGGAATTTTTCTGAGGGGAAAGGGGACGTTACAGGGGCATTCCGAGTCGGCGCATCTTCTCCACCAGGGTGGTGCGGTTCAGATTCAGCAGCGCCGCGGCCCGGGCCTTGACCCCGTCGGTGAGGGCCAGGGCGTCGGTGATCATGCTCCGCTCGATTTCGGCGATCACTTTCACGAGGTCGACACCCCGCTCGGTGACCCGGGTGAGGGATTCCTCGCGGATGTTGGGTGGAAGGTCGTGGAGGGTGATGGTGTCTGCCTCGGTGAGGGCCACGACCCGCTCCATGACGTTCTCCAGCTCCCGCACGTTTCCTCCCCAGCGATACCCTTCCAATGCCTCCACCGCTTCCGTGGTGAGGGCCATCCGCCGGCGCTGCATCTCCTTGCAGTACTTGGCGAGAAAGTGCTTCGCCAGGGGGAGAATGTCCTCGACCCGGTCCCGGAGCGGCGGCAGGCTCAGGGGGATGACGTTGAGCCGGTAGTAGAGGTCTTCACGGAAGGTCCCCTTCTTCACCTCCTCGGCCAGATCCAGATTGGTGGCCGAGACGATCCGTACGTCGATCTTGATGGGACGGGTGGAGCCGACCCGTTCCACCTCCTGTTCCTGGAGAACCCGCAGGAGCTTTGTCTGGAGCTGCAGCGGCATGGTTCCGATCTCGTCCAGGAAGATGGTGCCGCCGTTTGCCGCCTCGAACTTGCCGATCTTGTCCCTCACCGCGCCGGTGAAAGCCCCCTTCATGTAGCCGAACAGTTCCGACTCCAGGAGATTCTCCGGTATGGCGCCGCAGTGGACGGCGATGAACGGCCGATCGCGCCGTGAACCGTTGAAGTGGATCGCCTTGGCCACGATCTCCTTGCCGGTCCCCGATTCGCCGGTGATGAGGACCGTGGAGTCGGTCTTGACGATCCGCTTCATGAGGGCGAAGACCTGCTGCATGGCCGGCGAGGCGCCGATGATGTTGGCGAACTCGAATTTGTCCCGGAGTTGTTTCTTGAGGTAGACGTTTTCGGAGAGGAGCTGGTGCTTCTCGACCGCCTTGGCGATGATGATCCTGAGCTCGTCGATGTTGAGGGGCTTGGTGATATAGTCGTAGGCCCCCTCCTTCATGGCCCGCACGGCGGTTTCGGCGGAGGCGTGGCCGGTGATGAGGATCACCTCGGTGAAGGGAGAGTCGCGCTTGACGCTCTTGAGGATGTCGATGCCATTGGTGTCGGGAAGGAAGAGATCGGTGATGATGATGTCGAACTTATCCCGAGCGAGGTGCTGGGCCGCTTCCCTCCCCGATGCCGCCCCCGTAACGTGGTGGCCGGCGTTCCTGAGGATGAGAGTGAGAGCTTCGCGCCCCGATTCTTCGTCATCGATGAGGAGGATGCGGGTCCGTTCTTTCATTGGTGCCTCCCGTGAGCAGGTTTGATACATAGCACCAATGGGCCGCCCTTGGCAAGCCTCCCGTCGCGTTGACTGCCGCGCCGCACCGGGTATACTGTGAGAGTATGCCTCGGATAATCGCGCTCTGCATCCTCGTTTGCTGTCTGTTGCCAGGTACCGTATCCATCGGCGCCCCTCCTCCCAATTCGGCGACGGTGCGGGTGCTGGGCGTCCGTTCGGCCATCAATCCCGTCACCGCCTCGTTTCTCAAGCGGAACCTCGACAGCGCCGCCCGCAGGGGAGACCGCCTCGTCCTCCTGGAGATGGATACCCCCGGCGGCCTCGACACCGCCATGCGGGAGATAGTGAAGGACGTCCTTGGGAGCCCCGTGCCGGTGGCGGTCCACGTGGCACCGTCGGGTGCCAGGGCCGCATCGGCTGGCGCCATCATCTGCCTGGCGGCCGACATCTGCGCCATGGCGCCCGGAACCACTATCGGCGCTGCCCACCCCGTCTCCATCGGCGAAAAGCAGGACAAGGTCATGGAAGAGAAGGTGGTGAACGATGCCGAGGCCTACGCCGAGGGGCTCGCGAATCGTCGGGGGAGAAACGCCGCCGTGGCGCGGCGGATGGTGCGGGAGAGCCTGTCGCTCTCCGCCGAGAAGGCTCTTGAAGAGAACGTGGTAGATCTGATCGCCGCCGATCGTGCCTCGCTCCTGGCCCAACTGGAGGGACACCGGGTGGCCCGCCCCGGCGGAGACGTGGTCCTCAGGCTTGCCGGCGCCGCTGTCCGGGAGGAGCCGATGACGGCGCGGGAGCGGATTCTCGATGCCATCGGCAATCCCAACGTGGCCTACATCCTGATGATGCTTGGGTTCCTCGGGATCTTTTTCGAGCTCTCCAATCCGGGGGTGATCCTTCCCGGCGTGATCGGCGGCATCTCCCTCATCCTCGCCTTCTTCGCCTTTCAGACCCTGCCGGTGAACTACGCCGGCGTGCTCCTCATCATCCTCGCGCTCATCCTGTTCATCGCCGAGATCAAGATCGTTTCCCACGGAATGCTGACGGTCGGAGGGGTGATCGCCATGGTACTCGGGTCGCTGTTGCTGTTCGAATCGCCGGAGCCCTATCTCCGGGTATCGTGGCAGGTCATCGCCATCACGGTGATCGCCGTCTCCGCCTTCTCCGTCTTTGCCGTCACCATGGCGGTCAGGGCCCACCGCCGTAAACCCACCACCGGCGGAGAGGGGCTCCTGGGGGAGAGCGGCAAGGCCCTTTCCGCCATTGCCCCCGAGGGGAGGGTCTTCATCCACGGCGAGTACTGGGACGCCTGGAGCGACGAGCCCCTGGCCGAGGGGGACCGGGTGACGGTGGTGGCGGTTGAAGGGATGCGGGTTAAGGTCAGAAAGACCGGGGACCGGTGATCGGGGACCGGGAAAGGCCTTTAGGCAAGGACTGCCATGTGATGCTGCCATTATTGCGTAATTCCGTCCCTTGATCTTGATTTCGATTTTTGCCGGTCCCCGGTCCCGGGTCCCGGCCTCAACAGGAGGCTTCCATGTTCGACATCTTCAACTACGTGCCGGTGATCTTCATCCTCATCCTGCTGATCATGTTCGCGGCCAGCGCCGTCCGGGTCCTCCCCGAATACGAGCGGGGGGTCCTCTTCCGCCTCGGTCGGCTGGCGGGCTCCCGGGGGCCGGGGCTCTTCTTCATCATCCCGGGGATCGACAAGCTGGTACGGGTGTCGCTGCGAACCGTGGCCCTGGATGTCCCGCCCCAGGATGTCATCACCCACGACAACGTGACGGTGAAGGTGTCGGCGGTCATCTACTTCCGGGTCATGGAGCCCCAGAAGGCCATTGTGGAAGTGGAGAACTACCTCTACGCCACCAGCCAGCTGGCCCAGACCACCCTGCGGAGCGTCCTGGGGCAGGTGGAGCTGGACGAGCTTCTGGCCAACCGGGAGAAGATCAACAAGGAGCTCCAGGAGATCCTCGACCGGCACACGGGGCCGTGGGGGGTGAAGGTGACCGCCGTGGAGGTGAAGAACATCGACCTCCCCCAGGAGATGCTCCGGGCCATTGCCAAGCAGGCCGAGGCGGAGCGGGAGCGGCGCGCCAAGGTCATCCATGCCGACGGCGAATTCCAGGCGTCGGAGAAGCTGGCCCAGGCGGCGAAGATCCTGGCCGCCGAGCCCACGTCGCTGCAGCTGCGCTACCTCCAGACCCTGACCGAGGTGGCGGCCGAGAAAAATTCAACCACCATCTTCCCGGTACCCATTGACCTTATCAAGATGTTCCTGGACAAGGCAGGGGACAAGAAGGAATAAGAGCATTGGGATGGAGTAACAGAAAAAAGGCCGCCTCCGGATATCGAGGGCGGCCTTTCTCTGTTACGAAAACGAAGCTGCGGTTACTTGGCGAGGATCTCGACCTTCCCCTTCTTCTTCAACTCTTCCACGTACTCGCCGATCCCCGCCTGCACCTTCTGCTGGGTGAGGAACTGGACGATCCGTTCCTTTGCCTCTTCAAAGGGGACGGTTTCGGCCTCCTTCTTCTCGGCCAGCTTGATGATGTGGTAGCCGAACTGGGTTTCCACCACGTCGCTCACCTCGCCCGGCTTGAGAGCAAAGGAGGCCTTCTCGAATTCGGGAACCATCTGCCCCTTGCCGAAGAAGCCCAGATCACCCCCCCTGGCGGAGCTGGGGCAGGAGGATTCCTTCTTGGCCAGTTCGGCGAAATCGGCCCCCCCCTTCAGTTGCTTGAGCAGTGCCTCTGCCTTCTCCTTGGCCTTTTTCTTCTCTTCCTCTGATGCCTTCTGATCCGCGGCAACGAGAATGTGGCTGGCGCGGACCGACTCCTCCCGGCGGAACTTGTCCTTGTTGTCGTTGTAGAATTTCTTCGCCTCGTCGTCACTGACCTTGGTGTTGGCGACGATTTTCGTCTCGATCAGGTTGCCGATGACCATGTCCTCCCTGGTGAAGGTCTCGACCTCCTTTTCGGTCATGTCCATCTCTTTCAGGGCCTTCTCGTAGTCGGCCTGGGACTTGAAGCGGGCCTTGTGCTCGGCCACCTTTTCCTGGATCTTCTTGTCCAGATCCTTGATCTCCTGCTTCTTGCCGGCCTGGAAGAGGAGTTCCTTGGCGATGAGCTGGTTGAGGGCCGCTTCTTCCACCTTCTTCGACATCTCGTCGTTCATGGCGGCACCCGCCATTTGGTTCCGGGAGAGGATGATCTTCTTCGCCCGTTCCAGTTCGGCTTTGGTGATGTCGACGCCGTTCACCCGGGCGACCGCCGTCGTGGCAGACGGGGCCTCGCCTGCCTTCGCGTCCGCCTTGGCCGCGGGGGCAGCGTTCGCCCCGGCAGTGCCGGCAAGAAGGGCGATCGCCGAGAGGGCGATGATCTGTCTGCGGGCTGTCTTGAATACGTTCATGCGGTGTTATCTCCTTGGCTGAAATGAAAGCACGATAAATCGTACCACCCCTTGACGGGGTTGTTAAGGGTAAATTTTACTGTCTCCGAGCGGTTTTGCAATCAGGTAAAACAAAAGTTTATTCTTGACAACAAATGTTCGATTTGTTTTTATGCAGAGACCAGAAATATTCACATAACTATTCAAAATAACGAAATAATTTTAGTTTGAATAAAGTTTTATCTTGCTTGTAGATGTTTTATTTTGCGTAAAAACACTGGGGAGGACCGGATGGAGAAGAGAAAGTTCAGGAAGGTAATGGCCGCCAACCGCGGCGAAATAGCGATTCGTATTTTCCGGGCCTGCACGGAGCTCGGCATCAGCACTGTTGCCATCTACTCGGAGGAGGACAAACTGTCGCTCCACCGTTATAAGGCCGACGAGGCGTATCTGGTGGGGAAGGGAAAGAGCCCCATCGACGCCTATCTCGGCATCGACGAAATCATTGCCATCGCCAAGCAGCATGACGTGGACGCCATCCACCCCGGTTACGGCTTCCTCTCGGAGAACGCCGAGTTCGCCGAGAAGTGCGAGGCGTCGGGAATCGCCTTCATCGGCCCCACGGCCGAGATGCAGCGGGCCCTGGGGGACAAGGTGTCGGCCAGGAAAGTTGCCATGGCCGCCGGCGTCACCACCGTACCCGGCACCGAGGACCCCATCGAGCACGAGGAAGAGGCCCTCATCTTCGCCAAGAACTACGGCTACCCCATCATCATCAAGGCGGCGGCCGGTGGCGGCGGGCGCGGCATGCGGGTGGCCCGCAGCAAGAAGGAGCTTCTCGAAGGGCTCGTGGCGGCCCGTAGCGAGGCCAAGGCGGCCTTCGGCAACCCGGCGGTCTTCCTGGAGCGCTACATCGAGAATCCGAAGCACATCGAGGTGCAGGTCCTGGGCGACATGCACGGCAACCTGGTCCACTTCTTCGAGCGGGACTGCTCCATCCAGCGCCGCCACCAGAAGGTGGTGGAGTTCGCCCCGGCCCTTTGCCTGAGCCAGGAGACCCGCGAGGCGATCTGCGCGGCGGCCCTCAAGATTGCCGGCCAGGTGGGCTACCGCAACGCCGGCACCGTGGAATTCCTCCTGGACCAGGAGGGGAACTTCTACTTCATCGAGATGAACCCCCGTATCCAGGTGGAGCACACGGTGACCGAAATGATCACCGGCCGCAACCTGGTCCAGGCCCAGATCCTCGTGGCCGAGGGGAAAAAGCTCTCCGATCCCCCCATCAACATCCCGAACCAGGAAGCCATCGCCATGCGGGGGTACGCCATCCAGTGCCGGATCACCACCGAAGACCCGAATAACAACTTCGCCCCGGACTTCGGTACCATCACCACCTATCGTTCCTCGGCCGGCTTCGGTGTGCGGCTCGACGCCGGCAACGCCTTTACCGGTTCGGTGATCACCCCCCACTATGACTCGCTCCTCGTGAAGGTCACCTCCTGGGGACTCACCTTCGAGGAAGCGGCCCACATAATGGACCGCTCCCTCCAGGAGTTCCGGGTTCGGGGGGTCAAGACCAATATCGGCTTCCTGGAGAACGTTATCACCCACCAGGTCTTCCTGGACGGCAAATGCGACACCTCCTTCATCGAGAAACACCCGGAACTGCTCCAGATTGTCGAGAAGAAGGACCGGGCCACGAAGGTCCTCAGCTTCCTCGGCGATGTCATCGTCAACGGCTCGCCGGGGATCACGAAGCCCCTCAAGTCGGCGGAGCTCATGGAGGCCCATGTGCCCGAGGTGGATCTCACCCGGCCCCGCCCCGCCGGGAGCCGCGACCTCCTCATGAAGCTCGGCGCCGAGGGGCTCTCCAAGTGGATCCTGGAGCAGAAGCAGCTCCTCCTCACCGATACCACCATGCGGGACGCCCACCAGTCCAACCTGGCAACCCGGGTCCGCACCTATGATCTTCTGAAGATCGCCGAGCCGACTTCCTATCTTGGGGCCGGGCTTTTTTCAGTTGAGTGCTGGGGGGGCGCCACCTTCGACGTCTCCATGCGCTTCCTGAAGGAAGACCCGTGGCAGCGGCTCCATAAGCTTTCCGAGGCGATCCACAATATCCTCTTCCAGATGCTCCTCCGGGGCTCCAACGCCGTGGGGTATACCAACTACCCGGACAACGTGGTGCAGCGCTTCGTGGAGGAGGCGGCTTCCTCAGGCATCGACATCTTCCGGGTCTTCGACTCCCTCAACTGGACCAAGGGGATGGCCGTGGCCATGGAGGCGGTGCGCAAGAGCGGCAAGATCTGCGAGGCGGCCATCTGCTACACCGGCGACATCACCGATCCGACGCGGGATAAGTATCCCCTGGAATACTACGTGAGCATGGCCAAGGAGCTGGAGAAGATGGGTGCCCACATCCTCGCCATCAAGGACATGGCGGGCCTCCTGAAGCCCTTCGCCGCCTACAAGCTGGTGAAGGCCCTCAAGGAGAACATCGGAATCCCGGTCCACCTCCACACCCATGACACCTCCTCCAACGGCAGCGCCACGCTGCTCATGGCCTGCCAGGCGGGGGTCGACATTGTCGACGCGGCCCTGTCATCGCTCTCCGGGCTCACGGCCCAGCCGAACCTGAACGCCCTCGTGGCGGCCCTGAAAGGTACCGAGTGGGACACCCAGCTGGATGAGGAAGGGCTCCAGAAGCTGGCCAACTACTGGGAGACGGTGCGCGACTACTACGCCCCCTTCGAGTCGGGGCTCAAGAACGGCACTGCCGAGGTCTACCACCACGAGATCCCCGGCGGCCAGTACTCCAACTACAAGCCCCAAGTGGCCGGCCTCGGCCTCCTGGACCGCTGGGAGGAGTGCAAGGAGATGTACCACAAGGTGAACCTCCTCTTCGGCGACATCGTGAAGGTGACGCCGTCGTCCAAGGTGGTGGGGGACATGGCCATGTTCCTCGTGAAGAACAACCTGGACGTTCAGGATGTCTTCACCCAGGGGAGCGAGCTTGCCTTCCCCGAATCCGTGGTGGGGATGTTCAAGGGGATGCTGGGTCAGCCCTACCAGGGGTGGCCCCGGGAGCTTCAGAAGATTGTCCTGAAAGGTGAGGAGCCGATCACCTGCCGCCCCGGCGAGCTGCTGGAGCCGGTGGACTTCGACGAGGAGCGGCTCAAGGTGGAAGAGAAGGTGGGGCACCCCGTGGACGACAAGGCGCTCATGAGCTACATCCTCTACCCCCATGTCTACCCGGAGTTCCACAAGCACCGCCACGAATACTCCGACACCTCGGTCATCCCGACCCCCATCTTCTTCTACGGCCTGGAGCCGGGGCAGGAGACCTCCATCGAGATCGAGGCGGGGAAGACCCTCATCATCAAGCTGAACGCCATCGGCAAAGTCCACCCCGACGGCACCCGGCACATCTTCTTCGAACTGAACGGCAACGCCCGGAGCGTGGTTGTCCGCGACCAGTCGGTCCAGACCGACGAGTCGGCGCGGGAGAAGGCCGACAAGGGGAACGCCAAGCATGTGGGCGCGCCCATGCCGGGGAAGGTCCTGAAGCTCAACGTCAAGGCCGGCGACGAGGTGAAGGCCGGCGACGTCCTCATGGTCACCGAGGCCATGAAGATGGAGACCAACATCAAGGCCAAGGAAGACGGCACCGTCGCCGAGGTGAAGTTCAAGGAAGGGGACAAGGTGGAGAAGGAGGATCTTCTCATCGTTATGGCGTGAAGCACGACTAACGAAAAACACTCGAAACCGCCACGGTAACGTGGTATTAAAGGGGGCCGCCAGCGAGGCGGTTCCCCTTTTTTCATTACCGTATCATGGGAACATATGGGGACAAATCCCACTACCATGCAAGGAAGGAGAAGCACTCGTGTCCAAGAAACCGGAAGTTACCTTCAAGTACATCTTCACCTACGACTACAACCCGGTCTACGTGAACGGCGCCCACGGCGGCGTCTCTCCCCGGGGCGACCTGGTCGTGAATTTTTACCTGGAGCGGCCGCCGCTCCCCAACGAGATCACCCACGAGGTGAACCCCAACGGCACCATCGGCGCCGAGACCGGCGTGGAGCCCGAGGATTTTGCCCAGAGCCTCGTGCGTTTCGTCCCCACCGGCGTGGTCCTCAACTACCAGACAGCCCGGGAGCTCCACCACTGGCTCGGCGAGAAGGTCCGGGAGCTGGAGACCCTGGAGCAGCACAAGGTAGCCATGCGCGCTGCGGCCCAGCAGCAGGCCGGTGGCGAGGGGGTACAGCACTGATAGTGCGTTGACCGAGATTCCGCAAGACGCGAAAAGAGCCTGCCGATTGCAACTTCGGCAGGCTCTTTTTGTTCCGGGATTCGGATTCGACGGCTACTTCTGGCTTGCCGCCAAGGCCTGGTCCACGTCGGCGATGATGTCGTCGATGTGCTCGATGCCGACGGAGAGGCGGATCAGGTCCGGGGTGACGCCGGAAGCGGTCTGCTGCTCCGCGGTCAACTGGCGGTGGGTGGTGCTGGCCGGGTGGAGGACGCAGCTGCGGGCGTCACCCACGTGGACCACGAGGGCTACGAGCCTGCACGCCTCCATGAACTTCTTGCCGGCCTCGGCCCCCCCCTTGATGCCGAAGGTGAGGACGCCGCTGCACCCAAGCGGCAGGTACTTCTGTGCCCGGTCGTGGCTGGCGTGGCTCGTGAGTCCCGGGTACTTGACCCAACTGACCGACGGGTGGCTTTCCAGGAACTGAGCCAGGGCCAGGGCGTTGTCGCTGTGGCGCTGCATCCGGAGGGGCAGGGTCTGGAGGCCGTTGGTGAAGAGAAATGAGTTGAAGGGGCTCGGCGTGGTCCCGATGTCGCGCATGAGCTGGACCCGGGCCTTGATGATGTAAGCCAGGTTGCCGAAGGTCTTCACGTACTGGAGGCCGTGGTAGGAGGAATCGGGCTCGGTCAGTTCCGGGAAGCGGCCGTTGCCCCAGTCGAAGTTCCCTCCGTCCACGATGACGCCGCCGACGCTGGTGGCGAGGCCGTCGATGTATTTCGTGGCCGAGTGGACCACCACGTTGGCCCCGTGCTCGAAGGGGCGGCAGAGGTAGGGGGTGGCGAAGGTGCTGTCGATAATGAGTGGCACCCCTTTCCCTCTGGCGATGGCGGAAAATTTCTCGAAGTCGAGGACGTTCAGCCCCGGGTTGCCGATGGTCTCGGCGAAGAGGGCCTTGGTGTTGGGGCGGAAGGCGGCGAGGATTTCGTCGGCCGGGGCCTCCGGGTCCACGAAGGTCACCTCGATTCCCATCTTGGGGAGGGTGCAGGCGAAGAGGTTGTAGGTGCCGCCGTAGAGGGTGCTGGCGGTCACGAAGTGCTGGCCCGCCTGGCAGATGTTGAAGATGGAAAGGGTCGTGGCCGCCTGGCCGGCAGAGGTGGCCAGGGCGCCGACTCCCCCCTCCATCATGGCCAGCTTCTGCTCGAAGGCGTCGGTGGTGGGGTTCCCCAGACGGGTATAGAAAAAGCCGGCCTCTTCCAGGTCGAAGAGTTTCGTCACGTGGTCGGCGCTGTCGTACTTGAAGGTGGTGCTCTGGCAGATGGTGACGACGCGGGGGTCGCCCGCCTTGGGGGTGTATCCCCCCTGGATGGCCTGGGTCTCGATCTTCCACGAACTGCTCATGGCGGTCTCCTTTCAACGGTAATGGGACCGCGATGATAGCAGAGAAATCCCGTACGGGAAACCCGGAATTAGTGCAGCTCCATCTCCCGCGCTACCTGGCCCAGCATCCGCCGGATGGTCCGCTCGTCCACGAAGCTGAAGAGGTCCCCTTTGCCGAAATCCACTGCGGTCCAGTCGCGCCAGCTCCGGATAGTGACCGGTACCTCGCTGACCCCGTTCCCTAGGAGGCCGTGGAGGATATGCTCCTGTCCGCCGGCCCGGCGGGGATGCTCGGTCTTGCGGAGATCGAAGTAGACTGCCTGGTCGAACTGGTCTGTGGTGAGATAGATCATGACGCACCTCCCGGTTGTGTGATGATGACAGTAAAACCGGAATGTGCGTCATAATACGTCGTTTATGCCTTGAACTGTCCAACGAACCCTTGCAGCTCAGTTGCCAGGTCTGTCAGCCTGCTTGCTGCAGCCGCGGATTCCTGGGCGCCGCGGGCCGTGGCTTCTACTACAGTTGTGATCTGCTGGATGTTGTTGGTGATTTCGGCGGTGGTGGCGGTCTGCTCTTCCGCTGCCGTGGCAATCTGGCTCACCTGGCCGGTTACCCCATTGATCCTGTCGAGGATCTCCCGCAGGGCATCGCCCGACTTTGCCGCTTCAGAGGTGCCGCTGGCCACCTCTTTGACCCCTTCTTCCATGGATGAGACTGCCCGCCCGGTTTCGTGCTGGATCCCCTTGATCATCTCGCCGATCTCCCGGGTAGCCTTCGTGGTTCGTTCAGCCAGGGCTCGCACCTCGTCGGCAACCACGGCAAACCCTCGCCCCTGCTCGCCGGCCCTGGCCGCCTCGATGGCCGCATTCAGGGCCAGCAGGTTGGTCTGGTCGGCAATGTCCTGAATGGTGCCGATGATTTCGCCGATCTGATCCCCGCGGGCTCCCAGCCCTTCAACGGTATGGGCTGCCTCCTTCACCCGCTCGGCGATGCGGGTCATCACTGCCACGGTCTGCTCGACCACCTGGCTGCCGCCGGATGCCGAACTGCTGGCCTCCCGCGATCCTTCCGCCGCCATCATGCAGTTGTTGGCGATCTCGTTGGATGTTGCCGCCATCTCCTCGCTGGCCGTGGCGACCGTTCCTGCCTGAGCCGCCACTTCCTCGGCGCCGGTTGCCATCTGCTCTGAGGATGCATAGACCTGGCTGGCTGCCGCAGCCACCTGGACCGTGTTTTCCGTTACCTTGGCAATGATCTTTTGGAGTTTTTCGATAAAGAGGTTGAAGGAACGCCCCAGGTGCCCCAGTTCGTCGTCCGAGCGAACCTCGATCCGCTTGGTCAGGTCGCCTTCCCCCTGGGCGATGTCGTCCAT
This sequence comes from Geobacter hydrogenophilus, assembly GCF_018501225.1. GTDB lineage: Bacteria > Desulfobacterota > Desulfuromonadia > Geobacterales > Geobacteraceae > Geobacter > Geobacter hydrogenophilus. The sequence goes on along the minus strand of NZ_JAHCZI010000001.1, from coordinate 537,866 downwards.
CATGGCATTCATCGCCCGGAGCGGTTTGGTGATGCCGCGGGTAATGACCACGGTTATCATCACGGCGAGCACCAAGGCAACAACCAGGCTGATGACAATTGCCGTAACAACCCTGCTGCCGATGGCATCGACTTCCTTGGCCCTCTTGTCGCTCGCCTCGTAGGCCGCCCGGTTCCCTTCCGTGGATAGTTTTTCAATGGTGTGGGCCGACTCCTTGAACAGTTTCATCGCCTCGTTTGCCTGCTGGGTGCTGGTGATGGCGCCGGATTTGATCTGCCCCATGAGCTGTCCGAAACCGGCGACGTATTGTTTGTAGTTTTCCTGTATCGCGGCATACTGGCCCTTTTCCTTGTCGTCGAGTTTCAGTTTGCCCAGCTTGCCAAGCCAGTCATCGAGACGCTCTTTCTTCTCGGTCCATTTCTTCTCGTATTCCGCGATCTTGTCGGGATTGCCTATATTGATGAACGCGTCCTTTTCGTACATTCTCATGTAGAGGATATTGGCCCTCACCCGGGAAAAGTACTCGCCAATCTTGACTTCCTGGGAGAGAATCTCGTTACTCGCTTTGTCAATCTTCTCTATCCCCAGAAACCCCGCACCGCCGGTAATCACCAGCAGCAGCACAACAAGTCCGAATCCCAGGCCGAGCCGCGTTCCGATTTTCATGCTTGCCAACATGTCATTCTCCTTTTCCGACGTTCATGGGCATCGGCGCAGAAACCTCATGCCATTAATACTTGTCGGTTTACGGCGTTGGAACTTTAAGGTTATGTATAAGTGTCTCATGATGACGATAGAAGAATAAGGGGAGAACAGTGTCCTTTGGGGTGTGACGAGATGAAGGAGAGGGGGAGAGTGGACGGATGATGCTTCTTTGGGTATCATGAGAGCAACGTATTAAGGCGGAAAAGTGTAACAAAATGCCATCAGAGGGCACTCTCTCCGGCAAAGGTCCCTCTCGGGCTTGCCCAGAGGGACAAGGCGCCGGCACCATGAACGGAATCATGACCATACCCAACATGTTGACGGCGCTTCGGATAGTCCTGGTCCCCGCCCTCATCATGTTTCTTCTGGACGGCAACTTCCGGGCTGCCCTGACGGTTTTCCTCGTGGCGGGCGTGAGCGATGCCCTCGACGGTTTCATCGCCCGGCGCTTCAACCAGCAAAGCCGCCTCGGTTCGTTCCTCGATCCGCTGGCCGACAAGCTCCTGGTGGTTACCTCGTCCCTTGTCCTTGCGGCCATCGGGCAACTGCCATGGTGGCTTGCCCTGGTCATTGTCGGCCGTGACCTGGTAATCGTTGCCGGCGCAGTCGCCTATTACGGCCGCACGGGAACCCTGGAGATGAATCCCAGCATAGCCAGCAAGGCCAATACCTTTGTGCAGATTTCCCTGATCCTGGTGGTGCTCGCCCATGGGGCGGGGATGGAACTCCTTGGAGTTGTGCTGAAGCCCCTCTTTGTTCTTGCGCTCGCGATGGCACTGGTTTCGGGGGGAGACTACATGGTGGTGTGGGGACGCCGGGCTTTCAGGAAAAGCTGATAGCTTCAGGAGAACAGCCGCCGCGAGTGTATTGACATGATTCCTCCTCAGGTGGTATTAGAGCTGATTCGCTAATGAACGGCCGTTATGGGGGGTGCCGGTGCGGTGACACCGGGGATGGGAGATGTGAACGTGGAGCGGGTGTTCATCGTCGGGTGCGGCGATATCGGGAAACGGGTGGCGCGGCTTGCCATGGATAAGGGAGCTGCGGTGACAGCCCTCGTCCGTTCGGAGGAAAGCGCTGCCAAACTGCATGAACATGGCATCGGAACGGTGGAAGGGCACCTGGACGATCCTGAATCCCTTGCCGGCCTCCCTCTCCGGGGGGCGACCGTGTTCTACTTCGCCCCTCCGCCGGGTGGAGGGATAACCGAGCCGAGGGCTCGGGCCTTCTGTGCCGCCGTCAGGCCGGGCGAGGAGCCGGCAAAGGTGGTTTACCTCAGCACCAGCGGCGTCTATGGCGACTGCGGCGACCTGATCGTGACCGAAGATACACCTGCCAATCCCCAGACGGCACGGGCCAAGCGCCGCTACGACGCTGAAACGGTCTTTCGCGCCTGGGGCAAGGAGCGGGGCGTTCCGATAGTCGTTCTGCGGGTCACGGGCATCTACGGCCCGGGGCGGCTTCCGCTCCAGCAGCTAACGAGCGGCCAGCCGGTCCTCTTTGAGAGTGAGGCTTCCTACACCAATCGGATCCATTCCGAGGACCTAGCCCGGGTCTGCATGGCTGCTGCCGAGAAGGGCGAGGACGGCGATATATTCAATGTGAGCGACGGCAATCCGGGCACCATGACGGAGTACTTCAACGCCTGCGCCGATGCCCTCGGTTTCCCGCGCCCCCGGCAGGTGACCATGGAGGAGGCGAAAAAAGTCATGACACCCCTCATGCTTTCCTATGTTACGGAGTCGCGGCGGATGGACAACTCGAAAATGGTGGGTAAACTAGGGGTTAAACTTCTGTACCCGACTCTGCAGGATGGTCTGAAGGCAAGCGTTGCCAAATAGACAGGGAGCGCGGCAGCAAAGGAGTTATTGCAGATAGCGTTCCGATGACATGACCTTGGAGATGAGGAGTAACTGCCTTACGTGGGGCGAGCTGTTGCCCCTGCGGATAACCTCCCGAACCGACAACAGATCATTGATCAGGTTTTTACCCTTTCTGACAAGTCGGCGCGCCCTGTGGTTCCGCCGGGTGTAGGGAACAAGGAACTCCAGGGCCTCGGCGATTTTCAGACCGGCGATGACCTGATCCTTGAAGCTCTTGAACTGTCCCGTTTCCAGATGGTTGCGGAGAGCTTCAATCTCGCTTTCAAAATAGCCGAGGATGCGGGTATGGAGAGTGTCTATCGCCATAGTTAGTGTACACCATCGCATGACATGGGCTGAAATCGCAAAACATGGAGCAAATGCGTAGTTGATATACTCTTCGGCTGTCCGTCATTTTTCTTTAGGGCATAAAAGAAGATAGTGTGTTGATACTGCGTCAGTTTCTCCGGTCTGCCATGGGGGGAATCCCCGGTTTTCGGTTGACATGACGGCCAGTTGAAGGGTATTAATACACGCTAATTCATAATGTTTGGGTATGCTGTGAAGGTGAAAGAGGGGTTCTGATCTCTCAGAAAGGGACTGTATCCGATGAAACAGGGAGTGAACAGGTTCGGTAGATTGCTGGTTAGTGTGGCGTTGTTGGGGTGGGCCACGGCCGGTTCCGGTTTCGCATTTGCCGCCGAGCAGGCCTCCGGCGCGGCTGAGATGGGAAAACGGTCGTCGTCGCCGGTGGCAACGGTCCAGATCCAGAAGCAGCCCGAGCTTTATGCCGTCGAGCCCCCTCCACTCACCGTTACCCAATGCGGCCAGTGTCACCCCGGCGTGTTTCAGGACATCAAGAAGGACGGCGGGCGCCACGCCTTCACCTGCCAGAACTGCCACAAGAGCTTCCACAGCTACAGTCCCCGGAAGAACAACTGGGACCAGATCATGCCCAAATGTTCCGATTGTCACTCGCCGGCAACGGTGGCCCATGCGCAGGTCTTCACCCAGTGCGCCGAGTGCCATTCAAATCCCCACTCGATAAAGGTCATGCCCATGAGCCAGAAGCTTCTGGCCTCCTGTGCCACCTGCCACGCCGGACCGCCGGCGGACCTGAAGCAGTTCCCGAGCAAGCATACCAAGCTCTCCTGCGCCGACTGCCACACGCGCCACGGTCTCATACCATCCTGCAACATGTGCCACAAGCCCCACTACGAGGGGCAGGATTTCAAGACCTGCGCCAGCGAGTGCCATCCGGTTCACAAGCCGAAGGAAATTTCCTACAAGAAGGACGTGGGCACCCGTACCTGCGGAGCCTGCCACGAGGGTGTCTATGCCACCTGGACCAAGACGCCGAGCCGTCACGGCAAGGTCAGTTGCGCCGCCTGCCACACCAAGCACGGCTTTATCCCGCAGTGCACCGACTGCCACGGACTGCCCCACAGCAAGCAGCTCCACGAGCGGTTCCCGAAGTGCCTCACCTGCCACCAGGATGCGCACAACCCGCCGGTGCGGCAGCGCTGACAGCAGATACTGAGAGGTCCTCCTCTTTCGGGGAGGACCTCTCGAACGATTTACCTTTGATGTCATGATCTTTTGAAGGAGGGATGCGTGAAGCTTTACCAAGGCTTTACCCTAGGGGTGACGGTCCTCGCTGCGGCGCTGCTCACGGCGCCGCCGTCGGGCTCGGCCGCCGATCTCGGCATCACCTCCGACACCATCGTTCGCCTCTACGAACGAAACGACAGCAATGGAAGGCAACGGTCCCTCCTGCCGGTCTATGAGTTCCTCCGCTTCGACTACTCCGTTCCCAAAACGCCGGGGCTTTCGCTCCACGCTTACGGGTGGGGACGGGCGAACCTCAGGGACGACTTCGGCAATGCAGACGGCACCGCCACCGGCGAACTCCTCTACGCCTATCTGGACTACCTGGACCCGAAGAACCGGGACTACCAGATCCGTTTCGGGCGCCAGTACATCTTCGAGGGGGTGATGAGGGAGAGCATCGACGGCCTTTATGTCAAAACCGATCTGGTGCCGACGGTTACCGCCTCTGCCTACGCCGGTTTCCCCGTGAACCTGGAGGATGTCAAGGGGCGAGGGGGAGACTGGATTTACGGGGCTCGGGTCGCCCAGGGGATTCCCGGCCGCTACGACGTGGCCTTGGCCTACAAGCACACGGGAAATGACGGCTCCACCGATGAGCAGCTCCTGGGAGCCGACGCCACCCTGCTCCTCCCCGCCAACATTACCCTGCTCGGGCATACCACCTGGAATCTCGTCACCGGAGGCTTGGGAGAGCAGTCCTACGAGTTGCGGCTTCCCTTCAAGGCTTTTGAGCTTCGTCCTTTCTATCAGCACTACCGGTACGAGGATTTCATCAACCGGAGATCCGGCGGTTCCGCGCCCTTCCGGTATATGTCACAATTCGGGGAGAAGGTGGACATTGCGGGGACCGAGGCCTTCTGGTACCCAGCGGAAAACATCGAGTTCGGCGCCCGCTACAAGCATTACGAGTATGACAAGCGTTACGGTTCCGCCGACATGTACACGGTTCTGGCCGCTGTCAGGCGCAAGATCTTCTCCGAGGTGGGGATGGAATTCGGCCGGGTGGAGGGTGACATTGCCCAGAACCGGTATTATCTCGGGCGGGCCTATGTATACTGGGATGTGGCCCCAGCCTTCGTCACGGCTGACGTGGTCTATGTGAACTATGACGACGGCAATGTCTGGAGCATGTACCGCAAGGACAGTGCCTTCTTCGCTTCGGTCGGAGGGGGAAGCAAGTTCCTCGACAAGGCCCTCACCGTGAAGCTATCCCTCGACTACAGCCAGGATCCTTACTTCGACAAGGATTACCGCGGCACGCTTGCCGCCTCCTACGCCTTTGGCAAGTGACGGCTGCGGATGGAGCATTTACCCATGAAACATGGCATCATACCGGCGCTTCTGGTGACAGGGCTGATACTCGCACTCCTGGCGGCGTGCGCCTCGACCCCGACCTATCGGTTGCCGGCCAAACACCCCACCATCTATGAACTGGGAGACCGCCGCGAGTTCTGCACCAAGTGCCACGGTTACAAGAAAACCCCGGTGGATTTCGAGCGGTACAACCATACCCCCCTCTTCACCGAGTCCCACCGTCTCGTGGCCTACCAGGACCAGCGGATCTGCGCCCTCTGCCATGAGCAGAGCTTCTGCAACGACTGTCACGTGACCCACACGGAACTGAAACCCTCGCTCAAGAACCAGACGGAGAACTACCGGCGGATGCAACACCGGGGCGAATACCTCTCCCGCCACCGGATCGACGGCCGTCTCGACCCCACCTCGTGCTACCGCTGCCACGGCAATCCCCAGTCGTCCCAGACGTGCCGGCCGTGTCACGGTTAGAAGGTAGCTGAAATGATGAGTATGCAAGCCAAGCTCAAGCTAACGGTCGGGACTTTCCTGTGTGCCGCGGTACTGACGGGATGTGGCGGTGGGCTTAATGCGTCGAATCCCGACGCGCCGTCGTCGGTCAACGCCCATGAATGCACCTGGGTCACAACGCACCCCAGGAAGATCATAGAGATGGTCACGTTTCGCCTTGTTTCTTCGTCCACCCAGGCCACCTTCAGCGCCATGTACGGCGAGGACCAGCTGATCCAATGCCGCGTCTGCCACGGAAGCAGCTTTCTCGGTGCCAGTGGTGGCGCTACGGGTCCGGCATGCCTCGACTGCCACATAGCCGACCCGATCAGGTATCCTGCCGGCTGTTACTCGTGCCACGGGGGGGTCGCCCTTAACCCCCAGGATCCCACGCAGGTGTCGGTCGGTCTCTATAAGCAATTCTATGCCCAGTACTCGACGCCGCAGTTTTCCCAGTACTCGACGGCGCGTCAGGCTTTCTTCGACCGGGTCAAATCCGGCTCGATCCATAACCGACAAAGCCCTTCCCTTCCCCGGAATCACGATGCCCTGGCGTACATCTTCACCGAGGCAAATCAGCCGGCCGATACCTGTCGCTATTGCCATAATCAGGGAGCCAATGCCAATATTCACCACTCACAGGCGATCCTGAGCCGCTACACGTGCTTCAAGTTTACCGGCGGGTGTCACGACGTCAATTTCAACCCCCTCACCGGCGAATTCCAGATTGTGGTCGTGCGGGACTGCAGCGTGTGCCACAAGTAGGCCCCATTCGGATGCCAGGGCATGGAATGTGCTTGTAAAGTGGTGTTAATAATTCACCAATGAGGGTAACGCCATGATGGCCAAGTCATCACGACCGGAAAAACAGAGCGGCTTCGAAGGATCCATCGCCGGTCTTTCGCTGACCGATGTCATCCAGCTCAAGGGCCACAACCGCTTTACCGGCGCCATTTCGGTGGAGTACCAGCAGCGGCAGGGGATGATCTTTTTCCGCGACGGCGAGATCATCCACGCGGAGCAGGAGGGGGTAGTCGGCGAGCAGGCCCTGTACGAGATCCTCCGCTGGCCCGGCGGGCGCTTTGTCATTCAGCCAAAGGTTACCACTACCGGTCGGTCCATCCAGCAGAGCATCGCGTATCTCCTCCTTGAAGCACACCGTATTATTGATGAGGAAAATGCGGGACTGCGGCCGAAGGGAGGAGAAGGGACGGCCCCGCGCAGGATGAGCGTTATCGCGGAACGGCTTCTTCAAATCGCCGGAGTTGGTTACGCGGTGCTTTTCAAGAAGGACGGCTCGCCGGTCGACGACGAAAGCGCCGAGGCCAAGGCCCTTGCCGAAAAAGGGAGTGACCTGTCGCGCCTCGGCAACAGACTCGGCGATCTGCTGGGCCTCGGCGGGGTGAAATCCGCTGCCGTTCAGGCAAAGGGGGAACAGCAGCTCCTCTTTGAGGCGAAAAATCACTACATCTCCATTGCGGTGGATAAAGAGACTTCCCTTGCTCAGGTGGAATCGGATATCCGCGCCACCTTCGGGAGTAGGAAATAGCGGGTTGGAACAGGGTCGAGATTCGGATGGACGAAATTCTTCAACAACTCAATACTGTTCCGGGAGTGATTGGAAGCCTCGTCTGCGGACGCGATGGGGATGCTGTTGCCTGCGCGTTTCCTCCCCTGTTCGACTCAGCCATTATCGAGAGGGTTACGGCCGCTGTGGCGGATACCGCACGTGGAGTCCATGGTGCGACAGGACCGTCAGAGCTCCTTGATTTCCGCTATGGCGACGGAAGGGTTATCGTCAAACCCCTGCAGGATGCCTTTGTGCTGCTGCTCTGTACCAAAAAGGTCAACCTCGGAGTGCTCGCCATTTCCCTTAACGTGGCAAAGACAAAGTTGGAGTCGCTCCTTGTGGCTCGGGAGTTGCGGCAGAAACCCGCTGCAGTTGCTCCCGATACATTGGAGCTTGCGGTCTGCCATCTCGCTGACGGGACAAAGGGGAGTTCCTTCGAACAGTTCGGCATGGCAGCCCTTACGCCGGCCACTGCCCGGCAGGTCTCTTCCTTCTACAAGAGGGAAACCTTCAAGAAGCTGAAGATCACCAACAGGGTGAACGGCATTTCCGCTATTTTCCCTGTAATGATCGTTAACGAGAGCGATTCTTCCTACGACGGCAAAATTATCCTCTGCAAGTCCATCGAGAAGAAGCTGGAAGCCCTGCAGGGCGATGGTCTCCTTGTCGAAATTCCGTAACGCGCGCCCCCTGTACAGCTTCCTTCTCCCTGCCCGCCTCTTCCCCCCACAGCCTGTTTAATCCCCACCCTCTTCATCTCCGGAGTTTGCCATGGCGGGAAAATCGGGTAGAGTGTAGTCGGTGGGGTCTTCCCCAGGTCGCGACCCCTCCTGCGCCTTCCGCAGCCAAAATGTCACCAACTTCACCAACTTCCCCGAGGTCTGTCATGTTTGTCCATGATCCGTCACTGTCTTTTGTTGAGGCTGAGGAGGCCGATGTTGTCGCAGTCCACCGTTCATTGGGGTCGGCGTCCGCAGCCCCCGAAGGGATATCCCCCCGCCCGTGCAATGCATACGTTTGTGCCATTCAACGCGAAGGGCAGACCCGTGTCTACGTAATCCTTGAACACGCCGACCGGAGGGGACGCTGGATTTTTGCCTCGCCCAAGGGTATCCCGGTGGGCGAGGCCTATCTCCCACTCTTCAAGGAAGGACTGGCTTTCGCTGCGTCGTTCGGGTTCACCATGCAGGAGGTCAATCTCAGTTATGGCAAGGCGATGCGGGAGGTGGTTATCCGCGATATCCCGGTTCTTCGCCGTCCGTCCGCCACGGGACCGGCGAGCGCCGACGGGGCAAAGGATGATGCCGGCGATGTAAAGAAAGAGGCGGCTCCGAAGGAGAACAAGGAGGAGATCCCCCCTGCGGAAAAAGAGCGGGAAGAGAAACCTGCGCCCAAGGACGAGAGCGAAGCAAAGGCTTTGGCAGACCGCCTTGCCGCCGAAAAGGCCGCAGCGGAACGGGAGTCGCGGGAGCGCTTTGCGGAGCTCAAGGTCCGCATCGATAGCTTGCTTGCAGAGCGGAAGGAGCAGGACACCACCCTTGCGGCCCAGGAAACGGCCCTGCAGGGTGAAATTGCGCGGTTGACCGCGGAGAAGGAGCAGGCCGACCAGGAGCACGGCCAGGCAACAGCTTCCCTCCGGAGCACGGTGGAACGCCTTAAGGGAGAGCTGGCGGCCTTGGGAAAGGGGGGATCGTCGGCTGCCGCGTCCTTGCGGGATGAGATTGCCTGGCTGAAGGCCGAGAAGGACAAGGCCGGCGAGGAAACCGCTCGGGAGGAAGAGCGGTTGCGCGCGGAAGTGGATAAACTTACCGCAGCGCGGGACAAGGGGGCAAGCGCAGCGGCCAAGCGGATTGAATCCCTCACGGCGCGGCTGGCTGACCTTGCCGCAGAACAGGCAACTGCCGCCAAGGGGAATGCGGCCAGGATCAAGGAGCTTGAAGCCAAGGCGGAGCGGTTGGCGGCCGAGACGGTCTCTGCCGAAAAGAAGGCCGCGGCGGACATTGCAGCTTTGGAAGCGGTGATCGAGAAGCGGGCGGCGGAGAAGGAAGCGGCCCGCAAGCTGGCAGTCGGCCGGCTCGTTCGGCTGGCCGCCGAGGCCGAGGTTCTTGTGGCCGAGCGTGAGGCCGTCGAGCAGGTTATCTCCAGGAAGGGTGGCGGCGAGATGGCGGAAGCCTTGGCCCGGGCCGAGGCCGAGGCGGCAACCCTCAGGAGGGAAATCGAACGGCTGGCGGCTGAGAAGGTCCTTGCTACGCAGGCAGGCACTGCGCGGGTTTCGACCCTTCAGGCTGAGGTCGTACGGCTTGCCTCCCAGGGAGAGCCCCCGGCTCCGGCGCGCCGTGGCCACGGGGAGCAGGTCAAGCATGAGCCCGAGAAGGCGGAGCCGTTTATTGCCGCTACAGAGGGTGTCACCGTGGCCCCGGAGGCACCACCGGTGGTCGAGTGGGATGACGAGGTGGCTGCTGCCGTGAGTGACGCCCTTGCGGAGGGACAGACCGATCCCTTCAGCTTCGTGGGGGAAGGGGAGGAGTTGGTTTCCTTCGGCGCCCCGGGAGGAGAGGGAGGAACCGGGGCGGGTGTGGGGTTCAGCCTCGACAAGGGGCTGGAGACAATCGAGTGCGACACGCCGGCGGATGTCATCGAGGTCCACAACTCCCTCAATGTGGTGAACATCACCCCGGCGGGACACACTCCCCAGCCCTGCGGCGCCTATGTCGTTGCTCTCAGGAAGGGAGAGCGTTTCCGGGTCCACGTGGCCTGGAGCCTCACCACGGACCACTCCACCCTTGTCTACTCTCCCGAAAAGCAGCCCGCGGACGCTGGCGAGTGCGCCGCAGTGGTGCGGGACGCCCTGGCCTTTGTGGAAACCGTCGGTTTCATGATGGACGCGGTCCGGCTGAACCCTGATCCGGACAAGCGCGGAAGGGCCCTGGCGAAGATTTCCGTTCTCCGCCTGAAGCGGTAGCCGGGCATGATGACCGCTCTCCGGATTTCCTGTTTACACAATCCCGCCACTTCGCTAGAGTTGCCGGATTGATTTTGTCAGCTATCCAATGCAAGGAGGAAAAAGCGTATGAAAGCAGTTCTGCTCAATGGTTTCGGCGGTCTCGATGTGCTCACGGTGGGGGATGTTGAGAGGCCGAAGCCGGCGGAGGGGCAGGTTCTCGTGAAAGTGGTGGCAACGTCCATCAACCGCCCGGACCTCGTGCAGCGTGAAGGGAAGTATCCACCTCCGCCGGGCGATTCGGAGATCCTGGGACTGGAGGTCTCCGGCACCATCGAAGAGCTGGGTCCCGGCGTGACCGGCTGGCAGGTGGGGGACCGGGTCATGACCCTGGTGGGTGGCGGCGCCTACGCTGAGTATGCCGTGGCCTACGCCAGCCACCTGATGAGGATCCCAGAATCCATGAGCTTTGAGGAGGCGGCCTGCGTCTGCGAATCGTACATCACGGCGTTTCTCAACGTTTTCATGATCGGCGGCCTCAAGGACAACAATACCGTCATCCTCCACGGCGGCGGCGGCGGGGTAAACACCGCCGGCCTCCAACTCTGCAAGGCCCTGGTTCCCAATACGAAGATCATCGTCACCTCCCACCCGAGCAAGATGGCGCGGGTGAAGGACCTTGGCGCCGACCTGGTCATCGACTTTACCCAGACCCCTGATTTCTCCGAGGCTGTGAAGGAGTTCACCAACAAGAAGGGGGCCGACGTGATCCTCGATCACGTGGGGGCCAAGTACCTGGCGCCCAACATGAACTCCCTCGCCTATGCCGGCCGTCTCGTCATCATCGGGGTCATCAGCGGCATCAAGGCGGAGCTGAACCTGGCCCTCATGATGGTGAAGCGGCAGCAGATCATCGGTTCCGTGCTCCGCTCCCGCCCCGTGAAGGACAAGGGGGAGATCGTTGCCGAGTTCACCAGGACAGCGCTGCCGAAATTCGCCGACCGGACCATTGTCCCCATCATCGAGAAGGTGTTCACCATCGACCAGGTGGTGGAAGCCCACCGGATGATGGAAGAAGACAAGCACTTCGGGAAGATCGTGCTGAAGATCTCGTAGGGGACACCACAAGAGAGGGGCGCGGCGAACGGCGTCCCTTTCCTTTTGGGGAGGCAACGCCATGACGGCACCGCAATCGAGCACGGACCTGGATCTCAAGGACCTCACGAACCGCACCTTCCACCCTTCGCCCGTGGCCTGGGAGGACCAGGTGCTCTACTTCCTCCTCCTCGACCGCTTTTCCGACGGGAAGGAGACAGGGTACCGCGACAACCGGGGGAGGCGGGTCGCGAAGGGGGAAACACCCCTCTACCAGTCCGGCGACGCGGGGAATGCCATCCGCACCGAGCCCGAGGCCGCCGTCTGGCGCGAGGCGGGGAACAACTGGTGCGGCGGAACCCTGAAGGGGCTTGCCGGCAAGATGGGATATCTCAAACGCATGGGGGTGACCGCCGTCTGGGTCAGCCCCCTCTTCAAACAGTGCTCCTTTGTCCCCACCTACCACGGCTACGGCATCCAGAACTTCCTCGACGTGGACCCCCATTTCGGCACTGCCGACGACCTGCGGGAACTGGTCCGTGTTGCCCATGCCAACGGCATCTACGTCATCCTCGATATCATCCTGAACCATGCCGGCAACATCTTTGCCTACAACCGGGGCTACACCCCCTATGACGGCGCCACCGTCTACCCGGTGACGGGGTTCCGCTCCGCCGACGGCACGCCGAATCTCCCCTTCGGCCCCATCGACGCCAAGGCCCATCCCGACGCCTGGCCCAATGGCGCGGTCTGGCCCCGGGAGCTTCAAGCTGCCAACGCCTATACCCGCATGGGCCACATCCGGGATTGGGACAGCTACCACGAATACCTGGACGGTGACTTCTTCGACCTGAAGGATATCCATCTGGGGGACGGCGAGGTCGATTCCTTCCGCCCGTCGCCGGCGCTCCTGGCCCTCTGCGAGGTCTACAAGTACTGGATCGCCCTCTCCGACGTGGACGGCTACCGCATCGATACGGTGAAGCATATGGGGGCCGGGGCGACCCGGTTCTTCGCCTCGGTGATCCACGAGTTTGCCAAGGTCATCGGCAAGGAGAACTTCTATCTCATTGGCGAGATCACCGGCGGTCGGGCCAATGCCTTCGAAACCCTGGGGACCACCGGCCTCAACGCGGCCCTCGGCGTGGACGATATCCCGCTGCGGCTCGAAGGCCTGGTGAAGGGGAGGGCGAACCCTGCCGACTACTTCGGCCTCTTCCGCAACTCCCTCCTTGTCCGCAAGGAGTCCCACGTCTGGTTCCGGGACAAGGTGGTGACGGTCATCGACGACCACGACCAGGTCTGCCGGGGAGCCAAGAAAGAGCGCTTCTGCGCCGGCGATCCCAAGTGGCGCCGGCTCGTGCTGAACGCCCTGGCATTGAACACCACTACCCTCGGCATCCCCTGCATCTACTACGGCACCGAGCAGGCCTTTGACGGCGAGGGGGGCGATGACCGATATCTGCGTGAGTGCATGTTCGGCGGTCCCTTCGGCGCGTTCCGCACCCGGGGGGTCCACTTTTTTGACGAGGAAAATCCGGTCTACCGTGAGTTCGCGAAGATACTCGCGCTGCGCCGGGAGAAGCTCCCCCTGAGGCGCGGACGCCAGTACCTGCGGGAGATTTCGGGGGATGGGATCACCTTCGGGCTTCCCTATGTCATCGGGGGAGAGATTCGCTCGGTGGTCCCGTGGTCCCGCATCTTTGACACCGAAGAGATGGTTCTTGCCATCAACACCGATGCCGACTCCCCCCGCACCGCCTGGGTGCTGGTGGACGGGAGCCTCCATCGGGAGGGGGACCGTTTTGCCTACCGCTACTCCACCGATCCGGGGCAGGTGCGCGGAACAACCGCTGTCCAGCGGATCAACGATGCCGTTCAGGCGATACAGGTGACGGTTCCCGCAGCCGGTTTCGTGATGCTCGAACGGCGATGACATCTGCTGATGTCGTGGCGGCGTGAACCAAGTTCTACATTTCAATTCAGGGAGAGCTGCATGTGGACCGATGATTTGACCGTGGGGATCGATGAAATTGACAACCAGCACAAGGCACTGTTCGAGCAACTGGAGAAGCTCCTGGACGCATGCGTGGCCGGGAGGGAGCGGGAAGAGGTGGTGACCATGCTCTGCTTCCTCGACCAGTACGTGGTGGCCCATTTTGCCGCCGAGGAGAAGCTCCAGCAAGAGTACGGCTATCCCGGCTACGAGAAACACCGGGCCGAGCACGAAGAATTCATGCGGCGAATCAACCGGTTTGTGGAAGAAGTGGCCGCCGCGGCCCCGAGTCGGGACTTCGTCCTCAGGGTCAACCAGACCCTCATCGACTGGCTCACGTCTCATATTCTCACCGTGGACAGGGAAATGAGCGAATTTCTTCTCAAGAATATGCGCTGTAATCCGATATAGTTAACCAGGGAAAGCAACGGCTTCCCGGTCAATCAACCGGAACGGTGGGGGAAGGTATGCCAGAATTTTCAGATGTACCGCGGGATATGGATGTGTTGGACTCGATCCTGTCCAAAGAAACCAAAAACGGATTCCTCGTCGACGTGCGCCTCGTGAAACGGCCGCGCCAGTACGAGGCGGCCTTGTTCCTGAACGGCAAATACAAGCCGGGGCCGCCGGTGCCGCGCCCCCTGGACAGCCCCACGACTGATGCCTCCCACTGGATGGGGGTGAGGCCCAGCGTCGGGTTCAGCACGGAGGAGGCGGATACCATCACCGACGAGGTTATGTCCCAGAACAGGCTTCGCCGCCTGACGTTCACCGACCGATGGGGGCGGGAATACGACTACGACTGACGTTCTCCCGATGTCACACGACAAAAAGCGGGATGCCGGCGCACTGCGCTGCCGGGTCCCGCTTTTTTGTTGCCCGTAAATGGCACGCCCTGAAACTCATCCGGGCGGATTGAGCCGCTCCGCCACCGCCAGGTAGTCCTCCCACACATCCATGTCCATGACCACCCCCTCGTCGGCCACCGGCACCAGCCGAACCTTGTCGCGGTGCCGTCCGATGACATCGCGCAGGGTGGCCACCTGGCCAATCTCCTGGAGGATGGCGGCGGGGAAGAGGGTCGGGTGCCCCTTCGCGCCGTCGTGGATCGGAATGAGGATGGCGTCCGGCTCCTCTCCGTGGCGGTTCACGAGGGCCTGTACCGTGTCGGGCCTGACAAGGGGATGGTCGGCCAGGGCCACGAGAACTCCCGTCGGACCCGATATCAGCCGGGCAAGGCCCGTTCTGACCGAGTCGGCCATGTCGCAGGAGTCTGATTCATTAGCGACCACCACGACGGGATAGCGGGAGACGGCCGCGGCAACCTCGTCTCCACCGGGGCTGACCACGGCCACGATCTCCTTCAAGCCGACGGCGGTGAGGGTGTCGAGGCAATGGGCCACGGCGGGGCGGTCGGCAAGCTGCAGGAGTTGCTTGCAGAGCCCCATCCGTTGCGACTTGCCGGCAGCCAGAAGGATCGCGGCGACGTTCATGCTTTGCCCGTTGCAGCCAGAACCCGTTCCTGCGTCATCGGCAGGGTCCGCAGGCGGGCGCCGGTGAGGGCAAACAGGGCGTTCGCCACGGCAGGGGCCACCGGCGGGACTCCCGGCTCGCCGATTCCTCCCGGCTTTTCCCCGCTTCGGACAATGTGGGTCTCCACCCGGGGCATCTCGTTCATCCGGATGATGGGGTAGTCATGGTAGTTGGACTGTTCCACCCGGCCGTTCTTGAAGGTGATGGCCCCGTGAAGGGCCGCCGAGAGGCCGAAGGCGATCCCCGACTCCATCTGCGCTTCGATGATGCCGGGGTTCACGAACCGGCCGCAATCCACGGCGCAGACGACCCGGTGCACCCTGATTTCTCCCTTCGTTCCCACCGATACCTCGGCCACCTGGGCCACGATGCTCCCGAAGGACTCATGGACGGCGATTCCCCGTCCCCGCCCCTCGGGAAGCGCTTTCCCCCACCCGGCCTTCTCCACAGCCAGGTCCAGGGCTCCCACGAGCCGCGGATGTTTCTTTAGTAGCTGCCGGCGGTACTGATAGGGGTCCTTCTCCGCCAGGTGGGCCAGCTCGTCGATGAAGCTCTCCTTCACGAAGGCGGTGGCCGAATGCCCCACCGACCGCCACCAGAGGACCGGCACCCCGGCCGGCGCCATGTGGTAGTCGCAGAGGAAGTTTGGCACCGCGTAGGGTGAATCGGCAGCCCCCTCCACGGAGGTGTCGTCGACGCCGTTTTTCACCATCCCCTTCTCGAAGGGGGTGCCGATGGCGATGGACTGGCACACGATCCGATGCTTCCAGGCAGCGGGCATTCCGGCGGCGTCAAGGCCGGCGGCGAGCTCGTTGTAGAAAGTGGGGCGGTACCAGCCGCCATGGATGTCGTCGTCCCGGGTCCAGACCACCTTCACCGGCTTGCCCATGGCCTTGGATGCCTGCACCGCTTCCCGGACGAAGTGGGAATCGGGAACCGCCCGCCTTCCGAACCCTCCCCCCAGGAACAGGGTGCGGAGGGTTATCTTCTCGGGGGGAAGGCCGGTGATTTTTGCCGCCGCATTCCGGTCTCCGGTCTGCATCTGGGTGCCGGTCCAGATGTCGCAGCGGTCGGGTTCCACCCTCGCCACGCAGTTCAGGGGCTCCAGGGGGGCGTGGACCAGGTAGGGAAGTTCGTAGACCGCGTCGATCCGCTTTACCGCCTGCTTCAGGGCGGTATCCGGGTCACCCCGGCGGGCAGCCACGGCTCCGGGGCGTTTCGCCATCTCCGCGTACTCCTCCCGCTGGCGGCCGCTGTCGAGGCCCGCTAGGGGTCCTTCGTTCCATTCGATTTCCAGGGCCTCCCGTCCCCTGACGGCAGCCGGGAAACTCTCGGCAATGACCGCCACCCCCGCGTCGATGGGGACCACCCTCTTTACTCCTGGCACCTTTTCCGCCTTGTCATGGTGAATCTTCATGGCCTTGGCGCCGAATACCGGCGGCCGCGCCACCACGGCGGTGAGCATGCCGGGTATGGCGACATCGAGGCCGAAGAGGGCAGTGCCGTTCACCTTGGCAGGAGTGTCGAGCCGCCTGACCGGCCGGCCGATGACGCTGTAATCCTTGGGTGACTTGAGCTGCACCTCCGCCGGGGGCTTCAGCCGGGCGGCCCGTTCAGCCAGTTTCCCGTAGGAGAGGCGCCTGCCGCTGGCCTGGTGGAGGACAAATCCCTTTTCGGCCCGACACTGGCCAGGCTTCACCTTCCAGGCTTCGGCCGCGGCAGCCACGAGCATCATTCGGGCCGATGCCCCTGCCTTAGCGAGACGGTCCCATTCGGACCGCACGCTCGAACTGCCGCCGGTAACCTGGATTCCCCACTCGGCGTGATTGTAAGCGGGCGCCACCGGCGCCGCCTCAACCCGTATGGTGGCCGGATCCACCTCCAGTTCCTCGGCAACGATCATGGGGAGCGCGGTATAGACCCCCTGGCCCATCTCCGACTTGTTGACGATCACCGTCACCGAATCGTCGGTGCCGATCCGGATGAAGGCGTTGGGAGCGAAGGTCTCGCGGGGGGGCTCCATGCCGGCGGCGGTTCCTCCCGGCAGGTGGACCCCTATGATCAGCCCGCCTCCCAGAACGATGCCTGCCTTCAGGAAATCGCGACGGCTCACGATGACGATTCCGCTCATGACGCACCCCCTTTCGTCGGCGTGCCGACGGCCCGGTGGATTGCCCGGCGGATGCGCTGGTAGGTGCCGCATCGGCAGAGGATTCCCTCCATGGCCTCGTCAATGGCGGCATCGTCGGGCTTGGGGTTGGTCGCCAGAAGGGCCGTGGCAGCCATGATCTGTCCCGGCTGGCACCAGCCGCACTGGGGGACGTCATCGGCGATCCACGCCTGTTTCACCGGGTGAGACTCGGGAATCCCCTCGATGGTGGTTATCTCCTTGCCGGCCACGGCCGACACGGGGGTGACGCAGGAGCGGATCGCCCGCCCCTCCACGTGGACGGTGCAGGCGCCGCAGAGGGACATGCCGCAGCCGAATTTGGTTCCCGTGAGGCCGATAACCTCCCGGATCACCCAGAGAAGCGGCGTGTCGGGGGGAACGTCCACCTGGTGCCGCGTGCCGTTGACAGTCAGAGCGATCATGCTTTTTCCCTCCCTCCATGGATGGGGCAGCAGGCTACCGCACCGTGAAGCTGGTTTCGCGGCTGTCCTTTGCCGTCGCAGTCTTGACCGTGGAGATCACCCGGTAGCTCCCCGCTTTCGCATCCTTGGGGAGGACGATGGGGATGGTGAAGGTATAGGTGCCGCCGCTGTGGGTGACCATGGCCTCGGGATTCCCGACGAGTTCACCCCCGTGGTAGATCTCGACGGACTCGGTTAACCCCACCTGCTCGGTGGTGGATGGGGTGAGGAGCGCATAGGTGGTCTGGACCTCTACCCGGTCTCCCGGATTGACGCTTGAGGGGGTGGTGGTCACGTTTTCGAGACGGACCATGGTCCCCGATGAGGGTTGGACGTTGTACTTGGCGGCGGTCTCCTCGGCGGTGAGCTTCTTGTCGATGGTGTAGTTGCCGATGACGCCGCCGATGAGGGCTCCGGCCAGACCGCCGAGAACGGCTCCCTTGGTCCGTGAACCCTCTCCGGCCAGCAGCGCGCCGGCAAGGGCGCCGGCTGCGCCGCCGTAGCCGGCCCCTTTTGCAGTCCCCTCGTGCTCCTTCGGGATGGTGCCGCACCCCGTGACGCCGCCCAACGTGAATGCCGCAAGCGTGATGAGTGAAATCAGTCGGATTTTCATGGTATCCCCTCCCTGGCCCCTGTGGCGCCGTGTCTCTGCCGTCGCGCGCGTGGCTCTCCGGCGTGTGATGATTACCGGAAAAAGTATAGCGGGGAGGGGCGGGAATGCAATGGGGGGAAGATGAGAAGGAAAGGGATAGAGACTGGGGGGTCCGTCAGGTGCAGACCCGGTTGCGGCCGCCACCCTTGGCCCGGTAGAGGGCCTGGTCGGCCGCCTTGATGACGTCGGCGGGACGGCGACGGTCGGCGCTGCTTTCGGCAACGCCGATGCTGACGGTTACGGAGACGGTGCCATTCCCGCGGCCGGAGCCGTAGCGGAGCTTTTTACCCTCCCGGGACGAGCTTGGGCGGTCGTTGCCCCGCAGGCGCATCTGGTAGTCGGCAATGGTCCGGCGCAGTTCTTCCAGGGAGGCGAGTACCTCCTCCCGTTCCTTGCGGTGGAAGAGGATGGTGAACTCTTCTCCGCCGTAACGGTAGGCCTTTCCGCCACCCCCAACGCCACGCAGCTTCGAAGCCACCATCCGCAGCACCTGGTCACCCACGTCGTGGCCGTAGGTGTCGTTGAACCTCTTGAAGTGGTCCACATCCACCATGGCCACGGTGTAGCGCCGCCCGAGCCACGTCAGCTGCTCGTTGAGGGCGCGGCGGGAGGGGAGGCCGGTCAGTTCGTCCCTGAAGGCCATGTTGTAGGAGTCCTTCAAAACCCCAAGGGTGAGGATGGCCGCGGCGGCAGTCATGAAGACCGGCGTGACGAACTCTGTCCCGATGCCGTTGCAAGCCACCACGAAGGCCGCCATGACCCCCAGAAGGCTCGCGTCGATGGGGGATTGGCGCCTGGCGGCCCGGGCGATTACCACGATGGCCCCGAGGACGATTACCGGCAGGGCCGGTTGGGGGAGTTGGAGCCCGGCGAACAGACGGTTTTCCGTGAACCGGCAGGAGAGGAATTGCTGGACGGCCACGTGCCCCGGTTCCATGGCCCACCCGACGAAGAGCGCCTGGCACGCCAGGAAGGCAAAGCGGAGCCGGCCGGCAACGGTCATGATCCCCCGCTCGCGCATGAGGGAAAAGAGTGCGATGTTCAGGGGGACAAGAACGCAAACGAACTGAAACAGGACTGAGGCCGTGATTCCGGTCGGCGCGCCGGTCAGGTGTCCCCGGAAGCTCCAGTAAACGGCAATCAGCACGAGAAAAACGAAAAATGCCCTCCCCCGGTGAAAATGGAACGAGAGCATCATGCCCAAAGCCATGGTCAGATAGGGGGTGAAGGGGAGAAGCTCCAACCGTCCCGGCGGCAGCGCAGCCACCTGGGGGAAGAACCAGATGGTGGCCGTGAGAAACGCAGCGGGAATAAGGAAAATGGTCAGGTTTTTCATTGAAAGAGCATGCACGCTGCAAAGGCTCCTGGTTGATGGGTCCTAAGCAAGCATATCGGAAAAAAACGAGAAAACTTTAGAGGGTTTAATCAATATTTTCCTGAAAAGAGATGGTCATGGAATCGAGCTCCAGGGCGGCCAGGCACCCCATGCCGGCCCGCTCCCGGTAGACGCAGCCGTTGTCCAGGACGATACGGTCGGTGGAGAGCCCCCGGAGAATCTCTGAGCGGCTCATGGGGGTGTGGCCGCCGATGACGCGCCGGCCACCGATCATCTCCTTGCGGACCTCCAGGGATCGGCTCCAGAGCATTGCCTCGGTGTCGACAAAGGGGGAGGGGATGGCGAAGTTGAGACTCGCGTGGAGCAACACGAAGTCGGGAAGAATGCGATAGTAGGGCATCTCGGCCATGAAGCGGCGGTAGGAGAGAGGGATCTCGCAGGCATCCTCCACGCCGAAACTGTCGAGGGTGGCGCGGCCGCCGTTTTCGAACCACATCCGGAACATGTCGCGGTCGCCGCAGCTCTCCAGGAGCATCTCCTCGTGGTTTCCCCGCACGGGGAAGACCCGGTACCCCTTCAGGGTGAGTCCCATGAGGATGTCGAGGACGTCCCTGCTGCGGGGGCCCCGGTCGATGTAGTCCCCCAGGAGATAGAGCTCGTCGTGGCGCTTCAGGTGGATGACCTGCCGGATGAGCCGGTCCAGGGTCAGGGCGCAGCCGTGAATATCGGGGATGACGAAGCGGCGGGAAAGGTTGGCTCTTTTCAAGGAAATTCCATTCGGAAAGCAAAATTCATTCGAAGTAATGACCCCTTATACCACGCGGACCCCTGTCAAGTAAACGGTCGCTTATTGTCAACCTTGATGCCTGGCTTGGTTGACGAATAGAAGGTGAATGTGCTACAAACGGAGCGCCGATGAAAGGAGAACCCGTGCCGAAGAGCTTTGCCGAAGAACTGGAGATGCTGAAGGCCCAGGGGCTTCACCGGAGGATGCGCCGCATCGCCGGGAGCCAGGGGAGCAGGGTCGTTGTGGACGGGAAGGAGGCGCTCCTCCTCTGCTCCAACAACTACCTGGGGCTTGCCGACAATCCCCGCCTGGCGGAGGCGTCGATGCGGGCCGTGGAGCGCTACGGCACCTCCAGCGGCGCATCGCGTCTCGTCTCGGGCACCATGGAACTCCACCACCTCCTCGAAGAGCGGATCGCCCGCTTCAAGGGGACTGGCGCGGCCCTGGTCTTCAACTCGGGCTACGCCGCCAACAGCGGCATCATTCCGGCCCTTGTGGGGAAGGGGGACGTGGTCTTCTCCGACCGGCTCAACCACGCGAGCATCGTGGACGGCAGCCTCCTCTCCCGGGCCACCATGGTCCGCTATCCCCACAACGACACGGCTGCCCTGCGGCGGCTCCTGGAGCGGCATCAGACTGCCGGCCGGCGGCTCATCGTAACCGACGGGGTCTTCAGCATGGACGGCGACATGGCGCCGCTGCGGGAACTGGCGGCCCTCAAGCGGGAATTCGGCGCCCTTCTCATGGTGGACGATGCCCACGGAACCGGCGTCCTGGGCGCGACCGGCCGAGGGAGCGCCGAGCTTCAGGGGGTGATGGCGGAGATCGACATCCACATGGGGACCCTCGGCAAGGCCCTCGGCAGCTTCGGCGCCTACGCCGCGGCTTCGGAGGAAGTGATCGATTACCTGGCGAACAAGGCCCGCAGTTTCATCTTCTCCACGTCGCTCCCCCCGGCAGTCCTGGCCGCTTCCCTGGCCGCCGTCGATTTGATCGACTCACCCGAGGGAGCTGCGCTCCGGGAGCGGCTTTCCCGCAACACCGCCTTTTTCCGGGACGGGCTGCGCGCCGCCGGTTTCGACACCATGGGGAGCGAGACCCAGATCGTCCCCCTCTTCGTGGGGGGAGCCGAAGAGACCATGGCCTTCACGGCCCGGCTCCTGGAGGCAGGGATCTTTGCCCAGGGGATACGTCCTCCCACGGTGCCCGCCGGGACCTGTCGGCTCCGCTGCACCCTCATGGCCACCCACGGGGAGGAGGATCTTGCACGGGCAATGGCGCTCATGGTGAAAATCGGCAAAGGGATGGGGGTAATCTGACCGATGCCCTCCATGGAAACCGCCGACAAGGTAACGATTCACTATGGGGACGAAGGTTCGGGCTTTCCCCTTGTCTTCGTCCATGGCTGGGCCATGTCCGGGAAGGTCTGGGCCTTCCAGAAGCCCCTGGCGGACCGCTTTCGCCTCATTACGTTGGACCTTCGGGGGCACGGGAAATCGTCCGCCGCTCCCGGCTACGCCTTTGGAGACTTTGCCGCGGACCTGGTGGCCCTCTTCGACCGGTTGGGCATTGAGCGCGCCGGGCTTGTGGGGTGGTCCCTGGGGGCACAGGTTGCCCTGGAGGCCGTTCCGCTCCTGGGCAACCGCGTTGCTGCCCTGGTGCTCGTGGCCGGCACTCCCAAGTTCACTGCCGCCGATGGCTGGCCCCACGGCCTGCCGGCACATGAGGCGCGGGGGCTCGGCCTGCGGCTGAAGCGGGCCTATGACGCCACCCTTGGGGACTTTTTCCGGCAGATGTTCGCGGAGGGGGAGTTGTCCCACGACCAGTATCAGCGCATCGTCCGGGAGATCGTGATTCCCCGGCCCCTCCCCGATCCCGAGGCGGTGCAGGCATGCCTCGCCACCCTCGCCGGCGGCGACCACCGCAATCTCCTGCCCGCTATCGCCGCGCCGACCCTCGTCATCCATGGCGACCGGGACGCCATCTGTCCCCCCGGTGCTGGCCGGTACCTGGCCGAGGGGATTCCCGGCGCCCGCTTCCTCTCCCTGGAGGGGACAGGGCATGCCCCGTTCCTCTCGCGCTCAGAGCTGTTCAACCGGGAGCTGAGCCGCTTTCTTGCGGAGGTGAGCGACCGTGATTGACCGCCGCAGGGTGAGACATTCCTTCCACCGGCAGGCCCTGGAGTACGACGCCCATGCCGCCGTCCAGAAACGGGTCGTGGAACGTTTTCTCCAGATCTTGGACGACGGGGAGGGCTCTCCCGCCCGGATCCTCGACGTGGGGGCGGGCACCGGACTCCTAGCCCGTCAGCTTGCCGACCGTCACCCCGCGGCGCTTCTCTCCTGCGTCGACCTGGCCCCCGGCATGGCCGCAACGGCGCGACAACGCCTCGACTCCCGGGCAGTGGTGGCCGTGGCCGATGCGGAACACCTCCCCTTTGCCGACGCCTCCTTCGACTGCGTCGTCTCCACCTCCACCTTCCAGTGGCTCACCACCCTCGATGCCGCCTTTGCCGAGGCGTGGCGGGTGCTGGCCCCCGGAGGGCTCTTCGCCTTCGCCCTCTTCGGCCACGGCACCTTCCACGAACTGAAGAGTTCCTACCGGTCTGCCCTGGCTGCCGTGGGGCGCGAGGACGAGGACCGGACCCAGCGCTTTTTCACCGAAGCCGAGGCCAGAGCGGCCCTGGCGCGGACCGGCTTCGGGGTGAGGCGCCTCTGCGTCGAGGATGAGGTGGAGTGGCACCCGGACGTGCCGGCCTTCCTCCGCTCCGTGAAGCGGGTCGGCGCCGGCAACGCCTCGCCGCTCCGGGGCCGGGGCCTCGCGGAGCGGCGGGTCATGGTGGAGATGATGCGGGTCTACGGGGAGCGGTACGGCGGGGCGCGGGGGATTCCGGCCACCTATACGGTGGTGTACGGGGTGGGGATCAAGCCGAAAAAAGGCAGCTAAACACAAGACACAGAGGCACAAAGAGTCCTTGAAACGTACCTCACAGAGCAGCTTGCCAACAAGCCATGCTCCTTGCTCTACCGTAGTCGTAGGTCGTCGACGTTCTCTCGTGTGTCCCAGTGTCTTTTTTTTTTCGGATGCCTACTTGATCGTCTTCTCCCCCGGTTTCCACCCCAGGGGGCAGAGCTCGCCGGTCTGGAGCGCCTCTAGCACCCGCAGGGTCTCATCCACGCTCCGTCCCACCGAGAGGTTGTTCACCACCTGGTACTGGAGGACACCGTTGGGGTCGATGATGAAGAGGCCGCGCAGGGCCACCCCTTCCTTTTCGTCGAGGATGCCGTAGCGGGCCGTTGCCTCTTTCTTGTTGTCTGCCAGGAGAGGGTATTTCAGGTCACCCAGGTCACCCCGCTTGATCCAGGCCAGGTGGGAGTACTTGCTGTCCACGGAGGCGCCGAGGAGTTGGGCATTGAGTTCCGTGAACCGGTCCATGGCCTTGTTGAAGCCGGTGATCTCCGTGGGACAGACAAAGGTGAAGTCGGCCGGGTAGAAGAAGAGGACCACCCACTTCCCCCGGTAGTCGCCCAGGCTCACCTTCTTGAAGTCCTTGTCCACCACCGCATCGAGGGTAAATGGTGGAGCCTGCTCCCCCACCTTGGCCACCTCGGGAGCGGTGCGGACCATCCCCTTGTGGTGCTGGACCATGAGTTCCGTGGCCTTGGTCATGTCGTCGGCTTTTTCGGGGGCGGCGCAGGCAGTGCCCGCAAAGAGCGAGGTGGCGAGGATTGCTGTCACTAGTACCGTTATGCGGTTCATGGGAACCTCCTGGTGAGATTGAATGACGACGGAAACGTCACAAGCATATCCCCATCAAAGGAAGTTGCAAGTGGGCAGGGTGATTCAGAAAACGGTTCTCCTGCCACGGCTTTTGTGGTACAAGAGAGCGATTTTTCATCGAGAAAGGAGCACGCCATGGGCGAAGAAACCAATCCCCGCGTCGTCATCGAGACATCCCAAGGGAACATCACCGTCGAACTGTTCAAGGACAAGGCCCCCATCACCGTCCGCAACTTCCTCTCCTATGTGAACGAGGGGTTCTATGACGGCCTCGTCTTCCACCGGGTCATCAAGAATTTCATGATCCAGGGGGGTGGCCTCGACGAGAATATGCAGCAGAAAAAATTCAAGTTCGCCATCAAGAACGAGGCAACCAACGGTCTCAAGAATAGTCGGGGGACCTTGGCCATGGCCCGGACCGCCGTGGTGGACAGCGCCACTTCGCAGTTCTTCATCAACCTTGTGGATAACGCCTTCCTCGATCACAAGGGGAAAACCCCGGACATGTTCGGCTATGCCGTGTTCGGCCAGGTCGTGGAGGGGATGGATGTGGTGGATGCCATCGCCCAGGTGAAGACCGGCAACAAGGCCGGCCACTCCGACGTGCCGGTGGAGCCGGTATTTATTACCAAGGCTTCCGTGGTGGGGTAGGCTGGATTCTTCCCCTCACCCCGCCCCTCTTCCCTGGAGAGAGGGTGGCCGAAGGCCGGGTGAGGGGAACTAGAACAGGTTGAGGGCAGATAAAAAGGCCGTCCGAGTCATCGGGCGGCCTTTGTCATGGCAGATTAGTGACGGTCTTGAGCCGCGTGCCCTGTTCCTCCTCGGCCGGCGGTGGGCCGGAGATAACCACCCGGTTGCGTCCCTCCGATTTGGCGCGGTAGAGGGCCACGTCGGCGGCCTTGACGAGTACTGCCTCGGTGTTGCCGTCCTCGGGGAAGGAGGAAACGCCGATGCTGGCGGTGAGGCGCCCCTGGGGGAGGTTCTCCTCGTGGGAAAACTCCTCCCCTTCGATCTCGCGCCGAATCCGCTCGGCCACGAAGAGCGATTCCTTCTTGGAGGTCCCGGGAAGGATGATGCAGAACTCCTCTCCGCCGTATCGGGTTACCACGTCCATCTGCCGGGCGGTGTCGGAGAGTATCCGTGCCATTTTCTTCAGTGCCCGGTCGCCGGCCAGGTGGCCGCAGAGGTCGTTGTAGATCTTGAAGTTGTCCAGGTCGATGAGCATCACGGTGAGGGAGAGATTTTGCCGGATGCTCCGGGCCAGTTCCTCTTCCATGCGGCGCTTGAGGAAGCGGCGGTTGTAGAGGCCGGTCAGCGGGTCGGTGATTGACAGCTGTTCCAGGAAGTCTGCCCGCTCGATGGACAGGGCCCGCTCGATCATGATGGAGGCATGGTCGGCGAAGGTGATGAGCAGATTCAGGTCGTCCTCGGTGAAAATCCCCTGGTTCTTCTTGTCCGACAGGTTCAGGACGCCGGCGACGCTCTCCCTGAGCTTGATGGGGATGCTGACGAATGACTTTGTCTTGAAACGGGGACGATTGGGGATGCCGATCCGCTTGTCCTTCTCGATGTCGTTCACAAGGAGGGGATGGCCGCTGGCCGCCACCTTGCCGGCGATGCCGCTTCCCACCTGGACCACCATGCTCTGGGCCAACTGCATGTTCATGCCGAGGGCCGCCTCGATTTTGAGGTTCTCGCCGTTTTCGTCGATGAACATGAGGGAGCCGCAGGAGGCATCCGCCAGGTCGGCCGCCATGGCGAGGATCCGCTCGTTGAGCTCTTCCTTGGAGGCGGCCCGGGAGAGGGCGGTGAACATGGTCATGAGCTTGGTTGCCTGGGCATTGTCGGCGGAGTGCTTTTCCTCCTCCTGCAGGCGCAGGAGTTTCGCCGAGGCCCGGTCGGCGACCAGTTGCACGAGGAGCTTGTCCCGGCGGGTGATGGCCGCATCGAAGAGAACCATGATGCCGAGAAAATCACTGTTGGAGGCGAAGCGGATGCACAACCCCTTATTGGCGGCGATTTCAGGGAAGATGGTCCGGCACTCATCGTCGAGGGCGACGACGTTTTCTTTCCTGTTGCGGGGAAAGATCGACAACGCCCGTGCCGCCGGCATGGTCCCCAGGTCGGGCTCCATCCCCCAGAGCCCCTTCATGGAGAATGTGCTGTTTCCTTCGGGGGAGAGCATGGCGATCCGGCCGATATCGAAGAGAATGCCGAGGGTCTCGCTCAACAGACCCAGGACTTCGTCGGCGGTCTTTGCCGCGTCGATGCCGCCGGCAACCCCGGAGATGGAGGCGAGCCGCCGCATGGTATTTTCGAAGACGAGGGTGTGGATGTTCCGGCCGAGCAGTGTCGGGAGCAGTTCGTGAACCTTGCGGGCAGTTTCAGTCACCTCCTCCTCGGTGACGGCGACGAGGTTTTCCAGTTCCTCCAGAAGGGCAATGGCGTCCACGCTGTCTGTCTGGGCGAGGGATTCCATGGGGGCCAGGTCGACATCTTTTTCCCTGACCCCGCCGCCGATGAGGCAGGTGAAGGGGATGTCCCTCCCCCGGAGCGGCACGGCAAAATTGAGGAGTCCCATCTGGCACCGGAAGACCACCGCCCTGTTTTCGCCCATGGCCCTCTGGACTGCATCCTCCACGGCCGTCTGGCAGGCCTTGCCGCAGAGGAGGCTCTGGGCGATGGTCTCGCAGACGGGGAAGAGGGACCGGTAGAGCGGCATTCCCCCTTCTGTCTCGGCGCAGAAGGTAAGCTGATAGGGCGCGAGGAAGGGGTACGACTTGAGTACCTCAAGCAGCTCCACCGGCTGGATTGTAGTCAGTTCAGCATGGTGCACGATAGTTGTCCCGTTTCTTCCAAAGGTCAGGCGGCTCCGCCCACGGTTATTTCCTCGATGAGAAGCGTCGGCTGGGCATCGGACACCGGCACCCCCTGGCCGTCTTTGCCGCAGGTGCCGATGCCGAAGCCCAGGTCGCTTCCCACCTTCACGATCTTTTTCAGCACGTCGGGGCCATTGCCGGTAAGGGTCGCACCCCGGACCGGTTCGGTCACCACCCCGTTTTCGATGAGGTAACCCTCGGAAACCTCGAAGACGAAATCTCCGTTAACCGTGTTCACCTGTCCGCCACCCATCTTGCGGACGAAGAGCCCCTTTCCGACCCCCCGGACGATCTCCTCCGGCGAGCTTTCCCCCGGCGCGATCAGGGTGTTGGTCATCCGGACGATGGGCTTTGCGTGGTATCCCTCCCGCCGGCCGTTGCCGGTGGAGGCGCACCCGTCCTTCATGGCCGAGAGCCGGTCGTAGAGGTATCCCTTGAGGATGCCGTTTTCCACGAGCACGGTCCGCTGGGCCGGCGTCCCTTCGTCGTCGAAGGAGAAGGAGCCCCGGGCGTTGGGGATCGTGGCGTCGTCAATGACGGTCACCAGGGGCGAGGCCACCTGCTCCCCCACCTTCCCGGTGTAGACCGACATGCCGCTGCCGGCCAGGTCTGCTTCGAGACCGTGTCCGATGGCCTCGTGGACCATGGTTCCCCCTGCCTCGGAGGAGAGGACCACCGGCATCAGCCCCCCGGGGGCCTTGCGGGCGCCGAGCATCATCACGGCCCTCCGGGCGGCCGCCAAGGCAACTTCCTCGGGGCTCCGCTCCCGGAAGATCTCGTGACCCATGAATCGCCCCACGGGCTCGTATCCCGTCTGGATCACCTCTCCGTCCGCCGCCACTACTTGCGTCAGGAAGAGGGTGCCGGTACGGAGGGATTCCGTGAAATCACCAAGCGAGTTAGCGATCTGGGTTTTGACGGCGCCATCGCGGTAGACGGCGGTAACCTGGCGTATTCTTTTGTCGAATCCGCGTGCCGCCGCGTCGCCCCGGTTCACGAGCGCAACTTTGTCCTGAAGAGATACGCCATCTGGCGGAATCTCGATGGGGAAGCCCGGCCCAACGAGCTTCGTCCGCATGTCGATGGCGCGGTCGAACGGCTCCCCCTTAACCGCCCTGCTCACGGTCTCAGCCAGCGCCAGGAGGGCCGTTTCGGTCACCTCGTTGGTGTAGGCGTAGGCGGTGCGCAGGTCCGAGATGACCCTGATCCCCACCCCCCGATCGGTGCCGGCGAGGACTTTTTCGATTTTTCCGTCTTCGCAGATGATGGAGGTGCTTGAGCCCTCCTCGTAGTATATATCCGCGAATTCACCGCCTCCCGCGAGGGCGCGGCGCAGGATGACACTCAGGTTCATTCCGTCAAGCATGGCTGAAAAACTCCGTGGCTGACACCTCTTTAATAGCAATTTCAGTGCCGAGCGATTTGAGGAGGGCGTCCAATGTTTCCGTGAAATAACTGTAATACGTGATGACGACAGTGCTGGTTTTCCGGTCAGCCGTACTGAGGGTGGCAAGGCCTTCGTAGGCTTCCACGATGAACTTCAGGTAGGCGAGGTCATGGCGCGGGACCTGAAAATAGCGGGTGATTTCAGTGGGCTGGTACACGGTGCTCCCGATAATGATAATTTGTACTTTTTAACACGCAAGTGCCTAAAAAACAACATAAAAAAGTGTGCTTTACAAGTGCTGTGTTCCTCGGTGGTTAGGGGGAAGACGAGTTAAATTCGTTGCCTCCGGGACTCCTGCCGCGTAAAATGCCATGGTTCGTATTTCAGCGGCCAGTCTTTCCTTTTTCCCCATTCAGTGCATAAGAGGAGTACCGCACATGACGAATCCTTACCGTCTGGCCACGGGAGCGGCGCTCCTGGCATTTCTTGTTATTGTATCGCCAGCGGCTGCCGAAGTGAAACCCGGATCAAAAGTTTCTTCGCCAGTCCCCACGGCGGGCTCGGTTTTCCGCGACCGGCTGAAGAATGGCTCCTCCGGTCCGGAGATGGTGGTCATCCCCGCCGGCCGGTTCCGGATGGGGGCCATCTTCGGCGGGGGAGACCCCGACGAGAAGCCGGTCCACTGGGTATCAATCGCCCGCCCCTTCGCCATGGGGAAGTACGAGGTGACCTTCGAGGAGTACGACCGGTTCTGCGATGCCACCGGCCGGGAAAAGCCCAAGGACGGCAGGCGCTGGTTCGGTCCCCTCTCCCGGGAATGGGGCCGGGGGCGGATGCCGGTCATGAACGTCAGCTGGGAGGATGCCGCGGCCTACGCCAAGTGGCTGTCGGAGCAGACGGGGCAGAAGTACCGGCTCCCCAGCGAGGCTGAGTGGGAGTTCGCAGCCCGGGGGGGGAAGGATACCCCCTTCTGGTGGGGGGGAACCGCCGGCGAAAAACGGGCGAACTGCAAGGGGTGCGGCAGCAAATGGGACAACAAGAAGGGGGCGCCGGCGGGCTCCTTCGCCGCGAATCCCTATGGTCTCTTCGATACGGCAGGCAACGTCTGGGAGTGGTGTCTCGACACCTGGCATGACAGCTACACCGGAGCCCCCGCCGACGGCTCCCCCTGGCTCGGCGGCGACGACACCCGCCGAGTCCAGCGGGGGGGATCCTTCGGGAGCAAGCCCCGCTATATCCGCTCCTCGGCCCGGGGGCGCGGCGCCCCGGACGGGCAGTACGTCTATCTGGGGTTCCGGGTGCTGAGGGAACTGTGATCGCCCAAAATCCCCTCGACACCCTCCGGACCGTCTTCGGCTACCGCGCCTTCCGCCCCTTCCAGGAGGAGATCGTCACCCACCTCATCGGCGGCGGCGATGCCTTTGTCCTCATGCCGACGGGCGGGGGGAAGTCCCTCTGCTACCAGATTCCGGCCATCCACCGTCCCGGCGTCGGCATCGTGGTCTCTCCCCTCATCTCCCTCATGAAGGACCAGGTGGATACGCTGCGGGAGAACGGGGTGGCGGCTGCCGCCTACAACTCCGCCATGGGCGAGCGGGAGGCCCGGCAGGTCCTGGCCCGGCTCCACGCGGGCGAACTGGACCTCCTCTATGTGGCGCCGGAGCGGCTCATGACCGACGCCTTCCTGGAGCGGCTCCGGGAGATTCCTCTGGCCCTCTTCGCCATCGACGAGGCCCACTGCGTCTCCCAGTGGGGGCACGACTTCCGCCCCGAGTACGTGGGGCTGGGGCGGCTGCGGGGGCTCTTCCCCGGCGTGCCGGTCATCGCCCTCACCGCCACCGCCGACGTCCAGACCCGCAGCGACATCATCGAGCGGTTGGGGCTTCGGGACGCCCAGGTCTACGTCACCGGCTTCGACCGGCCGAACATCCGGTATACCGTCGTCGATAAGCAGAAGCCCTTTCATCAGCTCACGGCGTTTCTGGGGAACCGCCCCCAGGATGCCGGCATTGTCTACGCCCTCTCCCGCAAGCGGGTGGAGGAGGTGGCCGGCAAGTTGCGGGACGCCGGCATTGATGCGGCCGCCTACCATGCGGGGCTGGCCGACGGCGAGCGGAGCCGGGTCCAGGAGGCGTTCCTGCGGGATGACGTGCGCGTCGTGGTGGCCACCGTCGCCTTCGGCATGGGGATCGACAAGCCCAACGTCCGGTTCGTGGTCCACTACGACCTCCCCAAGAACATCGAGAGCTACTACCAGGAGACCGGCCGGGCCGGGCGGGACGGGTTACCGGCCGAGGCCCTCCTTCTCTTCGGCTACGGCGACATCGCCGTCTCCCGTTCCCTCATCGAGTCCGGCAACAATCCGGAGCAGGTGCGTATCGAGCTCCACAAGCTGAACGCCATGGTGGGGTTCGCCGAGGCCGGCACCTGCCGCCGGGAGGCGCTCCTGGGCTATTTCGGCGAGCGGCTTGCCGAGCCCTGCGGCAACTGCGACCTCTGTCTCGATCCCCCCGAGAGCTTCGACGCCACCGAGGACGCCCGCAAGGCTCTCTCCTGCGTCTACCGGGTGGGGCAGCGCTTTGGCATGGGGCACGTGATCGACGTGCTGCGGGGATCGAAAAACGAGCGCATCCAGCAGTTGGGCCACGACCGCCTCTCCACCTACGGCATCGGCGCCGATCGCTCCGCCGAGGCGTGGGGAAGCATCATCCGCCAGCTGATCCACCGGGGGTACCTGGAGCAGGACCTGGCCAACTACTCGGTGCTGAAGCTGACCCCGGCGGCCCGCCCCCTGTTGCGGGGGGAGGAGAGCCTTACCCTGGCGAAGCCCCGGGTGAAGGTGGCCCCGGCCAAAAAGGAGCCGAAGCGCAAGGGTGCAGTGGCATCGCTGGCCGAGGGGGACGAGGGGCTCTTTCAGCAGCTGCGGGCTCTCCGCAAGGGGCTGGCCGACGAGCAGCAGGTCCCCCCCTACGTCATCTTCAGCGACGCGACCCTGGTCGAGATGGCGACCCTGCGACCGGCAACCATGGACGACCTCCTGCGGGTGAACGGGGTAGGGGAGCAGAAGCTGGGGCGCTACGGCACGGCGTTTCTTGAGGTGATCCGGAACAATTCGTGAGTATTTGTTCGGCTCGATTAAGGCAATAAGTTATTCTTACACGGTTTTTTCATTTCCACTAATTCAATGCCCGGAGGTTCCCATGTCCGTTACCCTCGACGAGGTAAAACAGGTCTACGCGGAGGCCGACTGCCTCTGCACCGCCGCCCAGGTTGAGGAGACAATCGACCGGATGGCGCGGGAGATCACCGCACGGCTGGCTGATACCAACCCCGTCGTCTTCTGCGTCATGAACGGGGGGCTCATTGTCACCGGCAAGCTCCTGCCAAAGCTGGAATTCCCCCTGGAGGCGGAGTACCTCCACGCCACCCGCTACGGCCACAGACTCTACGGCACCGTCCTCGACTGGAAGGTGCGGCCAACCAAGGAGCTGAAGGACCGCACCGTCCTCATCATTGACGACATCCTGGACGAGGGGGAAACCCTGGGCGCCATTGCCGACTGGTGCCGGGACATGGAGGCGAAGGAGGTGCTGACGGCCGTCCTGATCGACAAGGAGCATGACCGCAAGGCCCGTCCCGACCTGGTCCCCGAATTCGTGGGGCTCAGGACGCCGGATCGCTACCTCTTCGGCTTCGGCATGGACTACAAGGGGTACTGGCGGAACGCACCGGGAATTTTTGCCCTCAAAGGGTACTGAAACGTGGCTCAAACCCCTCACCCCCAGCCCCTCTCCCCCGGGGAGAGGGTGGCCGTTAGGCCGGGTGAGGGGAATAGTTCGGGGTTCCTTTTATATATGAAAACCGTCGCTTCGTTCTTCCGTTTCGACCACTACCGTACCAGCTTCCGAAAGGAGACCGTGGCCGGGATCACCACGTTCCTGACCATGGCCTACATCATCATCGTGAACCCGGCCATCCTGGAGGCGGGGGGGATTCCCCGGGGGCCCCAGACCACGGCCACCATCTTGGCCGCGGTCTTCGGCTGCGTGGTCATGGCGCTGTGGGCCAACCGTCCCTTCGCCATCGCCCCCTACATGAGCGAGAACGCCTTTGTCGCCTTCACGGTGGTGAAGACCCTCGGTTATACCTGGCAGACGGCCATGGGCGCGGTCTTCGTGGCCGGCATCGTCTTTTCCATTCTTACGGTATTCAGGGTCCGGAGCTGGCTGGCGGAGGCGATCCCCCTCTCCCTCAAGTGCGCCTTTGCCGTGGGGATAGGCCTCTTTCTAACCTTCATCGGCCTCAACGAGACCGGCCTCGTCACCCTAGGGGTTGCCGGGGCGCCGGTGAAGATGGGGAACATTGCCGCGCCGTCGGTGCTCCTGGCGGTCTTCGGCTACCTTCTTACCGTCTTCCTCATGACGCGGCGGGTCCGCGGGGCCATCGTCATCGGCATCGTGGCCACCACAACCCTCTCCATCGCCTTTGGCGTAACCCCCATGCCGAAGGAGTTCGTGAGCCTCCCCCCCGACATATCGCCGATCCTCTTCCAGCTGGATATCGGGAGCGTCTTCGATCTCCGTTTCTTCCCGGTGGTCCTCACCATTTTCATCATGGCGTTCCTGGACACGGTGGGGACCCTCATTGGCCTCTCCATGCGGGCCGACCTCCTGGACGAGAACGGGAATCTCCCCGAGATCGAGAAGCCGATGCTGGCCGACGCCCTGGCCACCACCGTGGCGCCTCTTCTGGGGACCACCACCACCGGCGCCTACATCGAGTCGGCCGCCGGCATCGAGGAGGGGGGGCGCACCGGCTTCACGGCCCTCGTCGTTGCGGGGCTCTTCCTCCTGGCCCTCTTCTTCGCCCCGCTGTTCACCATCGTCCCTTCCCACGCCTACGGCATCGCCCTCATCGTCATCGGCTCCTTCATGATCGAGCCCGTCAAGCGGATCGCATTCGACGACTTCACCGAGCTGGTTCCCGCCTTCCTCACCATCGTCCTCATGATCTTCACCTACAACATCGGCGTCGGCATGAGCACGGGGCTCCTCACCTATCCGCTCCTCAAGGCCGCAGCCGGCCGGGGGCGCGAGGTGCCGGCCGGCATGTGGGTGCTGGCGCTCCTGGCAGTGTCGCTCTTCGTGTTCTTTCCGAAGATGTGATCATTCAACGAAAAAGGCCCGCCAAGTGCGGGCCTCTTAGTTTTGGAGAGTCATGGTGCCGCCGTGTGTGACGGTATCAGAGAGAGCTTTCGGGCCTTCCCCTTTCTTTCAACAACGGCTGCAAAGCGTTCGAACATCTCCGGGCTGAAGGAGCTTCCCACCTCGTCTTCCATGATCCGGAGGGCTTCCTTGCCGGGGAGGGCGGTGTGCTTGGGGCGGTTGGTGGTCATGGCGCAGTAGGTGTCACAGAGGGCCGCCAGCTGGGCGCTGCGGGGGATGTCGTCCCCCTTGAGGCCGGCGGGGTAGCCGCTGCCGTCGTATTTTTCGTGGTGGTGCCGCACGATGGTCAGCGAAACCTCCCCCAGGGTGCCTGCGGCGCTCAGGTGCTCGTAACCCTTTTGGGCGTGCTGCTTCACCTTGTGGTACTCGATTGCCGTCAGGGCCTCGGGGGTGTCGAGGAGATTCCCGGAGAGAAAGACCAGCCCCACGTCGTGGAGGAGGGAGCCGACCCCCACATCGGTCATTTCATCCTGGTTCAGGTTGAAGAGCCGGTCGTGGACCAGCATCATCAGGGCGGCCACCTGTACGCTGTGGGTGAAAATGTAATAGTTTTGGGATGTTATGGCTTGGAGCGCCTTCAGGGCGTCCTCATGCCCCGCCACGTATTTCATGAGGTGGCGGATCAGGTTCCGGCAGCGGATGATATCCGCGGTCTTTCCCGGTTCATCGAAGACGTCGGTAACATAGTTGGCGGCGGTCTGGTAAAGGATGGTCCCCTTGGCGCCGCTGTCGATGTCGTCCCGCGCCAGGAGGGTGTCCAGGTTCTGTTCAAGGTATTCGGTCACCACGTCCATGTCGCCGCTTCTCACGTAGAGGAATTGGGTGTTGGTCCGTGCGAGCCGGTGCTGGTCGGCCTCTGTGAACTTCCGGTCGTGGTTCTTGTACAGGATATAGTTGCCGCTGTTCCTGACGAAGAGGGCGATGTCGGGGAAGTAGGTGGGGGATATGCATGCCAGGGAAAGAGGTCGGTAGAAACGGCTTTTCATGGAAAAAGAGTCCCTGATAGATTTTTGTAGTTATTGAAACGCACAATGCCTTGATTTGTCAAGGAATTCGTTGATAATTCCGGCCATTGCACAACAGGCTGAATTCGTTGGGGGATGGCGACCTCGGCGGGCTATTGCCGGATACTTCCGACCCTGGTCCCGGCGATTGACAAGACGGGGGCTGGGCACTACAGTAGAGGTCATTACGCCGGTTTCGGCCGCAGCTGTCATCAGGTGCCGCCGACGGATGGAGATCCGATGCTGTTGACAAGAACGAAAATCACGCTGGGACTCGTGGCCACGATCGTATGCCTTGCATTCGGCGGCGCCACCCTCTGGCGGCTTACTGCGACTTCTCCCGACCGTGAGACGGGAGCCTCCCTGAAGCTCCTGGCCGAAGTGCTCCGCCAGGTGGAAGAGAACTACGTGGAGAAGGTGGACCGGAAGAAGCTCCTGGAAGGGGCCGTCAACGGCATGCTCGCCGCCCTCGATCCCCACAGTGCCTATCTTCCTCCCGAGCCGTTCTCGGAGATGAAGGTGGAGATATCGGGCTCATTCGGCGGCCTGGGCATCGAGATTGCCCAGAAGGAGGGAAGGCTCACGGTTGTTTCGCCCATTGAAGACACCCCCGCCTGGCGGGCCGGCGTCAAGGCCGGAGATCATATCTGGAAGATCGACGGCACCCCCACCCGCGACCTCACCATCGTTCAGGCGGTGAAAAGGATGCGGGGGGAGCGGGGGACGAAGGTGACCCTCACGATCCTGCGCAATGGCGAAACGGAGCCCCGGGTATTTCCCCTCGTGCGGGACATCATCCAGACCAAGAGCCTCAAGGCCAGGAGCCTGGAGCCCGGGTACGGCTATGTGCGGATCAGCCATTTCCAGGAGCGGACCGGAGAGGATTTCGCCAATGCCCTGCGGAACCTGCGGGCCGAGAACGGCGGTACTCTCAAGGGGCTCGTGCTCGACCTGCGCAACAATCCCGGAGGGCTTCTGGAGGTGGCGGTGGCGGTGGCCGGCCGCTTCGTGGGTGAGCGGCTCGACAATGGCCTCATCGTCTACACCGAGGGGCGCGAGGAGTTCGCCAAGCGGCGTTTCAGCGCCACCGTCGGCGAGAAGGAACCTCAGTATCCCCTGGTGGTGCTCATCAACAGCGGCAGCGCCAGTGCCTCGGAGATTGTGGCCGGGGCGCTGCAGGACTATGGCCGGGCCGTCATCATGGGGACCCCCAGCTTCGGCAAGGGGTCGGTCCAGACCGTAATCCCCATGAAGGACGGCGCCGGGCTCAAGCTTACCACGGCCCTCTACTACACCCCCAAGGGGCGCTCCATCCAGGCCAGGGGAATCATCCCCGACGTCATCGTGGAGAATGCCGAACTGAAGAGTGTGACCAAGGACAGGCGGGAGGACTTCCACGAGAAGGATCTGGACAATCACCTGGGGGGAGGGAAGGAAGCGGTTCCCGAAAAGGGTCCGATTGACAAGAACGCGGAGAGTGGGAAAAAGGGCCAATCCGCAAGGCACGCCGTTGGACCGGAGGATGATGCGAAGAAGGATTTTCAGCTCGTCCGTGCCCTGGATCTCCTGAAGAGCTGGGAGGTGCTGCAAAAGGTGGCGGGGGGAACGAAGTAATTACAGCGTGAAGTAAAAGGTTGCTCCCTTTCCGACCTCTCCCTCGCCCCGGATACTTCCCCCATGCCGCTGGATGATGCGTTGAACCGTGGCAAGGCCGATGCCGGTTCCTTCGAACTCCTGCTTGCTGTGCAGTCGCTGAAAGGTTCCGAAAAGGCGGTGGGCCTCGGCCATGTCGAAGCCTGCTCCGTTGTCGCGGACGAAGTAGACCTGTTTCCCCTCCGTATTTGTGACGCCGAACTCAATCACGGCGTTCTCCTTTTTGCCGGTGTACTTCCAGGCATTCCCCAGGAGATTCACCAGCACGAGGTTCAGCAGCCGCGAGTCCCCGTTGCCGACGATTCCATCGGCGATTCTGAACTCGACCCGGCGCTCCCTGTCTTTCGATTTCAGTTCCACGGCAATGATTCGGGCCATGGTGCTGAGATTCACCTCCTGCCGCTGCAGTTCCTGGTGGTTCAGCCGCGAAAATTCCATCAGGTCGCCGATCAGGTCGTTCATCCGCAGGGTCGCCCGATATATTTCCTGGATGTAATCCTGGCAGGTGGGGTCAAGGGTGTCGCCGTGGAGTTCCTGAAGCACCTGGCAGTAGCCGCTGATGTTTGTCAGAGGGGAGCGGAGGTCGTGGGAAACCGTGTAGTTGAATGCCTCCAGCTCACGATTTGCGATTTCGAGTTGCTGGTTGAGTCGGCTCAGTTCGTCCTGCGCCCTGATCAGTTCGTCATTCTTCTGGATGGCGGTTTCGTAGGTGCAGAGGAGGAGGTCGAGGATCTGCCGTCGGTCCGCGGTGATGCAGTAGCGTTCTCCTCCAAAGAGGATTTCCAGCCCTGCTCGCGCTTCAACGTGGCATATCTTCCGGGGTTCCAGCAGGTAGCTGACACGGGAGAGAAGGTGCTTCTCGTTGCAGGGCTTGGTGATGAAATTGTCGGCGCCGCATTCGAGCCCCCTGATGACATCATGGGGGTCGGAAAGGGAGGTCAGGAGGATGACGGGTATGTTCCCGGAATCTTCCCGCTCCTTGATCCTGCGGCACAGCTCGTAGCCGTCGATTTCCGGCATGATGACGTCGCTGATGATAAGAGAAGGTGTCTGCCCGGAAAGGAGCGACAGGGCCTCCCTGCCGTTGCAGGCCGAAATGACGTGGTAGCCGTTCGATTCCAGGATGTGGCGCAGTTGCGCTGACTGGGTGGGGCTGTCTTCGATGATGAGGATGGTGCCGTTGCTTTGTTCTGTGGTTGCTCCCATGTCACTTCTCCATAGCCAGGCTGGTAAGGGCGGTCACGATCCGGTCGGGAGGGAGCGTGTGGGTCGCTGCCTCCAGTCTCAGGGCCTCGCCCGGCATTCCGTGAATGACTGAGCTTTCCCGGTCCTGCACGATGGTGACGGCTCCGACCTCCCGCATACGCTTCAGTTCCTTGGCGCCGTCGCTTCCCATGCCGGTGAGGAGCACGCCGACCGACTGGGCGCCAAAGGCCTGCGTCACGGAGCGGAAGAGGGCGGAGACCGATGGCCGGAGACCGTTTTCCGGGGGGGTGTTCTGCAGCTCGATTGCGGTGCCGTCTTCGGTCACGAGCATGTGGCAGCAGTCCGGCGCCACATAGGCGTGGCCGGGGATGAGCCGGTCGCCGTTGCCGGCAATGTGCACCGGCAGGGCCGAGGTGAGGTTGAGCCACTCGACAAATCCCTTGATGAAGCCCGTGGCCATGTGCTGGACGATGAGGACCGGCAGCGGGAAATCCCTTCGCAGACCGGCAAGAATGGTCTGGAGAACCATGGGCCCGCCGGTCGAGGCGCCGATGGCCACCGCCTTGAGCCGCGCCGGAACCGTCACCTGGCATGGTGACAGGGGAAGGGTGGCTGGTTTATCGCGCCGGGGCCACCGCTTTATCACCTTGACTTCAGCCATCAGCTTCACGGTCTGGACGAAGGACCTGCCTTCACGTTCGTGGTTCGGATGGCCGGGGCCCTGGGGGCGCGGCAAGGCGGTGACGGCTCCCGCCTCTATGGCGCGGAAGGTCGAGGCGACTTCCTCGGCGTCAAGGTTTCCGCTCACCACGACGATGGGGACCGGGTGGGTTTCCATGATCTGGCGGGTGGCGAGCAGGCCGTTCATCCGCGGCATGTAGATGTCCATGGTTACTACGTCGGGATTCAGCCGCGCCACCGCTTCGACGGCTTCATCCCCGTCCGCCGCGGTTCCGATCACCTCTATATCCGGGTCGGCGGCGAGAAGTTCCTGAAGGAACAGCCGCACGCTCGCCGAGTCGTCCACAATGAGAACCTTCACCATCTCAGCCTCTTACTCCACAGCTCAAATCAGCCTCCGTATGGCATCCAGCAGATTGCTCTGGTCGAAACTGCTCTTCACGATATAGGCGTTGGCCCCGGCATCGACCCCCCGCTCCCGGTCCTCGCGGGAATCGAGGGAGGTTACCAGCACCACCGGCAGATCGGCCAGTTGCCGGGATTCACGGATCCTCCCG
The DNA here is from genome assembly GCF_018501225.1 of Geobacter hydrogenophilus. Classification (GTDB taxonomy): domain Bacteria; phylum Desulfobacterota; class Desulfuromonadia; order Geobacterales; family Geobacteraceae; genus Geobacter; species Geobacter hydrogenophilus. Next base: position 498,972 of record NZ_JAHCZI010000001.1, on the reverse strand, counting down.
GTCAGCTCGAAGCCGTTCATACGCGGCATGTCCACGTCGGAGACCACCAGGTCGAAATCCTCGGTGCCGAGCAGCGTCAGGGCGTCGACGCCGTCCACGGCGGTTCTCACCTGATAGCCTGCCGCTTCCAGGATGTTCTTCAGGAGCGTCCGGGCGGTGATCGAGTCCTCCACGACCAGGATTGAGCGCGGAGCCGCTTCCTCTGGTGGAGGCGCGTAACCGGGGGCAGTGCCCGCCCCGGCGACCCTGACCGCCGACTTTACCAGATCGCTGCTGTTCAGGATCGGCGCCACCTTGCCGCTCCCCAGAACCGTGGCGCCGGCAATGTTGCGCACGCGGCGCAGTTGGGCCCCGAGCCCCTTGACCGTCACCTCCTGCTCCCCCACGACCTCGTCCACACCGAAGGCGATTCCCCCGTGCTCGGTGGGGAGGACGAAGAAGGAGAGGTGCTTCCCGTCCCCCTCGGCCCTTTCCGCACGCGGAAGCTCCAGGACGTCACTCAATCTGACAAAGGAGAGGGTTCGGCCGTCCAGTTCGATGGTCTCCCGGTTTTCCACGGTGGCGATGGCGGTTTTCCCCTTCCGGGCCACGCGCTCCACGTCGGTGGTCGGCAGCACGAAGAGGTGGCCGCCCGCCCGGACCAGCACCCCCCTGAAGGTGGAGAGGGTCAGGGGGAGGGTGATGCGGAAGGTGGTCCCGCTCCCCGCCTCGCTTTCGACGGCGATGGTTCCGCCGAGCCGCTCCACCTTCTCCCGCACGATGGCGAGGCCGAGCCCCCTTCCCGAGATGTCGTCGATGACAGGGCTCGTGGATAGTCCCGAGGCGAAGACGAGTGAGAGGGGATCCTGTCCCTCCTCCTGTTCCGCCCCTTCCAGGGAGACAAGGCCCAGCTTCACGGCCGCTTCCTGAAGACGGATGACGTTGATGCCGGCCCCGTCGTCGGCAATGACGATCTCGACCCTGTTGTTATCAGAGAGGGCGATGGTGATTGCGATCCTCCCGCGGGGGGGCTTCCCCTGCCGCTCCCGCTCCGCAGAGCGTTCGATGCCATGGTCGATGCAGTTCCGCACCAGGTGGACGAAGGGGTCCTTCATCTCCTCCAGGACCCGCCGGTCGATCTCGATGGCCTCCCCCTCCACGACCAGTTCCACCTCCTTGCCCCGGTCCCGGGAGAGGTCGCGGACGAGCTTCGGGAGGAGCGACAGCAGTGACGAGAAGGGGAGCATCAGCGCCTCCCGCACATCTCCCAGGAGGCTCTCCACCATGTCCCCCAGGTGCATGAGGTCGTGCTCCGCCCCTCTGGTCAGGCGGTTCAGCCGATACCGTCCCATCTTGACCACCACATGGTTCCAGTCGAGAAATTCGAGGAGTCTTCTGGTGGACGCATCGCTTCCCTCCGAAGTGGTTTCGCCGTTCGCCCCGGTTTTCAGCTCCCTGCGCAGGCGCCGCAATGACGGCAGCAGCTTTTTCCACTCCTTTTCCCAGAGGGCCAGTGCCTGGAGTTCACCACGCAGCTCCTCCACCCGTTGGGCCGCGGCCAGTTTTGCCGTCAGCATCCCTTCGGTCTGGTGGAGAAGGGTGTCGAGCTTCTCGGTGGATATTCTCACGGTCTGCGGCGCTGTCGTTTTCCCGGCGTGGGAGGGTTCCTCCTGTTCCGTGGGTGGAGCGGGTGCCGGAGGCCGGGGAGGAAGGGAGCCCCGCTGGGCATGGTGCAGGCGGAACACCACCTCCTTGAGGCGCTCCTTTTCCGCGGTGGAGGGGCCGGTTCCGAGGGAAGTGAGCAATCCACCTATCGTGTCGACCGCCGTGTGGAGGAGATCGAACAGTTCCGGCACCGGCTCCACCTCCCGGCGTTTCATGGCCGAGAAGAGGCTCTCCATGGCATGGCTCACCGCCTCGATGGATGCCGCATTAACGGAGCGGGCAGCACCCTTCAGGCTGTGGGTTTCCCTGAAAAGCGCCTCGACGAGCTCCATCTTCCTCTCGGGTGAACTGCTCTGCTCCAGTTCCACAAGTGCCGTGGAGACGGCGTCGAGGCGCTCCCTGGACTCGACCGCGAAGGTTGCCTGAAGTTTTTTCAGAAAGTCTTTATCCATCGCCTGTCGCTCAAGTCGTCCGTTACAGTTTGAACTGCTCAACCAGCCGCTTCAGTTTCTGCCCCAGTTCGTGGAGATTCTGGGCGGAGGCCTCGGACTGCTTCGTGCTGGTGACGCTCAGGGTACTTGCCTCGCTGATGTTTTCCATGGCCAGGGCCACCTGATCCATGCCGACCATCTGCTGCTGGCTGGTGGCGGTGATCTGGGCCGAGGCGTTGGCCGATTCGGCGATGCTCTCCGTCAGGAGCCGGATCGCCTCTCCCGCCTCTGACGCCTGCTTCTCGCCCGCCTCAACAGCCTTGCTCCCCTGCTCCGTGGCCATCACTGCGGCGTTGGTCCCTTTCTGGATATCGTTCAGCAGCGCTCGCACCTGGGCGGTGGCCTGCTTCGACTGGTCGGCCAGGCTCTTGACCTCATGGGCCACCACGGCAAACCCCTTGCCGTGCTCCCCGGCCTTTGCCGCCTCGATGGAGGCGTTGACGGCCAGGAGGTTCGACTGCTCGGCCAGGTCGTTGACCGTGGCGATAATCTCCCCGATGGCGTGGCTCTGCTCGCTGAGGTTCACGATGCTCTCGGCGATGGTCGCCATCTGTTCGCGGATCCGGTTCATCCCTTCGACGGAGTTTTCTACCGCTTTTCTTCCTCCTTGGGATACCTGCAGCGACCGTTGGGCGGTGTCGGCCACATTCCGGGCCTTCTGGGCGGCCAGTTGCGTGGTCTGCTTCACCTCTTCCACGGTGGCGGTGGTTTCGTTCAGGGCGCTCGCCGTTTCGGCCGCGCTGGAGGCAACCTGGGTGGTGGAGGCCAGGATCTCTCCCGCCGAAGCCGCAAGGACGTTCACCCCTTCGTGGATATCCATGGTCTGCCGGCGGAGACTTTCCACCATCCTGCCGAAGGTCTGGAGCAGGAGGTTCATCTCGTCGCGCCCCGTGGTGGGGGGGACCGTCACGGTCAGGTCGCCGTCGGCCACCCGCGCCGCCACCTCCATTGCCGAGCCGAGGGGGCGGATGATGCTGCGGGTGAGGGTGACGGCAACCAGAACGACGATTCCGGCGGCGGCGACGACGGCGAGGGCGGTGATGATCAGAGACATCCTTGCCGTACTCTGCGCCCCTTTGAAAAACTCGGCCGCCTTGCGGTCGGCAAAGGTGAGGATGTCCCCGGACTCCTTGTCCAGTGCGGTGAAGAGCTTCGCATCGACACCGGTGAGCAGTTCCTTCGCCTTAACCTTCTGGTTGGCGCTCGCTAGGGCTATCACCCGGTCCCGGAGCGGCTTCCACTCTTCATAGGCCCTGATGACGTCGTCCACATCGCCCTGCTTGCCGAGGAACCGCTCCCTTACGATCCCCATGTTCCTCATGAACTCTTTTTCGGAATCGTTGATCGCCTGCATGTCCGCAGAGACCGTCGTGCTGTCCGGCGACGTTACCATCCTGTTCAGGGAGCGGTTCATCTGCATCAGGTTGAGATAGGCGTCGCGGATCGACTTCCTGACGGTGAAGGGGTGTTCGTACAGATCGTTGGTGAGGTCCGCCAGGAGGTTCATCCGGTTCAGGGAATAACCCCCGACGCCCACCAGGAGCGCCAGCACGATCGCGAAACTCACAAGGAGCCGTGTCCGTATTCGTATATCCATCATGTTCCCGTTCTTCCTTTCTTCAGTGCGTAGTTATCGATTGAAAGCTTTACCCGATGGGCGTTCACTCTTCGTCATTGACGATGATGCGCCTGTCGTTGAGAATCCGGTTCCCGTCCAGGATTATCGTCCGCTCCCCGGTGATCCCCTTCAGGTACTCCTCCCGGATGCCGGTGAGGGTAGGGAGGGTGGGCTGGATCGTTTCACCGGGGACCGGGCGCACGCCGAGGATCTCGTCCGCCAGGATGCCGAAGGTCATGTCGCCGCCATGGACGATGACCACCTTGTTGAGGTCCGTCAACCCCTTTTCCGGGAGGTCGAAGAATTTCTTCAGGTCGATGACGGAAATGATCTCCCCGCGCACGTTGATGAGGCCGAGGACGAAGGCTGGCGTGCAGGGGATAGGGGTGAGGTCCTTGAGGGGGCAGGTTTCCCGCACCCAGGACATCTCGATGCCGTACCGTTCGTAGGCCAGGAGGAATTCGAGGATTTCCAGGTGCCCTTCGGTTGTCTCCCCGGAGAGGGGTTCCCGGGCAAGGGCTGCCGCCCGCGTCTTCAGGATGCGCTTCTCTTCCTCGGGAGACAGCTCCTGGCTGAGGGCCACGCGGGCCGCTTCCAGCCGCTGGTGGATGTCATTCCAGTCGATGGTTTTCCCCGATTGTGCGAAGGGGGTATGCGTCATGGCGAACTCCTCGTTTCATGCCCATCACGGCCTTTGTCCTGCTTCCCGGGTCGAGCCGATGATGTCGGCAAGCCTGCCGGCGGTCATCCCGTCCCCCCCCGGCACCGGATCATCGTCACGGTATGCGCTCAGGAGTTCCAGGGCGTTGGCGAAATGGCGGTCCGCTTCCCTTTTCTTCCCCTGCCCCAGGGTGAGATTGCCCAGGGCGAAGTGGGTGAGCACGAACGTATGGTCGAGATACAGTGCCCGCTTCAACGATGCCACCGCGTCGTCGATGGCCCCCTGCTCCTGGAAGATGGTTGCGCGGAGGTAGTGAAGCTCCCCGTTGAGCTTGTCGGCGGCGATTGCCTCTCCGGACCACCGGAGCGCCTCCTCCAGGTCGCCCAGGTCGGCGAAGAGTTGCGCCAGGAGGGCGGCAGCCTTGCCGAACAGGGGATGAGGGGCGTCGGTTGCCCCACTGCCGGAGAGAAAGCTGCACAGCTTTCCCGCCGCCTCCCGGTAGTCACCCTGTCGGTGGAGCGCCAGGGCTTCCTCATAGGCCGACGGTTCCGGCTGCGGGGAGGGGTGCGTCTTTTTACCGGTTTCCAGGGGAAGATGCTCCATGGGAACAGGCACTATGAATGGTGATGGCTCTTCCAAGTGAAGAGTCTCTTCACTCGGCAGCGGGCATGAAAACGCGGCGGGACGTTTCCCTGTCCCGTCCTTCCGGTAGAAAAGCGCTCCCGGGAATGCGACGGCGTCAAAGTCCGCGAAAATAGCCGACGATACCTCGCAGGGGCTGACAAGGAGCCACCCCCCATCGAGGAGGGAACGGTGAAAATTCCCGGTCACTTGGCCGGCCTGTTCCGTCCCGAAGTACATCAGCACGTTGCGGCAGAAGATGATGTCCATCGCATTGGTGTTGTTCACGAGTGACGGGAACGCGTCCTCCACCAGGTTGAGGTTGGCGAAGGTCACCATCTTCCTGATGGCGAAGGGGACTTCGAGGCGCCCGTCTGGGCAGCGGGTGAAATACCGCTCTTTCATCCACTCCGGCACGCCGCGGAACGACCAGTCGCTGTAAATCCCCGCTGCCGCCTTGGCGAGGGCCCGGGGGTTGATATCAGTGGCCAGGATGGTGACGTTCCACTCATCGATGTCAGGGATCATCTTCTTGAGCAGGATCGCGATGGAATACGCTTCCTCGCCCGATGAGCAGCCGGCGCTCCAGATCCGCAGCCGCTGCTCCTTGCCCCGCCGTGAGCCGATAAGTTCCGGGAGGATGCGGGATTCGAGGGCGTCGAATCCTCCTTTCTCGCGGAAGAAATAGGTTTCACCGATGGTCAGGTGGCTGGCGAGAACCTCGATCTCGGCCCGCGATACCCGCGACGACAGGAGCCACTGCACGCATGCTTCCCCCTTCTTGAAGCCGAGGTCCCGGGCAGCATGGATCGTTCTGCGTTCGAGGTCGCGCCAGCGCTTTTCCGGAAAATGGAGGCCGAGCTGGCAGGAAACGAACTCGCTGAACCGTGACAGGAGCTGACGGGAAATATGGTGCGTCATGGCTCTGTCGCCAAGAGGGGATCATGCATGGCGTTCCTGTTCCATTGCCGAGTCCAGGGCCTGTTCTTCCTCCAGGGAAAGGAAGCCGTCGAGATCGTGGATGAAGACCATCCCATCCTCAAGTTTCACCACTCCGTGCACATGCTCCATGCCGGGAAGGATCGCCTCGGGAGGGACGATTTCGCCTGCCGGCCGTTCGATGACCTCATGGACCCCGTTTACCGCAAGGGCCACGGTCCGTTTCGCCGTCCGGGCGATGACCAGGTGGTCGCCCAGGCCCGTTTTTCGCTCCGGGAGGGCGAAACGGCGGCGGATATCCAGGACCGGTACAATCATTCCGTTCACGGTGATGACGCCGAGCACGATCCCCGGCGCTTTCGGTAAAGGGGTGATCTCGACCATGCGGACGGTCCGGTCCACGGCTGAAAGGTGCAGCGCATAGCGCTGATCGTCGAGGGTGAAGATAACGAGGTGACAGGATTCGCTCACGGGGCCATCGCCTTATGGTTGCAAGGGTGTGTCTGCGCTGAAAACCATCGCGGGAGGTGACGGTGGACTTGCAGTACATTTTCAACCGTTATCCGGTTTCAGGCGGAAAGGATGCGACGGGAAATCGGAATGACTTAATTAGGGGAAGATAGTAACAGAAAAGCGTTTATGAGACAAGATGTTGACCTGTGCTGTAGGGAATAAAGTTGAGGGCGCTTGACGCGCCCCCCTGCAACGACTATGCGATTTCGCCGCTGGGCGGCGCTGTGTGGCGGATGTCCTTCCCCTTGACCATGAAGATCACCATTTCGGCCACGTTGGTTGCGTGGTCGGCGATCCGCTCCATGTACTTGGAGATATAGAGCAGCTTCATGGCCCTGGTGATGGTGCCGGGGTCCTCCATCATGAAGGTGAGGAGTTCCCGCTGGATCTGGTCGTTGAGGCCGTCCACGAAGGCGTCTTCCTTGCAGACCTTGATGGCCAGTTCGGCATCGCCCCGGACAAAGGCGTCGAGGGCCTCCTTCACCATGGTCCCGGCCGCCGCCGACATGCGGGGAAGGTCGATGTAGGGCTTGAGCGGCGGTTCCTCGTTCAGCTCGATAGCCCGCTTGGCCACGCTGGTGCACTGGTCGCCGATCCGCTCCAGGTCGGTGACGATCTTCAGGGCCAGGGTGATGAACCGGAGGTCCCGGGCCGCCGGCTGGCGCCGGGCCAGCACCTGGAGGCACTTCTCGTCGATATCCAGTTCCAGGTGGTTGATCTCGTGGTCCGTGGCGATGAGGCGCCGGGCCAGGTCGGAATCCCGCTCCACCAGGGCCTTCATGGCGTCGGCGATCATCTGCTCCACCTTGCCCCCCATCTCCAGAAGCTTGTTTCTGATCTCGTTCAGTTCTTCGTCGAAGTGTCTGCTGAAATGTTCGCGTTCCATCATATCTCCAGGGTGAGAATTTGCTGAGTGTCGTACGTGGGCTATGTGCGGGCTAGCCGAACCGTCCCGTGATGTAGTCCTCGGTCTGCTTTTTTTCGGGAGTCGTGAAGAGCTTCTTGGTCTCGCCCCACTCGATCAGGTCCCCCATGTAGAAAAAGGCGGTGTAGTCGGAGACCCGGGCAGCCTGCTGCATGTTATGGGTGACGATGATGATGGTGTACTTCTCCGCCAGTTCTTCGATCAGTTCCTCGATCTTCAGGGTGGATATCGGGTCGAGGGCCGAGGCGGGCTCGTCCATGAGGATGACCTCGGGCTGCACGGCGATGGTCCGGGCGATGCAGAGCCGCTGCTGCTGGCCGCCGGAGAGTTCCATGGAGTTGTTCTTGAGGCGGTCCTTGACCTCGTCCCAGAGGGCCACCCGGCGCAGGCTGGTTTCGACGATCTCGTCGGCATCGCTCTTCTTCACGCGCCCGTTCAGTTTGTACCCTGCCACCACATTATCGTAAATGGACATGGCTGGGAAGGGGTTCGGTTTCTGGAAGACCATGCCGACACGGCGCCGGATGGAGACCGGATCCACCTTGCGGTCATAGATGTCGCCTCCGTCCAGGAGGACCTTTCCGGTTACCCTGGCGCTGGGAAAGAGGTCGTGCATCCGGTTGAGGGAGCGGAGCATTGTTGATTTTCCGCACCCCGACGGCCCGATGATGGCGGTGACGGTGTTCTCGGGGACGTCGATGGATACGTCCTTGACCGCGTGGGTCTGCCCGAAGTGTACGTTCAGTTTGTCGATTTTGACCTTGGGGTTCATTGGTTCCTCTGGATAAATGGTTACGACTGCTGTTTGCTGCGTCCCAGGTAGCGAGCCGTGAGGCTCAGGGCGAACATGACGGTTACGAGGACCAGTGCTCCCGCCCAGGCGAGCCGGTGCCAGTCTTCGTAGGGGGCAATGGCGAAGTTGAAGATCTGGAGCGGCATGGCGGCAATCGGTTCGGTCAGCTTATGGCTCCAGAACTGGTTCCCCAGGGCGGTGAAGAGAAGGGGTGCGGTCTCGCCGGCGACCCGGGCGATGGAGAGGAGGATGCCGGTCATAACCCCCTTGGTGGCGCTTCGGAGCGTTACCTTGAGGCAGGTGCGCCAGAGCGGCACCCCCAGGGCCAGGGAGGCTTCCCGCAGGGAGCCGGGGACCATCTTCAACTGCTCCTCGGTGGTTCGGAGCACGATGGGGACCATGATGAGCGCCAGGGCCACCGCTCCGGCCAGGGCCGAGAACCCCTTCATGGGCACCACCAGGAGGGTGTAAGCCACCATGCCGGTGATGATGGACGGCACGCCGGCAAGGACGTCCGCGGCGAAGCGGATGGCGTTGGAGGCGCGGCTTCCGCCGAACTCCACCAGGTAGAGGGCGCCAAAGACCCCGACTGGTATGCCGATGGTCGACGCCAGTGCGATGAGGAGCGCCGAGCCCACCATGCCGTTGGCCATGCCCCCGCCGGTTTCGCCAGTCGGTTTCGGGATGTGGATGAAGAAGTCCAGGTTGATGGAGCTGGCCCCCATCTTCATGATGTGGAAGAAAATCAGCCCCAGCGGCACGAGGACGGCCACGGTGGCGCACACCATGGAAACGGTGATCAGGGAGTTTTTCAGGTTCCGGAGCGTGACGGTGTTCATCATTTCGCACCTCCTGCCGCCTGCCGTGTCATTCCCCAGAGGAGGAGCCGGGCCATGACGTTGATGACAAGGGTCACTGCCAGAAGGATGAGGCCGATCTCCATGAGCGCGGAGGCGTGGAGCTTGGAGGTGGTCTCGGCGAACTCGTTGGCGATGACGCTCGGCATGGTGTAGGCCGGGGAGAGGAGCGACAGGGATATCTGCGGTGTGTTGCCGATCACCATGGTGACCGCCATGGTCTCGCCGATGGCGCGGCCGAGGCCGAGGATCACCGCCCCGAGGATTCCGGAACGTCCGTAGGGGAGGACCGCCATCCGGATCATCTCCCAGCGGGTCGCCCCCAGGGCGATGGCCGCTTCGCGCTGGCTTTGGGGGACGGCGAGGAGCACCTCCTTGGTGATGGAGGTGATGATCGGGATGACCATGATCATCAGGATGAAGACCGCTGCCAGCATGCTGACACCGTAGGGTGCCCCCTGGAAGAAGGGGAGGAACCCGAAGTGCTCGATGAGAAACGGCTGCACCGTCTGCTGGAGCCAGGGGGCCATGACCAGAACTCCCCAGAGGCCGTAGATGACGCTCGGGATGGCCGCCAGGAGCTCGACCAGGGAAGCCACCACGCCGCCGAACTTTCTGGGAGCTATTTCCGTGATGAAGAGGGCCGTCCCCACACTGAGGGGCGTTGCCAGGGCCAGGGCGAGGATGGAGGAGACCACCGAGCCCCAGATGTAGGGCAGGGCGCCGAAGGTGTCCTGGACCGGGTTCCAGTCGGAGGAGTTGATGAACTCCCAGCCGAAGGCTTTGATGGTGGGAAGGCTTTCCTTGACCATCTCCAGGGCCATGAGGGCAAGGATGACAAGGATGCTGAAGGCGAATGCGGCGGTGACCCCCTTGAAGACAAGGTCGGCATTCAGTCCCTTCGTCGATGCTATCGGGGCAGGAGGAGTTTCGTTCGTCACGGTGTTCTCCGTACATCCGGGCGGTTGGCTGATGGTCAGGTCACCGGTGTGATTGCTCATGTAAGTAGCCTTGTGTGGCGGGTTTGCAGTCGTAACCCGTATTCAATGGTTCTGTAACAATTGCGACGACACGAAGACGCCCGGCGGGCCCATGGTCTCCATGGGGGCCGCCGGGCGGTGCTGGGTGACTACTTGATGGTCCTGATGGTCTTCTCCACCATTTTCTTCACATTCTCGGGGAGCGGCGCGTAGAGGAGCGGAGCGGCCAGCTTCTGTCCGTTTTTGAGGCTCCAGTTCAGGAATTCCACAAGCTTTTTCCCTTTGACGGCGTCTTTCTGCTGCTGGTACACGAGGAGATAGGTGAACCCGGCGATCGGATAGGCGTTCTTGCCCGGCTGGTTCACGAGGGAGATACGGTAGTCGGCCGGCATGTTCTTGACGGCGCCTGCAGCGGCGGCGCTGGTGCTCTGGATGGAGGGCTCTACCCAGTTGCCGCTCTTGTTCCGCAGGGTGGCGGTGGGGAGCTTGTTCTCGAAGGCGTAGGCAAGCTCAACATAGCCGATGGAGTTGGCCGTGGTCTTGATCTGGCCGGCGACACCCTCGTTCCCCTTGCCGCCAAGGCCGATGGGCCACTTCACCGAGGTCCCCTTGCCGACCTTCCCGTTCCACTCGGAGCTCACGCCAGAGAGGAAGTCGGTGAAGATTGACGTGGTGCCGCTGCCGTCGGAACGGTGCACGACGATGATCGGAGCGTTGGGGAGCCTGAGGCCCGGGTTGTCGTCGGCGATGCGCGGGTCGTTCCACTTGGTGATCTTTCCGAGGAAGATGTCGGCCACGTCTTCGGGCTTGAGCTTCAGCCCCTTGGACACGCCGGAGATGTTGTAGGTGACGACGACCGCGCCCATGACGGTCGGGATGTGGAGAAGCTTGCCGGGAGCCGCCTTCAGCTCAGCATCGGAGAGGGGCTTGTCGCTGGCGCCGAAGTCGACGGTCTGGGCGGTGATCTGCTTGATGCCGCCGCCGCTGCCGATGGACTGGTAGTTGAATTTAACCGACGGATCGATCTTGGCGTATTCGCTGAACCACTTGGAATAGAGCGGATAGGGGAAGGTGGCGCCTGCGCCGTTGATGAGGGTTGCGGCACTGGCCTGCCCGGCTGCGGCGGTCACCGCCAGGGTCGCGAGGATCGCGAGACTTTTCCGTAATGCTTTGAGCATCTGGTTCCTCCTGGGAGTTTGTTTTCAACGTTTTGGAAATAATAGACCTGCTTCTGTTACATTCGGGTTACGGCTCTGCAAAGATCCTCTGAAAACTCAAAAAACCGTCGAAGAAACGGACTGCTTTCGCTGTTACAATTCCTCCCTGAGCCGGCGGGGGGAGTAGCGCACGGCAATGATCCGCACCGTTGCCAGGGACAGCACCAGGGCAATCACCATGGCGATCTTTTCCCAGTCCATCTCCCGGTACCAGAAGGCCATCACCTCGGTGAGGACCGTGACCAGTACCGTGTCGATGATGTAGGTCACCTTCACCCGCCCCTCAGTAAAGTAGGCTAAGGCCGTGCGGAGCACCTCCACGATGGCGAGCACCGTCAGCACATCCACCAGGATGGTCCTGAAGGCCCCGTGGAAATCGCTCCCCATGACCAGCCGCAGGTCGTGGAAGGTGCCGATGATGGCCGCCAGGATGGCCAGCAGAATGGCAACGATGAGGAGGCTCAACAGCGCCCGGGCCGAGGTCTCGAAAAACCGCGTGAGCTTCAGGTCGACAACGTTTTCTTTCCACATGTTCTCTCCTTTTTCTCTCGTTTGTTTTGGGCAAGGGTAGCAGGGGAGTGTTACAGTGGCGTGAAACCCGGGTGAGGAGTGGGAAACTGTTGACTTTGCCGGCGCTGGCGGTATCTTCGTCGGAAATGTTTATCCATAAGGGGTTCGGCATGGAAAAAATCATCAACCATCTCAGATCGCGGTTCGTCACCGGTCTCTTCGTGGTGGTGCCGGTCGGGGTCACCATCTTCGTCCTGAAGTTTCTCTTCAGCTTCGCCGACGGTCTCCTGGGCTCCTACCTGGATCAGTTCCTGATTGCCGTCACGAACCACGACTACTATTTCCCCGGCCTCGGCATGATCACTGGCGCCGTGGTGGTCTACCTGACGGGGCTCTTGGCCGCAAACGTCATGGGAAAGCGGCTCCTGCGCTGGTGGGACGCCCTTCTGGCGCGCATTCCCCTGGTGAAATCCATCTACACCTCCAGCAAGCAGCTGACTCAGGTGTTCCAGGAGGGGAAGAGCTCCTACCGCCGTGCCGTGTTCGTGGAATGGCCCCGAAAAGGGGTGCGGGCCGTCGGCTTCGTGACTGCCGAGGTGGAGCGGGAAGGGGAGCGGCTCGTGGTGGTCTACGTTCCCACCATGCCGAACCCCACCTCGGGCTTCGCCCTCTTTTTCCGGGAGGATGAGGTGTACGAGAGCGGCATGACCGTGGAGGATGCGGTGAAATTCGTGGTGTCGGGCGGGGTGGTGGTGCCGTGAGGTCACAATAGCTGGGTAGGATGCGAAAAAGGGCACCGGCGAATCGGTGCCCTTTTTTATTTCGTCGATTTCCTGTTACGCCTTTTTCAGCGTGAACCAGAATTCCGATCCCTTCCCCGGTTCGCTCTCCACCCCCACGGTGCCTCCGTGGAGCTGAATGATATGCTTCACGATGGAGAGCCCGAGGCCGGTCCCCCCTTCGTCGCGACTGCGGGCCGTATCGACCCGGTAGAACCGCTCGAAGATCCGCGGCAGGTCCTTGGGCGGGATGCCGACGCCGGTGTCCTTCACGCCGATGCGGACCATCTTCTCCTCGCCGGAGACCGTGAACGAGATGGAGCCACCCTCGGGGGTGTACTTGATGGCGTTATCGATGAGGTTGACCAGCACCTGTTCGAGGCGGCCCGGGTCGGCCAGCACCGGCGGCGCTCCGGCTATCCTCGAGGAGTCAATGGCAATCCCCTTCCGGACTGCCTTCGGCTCCAGGAGCTCCAGGGCGTGTTTCGCCACCAGATCGGGACGGACCGTCGCCTTCTCAAGATTCATGTTCCCCGCCTCCAGTTGGGAGAGGGTGAGGAGATCACCGATCAGGGCCGCGAGCCGCTCCGAATGGCTGAGGATGATCCCGACGAATTTTCGCGCCCGCTCGGGGTCGGTCTCCATGGTGCCGTCAATGAGCGCCTCGGCATACCCCTTGATGACGGTAACCGGCGTTCTCAGTTCGTGGGAGACGTTGGCCACGAAGTCCCGCCGGATGTTCTCCAGCCTCGTCAGGTCGGTGATGTCGTGGAAGACCGCCACGACTCCCTGCAACTCCCCGTTGTCCACAAGGGGCACCCAGTGGGTCAGTACGTGCTTCTCGACTCCCAAACCCAGGGTCATCTTCTCGATCCGCTCGTCACTGGACGCGACAATGGCCTTGAAGGCATCGTTGAGGGCCGGATGGCGTGCGATCTCGATGATGTGCCTTCCCTCCACGTTCTCGTTCAGGGAGAACAGGTCGAGAAAGGCCGGATTGACCAGGGTGATCAGGCCGTTGGCATCCGTTACCATAAGCCCTTCCCCCATCCCCCGCAGGATGGTGTCGAGCCGTTTTTTTTCTGCCGAGGTTCGCTCCAGTTGCTGTTCTATCCGGGCCGCCATGTCGTTCATGACCCGGGCCAGTTCCCCCACCTCGTCGCGGGTCGGGACCGGGATTCTCCGGCTGTAGTTTCCTTTGCCGATCTGTTTCGCCAGCGCCGTGATGGTGCGCAGTGACCGGGACGTCACCCGGGAGAGGATGTAGCTCAGGACGAGGGCAACGAGAAGGGATACCGCCAGGGACGCCCCCAGGAGCGTTCTGATGCTCCCCTCTGCCTTCTCCAGGGCGGTGAGCGGAAGTGAGAGCCGGACAACACCCTCTTCGCCGGCGGCGGTCCTCAGCGGAACCGCCACATAGAGCATGGGGGTCTTGATGGTTGCCGAGTAGCGGATGGATTCACCGCTGCCGCTCTTCAGCGCCTGCTGGACCTCCGGCCGGTTCAGGTGGTTCTCAAGTTCCTTCAACTGGCCGGGAGCTATCTCCGAATCCCCGACCACCTCGCCGCCGGCAAGGATGATGGTCACCCGCGCCCTCGTCTCCCGCGAGATTGCGGCAGCCACTGCCGGCGCATCGTCCCTCATTCTGCCGATGTCGCGGTGGGCGATCATCCGGGTCAGCCGGGCCTCGGTGGCGAGGTTCTGCCGGATCTCCGCCGTCAGGTGCCGGTTCAGGGTGTGGCTCAGGTAGGCGAAGAAGACCCCGCCGATGAAGAGTACAAGAAGGAGGTAGGAAGCCATGAGCTTCCACTGGATCGTGAACCTCACTGTTCCTCCATCTTGTAGCCGAAGCCCCGAACCGTCCTGATCAGGTCGCCGGCCGGGCCCAGCTTTGTGCGCAGACGCGTGATGTGCGTGTCAACCGTGCGGGTGTCCCCCACGTAGTTGTATCCCCAGACGTTTTTCAGGAGGAGGTCGCGGCTCTGGACCCGCCCCAGGCGTTCGGCGAGATTGAGGAGCAGCTTGAATTCAGTGGAGGTGAGGACAATCTCCTCCCCGGACACGGCCACCGTGTGGCGTTCGGTGTCGATGGTGACCGGCCCGATGGCGAGGATCTTTCCCTCGGGCTTGTCCGGCAGGGAGCGGCGCAGCACCGCCTTGATCCTCAGCAGCAGTTCCCGGGTGGAGAAGGGTTTCACCACGTAATCGTCGGCACCTACCTCGAACCCCACGACCCGGTCGATCTCTTCTCCCCGGGCCGTCAGCATGATGACCGGGATGGTTGCAGTCTTCTCCGATTTTTTCAGTATCTTGCAGACCTCGGTTCCCATCATGCCGGGGAGCATCAGGTCGAGTAAGATAAGATCCGGTACCTGCCTCTGTGCCTCGTCGAGGCCGCTGATGCCATCGGGGGCCGAGATGGTCCGGTATCCTTCCTTCTCCAGGTTGAAGGAAACGAGTTCAGCCAGGTCTTTTTCGTCTTCGATGATCAGAACGGTTTGCATTCGTTTGGTATCTCCTTGCCGGAGATGGTATGCTCAGAATATTGCATTCGTGTTACAGATGTGAAAAAAAGCCGTAAAAACGGCCTGTAAGCGGACTTTCCACACAAAATGTGGATACCCTTGTGGAAAAAAACAGAAACGAAATGCAAAGGGTCTTTAAAACGGCCACATATAGCACTATGCATAAAAAATGTGCAGTTGAAGTCGGCGGCTTCAGATGATAAAAGCCAATTAAATCAGGCTGTTGTCGTAAGTATCTGAAAGGTGGAGCTTACTTGCTGTCAAGCATTATTTTCAGAAATGTGTAACACGGAAATGGTGAAGAAGCGTACTAAATAATACTCCGTTCTAATTCCTTGACTTGCCGTCTGTAGCGTGATAATTCATCAAAACTCCATTAAATCAAATGGTTGTGGTTTGTCAAAGGTGGGGTCGACAGAATGAAACAATGGAGGGGGTTCCATGGCGCAACATCTTGATTTTACGATCGGCGGACTGCTCGACCACATGGCTGTAACGTTTCCCGACAATGATGCCCTTGTCTACCCGGAACGGGGGCTCCGGTACTCCTACCGGCAGTTCAACGACATCTGCCGCCAGGTGGCCAAGGGGTTGCTGAAGCTCGGCGTCAGGAAGGGGGACCATGTGGCCATCTGGGCCTACAACGTTCCCGAGTGGGTCATTCTCCAGTTCGCCACCGCCAAGATCGGCGTCGTTCTGGTGACGGTCAACACCGCATACAAGTCGGCGGAACTGGAGTACCTCCTTGACCAGTCCGATTCCACCACTCTCTTCATGGTCAGGTCCTGGAAGGACACGGACTATGTGGCGACCCTTTCCGAGGTGGTGCCAGAGCTGGCATCGGCCGAAGCGGGTCTCCTCACTACTCCCAAGCTCCCCTTCCTGAAAAGAGTTGTCTTTATCGGTGAGGATACGCCGGCAGGGATGCTCAATTTCGAGAAGATCGTGGAGATGGGGAAAGAGGTGCCCGACGAGCAGCTGGCGGCGGTTGAGTCCTCCCTTGATGTCCACGACGTCATTAATATGCAGTACACTTCCGGCACTACCGGCTTTCCCAAGGGGGTCATGCTGACCCACTACAACCTAGTCAACAACGGCTATCACATCGGCGAGTGCATGAAGTTCACGGATAAGGACCGGCTCTGTATTCCCGTCCCCTTCTTCCACTGCTTTGGCTCTGTGCTGGCTGTCATGGCCAGCGTTACTCACGCCACCGCCATGGTGCCGGTGGAGATTTTCGACCCGCTCAAGGTTCTGCAGACCGTTGAAAAGGAGCGCTGCACCGCCGTTCATGGCGTGCCGACCATGTTTATCGCCGAGCTGGAGCATCCTGAGTTCGCAAAGTTCGATCTCTCCACCCTCCGCACCGGCATCATGGCCGGCTCGGTCTGCCCCATCGAGGTCATGAAGCGGTGCGTCAAGGATATGAACCTGACCGAGATTACCAGTGTCTATGGGCAGACCGAATCCTCCCCGGGCATCACCCAGACCCGCACCGAGGATTCGGTTGAGCTGCGCGTCTCCACTGTCGGGCGGGCGCTCCCCGGCGCCGAGGTGAAGATCGTCGATATCGAGACCGGCGCCACGCTGCCGCCGGGGAAGCAGGGCGAGCTCTGCTCCCGGGGCTACATGGTCATGAAGGGGTACTACAAAATGCCGGAAGAAACCGCCAAGGTCATCGATGCCGATGGCTGGCTCCATACCGGCGACCTGGCGGTGATGGACGAGAACGGCTACTGCAAGATCACCGGCCGCATCAAGCAGATGATCATCCGCGGCGGCGAGAATATATATCCCAAGGAGATCGAGGAGTTTCTCTACACCCACCCGAAGATCTCCGACGTGCAGATCTACGGCGTGCCGGATCGCAAGTACGGCGAGCAGGTCATGGCTGCCATCATCCTGAAAAATGGGGTGGAAATGACCGAGGACGAGGTCAAGGAGTTCTGCCGGGGGAAAATTGCCAACTATAAAATTCCCAAGTACGTGAAGTTTGTGGCTGGCTATCCCATGACCGCCAGCGGCAAGATCCAAAAGTTCAAACTGCGGGAAATGGCCATCAAGGAACTGGGCCTCGAAGGTGCGGGCGATGCCGCGTAGAGGGGCTCGGTCATGAGAGAAAAGATACTGGGCATACTCCTTGTCCTTTTTGTCGCCTGTTTTGTGGCGATCATCGTCGAGGAAGCCTTTCTCGGCGGCCGGAAGCGTCGCCAGCTCCAGCGCAAGGCGCGGGCCGCCGCTTCAGAGCCGGAACAGCAGCAACAGTAACTTTTTAGCGATTCAGTCCGGGAGAACCGAACCATGCGCCTTACCCCGAGGGATGAACTCGAATATCGCATCAAAAAGCTCCAGGCTTACATGGCGGAAGCAGGGCTCGATGCCGTCATAGTTGTCCAGAATGCCGACCTCTTCTATTTCACCGGCACCATTCAGAACGGCGCTCTCTATGTGCCTGTGGCGGGCGACCCCATCTACATGGTCCGCAAGGAGTTCTCCCGGGCTCGGATGGAATCCGGGTTGAAAGAGATTGTTCCCTTTGCCACCATGAGAGAAATCCCCGAGATCCTGGCAACGTACGGTTATGCCACGCCCACCCGTATCGGCATGGAATTCGATGTCGTGCCGGTCAACTTCTTCGCCCGCTACCGCGCGGTCTTCCCCGCTGCCGATTTTGTCGATGCATCAACCCTTATCCGGCGCGTCCGGATGATAAAAAGCAAATACGAGATTCACCTGCTCCAGGATGCGGCCAATCAGGTCGACAAGGTCTACCGCCGTGCCCGGGAGGTTGTCCGCGAGGGGATGACCGACTTGGAACTGGCAGCGGAGCTTGAGTTCGCCGCCCGCAAGGAAGCGCACCAGGGGTATGTCCGCATGCGGGGTTTCAATTCCGAACTCTTTTTTGCCCAGGTCTTCTCGGGAACCGATACCGCAGTTCCCGCCTATATGGACACCCCCCTCGGGGGGCTCGGGCTCAATCCTTCCTTTGGACAGGGGGCTGGGCTGAAACGGATAGAGAGGGGGGAGCCGATCATTGTCGACTTCGCCGGTTGCGTTGACGGTTACCTTGTGGACCAGACCCGTGTCATTGCTCTCGGCGCTCTCTCCGATCGCATGAAAAAGGCCTATGATGACATGCTTCGAGTTCAGGAACGGATGTCCGAAGTGGCCGTGCCCGGCATCCCATGGAGTCACGTTTACGACGTCTGTGTCGCCCTGGCCGCTGAGCTCGGCTATGCCGACAACTTCATGGGGGCAAAGGGGGCGCGGGTTTCCTTTATTGGTCATGGCATTGGCATAGAGGTCGACGAATACCCCTTTATCGCCAAGGGATTTACGGACATGGTTCTCGAGCCGGGAATGGTTTTCGCGTTCGAGCCGAAGGTCATCTTCCCCGGAGAAGGGGCCATCGGCATTGAGAATACTTTTTATATCTCCCATTATGAAGGGTTGAAGCAACTCACGTTCTCTGACCAGGAACTGCTTCTCCTCTGAATTTTTCCCGCCTTTCGCCGCTCTCTTTACCTGCTCCGTGGCTGTGTGTCCGCAGTCCACGGAGTCCTCTTCGCCTTCAGACGACGGTTGCTGTTTACGCTTTCCGTCCGCGTCCCTTTTTTCCGTAAAAATTATGTTGAGTTTAATCAAATTGAGTGGTATAAATTTTTATAGAAAATTGTATACAGTATACTAAAAAAATATTTCTGCCCTACTAGTAATCCTGCAACCCGTCGAAGCAATGCGTGATTTATAGGTGTTAATGGTGTAGGGTCAACGGTTTAGCGGTCCCGGTATACTACCAGTGGAAAGGAGGGGGAAGAAAAGGTAGTCGAGGCTTATGGTTTGTTTTTGTTTATTAAAACACTATAACGTGAAAGGAGAGTACGTAACATGGCACTCAAGGACACCCTGAAGCAAAAAATTGAGGAGATGCGTCCCCGTACCACCAGGCTTGTGAAAGAGTTTGGGAAAGTGGTTATCGACCAGGTAACAATCGATCAGGCCATTGGCGGTGCCCGTGACATCCGCTGCCTGGTAACCGATATCTCCTACCTCGATCCGCAGGAAGGTATCCGGTTCCGCGGCAAGACCATTCCCGAGACCTTTGAGGCGCTCCCCAAGGCCGCCGGATCTGATTATCCGACCGTTGAGTCCTTCTGGTACTTCCTCCTTACCGGCGACGTCCCGACACAGGCCCAGGTTGACGAGGTGGTTGCCGAGTGGAAGACCCGTCAGGTTGTTCCCCAGTATGTGTTCGACGCCATTAGCGCCCTGCCGAAGGATAGCCACCCGATGGTTATGCTGTCGGTCGGTATCCTTGCCCTGCAGAAAGACTCCAAGTTTGCTGGTTTCTATAACTCGGGCAAGTTCAACAAGATGACCGCTTGGGAATCTGTGTACGAGGATGCCTGCGATCTCGTTGCCCGTATCCCCATCATCGCCGCGTTCATTTACAACCTCAAGTACAGGGGTGGCAAGCAGACTGCTATTGACCCGACTGCCGACTGCGGCGCCAACTTCGCCCGCATGATCGGTCAGTGCAAGGAGTACGAGGACGTTGCCCGGATGTACTTCATCCTCCACTCCGACCACGAGTCCGGCAACGTTTCTGCCCACACTACGCACCTGGTACACTCTGCCCTGTCCGACCCCTACTATGCATACTCTGCCGGTCTTAACGGCCTTGCCGGTCCGCTGCACGGCCTTGCCAACCAGGAAGTTCTCGACTGGACCATCAAGTTCCAGGAGAAGTACTGCAAGGATGTGGAACCGACCAAGGAACTGGTCACCAAGGCCCTCTGGGATACCCTCAACGCCGGCCAAGTCGTACCGGGCTACGGCCACGCCGTTCTCCGCAAGACCGACCCGCGCTACATGTCGCAGCGTGAGTTCTGCCTCAAGACCCCGGGTCTCAAAGACGATCCGCTCTTCAAGCTTGTTGCCATGATCTTTGAGACCGCCCCGGGCGTCCTCATGGAGCACGGCAAAGCCAAGAACCCCTGGCCGAACGTCGATGCCCAGTCCGGCGTCATCCAGTGGTACTATGGCCTCCGCGAGTGGGACTTCTACACCGTCCTCTTCGGTGTAGGCCGCGCTCTCGGTTGCATGGCGAACATCACTTGGGACCGTGGCCTCGGCTACGCCATCGAGCGTCCCAAGTCCGTTACCACCCCGATGCTTGAGAAGTGGGCTGAAGAAGGTGGCCGGAAGTTCTAATACTTCCTATACATGCGGGAGTCTCCCAAGGGCTCCCGCATGTGGCCTGAAGTGCAGAAAAAGGGGAGATGCCTAGACATCTCCCCTTTTTCATACGTGCGGTCTTCTTGAAGGTGTAATTGCTCAGGAAATTATCTGGGCACTGAATACATAGAGGTCGGCACCTTCCTTCCAGTCATCGGGTTTCAGGCCCGCTTTGAGGCATGTCTGCGACAGAAAAGTATCCTTGTCCCAGTTGTATTCGACTGCCACCTGGGGAAGGAGTACGCCGCGGCAGGAGTTCTTCTCTATGTAGATGCCATGGGTTCCCACTTTGATACCTTCTGGGGACGATATTCTTTCAAGGGGGCTGAGGACGGAGATTTCAATGGAAAATCCTTCGAGATCTGCTGGTTTCATAGGGTAAAACCGAGGATCGCGGGTGGCGGCGGATATGGCCATATCTTGAACGAGCCTGTAGAGTGGCTTGTCTGAAACAAAGCTGCCAATACATCCACGGAGGGCGCCGTTCATCTTGATGGTGACGAAACAGCCCTGCTGACCTTGAAGGGAGGGTTCCGTTTCGAGGCGATGCGGTAAGTTCCCTTCGCGTATGTAATCAATGATTGCTTCTCTTGCAAGAGAGAGAAGCTTCTTCTTCTCTGTGAGAGTTAGATTCTGTGACACATTCTCCCCCTTCTTGAAGGTCTATTCATTTCGTACGCTACTAACTTTTTCCGTTGGTGACAAGAGCTAATTCCTGTTATTTGAGAGGGCGCATAGCTAAGCGGATTGGGCCCTGTTGGAGAGGATTGGAATAGTGGTGGCTGGTCGGGGGAAGAGAGGATGAATGTGAAAATGGTGTGTATTTATTTATAATTCATGGCAGCCAGTGTTGTTTTTGTGCTCTAATGTCCTGAAATGATTGCGCTAACACGAAATAATGTGGCGATTAAAAAAATCTTGACATAATTTTCAAAGCCAGTATATTCTCCCTTCGTTGTGTTTATAAACCATGCGCTGTGCGCGAATATGGCAATCAAAAAAAGGAAAAGAGGTGAAACGTCAATGAAAAAACTGCTCTCTCTGACTCTGTGCCTTGCTATGGCTGTAGCTTTTGCTGCTGGCTGCAAGAAAAAAGAAGAAGCTCCGGCTCCGGCTCCTGCAGAGCAAGCTGCTCCGGCTCCGGCTGCTCCGGCTCAAGCTCCGATGACTTCTGCTAAGGCTCCGGCCCCTGAAGCTGCTCCGGCTGCCCCGGCTGAGAAGAAGTAATCAGCTTACTCCAGTGAGTATAGAAAAAGGCCTACAGAACACGTTCTGTAGGCCTTTTTCTATTGTAAGCCTTCTAACCGGATTGACACAGGGCCAGTTACGTGGTATCTGGTGAGGTCATTTTATCTCGATATATACTGGAGGCCACGATGGAAAGAACATTCGCTATTATCAAGCCTGATGCGGTTGAGAGGAATATTGTTGGTAAGGTCCTCGAGAAAGTTGAGGCCGCTGGCTTCAGGATTGTGGGCATGAAGAAGATTCAGCTCTCAAAAAAAGAGGCCGAGGGCTTCTATTATGTTCACAGTGAGCGTCCCTTCTTTGGCGATCTCTGCTCCTTCATGTCGCGCAGTCCCGTAGTTGTGCTTGCACTGGAGCGTGAGAGCGCCATTGCCAAGTGGCGCGAAGTTATGGGCGCCACCAATCCGGCCAACGCCGATGCCGGCACGATTCGCAAGGAGTTCGGTCTCAGCATCGAGGAGAACACGGTTCACGGTTCCGATTCACCCGAGTCGGCTGCTTTCGAGATTCCTTACTTTTTCAGCCAGCT
The DNA here is from genome assembly GCF_018501225.1 of Geobacter hydrogenophilus. Taxonomy (GTDB): domain Bacteria; phylum Desulfobacterota; class Desulfuromonadia; order Geobacterales; family Geobacteraceae; genus Geobacter; species Geobacter hydrogenophilus. Next base: position 476,884 of record NZ_JAHCZI010000001.1, on the reverse strand, counting down.
TGAACTCCTCTAGGTCATACCAAGATTGCGAGGAAAAAAGCCCTTCCCTTGAAGGGCTTTTTTATATTCAATAAACTATGATGAACGGAAAAATTGATATTAAAAACCTGACCCTTGACGATCTCATTGCATTTCTTGCCGGTAAGGGGAAGGAGCGCTATCGGGCGCGGCAGATTTTTAAGTGGCTCTATCAGAAGGACGCCCGGAGTTTTGCCGAGATGACCGATCTGGCCAAGGACCTTCGGCGGGATCTGGAGGAAACAACGGTCATCAGCGATCTTGAGCCCGAGGCGATGGAAGTATCCCGGGATGGTACGCGGAAGTATCTGTTTCGCCTCGAGGACGGTAACACCGTCGAGTCAGTCCTCATCCCCGAAGAAGACCGCACTACCCTCTGCATTTCGAGCCAGGTCGGTTGTGCCATGGCCTGCGAATTCTGTCTCACCGGCACGTTCCGGTTCACCCGGAACCTGACCGCAGCCGAGATTGTTAACCAGATATGCGCAGTGCGAAGGGACGTGCCGGTTCGCAACATCGTCTTCATGGGGATGGGAGAGCCGCTGGCCAACCTCGATAATGTCGTGAAGGCACTCAAGATCATTCTTCACGATGACGGCCTCCAGTTTTCGACCCGTCGGGTCACGGTTTCCACATCGGGGCTTGTTCCGGAGATGGAGCGCCTTGGGCGCGAGGTAACGGTCAATCTGGCTGTCTCCCTGAATGCTACCACTGACGAGGTGCGGGACCGGATCATGCCCGTGAACCGGCGATATCCTCTCAGGGTACTGCTGGACGCCTGCCGAAGCTATCCCCTGCCGGGGCGCCGGAAGATCACCATCGAGTACGTGATGATCAAGGGGCTCAACGATTCTCTGGAGGATGCCAAGCGGCTGGTGAAGCTCTTGAGTGACATCCCCTCCAAGATAAATCTCATTCCCTTCAACGAGCACGACGGTTGCTCCTTCAAGTGTCCCGATCAGGGAGCTATCGATGTGTTTCACAGCTATCTCTTGAGCAAGCATTTTACGGTCATCACCCGATCGAGCCGCGGCTCCGATATTTCCGCGGCGTGCGGTCAGCTCAAGGGTAAGCTGGACAAGAACGTTTCGGGTATCTAATTTTCTGCGGCCTGGGAGGAATCTGGCATGAGTGAGCAGGTTATCGGCGTCATTGGAGGAAGCGGCCTCTACGAGATGGAAGGGCTGAGCGATGTCCGGAGCGTGGCTGTAGAAACCCCCTTCGGGGCCCCGTCGGACGAGTTTATCACTGGTGTTCTTGACGGGGTGCGGATGGTGTTCCTTCCCCGCCACGGTAAGGGACACCGCCTCCTGCCATCGGAGGTGAACTACCGGGCTAACATCTACGGGATGAAGAAGCTTGGTGTAACGCGGATCATCTCCGTTTCCGCCGTCGGGAGCATGAAGGAGGAGATCGCGCCGGGGCACATCGTTATCCCCGACCAGTTCATCGACCGCACCAACGCAACCCGGGCCAACACGTTTTTCGGTAACGGCGTGGTGGCCCATGTGCAGTTCGCCGACCCGGTCTGCGCTGATCTCTCTGGCTGGCTGTTCGAGGCGGCCTTGGCCGCCGGAGCAACCGTTCACCGGGGCGGGACCTACATCTGCATGGAGGGGCCGGCATTCTCGACTCGGGCCGAGTCGAACCTTTACCGCTCCTTCGGCGTCTCGGTCATCGGCATGACAAACATCCCCGAGGCGAAACTGGCCCGGGAGGCCGAGATCTGCTACGGGGTCATCGCCCTCTCCACCGATTACGACTGCTGGCACGAGTCCCACGACGATGTCTCGGTGGATGCGATCCTGGCAATCATCCGCCAGAACGTCGCCATGTCAAAGTCCATCATCAGCCACGCCGTGAAGCGGATCTCCGCCGAGCGGACGTGCCCCTGTGCCTCGGCCCTTACCTATGCCATCATCACCGATCGCGGCGCCATTTCCACCGAAGCAAAAGAGCGCCTTAATCTGATCATTGGCAAGTACCTGTAATAAGAGACTCTAGAGAGCAAGGAGATTCCCATGGGCATACTCGTTGTCGGTTCCGTGGCATTTGATTCGGTGGAGACCCCCTTCGGCAGGGTGGAGAACGTTCTCGGCGGCTCGGCCACCTATTTCTCGACGTCGGCGAGCTTTTTCACCGATGTGAGCCTCGTGGCAGTAGTGGGAGATGACTTCCCCCAGGAGCACGTGGAGTTCCTCAAGTCCCGCAATATCGATCTGCGCGGTCTTGCCCGGGAAGGGGGAAAGACCTTCCACTGGAAGGGGAAGTACGGCTACGACCTGAATGAGGCCCAGACCCTGGAAACCCATCTGAACGTGTTTGAGAGTTTCAAACCGCAGATTCCTGCCGCGTACCGTGATGCCGAATTCCTCTTCCTGGCTAACATCGATCCGGAGCTCCAGATGGAGGTTCTCAGCCAGGTGGAGAAGCCGCGGGTCATCGCCTGCGACACCATGAACTTCTGGATTTCCTCCAAGCCCGAGGCCCTCAAGGCGGTCATCGCCAAGGTGGATATCTTCATTATCAATGAAGGGGAGGCCCGGCAGCTTACACAGGAGGCCAACCTCACCAAGGCGGCACGGAAAATTCTCGCCATGGGGGTGAAAACCCTGGTCATCAAGCGGGGCGAGTACGGCGTCCTCATGTTCACTGATCATTCGGTCTTTGCCGCGCCGGCCTTTCCCCTTGAGGATGTTTTTGACCCGACCGGGGCCGGCGACACCTTTGCCGGCGGTTTCATGGGGTATCTGGCCAATACGGGCGACACCTCCGAGGCGGGGATCCGTCAAGCCATCATCTTCGGGAGCGTCATGGCGTCGTTCAATGTGGAGGATTTCAGCCTCAACCGCTTGAAGCGGCTCGAGTATCGGGAGATCGAGGACCGTTACCGCAGTTTCAAGGCCCTGACCCACTTCGAAGGGCTTGCCGGAGGGTAGGGAGCGCGGCGCCGTGCGTTGACAACACAAGGCAAATCTGTTACGGTTCACGGGGCGTGAACAGGCTTTCTGAGCCGGTTTTCGCTCTTCGCACACAGCTCTGTTTTCAATTTCCCGGCTTGAGGTGATAACGTGAAACGTCTTCTTGTGCTGATCGCCATGGCGCTCTTTTCCCTCACAGCCTGTGCCGTTACCGACGCCTCCCGGAAGCAGGCGTCCTATCACTTTCAAATGGGTCTTTCCTATCTAGGGGAAAACGATGCTACCCGTGCCCTCATCGAACTCACTGAAGCGGAGAAACTAACCCCCAACGATCCCCCCCTCCTGAACAGCCTCGGCCTCGCCTATTTCTACAAGAAGCGGTACGATCTCGCCGAGCTCAAGTATCGCCGGGCCATCGAGCTGAAGCCCGATTATTCCGAGGCCAGGAACAACCTAGGGGTGAACTACCTGGAGATGCAGCGGTGGGATGATGCCGTGGCCCAGTTCACGCTGGTTCTGGCCGATTTGTTCTTCATCAACCACGAGGATGCCCGGATCAACCTCGGTCTCGCCTATCTGGGCAAGGGCGATTATCCGAAGGCCCTCGACATTCTGCGTCAGGCGGTTGCAACCTCTCCCCAGAACATTGTCGCCCGGGTTGGCCTCGGCAGGGTATACTTTGCCATGGACCGCAACGATCTGGCGATTCAGGAATTCACCAAGGCCGTTGAGCTTAACAAGAATTATCAGAACGGATACTACTATCTTGCCCTTGCCCATCTGAAGGGGAAAGACTATGTGTCTGCAGCCGATGCGTTCCGCGAGGCGATCCGGATAGCGCCCGATTCGGAGAAGGGGCGTCTTTCCCGGGAATATCTGGAATCAATGCGCTGAGAGGTTCACTTGTCTGACGCGCTCACCCCCGGGAAAGGGGGAACATCCATCGGCATCCTGCTGCGAGAGACCCGCGAGTCCCGTGGGGAGTCGCGGGAGGACGCCGCCCGCGTCACCCGCATCGGCAAGAATTATCTTGCCGCCCTCGAAGAGGAATCCTTTGACAAGCTCCCGAGTTCCGCCTACGTAAAGGGGTTTTTGCGGGTGTACGGAAAGCACCTGGGACTCTCTCCGGATGACTTGATCGCCAGGTACGAGGAGAAGCTGGCTCCTGCACCTGCCACGGAGCAGGTGAAGGATGAGGGAGGAGGGGCGCCGCCTGTTGTACGCCTAGCGATTCCCCCTATCCGCAACCGCTGGATGATTCCCCTGGTTCTCCTTGCCTTGGTGCTCGTCACCGCTACGATTATTCCTCAGAGAGAGCCCGCGCCGGTGCGGCCTGTGCCCGAGCCGGTTCCCGCCAGGGTGCTTCTTCCCCCGCCACCCGTTCAGTCACCCTTATCCTCGGTTGCGGCGGCTCCGCTGTCAAAGCAGGAGGCACCGGCGGAATCCGCTGAGGCAACTTCCCCGGAAGCGGCCGTTCCTTCAACCATGCCGGGTGGGATGGTTCTCAAGCTCAAGGTGAACCAGGATTGCTGGCTGGATATAACCATCGACGGTGCCGTCTCCCAGCAGTACGACCTGAAGGCCGGCGATCTGATCGAATGGAAAGGAGAGCGGTTTTTTTCACTCGATCTCGGCAATGCCGGCGGAGTGGAGGCCGAATTCAACGGCAAGGTGCTTCCCTCGTTCGGAGAGGCTGGCAAAACCGCCCATGTGACACTTCCGGCAGAATATACTGAGGAGCAGTAGTCTCGGCAAGACTACGGCACACTGGAGATTACTTCAAGGAGAGGGTTTTTCATGCATATGGTACGCTGCAGAAAGTGCGGAAGAGTAATGAAGAGTGAACGGATCGATCCCTACAGGGTGAAGCTGTCCTGTGTCTGCGGCTTTTCCGATTTCCGGACCGTTCCCGACAAGGCCAAAACAGTGAATCCCTTCTATCAGAAGGCGAGTTTGACCCCCATTGTCGAGAGTGAAAAGGGGAAGATGGTTCTGACCATGCAGCGGGCCAACCGGGAACATCTGGAGATCATCTCCCTGGAAGAGATCAGCATGCTTGTCTCCTCCGACTTCAACCTGCCGGAAGTTCTCCAACACGTGACGAAAAAGGTGGCCGGGCAGCTTAAGGTGAGTGTCTGCAGCATCTACCTCCGGGAGGGGGACGATCTCGTGCTGGCCGCTACCCATGGCTTTGACCCTGCCTTCATCGGCAAGATCCGGCTCAGGATCGGCGAGGGGATCACCGGTACCGTTGCCAAGGAGGGGAGCCACATATCCCTTACCCATGCCTCTCGCGATTCCCGTTACAAGCATTTCTCCGAACTTCAGGAGGAGAAATACAACTCCATGCTCTCCTTCCCCATCAGCGACAAGAAGGAGGTGTATGGAGTCATCAATCTCAATACCACCTCCATCAAGTCGTTCCAGGAGGATGAGATCTACTTCGTCTCCATTATTGCCAACCTGATCCTTACAGCCATTAAGCTTCGACAGCAGGTGGCCACGGGCAAAAAAGCGCTGTAACCGCCTGCTTGACAGGGGGGGACACCATGCTAGACTCAGATTCATCGTACCACGCGCCAGAAGCGGAGTTTATCATTGGCAGAGCAGGCAAAAAAACGGATACTGGTTGTTGACGACGAAGAAAATGCCCGGATAGGTCTGTCGAAACTTCTCGAACGGGAGGGATTCGAAGTCGAAAGCGTATCGAACGGCTATGAAGCCCTTAACTATCTGAACCAGCGGCAGGTGAACGTTATTGTCACCGATATCAACATGCCGGAGATGAACGGCATCACTTTCCTTAAAGAGCTCAACAAGAATTTCCCCGCGAGCAACGTCATCATGATTACCGCTTATGGCGGCGTTGAGTCGTATATTGAGGCCATGAACCTGGGGGCCTTCGAGTATATCAACAAGCCCATCAAGATCGACGAGCTGAAGTCGATCCTGAAGAAGATTTTCAAGGAGAAGGAACACCGCCACTGATTTTGTCCACTCAAGCCAGATTCCTCCAGGGGGTAAAGCAATGAAAACCTTTTCCACCATTGTCTTTCCGACCGATTTTTCCGAAAACTCGGAGTATGCTTTTGACCATGCCCTGACCCTCGCCCGGCAATTCAACGCGCGGCTTGTCGTCGTGCACGTCATCAACGAACCAGTGGATCTGCGTGGTTTTTACGTCCCCCATGTCTCCTTTGAGAAGCTTGAAGAAGAGATCGTTGCGGCGGCCGAGAAGATGATGGAAAAGTTCTGCAGGACCAAGCTCAAGGACTACGTCAACTTCACCAGCAGCATCGTGTCGGGCATCCCCTATGACGAGATTCTCAAGAAGGCGGATGAGGAGAATGCCTCCCTTATCGTGATGGGAACCCACGGCCGCCGGGGGATTGACCACTTCCTTTTCGGGAGCACGGCAGAACGGGTGGTAAGAAACGCCAAGTGTCCGGTGATGACGGTCCGCCCCCCCGAAGAGTAGAGATGTGAGCTCTGTTTCATGCAGGGCGGACGAAGGGCAGCTTTGGCTGCCCTTTGTTTTTATTCTGACAGGAAGAGATTTGCCACTCCATGACTACGGTAACTAACGCCTCTAAGGGTACCATCCTCATCATCGACGATGAGAAGGTAATCCTTGACCTCACCTCCATCGTCCTCAGTAACCGCGGCTACACGGTCTACACCGCTCCGGACGCCGTGGTCGGCCTGGAAGAGTTGGAGGAGCATCGCCCAAGCCTGGTGCTCCTCGACTACATGATGCCGGTCATGGACGGTTTTACGGCCCTCAAGCAGATCCGCCAGCGATTCCCCGATACCTACGTCATCATGTTCACCGGCAAGGGAAACGAGGAGATCGCCGTTGAACTCATGAAGGCCGGCGCCTCCGATTACATCCTCAAGCCCTTCAATAACCAGGATCTGGTGGAGCGGATCGAGAGCGTTCTGCGGATCAGGGCGGTGGAACTCAGGAACCGCGAGCTGATGGAGGAGCGGGACAAGCTTCTGGCCGAGATTGCAGAGTGGAACCGGGAGTTGGAGGAACGGGTGCGGGAGAAGACGGAGGCTCTCCAGAAAGCCCAGGCGGAAATTGTCCAGTCGGAGAAGCTCGCTTCGCTGGGGTATCTCTCTGCCGGCATGGCCCATGAGATCAGAAATCCCCTCAACTCCATCAATCTCTTTGCCCAACTCCTGAAAAGCGGCTGCGAAGAACCGGAGAAGCTTGACTATATCGACAAGATCCTCAAGGAGGTGGACCGGATCGACGACATCATGCGCAAGCTCCTCGATGCGTCCAAGCGCCCCCGCTTCCAACTGAGCGAGGTGCGGCTCGACCGGGTCATCGATGCCACCCTGGAGGTGTTCAGGCCCCAGACAACCCTCTACGGCATCGAGGTGGTGAGGGCCTTCCGTCGTGTCCCTCCCCCCTTTCAGGCAGACCCCGCCGAGATTGAGCAGATCTTCACCAACCTTTTCCTGAACGCCATCCACGAGATGCAGGAGGGGGGGACCCTTGCCGTCCTGCTCGACCATGACGACCGGGAGGTCGCCATTCGGATCTCCGACACCGGCAAGGGAATGCCGCCGGAAAACGTGAAGAAGATCTTCGATCCCTTCTTCACCACCAAGACCAGTGGTAGCGGCCTCGGCCTTGCGGTGGTGCTCCGCATCGTCAAGACCTATCAGGGGAAGATCACTGTGGAGAAGAGCGACGAAACCGGCACCACCTTTGCCATCAGGCTCCCCCTTCTCCCTTCCTGACCCTTCCCCCTTTCCCCTTTTCTTTTCCACCCCGATTTTGTATGATGGCGCCCTGTTTTTCAGGGTTTTTGACGAATTACTACGATGCCGATTCTGATACGAAACATTGTCCTCGCCCCCGGAGAGGGGGACGACGTTCTGGGTACGCGGGTTGCCGAGCGCTTCGGGGTGCCGGAGCGGGATATCCAGTCGGTGCATCTGGTCCGCAAGAGCATCGACGCCCGACGCAAGCCCCGCGTAATCATCGTCTGTACCGTCCTGTGCCGGCTGCTCGACGAGGCGGGGTTCCTCGCGCGGCATGGCCATGATCCGGACGTGAAGGCCGTGAAGGATGAGCCGCAGCCGGTCTTCCCGCGGCTTGCCGGGGGAGGGCGGATCGTCATCGTCGGCATGGGGCCGGCGGGGCTTTTTGCGGCCCTTCGGCTCGCCGAGTATGGCCTTGCCCCCACCATCCTGGAGCGGGGACGGCCGGTGGAGGAGCGGACCCGGGACGTGCAGGCCTTCTGGAGCCTGGGCGAGTTGGACACGGAGAGCAACGTCCAGTTCGGCGAGGGGGGGGCCGGTACCTTCTCCGACGGCAAGCTTACCACCCGGGTGAACGACCCCCGGATCGGTTACGTCCTCCAAAAGCTCGTAGACTTTGGCGCGCCGCCGGAGATCCTGCACCTGGCCAAGCCCCACGTGGGGACCGACCAACTGCGGCGAGTGGTGGCGGGCATCCGGCAGGGGCTTCTGGCCGCCGGCTGTGACATCCGCTTCCGGAGCCGAGTGACCGACATCGTTCCGCGGGAGGGAAGGGTCGGCGCGGTGACCGTGAATGGTTCCGATGAGGTCGCAGCCGATGTCCTCATCCTCGCTCCCGGCCACAGTGCCCGCGATACCTACGACATGCTTGCCCGCCGGGGAGTTCACCTCCAGGCAAAGCCCTTTGCCATGGGGGTGCGGGTGGAGCATCCCCAGGAACTCATCAACGGCATCCAGTACGGCAAGGGGCATCACCCGGCCCTGCCTCCGGCGGACTATGCCCTGGCCCATAACGACCGGCGCACCGGCCGCTCGGCCTACTCATTCTGCATGTGCCCCGGCGGCGTGGTGGTGGCGGGAAGCTCCGAAGAGGGGGGCGTCGTCACCAACGGCATGAGCGCTCACCTGCGCAACACCCCCTTTGCCAACAGCGCCTTGGTGGTCACCGTGGGGCCCGATGACTTCGGCTCCTCCTCTCCCCTGGCAGGGGTGGAGTTCCAGCGGCACTGGGAGCGGCGGGCCTTTGAAGCAGGCGGAGGAGGATACCGGGCTCCGGCCCAGAATCTCCTCTCCTTCCTTGGCATGAAGGGGAGAAAGGGGGTATCTTCCTCCTACCGCCCCGGGGTAACGGAAACCGACCTCTCCCGGGTCCTCCCCGCTGCCGTGACCGGTACCCTGCGGGAGGGGCTGCGGGTCTTCGACCGGAAGATGCGGGGCTTCGTCACCGCCGAGGCGACCCTCACCGGGGTGGAGACGCGGACTTCGGCGCCGGTGCGGATCGTGCGGGGAGAGGACTGCCAGTCGGTGAGCCTGCAAGGGCTCTATCCCACGGGCGAGGGGGCCGGCTACGCCGGGGGAATCATGAGCGCCGCCCTGGACGGCATCCGGGTGGCCGACATCATCGCAGGGAAGATAACCGCCGAGACAAGGAGCGCGATTTGAACAAAGTGTACGTGAGCAGCATCAGGGACCGGGACCAGTTGGAGTCGGTCTTTCTCGTAAAAGACAAGATCATGGCCATGGCCAAGAACGGCAAGCCGTACATGACGCTAAAGCTCATGGACAAGACCGGCGAGATCGAGGGGCGCGTCTGGGACAACGTGGACGAGCTCTCCGCCATCTTTGACCGGGACGACTTCATCGCCATCCGCTGCAAGGCCAGCGTCTACCTGGGGAAGATGCAGCTCATCATCTCCGAGCTGATGCGGGTGCCAGACGACCGGGTGCAGCTGGCCGACTTTCTTCCCGAATCGGACCGTCCCGTGGCCGAGATGGAGCAGGAACTGGCCGTGTTGCTGGCGAGCTTCACTGATCCGCACCTCAAGGCCCTCATGGATGCCTTTTTCGGCGATGCCGAGCTCATGGCCCTCTACCGGATCGCGCCGGCGGCCAAGGGGATGCACCACGTCTACCTGGGGGGGCTCCTGGAGCATTCCCTGGCGGTGGCGCGCCTCGTTGATGTCATCATTCCCCTCTACGGCGGGCTCAACCGCGACCTCCTCGTGGCCGGGGCGCTCCTCCACGACGTGGGGAAGGTGCGGGAGATGACCTACCAGCGCTCCTTCGACTACACCGACGAGGGGAAGCTCCTGGGGCACATCACCATCGGCGTTGAGATGGTGCAGGAGCGGATCGCCGCCATCCCCGGTTTCCCCACGGAGCTGGCGATGCTCCTCAAGCACATGCTCCTCTCCCATCACGGCCAGTACGAGTACGGCTCACCCAAGCGGCCCAAGACCGTGGAGGCCACGATCCTCAACTACCTGGACGACCTGGACTCCAAGATCAACGGCATCCGGACCCACATCCGGAAGGAAGCCGAGAGCCAGAGTCGCTGGAGCTCCTACCACCGCCTCTACGACCGCTACTTCTACAAGGAGAATTACAGCTACGGGGAAGAGTACGACGAGGCGGCCGAGGCGGAAGCCGAAGGAGCCGCCCCCGAGCCGCCGGTCCAGCAACCGGCAGCGGCGCCTGAGTCGCCGGCAGCACCGGTACCGCACCCCCGGCGGGAGGAGCAGAAGAAAAAAGGGTTCCACAACAACCCCTTCGAGCAGCTCCAGGGGAAGAATCTCGATCTGTTTAACCAGTAACCTGTCTCGGGAGATACCTTATGATCTTCGAAATTGTTGTTGTCGGCCCCCTGGGGGTCAACTGCTTTATCCTCGGCTGCGAGGAAACCAGGGAAGGGGTGGTGGTGGACCCCGGCGCCGATGCCGAGCGCATCCTCGACCGGGTCCGGGCTCTTGGCCTCACCATCCGCACGGTCATCAACACCCACGGTCACTTCGACCACATCGGGGGGAACAAGACGGTCCTGGAGGCCACCGGCGCCCGGCTCATGATCCACCGGGAGGACGTCCACTTCCTCTCCCGGGCCGCCGACGTGGCGGCCAACTACGGCCTTTCCACCGAGAACTCCCCCCCGCCGGACGAACTTCTGGAGGATGGGATGACGGTCACCTTCGGCAAATGCGCCATGAAGGTCTTCCATACACCGGGTCACACGCCGGGGGGATGCTGCCTCTACCTGGAAGGAGAGGGTAAGGTCATCACCGGAGACACCCTCTTTGCCGAGTCGGTGGGGCGAACCGATTTCCCCGGCTCCTCTCACGAGGCCCTTATAACCTCCATCCGCACGAAGCTTCTCTCCCTGCCCGACGAGACCCAGGTCTTCCCGGGGCACGGCGAGACGAGCTCCATCGGGCGGGAGAAGCTGTACAATCCGTACCTGAACGGGTAGGAGACCATCCATGCTCAACGGCAAGCAGATCGTCCTCGGCGTCACCGGCGGCATCGCCGTCTACAAGGCGGTGGAGCTCGTGCGACTCCTGACCAAGGCGGGGGCCGACGTCCACGTCATCATGACCCGCTCGGCCATGGAATTCGTGGGGCCCCTCACCTTCCAGACCCTCACCGCGAACCCGGTCCACACGGAGATATTCAATCTCATCGCCGAGCGGGAGATCGGCCATATCGCCCTGGCCGACCGGGCCGATCTCTTCATCATCGCCCCGGCCACGGCCAACGTCATCGGCAAGATCGCGGGTGGCATCGCCGACGACATGCTCACCACCACCGTCATGGCCACCAGGGCGCCGGTCCTCATCGCCCCGGCCATGAACGTGAATATGTGCACCAATCCCATCTACCGTGAAAACGAGGAGAAGCTCCGTCGCCACGGCTACCGCTTCGTGGCTCCGGTGAAGGGGATGCTCGCCTGTGGCTGGGAGGGGGAGGGGAAGCTCCAGGACCCGGCCATCATCATGGAGGAGGCGGTCCGCGCCCTTACGCGGCAGGACCTGGCAGGTGAGCGGGTTCTCGTGACCGCAGGGCCGACCCTTGAGGAGATCGACCCGGTCCGCTTCATCAGCAACCACTCGTCGGGAAAGATGGGATACTCCATTGCCCGGGCTGCCCGTCGCCGCGGGGCCGAGGTGGTCCTCGTGGCCGGCCCCACCTGCCTCGACGACCCCTGGGGGATCGAGACGGTCCATGTCTGCTCCGCCGCCGAGATGCGCGACGCGGTCATGGAGCGGGTCGCGGCGAGCACCGTCATCGTCAAGGCGGCGGCCGTGGCTGACTACCGCCCCAAGAGTCGGGCCACAGGGAAGATCAAGAAGTCAGCCGATGCCCTGGTGCTGGAACTGGAGAAAAACCCCGACATCCTGGCGGAAGTGGGGCGGATGAAAGGGGATCGGGTTCTGGTGGGATTTGCCGCCGAAACCAACGATTTGGTGGAGAATGCCCGGAAGAAGCTGACCGGCAAGAACCTGGACCTGGTGGTGGCCAACGACATCGGCCAGGCAGGGGCCGGCTTCAACGTGGATACCAACATCGCCAAGCTCCTCCACCGGGATGGCCGTGTCGAGGAACTCCCCCTCATGGGGAAGGATGAGATGGCGACGATCATCCTCGACCGGGCGGCCGGGCTGCGGAAGCAGGGAATGAGAGGAGAAGAGTAGGGGAGATTCAGGAGTCAGTGGTCAGGAGCCAGGAGTCAGAAGAACGCGAAAGCCGTCTATTTCTTCGGATGGTGCCTTTCTTCTGTATTCTGATTATCCTTTAGACAGGATCTGGAGGAGCTTTTCCGGCTCCCAGATGGCCTCCCGAAGCCGCTGCCGCATGGTGTCCACCTGGGCAACGGCATCCTCCTTGGTGATCTTGCCGGCGTTGTAGAGGAGCCGGAGGTTTTTCCTGACCGCCTCGGCGGTGGCCAGTGCCCGCTCCCCCGTGGGGTCGGCCTGGAAGTAGCGGGACTCCTCCAGCCGATTCATGAAGTCGAATACCGCCTCCTCGGCCAAGTCCAGGTACTCGCTCCGGTCGTCCTCTTCCAGGGTGTACCGTGAGGTGTCGGAGAGGGTCTTGAGCACCTGCTGCCACTTCTCCAGGCGGCTCACCAGGAGGATTGAGTTGAAGATCCGCTTGTTGGTGCCGAAGGAGAAGATGGTGTCCGAGAGGACGTTCCGCAGCAGGGCGTCATTGGCCTTGTAGTTCTCCGTGGCCACCTTCTTCCCCGTCTCCCAGATCTCCTGGTCCACATAGGTCTCCAGACGCATCTCCCAGTAGGCGTGCTTCAGGGTGAGGGTGGAGAAGCTCTCCATGGTTTTGGCGGGGACGTAGTAGTTGTGGGCCACGGTGTCGGCGGCCAGATGCGACAGATAGCCGTAGGCGCAGGCCTTCTGGGGCGGGTTCCAGGCGTACTCCAGCACCTTCATCCCGATCCGCCAGCGGTGGCAGTGCTGGAGGTAGTGGGTGAACTTCTTGCCGAGGGTTATGTCCGCGGCGATGCAGCCGTAGAGGAAATCGTGGGGAAATTCGCCCACCACGGTCGCCACCGCCGGGCTCACTGCCTGGAGGTTGTTGATGACGGCGGTGCCGATCTGGAGGTGGACGCCGGCGCCCCAGGCGAAGGCGTTGACAGGTACCAAAAGTATGATGAGCAGAAGAGCCAGCAGGATGAACATGGGAATCATGGTATGAAACCATCGGAAAAATGTAAAGGATTTTGCCGCCATGGGAACTGAGGGGGGACGGGATACGATCGCTTCGCTCAGGCGCTACCTGGAGGAGTTAAAGGAGACCGGTGTGGACGAGCTTCCCCGGGCAGCGGTGCTGCAGGAAGAGAAGCCGGTTCAGCAGACGGAGGCAACCAGCTCCGTGGATTCATCCGCTCCGCTGATGCCCGTTGCCGAACCGCAAGCGGCGACCGTTGGCGAGACCCTGGACGACATCCGCCGCGACCTGGGGGAGTGCGTTCGCTGCCAGTTGGGAGCCCAGCGCACAAACCTCGTCTTCGGCGTGGGGAATCCCCGGGCCCGGCTCGTTTTCATCGGCGAGGCGCCGGGGCGGGACGAGGATCTCAAGGGAGAGCCCTTCGTGGGGGAGGCGGGGCAGCTTCTCACGAAGATCATCCAGGCCATGGGGTTCTCCCGGGACGAAGTCTACATCTGCAATGTCCTCAAGTGCCGTCCGCCGGGGAACCGCAACCCCCACCACGACGAAATCGTCCAGTGCGCTCCCTTCATGCTCCGGCAGGTGCGGGCCATCGGCCCCGAGGCCGTCGTGGCCCTGGGCACCTTCGCGGCCCAGACCCTCCTGGCCACCAAGGAGCCGATCTCCGCTCTCCGGGGGCGCTTCCACGACTACCATGGCATCCCCCTCATGCCCACATTCCATCCGGCGTTCCTCGTGCGCTATCCGGAACGCAAGCGAGAGGTGTGGGATGACATGAAGCAGGTCATGACGCTCCTGGGGAAGGAAATGCCGGCCAAGAAGGGATAGGGTGCAGGAACGATGGCAAAAGGGTACCAGGCAAACAGGGAACGGCAGGAGCAGATAGGCGCGCTGGGGAAAGCCCTGGCCAAACGGGCAGGGTTTGCCTGCGAGTGGTGCGAGGGAAAGGGCGACCTGCGCCCCTGGGACTACCGCCCCGATGAAGAGCCGTCAGAGGAAACCCTGGCCCTTCTCTGCGGCCGCTGCCGCGAGATGGCCGAGGGGCGCCGGGGAGACCTCCACGAACTGCGCGAGATCCGCAATGCCCTCTGGAGCCCGGTCCCGGCCGTGGCAGAGGGGGCTGCCCAGGTGCTGGCAAAGAGCAAGGAAGCCTGGATCCGGGAGGCCATCGAGGAGAGCTTCATCGACGAGACCGTGAAGGCCGAACTGCTCAAGTAAGGCCTAACGGAGAGAGGAAAGAGCATGTACGAGCATCTCTACGACGAGCCCATGGGAGAGGATGTGGCGCTCCCCTTCGAGCTTCCCGAGTGGATCGCCTGCGCCCCCTTCGAGGAATACTTGGGGATGACCATCGAGGAGGCCGAGGGGGGGAAGGCGCGCCTCACCATGCCGTTCCAGGTGAAGCATGCCCAGGGAAAGGGGCTCATGCACGGCGGCGCCGTCACCGCCCTGGCCGATACGGCCGTGGCCATGGCCATCAAGAGTATGCTCCCCGAAGGGAGCCACTTCGTGACCATGGAACTCAACCTGAAATTCCATGCTCCCATCCATGGGGGGATGGTCACGGCGAAAGCCGAAGCGCTCAGGGAAGACGAGCGGACCATCAAGGGGGTGGCGGAGGTCTTTGACGAAAAAGGGGTAAAGGCCGCCACGTTTACCGCGATTTTTAGAATAAAACGGAAGTGATTGCTGTTGCCCTCCTGATAGTCACCGGTGGGATGGCTTTATAGGGTACCTTTTTTGCAAAGTCTTTGAAATCTGATCAAAGACGAGGTGGTACCCATGGTTACCCGCCTGCTTGCCCCATTTTCTTCTCCTGTTTCCCCCATTCCCTTCTTCTTTGCTCAATCTCAGAAAACCTTTCCGCAATCCTTCAGTAGGCTCCTTTCAGCGGAACGGCGTGCAGCAATACATTTCTCGCCTATGTCTCAACGAAAGTGACAATTCATGTCAAAGATCCAATAGCTTCCTGTTTACATGTTTGAAGGCTGTGTCCTTGTCGTTCCGGTTGAGGCGTTCGATGTATATGGAATTCCCGAAATCATCGCAAAGGAGGGGGTATGGTAAAGAAAATATTTAAGCTGGTACTGGCCATTATTGTTCTAATGTTTCTGGTCAGTGTGGCAAACGGATACCGAACCAAAAAGAACCTGGTTCGCTACTGCCATGAGACGGTGGCCGGCACTTCGCTGGCTATCGCCAAAGAAAAGGCGCTGCAAAGTGGTTTCCGCTTTTCAGACCAATCTTCCCGCACCAAGGCCCTGGTCACGGCCAGCGGCGTCTTGGGGCGGTATGTCTGTGAAATCGAGCACGACGGGGAACAGGTGGTGAAAGCCTCACTGCTCTTCAAGGATTAGAGACAGATGTTGGATGGTAAGCGGTGAATTTGGTCAAGAAACTATCAGGCAAACCGATAAGAGATACAGGACGTTGTGGAGTGTCTGTCCCATAATGAGGGAGAGGAACGTGGGGCCTGCCGGTGTCGAATCCGGCAGGGAGTGCGGGGGAATTATGGACAACATGGGGGAGGTGCGGCCATGAACAAAAAAATTGCCCGGATCGGGAAAAAGGCGGGACTGGGAGATGGCGAGGTCAGGAACTTTGTCAGGATCGGTGTTTCGGGACTTATTGCCGTGGCCCTGTCCATATTCACCGGTTCGGCCCAGGCAGGGGGTGCTGACAAGGAGCCCCTCACCCCACCGTTCGATTTAAAGCCCCAGGCCAAGGAGCCGCTGCCGGAGAAGTGCCGCCTCAAGCCGGACGGCGGTCCCTGCAAGGCCCTGTTCTGGAAATACTATTTCGACCCGAAGACCAATGAGTGCAAGGAGTTCGTCTACGGGGGCTGCGAAGGGGTGGTTCCCTTCGAAACCAAGGAGGAGTGCGCACAGAAGTGCCTAGAGCAGCAGGCGGAGCCGGTGATTCCCGATGAGGACTGCGGCGGCCCGTTCCCCGGCTATCCCTGCGGCACCAAGTACTACACCGTTAGCGTCCGGGATTTCCGGCACCTCTCCCGCTGAACGGGGCATGTGGTGAGCGGCGCCTATACCCTCGAATGCGCGGTCTGGGAGTTTACCCTAGCCTGCAACCTGAACTGCATCCACTGCGGGTCGAGCGCGGGGAGCAGGAGAACCGACGAGCTGACGACAGCAGAGGCCGTGGCCCTGTGCCATAACCTCAAACGGGCCGGCTGTCTCGGCGTTGCCCTCATGGGGGGAGAGCCGCTCCTGAGGAAGGATTTCTGGCAGATCGCCGGCCTCATCAGGAAGCTCGGCATGGAACTCTCCGTCATAACCAACGGGACGATCCATGACCCCGAGACCTTCGCGCGGCTCAGGGAATTGGACCCCCGGGCCGTTGCCGTGAGCCTTGACGCCGCAACCCCCGCCGTCCACGACCATATCCGGGGGCGGAGCGGCGCCTTCCGGGAGACCTGGGATTTCATCCGGGCGGCAGGGGAGGCGGGGCTGCCGGTGAGTGTCATCACCACGGTCCACGCGATGAACCTGACGGAGCTTACCGCCATGCGGGAGCAGTTGCTGGGAAAAAATATCGCGTGGCAGATCCAGGTGGCCGGGGCCGAGGGAAGGAGGTTCCCCCGGGAACTGCTCCTGGACGAGGAAGAGTTCTATTCCGTGGGGCTCTTCATCGCCTCCACCAGGAAAACGTACCCAATCCACGCGATGCCGGTCATCGGCGCCCACGACATGGGCTACCACTCCCTGATGCTGGACAACATCTCGTTGACCGGCCAATGGACGGGGTGCCAGGCCGGGGTGTCGGTCATCGGCATCCAGAGCAACGGCAACATCAAGGGGTGCCTCTCCATGGACGACAGCACCATTGCCGGCAATGTGCGAGAGACATCGGTCCGCGATCTCTGGCACAGCGCCGGGGCCTTTCCCTATTCGCGGGGCTTTACCGCCGACGACGCCGGGGAGAACTGCCGCGCCTGTCCGCACCTGGCAACCTGCAAGGGGGGGTGCAACGAGATGTCCCTCATGAAGACCGGGGAATTCCACAACGACCCCTACTGCTTTCACCGGATCGAACAGCGGATTTTCCACAAGGAGCTGCGGAACCCCTGGTACCGGCTTCTGTTGAATGCGCGCAGGAGGCTTGCGGTCCTCGGCGCCCAGGGGGATGAAAAAAGTCTGAGGAATTCGTTTCTCGGCCATCGGTAATCACGATGAAACTAAACATCGGCTGCGGCTATACCTACCTGAAGGGGTACCTCAATGTCGACGCCAGTGGCGATTCCCTGGCGGATGCCATCATGGAGGCCCATGACCTGTGTCTCGACTCAGCCTCCGTCGATGAAATAACGGCCTCCCAGCTCGTGGAGCACCTCGGTTTTTTCAAGGGGAAGTATTTCCTTGCCGAGTGCTTCCGGGTGCTGCGGCCGGGGGGGACGCTCCTCCTTGAAACGCCGCACCTGGAGCGCTCCTTCGAGATTTTCCTGGCCGGAGACCGGACAGCCCGGGAGGACGCCCTGACATGGCTTTACGGCGCCGAGACCACGAACATGCAGCATCGGTTCTGCTTCCCCCTGGAGCTGCTGCAGGATCTGGTTGCCGAGGCCGGGTTCGCCCTCGTGCACCACGAATCCTTCCTCTACCAGGATAACCGGCCCTCCCTGCGGCTGATCCTGCGGAAACCGGCCAACCGGGAGCAGCATGAGTTCATGGCCGAACTGAGGA
Source organism: Geobacter hydrogenophilus (assembly GCF_018501225.1). GTDB lineage: Bacteria > Desulfobacterota > Desulfuromonadia > Geobacterales > Geobacteraceae > Geobacter > Geobacter hydrogenophilus. The sequence goes on along the minus strand of NZ_JAHCZI010000001.1, from coordinate 458,793 downwards.
AACGGCTCGTGATGCAGGAAATCCCGTCTTTTGAGGATGAGCTTGCCATGGCCGGGCAGGAGGAGCTGCTGACGTGCCTTTCCGATGCCTTCAGGCGGGACGCCGCCGAGACCATGGGGCTTGCCGTGTACAGCGCGGAGATCGTCCGCGAGTTTTTCGCCCTGAAGGACGGGGTCGATGCCGATGCCGGAAAATGCCAGGCCATTGCGGCCCGTCTGGCGGAGAGCCGGTTCCAGGAGGCTCTTCTGGCCATGCTGAAGTCCCACCCGGCGGGGGGCGGCCGACAGAAAGATGCCTATCGGGGAACCCTGCGGGAGGGAATCGCAATCATCTCGGGATTACTTGCGGGAATAAACGTGAGACTGGCGAGGGCCGATGGGGAGCCGGTGCCGGTGTTCTCCGTACCGCTCCTGAAGTCTTTGGCGGACAAGTTGTTTGCCCGGGGCCTCAAGGAATTCCATCGGGCGGAGTACGGGGAGGCCCTCGCCAGCTTTGGGGAATCGGTACGCATCTTCCGGGACAATCCCTTCCCCTGGTGGAACAGTGCGCGGATTCTCGGCCTGCGCCGCGGCGCCGAGGGTGCGCGGCTCAATTATGAGATGGCCCTGGCGGCCCTTGACGCCTCCCCCAGCGAGGTGAAACACGCGCACCAGGAAGCACTGATGGCTGAAATGAACGGCATTCACCCACGGGAACCTGTTGCTGCCATGGGAAAGGAAAGATCAGCATGACTATTCGGATGAATGGCCCCCTTCTGCTCGCAACGCTGCTCATGGCGACCCCGGCCTTTGCCGCCGATGAAAGCGGCGATCTTCTGGAGCAGTTCCTCGGCAGGAAGTACGAGCCGGTCGTGAAGCCCCTGGAGATTCCGGAAGGGACGCCCCCCTCGGAAGCACTCCTCCTCTACCTCAACCGGGGATGCGGCGATGCCGGCGCCATCGGGGAATTCCTTGCCAAGGGGGCCGATGCGAACTACGCGGACAAGGAGTACCGCATCACGCCCCTCCACAATGTGGCCCATTACGGCCATGCCGAGGCGGCGCGGATTCTGCTCGCTGCCGGGGCCCGGGTGAATGCCGTCAACGGCGAGGGGAATACCCCCCTGTACGCCGCCGTTCACGAGGGGCACGACGACGTTGCCCGGATTCTTCTCGATGCCGGTGCCGATGTGGCCATCGCCAACGTCTACCGGTATACCCCCCTGCGGGAGGCCTGTCGGAGGGGCAACACCGGGATGGTGCGCCTGCTGCTGGCAAAGGGGGCCGATCTGAACGTTACGGACGACAAGGGATACACACCGCTCCATGCCGCCGTTTCCGTGGCGGCGCGGGAGGCCGCGACCATCCTCCTCGACGCCGGCGCGGACATCAATGTCGCCGGCCGATACGGCGACACACCGCTCCACTACGCCGTCGGCTTTGGTGATGATGAACTCGTCAGGCTGTTCCTCGCCCGGGGGGCCGACACGTCCATCAGAAACGACAAGGGGCTGACCCCCCTGGGGCTGGCGGAGGAGCGCGGCTTCGAATCGATTGTGAATCTGCTCAAAGGGTGGGGGAAAAACACGATATGAGAGGCATCGGCAGCCCGACGAAACGACGCAACCCGCAGGCCATGCGAGGAAAATTCCAGGAGTTCCTTCCGGTCTTCGAGCAGGTGACGAAGAGGTTTTACGCCAGGCGCTAGGCGCATCGACGCCCGAAAAAAATGGTTGAGGGGGACCATCCCATGGCTTTGAAATCATCGTTTTCCACCAACATGCGCGGGCAGGGGCTTGCGCTCCTGCTTGCATGCCAGCTTTGCGCCGTTGCCGCGTACACCTCCGAAGCCTCTGCCGGCGCCTTTGACCAGTTGCAGTCCATGACCGGAGGATCGGGTTATATCCCCCCCGTAAGCGGTCCGGAGTGCGTCAGCGGCTGTGGAGGGTCCGACTCCCAAGGGGGGGGTGACAGCGACAATTATGAAGGGAGAAGGGGCATTTGGGGGGCGATCGACCGCTGGCAGGAACAGCGGGAGGAGGCGCAGCGGCAGGAAGCCCAGAGACAACAGCAGGAGGAGCGGCAGAAAAAGCAGGAGGCCTTCAACCTCAACGAGCAGGGGAACCGCGCCTTCGAGAAAAGCGATTGGGCGACGGCCGTGGATCTTTACCGGAGCGCCGTGAGCAAGTCCCCCAACGATAAGGTTATCCAGGAAAACCTCCGTCGTGCCGAGCGGGAGCTGCAGCGCCTGGAAGAGCTCCGCAGGGAACAGTCGGAGTACCGCAAGCGGATGGGACAGCTCGTAACGGTTATGCCCGCCGCAAAGCCCCTGAGCAAGACGGTGAAGGCCCCGCAGCCGGTCGTCCCGCTCCCCGGCTTCTCCCAGGATCAGTGGAAAGAGTATCTCGCGGCCCAGGACACGGTAGCCAGGCTTTATGCCCAGCTCAACCGGGACGGGGTCCTTTCCGATGCCGATGCCGCCACCTTCTATTCGGCCTTGCGCAAGCGCAACGAGCTGTGGACTATGGCCGCGGGTCAACCCCTCGCCGACGACGAGCGGGATACACTCCGGCTCCCGCTCCCCCGCATAGTGAGCAAGACTCTCCTGAGCTCCGTCATGGGGATGGTCCAGCAGGGGGGCTCGTCCGGCACCTCTCCCTCCCCGGCCATCAAATCCCCTGACCGCCGGCTCGCTTCCGCCTCAAATCCGCAATCTTCGGCCAATGATTCGATTTCCACTGCATTCGCCGCGGATTTCTTCGCCGACAAGATTACTGGAGTCCTTGAATCGGAGACCGGCGACGCCATCGAAAAGGTCCACGGCGAGAAATTCAAGGGAAATTACGAAAAGATGCTCGCCGTGGGGCGCATCGCGGTCGCGGCACTGGAGGGCGGTGCCCCGGCAGCAGGTGCCGAGACGGTGGATTTCCTCATTTCCAAGATACCCGAACCGGTGGGGCCCCACGCGGGGTTTGCCGTGGAAGGGGGGCGGATGTACTCGAAGGTCGCCTACCAGGCCCTTAACCGGTTCATGGTGGATGCCGCGGAGGCGACCGGCACCAGCTTCGATTCCGAGGCCTTCTGGAAGCGCTTCAACGATGAACTGACCGCATCTCAAAAGGGGGTGAAGGCATGGATCGAGTTTGGCGAATAACCGTGCGTAAGGCTCTGCTCCCGGCCCTTGCGGCGCAGTTTCTGCTCTTTTTCCTGACCATGCCGGGCCTGGCTGCCGGCAAAAAGGCACCCAAACCACCGCCGGCCCCGGTCAAGCCCACCACGGCAACGGCTCCCGCCATTGCCGTGAAGGAACCCGAACGTCGCCCCTTTAAGGAGGCCACCTTCCTGCTCCCCAAAGGCGCAAAGGTTGAGCCGCGCTGGGTGCTTCCCCCCACCGAAAAGACCAGGAACGACGCCATCTTCAGCGTGAATGCGACGGGTTCGCCCGTCCTGGCGGTCAGCGGCGATTCTGGTACGTATCACCTGCTTTATCCCGACAAAAACTACCTGGTGGCCGTGAAAGCCGCGATCTCGGGGATTACCCACCTCTCCAGCGGCGCGCTCCTGCTGTCGGCCGGCAACGATCTGCTTCTCCCCGCCGAGCCCAAGGGGAAAACCTTCGACAAGAAGGGGGTCCCTTACGCCGCCCTGCAGCCCCTGACGAAAATTCCCCTGCACACGATCGAGGTTCTGGCAAGCGCCGGCAACACCGTCTACTGCGCCGGCGTCGATGCCCGGAGCGGCCGCCACGCCCTCTACCTTCTCCGCTCCCTCAAGGGGGGAGGCATCCTCGATATGGAGCTGGCCTATGAGTCGACCGAGGCCATCACTGCCGTCACCGGCGACGCCGAAGCCCTCTATGTAGCCAAGGGTCGCGCGGTCGTCAGGTACTCCGTCAAGGACGGTGCCGAGGAGCCTTTCTACACCCACCCTTCGTCCTCGGTGACGGGGTTGGCCAATACCCCGGCCGGGCTTGTGGTCAGCACCGGCAAGGAGATCGTCCTCGCCGGCCGGACCGGAGCCATGGAGATCATGCGCTCATCGGGACACCGGATAGCCATGGCCGGCGATACCCTCTACGTGCTCTTCAACACCTCCCTTGGGGTGCTAGCCATCGACAACCTGGCTGACCTCAAGCGCTTCAACCTGTCAGTGAGGCCGGTGGCCCCCGGCGAGGCGGCGCCCCCCCTCGCAATCAGCAGCGTCCGCTTCTACGAGAGCGACTCCCTCGACAATACCCAGGGATTCGCCGAAAGTTTCGACCGCAAGGGGGCCCGGCGGATTGTCGCCCGGATCGAATTCGACCAGGCCTCTCTGGCCAGAAGCCGGGGGGACCATGTGGTCACGGTTTCCTGGCACGAGCCGAACGGCGGCATGCTGAAAAGTGCCAATCATCAGGTGACAAAGCAGTCCGGTGGCCAGCTCTTTGTCACTCTCGGCGGAAAGACCGAACGTGGATATTCTCCTCCCCATTGGACCAGAAATGGATCGGCATTTATCAGATATACCGATGAACTGGCGAACAAATATCCCGGCCGCTATCGAATGCTGGTACAGGTGGACGGCATTGCCGCCGGTGAATGGTCCTTTACCCTCACCGGTCAGATCACCCCCGGCGAAGCCATCGCCCAGGACGACCTGGCTGCCCTCAAAACAATGCTCGACCAGGGTCTCAGTGCCGGTCGCAAATCGGATGAGGGCGAGCCGCTCATTACCACGGCGGTGAGATTCGGGACCGTTCGGACGATGCAGCTGCTGCTGGAGCGGGGCGCCGACCCCAATGCCACCGACAAGGAGGGGTACTCGCCCCTGGCAAGGGCCGAGTATGCCGGCGACTGGATGACCAAGGCCGAACTGCTGGTGCGTCACGGCGCCAATGTCAACGCCCCGAGATTTGCGGGCGGCCCACCGCTGGTGGCCGGCTATTCAGCCGACTTTACTGCGTTTCTGCTGAAAAAAGGGGCCAATCACCGGTACGAAACCAGTTATGGTACGCAGAGCATTTTCAGCCAGGGGATGAACACCTGCACCGATGAAATCCTGACACTCCTCGTTCAGCGGGGGGCGGATCTGAACGAGACCATCGGACCCTCCAATTACTCCCCCCTTGGCAGAGCCATCTATTACCACGCTGACGAACGCTGTATGCAGCTGCTTCTGGACAAAGGGGCATCAACCGCCATCGCGCAGCGGGAGCCGAATCGCCCCCCACGTTCCGCGCTCTATGTGGCGTTGAGTACCCTCGACCGGTCGGAGCCCAAGGACAAGACCGCACTGCGTCGCATCGTTCGCCTGCTGCTGCAGAAAGGGGCCACTTTCAGGCCGGGGAAGAAGCTGGCGACATCGGCATTCTTCGATATCCCGAGGGATGATTACATGCGGCAACAGGATGAGATCAGGTCCATCAATGCGGGCGATGGTCGACTCATGTTTGTGGGCGAGGGACCGACCTTTTTCGAACCGGTGGATATGATCAGAACCCTGGAACAGGACGACGCGGCCCTGGAAGGGGCCACCGAGTCAAAAGACCCGGCAATACGGGAACTGGCCCTCGTCACCCATCTGAGCAGGGTCCGGGAACTGACGGCCAGGGCTCGGGATCAATACGACATGAAGTACAGGGTGCATGAGCACTGCGAAAAGGCGTTCAAGCTGTCCGAGGCCGGCTACCGCCCAGCCCAGGTGGATGTCGTCCCGGAACCGCCGGGAGGGCAGGGGAAGCCGCAGATGGGACTGAAACTGCTGAAACGGGCTGAGGGAGGCGCCTACGTCCAGGGGGTGTTACCTGGCGGCCCCGCCGAGCGTGCCGGGCTGAAGGCCGGCGACATCATCCTGGCCCTCGATACCCAGAAGATGAAGGATGCCGACGAGGTTATCGCTGTGGCAGCCAAGCTGACACCGGGCATGCCGGTGCGGGTGACCTTCCTGCGCGACGAGCCGATGGGGCTGCCGGACCTGCAACTTACCTGCGGGTTGGTGGAGACGGAATACAAGGAGCTCTGGGGATACGCCGAGATGAACCTTTCCCGCTGGCTGGCCGCGCATCCCGACGATGCCGCCTCCGATGAGGTACGCACGAAGCTCAAGGAACTGGCGGCGGGGGGACGGAAGTAGTTTCGGAGGCGATGAACGATTCACACTGCCCGCATGGCTGGAGGTGGAGCATGGGAGAGATACGGCGTCAGGCCAGGGCGGAACTGAGACAGCTGCCGCTGATGCTCGGCAAGCTGGCGGGGGGGATCGCGGCGGTCATCGGGTTTACGGCAGCGGTGGCGATCGCCACCCGGAGGCCCGGCTGGTCGGTGGGGGACATTCTCCCGGCGCTTCTGGCGGGGTGCGCGGGGGTGGCCGTTTTTGCCCTGTCGGCCCGGGCGCTGCGAAGACGCCTGTCGGACCAGTTAGCAGGGGAGCCCCTTCCCGCTGCCGGTGCCCGCACGAGCCTCCTGTCATGGGGGGTGCTGCTGCTCTTTGCGGGAATGTTTCTGGCGTGGGCCTGGTTCATGACCAGATGAGGAGGAGAATCATGACGTGTCCAAGATCACTGCCCATGGCGGTCGAAGGCGGTTATCGCTGGGAGTTGCATTGTTCACGGGATACCTGATTTGAACCGACGGGATTTCTTGAAATGCTGCCTTCGGGGCATTATTATCGCCGGCCTTGGCAAGGGGTTCCACAACACCACAAGCGGACAGGTGGAACTCGTGCGGATGCCGGTGACGATCAGGAACCTGCCCGCCTCCCTGCGGGGGCTGAAGATTGGCCTGCTGACGGATCTCCACGCCTCCTTCATCGTGTCCGGCGAGACGATCCGGACCGCCGGCCGGCTGCTCATGGCGGAGAATCCCGACCTGATAGTCATGGCCGGGGACTACATCTCAGGCTCCACCAGGTTCCTGTCAGGGAGCATCGGGGAGTTTAAGCACGAGCATCTTTCTCGGTGCGTCGACGCGCTTGCAAACCTGAAGGCGTCCCTGGGGATTTACGGCGTCCTGGGGAATCACGATTTCTGGAGTGGGCACGAGTCGGTCAAGGCAATTTGTGAGGCGTTCACGCGGCAGATAGGAATGGTTTGGCTCAGAAACCGCAGCGTCGAACTCCATAAGGGAGGAAGTTCGTTTCATTTGCTCGGGGTTGATGACTACTGGGAGGAGAGCTGTTCGCTCACCGGGGCCTGCAGGGGGCTTGCCGCGGATTCGGTCAGGATACTTCTCAGCCACAACCCGGACATCAATGACGATATCGCGCTGTCGCGTCAACGGATCGATCTGGTGCTGTCAGGCCATACCCATGGCGGACAGGTTGTCATGCCGCTTCTGGGGCAGCCGGTCATGCCGTCGAAGTTCGGCCAGAAGTACCGTGCCGGGCTGGTGCGCGACGGCGACCGGCAGACATACATATCCCGCGGAGTCGGGTGCCTGCTCGCGCCGATAAGGCTGAACTGTCCGCCCGAGGCAACGGTGCTGACGCTTACTTGATTTTGCTGCCGGTTATTTCCCCCCCTCAATGGCACTCCATGGGACACTTTCCATGGAGGCGTTTTTGTGGCAAGCTGCCTGAGCAACTATCTTGATTCGGTAGCGACCTTACAATCTGCCCAGTGGAGTTGTTTCGATGAAAATAGCAATTGTCGGCGCCGGGGCCTTGGGGCTTTACTATGGCGCACTGCTGCAGCGGAGCGGCGAGGATGTCCATTTCCTCCTTCGCCGCGATTACGAGGCCATCACCAGGAACGGCCTGAAGGTCTTTTCCATCAACGGCGATTTCATGCTTCCCCAGGTCAAGGGATACCGGTCTCCCGGGGAGATCGGCACCGTGGATCTGGTGCTGGTGGGGCTGAAGACCTTTGCCAACGACCGGCTTGAAGAACTGATCCGGCCGCTGGTGGGGGAGGGGACGCAGATACTGACGCTCCAGAACGGCCTGGGGAACGAGGAGGAGTTGGCCTCCCTGTTCGGCGCCGAGCGGATCATCGGCGGCGTGGCCTTTCTCTGCTCCAACCGTGGCGAGCCGGGAGAGGTGCACCACCTGGGGGCGGGGCGGATCATCCTGGGAGAATTTCTCCCCCGCGACAGGGAGCGGATCGAGCAGTTGTCCGCCATGTTCGTCAAGGCAGGCGTTGATTGCCGGACAACCGATGACCTGAAGCGGGCCCGGTGGGAGAAGCTGGTCTGGAACATCCCGTTCAACGGCCTGTGCGCCCTGCTGCAGCAGCCGGTGAACCTGATTTTGGCGCGGGATGCGAGCCGCAAGCTGGTGCGCGGGATCATGCTTGAAGTGATCGCCGCCGCCAACGCCCAGGGGCTTGCCACTCCCCTTGCAGAAGAATACGCCGACGGCATGCTGGAATTCACCGACGCCATGGGAGAGTACCGCCCCTCCATGCAGATCGACCGCGAAGAGGGGCGATCCCTGGAGATTGCCGCCATATTCAGGACGCCCCTGGCCTACGGCGCCCGGCAGGGAATCGCCATGCCTCGTGTTGAAATGCTGGCGACGCTGCTGGAACAGGCCACAGGCTGAACCGACGGCGCGGTGGCCGGCAAAGGCCCGTCAGAAAAGTCTGACGGGCTTTTTGCATGGCGGTACCCATGGATTGTCAGGTCGGTTGTATGTGCTACATTAAAAGCTGGCAATTTTGCAGTGATGTCATTCAAACAGGGGGAACTCATGGGGTGGTACGCGAATCTGAAGATCGGGAACAAGCTGCTCCTCGGCTATGGAACGGTCATTGCGTTCAGCTGCCTGACCGGTTATTTCGGCGTCACCGGACTGGCGGAAATCAAGTCGCACATGGATGTCATGCACGATCACCTGATTCCGAGCATAGAAACGGCGGCAATGATTGAGCGCCACCACCAGCAGCATCGACGAACTCTTTTGAACTATCTGATGGAGAGACCGCAGCGCCGCAAGGATCTGGAGACAATACTCCATCATGAAGAGGTAGAAATACAGGAGTCACTGGAGAAGTTTTCCACTACTGCGATTCATCCCGTGGAGCACAGAGCCATAGGTGAAGTCGCCACGGCCTCGAAGGAGTATCTGGACGGTGCGGCCAGACTGAAAGCCGCTGTCGATGGGGGTGCCGACCACGAGACGCTGGTTGACGATAATGCACGTCTGAGAGGGCTTTTCACGAACGTCGAAACCCGGACGAAACAGCTTGTGCAGCACATAGTCGAAGAAGGGCACCAGCATCTGGAACAGGGGAATACCAGCTACTCCTCTATCCGCACATGGCTTATAACACTCCTTCTCGGCGCCATTGCCATTGCCCTGGCCATGGCGTTCTTCATCACCCGGAGTGTCGCCAGTCCCATTCGGGTGGTCCTCGATGCGGTGCGCCGGATGGAGGAGTCCGGCGTGGCAAAGGCCCGACTGGCGGAGGCCATCGCTGCCGGCGACCTGAGTCAGGATGTGACGGTGTCTGAACGCCTTCAGGTAGATCCAGAGACCACAGCCAGGGACGAGGGGGGGATGCTGCTCAGGGCGGTGGCCGGCATGAGCGGCATTCAGGCATCCCTTGACGCCGCATTTTCACGGATGACGGACTCTTTGCGCCGGAACCGGCAGGAGGAGCAGGCACGGGACTGGCTGAAAAGCGGCACAAACGAGCTCAGCGCCTTGCTGCGGGGAGACCGGCGGCTGGAGGAAATGGTTGAAAAGAGCCTCTCCTTCCTCTGCGAATACCTGGGCGCCGGCGTCGGTGCCCTCTATCTGTACAACGACAGAACCCGTGATCTGGAGATTGCCGCCACCTACGCCCTTGCCCGCCGAGAGGATCTGAAGAAGCGGTTTGGCCTCGGGGAGGGCTTGGTGGGGGAAGCGGCCAGGGAGAGAAAGATCATCCGCCTCACCGATGTCCCCCCCGGCTATCTCCCCATACGTTCGGCCATCGGCGAGGCGACGCCCCTCAACATCGCCGCGGTGCCGCTGCTCCACGACAACCTTCTCGTGGGGGTTGTGGAACTAGGCTCCTTCAGGGACTTTACGGAGCGGGAGCTGGAGTTCCTCCTGCATGCACAGGAGGGGCTTTCCATCGGGATCAGCGTCAATCGTTCGAGGAAGCTTGTGGATGAGCTGCTCGAGCAGACCCAGGCCCAGACCGAGGAGCTGCGGGTCCAGCAGGAAGAGCTGCAGCAGACCAACGAGGAGCTTGAGGAGCGGGCCCAGATGCTGGAGCAGCAGAGGGAGCAGATCCGCGCCAAGAACCGGGAGGTGGAGGAGACGAGCCGGGCGCTGCAGCTGAAGGCCGGGGAGCTTGAGCGGATCAGTACCTACAAGTCCGAATTTATGGCCAACATGTCCCACGAGCTGAGGACTCCCCTCAACAGCCTGTTGATTCTTTCATCCCTGCTGAAGGAAAACCGGGAGAATAATCTGACCGAGAAACAGGTGGAGTATGCCGCTACCATAAACAGCTCTGGCAATGACCTTCTCACCCTCATCAACGATATCCTCGATCTCTCGAAGATCGAGTCGGGAAAGCTGGAGTTCAATTATGAAGGGATGACGGTTCGCGCCCTTTTCGAGCAGCTTCGCACGATGTTCATTCCCGTCGCGGAGCAGCGGGGACTGGGCTTCGACACGACCATCGAGGAGGGGGTTCCGGAAGAGATAAGCACCGATGGCCAGCGGACGCAGCAGATACTGAAGAATCTCATCTCCAACGCCTGCAAGTTCACCCGGGAGGGGAGGGTGGCCGTCAGGGCGTATGTGCCGAATTCAGAAGAAAATCCCCTGCCGGTCCCTGCCATTGCCATTCAGGTTTCCGACACGGGAATCGGCATTCCCGCCGGTAAGCATGATCTTGTATTCCAGGCGTTCCAGCAGGCGGACGGAACGACGAGCCGGAAGTTCGGCGGAACCGGACTGGGGCTTTCCATTTCGCGGCAGTTGGCGCGGGGGCTCCATGGCGACGTCCTTCTTGAAAGCGAAGAGGGGAAAGGGAGTTCCTTCACCCTGTATCTCCCGCTGGATCATGCTGCCCATGGTGCCGGGAGCCATTCGGCCGAGGCCGTGCCCCTGTTGCCTCCCGTTGAGAAACCATCGGAGAAGAAGCCCTCCGGAAAGGAGGCGGATGTTCAACTCCCGGCGCCGGTTCTGGCGGACGACCGCGAACAGCTTAAGCCCGGGGAGAGAAGTATCCTGATCATCGAGGACGATCTCTCCTTTGCCTCCATCCTCATGGATATGGTGCACGACCACGATTTTTCCGCCATCGTTGCCGGAAGCGGGGAAAGCGGGATAACCCTCGCCCACCATTACCTGCCGAGCGCGATTATTCTCGATGTGATGCTTCCCCATATCGATGGCTGGGGGGTCATGCGGAGTCTCAAGGACAGCCTGAAAACCCGGCACATACCGGTGCATTTCATCACCTGCCTGGAAGACCGCCAGAAGGCGCTGACCATGGGCGCCATAGGATTTGTGACCAAGCCGGTGAACAGTAAGCAGCTTGACGAGGTGTTCACGACCATCGAGCATTCCCTGGCAAAGAGCGTCAAGAAACTCCTGATCGTCGAAGACGACCGGAACGAGGCAAAGAGCATGGAGGCGCTGCTGGGAGAGCGGGATGTGGCCATTACCATCGCCGGGACCGGCCGCGAAGCCATGGGACTTCTTGCCGCCGAGCGCTTCGATTGCATCGTGCTCGACCTGGGCCTTTCCGACATGTCCGGATTCGAGGTGCTGGAGAAGATCCAGTCCTTCGATGAAAACCGGCGCATTCCGGTGATAATCCATTCCGGCCGTGACCTTTCCCGGGAAGACGAGCAGCGGCTCCGCCACTATGCCGAGAGCATCATCATCAAGGGAGCCAAGAGCCCCGAGCGGCTCCTTAACGAGGTCTCGCTCTTTCTGCATCTGGTGGAAAGCGGCATGGAACCCGAGAAGAAGAGGATGATCCGCGCGGCCCTCGACAGCGAGGCGATGCTTGAAGGGAAAAAGGTTCTGATCGTGGATGACGATATGCGCAACATCTTCTCCCTCTCCAGTATCCTGTCGGAGAAGAAGATGATCGTCCTTGAGGCGGAAAACGGCAGGGAGGCCCTGGAGCGTCTCACCCATGAACCCGGCATCGACGTGGTACTCATGGATATCATGATGCCGGAGATGGACGGCTTTGCGGCGACCCGCGCCATACGGAAGGACCCGCGGTTCGCCCGGCTCCCCATCATCGCCCTCACGGCCAAGGCCATGAAGGGGGACCGGGACGAGTGCCTCAAGGCTGGGGCCAGCGATTACATTCAAAAGCCGGTGGACGTGGACAAGCTGTTCTCGCTGCTGCGGGTATGGCTCTACGGGAGCTGACCATGGACCCGGAAGAGCTCTTCGATATCGAGATGCGTCTGCTCCTGAACGGTGTCCGTCAGGTGTACGGCCACGACTTCACCGACTACTCCGAGGCATCCATCAGGCGCAGGATCACCCATTGGCTGGCCACATCCGGCTATGGAACCCTCTCCGAAGCCCAGGCCTCCATCCTGCGGGACCGGGAGGCCTTTGACTCCCTCCTCCGCAGCATCACGGTCAACGTATCCGAGATGTTCAGGGATCCCGCCTTCTTTCAGACACTGCGGGAACAGGTGGTGCCGCATCTGAAGACCTACCCCTTTGTCAAGATATGGCATGCGGGGTGCGCTTCCGGAGAAGAGGCATATTCCCTGGCCATTCTCCTCGAAGAGGAGGGGTTGAAGGGGCGTTTCAGGATGTATGCGACCGACATCAACAACGAGGTGCTTCAGAATGCCCAGGAGGGGATATTCCCCCTGAAGGAGATGCAGAAGTACACCAGGAACTACCAGTTGGCCGGAGGCAGGGGGACGTTTTCCGACTACTACTTGGCACGCTATGAGCATGCCATAATGACAAAGTCCTTACGGGACCAGATTGTGTTCGCCTCCCACAATCTGGCGGTCGACTCCGATTTCGGGGAGATGCACCTGATCCTCTGCAGGAATGTGCTCATCTACTTCAAGCCGACCCTTAAGGAGCGGGTGCTGCGGCTTTTTGACACCTGTCTGATCCCTGGCGGCTTTCTCTGTCTGGGCCTCAAGGAGGCCCTCGACGGGAGGAGGATTGCGCCGCGCTATGCCGAAACGGTGCCGAAAATGAGAATCTACCGGAAAAGCTATGACCGGGAACAGTCAGAGTAAGTTCCGCGCTGTAGTTGTCGGCGTATCGTCCGGCGGCGTGGAGGCGCTGAAGCAGGTGATCGGCTCCCTGCCGGGAGATTTTCCCCTCCCAGTTATGGTCGTCGCCCACATTTCGCCTGAAGCGGACAACGGCCTCGCGCTCCTTCTGGACGATTTGTGCGCCATCAGGGTCAAGGAGGCCGACGAACTTGAGAAGGCGGCAGCTGGCACCGTGTTCCTCGCCCCTCCGAACTATCATCTTCAGGTCGAGAAGGACGCCACCCTCTCCCTGTCGGTGGATCCACCGGTCAGGTTTGCCCGGCCGTCGGTGGACGTGCTGTTCGAGGCCGCGGCAGACGCCTTTGGCCCCGCACTCATTGGGGTGGTGATGACCGGGGCCGGATGCGACGGGAGCGAGGGGCTCAGGCGGATCAAGGAAGCCGGCGGGATTGCGGTGGTGCAGGACCCCGCCGGCGCCGTTGCCGACGCGATGCCGCGGAGCGCCATCGAAGCGGTTGTTCCGGACTACATCGTGCCGCTTGAGCGGATCGCGCCGCTTCTGGTCAGGCTGGCAACAGAGCCGTAACTATCAGGAATGAATTCAGGCATGGATGCCGGCTGACGCGCTTCGTCAGCATAATCCAAGGGGCGAGCCTGTCTCGCATGCAAATGGGGGGGAGATGGACGGACAGTTCATTTCGATGAAACCGCGGATCCTGCTCGTGGATGACCGGCCGGGAAACCTTGCGGCCCTTGAAGGGCTCCTGGACGAGCTGAACCTGGTATTCGTCAGGGCACTGTCGGGCAACGAAGCGCTCAGACTGACGCTGAAGCAGGACTTCGCGCTGGTTCTCATGGATGTGCAGATGCCCGAGATGGACGGGTTCGAGACTGCCGAACTGATGCGCTCCAATCCGAAGACTAGGCACCTGCCGATAATCTTCGTGACGGCAGGGATGAAGGAGCTGAAGTACCAGTTCAAGGGGTATGACGCCGGCGCGGTCGATTACATGGCCAAGCCCATTGAACCGGTCATCCTCCGGAGCAAGGTGCGAGTCTTCCGGGACCTCTACCTGCAGCGCATGGAGCTGGAATTTCATCGCAAGAATCTGCAGGAGCTTGTGGATCAGAGAACCATCCAGCTCCGCTTGGCTGCCCAGGAGCTTGAACAGCGTGTCATCGAACGGACCGAGGAGCTCCAGCAGCTGAACCGCCAGCTGGAGTCATTCGCCTATTCGGTCTCCCACGACCTCCGGGCGCCCCTCAGGCATATCGACGCCTTCAGCCATATCCTCATGGACGATTATTCCCAGGCTCTTGATGGAGAGGCCCGGGGCCTGCTTCACCGCATCGTGGCGGGGTGCGACAACATGGGAAAACTCATCGATGCCATTCTTGCCCTTTCGCGGACCGTGCGTCAGCCCATCAACAAGATGCCGGTGAGTATGGAACGGCTGGCACGGGAAACGTTTGCGCAGTGCAGAGAGCAGTATGAAGGAAAAGAGGTGGAGTTTGCGGTTTCCGAACTCCCCGAATCCCAGGCCGACCCGATTCTGGTGCGGCAGGTCTATGCGAACCTGATCGGCAATGCCCTGAAATACAGCAGCAGGCGGGAGATGCCGAAAATAGAGGTGGGGGCTTTTCCGGACAAGGGTGAGACCGTCTACTTTGTCAGGGACAACGGCGTAGGCTTCGACATGCGGTATGCCGACAAGCTGTTCGCGGTCTTCCAGCGCCTGCACAACGGAAACGAGTATGAAGGGACAGGGGTCGGCCTTGCCATCGCCCAGAACATCATCCAGCGCCACGGCGGGAAGATCTGGGCGGAAGCCGAACCGGACAGGGGAGCGACGTTCTTTTTTACCCTTTGACAGTCACAGCTTTCATGCAGAAAACCAAAGGCCCGCCGGGAAATCCCGACGGGCCTTTGTGGGTAACAGGAGGCTGGGCGTTACTCGTTCCACCCTTCAGGATGGACGTCGCCGATTTGCTCCCAGTGTTCCGGCGAGCGCCAGAGGCCGGAGATGATCAGCTGGCGCATGTGGAGGAACTCCTTGGGGAGGCGGTCATAGAGCTTGAGGAAGAACTCCTCGTGGGAAACGAGCTCGTTCTGCCAGACCTCGCGGTCCACGGAGGTCAGCTCGATGAACTTCTCGCGCGGCATGTCGAGCCCTTCCCATTCCATGTCCTCGTAACGCGGCATCCACCCCAGGGGGGATTCGACGGCCGCGGCCTTTCCCTGGACCCTCTCGACGATCCACTTGAGGACCCGCATGTTGTCGCCGTAGCCGGGCCAGATGAACTTGCCGTTGGCGTCCTTGCGGAACCAGTTGACGCTGAAGATGCGGGGCGGTTTGGCGATGGAACGGCCGAACTGGAGCCAGTGGCTGAAGTAGTCGGCCATGTGGTAGCCGCAGAAGGGGAGCATGGCGAAGGGGTCGCGGCGGACGTTGCCGGTGGCTCCCACCGCGGCGGCGGTGGTTTCGGACCCGAGGGTGGAGGCGAGGTAGACGCCGAAGCTCCAGTTGAAGGCCTGGTAGACCAGCGGCACCGTATCCTTGCGACGGCCACCGAAGATGAAGGCGCTCATGGGGACGCCCTTGGGGTTTTCCCAGTCAGGGTCTATGGAGGGGCACTGGGAGGCCGGAGAAGTGAAGCGGGCGTTGGGGTGGGCGGCGGGGCGACCGCAGTCCGGGGTCCACTCGTTCCCCTGCCAGTCGATGAGCTTTGCGGGGGGCTCGTCGGTCATCCCTTCCCACCAGATATCGCCGTCAGGCGTGAGGGCCACGTTGGTGAAGATGGTGTTGGCGGCGCAGGAGGCCATGGCGTTGGGGTTGGTCTTGACGTTGGTGCCGGGGGCGACGCCGAAGTAGCCGTACTCGGGGTTGATGGCATAGACCTGACCGTCGGGGCCGGGCTTGATCCAGGCGATGTCGTCACCCAGCGTCGTGACTTTCCACCCCTTGTCCTGCAGCGGCTTGGGGGGGATCAGCATGGCGAAGTTGGTCTTGCCGCAGGCGCTCGGGAAGGCGGCGCCCACGTAGGTCTTTTCGCCGGCGGGGGACTGGACGCCGAGGATCAGCATGTGCTCGGCCAGCCACCCCTCATCCTTCCCCTGCTTGGAGGCGATGCGCAGAGCCAGGCACTTCTTTCCGAGAAGGGCGTTGCCGCCGTAGCCGGAACCGAAAGACCAGATGGCGCGCTCTTCGGGGAAGTGGACGATGTACTTCTCCTTGTTGCAGGGCCAGGGCACATCCTTCTGTCCCGGCTCCAGGGGGGCGCCCACCGAGTGGAGGCAGGGGACGAACTCGCCGTCGCCAAGGACATCCAGAACGGCCTTGCCCATCCGGGTCATGATCCGCATGTTGACGGCCACGTAAGGGGAGTCCGATATCTCAACGCCGATCTTGGCGATGGGGGAACCGAGGGGGCCCATGCTGAAGGGGATGACGTACATGGTGCGTCCCTTCATGCATCCCTTGAAGAAGCCGTGGAGTTTCTCCTTCATCTCCTTGGGGGCCATCCAGTTGTTGGTGGGCCCTGCATCCTGCTTGGAGATGCTGCAGATGAAGGTGCGGTCCTCGACCCGCGCCACGTCGATGGGATCGGAGCAGGCCAGATAGCTGTTGGGGCGCTTTTCCTGGTTCAGCTTCTTGAAGGTGCCATTCTCCACCAGCAGATTGCACAGCTCGTCGTACTCCTCCTGGGAGCCGTCACACCAGTGAATCCGGGACGGTTCACACAGGGCTCTGACCTCGTCCACCCACTTCAAAAGCTGTTCGTTTGCTGGTAACTCGTAGCTCATGCCGACTGCCTCCTTATGCCATTGTTAATGAGTTAGCCCCCTCGTGATTCTGCGAAGGGATTCGGCCATGATAAGCTTTAACGGTGTTTCATTCAATGTGAAAAATTCACTTTCAGCAAATTTTTTTAGTGAGGGTCAAGGTTTGCGTGCTGCACGACGGGCATTGAGCCTCTCTCTGGCAAGCACCGCCACGACGGCAAAGTTGACGAGAAAGGTGCCCAGCTTGACAGGGGTGACGGAGATGAAGAGTTCGTAAATCTCCGCGGGGAGGTAGATGCCGCCGGAGATTATTCCCAGCCACTCGGCCCATGGGCGGCCACGCCAGAGGCCCCAGGCTTCGGCGAAGCGAACCGATGCGTAGCCGAAAGCGCCGAGGGCCAGAAGTTGCAGGCGCCCGCCATCGGCCTTGCCGGCAGCCTCAAGGAAGATGCGGGGTATGCGGCTTGCGGGGTTCAGGTGGAGGTGCCGCACGATTTCCTCGGCCAAGGCCTGCACATCCCGGTGAATGAGGGCGAGGAGCCCGAACCCGACCGCGATGACAAGGGCCCCTTTGGTTGCCTCGAACAGGGCGACGGTGTGAAGCGCGGCTTTTGGGTGCCGTGCGGAGGTGGGCATGGCGTCGTTAGCGCCGGAACACCAGCGCGGCCCCTGCCATGAGGAGGAGCGTCCCGGCGATCCGTTTGCCGTCCAGGGGAGCGCCTCTGAAGCCGAACAGGCTGAAGTGATCCATGAGAAGGCCGGTGGTGAGCTGGGCAGCGATGATGGCGGCCATGGCCGCAGCGGTGCCGATACGCGGCACGACTACGATGGTGAGGGTGACAAAGGCGGCCCCCAGGAGCCCGCCGGTAAGTTCCCACCAAGACGTTGCCGTGATGGCCCGCAGGCTCCCGCGTCCCCAGAAGGAAACCGCCACGGCGAGGACCAGGGCTCCAACGGTAAAGGAGACGAACGAGCTTTCGATGATCCCGATTTTCTGGGCGAGACGGGCATTGATGGATGGCTGAAGCGCCAACACGGCGCCGCCGCCCATCATGAGAAGAAACAGGGAGAGATTGGACATGGGGTCTCCTTGGAGCATGCACTGATCAGGGGTACCTGCGGCAGATTGTACGTCTCCCTTGCCCGGAGCGCAATCCCCGCGTACAAAAAAGGGGAAGCGGAATGCTTCCCCTCATGCTGCAACTCTCCTCAGCGTTCTCACTCCGGTTACTCGACACTGATCTGCCGGACCGTGCTGCTCTCGGTCCTCGGGATTCGTACCTCGAGAACACCATCCTTGAAGCTGGCCTTGATGTGCTCGGTGTCGAGGCCATCGGGAAGGTTCAGGGTTCGGCTGAAGGACCCATGGGACCGTTCAAGCCTCAGATAGTTGCTCCGTTCGATCTTGTCCTCGGTGCTCTTTTCGCCGGAGAGGATCAGGTTGTTATCGACAATCCGGAGACTGAGGTTTTCTTTGTTGATGCCGGGGAGTTCGGCTTTAACCACCAGATGTCCACCTTCCTCGAACATGTCTACCGCAGGCATCATGTCACCCCGTTCTCCCAACTCGTGGAACATCTGTCTGAACGGCATCCAGTGCATGCCGAAGAAGGGACGGTTCAGAGACTCTTCAAACCACCGTTCCATCTCCCTGATTGGGGATAGTACGTTAATCTCACCGCTGCTCCCTTCCGTTTCGCTCTTCGTTATTCCTTTTGTTCCATGACTTGTCCCGGATCCCGTTGTCCGTCTGGGTTCCACCGATTCGCCGGTGTCTTTTCGGGACATTGTCCTGAGTTCCGTATGCCGCCTCATGTATCAACACCCCTTTCTTTATTGAAGTATTCCTGATTCCAGTATACTTAACTGAAAACGGATGTCAATATCCAGTGGCGGCGTCGTTGACAGGTGCCAGTGGTACGTGTAGATAAACCTAGGGAGGCTCCATGAGCAGAGACCACACAGCACGCCCCGAGAAATGGCTCCTCGACACAGCCCGGGGGGTGAGGGGGGAGCTTGTCCGCGCCGTGGGGTGGGCCTTTGCCGCCGGACTCATGATTGTCCTCCAGGCGCGGCTTCTGGCGCTGGCCTGTCATCGGGTGGTGATCGAGAACGCCACCCTGGACGCCGTGCTTCCCCAGGCTGGCGCTGTCGCTGCCCTGGCTGCTGTCCGGGGGCTCCTGGTCTTCTTCTCCGAGCGGCGGGCGGCTGCCGCCGCGGCCCGGGTCAAGGAGGGGGTGCGGAGCCACCTCTACCGCAAGCTCCAGGCCCTGGGGCCGGCGGGGCGCGCCGGCGAGGAGACCGGCCCCCTCGTGGAGGCGGTGACCGCCGGGGTGGAGGGGTTGGAGCCCTATGTGGCCCGCTTCCTTCCCCACCTGGCCCTGGCGGCGGTGCTGCCGCCAACGGCCCTCTTCTTCGTCTTCCCGGTAGAGTGGCGGGCGGGTCTCGTCCTCCTCTTTTCCGCCCCCTTTATCCCGCTTCTCATGGTCCTCATCGGCAGCGGCTCCGAGAGCCTCAACCGCCGCCAGTGGGGGCGCCTCTCCCGCATGGCGGGGCACCTTCTGGATCTCGTCCAGGGGCTTCCCGATCTGAAGATCTTCGGCGCGGTCCGGCGCGAGGCCGAGGCCGTGGCCCGGGTCTGCGAGGAGTATCGCCAGGGGACCATGGCGGTGCTCCGGGTGGCGTTCCTTTCGGCCTTTACCCTGGAGTTCTTCGCCACCGTCGGCACGGCGGTGGTGGCGGTCATTGTCGGCTTTAGGCTCCTGGGCGGGGGGCTGGCCCTCGCCGACGGCCTTTTCGTGCTGCTGCTGGCCCCCGAGTTCTACCTGCCGCTGAGAACCCTCGGGCTCTCCTACCACGCCCGGATGCAGGGGACGGCCGCCGCCGAGCGGATCGTGCCGCTATTATCACTTCCCGAGCCCGAGGGGTATGGCGGCACCCAGCCGGTTCCAGCGGGGCCGCCGGCCATCCGGTTCGAAGGGGTCACTTTCCGCTACGGCGGTGAGCGGGGGGGCGTGGGCGGCATCGCCCTGGAGTTGCCGGCCGGGAGCCTCACGGCCCTGGCCGGGGAGAGCGGCACCGGTAAGAGCACCCTGGTGCGCCTCCTGGTGGGACTGGCCCGTCCCGAGGCGGGGCGGATCACGGTGAATGGCGCCGATCTCGCCGACCTGGATCCGGTCGCCTGGCGGGAGCGTCTCGCCTGGGTTCCCCAGAGCCCTTTTTTCTTCAAGGGGACGATCCGGGAGAACCTCAGCCTCGGTCGTCCCGCCGCCCATGGGGTGGAGATCCGCGCCGCCCTTGAGGCTGCGGCAGCCGACGCCTTTGTGGACCGCCTGCCGCAGGGGCTCGACACGGAATTGGGGGACCAGGGTGCTGGGCTCTCCGGCGGGGAACTCCGACGCCTGGCCCTGGCCCGGGCATTCCTGCGCGACGCCTCGTTGGTGGTGCTGGATGAGCCCACCGCCGGCCTTGACCCGGAAAACGAGCGGCTGGTAGGGGAGGCCCTGGAGCGGCTGGCAGCGGGGCGGACGATGCTCGTCATCAGCCACCGGGAGGAGACCATCCGCCGGGCGGCGCGGGTCGCCGTCATGGCCGGGGGGCGTCTTGAGCGGGTGGTGGCGCCGGCGGAGTTCCTGGCCGCCGTGGCAGGGGGGGCGGGGGCATGAGGGAACTCATCAGCATGCTTGTCGTCTCCCGGCGCCAGTGGCCCTGGATGGCCGCCGGTATTCTGCTCGGCGTTGTCGTCATAGCGGCCAACACGGCCCTCATGGCCCTTTCCGGCTGGTTCATCGCCTCCATGGCCGTGGCCGGGGTGACCGCCGTTCCCTTCAACTACTTCTTCCCGGCGGCCGCCATCCGGGCCCTTGCCATCCTCAGGACCGTGGGGCGCTACGCCGAGCGGCTCGTGACCCACGAGGCCGCCTTCCGTATCCTGGCCGACCTGCGGGTCTGGCTCTTCCGGCGGCTGGAGCCCCTGGCGCCGGCCGGGCTAGAGCGCTATGCCGGCGGCGATGTGGCCGGACGGCTCAGGGCCGACGTGGACGCATTGGAGAGTCTCTACCTCCGGATCGTGGCGCCGCTTGTTACCGGCGCGGCCGCCATTGTTCTGGCGGTCCTCGTTGCCGCCCGGTGGAGCATGCCGGCGGCCCTCGCGCTCTTCGCCTTCCTCCTGGTCGCCGGGGTGGTGCTTCCCCATTGGGCCCGGCACCTGGCGCAGGGGCCGGGGCGGCGCTCGGCGGAGCTTTCCGGGGAACTCCGCACGGCAGTGACCGAAGGGATCCAGGGGGCTGAGGAGCTGATTCTCCTGGGCGCGGCAGAACACCAGGCGGCCCGGGTCGATCACCTCTCGTCGCGTCTCGTGGCGGAGCAGGAGCGTCTCGCTGCTATCGGCGGCTTCACCTTGGCCGGCGGGGTTGCCTGCGGCGGCCTCGGCGTGGCAGCGGTCCTTGCGGCCGGAAGCGTCTCGGTGGCTGCGGGGGTAGTCTCCGGCCCTTCCCTCGTGATGCTCGTTCTCTTCGCGGCAGCGGCCTTCGAGGCGGCTGGCGGCATGCCGGCGGCCCTCCAGCTGGTTCCTTCAACCCGGGAGGCGGTGCGGCGGATTCGGGAACTGGCCGACGCGCCGGTGCCGGTTCCCGATCCCCCCGCGCCGGAGCAGCTACCTGCCGGAACCGGCATCGCCTTCCGCAACGTCTCCAGCGCCTACGATCCTGCCCTGCCGGTCCTCCATGGGTTCAGCCTCGAAGTTCCGGCCGGGGAGAAGGTGGCCCTTGCGGGCCCCAGCGGCGTGGGCAAGAGCACCGTGGCCGAGATACTGCTCCGTTTTAGGGGCTATGCCGGCAGCGTCACCATCGGCGGTGTGGAAATCAGCCGCCTGGCGGCCGACGAGCTGCGGGGCCTGATCGCCGCGGTTCCCCAGCGCCCCCATCTCTTCACTGCCACCATCCGGGAGAACATCATGGTGGGGAATCCAGCAGCGGGAGATGTGGCGTTGCGCCGCGCCCTGGAGGATGCCTGTCTG
The DNA here is from genome assembly GCF_018501225.1 of Geobacter hydrogenophilus. Classification (GTDB taxonomy): domain Bacteria; phylum Desulfobacterota; class Desulfuromonadia; order Geobacterales; family Geobacteraceae; genus Geobacter; species Geobacter hydrogenophilus. The sequence goes on along the minus strand of NZ_JAHCZI010000001.1, from coordinate 436,881 downwards.
GCGGCGTGGGTCGACGATCTCCCCTTGGGGCTCGACACCCCGGTGGGTGAGGGGGGGAGCGCCGTCTCGGGGGGAGAGGCCCGACGGATCGCCCTTGCCCGGGCCTTGCTGAAGGATGCGCCGATCCTCGTTCTTGACGAACCCACCGAGGGGCTCGATGCCGCAACCGAGCGGGGGGTGGTGGCGCGCCTGGCCGCGCGGACCGAGGGGAAGACCGTGCTGGTCATTACCCACCGCCCTGCCTGCTTTGCCCTGGCTGACCGGGTGGTGCGGATGGGAAAAATTGAATAGAAGACAGAAGGGAAACACAATGGTGCGTTTTGCTGCATTGCTCGTGGCGAGCCTGCTGATCCTGCAACTGAAGCCTGCTGTTGCCGAAACCCTCACCGTGACGGTCACGGGGTTTCGGGGCGTCAGGGGAACCCTTTACGTGACGGTCTGGGGCGACGAGGCCCATTTTCTCACCGATCTTCGCCATGCCGCGGCACGGAGGGTGCTGCCGGTTTCCGGAGCGGAGATGACGGTGGCAATGGATGGTCTTTCCCGCGGGGTCTATGCGGTGACGGCGTTTCAGGATGAAAACGGCAACGGTGAGCTGGACAGAAACTTCATCGGTGTGCCGAAGGAACCGGCAGGCGTGTCGAACGATGCGAGGGGGGTGATGGGGCCGCCGAAATTCAGGGATGCGGCGATAGTGCTGGATAGGGCTTCGCGGAGCGTGCCTCTCAGGCTCAGGTAGGCTCGGGGACTGTTCTTAACCGCCCCGAGCCCGAAAGAGCATTCCGCTATTTCTTTCCTCTCCCCGGTCTGCCGGTGGGGCCGCTTTTCCCGCCGCCGTGGCTGCGGGGGGCGCTTCCTCCGCGGCTGTCGCCGGGTCCGCTCTTCCCTCGGCTCCCTTCGGAGGTTCCGGTGCCTGGTCCGCTTGCTCTGCGGCTGCCGCCGGGAGCGCTCCCGCCACGGCTGCCGCCGGCCGGGCCCCTGCCCGGTCCTCCCTTGCCGCGCCTGACCCCGCCGGGCCCGGGTTTCTGCTTCTGTGGCCGCGCAATGCTCACGGTGATGGCGCGATTTCTCAAGAGCGCCCCGTCCAGGGTCTCAACGGCCTCTTTGGCCTCTTCGGCCGTCGCCATCCGCACGTAGCCGCACCCCTTGAACTCGCCGGTCTCGGGATCGGTAATCAGGTGGACCGACGTGACGGTGCCGGCCACCGTAAACATCCTTCGGAGATCGTTCTCGGTCGCCTCGTAGGACATGTGGCCCACATACAATTCCTTGTTTACACTCATGATGTCGCCTTTCTTTAAAACCTTTGCCCGATGGTACCAGATTGCGTCCGGAAAGGGAAACGGGGTTTTCCGAAACTGGCGTCGGAAAAAGCGTTTGCCGCCGCATACCCGAAAATGGTATAAACTAAATCCAGCATGTGAACCACAGGGTCACCCCTGTGGTTTTTTATTTTACCAGCGGACAAAAGGAGTCACACAAAGCATGATCAGCGCAGCGAACGTTACCCTCTCCTACGGCAAGAGGGTTCTCTTCAAGGACGTCAACATCAAGTTCACCCCCGGCAACTGCTACGGCCTCATCGGCGCCAATGGCGCCGGGAAATCAACCTTCCTCAAAATCCTTGCCGGCGAGGTGGAGGCGGACAAGGGGGAGATATCCATCGGCACCGGCGAGCGGATCGCGGTGCTCCGCCAGGACCAGTTCGCCTTTGACGAGGAGGTGGTCTTCAATACCGTCATCATGGGGCACGAGCGGCTCTACAAGGTGATGGCCGAGCGGGAGGAGATCTACTCCAAGGGGGATTTCACCGAGGAGGACGGGATCCGCTCGGCGGAACTGGAGGGGGAGTTCGCCGAGATGAACGGCTACGAGGCCGAGAGCGAAGCGGCGGTGCTCCTGAACGGCCTCGGCATCCCCGAGGAACTGCGCCACAAAAAGATGAAGGAGCTGGAGCCGGGGGAGAAGGTGCGGGTTCTCCTGGCCCAGGCCCTCTTCGGCAACCCCGACGTGCTCCTCCTGGACGAGCCCACCAACAACCTGGACCTGAAGTCCATCACCTGGCTGGAGGATTTTCTCTCCCGCTTCCAGAACACGGTCATCGTGGTCTCCCACGACCGCCACTTCCTGAACCAGGTCTGCACCCACGTGGCCGACATCGACTTCGGCATGATCAAGGTCTACGTGGGGAACTACGATTTCTGGTACCAGGCGAGCCAACTGACCCTGCGCCAGAAGCAGGAGGAGAACCGCAAGTCCACCGAAAAGGCCAACGAGCTGAAGGAGTTCATCCAGCGCTTCAGCTCCAACGCCTCCAAGGCCAAGCAGGCCACCTCCCGGAAGAAGCTCCTGGAGAAGCTGACCCTGGAGGAGATGCCGGTTTCCTCCCGCAAGTACCCCTACGTGGTCTTCAAGCCCGAGCGGGCCTGCGGCGACATCATCCTGGAGATCCAGGGGCTCTCGAAGACCGTGGACGGGGTGCAGGTCCTGAACAACCTGGACCTCATCGTCCGCAAGGGGGACAAAATCGCCTTCGTGGGGGCCAACAGCCAGGCCAAGACCACTCTTTTCCAGATTCTGACCGGGGAACTGGAGCCGGACGCGGGCACCTTCCGCTGGGGGGTGACCATCACCTACTCCTATTTCCCCAAGGAGAACAGCGCCTTTTTCGAGGGGGACCTGAACCTCATCGAGTGGCTTGGCCAGTACTCACCCCCCGCTGAGGGGGAGAGCTTTGCCCGGGGCTTCCTGGGGCGGATGCTCTTCTCCGGGGACGAGGCCACCAAGAAGACCTCCGTCCTTTCCGGGGGCGAGCGGGTCCGCTGCATGCTGGCCCGGATGATGCTCACCGGCGCCAACGTCCTCGTCCTGGACGAGCCCACCAACCACCTGGACCTGGAATCGATCACCGCCCTCAACAACGGGCTCATCGCCTACCCTGAGGTGGTCCTCTTCGCCTCCCACGACCATGAGTTCGTCTCCACCGCAGCGAACCGGATCGTGGAGCTAACCCCTGGTGGGGTCATCGACCGGGTCATGAACTTTGACGACTTCCTGGAGGATGCCGGCGTGGCCCGGGAACGGGACGAGCTCTACCATGGCCATGTGGAGGCGAGCTTGTAATTTGCAGCGTCTTTGAATTTACGGCAACGAAAAAGGCAGCCCATGAGGCTGCCTTTTTCGTTGCGAAAGGATTCAGCTCGATCAGCGGTTCACTGTTTTTTCGTGCGTCGTGCCACCACAACCCCGACAAGTCCAAGGGCCATCAGAGCAAACGTTGCAGGCTCCGGAACGACTTCATTGGGATTCCCTCCCGCTTCCTGGGCAAAGCGCTGCTCAAAGCCTGCCAGGTCAGCCGTTTCCGCGGTTGAGGTGGCCCACACCACGATGTTCTTGGTTACCCATACTCCGGACTGCTGGGCGAAGGTGGCTGAGTCGGATAGGGATTCGATGAGGCTTGAGTCCAACCAGCTGAATTCCACACTTTTTGTCCCCAGATTGCTTCCTCCCGCCGTGGTTCCAATGTCTTCGTGAATGTAGAAACCATTATCCCCGGTCATTGTCACAGAACCATCAGTCAACTCGAGAGAGTTCCCCACAATTCTCATGGTGGGATCAAGAACCGTGGCACGGAAGCCGAACATCAGGTCGACGTAGGCATATATCCCATCGCCGGTCACGGAGAGTTCACTGTTGGATACGGTGAACTGCAGGCCGGGGCCCGGGTTCGTGCCTCCGTCGGTCAGGGGGGTGACGTCGATGTTGGCAGCGTTGAAGTTGCGTGTGGGATCCGATGTGTCGTAGTAACGCAGTTGCCAGTTGTCGAACAGCTTGTCGCCCGCGGTGATGGAGCCCCCGTTGAAGAGGTCGGAGAGGGGGGTGGCCTGGGCGCCGACACCGGTGAGGAGCACCAGCAGCAGTACAGATACGGCACGGATAAGATGTTTCATGGTATCACTCCTTTGGTACGCGTGGCGCCGCCCCCGGGGAGGCCGGGAGCGGCTCGGCCGCTATTGGACAGTGCAGTTCAGCCTTGTGCATTGCGGAATGCAGCGCTTTACGTCGTTCGGGGTAATCAGGCCGTCGCCATCGGAATCCCGCGGGTCATCGGGACCGGTTGCCCGCTGGCCCCGCGCCCTGCTGATCAGGGACAGGTCGGCCTGGTCGATGTCGCCATCTTTGTCCACGTCACATTTGAGTTGGACGGTGCTGGCTACGGTCACGTCCTGCACTATCGGAGACTGGTTCTGGGGGTTGGCGTTGAGGGTAACCTTTACCTCGATGTAGCGACCGGTCATGGTGAACGGTGTGCCGTTCGTGACCGGCTGGAAGACCTGGGAGGCCAGTCCTGCCGTAGTGTCTGACGTGCGAGCTTCAGCGGTCACGCCGGCTCCTGTGGGAACCGTGGCGTTCCATGAAACTGTCCCCCACTTGGTGCCTGCCGCGCCGCCATCCTTGACGACGTCCCAGTTGCCGGTCTTGGTGGTGATGCTCAGGGCCGCGGTGCCCGATGCGTCGCTGTAAGTGTAGGGCTCGAAACCGATGGGGATAACTCCCAGGAAGCTGCCGTCGGTACCTTTGTACTTGGCCATGTTATTGGTCTGGCGATGGACCTGCCAGATGTCGTTGTTGGCATCGGCGATGACCCCGCGGCTGTCGGAGCCTCCCACCTGGCTCCCCTTGTCCCAGATGACGGTGCCGTTGGGGTTGAACTTCACGACGCCGCCACCGGTCTTGCTCGCAAGGATGTTGCCGTCGTTGTCGGCGCCCACGGCGTAGGTGCAGTAGTTGACGGTGGCAGGCTTGGTCCAGTTGTTGGTTCCATCGTCAATATGCTCCACGTAGCTGTTGCAGGAGCCCCCCATGATAACGTGGGTTACGTTGGCGGCGTCGCGCCGCAGAGCAAGTCCGTATACCGCATTCGGCATGGGAATGTTCCGTACCGTGTACGGCCCTGTGTCGCTGCCCGTGTTGGCGATCCTGGTCAACACGCCGTAACTCCAGTTAGCCCCCCACAGGGTGCCGTTTTGGTCGATCAGGCAGCCATAGTTGGGATATTGCGTTGCCACCGGTCCGGCGATGGTGTGTCCGTCAACCGAACTGATCTTGTAATACTCGTAATTGTTGTAGAGCCCTACCCAGAGGTTGCCGTCGGTGCCGATACAGAGGGCGCGGCCGATGCCGTTGGGGCGGGTTATGGGGGTGCTTCCGCTGCCGGTGTAGGTTCCGTCAGGCACCCGCTTGACCCATGCAATCCGCTCATCCTGGATTTCTGCGGAATCGATCATGCCGTTGGCGGGATTGTTGTCCACCAGGGGCATCATTTCGCTGAGCTGGATGGTGCCGCTGTTGTTGGCGTCGGTCGAGGTGTCGACCACACCGTTGCCGTTGCGGTCGATGAAGGTGTTGTTGAGGATCTTGAAGAGGGTCGGGTAGCCGCCGAACCAGCGGTCCAGTACGTAGGCGTTCCCCTGGGCGTCTACCGCCGTGCGGGATGGCGCCGGTCCGTTCCAGGCGTCATGGGCATGGTTGCCGGAGTTGAACCAGGTGCGGTAGCGGGCGATCTCGCGCCCCGGCGAGCCGCCGATCTGGGTTGAGTCCACCTTGGAGAGGGTGTCCTCGCCGGCGTTTGCGATCCAGAGAACCGGGAAACTGGTGCCGGTGATGTTCAGCTGCAGCTGGTTGTTGTTGGGAGCGGTGTGGTTGACGCCGGTCATGGCCCCAAGATCAAAGTCGGCGTCCAGGGTGTAGGTCTGGCTTGCAGCCAGAGCGTTTCCTCCCATCAGGGCAAGGGCGAGGACGATGGGAGGGAGGATGAGTGGTCTGAACGGGTGAGATTTCATAATCGCTCGTTTCATGGTTGGCTCCTTGATGTCAGTGTGCGGGCGACTGGTCGGCGGTAATGGTGTCCTTCGCAGTTTCAGGCCGGGGACTCGGAGCCGCCAGGGTTTGCGGCCGGATCATCACGTCGTGCCCTTTGTTGTTTGTCAGTCGCCGCTGTTCTCCTCCGCCGGCGGGAACGGAAAATATCTGGGCCGTTCCGTTGCGCAGGCTGACGAAATAAATGGTGCGGCTGTCCGCGGACCATGCCGGATAGTTGTCCTCGTCGGGATTGTGCGTGAGGTTGGTGGTTCCGGTGCCGTCAGCGTTCATGACGTAGATGTCGCCCCGGGCCATTTCAGTGCGGGTCCCTTCGCGGCTCGAAACGAAGGCGATGCGCTTGCCGTCGGGGGCCCAGGCAGGGAATGCGTTGGAGTAGACATTGTCGGTGACCGTGCCCGGATTGCCGCCGTCGGGGTCAATGGCACGGATGTTCAAGGCTAGATCCTTGGCCTCGGTGTAGACGAGGCGCTTGCTGTCGGGAGACCAGGAGGGGGTCATTTTCTTGTTCTTTGAGAGGGATCCGGTGAGGTTTTTCGCCACTCCACCTGCTGCCGGCATGACATGGATTTCCGAGCTTCCCGTCTCGCCATGAACCACGAAGGCTATCCACCCGCCATCGGGCGAAAGGACCGGCGTTCCCTTGTCTACCGGGGTAGTAGTCAGCTGCTTCAGTCCGGTTCCATCGGCAGCCATGACATAGAAATTGGTCCACCGGTCACGGTTGGAACGGAAGATGACGCGTCCATCCGGGGTCCAGGTTGGAGCATTGTCGGAGAATTTGTCAGATGTCAGGCGCTTCTGGTTGGTGCCGTCTGCGTCCATGACATAAATCTCGGCGTTGCCGTCGCGGTAGGAGGTAAAAGCGATGCGTGAGCCGTCGGGGGACCAGGCCGGTTCCGTGTTCTCTTCAGGAGGGCGGGTGAGGGGGCGCTGCCCTGAACCATCGGCATTCATGATGTAAATCTGCGCGTTGCCGTCGCGGTTGGAGACAAACAGGACCTTTTCGACAGTGGTGGCCGCATCTGCTCCGTAGGAGAGAGAGACTGTTGCCAACAGAGTTACAATGGATGTTTTCAGGATCGGGCTCACGGTGCCTCCACGTTACTTACTGTAGCCAAAGGAGCCCTTGCCGATTTCGTTGCCACCCTGGTCGATAACCGTTACAAGGTAGCCGCCGGGCATGCCGGGAAGGAATTCGACTCTGATGGCGCCACTGTTGTCGGCGGTCTCCACCTGCCGGGTCGCGGTTCCGTTCGGGTCAACGATCTGGACGGTGACCTGACTGCCGGTTGCCAGGTTGCCGCCGGTAATGGTGACCTTGCCCGAAATATCGGGGGTTGAGGGAACTGACACCCAGGCCGTTGCAGCCATGGCTGCCTGGCCGGTTGCCAAGCCGATGGTCAACAGAAAAACAGGTAACCATTTTATCCATGTGTTCATGCTGATCTCCTTTCTGCGGCGGGTGATTGATAAAATGCGTGGCCTTTTATGTGCAACATTTAAGGAGTTTGCATTTCTTGTTCCTTTGGTGTAATTGCCCGTAATCACTTTGCAGTTGGGATGTGTGGTGAAAATTGTGTAAAGAAAATCGACGTGTTCTGTAGGAAATCGGACGGTCAGGAGATGTTGCCTGGGGAAAAGCGGCTTAACTCCCGCTGAACATAGATCTGCAACGACGAATCCCCCTTGGCAGAGGGGGATTCGTCGTTGCGGAGGAGAATCCCGGGCTATTCCGGGAAAGGGGGTTTGTTTACTGAAGTCCGGTGAAGATCGTCAGGATGCGTCACTTCGCCAACTGAATCTCCTTTCCGATCTCAGATCGGCTTGAATTCCCCGTTGAATGTGTCCTGGTTCTCCCGCCGCTTCGCCGCGCTGCTCCCGGTGTCGATGGATCCCTTCGTTAGTTCGTAGGCGTCGTTGAGCATCTGGACAAAGCGCGCCTCGACTTCTTTCCGCTGCTCCTCGTTCAGCTTCTTGTCGACACCGTACTTGGCCAGGATCTGCCGGAAGGTGGCCAGGTCCTCCTGGAGCATCGTGTCGCGGGGGGTGGCGGTGAAATAGTCGTTGAGCTTCTTTGTCCTTGCCGGATCGTCGAGGAGCCGCTGCACGAAGGCGGTGTACTCCGCGAGGAAGCCGGGGGCGTTGCGGACGAACATGACGTTGTTGCTGTCCATCATGAAGCTGCGGACGTCGGCGTTGGCCGAGCCGATGGTGACGTCGTCCCCGAACACGGAGACCTTGGTGTGGAGCGAGAGGGGCTCATCGGGCCGGGGCTGGTACTCGTAGTAGTCGAATTTAGCCCGTTTGGCCGGGTCCCCCTGCTGCTGGTAGAACTCGGTGAACGCCTTGAGGGCGTGGCGGGCGGCGAGGTTCACCACGTTGAGGTCGGTGGTCTGGATGGAGTTGGTGAGGACCGTCACGGTGACGTTGGAGCAGTCGTAATCGCCGTTCACCATCCGGCTCAGCTCATGGGTGAGGTTGGCGGCGGGGAAGAAGTAGGCGTTATGGAGGATGAGCCGCTTCGGGGCATCGGGGGTGGCAGCCGCGCAGACGGCCGGAATTTCCTTGAGCCAGACGTCGTGGATGTACTTTCCGCTCTTCGCCTCGTCGCCGACGGGGGCGCCGTAGGTCCGTACCCGCTTCTCCGGCGGGAGCGCCCTGTTGAACGGAATGTTTTCCAGATAGGCGAGGACACTGCCGCTATCCACGGCAAAGGTTTGCGACGGCTGCTTCGGAATCGTGGGGAGGTAGGTCTCGTTGTAGGCCCGGGCGTTCTCCTCCATGGTCGTGCGGCAGTCGGCCATCCGCTTGTCCAGGGAAGGAGCGGCTCCCTCCAGTTCCTTCTTGATGCAGGCATCGCGCTCCGCTTTCCCCGTCTCCCCGTCACAGGCCTTCTCGGCATATTTCATGGCGATGACGAAGTCGTTGGGGGCATGCTGGCGCACCTCGGCCAGCGTGGCCACCATGGTGTCGAAATTCCAGAGGCTGTCGAACGCCGTGGCGACCGCGTCGCCTCCCTGTGAAAGGAGGGCATGGATGTCGGTGTCCATGAAGACGTACTTGCTGGTCAGGGGGTTGGGCCGCATGTGGTAGGAGTTCTCCACGTTCCTCCCCCCCATCTGGAGCTCCCTGCGGTCCACGAGGAGGAGCTTGTGGTGGAGGTAGTCGGTCAGGTGGTCCCAGTCCCGCAGTTCGTCGTCCGAGAGTTTCCTGTCAACCGGCAGGAGCGAGGTGACGGTCTCCTTGATGGGGTTGAGCTGGCCGCCGTACATGGCGAAGGCGAAGAAGAGCTCCGCATTTGATGCGAGCCGCTGGAACGGCGCGCCGGTACGCGACTCCCAGTAGGCTTTGCCGAGGCGCTTCAACTGCTCCTCCTGCTCGGGAGTGGTTGTGGATGCGCCATCCTTCAGGCTCTGGGCGTCGATATGCTGTCCGCTCTGAACGGCGAGCGCCATCACGTCGCCCCGCTTCGAGTAGAGGCCCGAGAGGAAAAGCCCCGAATTGCCGATGTCGAGGTTGGAGATGTTCCGCTCCGCCGCCGGCCTGCCGTTGATCGTCTCGTCGGCGAAGAGCTTGTCAATGGCGGCGAATTTCTCGGCGCTGCACGCCTCGGGCCTGGCCGCCGCGGTCTCGGGAGAGCATCCCATGGTCAGATAGACGGCGTCCTTGACGATGTTGCGGGTCGGCCGGTTGTAGAGCCGCACCTGGAGGTTCCCGTTCCCCTCCTTCTCCATGAGGGAGAAGAGGTCGAGGTGCTTGTAGTTGGTATGGTAATCGACGAGGAGCCGCACCGTCACCCCGCGCCGGGCCGCGTCGATAAGGGCTGAGGTCAGCACCGACGAGCTGTGGTCATCGGCATAGATGTAGTACATCATGTCGATGGAGCGCTGCGCGTTCCGGACCATGCGGAGTTTGGAGAGAAACGCCGCGTCGTTGTCGGTGATGACCTGGGCCTCGGTTATGGAGAGGGGGCCGGCAGATGCCGCCTGCGTGACGGTGTCGAGGGGAAGGCCCGCCTGCTTCTGGGTGGCGCAGCCGGTCATGGCGAGGGCGATGAGCAGGGGGGCGAGGAAACGGGTTTTCATTGGGGGCCTCCGTTAGTTAATCGCAGTTATTCTTCGACAATGGTCGTGAACAGGATGAACTGCCGCATGAAATCGAGGAACTGGGGGTTCCAGATATCGCCGTGGTCTTTGATTATCCGCGTGTCGACCGCCACCACGTACAAGGGGTTGCGGGGAACCGACTTCCCCAGGTGTGTAAGCCTGGCGTTCCCCAAATCCAGGTTCCATCCGTTGCGGGACGAAAGGTCGATCCACTGCTGGCGCAAAGATTTGGCCGTGCGTACATCGGCCACTTTCTTCTCGGCTGTCTCCAATGCTGGGGGCGGAGCCGCTTCGGCCTCGGGGCGCGGGCGCAACTCATGGGTCCGGTACGGCTCGAAGTGCCCCACGGTGTGCCGGTCCGCCTGTTTCTGCCCGCTGCCGTCGGGACGGTATTTTTCAAAGAGAGTCGAGAGCGTGCGCCCAATGGGGAATGCCGTCTTGGTCGCCTGATCCGTTTCCGAGGTGAAGATCGCCACGAGGGGAAGCTGCCCGTCGGCATACCACTTTCTCACCCCGGCCAGGTCGTGGAGCGGCGCGAAGCGGGATGCTTCGAAGGCAGGATTGACGAGGATCACGAGATCGCCGAAGGTTTGCGGCGACTCCGCATCCCCCGTGAAGCGGTCGATGAGGATCTGCGAGAGGGCGGAGTAGACCATCTCCCCGCCGAAACTGTGGCCGACGATGATCAGCTTGGTCTGGGCCAGCCTGCTCTTGGTCGAGTCGTAAACCTTCAGGTGGGAGAACTGTACCCCTTCGAGCTGCACCAGGAGGTCGGTCAGGGCGCCGTGGCCTACCTTGTCGGCCGTGTTCTTGCGGTCCCAGAAGGAGAGGGTCCTGAAAGGCTCCACATTGGCGGAGAGCCCCCGCCAGCCCACATAGATCCCCGCCACCCTCCGCTCTGGCCGCCCTTCGCTCTGGCTGGCAAGGTGCTCGTAGGAGTAGATCCGTTTGAGCGTCTCCCTGAATGACGCCACGTTGTCGTCGTCGAATGAGGCGTTGTGCCGCCATCCATGAACATAGACGACCATGAGGAGGCCGGATTCCAGCGCATCCTTCTCCAGGAGGCGGTTGATCAGCGTATCGGCCTGCTTCCTGTCCCAGAACCACCCCTGGTCGTCGAACTCCACGAAACCGAGAAGGTATTCGTCGTTCTGTTCGAGGGACGATTTGCTGCAATCGGCTCCCTTCTGGGCGGAGTTACAGGGCTCATACGAGGTCCGGTACTGGTCGTTGCCGACACATCCGGTCAGGAGGGCGGCGAGCGCCAGGCCGATAATTCCCTTGGAAAACAATTTCATACGAGTACCTCCGGAATCTGCGGGATGGTTTATTCCGATAAGAAATCAATCTCATAACGGTTTCAGGGGACAGAGGCAAACCCCGTGAACACATAGTCGTTACCCTTTACCGGCGTGTGGCAGCCGAAGCACTCCTGAACAAAACCGGCATCCCTGCCGTAAGGTTTGAGATTCTCGCCCACAAAGCGGGCAAATCCCCACCCTCCCGTTGCCTTGTACTTCGCGGCATCCTTTACCATGAATTCCACCTGCACGAACCTGTCGGGGATGGTGGCCACCGGGAACTTCGGGTGCTTTACTGCGGTCCATGCCACCTTTGCCATCACCGTCCCGTCAGGGAAGGGGCGCGTCCCTTCCTTCATGGCTTTAATGGCCGTGCCGTTGCCGAAGATAAGCCGGATGTGCCCCTTGTCATCCCGGTAAGAGGGCGCGATCACCTGCCAGTTGCGGTACCCCTCGATCAGGGGGATGCCGTTGGGCGCCACCGGTCGGCCTTCCCCCAGGGCAAGGGCCGGCAACAGCATGACGATGAGGGTTCCAACGATGGTTTTCATAAGCACCTCCGGCGCCAGGTTGGGGGAGGATGGTGTCCTACGTGGTGAATTCAGGGCGGCGGAAGCAGGAAGGAAAGCGTTAGAGGCCGGGGAAGGTGTGGGAAAGAGAAAATCCGGTGCCGTCCCTGGCAAACCCCGACCGCTTCACGCGTGGAGCCGGCTCGTCCTGAGCGTTCATCGCAGGATGGTGAAAAGTATATCGCCTGAACTCCCGTGGGCAAGTACTCAACGGGGGGCAGGAGAAACCGTACTAGATGGACTGGTGGGAGAGGTTGCGGAATTGCTTGTCTTGTGACTGCATTTTGAAATGCCCATCAGCAAAACGCCAACGATAAAGACCAGGATCATTATCTTTCCCATAAAGATTCATACCTCCGTGACGTCAGGGGAGTAGGGTGATCGGGTGAAAGTTGACAAATTAGAACCCGCTAAATGCCGGTTGTCAAGAGTTATGAAATCAGCCCGCACACGTTGCCGTCCCTCGCCCGACCTGAAAAAACGCGGGAATGTGCTACACTCTGGACACCGGGCGACCATCGGAGTCCCCGCTCAATCCCCTTAAGGATGTCCCCTGTTCCCATGAACCATGGATCCCCTCTCATCGCCAGGGTGAAGATGTGCGCCGTTGCCGCCTGTTGCGCCCTCCTCTCCGTTCTTGCCCCGGTAACGGTCACCTGCGCCGAAGAGGCAGAGTACCGCACCCCTCTGGCCGGCGAACCCCTCAGCGGGGAGCTGTGGGGGCACGCGTTCGACATCCCGGCCAGGGACCGGGACTACGTCCGCTCTCTTACCCTTGGCGGGGTCTTTTTCTCCCCGAAGGTGGGAAGCGACTGGGGTGTTCCCTTCGGCGCCTTCTACTGGAAGAAAAACAAGGAGCCGTGGCGCTCCCGGGCCGTCGTGGGGGGCTTCGTCAACGAGCTTGACGTGGCGCGCGACTTCGGCAGATTCGAGCTCCTCGGCCATTGGGACAACAACACCGTCCCCTTTCCCACCGACGAGATCATCGACGGGCAGGAAATCAAGTCGACCTCCATCATCTACGGGAGCTTCAACGGCGGCGTCGGGGTGGGGTATCGGCTCCCGGTGGAGCCGTTTCAGTCGGACAACGCCTTGAGGGCGCAGCTCCTCTACAATGCCGGCTATCTCTACACGGGAAGGGTGTCCGATACCGGACCAGACGTGAAGCTCCCCCCGAGCACGTTCGTTCACGGTTTCAGGCTCAGTGTCGACTATGACTCTATTCGGCGCAACATCATGGAACTCCCCCACGAGGGGTGGGCCGGGGGGATCGAGCTCGAACTGGGAAGGCGAAACCACTGGAGCGACCACACGTTTGGGGGGACCGTCTTTAGGGGAGACAGGACCCGGGACTTTCTCAAGGTCTCTGCCTTTTTAACCGGGGCCACCGGCATCCCCGGCCTTTCGGAACGCCACCGCCTCATCGGTATCCTCCACGGCGGTTTCGCGCCGAAAGACACCATCGACCGCTTCTCCGCTTTCCGCATCGGGGGCGGGCCGTTCCCGAGCGAGACCGACGACCTCTACCGCTACTGGTATCCGGGGGCCATGTTCAACCAGTTTCCGGCTTCGGATTTCGTCATCGCCTCCCTCGAATACCGCTATGAGCTCCTCTTCTTCCTCTACCTCCACCTGCGGGGGACCGTTGCCGAGGTGAACCGCCCCTTCTTCCGGCAGGACCGGCTCAAGCTCTCCCGCCTTGACTTCACCCACGACTACAGCGGGGCGTTCTCGCTGGGCCTCACGAGCGGCCTCCCCTGGGATTCCCAGCTCTACCTGGAATACACCTACGACACCCGCATCCTGCGAAACGGCGTTGGGGGGAGCAGCTTTCTCGCCCAATGGTCGAAGTCGTTCTAGCCTCCTTTCAGGCAGCTTGCTTAGCTACTTCTGCGTCATTCGGGCGAAGAAGGCCTGCGCGCCCTGCTGGATTTCCTGCGGAGTCAGGTCCTTGATATGGGTGGCTAGAGTCCAGCTATGGCCAAAGGGATCCCGTACGGTACCGGCACGGTCTCCCCAGAACATGTCATCGACCGGCATCTGGATTTCTGCGCCTGCTGCGAGCGCTGTCCCGAAAGCCTCGTCGACGTTTTCAAGATAAATGTAAAAGCTGACGGGAGAGCCGCCGAGGGTTTCCGCGCTTTTGCACGCCTCCTGCGGATGCTCTTCTCCCATCATGAAGATCGAGTTGCCTATCCGAACCTCGGCGTGCATCACTCCCTTGCCGTCGGGCCCCGGCATGACGAAGCGCTCCTCCGCGCCAAATGCCCGTTTGTAGAAATCTATGGCCTTGCGGGCGTCCTTGACTATGAACATCGGTGTAACGGTTTGAAATCCTTCGGGAACAGGTTTTGTCATGGTGATTCTCCTTTCTTGCGTGGAAGCTCTGCCACAAAAGGGGTTGTATTACGATTTTGTCTTCCTGGGTCGCTGGCGGACCCGGTCGTCGTTGATCACGCTGGTGGTAGTACAGAGAAAAGGGATTAAGCGGTCGGGTTACTGACCAGAGGGAAAAAACATCGGAGAGGGTGTGAGGAGAATGGAATTACATGGTGGCATCCCTGTCATACCGCCTCGTGCGTCGAGCACCGGGGCCGACTCGTCCTGAGTCTTTGGCAAGTATATTTCGAGGAGATTTCGCCGCAAGGATTTGGAGGTATTTTTTTCCTCTAACCTTCGGAATCATCCGGTTGGTGGGACGTGAAATTATCCGATGGATGCCTTTACAGCGCAACTTCACGGAATGATTGCGGTAACCCTCTTTGATATCTCCCGGAATATGATAGCCTTTCTTTTAGTTTGATCACCGAAACCGCGGAGAGAGCGCTTCGCGGAAGGGCGCAAGGGGTGTAAATCATGAAAACAATCGTGCGCAATCGTGGTTTTCTGAACAGGTTGGCGGTCATGGGGCTCTGTCTTGCCGTTACGTCCGGGTGTCTGCACAGGACGCCGAAGCCTGGCACCGTACCCGATGAGGCGAAACAGGCTGATCGAACCGCAGACACCTTTCCCGCCGCCGACGAGGATTATTTCCACGACATGGACGGCGGCATCCCCCTGACGCCGGAAGAGATCAAGGGACGGAACACCTGGATCGTCTGGACCGGCGGCAATGACCGGTTGTGGGACCGACTGACCGTGAAGAGCTTCGGCGCCCTCGATCTCCTGAAGGTCATCTCGTCCCACCCGAGCCTGAAGGCCAGTCGGGACAACCGCTTTTACTACCTTGGCCTTGTCAATGAGCCGGGCTTCGAGAAGGCCGCCGGGCCGGACCCGGAGCGCTTCGGGCTCTGGCTCGACCGGCGCCTTCCCAATCAACCTCCCGACCCCTTCGCAAACGAAGCCAAGTATCCCGGCGTGAAGCTCGGTGCCCGGGGCAGCAACCTGCCGGCCGGTTCCTATTATGGCTGGCCCACGGGGATCGTCGGGCTCCGTCTTTTCCCGAATCCCGATTTCGATGGGGAAGCGGCCAGCAAATGGGACCCGGTGCGGTACTACACCGATCCGGACTACTACAACTCCCGGGACTTGATTCGCCCCTACCGGGTCGGCATGTCGTGCGCCTTCTGCCATGTGGGCATGAACCCGGTAAATCCCCCTGCGGACCCGGAGAACCCCAAGTGGGAAAACCTCTCCTCCAACGTCGGCGCCCAGTATTTCTGGGTCGACCGGATCTTCGACTGGCAGGCGGACTCGACCAGCTTCGTTTTCCAACTGTTCCACACCGCCCGCCCCGGCACCCTGGACACCTCGTTGGTCTCCACGGACAGCATCAACAACCCGCGAACCATGAATGCGGTTTATTACCTGGGCCCCCGCCTTGAGCTGGCAAAACGTTTCGGCAAGGAGACCCTTGCCGGCGGAAGCCTCGACAACAGGCAGTTCAATGATTACGTGCCGGCCGACTCCCCGCTGGCGGCGTTCTTTGTCCCCCCGGCCATCGTCTACACGCCGCGGGTCCTCAAGGACGGTTCGGACTCGGTGGGTGCCCTCGGTGCCCTGAACCGCGTCTATCTCAACATCGGCCTCTTCAGCGAGGAGTGGCTCCTCCACTTCAACGCGCTCGTGGGTGGAAAACCGATCACGCCGATCGAAATCGCCGTGGCCCGCAAAAACTCGGTATACTGGCAGGCCACCGAGGCGCAGACCCCCAACATGGCGCTTTTCTTCCTGAAGAGCACCGCCCCCCACAAGCTGAAGGACGCCCCCGGCGGGAGCGCCTACCTGACCACGGACGCCGCGGTGCTGGAACGGGGAAAGGTCGTGTTCGCCGAAAACTGCGCCCGCTGCCACTCCAGCAAGCTGCCGACCCCGGCCGCGGGGCTCGATCCGGGAGGGTGCGCGGGAACGGATTACCTTGACTGCTGGAACCGGTACTGGGAGTGGACCAGGACTGAAGACTTCAAGGCGAAGATGCGCGCCATCGTCACCGCCCCCGATTTCCTGGAGAACAACTTCCTCTCCGCCGAGTTCCGGGTCCCGGTGACACTCCTCCAGACCAATGCCTGCAGTCCCCTGGCGACCAATGCCATCAGGAACAACATCTGGGACAACTTCTCGTCCGAAACCTACAAGGAGCTCCCGTCGGTGGGGACTATCACGGTCTACAACCCCATGACCGGCGAGCCTGGCCGGTACAAGATGCCGGGGGGAGGACGGGGCTACACCCGCCCGGCGTCCCTGGTCAGCCTCTGGTCTACGGCACCGTTCCTCCTGAACAACAGCGTTGGCAAGTTCAACCCCAGCCCGTCGGTGGCGGCGAGGTTGGAATCGTTCCAGGATTCCATCGAGAAGATGCTCTGGCCCGAAAAGCGGGAGAAGGACTCGATGCTGGGGGACAAGGTTCCGGGGACCATCGACCGGACCACCACCCGCAGCTTCCTTCGGGTCGCCCCCGGTTATGTGCCCGGTGGGCTTAAGGGGCTCGTCAATTTCGGAGAGCGGTTCTTTCCGTACATCTTCAGCGGCGGCGGCATCGAGATTGGCCCGATCCCGGCGGGAACGCCGGTGGGCCTTCTCGCGAGCCTGAACATGATGCCCGACGACCTTGACCTGAAGGGGCGCATCGCCCACCGGAAGAAGCTCCTCAAGCTCGCCCTGAAGATCAAGCATGACCTCAAGGCGCTGCCGAAGGACGCCAGCGATGAGGAGGGGCGGAAGGTCTTCGCGGATGTGGTGGGGCAGCTCATGGAGATGAGCAAGTGCCCCGATTACGTGGTGAACCGCGGCCACTATTTCGGGACCGGTTACATGACGGACGAACCGGCGCTCAGCGACCAGGACAAGCGGGCGCTCATCGAATTCCTGAAGACCTTCTGAACGGAGTCCCTGCGGGGGGTGAACATGGGTGCTGACTATGACTACATCGTGGTAGGTTCGGGGGCGGGGGGCGGGCCGCTGGCAGCCAATCTCGCCAAGGCGGGCTTCAAGGTGCTGCTGATGGAGGCCGGCGGAGACCACTGCGCGGAGAGCGAAACGGGACGCCTCATGTACGAGGTGCCGATTTTCCACGGATGCTCCACCGAATACAAGCCGTGTGAATGGGATTACTTCGTCCGCCACTACACCGATGACGCCCAGCAGTCAAAAGACAGCAAGAAGGTGAGCGTGGACGGTAAGGACCATGTGTGGTATCCCCGCGCCGGTGCCCTGGGGGGATGTACCGCCCACAACGCCATGATCACCGTCCTCCCCCAGGATAGCGACTGGGACTACATCGCCCGGATCACCGGCGACGATTCCTGGCAGGGCGAGAAGATGCGCTCCTACTTCACCCGCATCGAAAACTGCAGCTACGTTCCTCCCCCGGGGTCGCCGAAGGCCGTCATCAGGGGGATTCTCTCGTCGCTCATCGACGTGGTCAAGGGGGACCTGGACTGGTTCGAATCCGGCAAGTCCCATGGTTTCGGAGGGTGGCTCGCCACGAGCACGGCCGATCCCGATCTGGTCCTGAAGGATTCCCAGCTCCTTGTCACGGTGCTGAAATGCGTCAAGGAGGTCCTTCATGATCATGTCGGACACCTGATAACGGGAATCGAATCGCGCTTCGACCCCAACGACATCAGAACCGCCACGGAGAACCCCGAAGGGCTGGCGATCACCCCCCTGGCGGTGAAGAACGGCCAACGGAACGGCCCCCGTGAGTACCTGCGCCAGATACTGACCGCGTTTCCCGACAACCTGACGATTATGACGAATACGCTCGCGACCCGCATACTCTTTGAGGGAACACGGGCGGTGGGGGTGGAATATATTGACAAGGCACACGTCTATGGGGCCGACCCGCAACGGATCGCAGACCCTCCATCCCTCCCCAGGTCGGAAGTCCGTGCGAAACGCGAGATCATCGTCTCCTGCGGCGCCTTCAACAGCCCGCAGCTCCTGATGCTTTCCGGTGTCGGTCCGCGCGCCGAACTGGAGCGGCTCGGCATCCCGGTGATCGCCGATCTGCCGGGGGTCGGCGAGAATCTTCAGGACCGCTATGAAGTCTGCGTGGTCTCCGAGTTCGCCCATGATTTCGAGCTGCTTCAGGGGGGGACGTTCGCTCCTCCCGGGCCGGGGCAGGAGGCAGACGAACTGTTCGCTCAGTGGCAGAAGGACGGCACCGGCGTCTATGCCTCAAACGGTTCGCTCATCGGCATCATCAAGAAATCGAGCGCGGAGCTGGCCGATCCTGACCTCTACATCTTCGGCCTCCCCGGCTACTTCAAGGGGTACGAGCCCGGCTACTCCGCGAACTTCTGCCACTACGGCAACAGATTCTCCTGGGCCATCCTCAAGGCCCGTACCCAGAACACAGGGCGTGTGCAGCTAGCCTCCACCAATCCGTGGGATCGGCCGACGATCAACTTCCGCTATTTCGGCGACGGCAAGCGCCCCAACGACCCGGACCTGGACGCGGTGCTCAGCGGCGTCCGGTTCGTTCGCTCCATGAACGAGCGGCTCTCGGACCGAGGGGTGATCAAGGGAGAGGAAATCCCCGGACCGGCCTGCGCCACTGACGACCAGATCCGCGAATTCATCATGAACGAGGCATGGGGGCACCACGCCTCCTGCACCAACAAGATCGGCAACGACTACGACCCCATGGCCGTGCTCGACAGCCGCTTCCGGGTCCGCACGACCCAGGGGCTGCGGGTCGTGGACGCCTCCGCGTTTCCGAAAATACCCGGCTACTTCATCGTGACGGCCATCTACATGATCAGCGAAAAGGCTTCAGATGTGATTATCGAGGATGCGCGGTGAGGGGTATGCCGCGCAGAACCCCTTCTACTGCTCCCTGACCTGCGCAGCGCACTCCCGCGCCGGGGAGGCGGGGGGGAAGCCACGTTTCGTCTCCCCCGAGGCGGTCTGTTTGTCGGCAACCTCGGGGGACGTTCTACCCTTCCACAACCAGCCCAACGCCACCATGCTACTTCTTGGCGAGGTAGCTCGTGATAAGGTTCCGGTAGTTGGGGATGTACTCGGAAAAGAGTGCGCCCAGCCCCTCGATATCATTGCGCCAATCACGGTGCAGCTCGCAGGCCATGCCGAACCAGTTCATCAGTTGAACCCCGGCGGTGGCCATCCGTGTCCAGGCAGCGTGACGGGTAACGTCGTTGAAGGTGCCCGAGGCATCGGTGACGACGAACACGTCATAGCCCGCCTCGCGGGCGGAAAGGGCCGGAAAGGCGACACAGACCTCGGTCACCACGCCGGCGATGATCAGCTGCCGGCGGCCGGTCTTTTCCACCGCCTTGACGAACTCCTCGTTGTCCCAGGCATTGATGTTCCCGGGGCGGGCGATGTACGGCGCGTCGGGAAACATCTCCTTTATTTCCGGCACCAGCGGCCCGTTGGGGCCATTCTCAAAGCTGGTGGTCAGTATCGTCGGCAGCTTGAAGTACCTCGCGCTGGCTGCCAGGGCCAGGACGTTATTCTTGAACTCGCCGGGGGAAAAATCCTGCACCAGCGAGATCAGGCCCGCCTGGTGGTCCACCAGCAGGCATGCGGCATCATTCTTTGACAGTCGGTTGTACGTGAATGGAGTGCTCATGGTTTCCTCCTCCTGAGGGTGATTCGATCCGGCGTTGAGGGTTTAGGTCAGACTTGCCTCGAAGTGTTTCAAACGTATCACCGGATGCGACTATGTCAACGTACTCAATGGGTTAAACGACTCTGAGGTGCCTGCGCCAATAAACGGTTCACAGGGTTGTCCTTCACAGCGGATGGAGGTGACTTCATTTAAAAAGTTGCAGGTGGAGGTATACTTTGACGTGCACCGGATGGCCGGCCCTTTTCCGCGGGCGGCCTGGAAGTCGCAAATCCACCTATGATTGAAAGGAGCGAACAGTATGGCACAGATCGAATGGATCACCTCCCTTGCGGAAGGACTCTCAAGGGCCAGCAGGGAAAACAGGCTCGTACTCCTCGATTTTTTCAACCCCGGCTGAATCGGCTGCAAGCAAATGGACGCGGTCGCGTACCCCGATGCATCTGTCATCAAATTCATCAACGACAACCTCATACCCGTGCGGATTCCGGCTGACGACCCGGTGCTCGGCCCCCAATTCAAGATCAAATGGACGCCGACCATCATCGTTCTCGATGCACAAGGAGACGAGCATTACCGCACTCTCGGCTTCTATCCGCCGGCGGACCTCATCCCGTCGCTCCTCCTCGGCATGGGGAAAGTCCGGTTCAACCAGCCAGACCGTCAGGCCGCCTGCGACTGTTTCCGCAGGATCTTCTCCGATTACCCGAAAAATTCCCTGGCACCGGAGGCCATCTACCTGAATGGCGTCGCCCGCTACATCGAGACCCATGACGTGGCAAACCTGATCGGCATCTATGACCGACTTGCAGCCGAATATCCCGGCAGCCCCTGGCTGACAAGGGCAGATCCCTACAGGTTGTTGAAGAAATAATAGGGGATAACCCTGAAACCTGACGCCGCTCATTCTGAAGAGCGGACAGGAGTGACGACCATGCGGATAGGCATCGCCGCCGACCACGGCGGCTTCACCATGAAGGAGCGGATGGCTGCCGCCCTCAGGGAGGCGGGGTACGAGTTGACGGATTTCGGCGCTGAACGGCTGGACCCGGACGATGATTACCCCGATTTCGTCATTCCTTTGGCACAAGCGGTTGGAGAACGGAAGCTGGATCGGGGGATCGCCTTCTGCTCGAGCGGCGTGGGGGCATCCATTGCCGCCAACAAGGTCCCCGGCGCACGGGCGGCCCTGATTCATGACGATTACTCCGCCCACCAGGGGGTGGAGCACGACGACATGAACATCATCTGCCTCGGCAGTCTGGTGGTGGGGTACGCCCAATCCTGGGAGCTGGTCAGAACCTTCCTCGCCGCCACCTTCAGCGGGGCCGAGCGCCACCGTCGCCGCCTGGCCAAGGTGGCGACCCTGGAACATCGCGGGAGGTAACCGATGCAAATTGGCATGATTGGCCTTGGGCGTATGGGTGCGGACATGGTGCGGCGCCTGCGGAAGGGGGGACATGAGTGCGTCGTGTACGATCTGGATCTCCATGCGGTCGAGGCGCTGGAGCGCGAGGGGGCATCGGGTACGCGATCAATCGAAGAGTTTTGCACCAAACTCCTCAAGCCGCGGGTGGTCTGGCTGATGGTGCCGGCCGCCGTGGTGGATTCGATGCTCCAGCGCATTACTCCCCTGTTGGCGGCCAACGACATCGTAATCGATGGCGGCAACTCCCATTACCAGGACGACATCCGGCGTGCCGACCAGCTGCGGGCACAGGGAATCACCTACGTTGATGTCGGGACAAGCGGGGGAATATTCGGACTGGAGCGGGGCTATTGCCTGATGATCGGCGGAGAGGAACAGGCTGTGGAGCGGCTCGACCCGGTTTTCAGAACGCTGTCGCCCGGCATCGGCGCGGCGCCGCGTATTCCCGGCCGCGAGAAACGAGAGGGGACCGCCGAACGTGGCTATCTCCACTGTGGGCCGAGCGGCGCAGGGCACTTCGTCAAAATGGTTCATAACGGGATCGAATACGGCCTGATGGCAGCCTATGCAGAAGGGTTGAACATCCTGCGCCATGCCAATGCCGGCACAGAGGGCCGGGGTGCCGATGCCGAGACGGCCCCACTCCGTAACCCCGACTTCTATCAGTATGACCTCGATCTCGCCGATATCACCGAGGTCTGGCGGCGCGGAAGCGTGATTTCCTCCTGGCTCCTCGATCTCAGCGCGACGGCACTGCTCGATAGCCCTGATTTGCAGGAGTTCCGGGGGCGGGTGTCGGACTCGGGGGAAGGGCGCTGGACCGTCGCTGCCGCCATTGACGAGGGGGTCCCGGCCCATGTGCTCAGCTCCGCACTCTACGAGCGCTTCAGCTCCCGCGGCGAGGACGACTTTGCCAATCGGCTCCTGTCCGCGATGCGCCATGAATTCGGGGGGCACCGGGAAAAGTCCTGACTGTCTGAGCATGCCCAAGGGGTAGATGGCGATGGATACAACGATGAATTCTCGTATGGAACCGACCGTGATGGTGGTCTTCGGCGCTGCCGGCGATCTTACGTGGCGCAAGCTTGTGCCGGCCCTCTACAACCTCTACCTTGACGGCCGTCTTCCCGAGCGGTTCGCCATCGTCGGGGTCGCCCGGCAAGAGATGGATGATGGGGGATTCCGCCGAAAACTCAGGGAGGGGGTGGACCTCCACTCACGGCGCAGCGTGACGAACGAGTCAACGTGGAGTGGGTTCGCGGACCGGCTGTCGTACCTTACCGGGGACTTGGCCACGGCGGAAACCGGGGCACTCCTCAGCCGGAGGCTCCAAGAGCTGGACCGGGAGTGGAACGGTCGGGCGGTTCGTGTCTTCTACTTCGCCATTCCTCCCGGCCTCATGGAAGCGGCGGCCCGCCAATTGGAGAGCCTCGGCGTTTGCAAGGACTGCTCCCGGGACCGGCTTGTGGTTGAAAAACCCTTTGGCCGCGACCTCGCTTCGGCCCGGCAGTTGAACGTGCTTCTCACCTCCCTGTTTGCCGAGACGCAGATCTATCGGATCGACCACTACCTGGGCAAGGAGACGGTGCAGAACATCCTCGCTTTCCGTTTCGCCAACTCTCTGTTGGAGCCGATCTGGAACCGGCGCTACATAGACCACGTGCAGATTACCGTCGCCGAAGAGGTGGGGGTGGGGAAGAGGGGAGGTTACTACGATACGTCCGGCGCCTTGCGCGACATGGTGCAGAATCATCTCCTGCAGATCCTCTGCCTGATTGCCATGGAGCCGCCGGTGTCGTTTTCAGCCGACGAGGTGCGCAACAAGAAGGTGGATGTCTTGCGGGCTATTCGGCCCATTCGCCCCGAGGAAGTCCACCGGGTGGCGGTCCGTGGCCAGTACGGCAGGGGGATGGTGGCCTGCACGGGAGTGACGGGCTACCGGGAAGAGCCAGGGGTGCCACCCGACTCCGCCACCGAGACCTTTGCCGCCCTCAAGCTGTGGATCGACAATTGGCGCTGGCAAGGGGTGCCGTTCTATCTCCGGACCGGTAAACGCTTGCGTGCCAAGGTCTCCGAGGTGGCCATCCTCTTCCGCCCGGCTCCCCACCAGCTCTTCCCGCCTGCGGCCGTGGAGAGCTGGCAGCCGAACCGGCTCGTTCTTCGCATCCAGCCCGAGGAGGGGATTGCCACCCGCATCCAAGTCAAACAGCCCGGAACGCGCCTGCTTCTGGGAGCAGTGGACATGGGATTTCGTTACCATGACGCCTTCCACGCCGCCTCTCCGGAAGCCTACGAGACTCTGCTCCTGGACGTCATCTGCGGCGACGCTACCCTCTTCATGCGGGCCGACCAGGTGGAGAGTGCCTGGGGAGTCATTTCGCCGATCCTCGATACCTGGGAATCGGTGCCGCCGGCCGATTTCCCCAACTATCAAGCCGGCAGCTGGGGGCCGGAAACCGCCGATCTCCTTATCGCCAAGGAGGGGCACAGCTGGGTCCAACCCGACCTTCTGGCGGAAGAGGGAGAGACGGAGGCGTCATGATCAGGGTCTACCTCGACCGGGAAGCCTTGAGCTTGGCTGCCGCCGAACTCTTTGCAACTGCGGCGCAATCTGCAGTGCTGGACATGGGGAGGTTTGCCGTTGCCCTTGCCGGAGGAGACACACCACGCCGAACCTACGAAATTCTTGCCCATGAGCCATTCCGGAACCGGGTGCCATGGGAGAAAACCCATGTTTTTTGGGGTGACGAACGCTGCGTGCCTGCCGCTGATCCCCGCAACAATGCGCGAATGGCGGGCCGGGCGCTCCTCGACCATGTTCCGATCCCGGATGGGCAGGTCCATCCCATGGTCTGCGGCCAGGCTCCGCAAGATACCGCAAAGGAGTATGAAGCGCTCCTTCGCAGCTATTTTCCCGGCGATTTGCCTTACTTCGACCTGATCCTGCTGGGATTGGGGGAAAACGGGCACACCGCTTCCCTCTTCCCGCAAACACCTGTCCTGGATGAACGGCGGCGCTGGGTGGCGGATGTCTTACTGGCCGATGAAGGGATGTGCCGGCTCTCCCTGACGGTTCCTGTCATCAACCAGGCATCCCGGGTCGTTTTCCTGGTGTCGGGAGTCAACAAGGCGTCGATTCTGCGGGAAGTGCTGGAAGGCTCCCCTGACCCCCATCGCGTTCCTGCCAGTCTGATCAGGCCAGCGGGGCAGCTGGTATGGCTGGTGGACCGTGATGCCGCACGCCTGCTTCGAAATGCCGCGTGACAGGGCAGTTGCCGTACCTTCGATTCCACAACCTTTACCGGAATATGACCCTGAAATCCTCCCGCTCCTTCGCCAGATCCCTGAGAAGGGAAACGACCCGCTCGTAATCCTTACCCATAGAGCGCTTCGAGTGCTCGCTATCCTCCCAGATGAGCTCCACCGGCCCCTCGATGTCCGTTGAAAGGACGTCCCAGAGGGCATCGAGGTTGCGGCCGAAGTAATCGGGAAGGGGGAGTTGGCGGGCAAGCTCGTCGTACAGCTCGTTGAGGGAGTGCACACTCCGGCCGGAAATGGTGCAGCGCTTTACTGACATGGGCGGACCTCCGTAAAGGTGCGGTAGTGGTCAACCGTCACCATCCTCATGCCGTCATTGGAGTAAATCAGGCGCTTTGCCCCCCGGTGTCCTCCCTTGTAGTCCAGATCAGCCTCGTGCCAGCTCCTGCCGCCGGCCGGCAGTAGCCTTTCCCTGTTGGCGAAGGTGTCGCCGCCGATGCTCTTCCCTTTGAGCTTCGTATAGGACCAGAGGTTTTTCCCCGGCCTCCATCCCATCTTTTTCGCTTGGCCCTTGGTCACGAATTTCGGCGGGAGTTTCGCGTTGTTACTTCCGTTGAGGTTCTGGAGCATGGCGGCCAGTTCCCCTTCGTCGATCGTGGGTCTGAGCTGCTGGTTCAGCTGGTGGACGACGTCGGCGCAACTGTCGGCGAATGCCGTCCGGTCGTTGAAGCCTGCCGTGGGGAGCGCCATGATCAACAGGGCCGCCAGGAAGGGGAGCTTCCGGTGATGACGGGATGGTGGCAGTTTGCTTTGGGCGGGAAAGGGGGGCTTCATGGTCTGTCTCCTCCTGTGCATGAATGAGGTGCAAGGCCGCGGCAAGCGGCGCCATTACAATTATTTGCTACGGGTTCTTTTCCCGCATCTTGCGGCGGGCCTCTTCTCCCAGCCATTTGACAAGGGGGGCCAGACTCGTCGGCAGGGCCTCCTCGCTCACAGTCACGGTGTGCTGCCGGCTGCTTTCCTGTACCTGGAGCTTGTACTGGAAACGGTCGGGCTGGGGGCGAGGCGAGACTATGCGTGCCGGGAGATTGAAGAAATCCGCTTCATCAACCATCCGGCGCAGTTTCTGGGCATCTTCCGGAGGGAGACCGGCAGTATCCAGGGTGGTGGCAAACCGCAACCCGGCAATGCCGCCGCTCTGTTCGAACGATATCTTCAATGGTTCACCCTCCTCGGCGTCCCGCGTTTGGTGCATCGCGCAGCTTGAGATAATGATACCGGCCGTGAACGTGACCGCAACAGCGGAGACAATGCGGCGGAGCACCCGCCACGGATGCAAAGCGCCACATTGTCTCCCAAAGCCGCGCACGGTTAAATCACCCCGACGCCTTTCCAGGCATCCTGCACCGCTTTCATCTCGTTGCTCCCGTCGCCGAAGAGTTCCTTAGCAACGCTTATGGTGGCAGTGGCGGCCCGCTTGAAGGTGGAATTGCTGCGCAGCCGGTCCCGCAGGGCGACATACCAGATCTTTCCGGCCTTTTCCCAGGCATTGCCGCCGATGGCGGTCGCTGCCAGGTAGAAGGCGCGATTGGGGATGCCGGAGTTGATATGCACCCCGCCATTGTCACTGGAGGTCTTTACGTAATGCTGCATGTCGGCCGGCTGGGGATCCTTGCCGAGGACAGGGTCGTCGTAGGCGGTACCCGGCGCCTTCATGGAGCGCAGAGCCTGGCCCTGTATCTTCGAGGTCAAGAGTCCCGCACCGATGAGCCAGTCCGCCTTGTCCGCCGTCTGATTGAGGACGCGTTGCTTCACCAGGGAGCCGAAGACGTCGGACATGGACTCGTTCAGCGCCCCCGGCTGCCCCGAGTAGGCAAGATTCGCCTCGTGCTGGGTCACGCCGTGGGTCAGTTCGTGCCCGATGACGTCGATGCACTTGGTGAAGCGATCGAAGATGTCGCCGTCGCCATCGCCGTAGACCATCTCGCTTCCGTCCCAGAAGGCGTTGTTGAAATTCGATTCGTAGTGGACGAAGGAGACGATGCTCATCCCCCTGTTGTCGATGGAGTTGCGCTGATAGACGTCGTAGTAAAGGTCATAGGTGGCCCCGGCGCCGTCGTAGGCTTCGTTGACGGCCGGATCCGCGCTCGCCGGATCCCCTTCCTTGAAGACAAGGGCACCGGTGGGTGGATTGCCCCCCTCATGCTTGTTGTCATTGACCGTACGGTACTTGTGACCCACCGCCGCGGCCGTTGGGAGCGCTGCCATGGCTTGCCGCTGTCCCCGGACGAAGCCGGCGAATGTCAGGTTGTGGAGAGCCCAATCTTTTTGGCGCGTGGTGCCGCGCTTGGCGATCTCTTCCAGCATGTGTGGGGGAATGATGCCCCTGATGGGCGAGTTTGTAGCGTTTAACATGGCTTTCTCCTTTTAGTGGTAGATGGTGATGGTTCTTTCTCCCTGGGCATGCTGGCTTTACCGTTTACCGTCAGTTAAAACCGCCAACTCCAATGTGCCTGGTTTTGGGGTTGTCATCGAGCATGCGCCAGCCCGGGCAGTTGTTGCCGGTGCAGGCCGGGCCGGTATAGCGCCATATCTTGCCGTTGTTGTGCCGTTGGTAGATGTGGCTGCCGGATACGGCGATCTCCTGGGTCCTTATGTTGTTGTCGAGCAACTGCCATCCGGGGCAGCTGGTGCCGCTGCACGGGGTGCCGGTATAGCGCCAGATGCGCCCGTCGTTGTGGAGTTGGATGAGCTGACTCCCCCCGGCGGCGATCGCCGCGGTCCTGGGGTTATTGTCCAGTTGCTGCCATCCGGGGCACGAATTGCCGCTGCACGGGGTGCCAGTGTAACGCCAGATAAGACCGTCGTTGTGGAGTTGGAAGAGTTGGTTCCGGCCTGCCACGATAGCCTTTGTTTTCGGGTTGTTGTCGAGCATCTGCCATCCGGGGCAGGAATTGCCACTGCACGGGGTGCCGGTGTAGCGCCAGATCATGCCGTCGTTGTGGAGCTGGAAGAGCTGGTTCTCCCCGGCGGCAATGGCGACCGTCTTGGGGTTGTTGTCGAGCCGCTGCCAGCCGGGACAGCTCTCGCCGCTGCACGGGATCCCTGTCCAGCGCCAGATCATGCCGTCGTTGTGGAGCTGGAAGAGTTGGGTGCCGGCGCTGGCAATGGCGACCGTTTTCGGGTTGTTGTCGAGCATCTGCCAACCGGGACAGGAATTGCCGCTGCACGGCGTACCCGTGGAGCGCCAGATGCGACCATCGCCGTGTAACTGGAACAGCTGGCCGTCGCCCCCCACGATGTTTCTCGTCTTGGGGTTGTTGTCGAGGCGTTCCCATCCGGGGCAGAAGTCCCCTTCGCACTCCTGGCCCGTGTAGTGCCAGATCATGCCGTCATTGTGCAGCTGATAGAGCGGATCGGTGTGCAACTGGTAGAGGTCGTCGCCCGGGGCGATCATCCCGGTGCGAGGATTGTTGTCAAGGCGCTCCCATCCGGGGCAGGAGTTGCCGCTGCACGGGGTGCCGGTGTAGCGCCAGATCCAGCCGTCGTCGTGCAGCTGGTAGAGCCTGTCGCCCGCCGCTGCGATGGCGACCGTCTTGAAGTTGTTGTCGAGCCGCTGCCAGCCGGGGCAGGAGTTGCCGCTGCAGGGGGTGCCGGTGTAGCGCCAGATCATGCCGTCGTTATGGAGTTGATAGAGGTTGCTCCCTGCCGCTGCAATGGCGACCGTCTTGGAGTTGTTGTCGAGCCGCTGCCAGCCGGGGCAGGAATTGCCGCTGCAGGGGGTGCCGGTGTAGCGCCAGATCCAGCCGTCGTTGTGGAGCTGATAGAGGCTGTTTCCCGCCGACGCGATGGCCACGGTCTTGGAGTTGTTGTCGAGTCGCTGCCAGCCGGGGCAGGAATTGCCGCTGCACGGGGTGCCGGTGTAGCGCCAGATCCAGCCGTCGTTATGGAGTTGATAGAGGTTGTTTCCCGCCGCCGCGATGGCCACGGTCTTGGGGTTGTTGTCGAGCCGTTGCCAGCCGGGGCAACTGTTGCCGCTGCACGGGGTGCCGGTGTAGACCCAGATCATGCCGTCGTCGTGGAGTTGGTAGAGCTTGCCCCCCGACGCCGCGATGGCGACCGTCTTGGGATTGTTGTCAAGGGGCCGCCATCCTGGACAGGAGTCGGCATCGCAGGCCCCGTGGGTGGACTGCCATATCCGGCCGGTGTTGTGGAGTTGGTAGAGCTCACCTGAGTCCGCGACGATTGCGACCGTATGGGGGTTATTGTCCAGCCGGATCCATCCCGGACAGGAATCGCCGCTGCAGGGGGTTCCCGTGTAGCGCCAGATGGCTGCACCGTCGCGGGCGACAAACTCTGTGGAGGAATAGACCCTGAGCCCCGCCGCCGGAGGGAGGCCTGCGGGAGCCGTGGCTGAAGCCCAGGCGGCGACCACAAAGTCGCCAGCGCAGGCGATGCCGTTGTAGTCGCCGTATTTGGGGCAGCCGCCGCCCGTGCGGCAGGTCTCGCCCGGCGGACATCCGCCGGCGCTGAAGTCGCACCGGGTGCCACTGCCGCCGCCGGTGGCGTTGCGGCACACCCCGGCAAGTTGGGGCTGGGCGCTGCATGCCTCGGAGTCGTTGGTGCTGCGGGGCGCGCAGGGCCAGCCGGAGGCACACTGGGGATCGGGATTGGCAGTGAGGTTCCAGAGCGTCCCCGAGGTGGAGCCAAGGAAATAGTCCGTAAGATCGTTGTTCGCGCTGGTGGCGGCGCCACGGTCATACCAGCCGACCCAGGCACTGCCGCGCGTGGTGCAGGACCACGGCATGAAGCGGCGCACGGACGCGCTGGAACTCACGTTCCTTCTGGTGGGGAATGATGCGCCGCTGTTGGTCGATTCCATGGCCACGATCCGCTCGCTGGTCCCTCCGTTGTTCTCCGCGAAGGTGACGAACAGGTGATTGGCATTGCCGGGATCGGGAGCCACCATGGGGCTGCTCAGGGTATTGCCGTCGTTGCAGCGGTCGAGGCCGGCAACAGGGCAGGCGACCCCGCCGCTCAGGGTTGCGACGGTCACCGGAAAACCGGTGGCCGGAGTCAGGCCGTTGGCGCAGGAGGAGAAGCGGTTCAGCAGGACCGAGTTGCCGCTCAGGGTGACCACATACACGGAGCCATCCCGTCCCACGGACACCCGCGGGAAATCCCCTGCGCCGGGGATCGCCGCCCGGGCGGTCCAGGTGGAGCCATTGTTTTGTGAGCAGGTGATCGAAGCAGTGACGAAACCGCTGCCGATACCGCTGCAATTGGCCGCAGTGCCGCTGGGCGTGAAGTTTCGCCACACCGCATAGAGCTGATCGCCCCCAACCGCCGCGTTTCGGCCATCGCCGGCAATATGCTCCTGGTCCGGAAAGCAGATGCCGGCACCGGTAGTGGGGCAGGTGGCGCTGTAGCCCTGCAGCGCGAAGCCGGCGCCGTTGTTGGTGGAGCGGCTTATCGCGTTGGTGCAGCCGGACACGTTGAGCTGCGCCGGTGTGCCGGTGGGAATGGCGATAACACCCAGATAGAAGTTGCCGCTGGCGCCGCGGGCGAGAGACGGGTCATTCAGGCCGAAGACGCCGGTCGTTCCCGCGGCAAAGCTCGTGCCGCGGTTGGTCGAAAAGGAGAGGCCGCTGTTGCTTGCGATGACCACGGTGGAGGCATCGGGGCTGGTGGCGATTTCCAGCTCCCCGACACCGGTTTGAACCTGCACGGGCGCACCGACCGTCGCCGTATCGACCGATGAAACCGCTGCAGCCGCCGGCTCCGGTGCCGAGCTTTGCGGTTTCCTGAACAGCAACTGCCGCTGTTTCTCCTTGCTCTGCAGCGTCTCAAGGGCCTTCTTGATTTCATCGGGCTTCCCCGTTCGGGCAAAGCGGACGCTGCGGGTAATCTCCCTTGCACCCTTCATCAGACCCTGCGGCGCTTCGGGGAGCACGGAGCTGTCAAAGATCACCACTTTGTCGCCCTGGGCAATTGCCGTGACCGTTCGCTGGACCGTCACCTCGGGCGCCGAGGGCTCTTCCTCCTCCTCTCCCTTCGCGCCACGCCTGGGCAGGCTCTCGGTGAAGGTCACCTCAACGGCAGGCCAGCCGCCGACTTCGATGAACTCCGCCGGAACGTCCCGGGACGCGGCAATGGATTCGAGACGCTTCAACGCATCCGCATGGTCGCTGCGGGACTCGGTGGTGATGAGGAGTCGCGCAACCGGATATTCGGTGATCCCAGCCTTCATTTCGGCAGCCTTGGCCGGGGCCGTGCCCATGACGACGAGCTCCTGCGCATTGGTGTATTTCACGGCCGACAGTTGCCACGGGGCGGTGAAACGAACCTCGGCCTCGGGAGCGAAGGTGAGCACTTTTGCTATGTCAGCCTGTTGGGCCAGGCCTGAAGCCACACCCGAGAAGGTTGAGAGTGTAATCGCGGCGACGGTAAGAACATATTTTGTGAGATTCATGTCAGCCTCCTTGGGGTGGCGGGAAAGTGCTCATTCCATGCGCATGCCGTCATCCTGAGCACAGGGGCACGAAGGGGGCGGCCCGAAGGCAGTGCCGTAGTTGAAATAGGTGTCGCGGAAGCAGTACCCCGCCTTGCTCTGGCATTCATCCAGGTCGGCGCAGTCGTGGCACGCCGAACCGGCGAATCTTTCCCGTGGCGGATAGGCGAAGTCCAGGAGCTTCTGGCTGTTCCAGACCTCCATGACGGACTGGATGGAAACGTCCCCCACCACGAATATCCCCTCCTGGGGGATCGTGTCGCAGAGGACCACTTTCCCGTCCGGGGTGATGGTCATGCTGCTGCGGCCTCCCGAGCAGTGGGCGCGTTCCTTCCAGCGCCGGGCCTTGTCCGCTGCGGCAGGCGCCGGTTCAGTCGCGGTTCGCACCGTTTCGGCCGCTGGGGGGAGGTGAGGTTTATCCTGGGCGAGGGCAGGATCGATGCCGGTCATCCTGAGCTCGATGCCGGGAAAATCGGCCCGGGCGCGCCGGCACTGGTCCCCGATCAGTTCCCGGTCTTCCCTGCTCAGGAAGAGGCCGTCGTCATGGCGGTAAAAGGTCCTGTTGTATGCCGCGACAGAGAGTTTTTCGACCCCCAGGCCAGCCATCAGTTCGACCCATTCGTAGACCCGAGGGGCGTTCAGCGGCGTCAGCACCGCCTTGACGCGCAGGTTGAAGCCCCTCTCCACCAGGTTCCTGATGCTGTCGATGGCCCGGTGGAAGTAGCCGGGGCTTCCGGACAGGATATCGGCGGTCTCCTCGTCGGGGCCGTCCATGCTCAGCTGGATCTCGCGGGTGTACTGGTTGACCGGCTCATTCATGCCGATTTCCACGAGCCGGTCTGCCATCTCTCCCGTGACATGGCACTTGGTGGAGAGGAGAAAGAGCATCTTCAGCTTGATGAGCTCGGCGATCAGGGCCAGGGAATCTCTCCTGAAGAGGGGATCGCCCCCGGAAAGGGAGACCTGTTCCATCCCCAGCGCGCGGGCCTCGCGGAAGATCTCCAGCCAGCGTTCAGTGGAAAGGTGCCGCGCAGGGGGGACGTTGCGCCGCTGGGCGTAGCAGTAGGCACAGCTCGTTTCGCAGTCGTTGGAGAACATGAGGTTCAGCGAAAGGGGGCCTGCCAGTCTCTTCTGATTCTGGTCTTCCGGCGGAGCCTCGACAAACTCCAGGGGATCGTATTTCTTCACGTAGGGGGTCAGTTGGTCGCTCATGGCGACGATGGCGTCATTGTCCTTGTTCGCCGCCGCGATGACCTGGGTCAGAAATTCATTGGACTTCTCCAGGCTGTCGAATTCATGGGCGTACTGGACGACCATCGACAGGTGGCGGAAGGTCAGTCGGCCATCCATGAGGGCGAGCGTCGCCCCCACGAGGGGAGAGAGGATTGAGTAGGAAATCTGCTCCGGCTCGTATTTGCACAGCAGGGACCAGTCGCCGGAGCGCTTCAGCCGCCAGTAGGGGGAGATGACCGGAATGGCCGCATCTGTTATCTGTACGTCCCTGCCCAATACTGAACAGTCCAGTTGCATCGTTGTTCGCTCCTTGTGGTGGGGAAGGGGAAGGCTTCCGCCTTCCCCTTCTGGAGATCAGAACACGTCGTTGGAGCAGGCAACGCACGCAGTGCAGCTCGTGACGCACTCCAGACAGCTCGTTATGCAGGTGGTGCAGAAGGGGCAGCCCGCTGCTCCCTCCAGATTCAGCCCCGGGTACCTGACCGATAGCCCCGCGATCTTGCTGCGGTACTTTTCGATGAATTCCCGTTCGATTTCCGCCCCTTCCAGCTCAAGCTGATAGAGGACCTGATGGCGCTTTTTCTGGATCGCCGCCTTCTCTTCCGGCGAAACCTCCTTGCCCCGTGCCTCTATGAACTCTTTTTCGGCCTTTACCTTGGCTATTCTCAGGTTTGCGGCTCTTAACTGTATTTCGGTTATGGCGGATTCTTCTTCTTTGCAGATTTGATCAGACATGGCTTTTCCTCCTTGTGCGATAGGTTGGCTTACCCGTTGCCATCTCCCGGCAGGTCGTTGCAGATGCAAACCGCCCACGGCGGGGTCCACGCCTCGTGGCACGAGACGCTGTCGCTCCGGGTTCTGTCCCGGGCGTAGAGCTGGAATGCATAGCCGCAGCAGGTCCCCCGCTTGAGGGGGAACCCGGCAGGGATCACGTAGGGTGCCGGCACGCTGAGCGCGCAGGTGGCGTCGAAGATCCGGAGATCCAGAAGCGTCAGGATGCCGTCGAACTTGGGCGGGATGGGGGGCGGTGGGGGGCAGCCCACCACGAGCGGCACCGGGTCGCACCGGGTTCCCGGGTCCCCGACCCGTGTGGTTCCCTTGAAGGGGTCGGGACCGTAGTTGATGAGGTCCGGCGTGATGGGGATCTGGAGCGTCGGCCCTCCCTGGCGGGTGATCTGGAGGATGTAGAAGTCGAAGTTGTCGCTGGGCGGGTTCAGGTCGGACTCGTCGATGTACTCGTCGTAGGCTATTCCCAGGATCCCCACGGGCCACGGGATGTTGCACGGGGCACCCGGCGGCACGAACTGGGTGTTGAGGCCGATATGGAGGTCGGTGCACCCCGGCAGGCCGGCGAGCCCGGCAAATTCAACGGTGAGCGGCTTGTTGTCGAACCAGACCTGCTGGGTGTCATAGTAGTCGTTACCCAGGGTGTCGGTCACGTGGAGGAGGAGGGTGTACTTGCCGCTCCGGCACCGGTGGTGCGAGTCGGGGCAGGGGCCGTCCATGACGTTCGTGGGAAGACCCGGGTCGCTGGGCCAGCAGAAGGGCCTGAGCTTCCAGAGGTCGTGGATCGTGATGTTCCCCAGCTGGATGTCGATGCTGTCCACCAGGTTCGTGGTGAGGGGCTTGCCGATGACCTGGTTCCACTGGGCCCGCTTGCCGGCCTCGATCTGCGGATCGGGGTCGGTGTAGCAGACCGGTCCCGAGAGGAGGATCGAGTAGTCTGCCGGGTTGAAGCCCATCTGTCCCGGGCCCGGGAGGAAGCCGATGCCGGCCCGAAGCTCGAAGCACTTAATTTTGCGGTTGTTGCACTCCCCAACGAAGGCGCTGCCGCTCACGGTGACGCAGCACCCCACCGACGCCACGTCGTTGGTGGACGGGATGAGGAGCGGCGAGTCGGGGTTGAAGGGGCCGAAGCCGGGGCCGGTCTTCACCGGCGCGTCGGCCACGTGGTCGATCCAGACCAGCACCTTGAAGAGGCTGAATTGGGTGCAGCAGCAGGTGCGGGCCACGTTGGGGAGAGAGGAGTAGACGCAGAGCCGGATCTCGTAGGAGCCGGCCGGCAGGACCGTCGTGTTGATCCACCCCAGGACGCCGTTTACCACCGAGACGGTCCCCGTGGGGGTGCCGCCGGGGTAGGCGACGCCGGTGGACTGCCACCCGCTGTCGTCCGAGCAGGGAAGCCCCTCAACCTTCCGCCATTCGAGGGTGTAGTGGTCGAAGAAGCCGCCGGTGGCGGTGCCGACAGCGGTCACTGCAAGGCCTCCCACGTTCTGGTTCACTTCCTCGTCGGTGCACCCAACGGGCTTCGTGATCTGGCAGGTCAGCGGCTGGAAGCAGCGGCGCAGGCAGACAAAATAGGCGATGAGGCAGCGGACCAGGTCGAAGAGGGTTCGCGCCCGCCCCAGGCACCAGCCGAAGCGGAAGGCGCAGAGGCACCAGCAGCGGCAGAACCAGAAGCGGGGATCCTGGCGCAGTTTTGCGAAGGCCTCCTTGCCCATGAGGAGTTCGGCGTTGACGGGAGTCAGGAACTTTTCGAAGAGGGACTCGGCCGCATCCCCGCCGACGTGGCAGTCGAGGTTCCCGGCGGTGGCGTCGTCGGCCAGTTCGGTGGCCCGGTCGGTGGTGCGGGCCTCGTTCTCCAGGTAGGGCTTGAAGACGGTGGCAAAGTTGGCCACCAGCTGGCGGAAGTCGGCCCGCTCGTCCACGGTGAGGGGACGGTTGCCGATGGTGTCGTCGAAGAGGCGGCGGATGCAGAGCCAGTAGCGGTAGAGGTAGTAGACCGCCACCGGGAAGGTGCGGGCCCGGGAGAGGAGCCAGCCGAAGCGGAAGCAGCAGAGGATCTTCCGCAGGCACCAGCGCCACTGGTCGATGGGGCCCAGAATCTCACGGGCCTTGGCATCGAGGGTGCGCAGGGCCACCTCCTCCGTGACCAGGGGGGCGAAGAGACGGTCGGCCAGAAGCTGTTCGTCCTCGCAGGTGTGGGGGTGCTGCTCGGTTTCCTTGATGAGCCGCTCGGCCGATTTGCTCAGCTCCAGATCCTCTTGGAGGATCGGGCGCCAGGCGTCCAAGAGTTGCTGGAGGACGAACTGGAAGTCCTCCATGGTTACGTCGTCGGGGAGTTCGGCCTTTATGGCCGCTTCGAGTTTCTCTTTCGGTCCTTTTGCCATCCCTGGTGCTCCTTTCGTCTCCGCGTCCATACGGAAAGGAAGCCCGTGCAATGCTGCCGCACGGGCCTCGATTAGAAGAGATATTCGATTCCTTCACAGGCCGTACTTCTTCAGTACCTCCGTCAGTTCGGCCACCAGCCTGAGGGCGTCTTCCCGGTCCAGGAGCTCGGCGAGCCTGCGGAAGTGGGCCGGCTCCCGGATTCCCGGCACCAGCTGCTGGGCGCCGCTGCGGGCCACGATGACCTCTTCGAGCATGTCACGGAAATGGGCCGGCTCCCGGATGCCGGGAACGAACTTCAGGTTCTCCCGCCGGGCCACGGCGATCCGCTCGGCCAGCTTCAGGTCGGTGTAGACTTCATCGATGGCGGCGATGAGGATCTCCTCCTCCCGGGCGAGGGCGATCCCTGCGTCAAACCAGTGGGCCGGTTCACGGACCCCTGGCACCAGTTCCTCGGGCACCGCCTGTTGGACGACGTCCCGGAGCCGATCGGGGATGAAATGGGCCGGCTCGATCCAGTCGGCCTTCAGCTTGAGCTTGAGGGCCTCGTGCCAGAGG
The DNA here is from genome assembly GCF_018501225.1 of Geobacter hydrogenophilus. GTDB lineage: Bacteria > Desulfobacterota > Desulfuromonadia > Geobacterales > Geobacteraceae > Geobacter > Geobacter hydrogenophilus. The sequence goes on along the minus strand of NZ_JAHCZI010000001.1, from coordinate 400,833 downwards.
AAAAAGAGGGAGTAACTGCCGGCGGCCACTTTGCCGGGGCTGTTTCCCGTAAGTTCCTTCGTGATGGGGGCGAATTCCCGTTCGAAAACCGTCCCCTGGAGGTTTCCGGCGCCAAGCTCAACCTTCTCGATCTTGCCGTCCGCGTTGATCTGCATGGTCACTGGGAGGGTGGTGGTCACCACGAAGCCGATCTGCTGGGATACCTTGTCGAACACCTTGTCGATCTTGGGCTGGATCGCATCCTTGATGAATCGGTAGATGTCGACCAGGTCGTCGAAGCGTCTCACCAGTACCGGGTGGGCCGGCTCGACCCAGTCACGCTTGATTTTTGCCATCTGTCGGTTCCTCCTTGAACAGGGTTTGTGTTGCGTGCATGCTCCAGTGCAACGTCCTCGCGGGCCAGCGGATGCGTGTGGGCGTCACCCCCCTTCGTGTGGGTTTCGATTGAATGTGGATGACGTTATCCTCCCGCCTCCATCCGCCGTTTGAACTCGGCGTAGGGAACCGGGGTCCGCAGGGAGCCGAAAAAACCGAGCCCCACCGGATCGGCGTCGGGACGGGCGAGGCTTTCGATGCCCGTGTAGGGGACGGCCCCGCCGCCGAAGATGACTGATTCGAGGCTTTCGGCGGTCTCCTCCCGGGGGACCTCCGGCTGCTTTTCGGTCCAGGCACGCCGCAGCCGCTCCAGTATTCTCTCCCCCCTGGCTCGCAGTCCGATGCCACCGTCGTCCACACGCTGCCGCATGCCGCGCATGGCGCCGCGAACTGCCTCCTGGTCTGCCGGGTCCAGGGCCTGGACCAGGTCCCAGATGCGTGAGAGGCAGCGGTAGGTGTCGAGGTTGGTCTCCTTGATGAAACAGCGGACCTCGCTCCTCAGTTCCTGAGTCAGGAGCTCGGGGTGGAAACGGCGCAGGAGCTGGAAGGAGAAATCCACCTCCATGTTGAAGTAGTGGAGGCCGTAGTCGTTGAAGTTGCGGTCGAAGAAGGCGTAGTTGGCCACTTTGTGGAAGGTCTCCACCCGGGGGTCCTTGATCCGGTAGTCGAAGCCGAAGTAGTCGCCGGAAATGATCCCGTCGTCGCGAAGCTTCTTCTCAAGCCCCGTGGCGGCGTAGGCCTCGGCCCGGCAGAAGTTGAAGGGGTTGTCGATGTGGCGCTCCATGAAGCGGAGGTTGATGAGGATGTGGTCCATGGTGGCGTCGGGCTCGAACATGAGGAGGTTGTAAGCCACGTGGATGTCGAAGTCGTTGAGGATGCGCAACGCGCTCTCGATCTCCTCCCGGCTGCTCTTGCGGTTCAGGTTCCTCAAACCCTCCTCCGAGGCGTTCTCCACCCCCAGGAAAACCCGGAAGACCCGGAGATCGTCCAGCACCGTCATTACCTCCCGGTTGATGGAGTCGGGACGGGCCTTGACGGCGATGGCAATGTCGGTCACTCCCTCCTTCCAGAGGGTGTCCCGCAGCTCCGTGAAGCGGGCCAGGGCCTTTGGCGGGTCCGGCAGGAAGAAGTTGTCGTCCTGGAAGTTGAAGACCCGCACCCCGTGCCGGTGGTACAGCTCCTTCATCTCGGCCACGATGTTGCCGATGCTCCGGACCCGGAACTTGGCGCCGCCGCCGCTGCGGTACCAGGCGTCGATGCTGCAGAAGGCGCAGCTGCGCCAGCACCCCCGGCTGGAGAGGATGCTGGCGATGGGCTTGCCGAAGTAGTCGTGGAAGGTGTCGCGCTTGGGGAAGGGGAGGGCGTCGAGGTTTTCGGGATTTCCCCTGGAGGGGTTCAGGGCGATGGTGCCGTCTTTTGACCGGTAGCAGAAGCCAGCAACTCCCGAGAGGTCCGGGAGGCTTGCCGCAAGTTCGCATATGAGTTCTTCTCCTTCGCCCAGGGCCACGGAGTCGAACTCGGGGAAGTCGGCCAGGAGTTGCCGGCAGTTGAGGGCCGCGAAGTGTCCCCCTGAGGTGAGGTGCCCGGTGAAGCCCGCTTCCCGCAGGGCCTTGGCCATGCGGCAGAACTCACGGCCCCGGCCCGTGAAGACCATGGAGAGGCCCGCGATCTCCGGCCCGAAGGCCATCACCTGGCGCACCACGGAGGGAATCTCCCCTTCCTCGTTGAAGGGGAAAATGACGGCCTGGTGTCCCGCCCGTTCCAGGGACGACACCATGTAGCGGAGCCCCAGGTTCTCTTCCAGTTCAGCTCCGATAAGAGCGACTTTCATCAGGCACCTCCTGTGCGCTGCGGATATGGCAATGATCAAGGGAGAGGGAAGGTCGGCGGAGACGGTAACCGGATGAGCGGCGGGGGAAGGTTAAGAAGCGCCATCCCTGGCGCGCAGTGCTCATCCGTGAGCCCACTGGAAGTCAATAGGTGTTTTGGGGCGTTCAATCCGAGTGAAGTATAGCGGTCGCAATTTCGTGCGCAAGCGGTCAAAGCAAATAATTTCGGTTTGTTAGAAGTGTTTCACAGCTTGGTGGTGACGGCGTTCAGGCGCTCGTTCCGCAGATGAGCGCCGGTGATCCAATCTGCTATACTGTGTCAAGGAACCATGAGCTCCAGAGGGAGGCTGACCAATGGCCGAATTCGTGAAACCGGCATACCTGGCGTTTCTGCTCGTTATCGTCGTGCCGGGGGTAGCCGGCGGCATCCTTGCCGCCAACCGGGCGAGAAATTTCGTGGGGTGGAGCATCCTCTGCGCCGTATTCCCCATCTTCCTTCTGGTCATCTACTTCCACAAACCCCTGCGCGAGGTGGAAGGAAAATTCTGGAAGTGCCGATCCTGCGGCGAGTATCTCAAGTGGCAGGAGGCTTCGTGCAAGTACTGCAACGCCCCGCGCGCAACGGTTGAGTGATCCGGGAGGCTACGCTCCGATGATCTGCTCCTGGGGGGCCGCAGACTGCGTATCCGCCATGCGCTTCTTGTGCTTCTTCAGGTTGTCGCCCAAAAGCCCCACGATCTCCGTGGCTGCATTGAGGATGTGCTCCGCGCCGAGGCCGGCCCTGGTCATCTCCCGATAGAAAGTCTTGGCCGCGATCCGCGCGAGCCGCGCCGGGTCCTGGTAGAACTCGGTCACCTTGCTTGCCACGAGGCTCTTGGTCTCCCGGGAGATGGCCATCTGGGCGAAGCGCGAACGGAGCACGTTCTGCAGTTGGGTGACCTGGATCGATTTTCCCACCTGAAGCGCCACGAAGGTGGCAAGTGCCAGGTCATTGTCGGTGAAACAACGGTTATCCCGTGGATTGGTCAGGTTGATGACCCCCACAACCTTGGTGCCGATCAGGACCGGCACCGAGATGAAGCACTTGCTCCCTCCCTCCGGAGTTCGCGCCAGCGGGAGGTAGGGGGAGCAGGTGATGTCCTCCACGAGGAGGGCCTGTCCCGTGGCAGCCACCCGGCCGGCAATGCCGTCGTTCACCTTCACGGCCTCGCGGAAGGCATTTTCCGGGAGATAGCCGGTCTTGGCGAAGACCCTCAGGCGGAAGTCCCCCGGCTTGTCCCCTTCCCGAAAGAGCATGATGGAGCAGTTCTCGACGTTGACGATGTTCGCCGCCATGGCGGCAAAATCGTTGAGGCTCTCGTCAAGGTTCTCCTGCTGTTCAAGGAACGAGGACATCCCCACAAGTTTCATAAAAAAATTGCCATCGGTCTGCATGGGGCATCTCACTTTCTTGCGGGCTGAGCCGGGCATTTACACATTTAATGTTTGTCGGTCATGGCGGTTCCGGTCAACCGCTCACCGTCACATCGAGGCTTCCTTCCCAGTAGCCGTGGAGGTTGCACCGCTGGAAGGCCACGAGGGTGATTTTTCCGGCGGGTACTGCCTCCTTGGGTACCACGACGGTGAACGTCACCTTCGGATGCAGGAAGCCGCGGGGTTGCAGCTCGACCCGTCCGGCGGGCTCGTTTCCCACATTCAGCTCGATATACTCGATCCAGTGGGTCGGTCCCATGGGGTGGATCTGCTCGCCCACCGTAACCTCCACGGTGAACGGTTCGCCTGCTTTCACCGTGTGCGGCGCCTTGATGACCGGTGCGTGCTTCTGCTCCAAAGGGCTTTTCTTTGCCGGGTCCTTGGCGCGGTTGATGGTGGCGAAGAGGCTCTGGTCGGCCTTGACGGGAAAGTACTTTTCGGCGGCAATCGCCTCGCGGGTGATTCCCGCGGCCACGGCCCCCAGGGCCGCCGTCTTCAAAAAAGTTCTCCTGTTCATGATTCCTCCCTGATCCATGTGGGGATGTTTCGAACATTGAAAAGTTTAAATCCTGGTATCTCAAAGTCAATGGACCCCTCCTTCGGAGGACGTGATGTCAACTTCTTTAACGCGCGTGCGTTTTAGATTACTGTAAGGTGATGAGAATCAAGGAGGAGCGGCTGGACTCCACTGAGATATTGAACCGATTCCTGGCGGGGATTGAGCGGCGGGCCTTCCGCATGGCGCGGCTGGCCACGTCGGACGATGACGAGGCCCTCGATCTGGTGCAGGATGTCATGCTCTCCTTCGTGAGCCGCTATGCCGGCAAGCCCGAGGGGGAGTGGGCGCCGCTGTTCTACCGGACCCTCCAGAACCGCATCGTTGACTGGCACCGCCGCACGGGGGTCAGAAACCGTTTCCGAGCCTGGTTCGGGGGAGGGGGAGAGGGCGAGGAGGAGAGTGACCCTCTGGAAAACCTGGCCGATAACTCCTCTCCCGACCCTTTGGTGAGCCTCCAGCGAAGCGACCTGGGCGAAGCCATCGAGTCGGCGGTCCGCCGGCTTCCTCTCCGACAGCGGCAGGCCTTCCTTCTGCGGGCCTGGGAAGGGCTTGATACGGCCCAGACGGCCTTTGTCATGGGATGTTCGGAGGGAAGCGTGAAGACCCATTATTCGCGCGCGATCCATACGCTGCGCGATTTTCTCAAGGAGTACGCACCATGAGCCCTGAAGAACGCAACGAGCGGCTGGTGGCAATGGTTAAAGAACATCTCGACACACGTGCGGATGCCCTGGACGACCGGACGGCCGCCCGTCTCCGGTCCATACGGTTACAGGCCGTCGAGTCGGCGGAAGGGAAGAGGGGGTGGTTTCGCTTCCCCCGCTGGATCGCGGTGGGAGGGTTCGCCACGGCTGCCGTCGCTGTCCTGGCCGTAAGCCTCTGGATGACCGGACCCCGGCGGGAAAGCGCCGTCGCCACCGCCGACGATATCGAAATTGTCGCCGCCCAGGAGCAGATGCAGTTTTATGAAGATATCGAATTCTACCGCTGGCTGGCGGCCCAGGAGAACGGCGGGTAAGGAGCGGGTGATGAGGAAGAGGATGGGAGTGGTTGCGGCCGCAGCTCTGCTGATGGCGGCCCTTCTTGCTCGGGGAGAGGCCGTGGCCGCCCCCTGGGAGCGGCTCACCCCGGAGGAGCGGCAAATCCTGAAACCCTTTGAGGGGCGATGGGAGTCACTTCCCCCAGAGCGGCAGGAGAGGCTTCGCCAGGGTGCCGAACGGTGGCGGACCATGACGCCGGAGGAGCGGAGGCAGGCACGGGAACGATCCCGCAAGTGGCGGGAGTTGCCACCGGAGGAGAGGGAACGGATCAGAAAACGGTTCGACGAGTTCAGCAAGCTCCCCCCCGCCGAACAGGAGCGGATCCGGCAGAAATACCGCTGGTTCAGGGAACTCCCCCCCGAGGAACGGGAGGCACTTCGCGAGAAGTGGCGGGGCCTGAGCCGCGAAGAGCGCCGCGAACTCCGGGACCGCTATCGGGCCATGACCCCGGAGCAGAGAAGAGATTATCTGAAACAACCATAGATTGTAGAGAGAGGACCCCGGCGGAACAGCCGGGGTTTTTTCATGATGGAGCTACGATTCGGGAAATTTGATCCGTTTCCCGGCAAGAAAATCGTGCGCAAGGCGCGGATCCAAGAGGCATCTGGTCACCGACCGGCAGAGTTCGCGGCCGGTGGTGTCGAGGCCGGCCCGTTCCATCGCCGTCGCGAGGGCCCGGAAGGTTCCTTCCATCAGAAACTTCTGGAAGATGTTGACCACAATCGTTTCCTCCTCGTCGGAACCGTGGGCTGCGAGGGCGCGGCGGCACTGTTCCGGATCGGTGGATGAAAGTGCCCGGCAGGTGAGGGGGCGCACCGGGTAGATGGCGCACCATCCACGCCCGTCGAGGAAGGGGCAGGCCACTCCGGCCCGAATTCGCTCGTCGTCTTCCATCCAGCGAACCCGGGCGGCCGTGTCAGCGACCCGTATCTTCATGGCGTTGATCTCATCACCGGCGCCAATCTCTTCAAGGTAAGCCGCAATGGCGATGGCCTCGGGGAGGAGCACCGTAACATTCACCCTGCAGCAGTCGGCGCAGCCCGGTCCGCAGGCAATGAGGTGCTCGTTCGTGGACAGCCGGGAGGTCTGCACCTCCTCTGCCCGTCCGGTCACCCGGGCCATGGCGGCACGGACACCCTCCGCACCCGCAGCGTCGTTCAGTCCCCGTGCCGCGAGATCGGCAATCTCACTGCCATACGACGAAAAGTCAAAGGGTACCGTGCTGTCGGCCTCAGGCATGGCTAGTCCTCCTGTATGCATGCAAGTGCCTCAAGTGTAGAGTAAATCGGGATGCCGTCAACGGGAGGGGGAATCTTCCGGCAATGAATTGGTTTCCCTTTCGTTTCGCTGCCTGTAGGAAAACCGAACATTGTGTCGAAATTTTTTACAGTTTTCTGGAAGGCTAGCAGCCATAGTAATTAATTAACCATGGATTTCAGTAGGTTAATTAAGGGCATATTTATTGCTTTACAACTACCTTGGTTGAGCCATTTCCTGCAGAGGTGAACCCATGAAATCCATTTTATGCATTCTGGCTACTGGACTGATCACCGCTCTTTCATTTGCGTCTGCCGAGGCAATCTCTATCACTGCCGACAAGGATGCCTACGTTCAGAGTGGAGCCTACGCGAATACGAATTTTGGAAGTACCCTTGTCGATCAGGTTAAACGTCAGGATAATTCTGACTGGAACCGCAAGAGCTACATCGGGTTTGATCTCAGCGGGTTGGGGCCGTTTTCTATTGCAACGGCAACCCTCGATTTCAATTTCGTCGACAGTGGGGCGGGCGCGACTCTTGCGGGCACAACGTACCAATTTGAAGTTTTCGGCCTCACCAACGAACTGTTTGATACATGGGGAGAATCCACGATAACCTGGAACAACGCTCCCGGGAATCGGCCGAACAACGGGCTCAACAGTTTGATGGTAGCTTCACTCGGGACATTCAGTCTTACGGGGAAGGGGGTTGGGACGTACTCTTTCACTAGCCAGGAACTCGTAGACTTCCTGAATAGTGACTCGAATGATATCGCCACGATAATCGTCCGCAGAAACACAAACCAACCAAGTAATGCTCAAAATTATGTTCAGGCGTTCGCATCGAGCGAAAACGTCTCCGTAGGAGGCCCAACGCTTAACATCACACAGGTACCGGAACCATCCACATTATTGTTTGTTGGCGCGGGCCTCGTTGGTCTTGGGTTCGTGAAGAGGCGTAGAGGCTGAAAAGTTGATGGCTTTAGGTCCCCCATCCCGGAACCCTGGTGCATTCCGGCGGGGCAAATAGCCCCCTGCGCACCAGTTGAAGAGAAAGCCCGACCGGATTTCCGGCCGGGCTTTCGTGTGTCCCGCGCTCGTATCCGATGCCGGTTTTCAGCGGTTTTTTTCTTCCCCCCATTGCCACTTTTGTGGTACCCATGGGCCAACAGCCATGATAAAGCGACAGACGACCATCAACAGAATCTTCAAGCTGAGCGGCATTGGCCTCCACACGGGGCGGACCGTGACCCTCGAATTCCTCCCCCGGCGGGAGTTCGGAATCGCCTTTGTCTTCGGAGGCCGCCTCATCCCGGCCCGCTACGACATGGTGGCGGATACGCGGCTCTCCACCCAGATTGCCGCCGAGGGTGCGTCGGTTGCCACCATCGAGCACCTGATGGCGGCCTTCTATTACTCTGGCATCACCAACTGCCTCGTCTACATCGACGGTCCCGAGGTGCCGATCATGGACGGCTCGGCCTGGGAGTTCTACCATGAGATGTGGCGGGCCGGCGTCTACGAGTTTCCCGAGGCAGGGGTCTACCTGAAGGTCCTCCGTCCCGTGGAAGCAACCCTTAAGGATGCCTGGGTGCGGGTGAAGCCCCTCAACACCCTCGACATCACCATGACCATCGAGTTCCGCCCCCCGGTGGGGAAGCAGCGCAAGCGGGTCATGGACGTGGAGAATGCCGTTTCCATCATCAACTCCCGAACCTTTGTTCTCCATGAGGAGATCGAGGCGATCCGCAAGGCGGGGCTGGCCAAGGGGGGATCCCTGGACAACGCCGTGGTGATCGGCGGGGAGAGCATCGTCAATCCCCATGGCCTGCGCTACAAGCAGGAGCTCGTGAACCACAAGATCCTGGACCTTATCGGCGATCTCTACACCTGTGGCTACCGGATGCTCGGCAAGGTCGAGGCGCACAAGACCGGTCACCACCTGAACAACCTGCTGTTGCGGGAGATTTTTTCCGACCCCGAGAACTACGCCATCTATTGAGAGACCAGGATTGTTGCCGGTACTCCATAAGAAAAGCCCGCGCAGAGCGGGCTTTTTCGTGTCAATTCAATTCCGCCAGATCTCTATAGATGGAAATCCCCCGCCGCTTCCGGCTGGTAGAGGATCTTTTTCACCTTCAGCCGCCGCGTTCCGCCCGGCACTTTCCAGGTAATGGTGTCGCCCACGCGGTAGCCGAGCAGCGCCGTCCCCACCGGCGCCAGGATGGAGATGCGGTTGTCCTCCAGGCGCGCGTCGCCGGGAAAGACGAGGGTATAGTGCAGCTCCTCGCCGCTGTCCAGATCCTTCAGGCACACCCGGGAGTTCATGGTTATTACGTCGGCAGGGATGTCTCGGGGCTCGACGACTTCGGCGCGCAGCAACTCGTCCTCCAGTTCCCTGAGGTGCTTGCTGTCTCGGGAATCTTCCGTGTTGACCTGGTCCAGCAGCTCGTCGAGGCGGGTCTGGTCAAATTCAGTGATGTAGATGGCTCGTTCTTCCGCTGATCTTTTCATGATTCAACTCCCTTTTGCTGATGCTTACCAGAGGGTGGGGCCTGCTGGAAAATAAAGGCTCCATTATATCTACTCCCTTACGCTTATCAATCGCTGCGGCGTAACTGATTGGATTATGGCTGCAATTTGTCAGTTGATCCTTGGAAGAATTCGGGCAGCATCCTGACTTTATTGCGCCATTACCCCTGGATGTTGATGTCTCATTTGCGGTAGCCGGTGGATGGAATGGGGCTTTGCGGCGTGGGTGTTGTTGCGGGTTTAATGGGTTAAGCTGAGTAATATCAACTAGATAGCTGTTATGGTGTGGTGTGGCACGGTTGCTGCTCTTAGGAAATTCAAGAAGTAGTTATCTCGTTCCACTCAGAGGAGCACATCAATGAAAAAAATTCTCTCAAGCATCACCGCAGCCCTCGTAGCCGTTGCCTTCGCCGGTATCGCATTCGCAGCCGAGCCCGCAGCTAAAGCCGCTCCTGCCCTTCCTCCCGGCCACCCGCCGGTAAAAGTCGAGGAGAAAAAGGCCGTCGAGAAGAAGGTCAAAAAAGCCAAGAAGGCGAAGAAGGCCAAGATGGAAGAAGCCAAGCCCGGCGCAACCCCGGCTGCTCCGGCAGCCCCTGCAGCTCCGGCGACCCCGGCTGTACCGCACAAAAAATAAATAGTACTTCTCATGACGTACAAAAAGCCGCATCTTCGGATGCGGCTTTTTTGTGCCTGTGTTACCGGGTCGGTGCCCGAGGGGTGGTAGAACGCTTTCTGTCAGGGGGGAGCGCTTCCGATGTCTTTCTCGATTTCAATGATTATGTCCATGATCGCTTTGGCATCGCATAGCTTGCCGAGAATGGCGCGCAGGCGCTGGTCCCGCAGGCAATAGGCCAGCCTCGAGAGCAGGTGGAGATGCATTCTGATGGTCGGCGAGATGATGGTGAACAGGATCTGTACCGGCTTGCCGTCAAGGGCGCCGAAATCAACCGGTTGTGCGAGAAAGCTTAGGGAAATCTTCGGAACCGGCAACTGCACCAGGATGGGGTTGCGCACATGGGGAATGGCGATGCCGTCGCCAACCGCCGTGGTGCCCATGGCCTCCCGGGCCAGCAGCACCTGAAGGATGAACTCGGGATCGATCTCGGACGGCAACTCCAGAGCGGAAACAACGTTGCGCAATACGGATTCCTTGTCAGTGCCCGGAAAACCGCAATGGATACCGCCGGCCTGGAGAGCCTGGCACAGGGTCGGCAGCGGACGGGTATCCGCATCGTGCATCTTGTAGAGGGCCGGATTGACCTTGATGCCCCGTTCCGTTGCCCATTCCAGCAAGTCCACCGGATTGATCCGGTAATCGCCATGCATGGATTCAGCGGGGAGGTTGTCTTTCCTGATCCAGCGAACTATGGTTTTTTCATCAACATTCAGGGCCTGCGCGGCTTCGGATGGCTCAAGCAGCATTGACTTTATCCTTTAAGGTGTCCCGGCGTCTCCTCGATTCCGAGTTGCAGACAGAGCGCCTTATTCACCTGACACATGAGGGATTTGTTGATGAAGCCAAGACGCTCACCGACCACGTTTGCCTTGTCGATGGTAATCAGGATGTGTGAACTGATCTTGGCGTCCTTTCCCAGCCCGCTCCCGGCAGCCGGCAGGAACGTCTCGAAGTCATAGATCTTTTCCAGGCGGGTAAAGCTCAACGGGATGATGGTTACGACCGGAGAGTACTCGTTGCTGATGTTGTTGCTTACCACAAGACAGGGACAGGCCTCCGGCTCGCGCCTCTCCCCGTGGGGCAGATTGACCGCATAGATCCCGCCGCGCTTAAACATCTCGTTTCTCCGTTACCGCTGATTCGAATTTCTTGAGGACCTCTTTCGTCTCCTCCGCGGTTGATTGGTATCCTTCGATCAATCCTTTGTGCGCCTTCTTTTTCAGCTCGTCGAGTTTTTCCCTGGCAGCTTCTTCAAGAAACTGGCTCAACCCCCGTTGCCCATACAGGGCCTTGATGTCGTCAACAATGGGGGTTGGCAGCGTGATATTCAATCGTGTGTTCGGCATGACGGCACTCTCCCTTGCACATGTATGTGTTGTGTGTGGTTTGGGTGTCTCATAATTTTATTGACGTATGATATTTTATAACATATATTTTTTTAAAGTGTTATAAAAATCTGGCAACTCATAGTGTTTTTGTGTCGCCCAGTAATCAAGTCCGCAGTTGACGTGAGATAGGGGGCAGGCGTGAGGCAGGCGTGATGTTCCTCCTTGATCCAACGTTATTTCTCTTGGTTGCGGCGTCCTGTATTGCACTCTCGGGCATTCCGGGGCTGTTGGCGCACCACTCTGCCTGGGGGCAACGGGTCGCGGCCATAATCGTAATCGCTGCGTCGTGCCTTGGCGAGACGGCTGTCATCTCGCTCCTGTCTGGCATTCCCGCCTCATCATACCAGATTGACTGGCCGCTTCCTTTTGGACCGGCGCTCTTCTCCGTCGATCATCTTTCGACAATATTCCTCTTTCCGCTCTTCCTGGTTACCGGTGCTGTCGCGCTCTATTCTGTGGCTTACTGGCCGGCCAGGGAAAAGGCAAGCGCCGGAAGGCTTACCTTCTTTCTCGGACTCTTTGCCGCAGCGATGATCATCGTGGTCATGGCCCGTAACGGGGTACTGTTTCTCATGGCCTGGGAGGTCATGGCGCTGTCCGCCTATTTCCTGCTGACCACCGAGCAGCAGAGTTCCGATGTCCAGCGTGTCGGAACGGTCTACCTCCTTGCCACCCACACCGGCACCATGGCACTGTTTGTCATGTTTTCCCTGCTGCGCGCGACTGCCGGCACGTTCGCGTTTCCAGCCACACATGCCCTTTCTTTGGCTGTGCCCGTTGCGACAACGGTCATCATAACCGCCCTGATCGGGTTTGGCGGCAAGGCGGGCCTCATGCCCCTGCATTTCTGGCTTCCCGGCGCCCATGCCAACGCTCCCAGTCACGTATCGGCGATGATGTCGGGGTTGATGCTCAAGATGGGCGTGTACGGCATTCTGCGGACAGTGTCGTTTTTCGATCAACTGCCGGCATGGCTCGGCTGGCTCATCCTCCTGCTTGGTGCCTGGTCCGCCATTAACGGGATTGCCCTGGCGGCAGGACAACGCGACCTGAAGCGCCTGCTGGCCTGCAGCAGTATCGAGAATATCGGCATTGTCTTCATCGGCATCGGCCTGGCACTGGTCGGCCTGCAGCAACACGCATCATACCTGGTGGTGTGCGGCCTTGCGGGGGCCTTTATCCATATTGTCAACCATGGCCTCTTCAAATCGCTCCTCTTCTTGGGAAGCGGAGTGCTGATACATGGAACCGGAACCCGGGAGATCGACCGGATGGGGGGGCTTGCCCGGCGCATGCCGGTAACATCGCCGCTCTTTCTGGTCGGGTCGCTCGCCATATGCGGTTTGCCGCCGCTCAATGGATTTGTCGGCGAATTCTTTCTCTATGTCGGTGCCATAACCGATGGCATCGTCGCTCCGTTGCCGCTGGTGGCCCTGGTTGCGCCTGTCCTGGCGCTGGTTGGCGGGCTGGCGGTACTGACCTTTGTCAAACTTTTCGGGATCGTCTTCCTCGGCGCTCCCCGCTCGGCCGATTCTGCCCATGGCCATGAAGCATCGGCGGTGATGACCGGACCAATGGTGCTGCTGGCTGGGGGGTGCCTCATTGCCGGCATGGCGCCGGTACTGCTGGTGCGGCTGGTTACCCCGGTTGTCGGCTTCTATGGCGGTCTCTCCCCCCAGGATATGGCACAGGTTATGGGGCATATCCCTCTTGTGCCGCTCACCTGTGCCAACGTGCTCCTTCTTGTGGTCGTTCTGGCTGTCGGCGCGGCATACCTTCGGCGACTGCGTACCTCTCCCCGTTCCCAGGGAAGCACGTGGGGGTGCGGCTATCTCGAGCCTACCCCCAGGATGCAATATACCGGCACATCGTTCAGCGAGATGGCGGTGAGCCTGTTAGGGGGTATCGTTGCTCCCGACCGTCGCAGGCCCACGCTTGATACCCCCATTCCTCCCGCTGACGCCCGTTTCAGTTATGAAACAACCGAAACCGTGCTGGATCGGATTCTGATCCCCGTCTTTCAGGTTGTCGGTACGGCATTTTCCTTCCTCAGGAAAGTGCAGCACGGCCAGCTTCATATTTACGTGTTGTATATATTCGCCACGCTCTGCGTCCTGATGATCTGGAAAAACTGAACGAGGACAGCGGCGTTTCCGTCTCCTTCGAGGATGGCACGTTATGACCGACATTATCATCCACTGCGCGGTGGCGCTCCTTTTCCCGCCGCTGTTGCTTGGGGTTATCGGCAAGACCAAGGCGGCCTTTGCCGGAAGGGTTGGAGCACCATATCTGCAGCCCTATTTCGATCTGATCAAACTCTTCCGCAAGGGATCGGTCTTTAGTGAGACCACCACCTGGGTTTTCCGTGCCGGTCCGTTGATAACACTCTCTGCAGCGCTTATTGCAGTGTTGCTGATCCCGCTGGGTCACCATGGCGCGCCACTTTCTTTCAGTGGCGATCTCATCCTGTTTGCCTACCTTTTCGGATTGTCCCGGTTCTTTACCACCATTGCAGCCCTGGATACCGGTTCGAGTTTTGAAGGAATGGGGGCGGCACGTGAAGTCACCTTTTCCTGTCTTGCCGAACCGACGCTCTTCTTTTCCCTGCTGACGCTGGCCCGCATAAGCAAGTCGCTTTCCCTGTCAACAATACTGACCCACCCCACACCCGCCATCTGGCTTGCCGCCGGGGCGAGCATGCTGTTGCTGGTGGGGGCGCTGTTCATCACGCTCCTGGCGGAGAACTGCCGCATCCCCTTCGACGATCCCAACACGCACCTTGAGTTGACCATGATCCATGAAGTCATGGTCCTTGATCACAGTGGCCCCGCCTTCGGGATCATCCTGTATGGAGCGGCGCTAAAACTGTTCATCCTCGGAGCGGTCTTTATAAACATAGCCTTCCCTGTCGCCACCGGAAATGCGCTCATCGACTGGGGCATCTTCATTGCCGCCATGCTGGTGCTGGCGGTGGCAATCGGCGTTGTCGAGTCGGTGATGGCCAGATTGCGTCTGGTTCGCATTCCGCAACTTCTGGTCGGGGCCACTATCCTGTCCGCCTTTGCCATGCTGCTGGTATTGAGGTAGCCCCATGAGTTCATTCGCCGATCAATTGCTGGTACTGGTGATGCTGATCAATCTGATCATGCTCGGCACGAGCAGGCTGATGTTTTCCATCCGTGCCGTTGCCGTCCAGGGGGTCATCCTCGGTGTCCTGCCCGGCTTGATACATCCGTTCTCCGGACACTTGGCCGGTATCACCGCCGGCATCATCCTGGCCAAGGGAGTGGCAATTCCCTACTTCATCGGCGGCGCCGTTCGCAAGGCCCAGATCAGGCGCGAAGTGGAACCCTTCGTCGGGTATGTGCCGACCTTGCTCCTCGGGGCCATTTTCACCGCCCTGGCGTTCGTTTTTGCCGAACGCTTACCGCTCGCGCCCGAACACAAGGATCTCCTGTTTGTGCCTGCCTCCATCGCCACGCTCCTGTGTGGTTTTCTGATCCTGACGACCCGTCGCAAGGCCATTTCCCAGGTCATCGGCTATCTGGTGATGGAGAACGGGATATTCGTATTCGGTCTTCTCCTGACCGAGGCAATGCCGGTCATGGTTGAGGCCGGCGCCCTCCTCGACCTTCTCGTGGGAATATTCGTCATGGGTATTGTTATCAACCATATCAGCCGGGAATTCTCGTCGATCGACACCTCCCGCCTCCGGGCACTGAAGGAGGAGTAGCCTCAAATGTTGTATGCCCTTGTTCTGCTCCCCCTGGTGGGGGCGTTATGCGCCTGGATCGTGCCGGACAACCGTCTCAGGCCCATTACTCTGCCGGCTGTTGCGACGGTTCACCTGGCACTGACGGCGTTATTGCTGGTGAACACGCCGCCACCATCCCCCGGAGGCTGGATCTGGCTCGACCCCCTGGGGAAGGTGGTGCTCCTGTGCATCAGCCTCCTCTTCACCGTCTGCGCCTTTTATGCCGTCGGCTACCTGTCCTACCGTCAGGAGCGCTCGAACCGGGTCCTCTGCATGGGGCTGCTGGTCTGCCTTTCAGCCATGGGGCTGGTCACCATGACCCAGCATCTGGGACTGCTCTGGGTCGCACTGGAAACAACCACCGTATCCATGGCCCCCCTCATCTACTTCAATCGCAATGCACGTTCGATAGAGGCCACCTGGAAGTATCTTCTCCTCTGTTCCGTCGGCATCGGCCTGGCGCTGCTCGGACTGCTGTTTCTCGCCTATTCGACCTATGTGGCCCACCGGGATGCCACCCTGCTGCTCGGGCCGCTGATGCTGTCCGCCCGTGAGCTGAATCCCGGCTGGCTCCATGCGGCGGCGATTTTTCTGCTGGTCGGTTATGGCTCAAAGATGGGTCTGGCCCCGCTCCATGCCTGGAAGCCGGATGCCTATGGCGAAGCGCCCGGCCTCGTTGGTGCCCTGCTTGCCGGGGGACTGGTCAATTGCGCGTTTCTGTCCATCCTGCGGGTTTATCAGATCTGCCTGGCATCCGGTTCCGAACTGGCGTTCTTCCAAGATGCTTTGGTTGGCATGGGGCTCATCTCCATGGCCTTTGCCGCCGTATTCATGGCGCATCAGGCTGACTTCAAGAGGATGCTGGCCTATTCGAGCGTCGAACATGTGGGGATTCTTGCCATCGGTCTCGGGCTTGGCAAGGGGGCGCTGTATGGTGCGCTCTTTCATCTCCTGAACAACGGATTGACCAAGGGGGTGTTGTTCCTCTCCTCCGGCAACATTCACCGGTCGTACGGAAACAAGACGACCGATGTGGTCAAGGGGGCACTGACACGGCTCCCCTGGTCAGGGGGGCTCTTCCTGGCCGGTTTCATCGCCATTACCGGTTCGCCGCCGTTCTCGCCGTTCATCAGCGAGTACACGATTGTCAGCAGCGCCTTCATCGAAGGGCGGCACCCAGTGGGGTGGCTGTTCCTGCTGTTTCTGGTCATCGTGTTCATCGGCATGGCCCTGACGGTGCTGCCGATGGTCATGGGCGCTCCCCCCGCCGATCTTGAACCCTCCGCTTACGAGGACCGTCTGCTGACCGTGGGACCACCGCTTTTCATGATGGCGATCATCCTGTGGCTCGGGATCTGGCCGCCTGCTTTCCTTGTTTCGCTCCTTACCGAGGGGGCCGCAATGCTGGGGGTGCAACCGTGAGTGACCCATTCCGCACCATATACAACGGAGCCGCCGTCCCCCTGGCGGAGATTCCCCCCGTGGATACCAACGAGTTTCTGCAGAGCATTCTCGATTCGTTGGACCGGGGATGGCGGATTGTTTCGTATTTCGGCATTCCGGCGCCATCATCCACCGCCCTTGTCTGCGTCCTGGCCAACAAGGCAGAGGGCCGGCTTGCCGCAGCCCGTACGGAGACAAGCGACAGTCACGTTCCCTCCCTTGCCTCGCTCAGTACCCAAGTGCAACTATTTGAACGGGAGATTGCCGAACAGTGCGGCCTGATATTCGATGAGCACCCCTGGTTCAAGCCGGTCCGTTTTCACCATTCGTTCGTGCCGGGACGCGATGCGTGGAACCGCCCCGCGGACGAGCCGCTCCGTGTTGGCGTCATGGACTATTTCCAGGTGGCAGGCGACGAAGTGCATGAGGTTGCCGTCGGCCCCGTCCATGCCGGCATCATCGAGCCGGGTCACTTCCGCTTCCAGTGCCACGGTGAAGAGGTCTTTCACCTGGAGATATCCCTCGGCTACCAGCACCGGGGGATCGAGGCGGGGCTTGTCGGCGGGCCTCACCCGCGCACCTTGCAGGTAATGGAAACCGCCGCCGGCGACACGACCATCGGCCATGGCCAGGCCTACTGCATGATCATGGAGGCGCTGGGAGGAATCAAGGCGTCTCCCCGAGCAGAAGTGCTGCGGGGCATTGCCCTCGAACTGGAACGGCTTGCCAACCATACCGGCGACCTGGGGGCAATCGCCGGTGATGTGGGGTATCTGCCGACCGCCTCCTTCTGCGGCCGCATCAGGGGAGATTTCCTCAATATGACTGCCGTCCTCTGCGGCAGCCGTTTCGGGCGGGGGCTTCTCGTCCCGGGCGGCACGATTTTCGATCTGACGCCCGAGCTGCGCGACGATCTTCTCAAGCGTCTGGCAGAGGCACGACGTGACCTGACCAATGCGATCGAGCTCCTCTGGAGCTCGCCTTCGGTGATGGGGCGTTTGGAGGGTACCGGGGGATTGACGCGCGAACAGGCCCACGAACTCGGTCTGGTCGGGCCTCCCGCGCGGGCCTGCGGAATCAAGAGGGATGTCCGCCTTGATTATCCGTTCGGCATCTATCGTATGACCCATCTTCCGGTTGCTACCGCGTTCCATGGCGATGTGTGCGCACGAACCATGATCAGGTGGCATGAAGCCCAGAAATCAATGGATTTTATCGAAGAACAGCTGAGGCAACTCCCCGGAGGGGGGCACCGGGTTGCTACGGCCCCTTGCGCGGGCGAGCGTCTGGCCGTTGCCCTGACCGAGGGATGGCGCGGGGAAATATGTCACGTGGCGGTCACCGACGATGCCGGGCGTTTCATCCGTTACAAAATCGTCGACCCTTCGTTCCATAACTGGCAAGGGCTCGCCTTGGCACTTCGGGGACAGCAAATATCCGATTTCCCGCTTTGCAACAAGAGCTTCAACCTGTCCTATTGCGGGTTCGACCTCTAGGGAGGATAACGTTACATGTTCCGAGCAATCGCTTCCCGAATCAAGCAAGGCCATCGCACCATGCCATATCCCGCTGCGCCGCTGCAGATGCCCGAGCGTTTCCGCGGCTATCCGATCGTTAGCCCGGTAACCGCGGCTTCCGGGGCCGAGTGCCCCTACGGTGCTTATTCAAAGGCCGGAGGCGGGTGCCTGGACATGGGCAAATGTCTTTTCTGTGCCGAATGCCCGGTCGGAACCATCCAATTTACCACGGATTATCGACTGGCCGTTACGAACCGTGACCATCTGATGGTTCATCCAGGATCGGAACATCACAACGCTCGACCGTTGCCTCCCGACCTGCGGCGCCTGTTCGGGCGTTCTCTTAAATTCCGGGAGGTCAGTGCGGGCGGGTGCAATGCGTGCGAGGCCGATACCAATGTTCTTTCGACCATCGGTTGGGATCTCGGGCGGTTCGGCATACAGTTTGTGGCGTCGCCACGTCACGCCGATGGCCTGTGGGTAACCGGTCCGGTTACTGAAAATATGGCCAAGGCGCTTCTTACCACCTATGAGGCGATTCCTGATCCAAAGATCGTTGTCGCCTCCGGAGCCTGCGCCATCAACGGCGGACCATACATCGATACCCCTCAGGTCTGCAATGGCGTAGACAGTCTTGTTCCCGTTGATCTCTACATCCCCGGTTGCCCTCCCCATCCGGCAACCATCCTCGATGGCCTGCTGCGCATCCTGAATAAAATAAAATAATCAAATCAAATAATCACCGCAAAGTGTCGACGAGAGCGAGAGCCTCGTCGACCATCTCCTGGTGGTGCTGCCACTCCCGGGCGGCGTCGAAGCGGGTCCAGGAGGAGGTGCATGCGAAGTCGGAGGCCGGTTCCAGGGCCCGGCAGGCCCGGGGGCGCTCCTTGAAGGGGAGGGTGCACCCCCCGTCCCCCAGGAGCACGCACTCGCCGGCGCCGGGGACGACCTGGAGGCTCCCCTGTGCCTGTTCCTGCCGGGTGGCCGGCCGAGGGTAGAGGATAATCCGGTCGGGGTCCCCCTTTTCCCCCTTTTCGGGATCGTAGGGGACACCGTAGTGGGTGTCGAGGACCCAGAGGCCTGAGGCCAGCAGATGCGCCAGTTCCTCGGCGGGATTGGCCGCGGCAAGAAAGCGCTCCGGCGACTCGATCCCCGGCCTGGTCCGGCAGCATTCGCCGCCGCAGGCGCCGCATATGGTGCGGTTCTCGTTATTTTCCCGTGAAAGTCTTGCTGTCACTGTCTGACGGTTCCTCCCATGCGTTTCCACTCAGTATCACAACCTGGCCGAGGGGACAATGATCTATTGTTCATAGCCACCCGCGAAAGGCGTGGATAACCGCCCCTTTTTGCATGGATAGAGATTTAGTCATTATAATCACTCAAGAATTTCAGGCCTGGGCCGATAAGCCAAAAGTAGACATTATTTCGACCGAAACGGTCAGAACTACAAGGAATGAGGGAGGAATGAGCATGAGAAGGTCACTGGTTTCACTGTTGGGAGCTGTCGCAGTCTGTTTTGCCCTGATTGTCTCCGTGTCCGTGGCGCGGGCCGACGACAGGGAGGAAGCGATGAAGATGGTGAAGGCTGCCGCCGCATTCCACAAGACGAACGGTCTGGAAAAGGCCCTTGACACCCTCAATGACCCCAAGGGTCCGTTTGTGAAGGGTGCCCTCTATGTGTTTGCCTTCGATGAGGGGGGGACGCTGGTGGCCAACGCGACGGCCCCCGACAAGGTGGGCCAGAACCTGATGGACGTCCCCGATTCCAAGGGGAAGAAGTTTCGCCGCGAGATCGTCGAACTGGCCAAAAAGGACGGTACCGGCTGGGTTGATTACACGATCCTGAATCCCAAGTCCAAGGCGGAAGAGCAGAAAACCTCCTATGTGGAGAAGTCGGGCGAGCTGATCCTCGGGTGCGGCATCTACAAGAAATAGGAGATTGGCATGAAGACCCGGTCCTGGCTCTACACAAGCGCGGCGGTCATGCTGGCCGGCCTTGCCGCGCTGGCGTTCGTGAGCATCTATTCCATCTACGACATCCGCGGCATCATCGCCCAGCTCACCGACCGCTCCACCCCCCTCCAGATCAAAACCACCGAGCTGCAGCGCTCCATCGAGTCCCTGACCGGCGTGCTGCTGCGCCTCGGAGTCGCCAGTGATCCACGGGAGGTGGCGGAGCTGTCGACTGCCGCCGATGAGAGGCTGAAGGGTCTCAAGACGGCACTGGACGGCATCAAGGCCCTTGATGCCGCCCATGCCGGCTCCATTGACGTCACGGTCATCGACAGGGTCTACGAGGATGTGAAGAACGCCACCCGTTCCCGTATCGAAAGCCTCGGCAATTTCCGGGAGGAGTCGCGGAAGGTGGAGGCGGACATCCAGAACGTGGAGCGGATTCTCGGGGGGGTGCGGCGTGACATGCAGAATCTCACGGCGTCCAGCTCGAAAAAGGTGGCGGGCTCCTTCGCCTCGTCCACCCAGATGGCTGCCGCGGCGCAGCAGGTCAAGGATCTGATTATCAAGCTGAAGGACGTGCAGGCGGTGCTCAAGGACCTTGAGGTGGCCAAGAGCAGTACCGAGATCCTTGCAAACAAGTCGAAGATGAAGAGTACGGTCGGGTCGATACAGGAAATTAACGTCAATGATGAAGCGGTGGTGACGGTCAAGAAGGCGGTGAGCGACATCTACCAGCAGTTCATCAGGCCCGAGACCGGTCTGCTGGCCCTGAAGCAGGCAGCCATGGCGGGAAAGGATACGGGGGGGAAATTTGCCGAGGAAAAGCGCAAGATTCACAACGATCTGATGGAACTCGCCATCAGCCTCAATACCGCCACGGCCCGCATCGACAAGCGGGTCGAACAGAACCGCAAGGATGTTGAGGGGGTGCTCGCTTCCAGCCAGCGGGTTTCCGGCATCGACGGTGCGGTGAACGGCATCAGTCTTGCCGTCAGGACCCTTGACGCCAAGGTCCGTTCTCTCATGCTGAGCGGGACGGTCAAGGAGGCGGAGGCCGTTGCAGCCGATATCCGGTCGGGATTCAACAGCATTTCCGCCAATGCGGCCACGGCGCGCAGGGAGCTGGTTCAGATCAGGCAGACCACCGCCCTGCGGAACATCGATGCGGCTGCCGTTTCGGTCCGGGGCGCGTCGGCGTCGGTGGATCGCATCATCGCAGCCCAGCTCAAGATCATCGAGAGCAACGACAAGGCGGGTAAAGCCCTCGCCATGGTGAAGGAGGCCGCAAACCGAGAGCTCAAAACCGGCGAGGAGCTGGTCCGTAATACCGCCATGGGGCAGCAGCAGATGGTTGAGAAGACCACCGCGGCGGCCCGGAAGATGACGGGCACCATCATCGTCCTCGCCATCGTCATTGCCGTCCTGTCGGCTATCCCGCTCTGGTACACCATCATCCGCATCAACCGGTCCCTTTCCGGCGTGACAGCCATGGTCCGCGACATCGCCGAAGGGGAAGGGGACCTGACCAAGCGCCTCGACGAGAGCGGCAAGGACGAGTTCGCCGAACTGGCCCACTGGTTCAACCAGTTTGTCGGCAAGCTCCACGACACGGTCGTCACTATTTCCGCAAGGGCCGTGGATGTATCGGCGGCAGCGGACGGGCTGGCCGGGCTCTCGTCGAAAATGGTCTCGACCTCCGGCCAGCTGGCCCAGGAGGCCGACGGCATCGCTACATCCAGCGAACAGATGTCCGCCACATCCAACGATATCGCCAACAACTGTCAGGTCGCGGCGGAAAACGCCGTGGGAGCCGCGCACCTCACCTCCTCCGGCCGCAGCGTCATGGACCATACCGTCACCACCATGCGCAAGCTCGCCGACGAGGTCGGCGCGACCTCTGACATCGTTAACAAGCTCGGCGCATCAACCGACCATATTGCGGCAATCATAACCTCTATCGAGGATATCGCCGACCAGACCAACCTGCTGGCCCTCAACGCGGCAATCGAGGCCGCGCGGGCAGGCGAACAGGGGCGCGGGTTCGCCGTTGTGGCCGATGAGGTGCGGGTGCTGGCGGAGCGCTGCTCCGAGTCGGCCCATGAAATCAAGGAGATCATCCGGACCGTGCTCGATGGAACGGGTTCCGCCGTTCAGGCAATGGAGCGGAGCGTGGTCGAGGTCAAATCCGGCGTGGGGGTAGCCGAAGAAGCGATGCAGGCCATGGATACCATCATCGCGAGAATTGACGCGGTTTCATCCCAGGTGAGCCAGATCGCCACCGCCTCGGAGGAACAGAGTGCGACCACCGGCCACATCACGAAAACAATCGCCAGCATCAGCCATCTGGCGTCGCAGGATTCCGACAGTTCCCGCAATGTGGCCGAAGCCGCCGATCGGCTTGATACCCTGTCTGAAGAGCTTTCGCTCCTCATGGGGCGGTTCAGAACCTGATCCGGAGGGTGTGAGAGTTGACAAAAAGGGGCGTCGCAATTCGTGCGGCGCCCCTTTTTGTCTGTTTGCCTTCTGGCGTCTGGGAACGATTTAGTTCGCCAGCGCGGATGCCGCTTCCTGCGACATGATGGCATGGACCGCCTTGGTCGGATGGGTTCCATCCCAGAACAGGAACTGATCAGGGTTCTGGCAGGCATAGGGCGGTGTGTCGGGCGTTACGCAGGCTCTGTCCACCACACTCAGGCCGAATGCCGCAGGGGCGGCGACAATTTCATGAAGCTTCTGGAAGAAGTCGACGCGCACAATCTCAATGCCGGGAAGCACCGCCATCGACCCCAGAAGGAGGTCGAGCCCCGAGTTGTAGGTGGACGACAGGAACTGGGCGAATTGGCCAGCTCCGGGGGTGAACTTGTCAAGGGTGAGAACGGCAGGAGTCAGCGAGATGTCGGGGGCGTTGCATACCAGGAACTTCCGTGCACCCGCAGCATACAGGACCCCGATGTTGCTGCCGACGGCGGTAAGGGCGCCTTCGAGAATGGGGCCTCCGGCAGCGCCTGCCGCCAGTGCGTCGCGGATGTCGTTGCTGCCGAACTCTACCACGTAGAGGGCATCGGCCGGCGCAGCGCCGCCAAAGGCATTGAGGAACGCGGTCACCTGTGACTGGAGGTTCACGTTGATCCCGTCTTCGTGGGCCCTGGCGCCACCGACCGCGTAATTGGTTGCCTCGGTCCCTGAACCCTGAAAGGCCGGGCGGGTGTTCCCGGCGAGCCCCAATGGCCGTGCAAGCTGTTCAACCCAGGTGGCCCCGTTACTGAAGTGGTGCCCTCCCCTTGCATAGGGGCTGTCGGGAATAAGGAGCTGGTCCAGTGAGGTGTAGGGTGGCGTGTTCGCGCCGCCCTCCAGGGCAAACAGGTTGCCAGGATCGGAAAGGCTGTCTCCGAACACCACGATCCGTCCGAATGTCGTTTGCGCCATGGCCCAGCCCGGCGCCTGCAGCACGAGAGCCAACAAAAGGCCCATGACCGCCCATCTGTTAACACGCATCGTTTTCATAAGATTGCCCTCCCTGGTTGTTGGTTGAGTCAGTTAGATGAATTGACTATCTCTTTTTTATAGCTTCTGCAATTTGGGTTGCGAGCTGATCAACAGCATTGTCAGATCCACTTTCAGAAGAAAATGGGTGCGAAGCAGAACTTCCATCTGCATGATACTCAGTTAAGACTTTGCCTGCTCCGTCACGTAACAATACATTTGCTTCAATTCCGCTTGCACCAGCCATCACGCCCCACCATATCCGTGCAGTATTTGAAACCAACCGAACGCCAAGTACATCAATTTCCAAACTGTAGTCGCCTTCGTTTGGGTAAATAGCAGAAGATTTAAACAAACCTTGTGAAACAAGACGCGAATACAATTTTTCTTGAAGTGAACTACAAGCCTTCTTTGCGTCTTCTTTTTCACTTTCAGGAACTTTATCTGATTTAACCAAGATAGATACGGTTTTCTGATTGTTAATCGGTTCAATAAGCTCTTGCTTCATTGTAAATGTACCTGATGAACTACACGCAGCCAAAAACATTGCAAACAACATCACGGACGCATTTCTAACTTTTGCAAACATACTCACCTCCTAAGTCTTGGTAGGGGGACGTTTTTATCTATTTTTCTAAAACTCCCCCAAGAGTGACAAGAACTTGCTGTTGTTCTTTACAACGCCCTCCCCACGCTTTCCGCTAGGGTTACCCACGTCGGCCTCAAGTGCAGCAGTCGGCCGACTTCTGTTCCCTTTTGCCCCAACTCGCGTACGGCAAGATAACAAAAGCTTCTGCTTGTAAGGATGCTTTTTATGTCCATATCCCTCCTTGTTGTTTGGACAGGTAGCGTCCTGCAATAATCCCCGGACTTATCGTGAGTCTCCTCTATTAGTGCCCCGTTGAGCATTTTGTCGTTGAATCGATTATAGCTCCTGCTTCTTGCAGTTCAATGCAGGTGACCGATGCGAAACCTTCAACCAGTCTGCTCGAAGAAGAATCATAAACGGTCGTTACACTGTAGCGGGAACGGGTCAGGTCTGCGCCCCTGAAATCCGCCTGAGTGAACTTGGCCCCCGTCAGTGCCGTCCCCTCAAGGGAGGCACCTCGAAAATTCGCCCCTCCCAGATCCAGAGAACTGAGGTCGGTATAAGACAGGTCTGCAAAGGAGAAGTTTGCCCCTTTCAGGACCGCACCGGTGAACGTTGCGTATCTGAGTCGTGATCCCACGAAACTGGCGTTCGTGAGGTTGGCTCCGGTGAAGTTCCCTTTTTCCACATTGACCTTATTCATGTCGGCTCCCGTAAAATCGGCGCCGCTGAATCGGGCATGGTGGATGTAGGCCCCTGAGCACTTGGCCGACTTCACTTTGGCTCTTTCAAATATGGCCTCGTCCAGGCTTGCTCCCTCGATGAGAAGGCCGGTGAGGTCGGCGTCGGAGAAGTCACATTCGCCGCAGTCTTCTATCCTGGCGGCGCGAAGGTCGGCGCCGGTAAAATTGGAGCCGTCCAGCTTAACCCCCCTGAGGTCGACCCCTTTCAGGTCGGCATGGCTGAAGTCGCATTCCTCGCATTCGCCGAGAGCCTTTGAACGCTCTATCAATGCAGGGTCGAACGCACGGGAGTCGGGGATCGGGCCTGCGAGACTGGAGGCGATGATTGCTGCGAGGGCCAACAATGCGTTGCGGACCATGGGTGCTCCTTTGATGATTAGAATATCCACATGGCGGCACTATCTCAGGTCGTGAAAGTGGTGTCAAGACGAGAAACCTGAAATGTCGGGAGGGCGATTTTCTCCATGATCGGGTGCCGCCATGGAAAGATGGGACTGTTTGGGGTAGGGCTTGAATAAATCCAGATGATGCCGACTCAGGGAAAAGCAACGGGCCGGTCCTCTCTGCGAGGGCCGGCCCTGAAGCTTACCCCCTTTGTCAAAGGTGGGCTTGATCATCGGCTATTTTTTATCATGTGCTACCCGCCAAGAAGATATCCTGGCGGGTTTTGCGCATTTTCAAACACTTCGCTTGACGTTATGGGGTCTGCTCAAAGTGGTACAGCCCCGCGTTGTCCCCTACAAAAACGTCCGCGCGGCCGTCTCTGTCCGTGTCCCTGATGACGAGATGATTGAAGAGCCCGAGGTTTGTCGCCAAGTTTGGGCTGGTCCATTTCAGGGTCTCGGTATTGCCTTCCATTATCTCCATCATGCCGCCGTGTGTGATCAGCCACTCGGGAGCGCCGTCACCGGTCAGGTCAACGGCCTGCAGTGCGTCAATCTGGGTGTTGCTGGAGGTGGGCACGGTTTTCTTTACCGCAAAAGTGACGCCGTCGATGACATCGATCTTTCCGTCTCCCCGGCCTACAAGGATTTCTGTGCTGCCATCGGTGACTTCAAGGGCAACGGCGGACTGGTTTCCGAGGAATTTGAGATTGTGCGTGACGCCGTCATAGACGACGAGTTGGTTGCCGAGGGCTGCAATGAGCTCTTGATTGCCGTCTCCGTCGATGTCGGCGACCTTGATGTCACGGACAGCTCCCCAGTAGGTTCCCAGGTCGACGCTCCGCCATTTTTCCTGCAGTGTTTTCCCATCGAAAACAATCAGGTATGTCCCCTGTGCCCCCGTGTGCTCTCTCCCCTGCCCGGCGATGATTTCCTTCTCGCCGTCATTGTCCACGTCGGCAATGGCCAGAGCCGTGAAGTAGTTGCCGCTGTACCTGGCGCTATCGTATTTGACGGCCCTGGTGACTCCGTTGTAGACCCGAATAAAGCCGTCGTAGAGGTTTGCGGTCGTGACCACGAACTCATTGTTTCCATCACCGTCGACGTCGCCGATCCGGACCGACCGTACTCCCATCCAGTCCATAAGCCCGAGCTTTTCCCGATACTCGAGGGTATGGGTCCTGGCGTCGAAAATGTGGATAATACCCTCTCCATAGCCGCTTTCGCTCTCGAAAGAGACCATGACGATCTCGTCATCGCCGTCGCCGTCCACATCGCCGACATCAAGGGCGCTCAACGGTCCGTCAACATGGATGCTCTGCCACTCAATGGTGCGCGTCTGCGGGTCGGCAATGTAAAGGTAGTCTGCACCGGACGAAG
The DNA here is from genome assembly GCF_018501225.1 of Geobacter hydrogenophilus. Classification (GTDB taxonomy): domain Bacteria; phylum Desulfobacterota; class Desulfuromonadia; order Geobacterales; family Geobacteraceae; genus Geobacter; species Geobacter hydrogenophilus. The sequence continues at coordinate 374,455 of NZ_JAHCZI010000001.1, read as the reverse complement.
AACCGCCGGCACTCCATAGAACCTCCTTCGTCCCATCCTGATCGGTGTCTCCAAGGGCAAGCCCCTGCACTCCATGCTCAGGGTTGCTGATCGACCATTTCTCTTGTCGTGTTAACGCATCAATCGCGTAAACCTTGCCCCATTGTCCGTCGCCATACAGAATCTCGGGTTTGCCGTCGTCATCCGCATCGATAACAAGCAGGGCACTTATGTCCTGGGACGTGGGGATTTCCCACGACGGTGTTTTTGCGTCGGCATCGAACACGGTGACCTTGGACCAGGCTGCGGCGCCGACGATTTCCTCCATGCCATCACCGTCAAGATCCCCAAGGGCGACACGGCAGCCGAAGCCGTTGATGTATTCCCATTCGATGGTGTGTGAGGCGGCATCAATGACATATCCCTTCCCGCCATAAGATGAAGATGTCGTGACTATTTCTACTGATTGATCCGCATCTACGTTTCCGACTGCCAGGGAAGTGCTGCCACCCGTTGGCAGCGACCATTTCGACGCGCCGCTTTCGATGTCATAGACAAAGACGCCGGTGACGTTGGTCGTCACGACCTCCGGCTTCCCGTCACCGTCGACATCCTTGACAGCCATGTCCGTAAGTGTGCCGGCCGTGGAAAACTGTCGCAATTCATTGCACGTCGGGCCGTCGTATATCCTGATGGTGCCGTCGCTCAGCCCTACGATGACATCGCCTTTCCCATCATTGGTGACGTCAGCTACCCGCAGGCGAACGATCGGGGAGGAATAACTCGCGCTTCGCCAGACCTGCTCGTACGCCCCATTGGCGTTCTGCCGCAGAATGTACCACACCGAGGTGCTTCCTGCCCAAGCACTGGCGATGACTTCCGGCGTGCCGTCACCGTCAAGGTCGGTGACGTGGAGGCCGGCCTGACCGATGTTCGTTCCGAAAATGCCATATTGCCACTGTAGTTTCAGAAAATCGGGATCACTGGGGCCAGGCGCTGAGGAGGTAACCTGCACGGTGTCCGTGGTCGTCAGGTAACTTCCGTCTCCAACGGTCAGGCTGAGAACGTATGTGCCCGGCAGGGCGGCAATAAAGGATGGATTTGTGTTGAAAGAATTCTCCAGCGTTGGGCAGATGTTCTTCGGGCAGGACTGAAACGCCCATGCAAAGGTGAGAGGGTCCCCGTCCGTGTCATAGCTGGCGCTGCCGTCGAGGGTAACCATCGCTCCCGGAGGAACGCTCTGATCCGGTCCCGCATTCGCAACCGGTGCAATGTTCTGTCTTGCCTGTATCAGAAGGGTTTGAGGCACCCCAGTCGCATATTCGTTGGATACGGTGAGCTTGATTTCATAGGCCCCCGGAAGGTCTGGCGTGAAAACTGGGAAGGTTGTCAAAGCGCTCATGAGGGTGGCGGAGCTTCCCTGGGGTTGGGAAATCATTTCCCAGGCGTAGCTGAGGGAGAGCCCTGAAGGGTCATAACTTCCGCTGCCGTTGAGAGTGATCTGGTGGCCTACGATAACGTTTGAGGGGGCTGTGGGGATTGCCACCGGTGGATTCGATTTCGGAGAAGGAAGCACATGAACCACGACGATATCGCTCACATTCGTCTTTCCCTCGGTTACCCAGAGTTGAAGTTCATAATAACCCGGAAGCATGGTAACAAAAGTTGGATTTATCGAATGACGATCACTAAGGACTGCCTTGCTGCCGCCGGGCTTGTTGATGATTTTCCAGTCGTAACTTAGAGAATTCCCAGGAGTTGAAGGGGTGACTATTGGGTGTAATACCACCGGAATTCCTGCGAATGCCGTAACATCGTCCCCTGCATACACAGTCGGTATTCCTGGCGTGTAGACAGCGGCCGCCGACTGGGCCGGATATGACGGTTGCTTCATATTGGCCTGAAGAGCCATGGGTGTCGCAGTCACAAACAAAATCAATAGCAGAAGAATGAGTCGATTCATCATGCCCCCTAAAGCACCGTGTTGAAGATGAGTGGTCTGGATTATCCTGTCATCAAGCGCTGATCGAATGTTGTCGACAAAAAAGTCAGGTTTTTGAATTCAAAAATATACGCACACTTTAAAAGACTGTAAATTAAAAATTTCATGTAATTCGAGATAAGGTTCAGGCTTTCGCGCGGAAGGGACAAGGGATTGACGATGAGCTACAGTGAACTGAACGGTCTCGCAATCGGTTAGATGGGAGTTGCTCTGCACCTATCGCGCGGCGCCCTGATGCCTGCTATACTTCCCCCCATGGCCCACGATACCATTTCCATCAGAAACGCCCGTCAGAACAACCTCAAGAACCTCGATCTCGACCTTCCCCTCGGCGAGTTGATCGTCGTCACCGGTGTCTCCGGCTCGGGAAAGTCGTCCCTCGCCTTCGATACGGTCTATGCCGAGGGGCAGCGCCGCTACGTGGAGACCTTCTCCCCCTATGCCCGCCAGTTTCTGGAGCGGATGGACCGCCCGGCCGTGGACCGGATCGACGGCATCCCGCCGGCCATTGCCATCGACCAGACCAACCCGGTCCGCACCTCCCGCTCCACCGTGGGGACCATGACGGAGCTGAACGACCACCTGAAGCTCCTCTTTGCCCGGGCCGCGCGGCTTTTCTGCCGCGGCTGCGGCCGGCCGGTGCGGCGCGACACGCCGGAGAGCATTGTCGATGAGCTGTTGGCGCGGGACCCTCACCCGGCCTCCGGCCACCCTCTCCCGGAGGGCGAGGGTAACGATGGCTCCCTCTCCCCGAGGGAGAGGGGCGGGGTGACGGGGAAAGAGGCGATGCCCCTCCTCGTTACCTTCCCGGTGCCGGTGCCGGCCAACTTCTCCGCCGACGAGGTAAAGGGGTTCCTGGCCGGCCAGGGGTACACCCGCATCCACCGGGAGGAGGACGGCATCCTGGAGGTGATCCAGGACCGGACGCGGCTTAAGCCGGAGAACCGCTCCCGCCTCGCGGAGGGGATGGAGGCGGCACTCCGCGTCGGCCACGGGCGGGTGCTCGTCTACCCCCTCGGCGATGACGGGACGCCGGGGGAGCCGTGGCGGTTCTCCAGCGATCTCCACTGCCCCGACTGCGACATCTCCTACCACGACCCGGCGCCCCACCTCTTCTCCTTCAACTCGCCGGTGGGGGCGTGCCCCACCTGCCGGGGGTTCGGGCGGGTCATCGGCATCGACCACGGCCTGGTGATCCCCGATGAGTCGAAGAGCCTGGCCGGCGGCGCGGTGAAGCCGTGGCAGACCGAGAGCTACCGGGAGTGTCAGGACGACATGATGACCTTCGCGGCCAAGCGGGGCATTCCGGTGAACGTGCCGTGGCGGGAGCTGACGGCGGAGCAGCGCCACTGGGTGATCGAGGGGGAGGGCTCCTGGGAGGACGGGCTCTGGTACGGGGTGCGCCGCTTCTTCGACTGGCTCGAAACCAAGAGCTACAAGATGCACATCCGGGTCCTCCTCTCCAAGTACCGGGCCTACACCATCTGCCCCGCCTGCGTGGGGGCGCGCTTGAGCCCCGATGCGCTCCTCTGGCGGCTCGGGACCAGGGAGGAGGCCGACCGGGTGCTCCCGCCGGAGGAGCGCTTCCGCCCCGAGGGGGTTGAGCTTGCCGACGATCTTATCCGCACCCTTCCCGGCCTCACCATCCACGATGTCATGCTCCTCCCCCTGGACCGCTGCGCCGGGTTTTTCGGCGCCCTGGCGCTCCCGCCCCCCCTGGATGAGGCGGCGGAATTGCTCCTGCGGGAGATCCGCGCCCGCCTCGGCTACCTGGGGGAGGTGGGGCTTGGCTATCTGACCTTGGACCGCCAGTCCCGGACCCTTTCGGGCGGCGAGGTCCAGCGGATCAACCTGACCACGGCCCTGGGCACCTCCCTCGTGAACACCCTCTTCGTGCTAGACGAGCCCTCCATCGGTCTCCACCCCCGGGACATGGGGCGGGTGATCGGCGTGCTGCGGCAGTTGCGGGACGCGGGGAACACGCTGCTGGTGGTGGAGCACGACCCCCAGGTGATGCTCGCCGCCGACCGGATTCTCGATATGGGTCCCGGCCCCGGCGAACGGGGGGGAGAGGTGGTCTTCTTCGGGACGCCGGGGGAGCTGGTGCGGGAGCGGATGTCGCTCACGGCTCAGTATCTGGCGGGAGAGAAGAAGGTTGCCCTTCACCCGGCCTCCGGCCACCCTCTCCCAAAGGGCGAGGGTAAAGATGTCTCCCTCTCCCCCGGGGAGAGGGACGGGGTGAGGGGAAATGGGGGATACCTGGAAATCCTCGGCGCCGCCGCCCACAACCTCACGGGGATCGATGTTCGCATCCCCCTCGGCCGGCTCGTCTGCATCACCGGCGTCTCCGGCTCCGGCAAGTCGACCCTGATCCAGGACGTCCTCCACCGGGGGCTCCTGAAGCTGAAGGGGAAGCCGACGGAGCCGGCGGGCGCCCATGCTGCCATCAAAGGGGCGGAGCTGATCGGCGACGTCGTATTGGTGGACCAGTCCCCCATCGGCAAGACGACCCGCTCCAACCCGGCCAGCTATGTGGGGGCCTTCGACGCCATCCGCAAGCTCTTCGCCGCCGAGCCCCTGGCCAAGGAGCGGGGGTACACCACCGGCACCTTCAGCTTCAACGCCGGCACCGGCCGCTGCCCCGCCTGCGGCGGCAACGGCTTCGAGCACGTGGAGATGCAGTTCCTCTCCGACGTCTACATCCGCTGCTCCGACTGCGACGGCCGCCGCTACCGCCCCGAGGTGCTGGAGGTGCAACTCGTGCCGGCCGGGGAGGGGCGCCCCGTCTCCATCGCCGACGTGCTGGAGATGACCGTGACCGAGGCGGTGGCCTTCTTCGCCGGCCATCGCGAGGTGCTTCGGGGGTTGGAACCCCTGGAGGCGGTGGGGCTCGGCTACCTCCGCCTCGGTCAGCCGGTGCCGACCCTTTCCGGCGGCGAGGCCCAGCGGCTGAAGCTGGCGGGCCATCTGGCCGAGGTGAGGGGGCGGAAGCGCACGGGGGCAGGGAACCTTTTCCTCTTTGACGAGCCGACCACCGGCCTCCACTTCGAGGATATCGCCCGGCTCCTGGCCGCCTTCCAGCGGCTTTTGGAGGCGGGTGACTCCCTGGTGGTGATCGAGCACAACCTGGATGTGATCGCCGCCGCCGAATGGCTCATCGACCTGGGGCCCGAGGGTGGCGATGCCGGCGGGAGGGTGGTCTGCGTCGGCACCCCGGCAGAGGTGATGGGATGCCGGGAGAGCCACACCGGCCGGGCCCTGCTGGAGTACGGGGAAGAGTTGGCCGCGCTCGTGAGGGAGTCGGCCCAGGGGGTGGCGGAGGCGCTCCCCGCCGTGGTCCCGGACCGCGCCATCCGCATCGTCCACGCCCGGGAGCACAACCTGAAGAACGTCACCATCGCCGTCCCCCGGGACCGGTTCACGGTCATCACCGGCATCTCGGGGAGCGGCAAGTCCACCGTGGCCTTCGACATCCTCTTCGCCGAGGGGCAGCGGCGCTACCTGGAATCCCTCAACGCCTACGCCCGCCAGTTCGTCCAGCCCGCGGCCCGCCCCGACGTGGACGCGGTCCTCGGCATCCCCCCCACGGTGGCCATCGAGCAGCGGACGAGCCGCGGTGGGCGCAAGAGCACCGTGGCGACCCTGACGGAGATCTACCACTTCCTCCGGCTCCTCTTCGTGAAGCTCGGGGTCCAGCACTGCCCCGACTGCGGCATCCCCATCACCCCCCAGACGCCGGACGCCATTGTGGCGCGACTCCTGCGTGATTTGCGGGGGAAGCGGGTGGTGCTCCTGGCGCCCCTTGTCACGGCCCGGAAGGGGTACTACACCGATCTGGCCAAATGGGCCGCGGGGAAGGGGTTTGCCAGCCTCCGGGTGGACGGCGTCATGACCCCCGTGGAGCCGTGGCCCCGGCTCGACCGCTTCAGGGAGCACGACATCGACCTCCCCGTGGGTGAGATCACGGTGGCGGCGAAGGGAGAGGGGGAGCTGCGGGAGCTTCTCGACCGGGCACTGGCCTTCGGCAAGGGGGTGGTGCGGATGGCGGTGGAGCAAGGCAGTTCGGCAAATTCGATTTCGGACGTATACCAAGGCGGCGAGGAGGGGGCGACGCAGGCGTACCCTGAGGTACGTCGAGGAGACACCGACGAAGGCAACGCCGGTAGACGTTCGAAGGCGGATTTGCTCTATTCAACGCTTCGCGCCTGTACCTCCTGCGGTCAAAGCTTCCCCGAGCCCGACCCGCGGCTTTTCTCCTACAACTCCCGCCACGGCTGGTGCCCCCGCTGCTTCGGCACGGGGCTGGAGATCCCCGGCTTCGACGCGGAGCAGACCGGCGAGGAGATCTGGTGGAACGAGTGGTTCGAGGGGGAGGAACGGACCTGCTCCGCCTGCCATGGCGCCCGGCTCAATCCCGAGGCCCTGGCCGTCCGCTTCCGTGACCGGAACATCGCGGAGCTGACAGCCCTCACCGTGACCCAGGCGGCGGCGTTCGTCGGCGACCTGGGGCTGGAGGGGCGGGAGGCGGCCATCGCCCGGGATATCGTGGCCGAGATCGGGACGAGGCTCGCCTTCCTGGGCGAGGTGGGGCTCGGTTACCTGTCGCTCGACCGGGCGGCCCCGACCCTCTCCGGCGGCGAGGCCCAGCGGATCAGGCTGGCGGCCCAGCTCGGCTCCAACCTGCGGGGGGTCTGCTACATCCTCGACGAGCCCACCATCGGCCTCCACCCCCGGGACAACCGGATGCTCCTCGACACCCTGCGGAAGCTGGAGGGGAAGGGGAACACCATCGTGGTGGTGGAGCACGACGAGGAGACCATCCGGCGGGCCGAGCACGTCATCGACCTGGGCCCCGGCGCCGGCGTGAACGGCGGCCTGGTGGTGGCCGAGGGAACCCTGGAGCAGGTCATGGCGGCCCCGGACTCCCTCACGGGGCGCTACCTGGCGGAGCCCCTGCGCCATCCCCTGGTGGAGCGGCGACCTGCCCCGGCCCCGGAGGAGCCGTCCATCCAGGTGCTGGGGGCTGCCCTCCACAACCTGCAGGAGATCGATATTGCTTTCCCGCTCCGGCGGCTCGTCTGCGTCACCGGCGTCTCGGGGAGCGGCAAGAGCACCCTGGTGCGTAACGTCCTGCATGCCTCACTCCAAGGGCTCCTGGCCCATGGCAGGGGAGCCCACCCCGTGACAGGGTGCCGGGAGATCCGGGGATGGGAGGAGCTCGCCCGGGTGCTGGAGGTGGACCAAACCCCCATCGGCAAGACCCCGCGATCGTGCCCCGCCACCTACGTGGGGTTCTGGGACGCCATCCGCAAGCTCTACGCCGGCACCACCGAGGCCCGGCTGCGGGGGTACGGCCCGAGCCGCTTCTCCTTCAACGTGAAGGGGGGACGGTGCGACGAGTGCGAGGGGCAGGGGGTGAAGACCATCGAGATGAGCTTCCTCCCCGACGTGAAGGTGGCGTGCGAGGTCTGCGGGGGGCTGCGCTTCAACGCCGAGACCCTCATGGTCCGCCACCGGGGGAAGTCCATCGGCGATCTCCTGGCCATGAGCGTGGACGAGGCGGTGGAGTTCTTCGCCGCCCACCGGACCATCCTCCATCCGCTCCAGCTCCTGCAGGCCGTGGGGCTCGGCTATCTCACCCTGGGGCAGCAGAGCCCCACCCTCTCGGGGGGGGAGGCCCAGCGGATCAAGCTCGTCACCGAACTGGCCAAGGCGAAGCCGGTGAAGGAAGGGCTCCGCGTCCCGCGCACCGCACCCCATTCCCTGTATATCCTCGACGAGCCCACCATCGGCCTCCACATGGCCGACGTGGAAAAGCTGGTCCGGGTCCTCCACCGGCTGGTGGCGGCGGGGAACTCGGTCATCGTCATCGAGCACAACCTGGATGTCATCGCCGAGGCCGACTGGCTCATGGACCTGGGGCCGGAAGGGGGCGACGGCGGCGGGAAGATCGTGGCCCGGGGGACGCCGGAGGAGGTGGCGCGCATGGGGGATGTGTCCCACACGGGGCGCATACTTGGTGAGTTCCTGCGTGAGAGGGCGATCAAAGCGAACAAGAGAGTGATTTCTCCCTTGAAGTGACAGGGAGGGGTGTTGTAGGTTGTTCCGGAATTAAAATTAAATTAAGGGAGGGCTGGGATGCCAATCACAAAGGGGAAAGTATTCGGCGGGATAGCCGGAATAGTGGTGCTGGTGCTGGTGGCGATTGCCGGATACACATGGTTTTCTCTTACCTGGACCTATTCCACGGGGGAGCGCGCCGGATACGTTCAGAAGTTCTCGAAAAAGGGATGGGTATTCAAGACCTGGGAAGGTGAGTTGCAGATGCTCCCGGTGCCCGGTGCCATCCCTGAAAAGTTCCTGTTCAGCGTGAGGGATGATGCCATTGCCCAACAGATCAACGGGGCCGTTGGGAAGAAGGTTGTTCTCCACTATGGGCAGCACAAGTGGGTCCCCTCGACGATATTCGCGGAAACCGAATACTTCGTGGAAGAGGTGAAGGTGCTGGAGTAGCAGTGAGCGTGCCGGAGGCGTGATGGGGTATTCGCGCCTTGCCGATGCGGTGGTCCTCGTCCACGGCCTGTTTGTCCTCTTCGTGGTGCTGGGCGGGCTTGTGGTGCTTCGGTGGCCGCGGCTGGCATGGCTCCATGTCCCGGCGGCTCTCTGGGGGGCCTTCATCGAGTTGAGCGGCAAGGTCTGCCCCCTGACCTATCTGGAGGTCCGCTTCCGGCACCTGGCTGGCGAGACGGGCTACACGGAGAGCTTCATCGAGCACTACCTCGTTCCCCTCATCTACCCGCCAGGGCTCACGCGGGGATGGCAGATAGCCGTGGGGCTTCTGGTGGCGGCGTTGAACCTGGCGGTTTACGGGGTGCTCCTCCGGCGCCGCAGGCGCTAGCTGTCCCGTCTTCCATTCCTTTACTACCCCCTCCCGTCTGATACACTCTTCCTGAACACCACGAATGGAGGAGATCCCCATGAGTGCCCTCTTTACCCCCTTGACCCTGCGATCGGTCACCTTCCGCAACCGCATCTTCGTCTCCCCCATGTGCCAGTATTCGAGCCTTGACGGGATGCCCACCGACTGGCACCTGGTCCACCTGGGGAGCCGGGCCGTGGGGGGGGCGGGGCTCGTGATGGTGGAGGCGACGGCGGTGAGTCCCGAGGGGCGCATAAGCCCCGACGACAGCGGCATCTGGGACGACCGGCATGTGGAGGGGTTTGCCCCCATCACCCGCTTCATCGCCGAGCAGGGGGCGGTTCCCGGCATCCAGCTCGCCCATGCCGGCCGCAAGGCCTCCACCGATCTCCCCTGGCGCGGCGGGCTCCCCCTGGGGCCAGAGGCCCGGGGGTGGCAGCCGGTGGCTCCGAGCCCCCGTCCCTTCGCGGCTGATTATACCGTTCCTCGGGAGCTGATGGTGGAGGAGATGGACAATGTGGTCCGGCAGTTCCGAGAGGGGGCCCGGCGGGCGCTGGCCGCCGGTTTCCGGGTGGTGGAGATTCACATGGCCCACGGCTATCTCCTCCACGAGTTCCTCTCCCCCCTCTCGAACCGGCGGACGGACGATTTCGGCGGAAGCCTGGAGAACCGGATCCGCCTTCCCCTGAGGGTGGCCCGGGCGGTGCGGGAAGTATGGCCTGCCGATCTCCCCCTGTTCGTGCGGATCTCGGCCACTGACTGGATCGAAGGGGGGTGGGACCTGGGGCAGTCGGTGGTCCTCGCCCGGAAGCTGAGAGAGGCCGGCGTCGACTTTATCGACTGCTCGGCCGGTTTCCTCACCCCCGACGCCGTCATCCCCTTCGGCCCCGGCTACCAGACCCCCTTTGCCACCGCCATCCGGCGCGAGGCCGGAATCCCCACGGGGACCGTCGGTTTCATCACCGACCCGGCCCAGGCGGAGCAGATCGTGGCCACGGGGCTTGCCGATGCGGTTCTCCTGGCTCGCGAGATGCTCCGGGATCCCTACTGGCCCCTCCACGCGGCCCGTTCCCTTGGGGTCAACGTTCCCTGGCCTCCCCAGTATGAGCGGGCGAAACTCCCCTGACGGAAAGAGGCCCGTGTCCTGCCATGAATCCATAAAACTCTCGTATGGCGAGGGGGGAAGGCTGCTGCTGCGGTTTCTTGCGGCAGTCGTCCTCTCCCTCTTCTGTGTCGCCCCTCTTCCGGCGGCCCCTGATGTCCCTGGCCGGGACCGGACCATCGTCGTTGGCGGCGACCGGGACTATCCCCCGTACGAATTCATCGACCAGAGCGGCAAGCCCGCCGGCTACAACGTGGATCTGACCCGGGCCATCGCCGAGATCATGGGGATGAAGGTGGAGTTCCGGCTCGGGGCCTGGGCGGAGATGCTCTCGGACTTGAAGAGCGGCCGCGTCGACGTGCTCCAGGGGATTTCCTGGTCCGAGAAGCGGGCGAAGCAGATCGATTTCACCCCGCCCCATACCATTGTCTACCACGCCATCTTCGCCCGGCGCGACTCGCCGCCGGCCAGCTCCCTTGATGAACTGCGCGGGAAAAAGGTGGCGCTCCACCGGGACGGGATCATGCATGAGTACCTGGCGGAGCGGGGGTATGGGAAGGATCTGGTCCTGACCCCGCCCCCTGCCGACGCCCTCCGGCTCCTGGCCGCCGGGGGGTGCGACTACGCGGTGGTTGCCATGGTGCCGGGGATGTACATCATCCGGGAGAACCGGCTCACGAATCTCGTCCCCGTGGCCCGGAGCATCGCGGCCCAGCGCTACGGCTATGCGGTGCGGCAGGGGGATGCGGAGCTTCTGGCCCGGTTCAGCGAGGGGCTCGCCATCCTCAAGAAGACCGGCCAGTACGACGCGATCCATGCCAAGTGGCTGGGGGTTCTGGAGCCCCAGCCGATGCGGTGGCGGGACACAATCAAGTATATTGCGGTGGTGGTGGTTCCGCTCCTTCTCATCCTCGGCGGCACGGTTCTCTGGTCCCATTCGCTCCGCCGGCAGGTGGCCCAGCGGACCGAGTCCCTCTCCCGTGCCCTGGAGGAGGTGCAGCTGAACCAGCAGCAGCTGGTCCAGGCCGACAAGATGGCGGCCCTCGGCATCCTGGTCTCCGGGGTGGCCCACGAGATCAACAACCCTACGGGGCTGATTCTTCTGGATGTTCCAATTCTGCGCAAGATTTACAATGATGCGGCCCCCATCCTGGAGGAGCGCTTTCGGGAGGAGGGGGATTTCACCCTCGGCGGTCTCCGTTACTCCCGGGTCCGGCAGGAGGTGCCCCGGCTCATGGACGAGATGCAGGACGGGGCCAAGCGGATCAAGCGGATCGTGGAGGACCTGAAGGATTTTGCGCGGCGGGACGACGTGGGGGGGAAGGAGTTCGATCTCAACGGCGTGGCCCAGGCGGCGGTGCGGCTGGTGGATACCTCGCTGCGCAAAGCCACGACCCGCTTCACGGCCCGCTACGCGCCGGACTTGCCCCAAGTGTTGGCTAATACCCAGCGGATCGAGCAGGTGGTGGTGAACCTGGTCCTCAACGCCTGCCAGGCCCTGCCCGACCCGTCGCGGGGGATCGAGCTGGAAACATCCCTGGACGCGGAAGGGGGGAGGGTGATTCTCCAAGTCCGGGACGAGGGGAGCGGCATCGCGCCGGAAAACCTCTCCCGTTTGACCGACCCCTTCTTTACCACCAAGCGGGAGAGCGGCGGCACCGGCCTGGGGCTCTCGGTCTCCGCCGGCATCGTCAAGGAGCACGGGGGTACCCTTTCCTTCGACTCGACCCTTGGCAAGGGGACGACGGTTACGCTTTCTTTGCCGGTTGTTTCCTGATTCGTTTTGTGCTGTCAGTGGCGGTCGGGGGGCGGAGGGCCCGCTCCGAAAAGAGTCCAAGCGTCGCCGGTTGGTTTTCACGTCACCTGATCTGCCGTTTCTGACGCTTTCCCTCCGGATAACTGCCGGTGCTTTTTTGCGGGGACTCTTTTCTCCGCGAGCCCTCCGCCCCCCTCCCGGAGACCTCGGTGGCAGGGGAGCTGAAGAACAAAAACAACTTCAATGAGGAGTTCGTTTGATTATGACTGAAAACCGCTACCCCGCCTTCGGCATCCTCCTGGTGGACGACGAGCCGGCCTGGCTCCGTTCCCTCTCCCTGACCCTGGAGTCGTCCGCCGGCATCACCAATACCAACCTCTGCCAGGATAGCCGCGAGGTGATGGGACTTCTGGACGGCGGCGGCATCGGGCTGGTGCTCCTGGACCTCACCATGCCCCATCTGTCGGGGGAGGAGATTCTAAAGGAAATCAACGAGCGCCACCCGGAGGTGGCGGTCATCGTCATCAGCGGGCTGAATCAGGTGGAGACGGCGGTCCACTGCATGAAGCTCGGGGCCTTCGACTACTTCGTCAAGACCGACGAGGAGGACCGGCTCATCGGAGGGGTGCTCCGGGCGGTGCGGATGCTGGAGTTGCAGCGGGAGAACCGGGAGATGTCGAGCCGGCTCGTCTCCGGCGGGCTGCGGCACCCGGAGGCCTTTGCCGGCATCGTCACCGGCGACCGATCCATGCTTGCCCTCTTCGCCTACATCGAGGCGGTGGCCACGAGCCCCCAGCCCCTCCTCATCACCGGCGAGAGCGGGGTGGGGAAGGAGCTCCTGGCCAAGGCCGCCCACACCCTGAGCGGCTGCAAGGGACAGCTCGTGGCGGTGAACGTGGCCGGGCTGGACGACACGGTCTTTGCCGACACCCTCTTCGGCCACGTGCGGGGCGCCTTTACCGGCGCCGAGACGGTGCGGCGCGGCATGGTGGAGGAGGCGGCCAACGGCACCCTCTTTCTGGACGAGATCGGCGACCTCGGCATTCCTTCCCAGGTGAAGCTCCTGCGGCTCCTCCAGGAGGGTGAGTACTTCCCCCTGGGGAGCGACCAGCCCCGGCGCCTCCGGGCGCGGATTATCGTTGCCACCCACCAGAACCTTTCGGCCAAGGAGGGGACGGGTACCTTCCGCCGCGACCTCTACTACCGGCTTCGGACCCACCAGGTGCAGGTCCCGCCGCTGCGGGAGCGTAAGGGGGACATCCCGCTCCTCCTGGACCATTTCCTGACCGAGGCGGCACGCACCCTGGGGAAGAAAAAGCCGACCCCGCCGCCGGGGCTCGCCCAGCTCCTGTCCACCTACGGCTTTCCGGGGAACGTGCGGGAGCTGAAGGCCATGATCTTCGACGCGGTCAGCGTCCACCGGGACCGGATGCTCTCCATGGAGGGCTTCGTCAGGGCCATCGGCACCGCGGAAGAGCCCGTCAGCACACCGCCCCCGACCCTGAACCCCTTCGCCGGTTTCGAAAGGCTCCCCACCTTCACCGACGCCGCCGAGTTTCTCGTGGAAGAGGCCCTCAACCGGGCCGGCGGCAACCAGACCCTCGCGGCACGGCTCCTCGGCATCTCCCAGCCCGCCCTCTCCAAACGGCTCAAGATGATGCGGAAGTAAACCCCCATAACCGGAGGTTATAACCATAACATTCGGTTATACTTGATGGCAACCATCCGAAACTACTACGCAATTGCGTGCAACGCCCTTGCTGTCCATAACTGGCGGTTATGGATGTTCATCGGCGGTGAGCTGTTGCACTGTTGTATTTCGTGAATAAAATCAGAAAGATACAAGAAATTGCCACCTTGGCATTCTCCATGCTCTAACCAAGACAAGACGGTTACGAGCAACGCGGCTCGAAAACTTTACCGCAAGCATGGAGGTGTCTCATGGCAATGTTCTGGATCCAATTCATCCTCGTCCTTGGCGCGGTGCTCATCGGCATCCGCCGCGGCGGCGTGGCCCTGGGGCTCATCGGCGGCCTTGGCGTCTCGCTGCTGGTCCTTGGTTTCCGCAGTTCCCCCTCGGAGCCCCCGATCGCAGTCATGCTCATCATCCTGGCGGTGGTCACCGCCTCGGCGACCCTCCAGGTGGCCGGCGGCCTCGACTACCTCGTGCAGCTGACCGAGAAGATGCTGCGAGCCCATCCCAAGTACGTGACCATCCTGGCCCCCCTCTCCACCTTCTTCCTGACGGTCTGCGTCGGGACCGGCCACGCGGTCTACGCGCTGCTGCCGGTCATCGCCGACGTGGCCATCAAGACCGGCATCCGCCCCGAGCGCCCCATGGCCATCTCCAGCGTCGCCTCCCAGATGGGGATCACCGCCAGCCCCGTGGCCGCCGCCGTGACGTTCTTCCTCGGCTTTGCCGCCAAGGCGGGCCATCCGGTGACCCTCATCGACATCATCTCCATCACCCTGCCCGCCGGCGTTATCGGCCTCCTGGTGGCCGCCGCCTGGAGCTTCAATCGCGGCCTTGACCTGGACAAGGATCCCGAATACCAGGCCCGCCTCCAGGATCCCGAATTCCGCAAGTCCCTCGATGCCAACGTGACTACCCTGGACAAGGAGATCAGCACCACCGCTAAGCTGTCCGTGGCCCTCTTCTTCGCCGGCGTGGGGACCATCATCCTCTTTGCCGTGTGCCCGGACCTGCTGCCGCTTAACGGCGAGAAGAAGCCGGTCCCCATGACCACGGTGGTCCAGTTCGTCATGCTCGCCTACGGCGCGTTCATCATGTTCGCCGCCGACGTGAAGGCCAAGGATATCGCCCACTCCAGCGTCTTTACCGCCGGGATGATCGCCGTGGTCTCCATCTTCGGTATCGCATGGATGAGCGACACCTTCATCTCCGCCAACAAGAAGTTCCTGGTGGACAACATCGGCGTCATGGTCAAGATGGCCCCCTGGACCTTCGCCATCGCTACCTTCTGCATCTCCGCCTTTGTGAAGAGCCAGGCCGCGACTCTGGCCATAACGCTCCCCCTGGGTCTGGCCCTCGGCCTGCCGGTACCGCTGCTGCTGGGGCTCATGCCGGCCAGCTACGCCTACTTCTTCTTCGCCTTCTACCCCAGCGACCTGGCGGCCATCAACTTCGACCGCACCGGCACCACCCGCATCGGCAAGTACCTCCTGAACCACAGCTTCATGATTCCGGGCCTGATCGGGGTCAGCGTATCGACGGTGGTTGCCTACGGGATTTCGCAGATGATTCTGTAGGATGGGAAAAGAGATGGTGGGGCGTTACGGAGGGGGGAATGTTCCCCCCTCTCTGTTTTTCCGGCAATGAAAACTACATGGTATAGAGTGTGTCGTCGTGGGCCGGCGGGGCGAGGCGCTTTTTGATCCCCCGGATTCCTTCCCTGGCGAAGGGATTGTCGGCGTCGAGGAGGTCACCCATCTCCGCTTCGATCTTTTCCGGGTCTTCCCCTGCCTCCAGGCGCCGCATGGCTTCCTCGAACCCCGATCCCAGATTCATCCCTGTGGCATCCTGGAGTTTGCGCATAAAGCGGGCCATCTGCCGGGGTTCGTTCTCGTCCATCCCCTCCATCTCGCCGGCCAGCCCCATCATGGCCCGTTCCAGCTTCTCCTCGTCCATGTCGGGCATTCCTTCCAGCGGTTCTTCCGTTCTCCCCTTCGAGAAGGCGAAGCGGGATACCTGGCGCTGCAGTTCGTGGCGTCCGCACCGGGGGCAGTCGGGGCGCTTCTCGGTGTTCACCCGGCGGGAGAGGAAGTTGAAGATGGTGTGGCAGTCGGCACAGTAGAATTCGTAGACCGGCATCGCTGCGGGCTCCTTTCATAACCGTTTGCAGCAAGATAATCACGGAGTTCCTGCTCCGTCAAGTTTACGAGGGGTATGGAAGCGGTTACCGGCCGGAGTGGTATACTGAAAGCAGGTTCCCGGGAAGGAGGCAGCGTCATGTCCATGGACAAAACCTGGTATACACTCGATGAGGCGGCAGCGAAATTCGGCGTTCCCACGGCGCGGATCCTCTCGTGGGTCGAGGATGGCCTCGTGCGGAGCGAGGATGAGGGCGGTAAGGTAGTCCGGGTGAACGGCGACGATCTGGAGTTGAAGGTGGAGGAGCTGACCGGCCTCTGAGGGGAAAAGGCGGCTCTGTCAGGGAAGGGGGAGATTGAAACTCTCTTCCCCGTACCCGTCTGCCGTGTAGTAGGCGGTCATGAAATCCCTGCCGCGCCGGGCAACTGCGTAGTTGAGCCCCGTGGCCGCAGCCGCCTGCTCCAGGAGCTGGTCGTCACCGAGGGAGGGGTTTTTCTTCCGGGCTGCATCGATTGCCTGGGTGATGGCCAGCCCTGCGACGAAGGTCTCTCTGTCGGGGCGGTAGAGGCGGGGGCGGTCCACTGTTTTTCCCTCTTTATCCTTCGTTCCGATGAGGGCGTTGGCCTCCTCCATCTGCTCCAGGGAGGGGATGCCGTAGCGGAGCGCCACTTTCCCCTGCTCCCAGGCCGCCTGGGCCATGGCGCAGAGCGGGCACTCCACCGCCGGTTTCAGGGTCAGGACGATCCGCTCCGCGGCGGGGACTTTTTCCTTCAGCTTCTTCAGCATTGCCACCGTTGCCGCCTTCAGGTCCGACCGGTCGCTGTCGAACCCCACGATCCCGATCCCCTCGACGGTTTTCCCTTTATCACTGAAGCTGACGTTCCGCACCTCGAAGTTGAGATCTTTCCGCACTGTTCCCGTCACAAAGGGGGGCTCTTTGGCGGCGGGGGACGGCACGGCCGGCGCCGGGTTTTCCTGTTTCGGTTCGGGCTCCAGCCAGAGGCCGATCCGCCATGCCAGGAAGAGGGCGATGAAAAGAGAGATGATGCCAGTGACGAGCTTGTAGGTTCTGCCGTTCATGGGGTTTCACCTGTTTGGGGAGTTGATGGCCGCTGCATGTTTCAAAGGGTACCGGCAAGGGTGCGGAAAAGCAATCAGACCCTCTCAGACATCGAGAAACTGGAGGGAAAGGGTTGCCAGGTCCACTACGAGGAACCGGTCCCGGAGTCGGGGTTCCCCCCAGAGGACGTGGAACAGCTCGTTGGCCATAAGGCCGGCGATGATGATCGGCCCGTCGGGGGAGACCGAAATGGGGCCCTCCGGCTGTCGGCACCCGGCAAAGAGGAGATCGATGGATTGAGACTCCCCCGGAATGAGGGTCAGCACCTGGCCGTGCTCCCCCTGTATCCCCCCGTGCACGAAGGGGACCCCGGCGGGGGTGCCCCGGTGGAGGGCGAAGCGGCTGGCAAAGTTGTCGAGGCAGTCGGCCACGGCGTCGGTGCTGACCGGCACGGTGAATCCTTCGTCGATCCGTGCATCAAGGGTGACGAGTTCCGTTGCGGCATTGATGGCGCCTAGGCGCTCCCGGGCCACCAGCACCTTCTTCTTACCAACATCCTTCTCTGCGTAGAGGGTCTGCCGGTTCAGGTCGGACCATGCCACCACCCCGTCATCCACGAGGACGAGCCGCCCCAGTCCGGCCCGGGCCAGGAGCTGGCCCACCGTAGCGCCGAGCCCCCCGACCCCGGCGACGAGGACCGTCGCCCGTTTCAGTACCCGCTGCTTCTCCTCTCCCCAGCAGAGAATTTGTCGGCTGTAGCGTTCCGTTTCCGCCACGACTCACCCCCCGGCGCCGGGGGGAAAGAGGGCCACCGTGTCCCCGTCGTTGACCGGCGTTTCGAGCCCCTGCAGGTGGAGGACGTTGCGCCTATTCACGAGGATGATGGTCCCCGCGTTGAGTACCCCGCCGGCGGCCAGCTTGTGTATGATCGGTCCGGTCAGGGTCTTCTCTGCCCGTTCCAGGACCCGCCCCACGGTGTCCCCCGGTTCGGAGGGAAGCTCCACCGACTCTTTCCGGAGCAAGAGCCGCAAAAGCCCGAAGAACTGGACCCGGATCACGATGCCAGCTCCAGGAGCCGCGCCGCGTAGGTGTTAGCCCCCCGCAGTACCCGTTCCCCCGGGAAGATGGCCCTGGTCCGCACCAATTGGCAGAATACCCCGGCGTCGTTAGTCTCGCCCACCATGGTGGCCCCCATGACTCGGTCGCGCTCATCCAGGAACACCTTCCGGAACCGGCCGGTGAAGCGGTCGTGGGCCGAGAGTGTCCGGTGGGCGCCGTCGCCGCAGTATCCCACCACCGCCACATCCACCCCGAAGACCTCGGTGGTGTTGTTCTTGAGGCTCCCGTCGCAGGCGCAGGGGAGCCCCAGCATGTTCAGGGCCGCGATCTCCCCCTGCTCCACGGCGGTCATCCAGTTTCCCTGGATGGTGGCCTCGCCGGTGACGAAATCCCTCCCGTCGGCCACATCCCCGGCGGCAAAGATGTCGGGGTGGCTCGTGCGGCAGAAGTCGTCGATGACGATCCCTTCCTTCACGGCCAGGCCGGTTTCCCGGGCAAGGGCGGTGTTGGGCACCACCCCTTTACCCACCAGGAGGAGGTCGGTGGCGAAGCGCTCCCCCCGGGCAAGGGTGAGCTCCAGTCGGTCCGTCCCATTCAGCTCCGCGATGTCGTCCCGCTTGTGGATCACGAGCCCCGTGGCCAGGAACCGCTCTTCGAGGATGGCCGACGCCTCCGGGTCCACCACGCGGCTGAAGACCCGGTCGGAGCCGATGACGAGGTGCCGCTCCACGTCGCTCCCCGCTTGGGAGAGGAAAGGGATGCTCACGAGCCCAGCCCCCACGGCGGTGACGCTCCGGGCCCCCTTCAGGAGCCGTTCCAAACGGTCGGCGTCCTCCAGGTGACGCAGGGTCGAGACCCCGTGTGCCGTGATCTCGACTCCCCGGGCCTCGGCGCCCGTGGCCAGGAGGAGCTTGCCGTACTCCACTGTTGTGCCGTCGGCCAGGAGCACCTGGTGCCGGTCGGGGTCGAGTCCCACGGCGGCGTGCCCCAGGAGGGTGGCGATGGCGAAGCGCCGGTAGAAGTCGTGCCCCACGATGAAGAGGTTCTCCCGGTGGGTCTTCCCCCCCACGTAGTAGGGGGTCAGGACCCGGGAGTAGGCGGGGCAGTTCTCCCGGTCAACCAGGGCCACGGAGACGTTCCCGCCGTGGCGCCGGATGGTGCGCAAAGCCTGCAAACCCGCCGCACTATTGCCAATGATGAGGATGTCGTAGTGCTGGTTCACCTCAGACCAGCCCCAGCGTGGCCAGTTTCTCCGCAGTGGGGACTCCCCCCTCGTCCCATCCCCGGACCCGGTAGTAGTCGGGGAGCATTGCGCCGAGCTTCGCCACCTCCCCCTTCATGGGGCCGTCGGGGAGGGGTTCCTGCAAGAGCCGGGGAGGGAGGGTATCCTGGGAGGGGGAGATCCCCGCCTTCAGGTTGAAGACCCGCTCCAGGTTCCAGACCCGCTCGCCGGCGGCGAGGACCTGGTCCTGGGAGAGATTCAGGCCCGTGGCGGTGTTCAGGAGGTTCGTCACCTGGGGCGCGCCAATGGCAAAGGTGGTGAAGAGGCAGATGCCGGCGGAATCCACCACTGCCGTGAAATCCTGGAATGCCTTGGTCCAGCCCGCCTTCCCCTCTGTTACCTGGGGGTCCAGCTTCTCGGGAACCCCGAGGATCTCGGGGGAGACCATGTACCCCCGCACGTGGCAGGCCCCCCGGTTGCTGGTGGCATACTCCAGGGCCATCCCCTGGATGCCGCGGCCGTCGTAGGCGGGGAACTCCAGCTTCTTAACGGTCATGGAGAGCTCGGGAACGCCGTAGCTCTCGGCAAGGCCCCAGGAGCCGAGCCCTAGTCTGGCGCCGAACCCCTCACCCGTGCCGATCAGCTCGAACATCCGGACCAGGGCCTCGCCGCTGCCGAATGTGAGGGGTATCCCCGTCTCAGCCTCGGTGACGAGTCCCTGCTGGTAGAGCTCCATGGCGCAGGCCACGGTGGAACCGGCGGTGATGGTGTCCATGCCGTACTCGTTGCAGAGGTAGTTGGCCTTGGTGATGGCCGCCAGGTCCGCGATGCCGCAGGCAGCACCCAGGGCCCAGAGGGTCTCGTACTCGGGTCCCTCGCCGTTGCCTGACCAGCGCGGGTCCGAGAGGGCGGTGACGCGGCCGCAGCCGATGACGCACCCCATGCACCCCTTGTTCCGCTTGAGATAGGTCTGGGCGAGACGCTCCCCCGAGATCTCCTCGGCCCCTTCGAAGGTGCCCGACTGGAAGTTGCGGGTCGGCAGCGCCCCGCTCTGGTTGATGACGTTCATCAGCACCGCCGTCCCCAGGGCCGGGAGCCCCTCGGCGGTGACCGGATGGCTCCTGAGCATACGGAATGTCTCCCGGGCCGCCTCCCGGAAGGCCGGGGCATCGGCCACGCCGACCCCGCCGGTCCCCCGCACCGCCACGGCCTTCAGGTATTTGCTCCCCATGACCGCCCCGACGCCGCTGCGGCCGGCAGCCCGGTGCTTGTCGTTCACGATGCAGGCGAAGCGGACCAGCTTCTCCCCGGCAGGGCCGATGCAGGCCACCTTGGCGTCGGCGTGGAACTCCCGCAGGATCATGTCCTCGGTCTCGTTGGTCGATTTTCCCCACAGATGGGTGGCGTCGGCCACCTCGGCCCGCTGATTGTGGATCTTGAGATAGACCGGACGGTCCGCCTTCCCCTCGATGATCACCAGGTCGAAGCCGGCGAACTTCAGTTCGTTGGGGAAATATCCTCCCGAGTTGGAACTGGCGATGGTGCCGGTGAGCGGTGACTTGGTCACCGCCATGTAGCGGCCGTTGGCAGCCCCGTAGGTCCCCGTGAGGGGACCCGTGACGAGGATCAGCTTGTTGTCGGGGGAGAGGGGGTCGGTCTCCGGCGCCACCTCCTCCGTCAGGTATTTGGAGCCGAGTCCCCGGCCCCCCAGGTACTCCCGGGCCCAGGCCATGTTCAAATCCTCAATTGCGCACGTTCTGGTCGAGAGGTTCACCCGCAGGACTTTCCCATTCCATCCGTTCTTCATCTCACACCTCCCCCTGGCCTTCCTTCATGGTCTGGACGAATCGCATGACCTTCCCCCGCAGCGGCGTGTCCTCCTCCGAGAAGGTGAGGCAGTGGGTGGGGCAGAAAATCACGCACTCGGGCACGTCGGGCGCGCAGAGGGTGCACTTGTCCGCCTTGCGGGTCTCGGGGAGGTATTTGATCATTCCGAAGGGGCAGGCGCTCACGCAGGTGCGGCAGCCGACGCACTTCAGCTCGTCCACCGTGACGACGCCGGTGGCGGCGTCCTTGGCGATGGCCCCCTTGGGGCAGGCCTTGAGGCACCAGGGTTCGTCGCACTGCATGCAGGTGACGGTGATGAACTGGGCCTCCTCCACGAACACGGCATTGACGATGCGGGCCTTGCTCGGCGCGAATTCGCCCCGGTGCTTGAACGAGCAGGCGAGCTCGCACGACTTGCAGCCGATGCACTTGGACGGCTCGATGCGGATCAGCTTCTCCATGGGAAACCTCCTTCGGTTGATGGGGGCGTTTGGGACGCGGGGGAGGGGAACGGGCCAGGAAGCCAGTGGCCGGCGCCTGGCGCAACGTTTTAAGCATAAAGGGCGATTAATGGCTGTCAAGCGGCGATCATGAACGCGAACGACGGCGGTATAATCCTTGACAGGTTCCGTCCAAAGCTGCTACGGTTTCGCCATTACCACCAGCTGTTCCCGGATACCGCGAAAATCGTAAGCCCCGGAATTTACCGGGGCTTTTTTCTTGAGGAACACAGAAAGAAGGAATAAATGGAATTCAAGGAGTTCAACCTCCACCCCCAGGTGGCGGCCGGCGTCACGGCGGCAGGGTACACGACCCCCACCCCCATCCAGGCCCAGGCCATCCCCACGGTCATGGAGGGGCGGGACGTCATGGGGCTCGCCCAGACCGGCACCGGCAAGACCGCGGCCTTTGCACTGCCGATCCTGCACCGGCTCGCCCAAGGGGAGCGGGGGCGCGTCCGGGCACTGATCATCGCCCCGACCCGGGAGCTGGCCGAGCAGATCAACGACAGCTTCGTCACCCTGGGGCGCCAGACCCGCTTGCGGAGTGTCACCGTCTACGGCGGCGTTAACGTCAACCCCCAGATCCAGAAGCTCAAGGCGGGCGCGGAGATCGTCGTGGCCTGTCCGGGGCGGCTCCTGGACCACATGGCCCAGGGGACCATCGACCTCTCGCACCTGGAGGTGCTCGTCCTGGACGAAGCGGACCAGATGTTCGACATGGGGTTTCTCCCTGATCTTCGCCGGATTCTGAAGCAGCTTCCCCCCAAGCGCCAGACCCTGCTCTTTTCGGCCACCATGCCCATCGACATCCGGGTCCTGGCCCAGGAGATCCTGCGGGAGCCGGTCACAGTGCAGGTGGGTAACGTTGCCCCTCCGGTCACCGTCACCCACGCCCTCTACCCGGTGGAGCAGCACCTGAAGACGCCGCTCCTGCTGGAGTTGCTGCGCCACACCGACACCGAGTCGGTCCTCATCTTCACCCGCACCAAGCACCGGGCCAAGCGCCTGGGGGAGCAGTTGGAGAAAGCCGGCTACAAGGCCGCCTCCCTCCAGGGGAACCTCTCCCAGAACCGGCGTCAGGCGGCCCTGGACGGCTTCCGGGACGGCACCTTCCAGATCCTCGTGGCCACTGATATCGCGGCCCGGGGGATCGACGTCTCCCAGGTATCCCATGTCATCAACTACGACATCCCCGACACGGCCGAGGCCTACATCCACCGCATCGGCCGCACCGGCCGGGCTGCCCGAAGCGGTGACGCCTTCACCATGGTGACGAGCGAAGACGGCGCCATGGTCCGCACCATCGAGCGGAAGCTGAACACCTCCCTGGAGCGCCGCACCATGGCCGGCTTCGACTACAGCGTGCCAGCGCCGAAAAAGGACACCGAGTTCGCCCGTCCTCCCCGGCAGCCGATGCCGTCCCGCAGACCCGCCGAGGCGAAGAAGGGGGGAGCCCGCCAGGGAGCATCCCAACAGCCGGGGAGCGCAAAACCCGCCGAGGGGAGACGCCCCCAGCAGCAGGGTGCGAAGCTCCATCCCGCCCGCACTGCCGGAGCCGGCGGACAGCGCTCTAGCCAGCAGCGCCGTCAGCCCCGCTGAGGATGTGCATCGGCACCGTGCCACGATGAAAACGAAAGAGGGGGAAGCTGCGTTGGCGGCTTCCCCCTCTTTCGTTTTGTCGTGTGCGGTTACTATTAACACTAAGCGCTCGTGTGTCGGTTTGTCACAGAGTACGAAAGGACCCCCCTCAATCCCCCCTACTTTGTAGGGGGAAGCGAGCGCAAGCGAAGCAGGGGGTACGCAGCCGGATATAGTGATTTTTACCGCTCCGCCACCAGAAACTCACTCCTGATCAGCTCGAAGTGGTTGCGGTGGGAGCGGATCTTCCACCAGACGCTCCCCTCCTGGGCCACGGTCCAGGGGGGGGAGATGATCCCCTCTTTCCCCTCCAGGAGGGCACGGACGTTGTCCATTCCCCGCCCCGGGTAAGGGCCTGTTTCGGTCCCCCCCAGCCACTTCTCCTCCGGCGTGTTGGCCGTAGACCAGGAAAAGGGATCGGACAGGAGGAACGATGCCTCACTCTGCCGTGCGACCCGGTTCACCTCGTAGAGGTGGGCCAGTGGGTAGGCAACCCGGTCGATGAGGTTCAGGGAGGCGGTCCGGGCGAAGGTCTCCCGGGCAAAGGGGATGGCCAATGCGTCGGCCATGACAAACTCCACCCCGTCGGTCCGCCACTGGTCGGGGAGGGCGAGGCGGAATTTATCCCGCAGGTTCCCTTCCCGGGGGAGGGAGAAGGTGATTCGGCGCTCCCGGGCAAGCTCTCGCGCAGCGCGGATAAAGGAGAGGGAGAGGTCGAACCCCACCGCCAGAGTGCTCCGCTGCCCCAGTTCGAAGGTGAGCCTTCCCACGGCGCAGCCGGCGTCGAGGGAGGTTTCGGCGCTCCCTGCAAGGGCGGATGCCCAGGCGGCGTAGGCGTCCCCTGCCTCCGGGTCCCCGGCCAGGTCCGCGAAGTGGCTCCAGAGATAGGTGGCGAGGGTCCCCTGCTCCTCGTACTTCCACTGCCCCCCCGAGGGTCCGGCATCCGGCTCCGGGAGGAGCACGGCGATGCCGTCCCGGATCGGGAACCGGCGCCGGCATCCCCTGCAGGAGAGATGGCCTGTCGTTACGTCGCCGTCGGCTTCGGCGGTCACCGTCAGCTCCAGGGGACGCTCCTTCGGGAGGCAGGCGGGACAGATGAGGAGGGGAGCGATGCTCCGCTTCATGGGTCCGGTGCCTTATGCGGCCTGTCTGTTCAGGAGATACTTGCCGACCCAGTGCTTGGAGAACTGGTAGGCGGTGCGGCCGCAGCGCTTTTTCTTGTCGTGGGACCACTGGATGGCGTCGAGCCTCAGTTGCTCCGACCAGGGGATATCCACCTTCCGGGTGCGGGCTTCCCGCTCCACGCAGAGGCGCACGGCTTCCAGGTAACGGTCCTGGGTGAAGACGTGGAACGGCACCCAGAGGCCGAACCGGTCCGAGAGGGCGATTTTCTCCTCCGTGGCCTCGCTCTCTTGCAGTTCACCGTTGACCAGCTTCCAGCCGATGTTGTCGGATTCGTACTCGGGAAGGAGGTGGCGGCGGTTGGACGTGACATAGATGAGGACGTTCTCGGGGGGGGAGTAGACCGACCCGTCCAGGGCGCTCTTGAGTATCTTGTAGGTCAGTTCCCCCGGTTCGAAGGTGAGGTCGTCGCAGAGGAGGATGAAGCGGTAGGGCTCGCTCTCCACGGCGGAGAAGATGTCCGAGAGATAGATGAGGTCTTCCTTCTCCACCTGGATGACCCGGAGCCCCTCGGCGGCGTACTCGTTGAGGAGCGCCTTCACCAGCGACGACTTCCCTGTCCCCCGGGACCCCCAGAGGAGGGCGTTGTTGGCCGGCAGCCCCTTCAGGAACTGCCGCGTGTTGCTGATCATGATCTCCTTCTGCTTCTCCACTCCCAGCAGCTCCTGAAGGGAGGTAGTATCGGTAACCCTGACTGCCTGGAGGAAGCCGGAAAAGGAATGGCGGCGCCAGTTGGCGGCGTAGCAGGTGGACCAGTTGACCGGTTTTACGGCCCGGGGGAGGAGCATCTCCACGGAGCTGAGGACGCGTTCGAGCTGGGCAACGAATTCGGGTTTCATGTTAAGCATGGGTATCTCTTTTCGTGACGTTGATCATGCAAGTTGAGCGGCGCATTAGAGGTGAAAGCGGCTAACGGTTCGAAAAAACAAGATAAAACAGTGGTTGTTTTTGGTATACGTCATCCCTGCGCCCTCTGTCAAGTCCAAACCCCGGGCCTGTTGCCGCAAACGCGCTCCCCGTGCGGGGAGAGGAGGATTTCCTTCCGCGCACGGAAAAGCCCCCGGCCGCGTGAGCAACCGGGGGCTTATTTCGTTTTCAGACCGGGGTATTACAGACCCAACTGCTTGAAGAAGTCGTTCCCCTTGTCATCCACCAGGATGAAGGCCGGGAAGTTCTCCACTTCGATTTTCCAGACCGCTTCCATCCCCAGTTCGGGGAAGTCGATGCACTCGACTTTCTTGATGTTCTCTTCGGCCAGGACTGCGGCCGGACCGCCGATGGAACCCAGGTAGAAGCCGCCGTGTTTCTTGCAGGCATCGGTCACCTGCTGGCTGCGGTTCCCCTTGGCGATCATGATCAAGGAGCCGCCATTGGACTGGAGAAGATCCACGTAGCTATCCATCCGGCCGGCGGTGGTGGGGCCGAAGGAGCCGGAGGCCTTGCCCGGCGGGGTTTTGGCCGGACCGGCGTAGTAGATGGGGTGGTTCTTGAGATAGTCGGGGAGCGGCTTGCCGCTGTCGAGGATCTCCTTGAACTTGGCATGGGCGATGTCGCGGCCCACCACGATGGTGCCGTTCAGAAGGAGCGGCGTGGAAACCGGGTGTTTGCTGAGCTCAGCGAGGATCTCCTTCATGGGGCGGTTCAGGTCTATCTTGACCCCGTGCTCATGCTTGCCGCGGTACTGCTCGGGGATCAGGCGGCTGGGGTTGCGGTCAAGCTCCTCGACGAAGAGGCCGTCCTTGGTGATTTTGGCCTTGATGTTGCGGTCGGCCGAACAGGAAACCGCCATCCCCACGGGGCAGGAAGCACCGTGGCGCGGGAGCCGGATGATCCGTACGTCGTGGGCAAAGTACTTGCCGCCGAACTGGGCGCCGATGCCGAGCTTGTAGGCCTCCTGGAGGAGCTTCTCCTCCAGTTCAACGTCGCGGAAGGCCCGGCCGTGCTCGTTCCCCGTGGTGGGGAGGGCGTCAAGGTACTTGGCGGAGGCGAGCTTGACCGCCTTCATGCAGGCGTCGGCCGAGGTGCCGCCGACCACGACGGCGATGTGGTATGGCGGGCAGGCAGCGGTGCCCAGGTACTTCATCTTGCCGACCAGGAACTTGAGCAGGCTGTCCGGGGTGAGGAGCGCTTTGGTCTCCTGGTAGAGCATGGTCTTGTTGGCGGAGCCGCCTCCCTTGGCCATGAAGAGGAACTTGTAGTAAGGGCCGTCCACGGCCTGGATATCGATCTGGGCCGGCAGGTTGGTGCCGGTGTTGACTTCCTTGTACATGTCCAGGGCCACGGTCTGGGAGTAGCGAAGGTTCTCCTCGGTGTAGGTCTTGTAGACCCCCTTGGAGAGGAATTCCTCGTCATTGCCGCCGGTCCAGACCTGCTGCCCTTTCTTGGCGACAACGGTGGCGGTGCCGGTGTCCTGGCAGATGGGGAGCTCAAAGTTGGCGCTGATCTCGGCGTTCCGCAGGAACGCCAGGGCAACCCCCTTGTCGTTCTGGGAGGCTTCCGGGTCCCGCAGGATCTTGGCCACCGATTCGTTGTGCTCGGGGCGGAGAAGGAAGGAGACGTCCCTCATGGCCGTGTTGGCCAGGACGGTAAGTGCCTCGGGATCGACCTTGAGGACCTCTTTCCCTTCGAAGGTTGCGACGCTTACGTACTTCTCCGAATCGGGGATCTTGTAGTACGACGTTTCATCTTTTTCGAGGGGGAAGGGTTCCTGGTAAACGAACGGCTTGGTGGACATACATGCTCTCCTTTCGCGTGGGTTTATGAGGAGTTTCTGTATACAGTATGCAAGGCGCAATCTTATGTAAAATTTTTCATTTTGTCGAGAGGGAAGTTGAGCGTATCAGAATGTTCGACGGTGCGGTTGCGAGGCGGTGAATCTTCTGGTACATATTGTAAGGATGTCATAACGCAGTAATATGACAATGATAACTCAGAAGAGTTGAGAAGCCCACTCGGGAGGAAAGCGCCATGAAGATGCAGGAGATCAAGGAAGTTGCCAAACAGCGGGGGGTCAAGGCAGGCACCCTGAAGAAGGCCGAGCTGATCAAGGCCATCCAGCGGATGGAGGGGAACGCCGACTGCTACGGCGAGGGGAAAGCGACCACCTGCGGGCAGGACCAGTGCCTGTGGCGGGAGGACTGCGACTGAGGCTTGGCACGGTGTGGAAGGTATTGGGCGAGGCAGGCCGGTTGGCCGCCTCGCCTTTATTTTTCGGCGATGGTAAGGCGGGTCAAAATCGTTGACCCGGTAGGCGGCGCGGGGTATAGTGCTTCATTCTTCGATCCTCTCCCAGTATTTGTTTCCATTACGTTCCAAGGCAGGCCATGTCCGCGGTAGACCTGAGAAAAGTACCTCCCCAGAGCCTTGAGGCCGAGATGTCGATCCTCGGCGGGATTCTCCTCGAAAACGAGGCGATCAACCGCTCCCTGGAGATCATCGAGGCCGACGACTTCTACCGGGAGACCCACCGGAAGATCTTCCGGGCCATGGTGGACCTCTCCACCCGGAACGAGCCCTGCGACCTCATTACCCTCACCGATGTGCTGAAGCGCTCCGGGGAGCTGGAGGAGGTGGGAGGGGCCGCGTATCTGGCCACCCTCGTCGACTACGTTCCCACTGCCGCAAACATTGCCTACTACTGCCGGATGGTGAAGGAGAAGTCCATCACCCGCCGCCTCATCACCGCGGCCACCGACATCGTCACCAAGGGGTACGACGTGGAGACCGGCGTGGATGAGCTTCTCGACGCGGCCCAGAAGACCATCTTCGAGATATCGGACAACAAGCTCCGCCCCGCCTTCACGCCGGTCGGCACCATCCTCAAGGATACCTTCAAGCACATCGAGACCCTCTACGAGAAGAAGGAGCATGTCACCGGCGTCCCCACCGGCTTTTACGACCTGGACGAGATGACTGCAGGCTTCCAGCGGGGGGACCTCATCATCATCGCCGGCCGTCCCTCCATGGGTAAGACGGCCTTTGCACTCAATATTGCCCAGCATGCCGCGGCCCACGCCAGCACCCCGGCGCCGGCGGCCATCTTCTCCCTGGAGATGAGCAAGGAGCAGCTCGTGATGCGGCTTCTCTGCTCCGAGTCGCGGGTCGACGCGAGCCGCCTGCGGACCGGCCATCTGGTGGATACCGACTGGCACAAGCTGACCAGCGGGGCCGACAAGCTCGCCAAGGCGAAGATGTTCATCGACGACACCCCGGCCATCCCGGTGCTGGAGATGCGGGCCAAGTGCCGGCGCCTCAAGGCGGAGCACGGCCTGGGGCTCATAGTGGTCGACTACCTGCAGCTCATGCGGGGCTCCAGTACGGAATCGCGCCAGCAGGAGATCTCGGAGATATCCCGCTCCCTCAAGGCCCTGGCCAAGGAACTGGACGTGCCGGTGGTGGCCCTGTCGCAGCTGAACCGCTCCCTGGAGAGCCGCACCGACAAGCGCCCCATCATGAGCGACCTGCGGGAATCGGGCGCCATCGAGCAGGACGCCGACGTGATCATGTTCGTCTACCGGGACGCCGTCTACTGCGACGACTGCAAGAAGCGGGACGGCTCCTGCACCAAGGAGCATGACAAGGATGCCGAGATCATCATCGGCAAGCAGCGTAACGGCCCCATCGGAACGGTAAGGCTCCTGTTC
This sequence comes from Geobacter hydrogenophilus, assembly GCF_018501225.1. Lineage (GTDB taxonomy): Bacteria > Desulfobacterota > Desulfuromonadia > Geobacterales > Geobacteraceae > Geobacter > Geobacter hydrogenophilus. The sequence continues at coordinate 345,731 of NZ_JAHCZI010000001.1, read as the reverse complement.
AACGGCCAGTACACCAAGTTCGAAAACCTGGAGAAACGTCATGACTACTAGCATCCACCCCTCAGCACAGATTAGCCCCTCCGCCACGATCGCCGCAGGCGTGGAGATCGGCGCCAACGTCATCGTGGGGGATCACTCCTCCATCGGCGCCGGCACGAAGGTGATGGCCAACGCCGTCATCGGCCCCTGGACCCGGATCGGCGAGAACAACCAGATCCACTACGGGGCCATCGTGGGGCACGATCCCCAGGACTTCGGCTACAAGGGTGAGGAGAGCTGGACCATCATCGGCAACAGCAACATCATCCGCGAGGGTGCCACCATCCACCGGGGGAACCGGCCGGGAACCAATACGGTGGTCGGCGACAACAACTTCTTCATGGTCAACTCCCACGTGGGGCACAACTGCGTGCTGGGGAACAACATCATCCTGGTCAACGGGGTGCTCCTGGCTGGGCATGTGGTGGTGGAGGACCGGGCCATCATCTCCGGCAACTGCGTGGTGCACCAGTTCTGCCGCATCGGCAAGTTCGCCATGATGCGTGGGCTCTCCCGCACCTCCCGCGACGTCCCCCCCTTCTGCATCATGGACGACACCCACACGGTGAAGGCCCTGAATCTCGTGGGGCTGCGGCGCAACGGCTTCGACCAGGCCCGCATCCGGGCCATCAAGAACGCCTTCAAGCTCCTCTTCCTCTCGGGGCTCAACATGCAGAACGCCCTTGCCGAGGCGGAGCGCACTCTCAATATCACCGATGACGTCCGCTATCTCCTGGATTTCATCAAGAGCGCCAAGCGCGGTGTCTGCTTCGGACACGGCGTGATCGTGGACGTGGAAGAGAAAGATTAGTTAAAGGAGTTTTCCTAATGACCCAATACAACCCTTTGAAACAGATTCCCGCGACCGCCGGCTATGGGAAGGGCGATGCCTTTGTCCTTTTCGGCGAACTCTTCGGCCGGGGGTACGCCAACGGCATCGTCGACGAGGCGAAAAAAGCCGGCATGACCATCATCGGCGCCACCGTGGGGCGCCGCGACAACAACGGACCGCTCCGTCCCCTCACCCCCGAGGAGCTTGCCGAGGCCGAGGCGAACCTGGGTGGGAAGATCATCAACGTGCCGCTGGAAGCCGGCTTCGACCTGGAGCCGGCCGCCGACGGCCTCACCCCTGCCGACCGCCTCAAGGGGGTGAAGCCCGACACGGTTGTGGAGACGCGGCTCGACATGGCCGCCATCGAGGAATCGCGCCAAAAGGGGCTCGCCCGCTTCCGGGAGAATCTGGCCCTCTTTACGAAAGAGCTGGAAAGGCTCATCCCTGCCGGGGCTAATGTCCTCATCGCCCACACTATGGCCGGCGGCATTCCCCGGGCCAGGACCCTTATGCCGATCCTGAACCGGGTATTCAAGGGGCAGGGAGACCGGTACCTGGCGTCAGGACCCTTCTGGAAATCCGACGTGGGGCAGTTCTGCTCCCTCTCCTTCGACGAGGTGACCGCCGACACCTTCGGTGCCCTCATCGCCGCCACCGCCGGGCTTCGGAGTTGCGTGGAGGGGACCGGGTTCCGCATTTCCTACTCGGCCTTCGGCTACCACGGCTGCGCGGTGCTCATCGACGGAGAATACCGGTGGCAGTCCTACACCCCGTACCTCCAGGGATGGGCCAAGATCCGCCTGGAGGAGGTTGCCGCGAAGGCCTGGCAGGAAGGGGTGAAAGCCACGGTCTACAACTCTCCCGAGATCCAGACCAATTCCAGCGCTCTCTTCCTGGGGGTGGAAATATCCCTCTATCCGCTCCTTGCCGCCCTGCGGAAGGAAGGGGACGGTCCCGCGGCAAAGGCCATTTGGGACGCCTGCCAGGGGCTCCTGAAGGAAGGGGAGACCCTCGACGCCCTCCTGGCCAAGGCCGAGGCCTACCTCTCGTCGCCGGTCCTGAACTCCTTCGGGACCTACGGGGAGTGGCCCCACCACAATACCGCGGAGCAGGCGAGCCTCATGCTCACCGTCTCCGACGAGCTCATGGCCATGAGCGCCGACCCCAAGAACATCGTCTGCGCCGAACTCTCAAAGGCCGTCTTTCAGGCGGTGGGACGCCTCATGTTCGATCATTCCTGGAGCCCCCAGGCCCCGGCGCTGTGGTTGAACCACGACATCATCGCCCGCCGGCTCATTGGCTGAGCGGCACCCGGATAGAAACGCAAAAAAAAGAGCCGTCCCCCTCGGGGCGGCTCTTTTTTTTACGACGGCTGTGGACCGATTGTCTATCGTACCAGCTTCGACAGTTTCTTGAACTCCTCGGTCCCGGCCACCCTAAGCAACTGGAACAGAGCCGCCTCGGTGGAGGTGATGGCCGCGCCGGCCGCGGCTGCGGCGTTGACCCCCACCTTCCAGTTCCCTTTTTTGCGGCTCATGACCGCGTCCTTCACCAGATGGACGTGATAGCCCCGCTCTCGAAGCTCCAGGACCGTCTGGAGGACGCAGACATGGGTCTCCATGCCGGTGACGATCACCTGCTTGCGCCCCAGCTCCGCCAGCCGGTTCAGAAAGGCCTCGTCGCCGCAGCAACTGAAGGCCATCTTCTCGAAGGCGGCCCCCTCAATCTTCTCCCGCAGCTCCGGGACGGTGCAGCCGAGCCCCTTCACGTACTGCTCCGTGGCCACCACCGGGATGCCGAGCTCCTTGGCCGCCTCCAGGAGGATGCCGGTGTTCTTCGTGAGTTGCGCCAGGACCTCCGGGTCCATGGCCGCGCAGAGCTTCTCCTGTACGTCGACGACGACGAGTACCGCCTGGTTGCGATCGAGAAAAAACGTGTCCATGATGCCCATCTGGTTAACCCTCCTTTCAGTCTCTCCTGATTTCGATGCCCAGTTCCTGAATTTTCTTCCGGAGCGTGTTCCGGTTGATGCCGAGGATGTCGGCCCCCTTTACCTGGTTCCCCCGGGTCTTTTCCAGGACGAAGCGGATGAGGGGGCGTTCGATCTGTTTGAGGACCAGGTTGTAGATGTCGCCGGTCTCCATCTTGTCCAGATTGGTGAGGCTCGCCCGCAGCTTCATGTCCACCAGGGCCTCAAGTGACAGCTCGTCGGTGGCCACGGCATCGCCGGTGCGCTGGATGCGGAGCCCCGGAAAATCGGCCGGCGTGAGGAGCGGGTCTGAGGAGAGGATCACGGCCCGCTTGATGGTGTTCTCCAGCTCCCGCACGTTGCCGGGCCAGGAGTAGGCGGTGAGGAGCGCCATGGTCTCGGGGGAGCAGGTCCTGCCGGGGACCTCCAGCTCGGCGCAGGTCTTGTGGAGGAAGTACTCCACCAGGACCGGGATGTCCTCCTTGCGCTCCCGCAGCGGCACCAGGTGGATCGGTACCACGTTCAGGCGGTAGTAGAGGTCTTCCCGGAACTGCTTGGCGCGTGCCAGTTCTTCCAGGTTCTGGTTGGTGGCGGCCACGATCCGCACGTCCACGGCGATGTTCTGGCTTCCGCCGGTACGGGTCACCTCTTTCTCCTGGAGGACCCGCAAAATCTTCGCCTGGAGGTCCAGGGGCATGTCGCCTATCTCATCGAGGAAGATGGTGCCGCCGTTGGCCTGCTCGAACTTGCCGAGCTTGCGCTCCACGGCGCCGGTGAAGGCTCCCTTTTCGAAGCCGAAGAGCTCGCTCTCCAGGAGCTCCTTGGGGATGGCCGCGCAGTTCAGGGCGATGAATGGCTTGCCGATTCGCTTGGAGTTGAAGTGGATGGCCCGGGCGATGAGCTCTTTGCCGGTCCCCGATTCTCCCTGGACCAGCACCGTCACGTCGCTGGGTGCCACCTTGCCGATGGTCTTGTAGACCTCCCGCATGGCCGGGGAGTTGCCGACGATGTTCTTCTCCAGCAGGTAGCGGTCCTTCAACTCCTCCCGGAGGATCGACATCTGGGAGGTGAGCTCCCGGGCCCGGTTCACCTTCTCGATGATGGCGTCGATCACGTCCAGGTCAAAGGGCTTGGTGATGTAGTCGTAGGCGCCGCGCTTCATGGCCTCCACGGCGTTCTTCATGCTCGCCTCGGCGGTCATGATCACCATGAGGAGATCGCTTTTCAGCTCCTTCACCCGGTCCAGGAGATCGAGCCCCGAGATGCCGGGCATCTTGATGTCGAGGATCGCCAGGTCGTAGTCGCCGGACTGGATGAGGCGCAGGGCCTCCTCGCCGTCCCGGGCGAGATCCACGGAAAATCCCTTTTTCCGCAGGGCCTTGGAGAGGACCCAGCGCATGCTCTCTTCGTCATCGGCAACAAGTATGCGATGCAATAACATGATAAACCTCGAAACGGGGAGTCCTCCCCTGAATTTACTGAATCAACGGCAGCATCACCGTGAACGTCGTCCCCGTGCCCGGGTCCGACTCCACCTTGAGCATGCCCCGGTGCTCTGTGACGATCTTTTGGCAGATGGCGAGGCCGAGTCCGGTCCCCTTGGCCTTGGTGGTGAAGAAGGGGGTGAAGAGCTGCTCCAGCTGTTCCTTGGGGATGCCGGGGCCGTCGTCGCAGATGTCGATGGCCACCATGCGGGAGCGACGCTCCCCCTTCTGGGTCATGCTGTAGTCGGAGATGACCCTGCTCGCGACGCGGATGGTGCCCCGCTCGTCCACCGCCTCCACGGCGTTCTTGATCAGGTTCAGGAAGAGCTGGGTCAGGAGCCCTTCGTCGGCCAGCATCGGCGGAATGCTCGGGTCGAACTGCTGCTGGAACGTGACGGACTTCCCTTCCGTGGCCCGTTTCCGGAGGGTGACGATGTCGCCGAGGACCTTGTGGAGGTTCACCTTGGTGAGCTGGAGCTTCCGGGGCGATGAGAGTGCCAGGAGCTCCTCCACGATCCGGTTGACCCGGTCCACCTCCCGGACCACGACCCGGACGTTGTCCCGCAGTTCGCTCTCGGGGGGAAGTTCCATCTCCAGAAGCTGGGCCGCACCCTTGATCCCCCCCAGAGGGTTCTTGATCTCGTGGGCCAGGCCGGCGGCAAGAGTGCCGAGGGTGGAGAGCCGGTCGGCGTGGCGGACCGCATCCTCCAGTTCCCGGATGTTCGTCAGGTCCCGCAGCATGAGGATGGTGCCGATGGGCTCGCCGTTCTGCCGCAGGAGCGGGAAGGTGGTGGCAGCGACCGGGGTAAGCTGCTTTGCCTTCCTGATGACGATATTCTCGTTGTCGGAGATCGTCATGCAGGTGGCGGCGGTCTTGGCGACCATCTCCAGCAGAATTTCCTGACTGCCGAGGAGGGCCGCGAAGGGGTGCCCCAGGGCCTGGCGCCGGGAGATGGCGATGATCTCCTCGGCCGCGGGGTTCATGAGGGTGACCCGCCCCTCTAGGTCGATGACGATAACCCCGTCGCCGACGCTGTCGATGATGGTGGCAAGGAACGCTTCGTTGGTGCTTTCCGGACTCATGGCGCCTCCGGCGCGAAGAAGAGGTGCAGCGCTTCGAGAAGGGCTTCCTTGCCCTCGATGATGTTGACGGCCTTGCGGAACTGGGCAGCGCCGGACAGGCCGTGGGAATACCAGCCGAAGTGCTTGCGCATCTCCCGCAAGGCCACCCGCTCGCCGCTCAGCTCCGTGAAGAGCTCCAGGTGCCGGAGCGCGGCGCGGAGCCGCTCCCCGGTGGAGGGTGCGTCCGGTTCCCTGTCGTCCAGGAGGGCCAGGGTCTGGCGGAAGATCCACGGATTCCCCAGGGCGCCCCGGGCCACCATGATTCCGTCGCAGCCTGTCTCGGCCAGCATGGCGGTGACGTCGGCGGCGGTGAAGAGGTCGCCGCTGCCGATCACGGGAATCTTCACGCTTTGCTTCATCTCGGCGATCTTCTGCCAGTCGGCGTGCCCTTCGAACATCTGGGCGCGGCTCCGGGGGTGGAGGGTGATGGCGTCGCACCCCTCCTCCTCGGCGATCCGGGCGATCTCCAGGAAGTTGGCCTCGCCGCAGACCCAGCCGCTGCGAATCTTGACGGTCAGGGGAAGGCGCGTGGCGCGGCGCGTCTCGCGAATGATGGCCCTGACCTTTGCCGGCTCCCGCAACAGGGCGCTGCCGGCCCCGGTGCCGACCACCTTCTTGACCGGGCACCCCATGTTTATGTCGATGAGGTCGCCGTGCCCCTCTACCATCCGCGCCCCTTCGGCCAGAAGCTGCGGGTCGTCGCCGAAGAGCTGGATCCCCAGGGGACGGTCCTCCGGCACGCTTCGCAGAAGCTCGAAGGTCTTGCGCCCCTCCCGCACAAGGCCGTTCACGCTCACCATCTCGGTGAAGCAGAGGCTTGCCCCCTCCTCCCGGGCCAGAAGCCGGAAGGGGAGGTTCGTAATTCCCGCCATGGGGGCGAGGATCAGATTGTTTGCCAGGGTCAGGGAGCCGATGGCCAGGGGGTTGAGCATTGTTATTTCTGTTCGCGTGGCGATGGTGTGCTTAAAATTTAAGCATGGTAGCACGGGGGGCAAAAAAGGCAAGGAATTTTTCCCGCCGATGACAGGGGGCAGACTCCTGCGATTGACATTGGGCGGAGCGGGAATTACCCTTCAGGAGCGGATGTCGGGCGATAAAAGGGGGGAGCATGGAAATCGTTGGCGGTTTCATGGTGATGATGTGGATTCTCGGCCTGGTCCTGACGGTGGTCTGGCTTGTCATGCCGTTCGTGGTTCTTGCCATAAAGGGGAAGGTGGAACAGAACCATGTGCTCCTTGAGTCCATCGACCGGCGCCTTGCCGCCATCGAAGAACGGCTTCGGGAGGGGGGCCGGCAATGAAGGGCGAGGCTACCCTCCCGAAACCTTCTTGAACGCCCCCGGAAAGTCTCCGGAGAGTTCCCTCCCCATGGTCCGTTCAAGGTAACGGCAGAAGCACTCCACCACCTTCGGGTCGAACTGCCTCCCCGCCTCCCTGCGCAACTCGGCAATGGCCTCGCCGATGGTATACCCTTTTTTGTAGGGACGCTCCGACACCATGGCGTCAAAGGAGTCGGCAACCGAAACGATCCGTGCCGAGAGGGGGATTTCCTCCCCCTTGAGCCCCTTGGGATAGCCGGTGCCGTCATAGCGCTCGTGGTGGTGGAGGATGGCAGGGAGAACGTCGTTCAACTGGGCGATGGGAGAGAGAATGGCAACCCCCTTCTCCGGGTGGGCCCGAAGCGGGGGGAACTCGTCGTCTGAGAGGACCGCCGGTTTTTCCAGGACCGCCTCGATCACCCCGATCTTGCCGATGTCGTGAAGGAGGCCGCCGAGCCGCACCTTCTCCACCTCCTGTTCCGAAAACCCCATTTCCTTCGCAATGCGGGCCGCGATGTGCATGACCCGTTCCGAGTGCCCCTTGGTCCAGGGGCTCTTGGCGTCGATGGCGTTGGCGAGGCTTGCCACGGTGTTGATGAAGAGGCTCCGCATGTCCTCGTAGAGCCGGGCGTTTTCCAGAGCCACCGCCATCTGGGATGCGATCTTCTCGATGGTGAAGGTCTCCCCCCGGGCGAATTTCCCCGCCTCGGTGTCCCCCAGAAGGAGTACCCCCTTTACCTCATTCCGGACTACCAGCGGAATGGCCAGAACCGACCGGATGCCGAGGGAGTAGAGTGCCTGGTCCACGGGGGGCATCCCCTCGGTCTTCCCCACGAAAACGACGCTCGTGCTGCGTCCGTTTCGGCGGGCATTCCACGCGGCGCATCGCCCCCGGGGAAGCCGTGAGCCGGCGCGGAGAATGTCCGGGATCGGAAGCTCTCCGGCGTGGGATGCCATGATCGCCAGTTTGCTCCCCTCCACCTGGAGGATCGCCACGAATTCACACCCTGTTATCCGCTCCACATGCTCCATGGCGGTTCCCAGGATCTTGTCGCTGGAAAGGGATGAGGAGATCGCCTTGTTGATCTCGTCGAGGGTGAGGATCACGTCGATTCGCCCCGCCAGATCCAGGGCCATGTCGAGGGATTCGTCGAAGAGCTGAATGTGGGAAACAATAAGGGCCGCGTGGGAGGTCATGTCGCGGATCACCGCCACTTCATCGGGCGAAAAGGGTGGGAGTTCCCTGGACCGGGCCACGAAGACCGCCCCGATTACCTGGTTGCGGGCCACCATCGGCACGGCCAGCAGCGTCAGGTTGCGCAGGAGCTTTCTCAACTTCTGGGGAATAAGGTGCGACACGCCCGGGTCGGACAGAAGCAGGTGCTGTTTCTTCTGGAGCAGCCCCTTGAGAAGGGGGATCTTGTCGGGGGCGAGAGGCATATCCCGAAAGATGGGGACGAAGCGGGCGGGAAGGCCGTAGCTTCTGGCCGGTGCGAAATCGCGTCGCTCCCGGTCGAAGAAATAAACGGCAATCCATCTGCTCTTGACCAGCCTCTTGAGCAGTCGGGACAGGTCCTTCACTACCTCGTCCACGTCGGCGAGACCGCTCAGACGCTCACTTCCCTCGATAACCGCGTTGAACGTGTCGATCATGGTGATTACCCCTTCGAGTAGTTTGCCACCAAATACCCCATATGTCTTGCCAAAAATAGGTTTTTTTATTACTATCCCCCCCTGTTGTTGTGGTGCCCGAGTTGCCTGCGGGGCTCCCTTGACCGGCTCTCGGACCGGGCGTTGAACTCCCTTGTCGCCGAGAAGATTATCAACATTGTCAGGAACGAAATGGATGGCGCCGGAAAGCGCCGTCTCTGTTTCAGGAGGAATCTGAATGGGGCTTTTGGATGGCAAGAAGGCGGTCATTTTCGGTATCGCCAACGAGAAGAGCATCGCATGGGCCATTGCCCAGGCGTTCCGTCGCGAAGGGGCCGAACTGGCCGTAACCTATGCCAACGAGACGGTGGCGAAGCGGGTGATCCCCCTGGCGGAGAGCGTCGGGGCGTCCCTCGTGCTCCCCTGTGACGTGCGCAACGACGCAGAGATAAAGGATGTCTTCGATAAGATAGGAAGGGCGTGGGGAGGGATCGATGTCCTCGTTCACTCCATCGCCTTCGCCGGCAAGGAGGAGCTCAAGGGATCGTTCCTCAATACGACCCGCGAGGGGTTCACCCTTGCTCTCGATATAAGCGCCTATTCCCTCATTGCCCTCATGAAGGAAGCCCACCCCCTCATGGAGGGAAGGGAGGGGAGTGTTCTCGCGCTTACCTACTATGGCGGCCAGAAGGTTTTCCCGAACTACAACGTGATGGGGGTGGCCAAGGCCGCTCTGGAGATGAGTGTCAAATACCTGGCCGAGGCCGTGGGTTCCGACGGGATCCGGGTGAACGCCATTTCTGCCGGCCCCTTGAAGACCCTGGCCTCATCCGGGGTGGGGGGATTCAATCAGATCGCCGGCCACGTGGCGGAAAAGGCGCCCCTTCGCCGCAACATCACCCAGGACGAGGTGGCCGGGGCGGCCGTCTATCTGGCCAGTTCCCTTTCAAGCGGCGTTTCCGGCGAGATTCACTTCGTGGACAGCGGCTATAACATCATCGGGCTGTAAAACCGGGAACCGGTAAAGGCGGAGCGAATATCAAACAACTGCACGGCAACCTCATCGGCCTGAAGCCGAATCAGATCGCATCCCTGGAGCGGCTCTACCGGCGCCGCGTCCCCCCCGACGAGCTCATCACCGCCGAGCTGGCAGGGCGGATGGTGGAGATCTCGCGGGAGATCCGGCGGCAGATCGGAGTTCTCATCGACCGTCACGGGGCCGTGGAGTATGTGATCGTCGGTGACGAGAAGGGGATATTCATCCCCGAACTGTCCGATTACCCTTTGGGGCGCCGCCTGTTGCGGGGGCTCCGCTACATCCACACCCACCTCAAGGGGGAGTCCTTCTCCGAGGACGACCTGACCGACCTGGCGCTCCTGCGCTTCGACCTCATGGCGATCCTCCAGCTCCACCCGGACGACCGCCGGGTCGCTATCCAGACTGCCTCCCTCACCCCCACCGCCGGCGCTGCCCACCCCTACCGGGTGGAGGCGTCCGAACCCCTTGCCACCTTCCGCATGGATTTCGGTTCCCTGGTATCGCACCTGGAGCGGGAGCTGGAGAAGGCGGTGGCCACCGAGGCCCGCGAGGTTGCTGCTTCGGGAGAGCGGGCCATTCTCATCTCGGTCACGAAAGAGTCCCGTGAGGAGGCCGAGGACTCCCTGGAGGAGCTGAAGGAGTTGGCCCGCACCGCCGGGGTCGCCGTCCTCGACGTGGTGATCCAGCGCCCCCGGCAGTTCAACCCCCGCTACCTCATGGGGGAGGGGAAAATGCGGGAGGTGGTGATCCGGGCGCTCCAGCTGGGAGCGACGATCCTCATCTTCGACCAGGAGCTCTCCCCGGCCCAGGTTCGCTCCATCTCCGAGATGACCGAGCTCAAGGTCATCGACCGGAGCCAGCTCATCCTCGACATCTTCGCCCGCCGGGCCACGAGCCTTGACGGAAAGGTGCAGGTGGAGCTGGCCCAGCTCAAATACATCCTGCCGCGCCTCACCGGACGGGGGGTGCAGATGTCGCGCCTCATGGGGGGGATCGGCGGCCGGGGCCCCGGCGAAACGAAGCTGGAGACGGACCGGCGGCGAATTCGCGATCGGATCGCCAAGCTGGAGCGGGAGCTTGAAGAGTTGTCACGGGGACGCCAGCAGCGCCGCCAGAAGCGGGTGCGGGCCGGGCTCCCCATCGTCTCCATCGTCGGCTACACCAACGCCGGCAAATCAACCCTTCTCAACGCCCTGACCCGCAGCCACGTCTTCACCGAAAACCTCCTCTTCGCCACCCTCGACACCTCGACCCGGCGGCTCCGCTTTCCCCGGGAACGGGAGGTGATCATCACCGATACGGTCGGCTTTATCCGCTCCCTTCCCAAGTCCCTCATGGGGGCCTTCAAGGCTACCCTTGAGGAGCTGCAGGACGCGGATCTCCTGCTCCATCTGGTGGACTGTACCAATCCCCGCGTGGAGGAGCAGATCCACCAGGTGGAGACGATCCTGGAGGAGCTGGACCTGGGGGAGAAGCAACGGCTCATGGTCTTCAACAAAGTAGATCTTCTGCCGGAGTTGAAGAAAAAGAGCCCCCTCGGCTTCATGAAGGTCCGTCAGCTATCCCGGCGCTTCAACGCCATCACCGTCAGCGCCGTGGATCCGCCAAGCCTGGAGTCGCTCCTCCAGGAAATGGAGCGCCGTTTCTGGCCTTCATCCCCCCAATCTTGACACCAATGCCCCGATTCCCTATAATGTGGGTTCCGTCCGGCACTACTTCCCACATCCGGCCGCTACGGCCATGCGTGGAAGGTTTTTCATGAAAAAAGCACTTCTCCTCCTCGTTATATGTCTCTTTCCGGTTCTTCCCGCCCTGGCATCGGAAACCCGTAACTCACCCCTCAAGGAACTGGCCGCGCTGGGTAATGCCTCCTCGCTTCCCGACCTTTCGGGGGCCGTTCCCTCCGGGTTCGACTCGCGCCCCGGCCGGAGGTCCGGTTCCCTTGAACCCTCCATGGGAGACCTCGTCGTCATCGAAGACCAAGGGATCTCCGAAAACGACTTTGAACTGAAGATTCCTGAGGGTCCGCTCCCCGACTCGGATATTCCGCTTACCCTCAACGGCCAGGTGGAATACTTCATCCGCTACTTCCAGACCTCCGGCCGCAAGTCTTTTACCCGCTGGCTTTCCCGCTCCGAACGCTATATTCCGATGATGAAGGAAGTCCTCAAGAAAAACGGCCTTCCCGAGGATCTGGTCTACCTCGCCATGATAGAGAGCGGCTTCACCCCCCACGCGGTGTCGGTGGCGAGCGCCGTGGGGCCGTGGCAGTTCATCTCCGGCACCGGGAAGCGCTATGATCTGCGGATAGACCAGTGGATCGACGAGCGGCGGGATCCCCTCAAGTCGACGGTGGCGGCGGCCCTCTACCTGAAAGAGCTCTACGCCATGTTCAACAACGACTGGTACCTGGCGGCAGCAGGGTACAACGCGGGGGAGAACAAGATCCTGCGGGCCATTGATCGCTACAATACCCGCGACTTCTGGGAGATCTCCAAGGGTTCATATCTGAAGCGGGAAACCAAGGAATACGTGCCGAAGCTCCTGGCCGCCGCCATTATCGCCAAGGAGCCGGCCCGCTACGGCTTTGCCGACGTTGCCTACCTTCCCCCCATTGAGTTCGACACGGTGACGATTCCCTCCCGCACCGATCTGGAGGTGGCGGCGAGGCTCTGCAATGTGGACTATCAGGTCGTCAAGGAGCTGAATCCCGAACTGCGCCGCTGGTGCACTCCCCCGGACTACCCCGGCTACGAGCTTAAGATTCCCGTTGGCAAGAAGAGGGCCTTCGAGCAGGCCTATGCGCAACTTCCCGAGGGCCAGCGCTACGTCGAGCGGGTCGTTTACGCCCGCTACCGGGCCAAGAAGAGGGATACCCTCGCGTCAATCGCCAGCCGTTACGGCACCACCCCCCAGGCCCTGGCCGAGGTGAACAAGCTGAAGGTCTCCGCCAAGGTGCGGGGGCGGACCCTCCTCGTGCCGGTGGTTGCCGACAAGGAACCGGCGGTCCAGACCGCGAAGGCCGATGCTCCGCGCAAGGAGAGCGCCAAGGGGTTCAACAAGTACTACACCGTGAAAAAGGGCGACACGATTGCGTCGCTTTCAAAGAAATTCAATATCTCGTCCCGCATTCTCACCGCCTGGAACAACCTGAAGGGAAAACTTGCCCTTCGCCCCGGCAAGCGGATTATCGTTGCCAAGTACGTGGAGAAAAAGGGTTCCATGGTTCCGGTGTCCGGCGACGACAACGGATAAACAGGCCAAGCTCTACGCAGCATGAAAGGACATGAATTTTTATGTATAACTTCCTGATCTCCGGCGGCATAGCCCTCATTGCAATCATCATCATCTTCATCGCCGCGGGATCGTCGGCCTGGTGGTGGGCCATCCTCGTGGGGCTCATCCTGTTCGGCGCCTCGTTCCTCCTCATCTCCCGCGTCATCATGAAGAAGATCCTGGAGATCATGGAGACCGCCAATCGCGACATCCAGGCCCAGCGGGTGGACAAGGCGATCCGCGAGCTTAAGGAAGCATTCAAGTACGGCAAGTGGCAGATGTACGTGGATGGGCAGATCAACTCCCAGATCGGCATGATCTATTTTCTGAAGCGGGACTTCTCAACCGCGTTTCCCTACCTGGAAAAGTCCTTCGCCAAGAACTGGGTCTCCATGGGAATGCTGGCCGTCACCTACATGAAGCGGAACAAGCGCGACAAGATGAAGGAGACCTTCGAGAAGGCGGTCCAGTGGAGCCCCAAGGAGTCCCTTCTCTGGGCGCTCTACGCCTACTGCTGGACCGAATGCGACGACATCGGCCAGGCCAAGGCGGTTCTGGAACGGGGAATCAAGAAGCTCCCCGGCGACGAGAAGCTGAAGGCGAACCTGGAGTCCCTCGAAGAGACGAAGAAGATGAAGATGAAGGTCTACGGCGAGATGTGGCTCCAGTTCCACCTGGAGCGCCAGGGTGTCGTCATGAAGCAGCAAATGGCGGCCATGGGGGGGATGAAGAGGCGGGTGGTCAGGAGATAGCCGCTCTCGGAGGCATACAGTGTAATTACGGAAAAAGGGACGGTTTGGCGTCCCTTTTTCCTTTTGATCGGTACGGTGCATGATTGATCTCCTGAAAACCCTCGCCGTTCTCGTCGCCGTGGTCGTGATGGTGCGCCGCAGGTGGCACCTGGGAGCGGTCATGGCCCTGGGGGCGGCGTTCCTGGCGTTCTCCTACCTCACTCCGCCCCTTCGGTTCCTGGGCGGTGTCTGGACGGCCCTTGCGTCACCAAGGGCCCTGGAAATGACGGCCACCCTCGTCTTTACCATGATCATGGAGCATATCCTCCGCACGACCGGCACCCTGAGGCGGATGGTGGCGAGCCTTTCGGAGATCCTCCCCGACTCCCGCCTCATCATGGGCGCCATGCCTGCCATGATCGGGATGCTGCCCTCTCCGGGGGGAGCGGTCTTCTCGGCCCCCATGGTGCGGGAGGCCTCTGCCCACCTGACGCTCCCCGCCGACCAGAAGGCGTTCATCAACTACTGGTACCGTCACGTCTGGGAGTATGTCTCACCCCTCTATCCCGGCATCATCCTGGTGGCGGGGCTCTCTCGCATCCCCTACCAGAAGATCGTTCTGGCGAACAGTGCCTTTGCGGTTTCCGTGATCCTCTGGGGAGTCCTCTTCTGCTTCCGGGGAGTCGGTTCCGCACCGGTGCCCGTGGGGGAAACGGTGGGTAAGCGCCGGGCGCTGCGCACTTTCATCATTTCAGTGGCACCCATTCTGGCGACGCTCATCTTTGTGGTGGTGCTGCAGGTCAACCCGGTGGCGGCCATGGGGGGAATGACAGGGCTTCTTTTCGCGGTCCACCGCTACGGACCGGCCAGAATCGTGACGACACTCAGGGAGAGTGTTTCCGTTAAGGCCCTCTCCCTTATTTTCGGGATCATGATCTTCCAGGAAACCCTGCGGCTCACCGGAGCCCTGGACGGCATATCGCATTTTTTCGTGGCGAGCGGCCTGCCCGTGCTCGTCATCATTACGGCCATTCCGTTCCTGGCGGGGGTGATGACGGGACTCACCGTGGCCTTCGTTGGGATTACCTTTCCCATCCTGATGCCGCTCATGGGGGGAGACATCCCTTCCCTTGGGCTTCTCTCCCTCGCCTTCGGCAGCGGTTTCGCCGGGGTGATGCTCTCGCCGGTCCATCTCTGCCTCGTGTTGACGGGGGAATACTTCGAGGCTGACATGGGCCGGGTCTTCCGTCGTCTTTGGATTCCCCAGGTTCTAGTGCTTGCGGCGGCCGTGGTGCCGGTGTATATTTTCTCATGACCGTGCCGTGATGCTTGCGCATCGCGGTTTTTTTCCGTACCCGAGGAGGTTTTAATGGCAAAGCGGATTGTGATTCTGATGCTGTTGGCGTTCACCAGCCTTTCCCACTCAGGGTGCCTTGTGGCCGAGAGCACATACCTGAAGAAAGCGGAGGAGGCCGATACCCTCGGCCGGGAAGCCGCCACCCTTCAGGAAATGCATCAGAAACTCTCCGCCGAGAATGGCGCTTTGAAGGCTCAGCTTGCCAAGGTGAAGGAGGAGGCGGCCGGACTGGCAAAGGAGAAGGAGAAGCTCGGCGCCGACAATAAAGAGCTGGAACAGGTGCTTCGCTCCAAGACCGATACCCTGTCGCAGAGTGTCGCCGACCTGAGGCAGAAGGTGACGGATCTGGAGGCCGAGAACACCCGGCTCAAGGCGGAGATCGCCGAAATCCGCAAAGCCAGGGAGGAGAAAGTCCGGGAGGTAAGCAAAACCTACGAAGATCTCCTTGACCGCATGAAGGGGGAGATCGCCCAGGGGCAGGTGACCATTTCCGAGCTCAAGGGAAAACTGACGGTCAACATGGTGGATGCCATCCTCTTCGATTCAGGCAAGGCGGAGGTGAAGCAGGGAGGAATGGAGGTTCTCGCGAAGGTGGTCGATATCCTGAAGGGGGTTCAGGACAAGATGATCCGCATCGAGGGACACACGGACAACGTCCAGATTGTCGGCAACCTGACAAAACGCTTCCCCACCAACTGGGAGCTCTCGGCGGCCCGGGCCATTAATGTGGCGCGCTATCTGCAGGGTCAGGGCATAGACCCGACGGTCCTCGTGGCGGTGGCCAACGGCGAATACCGTCCGGTGGCTTCCAATGACACCGAGGAGGGGAGGGCGAAGAACCGCCGGATCGAGATTGTCCTCGTTCCCCGGGATGCGCCTGACCGCCCATGAAAAAGAAGAGTTCGAAAACGGAACAGAAGCCCAGGGAGTTCGCAGCGCGTCCCTTTGCTGCCCTCAAGGGGCTCAAGCCCGATGATGCCTCAGCTCGGGATGCGGCACCGGCCAAGGCACCCGCCCCCCCACCACCAAAGCGAGCCGCCGAGCCCGACGATCTCTCCCTTTTCCTGCGCGAGATGGCCGACGTGCGGCGAATCCGTCCTGCGGCGGAACCGTCGCCGAAGAAGGGGGGAGAGAAGGCGCCGGGCGCCCGCGAGTTGGCAGAGGCGGCAGAGATCCGCCGCCGGCAGGAGGCCGAGGAGCACCGTGTGTTTGCCGACGCCATTTCGAACCTGCGGCTCGATGTCACCTTCAGCGACCACCTGCCGGAAGAAAAGGGGGAGACCCTCCGTCCGGTGAGCCGACTCAAGCAGCTGAAAAGCGGCCAGATCCGCATCGGCCTGGAGCTTGACCTTCACGGACTCACCAAGGAAGAAGCTTTGGAGAGCCTGGAGAGCTTTATTGCTGCTGCCCATCGCCGCGACCAGAAAGCGGTTCTCGTCATTACCGGCAAAGGGAATAACTCGCCGGGGGAGCCGGTCCTCCAGGGCGCGGTCCTTTCGTGGCTTCGGGAGCGCGGGAAGGGGAAGGTGGCCGAGTTTGCCCCTGCACCTCGGGAACTGGGCGGTAGCGGAGCAATTGTCGTCTTTCTCAGGACGCCGGGCAAGAAGGGCGATTAAGGGGGAACCATGTTCGGGCTGTTCAAGAAGAAGGTCGGCGAGCCAATCGAGTTCGGGAGTACCGAGGATGCCTTCGGCTATGCCTGCCGCAACCTGGAGAACCGGATGCTTCTGGAGGCGGTCATCCCTGCCCTGGTGGAGGAACGGCGGGGGACCGGCCCTGAAGGAGAGCAGCTTTTCCTTGTCCGGCTGGCCAACCGCGAGGGTGGCAGGCTGGTCGAGGTCTGTACCCTCAAGGAATCGTTCCGGTCTCCCGGCGTGGGGGACCTGGTCGGCTTCCGGGTGGTGAAGATCGAGCCCGAACTCCCCGAACCCTTTGATCTGCTTGGCTTCATAGCATGTCGACTCCAGCCGGTCTACGTGCCCGGGAGGGGATGGCGGATCGCCGAAAGCTTTGTCCCCGACAACATCAAGCCGACACTGCGGATGTGACCGCCAATGATCAAGGTACTCATCGATAATCCGCTCCTCCTCCTCTTCATGGTCGCCGCCATCGGGTATCCCCTCGGCCGGATTCGAATCCGGGGATCGAGTCTCGGCGTGGCGGCAGTGCTCTTTGTGGGCCTTGGCATCGGCGCTCTCCATCCGGAGCTGAAACTCCCCGAAATTGTCTACGTCCTGGGGCTTGCCCTCTTTGTCTATACTATCGGGCTCTCCAGCGGGCCGGCCTTTGTGGCGTCGCTCAGACAGGATGGGGTGCGGAACAACCTCCTCATCCTCGGGGTTCTCGTGCTCGCAGCGGCCCTCACCGTGGCGGCCCAGCGGTTTCTCGGACTTCCCGGAACCGTGACCGCCGGGCTCTTTGCCGGAAGTCTCACCAATACCCCGGCTCTTGCCGGCGCCCTTGAAACCATCAAACACCTGGCGCCGCAGAATCTCATGGAACAGTTTCTGGCTGAACCGGTCGTGGGCTACTCCATCGCCTATCCCATGGGGGTGATGGGGGTAGTGCTCGCCATCAGCCTTGTGCAGAAACTCTGGCGGATCGATTACGCGGATGAGGCGACACGGTTCAAGATCGCCGGTGCCGCCACCGAGAGCCTGAGATCCAAAACCATCCGGGTCACCTGGCCCCTGGCCAGCCGGCAGACCGTGGCGGAACTCTCCCGGCAGCAGAAGTGGGACGTGGTCTTTGGCCGGATCAAGCGGGGCGAAGAATATCTCCTGACCGGGCCCGTGGTCCGTTTCCGGCCGGGGGACCTGGTGCTGGCAGTGGGGGCCGAGGGAGAACTGCAGCGGGTGGCGGAGGTTCTCGGCGAGATGAGCGAGGAGGAGATTTCCGCGGACCGGAGCGAGATCGACTACCGGCGGATCTTTGTTTCCAATCCGCGGGTGGCCGGGCGGCGCCTGGGAAGCCTGAATCTCTTCGAACGGTTTGGCGCTACGGTGACCAGGGTCCGGAGGGGTGACGACGATTTCCTTCCCCACGACGACATGGTGCTGGAGTTGGGGGACCGCGTCCGGGTGGTTACCCACTGCGACCGGATGGGGGAAGTGACGGCCCTGTTCGGCGACTCCTACCGGGCGGTTTCCGAAGTGGACATCCTTACCTTCAGCCTGGGACTTGCTTTGGGGTTGTTGCTCGGCATCGTGCCGTTTCCCCTGCCGGGGGGGGTAACGCTTAAACTCGGCTTTGCCGGCGGTCCCCTTATCGTGGCGCTCGTCCTCGGAACCATCGGCCGCTCGGGAGGAATGATCTGGAGTCTCCCCTACAGCGCCAACATGACGCTGCGCCAGATCGGTCTCGTCCTCTTCCTGGCCGGCATCGGCACCCGGGCCGGCTACGGCTTCGTCTCCACCCTTGCCAAGGGGGGCGGGTTCGCCATCTTCGCCGCAGGGGCGGTGGTTACCTGCTTTGCAGCCCTTACCACCCTTTTGGTCGGCCACCGGCTCCTCAAGATTCCCATGGGGATCCTCATCGGCATGGTGGCCGGCCTCCAGACCCAGCCCGCGGTTCTCGGTTATGCCCTGGAGCAGACCGGCAACGATCTCCCCAACATCGGCTACGCCTCCGTCTACCCGGTGGCCACCATCGGGAAGATTCTCATTGTGCAGGTGCTCCTGTCGATGCTCATGTGATTCCATTTCGCATTCAAGCACCTTTGTTGGCTTCGTCGTCAGCTCCTCAGCGTACCCTTGAGTACGCTACGCCTGCGTCGCTTCCTCCTCGCCGCTGTGGTGTCATCTTGAATGCAAAATGGAATGAGTTTGTTCAGCAGACCGGATAGCGTCCCGCCGCCAATTCCATGCAGAATCCGTTGATACCAGCCAGCCTTTGGCCGATGATCTCCTCGGCCTTTGCCGAAACATCGCCGAGCCGAATTCCCTTTTTCAGCAGCAACTGGGCCGCCGCCATGCGGGGGCGGTCGATGGGGGTGCCGATCCGGCTCAACAAGAGAACGTGGGCCTCTCTGACCCCCTCCAGTTCCTCACAGATCTCCTGGGCAAGCTGGTGGGCAAGGATGTTGTAGATCTTTCCCACATGGCTCACCGGGTTCTTGCCGGCAGCAGCCTCGGTGCCGAGGGGACGCCCCAGGGCAATGATCCCGTTGACCCGGTTGCCGCGCCCCACCTGGCCCGAATCGGCGTCTTCCGCCGAGGTGCCCAGAAGGCTCAGGTAGACGCCTCCAAGCCCGCGTCCCGGTTCGTCAAGGGCGTTGAGGCGAACCCCTTTTCGGCCGAAACCGGGGAGTCCCGTGAGAAATTCACCAATTTCCCTCTCAACCACTCCTTTTCTGGCAAAGTATTCCCCTTCCGATTCGATGAAACGCGCCAGGAACGGCATTGCCACGGTCAGCTCGAGATCGTTCCCGGAGCGCAGCCCCATGACCTTGATGTCTTCGCCGGTCTCGGGAAAGTGCTCCTTGAACTCCCGGGAATTCAGGTGCTGCTCCAGGGAGAGGACCGCCAGTTCTGTCGGCGAGAGGGGCCAGTAGCCCACGGCTGCCGAGGTGTCGTTGGCCGCCATGACTTCCCCCGGTCGGGCGAAAATGTCGGTGAGTTCCTCCGATCCCGGTGCCAGCACCACTCGGAAATTTACGTGCAACTCCGGGTCCACGAAACGGAGGTTCTTTCTGAACCACTCACGGGCGGCGCCCAGGGCGATCTCCGTCACCGGAATCTGCCGATCTCCCGCGGAAAACGTGGCCCGGTCACCGATGATGAGTTCCATGGGACGGGTTACCCGGCCTCCGCCGAACCGCTTTTCCACGCTTCCAGCTGCAAGGAGGCTCTTGTCGATGTTGTGGTGGAGAATGCGGCCGAACTGCCGGATATACTCCTGGGACAGGGCCACGGAGACGGCGTCCATGGCCGCGTCACAGATGAAGTCGGGATGGCCTTTCCCCTTCCGCTCCACGATTTCCACCAGTTGGTCCTGGGTTGAGTTTCCTCTAAAGGCTTCAATAGTTATCATGGCTTACACTGTACCACATCCGCACAAGATTGCATTGGGAGCGGATAATGAAAACAGAAAAGCCGCCCTCCGCTATACAGTCAGCCTGGTGGCATCGATAGCGGTGAACGGCCCATGAACCATCACAATGGGTGATTGTACTCAACCCCTTCGAGCTAGACCTGTTCCACTCCTTTCACGGAAGGCTCCATTTCGGTGCGGGAGCAGGAGTACATACTTCTGACCATTGACACGAACAACAGTACTCCCGGCACCAGTTGGCAGGCGACCGCCATGGTTCCGAGGCCGGCGAAGAAGATCAGGAGGAACTCCTCCATGCCGAAACCGCTCAAGAGAATCGGGGAGGAGAAGTTCTCAAGGGGGGGGAAGCTGATATTCAGAAAGTCAGGCGACATGGTCGTCCTCTTTTTGTTGTGGTTCTGTAACGATTGTTGGGCACTGTTCCGATAATGCACCGCGTATGCCAAATCGCCTGATTGGGGGCGCCAGTGCTAACTGGTCGAAATTGCTGGACAATGTTTTAGGCAAGGGGAAGGATGAAGGGGGGCGGGAAGGGCAGTGTATATTTTCCCAATACAGCTTATGCGGAACAAAGGGAGGCAGGTAGGGAAGATACTGCGATAACTAGGGGATTTTTGTGTAATGCGGCAGGGGTGTATGCGGGATGTATACAGTGAACAGTAAAAAAACGGGGCTTCTCGCAAAGCCCCGTCAGTCGAAGTGGAGTGATTTAATGGAATGAATATGCGAAGGAAATACCCACAATGTCCGAGTCGGACTTGGGCTGCCACATCTGGAATATGCCCCGTTCCTCAACGGGGGAGCGCCTGAAGCGGAATCCCTCATAGAAGATGGCGGGACGGAACACCTTGTGGAGAATCCCCAGTTCGGCGAACGCAGACCAGTCGGAACGGGGTTCGAGGGTGACGTCGCCGGCTGAGGTGTCCTGGGCCTCGTTGCGAGTGTAGAGGGGATACTTGGCGCCGGCCTCAAGGAAGAGGGCGGTCTCGTTGCCGATGGAGACTTCTCCCTTGAGCCCGTAGCGGGTGTAGATGGTGTCCCAATACTCGGTGGCACCCCCGACCGGGAAACGTGTACCCGCTTCGGTGGTCGAGGTGGAGCTGTCGATGTCCCTGAGCCACGTCCGGTAGCCGATTCCGAAGAAAGGTTCCAGCGACCCGCCGTCGAAGGAGACTCGCCATCCCAGATCCCCTTCGATCTTGCCGCCGAAATAGCGGGTGTCGGAGCCGACGGGTCGGTTGTTTTCAGCAGGGTCGTTTGAGCCCTGGGTCCGCCCCTCGTAATCAACAACCGTCCCGAACAGTTCAGCCTTGCCATGCAGGATGAGGGATTTCTGGAGGAGGTCCACCCTCGCGGCGGCGCCGGCACCGAAAACGGGACCGGTCTCCCGTGCCACGCGGCTGCCGGCGTCATTGTACTCCTGCCAGGAGAAGTATCCGCCGTAGCCGTAGGCACTGATATCCTCAAGGCCCGCTGCGAGGCAGGGTGAGGTCATAAGCAGCGCGGCAAGCATCGTTATCGCTAAGTAGTGGATCATGGCCGTGTCTCCTGTCATTTAGAATTAGGGTGTTTCATTCTCTGGCGGAGGGTCAACGGTTTCCTTCTTCTTACGCGGCGCCCGCTTGCGTTTCGGGGGCTCGGCTTCCGGCGTCGGTTCCGGCGGGAGCGCTTCAGGGGTGATTCCTTCCTCCGCCGCGGCAGCCTTCTTGCGGGGCGCCCGCTTACGCGCAGGCTTTGCCGGTGCCGCTTCGGTAGGTGCCGGTTCGGCGGGTACCGCCTCGACGGTCTGGGGCTCCGCGGGTTCTGACGCCGCAACGGCAGCCTTTTTGGTGCGCGGTGCACGGGTCTTCTTCGGCTTCGGCTGTTCCGGCGCAGGTTCGACAGCCGGTACCGGCGCGGGCTCCGGCGCCCCTGGGGCTGTTTCTTGCTGGGAGGCGGTCTCGTCGGCGACCGGTCCCTCTTCTTCTCGCTTGCCGCTGCGGCGCTTGCGGCGGCGGCGCTTTTTTTTCGCCTCCTCGGCAGCCGGTTCTGCCGGTTCCTCCGCTTCCGCTGCGGATTCCGCATCAATCGGCGCGGA
The DNA here is from genome assembly GCF_018501225.1 of Geobacter hydrogenophilus. Classification (GTDB taxonomy): domain Bacteria; phylum Desulfobacterota; class Desulfuromonadia; order Geobacterales; family Geobacteraceae; genus Geobacter; species Geobacter hydrogenophilus. The sequence goes on along the minus strand of NZ_JAHCZI010000001.1, from coordinate 323,785 downwards.
AGGCTCGACGGCCGGCACAGGAGTCACAATCTCAGCGGCGGCTTCGGCGGCCTGAACCTCGCCGGTTTCCTCGGTGCGTGGCTTCTTGCCCCGCCGCCGTCTCCGGCGCCTCTTCTTCTTGGCCTCTTCGCTCGGCGCGGCCTCGGCACCCTCTTCGATCTCCGCTGGTTCCTCACCGGTCTCCGGTTCTTCTGCGGCTTCTTCTTCCTGCTGGGGCTCCTCGGCAGGGGAGACGGCCGGAGTCTCTTCTCCCTTCCCCTTCTTACGGCTCCGGCGGCGCTTGCGCTTTTTCCCCTCCCCGCCTTCCTGGGGGGCCGTCTCTTCTTCCTCGCCGGCTTCCGTGACGGGTTCCTGCTTCTTTTCCGGTATCTCCGCCGCTTCGGCCGGATGCTCGATGTGGGCCGGTTTTTCCCGCTTGACTGTCTCCAGTTCCAGCTCGTTCATGAGGAAGGAGGTCCGCCCCTTGACCGTGACCACGATGTCGTAGTCGTCCTCGATCCGGGCCAACTCCCGCTTCTTGCGGTTCAGGAGGTAGTAGGCCACTTCCAGGGGAAGGCCGCCGTGGACCTCGGCCACGGTCCCCTTGGCTGCGGCGGCGTGGACCTTGCGGAGGAAGGAGAGGGCCATGCTCTCAACGCTCTTCACCTTCCCCCGGCCGCTGCAGTGGGGGCATTCCAGAGTGCTCCCCTGCTCCAGGGTCTGCTTGATCCGCTGGCGGGACATCTCCAGCATGCCGAACTGGGAGATGCGCCCCACCTCGACCCGGGCCTTGTCCTCCTTGAGGGCGGCCTTGAGGGCCTTCTCCACGGCGGCGTTGTGCTTGCGGTCCCGCATGTCGATGAAATCAAGGACGATGAGCCCCCCCAGGTCCCGCAGCCGCAGCTGCCGGGCCGCTTCTTCGGCTGCCTCCAGGTTGGTCTTGTAGGCGGTGTCCTCGACCCCCTTCTCGCCGGTGGTCTTGCCGGAGTTGACGTCGATGGAGACCAGGGCCTCGGTGGGTTCGATGATGAGGTAGCCGCCGGATTTTAGAGGAACCTTCTTCTCGTAGATGAGGTCGATCTGCTCCTCGATCTGGTAGCGGGAGAAGATGGGGCGCTTCTCCGTATGGAGCTTCACCAGCTTCTCGTACTTGGGCATGGTCTGCTTGAAGAAGTCCCGGGCCTCCTTGTAGACCTCCTTGCTGTCCACGAGCACTTCGTCGATCTCGGCGGTGAAGTAGTCGCGGATGGTCCGGATGACCACGTTCATCTCCTGGTAGATGAGGGCCGGAGCCTTGGTGGCGGCCGCCTTCTCCTGGATCGACGTGTGAAGATTGAGGAGGTTCTGGAGGTCCTTGTTCAGCTCGGTCTTGGTCTTGCCGAGGGCCTCGGTCCGGACGATGTAGCCGATCCCTTCGGGGATCTCCATCTGGTTGAGCTTCTCCTTCAGTTTCTTGCGGTCGGCATCGCTCTCCACCTTGCGGGAGATGCCGGCGGAGTCGCTTCCCGGCATGAGCACCATGTAGCGCCCCGGGAACGACATGTAGGTGGTGAGGGCCGCACCCTTCATGTCCCGTTCACCCTTCTCCACCTGGACGATGAGCTCCTGGCCCCGGCGGATAACCTCCTGGATGCGGGGGCGGCGGTTGCGGTTCTCGGGGGGGACGTCGTCGCGCCACTGCCAGAAGGAGGGGTGGATCTCCCCCATCTGGAGGAAGCCGAGCCTTTTGGCGCCGATGTCGACGAAGGCCGCCTGGAGCCCCGGCTCTACCCGGACCACGACCCCCTTGTAGACGTTGCCGCGGGTCTGTTCGCTCCCCGCGATCTCGATGTCCAGGTTGTCCAGCTTGCCGTCTTCGACGATGGCAACGCGGGCCTCCTCCGGATGCATCACGTTGATGAGCATCTTTTTTGCCATAGGTTCCTGTCCTTTTGGGCGGCGGGGCGCACCCCGCGCCGCTGAAATGTCGGCCGCTCCAGGCATGGAGCCGGGCAGCCCGATTGATGTGTATTCAAAGGCCCGCTACGGTGTCGAAGGGCCTTGAAGTCGCGTAAAATCGATAAACTATACCAGAGTTTTTTGCCATTAATAAGAAAAAACTGGCATTTGCGGTCATTTAGGGACGCGGATGATAGTGAGAACATTGACAAGGCCGATTTGCCCCCCCTACAATGGCGCCATCACTCCAACACGGAACGGAACCCCATGCTGCATCTCAAGAACCTCTCCAAGGACTTCGCGGGAAGGCCCCTCTTCACCGGCATCAACTGGCACCTGAAAAAGGGTGAGCGGGTGGGCCTCGTGGGGGAGAACGGCGCCGGCAAGTCGACCCTCATGAAAATCGTTGCCGGGCTCGTGGAACATTCGGCCGGCGAGATGATCTTCGCCAAGGGTGCCACGGTCGGCTACCTTCCCCAGGACGGCATCGTCACCCGGGGAAGGGCACTACTGGCCGAGGTGATGACGGCCCTGGACGATCTCCAGCAGATGGAGCGGGAACTGGCCGACCTCACCCGGCGCCTGGAGGAAATTCCCCACGTCGACCCTGAGCACGATGCGCTTCTTGATCGTTACGGGCACCTCCAGGAGGAGTTCCGGCTGAGGGGGGGCTACGCCATGGAGGCGGAGGCGTGCCGGGTGCTGGACGGCCTCGGCTTTCTCCCCGCCGACCGGGGGCGCGACTGCGGCGAGTTCTCCGGCGGGTGGCAGATGCGGATCGCCCTGGCGAAGCTCCTCCTCAAAAAGCCCAACGTGCTGCTTCTGGACGAGCCCACGAACCACCTGGACATCGAGGCCCGCAACTGGCTGGAGGGGTACCTGTGCGAGTATCCCCACTCGGTGATCCTCGTCTCCCACGACCGCTTCTTCATGGACCAGGTCTGCCATCGGATCACCGAGGTCTGGAACAGCGTCCTCACCGACTACCACTGCTCCTACAGCCGCTATCTGGTCCAGCGGGAGGAGCGGGTGGCTGCCCTGCGGGAGGCGAAGCGGCGCCAGGACGAGGAGGTACAGAAGATCGAGGACTTCATCAGCCGGTTCCGCTACAAGGCCGACAAGGCGTCCCTGGTCCAGTCCCGCATCAAGCAACTGGAGAAGATCGAGCGGATCGTCCTCCCGCCGGAGCGCAAGAAAATCCGTTTCCGGTTCCCCGACCCCCCGGCCAGCGGCCGGATCGCCATGGAGCTTGCCGGCGTGGTGAAGGCCTACGGCGCCAACGTGGTGCTGAACGGCGTCGATCTCACCGTGGAGAAGGGGGAGCGGATCGCCCTGGTGGGGCACAACGGCGCTGGCAAATCGACCCTCATGGGGATTATGGCCGGCAAGCCCTTCGATGAAGGTGAACGGACCGTGGGGCACAACGTGACCCTCGACTACTTTGCCCAGGACCAGGCCCAGGTTCTCGACAGCGACAAGAGCGTCCACGACGAGCTCCTTGCCGACGCCCCCTTTGCCATGGTGCCCCAGTTGCGGGACATCCTCGGCGCCTTCCTCTTCTCCGGGGACGACATCCACAAGAAGGTGGCGGTCCTCTCGGGGGGGGAACGGAACCGCCTGGCCCTGGCCAAGATGCTCCTGCGCCCCTCGAACCTGCTCCTCATGGACGAGCCCACCAACCACCTGGACCTCTTCAGCAAGGACGTGCTCCTGGATGCCCTCAAGACCTTCCCCGGCACCGTGGTCTTCGTCTCCCACGACCGCTACTTCATCGACGGCCTCGCCACCCGGGTGGTGGAGGTGGAGGGGGGACAGCTCGCCAGCTACCACGGGGACTACGAGTACTATCTTGCGAAGAAGGCGTCGGCCGATGCCCAGGCTTCGCCGGTCTCCGGTCCCCGGTCCCCGGTCCCGGCATCTGCTTCCCCGGTAACTGATTCCAAGGAAGAGCGGCTGCGCCAGCGGGAGGAGGAGAAATCCCGTCAGCGGGACGAGAAACGGCGCCAGAAACGTCTGGAGGAGCTGGAGGTGGCCATCGCCGCGGAGGAGGAGCGTCTTGCCGAGTTGGAGGCGCGGATGGCCGACTCCGCCTTTTTCCAGGATCTGGAAGCGGCCCGGCAGGGTGGGGAAGAGCACGCCGCCCTGACGGCGCGGATCGCCGCATTGTATGAGGAGTGGGAAACCGTCGGCGCCGAAGGGTAAGGCCGGTTTCAGGCGCTTTCCCGCACCTGTGCTCATTTCCCGCGCCGTTCCTTGACAGGAGCGGCCTCAGCGGCTAGTCTGGTTACTATATCCTGGCGCCACTCCAAGCCCTGTTCGACCCGAGGACCCTATCCCCATGTCCGAAACCGTGTCGATATCGGTACCCTACACCGTGCCGCTCTATCCAGTCCGGGAGATCGTGGCCTTTCCGTACATGATTTTCCCCCTGTTCCTGAAGGATGAGGACCTCGCCCCTTTCGAGGAGATGCTGGGCGACGATCAGCTCGTGGCCCTCGTCCGCCCACGGGAGGAGGCCGCTCCCGGCAGGATTCCCGCTCTCTTTGATATCGGCACCCTCTGCAAGGTCAACCAAGTTCAGCGTCTCTCCGAAGGGGGGGCGAAGGTGGTCCTTGAGGGGGTTGCCCGGGTCCGGGTGACGGAGGTGGTGGAGTTCAACCATCACCTTCAGGCCCACTGCGAGCCGCTCCATGAGTTCGTGGAGCGCTCCATGGTTTCCGAGGCCCTGGTCCAGAGCCTCAATGCCCTCCTCAAGATTGCCCTTTCCTATGGCCGTCCCCTTCCCGAGGATGTCATGAAGATGATCGATCTCATCGACAACCCGGCACGGCTGGCGGATCTGGTGGCCCTCTACGTGAATCTTCCCCTGGACGATCAGCAGCAGCTCCTGGAGACCATCGACCCCCTGGAGCGGCTCAAGAAGGTCTACATGCACCTGACGAGCGAGGTGCAGCGACTCCAGGTGAAGGGGGAGGTCCAGGCCGAGGTGACCAAGCGGGTCGGCAAGAGCCAGAAGGAATACCTGCTGCGGGAACAGATGAAGCAGATCCAGGAGGAGCTGGGAGAGGAGGACACCCGGGCCGCCGAGATGATCGACCTCCGGAAGAAGATCGATGCGGCCGGCATGCCCTCGGAGGTCCGGAAAATCGCCGACAAGGAGCTGAAGCGGGTCGAGCGGATCAATCCCGCCTCCCCGGAGTACACGGTCTCCCGCACCTATCTCGACTACCTGGCCGGGATGCCCTGGAAGAACGCCACCAGGGACAACAACGACATCAACCAGGCCGAGGCGGTGCTGGACGAGGACCACTACGACCTGAAAAAGGTGAAGGAGCGGATCCTCGAATACCTGGCGGTCCGCACGCTTCGGGAGCGGATGAAGGGGCCGATCCTCTGCTTCGTGGGGCCGCCGGGGGTGGGGAAGACGAGTCTCGGCAAGTCCATCGCCCGGGCACTGGGGCGCAAATTCATCCGCATGTCCCTGGGGGGGATGCGAGACGAGGCGGAGATCCGCGGCCATCGCCGCACTTACATCGGTGCCCTTCCTGGCCGGATTATCCAGGAGCTCTACCGCTGCGGCACCAACAATCCGGTCTTCATGCTGGACGAGGTGGACAAGATCGGCCTCGACTTCCGGGGTGACCCGGCCAGCGCCCTTCTGGAGGTGCTGGACCCGGAGCAGAACAACACCTTCACCGACCACTACCTGGATGTCCCCTTCGACCTCTCCAACGTCATGTTCATCACCACGGCCAACCAGCTGGACCCGGTCCCCGCGGCCCTCAAGGACCGGATGGAGGTGATCCGGCTCTCGGGCTACACCGACGAGGAGAAGGAGAAGATTGCCGTCCGCTACCTGGTCCCCCGGGAGATCGAAGAGAACGGCCTGGCGGGCACCCCTCCCGCCTTTGCCGACGATGCACTTTTCAAGATTATCCGCGATTACACCAGGGAGGCGGGGGTGCGGAACCTCCAGCGGAACATCGCCTCGGTCTGCCGCAAGGTGGCCAAGGAGATTACCCAGGGCAAGCCCCTGCGGGAGACCATCTCTCCGGCGGTGGTGGAGGAGCTTCTGGGCCCCCGGACCTTCTTCAATGAGGTGGCCTCGGAGAAAGACCGGGTGGGAGTCGTCACGGGGCTTGCCTGGACCGAGACCGGCGGCGACATCATCTTCGTGGAGGCGACCCGGATGAAGGGGAAGGGGGAGCTGATCCTGACCGGCTCCCTGGGGGATGTCATGAAGGAGTCGGCCCGGGCGGCCCTCTCCTTCGTGCGGGCCAACGGCGCCGAGTGGGGGGTGGAGGAAACCGCCTTTGCCGACACCGATATCCACATCCACGTGCCGGCGGGCGCCATCCCCAAGGACGGGCCGTCGGCGGGGATCACCATGGTAATCGCCATCGTCTCGCTCCTGTCGGGGCGGCCGGCCCGGCGCGACGTGGCCATGACCGGCGAGATCAGCCTCACGGGACGGGTCCTGGCCATCGGCGGGCTCAAGGAGAAAGTCCTGGCGGCCCGGCGGGCCGGGGTGAAGACGGTTGTGGCACCCTCCCGCAACCGGGAGAACCTGGAGGACATCCCCGACGACGTGAAGGGGGAGATCGCCTTCGTCTTCGTGGATGACGTGCGCGAGGCGGTTCAGGTGGTGCTGCAGCCGGTATGAATCCAGAGCGCACCGTCAAATGGTTCCTCCGGGAATTTCAGGCGTTCTTTGTCCTCTCCGCCAGGGCTCTCGTGCGGGTTTTCCGCAGGCCCCACTACTACCGGGAGTTCGTCACCCAGTTAGACAAGATGGGGGTCGGCTCCCTTTTCATCGTCTGCCTCACGGGGCTCTTCACCGGCATGGTCATGGCGCTCCAGGCCCTCATCCAGCTGAAGCCCTTCGCCGCAACCAGCTACGTGGGGGGGATGGTGGCGGTCACCATGGTGAAGGAGCTGGGGCCGGTCCTCTCGTCCCTCATGGTGGCGGGGCGGGTCGGCTCGTCCATCACCGCCGAGCTCGGCACCATGGTCGTCACCGAGCAGGTGGACGCCATGCGGGTGGAGGGGACCGATGTCATCACGCGGCTCGTCACCTCGCGGCTCAAGGCAATGCTCGTCGCCATGCCGCTTCTGGCAGTGATAACCGACGCCCTGGCGCTCCTGGGGGGGTACGTCATTGCCGCCGGCTACGATATCAATATCCTCATGTACTGGGAATCGCTCCCCCAGTTCATGGTCTTCCAGGACCTCATCGAAGGGGTGGCGAAACCCTTTGTGTTCGGCTTTATCATCGCCATGGTCGGTTGCTATGCGGGGCTCACCACCAGCGGCGGAGCCGAGGGGGTGGGGGCTGCGGCCAAGCGGGCGGTGGTCGTCTCGTCCATCATGGTGCTGGTGTGCGATTTCTTCATGACGAAAATCTTTATCGTGTTCAGGTGAAACCGTGACTGGTGAGAGAGGCATACGGATGGACCAGGTCTCCTACGCGGTGGGGGGGCGGCAGATCCTCGACCGGTTCGACCTCTTCCTGGAACCGGGGGTGAACCGGACCATCCTCGGCATGAGCGGGGCCGGAAAGACCACCATCCTGCGGCTGATCCTGGGGCTCCTGCGGCCCGAAGGGGGAACCATCTCCATCGACGGGGTCCCCATCGGGGGGCTCTCGGAGCGGGAGCTCATCCAGGTCAGGAAAAATATTGCAATTGTTTTTCAGGGGGGGGCTCTCTTCGACTCCATGACCGTGGGGGAGAACGTGGGGTACCGCCTCTTCGAGGAAGGGCGGCTTTCCGAGAAGGAGATCGAGCGGATCGTGCTGGAGAAGCTCTCCTTCGTGGGGCTTGAGCAGACCATCGATCTCTATCCCGCCGAGCTTTCGGGCGGCATGAAGAAGAGGGTCGCAATCGCCCGGGCCCTGGCGGCGGATCCGGACTACATCTTTTTCGACGAGCCCACCACGGGCCTCGACCCCATCGGGGTTTTCAACATCCAGCACCTGATGCTCCGGCTCCAGGGGGAGGGGAAAACCACCCTCATGGTGACCCACGATCTGGAAACCGCCTTTGCCGTCTCCCGGAGGTTCTCCTTCCTCTACCATGCGCGGCTTGCCTTCGAGGGGACGGAAGAGGAGATGAAGCGGTGCGAGCTGCCGGAGATCCGCGAGTTCCTGGCACCCACGGACCGTTCCCTGTTCAGGTACACCACCAACAATCACACGGAAACCACAACGACATGAAACGAAGCGACAACGTATCGTGGTCCCAGCTCAAGGGGGGGATCTTCATCCTGGTGGCCTTGGCCTTCTTCGCCGGCGGCGTCCTTTTCATGGGGGACAAGACCAAGTTCTTCGTTCCCAAGGGGAGGCTTTCGGTCATAATGACCGATGTGGCGGGGCTCAAGGTGGGGGCGCCGGTCTGGCTTGCCGGGGTCGACGTGGGGATTGTGACCCGCATTGACTTCGAGCGCCCCGAGGCCACCAACGAGGTGGAGATCGTCTTGGAGGTGGACCGGGATGCCCTTAAAAAAATCGGCGCCGATTCGGTTGTCACTGTCAAGACTCGGGGGCTCATGGGGGAAAAGTACGTGGACATCACGCCGACCCGGGAAATCGTGGCGAAGCCGGTGGCGAGGCTTCAAGGCACCCCCATGCCGAAGCTGGATGACGTGGTGCAGAAGGCGGCCAGGGCCTTTGACCGGGTGGACGCCATCGTGGCCAAGACCGAGCGGGGCGAGGGGACCCTCGGGCGATTCGCCAACGACCCGAAACTTTACGACAGCCTGGTGCGCCTCACCACCGAGCTGAACACCGTTGCCGCCTCCGTCAACCGGGGTGAGGGAACCCTCGGCATGCTCAACAAGAGCCGTGAGCCCTACGAAAAGCTCATGAGCATCCTCAACCGGGCCGACAACACCCTCACCGACATCCAGTCGTCGGAGGGGACCATGAGCAAGCTCCTTCACGATCGGGAGCTCTACGACAAGCTCGTGGCCGTGGCCAGCAAGGCAAGTACCGCCGCCGACGAGGTTCGGGAACTGAACCGCAAGCTCCTCTCCAAGGAGGGGACCCTCGGCATGCTCATGACCGACCGGGAGTTCTACAACAAGGGACTCACCCTCATCAACCGGGCCGACACCTCCCTTCGCTCCCTGGAAGAGGTCACCGCCCGGCTTGAGCGGGGAGAGGGGACCGCCGGCAAGCTCCTGTCCGACCGGGAGCTCTATGACCGGCTCAACCGGACCGTGGATGACCTGGATCTGCTGGTGAAGGATATCAAGGAGAATCCAAAGAAGTATGTGAAGTTTTCAGTGTTTTAGTTTGATTGATTCCAATGAACAGTGCGAGGTTACTGATGAAAAAGTTGCATCCCATTTTACTCCTCACGCTTTTTGCCTTACTCCTCACCACTACGGCCTTCGGAACCGGCCTGGAGGAGCGGGTGCGGGAGCATACCCTGAAAAACGGCATGAAGCTCCTCATGGTGGAACGCCACACCTCCCCCACGGTGGCCGCATGGATCCGCTTCCGGGTCGGGAGCGTGGACGAGCGGAGCGACGAGCGGGGGATCGCCCATCTCCTGGAGCACATGCTCTTCAAGGGGACCAAAACCCTCGGGACGAAGAATTACGCCGCAGAGAAGCCGCTCTTGGACAAGATCGAGGAAACGGCCCTTCCCCTTGTGGCGGAGAAGGCCAAGGGGGATAAGGCGGATCAGGCCAAGGTGGCAGAACTGCAGAAAAAGCTCAATGAACTGGAGGCCGAGGCGGCCAAGTACGTCATCAAGGAGGAGTTCGCCGAGATCTACGCCCGAAACGGCGGCACCGGCTACAACGCCTTCACGAGCAAGGACGGTACCACCTACCTCATCAACATGCCGGCCAACAAGCTGGAGCTCTGGGCCGCCATCGAGAGCGACCGGATGCAGAACGCCGTGCTTCGCGAGTTCTACACGGAGCGGGACGTGGTTATGGAGGAGCGCCGCCGCTCCTACGATACCGAGCCGGGATCGAAGCTCTGGGAGAACTTCGTGGCCTCCTCCTACCACGCCCACCCCTTTGGCCAGCCCATCATCGGCTGGATGTCGGACATCGAAAATCTGACCCGGACCAAGGCGGAGGGGTTCCTCACCAGGTACTACAAGCCCAACAACGCCATCGTCGCCCTGGTGGGGGATATCGATCCCGATAAGACCATTGCCCTGGTGGAGAAGTACTTCAGCACCATCCCCCTGGGCACTCCCGTCCCACCCGTGGCCGTGGTGGAGCCCCGCCAGGAAGGGGAGCGGCGGGTGGAGATCATTGCCGATTCGGAGCCCGAGCTCCTTATCGGTTATCACAAGCCGAGCCTTCCGGCCGCTGATGATTACGTCTTCGACGTTATCGACATGGTCCTGGCCGATGGCCGCACCTCGCGCCTCTACAAGAAGCTCGTCGTGGAGAAGCAGCTGGTCACCGAGGTTTCCAGCTTCTCGGCGCCGGGGAGCCGCTACCCGAACCTCTTCGTCATTGCCGCCACCACCCGCGCCCCTCACACCGTGGCCGAGGTGGAGGCCGCCATCTACGAAGAACTGGAGCGCCTGAAGAAGGAACCCATCACCGAGCGGGAACTGAAGCAGATACTCAACAAGCTGGAGTACGAGGAGAGCCGCCAGATGCTCTCCAACGGCGGGCTCGCCCGCAACCTCACCGAGTACGAGGCGGTGGCGGGCACCTGGCGCTACCTGATCGAGCACCGGAGCAAGGTGGCCAGGATTACCCCCGACGACGTGATCCGTGTGGCGCGAAAGTACTTCACCCGCGAGAACCGGATCGTGGGATTCATCACAAAGAAGACTGAGAACTAAGGTAACGGGGACAATCCATGATCATCGCTAAACGATTTGCACTCATCATTCTTGCAGCGCTGTTGCCCGTCATCGCTTTCGGGGCCGAGACGAAAAAGGCCGATCCCCGCACCATGGCCTTTGCGCCCCTTGTGTTCGAGGTGCCGAAGACCGAGCGGATCGTGCTGAAAAACGGCATGGTCGTCCACATGCTTCCCGACCGGGAGCTTCCCCTGGTGAGCCTCACCGCCTACGTGAATGTGGGGAGCATCTACGAGCCGGCCGACAAGACGGGGCTCGCGGGCCTCACCGGCGCGGTCATGCGGAGCGGCGGCACCAGGGAGCTTCCCCCCCAGTCCCTCGATGCAGAGCTTGAGTTCATGGCCTCGGCGGTGGAGTCGAGCATCGGCGCCGACGCGGGGAGCGTCTCCCTCTCCTGTCTCAAGCGGAACCTCCCCCGGACCCTGGAGCTTTTCGCCCAGGTGATGATGGCCCCTGCCTTCAGCGAAGACCGGGTGGCCCTGGCCAAGAAGCGGACCATCGAGGCCCTGCGCCGCCAGAACGATGATTCCAAGGAGATCGCCGACCGTGAGTTCCAGAAGGCCGTCTACCCCAACCATCCCCTGGGGCGGGTTCCCACCATCGAGACGGTTACGGCCATCACCCGTGACGACATGGTGGCCTTCCAGAAACAATATTTTCATCCCAATAACGTGATCCTTGCCGTCTCCGGCGACTTCGACACGAAGGAGATGGTCGCACTCCTGGAGAAGACCTTTGCCGGGTGGCAACGGGAGGAGATCGCCTGCCCCCCTGTCCCCGAGCCGGCCAAAGAGGTGAAGCCCGTTGTCCTTCTGGCAAGAAAGGATGTGCCCCAGTCGGCCATCCGCATGGGGCATCCGGGAATCGACAAGAACAACCCCGACCTCTATGCCGTCCGGGTCATGGACTACATCCTCGGCGGCGGCTTCACCTCGCGGCTCATGACCGAGATCCGCTCCAACGAGGGACTTGCCTACAACGTCCACGCCTCCTTTGATATCGGCAGGCGCTTCATCGGCACCTTCGAGGCCGAAACCGAAACCAAGAGCGAAACCACCGCCAAGGCCATCGGCCTCATGCGCGCAATCATCGCCGGCATGACCAAAGAGCCGGTCACCGATGCCGAACTGGCCCTGGCAAAGGATGCCATCGTCAATTCCTTCATTTTCGGCTTTGCCCGTACCGACGCCGTTGTGGCCCAAAGGGCGCGGATTGAATTCTACGGCTACCCCGAGGGATATCTGGAGAACTACCGGGCCAACATCGCCAAGGTTTCGAAGGACGACGTCCTCCGGGTGGCGCGGAGGTGCCTGAAGCCCGAGCGGATGGTGACCGTTGTGGTCGGTGACGACAAGACCTTTGACAAGCCTCTCTCCACCTTCGGCACGGTGGAGGAGATCAAACTGGATAACGGAACCGAGAAAGGAGCGAAGTGATGGCAACCTGGAAATGCAGCACCTGCGGCTTCACCAAGGAGGGGCGGTGCAAGCCCCAGAAATGTCCCCAATGCCAGGAGAAGGGGAACTTTGAGAAGCAGGATTGAAATAGCGAGAGGGCGGCCGGCGAGGTCGCCCTTTTTTCTTTGAATTACCCCAAATAAGGTATGGTGTGGAGAATTTAAGGTTGCCTTTGAATGATGTAGTGGGTAGTTTGGGTAAAAATATCAGTAAAAACAGTGTGTTGTAAATGTTGGCGTACTGGCATGATAGATGCTATTTCACCCAATAGAAGTAACACACCAAAGGAGTAGGAGGATTCACCACATGAAAAAAGTTCTCTCCACCATCACCGCTGCTCTCGTCGCCATCTCTTTCGCCGGCATCGTCTGCGCTGCCGAGCCCGTCAAGACTGAGGCTCCTGCTGCTCCCGCCGCTGGCGAAGTGAAGAAAGAAGAGAAGAAGCCGGTTAAGGCCCACAAGAAGCACAAGAAGGCCAAGAAAGCCAAGAAAGCCGTGAAGAAGGAAGAAGCTGCTCCGGCTGCCGCTCCTGCTGAAGCTCCTGCCGCGAAGTAATTCCGTTTTCAGCCGGACAATAAAAGCCGCTTCTTCGGGAGCGGCTTTTTTCTTTGGGGCTTGTTCTCTGTAGGGAGTCTGTTGCGTTACACCTGAAGTCATTTATAAATTAAGCAGTGGACAGTCACATCATTTCAGCCTCTAAGCGGGTAACCCATGCGCATCGCGACGATCATCCTTTCCCTTGTGGTTTTCACGGTGTTTTCTTCCTCCTCGCATGCATCACCCCCGAAAACCCTTGAGGGGACTGCTGTCAAGGTGCTGGACGGTGACACATTCTTGCTGCTGACAGGTACAAGAACCGTAAAGGTCCGGTTGTTCGGTCTCGATGCGCCCGAGGTGCGCCGAAAGCTGCGGCCTGGCCAACCCTTTGGCGCGGAAGCCAAACAGGCCCTTGAGAAAAAGGTTGAGGGGAAAAAGATCTCCATCGACGTGGTCGATGTGGACAAGAACCTCCTGGTCATTGGCATGGTCAAAACCGGAGGGCGGGATATCGACCGCGAGATGATAGAAGAGGGGTGGGCCTGGGCCTACCGGCAGCGCCTCAGGGAGCCTTACTCGTCGCGATACGTTGCCGCCGAGAATAAAGCGAGGAAGATGCGCCTGGGGCTGTGGCGGCAGGAAAATCCCCAGCCCCCCTGGTCCTTCAGGTTCGAGCAGAAGATCCGCTAAACACCTGTGGCTTCACCAATGAGGGCCGGTGCAGGCTGCAGAGTCCTGTTGTGCAGTATGATTCCGGCTGTCGTGTTTATGATTATCACGTTTGCGCCGGCTTGTGGGGGATCCCAGCGAGACTTTCTTTCAGATCGGCAACGGCTCTTTCGAGCGTGGCTAGGTGTGCTTCGAGTTCCTGGAGATCGCAGTTCACGTTAAGCATCTGGGCGGTCTCCTGGATGGTTCCGATGTGCACTCCGATCACTTCATTAACGCGTGCGGTTTCGATATGGGGCATGCTTTCCTCCCGTTAACTGTCCGGATGCAACGTAACCTCTCCAGATGCTTCCCGTTTCGTCGAATTGACCGTAGAACAACGGTAGCAGCAAACACCCGAATGTCAATCAGCGTGTTCGCGAGCGGAATAGGCGTGCAAGCGGAAGGATGAGCATCTCAAGGGAGACCGTGCAGTTCGTGGCTCTTGTGGAGGTAGTAGGAGTAGTCCCCTTCGTAGACCCGCATCTCGCCGTGATCCACCTCGAAGACCCGGTTCACCAGGGAGCGGAGGAAGTGGCGGTCGTGGCTCACGAGGACCACGGTGCCGGTGAAATTCTGGAGGGCGTCCAGGAGAATCTCCCTGGAGCGGATGTCGAGGTGGTTGGTTGGCTCGTCCAGGACGAGGAAGTTGACGGGGCGGGCCAGGAGCGTTGCCAGCACCACCCGGCTCTTCTCCCCGCCGGAGAGGTTTTCGACCCGCTTGTCCACGGCATCCCCCGGAAAGAGAAAGGCCGCCAGGAGGTTGCGGATGACGCCGATGTTCGCCAGGGGCATGGCCTCCTGCACGGTCTCGAAGACGGTCTTCTTCGGGTCGAGGACTTCCATGGCGTGTTGGCTGAAGTAGCCCAGTTCCACGTTGGCCCCGATGGTCACGGTGCCGGTTGTGGGCTCGGTCTGCCCCGCCAGGACTTTGAGGAAGGTGGATTTCCCCGCCCCGTTCACCCCCACCACGGCGATCTTGTTGAGCCGCCGGATGATTCCCGAAACACCGCCGAAAACCGGCTTCTCCCCCCCGTCCGGAGTCTGCCAGACCTTGGCCAGATTCTCCATCACCACGACATCCTCGCCGCTTCGCGGCGGCTCATTGAACTCGAAGCGCACGATCCGCTCCTCGGCGGGGATCTCGATCCGGTCGATCTTCTCCAGCTTCTTCACCCGTGACTGCACCTGAGCCGCGTGGGAGGCACGGGCGGCGAAACGGGCGATGAACTCCTCCTCCTTGGCGAGCATCTCCTGCTGGCGCTTGTGGCTGGCCAGGAGCTGCTCCCGCCGGATGTCCCGTTCCCGCTCGTAAAAATCGTAGTTGCCGCCGTAGGTGGTGACGGTCCTGTTGGCCACCTCGATGATGCGGGTCACGATCCGGTTCATGAAGTCCCGGTCGTGGCTCGTCATGAGGAGCGCCCCGTCAAAGTCGTTGGCCAGCCACTCCTCCAGCCAGATGATGGACTCCACGTCCAGGTGGTTGGTTGGCTCGTCCAGCAGGAGCACGTCGGGCTTGAGGGTAAGGATCTTCGCCAGGGCGATCCGCATTTTCCACCCGCCGCTGAAGGACTCTACCGGGTGATGGAACCGGTCCGGCCCGATGCCGAGGCCAGTGAGGACCGTCTGGGCCCGGGTGTCGAGATCATAGCCCCCCCGGTGCTCGAATTCCTCCTGGGCAATGCCGTAGCGTTCCAGGAGCGCCGCCATCTCGTCGTCGGATTGGGGCTCGCACATGGCCGCTTCCATCTCCTTCAGCTCGGAGGCGAGCCTGACCGTCTCCGCCGAGCCGGCCATGACCTCCTCCAGGGCGGAACGGCCGGACATCTCCCCCACGTCCTGGGAGAAGTAGCCGACGGTCGTCTTCTTTGCGCAGGTCATCTCGCCGGCGTCCACCTCTTCTTCCCCGGTGATGATCCGGAAGATGGTGGTCTTGCCGGCGCCGTTGGGGCCAACCAGGCCGGTGCGGGTGCCGGGGAGGATCTGAAAGCTGGCGTCCCGGAACAGGACCTGGGCGCCGTGCTGTTTGGTGATGTTCGAGAGGTGAATCATGGGTGCTCCCGTGCGTGAAATTGAAAAGAAATGCTGTTAGCACGGGAGCCCCGGGGGAGCAACTTAAATTTCGTCAAGGAGGGGAAGGCGGGTGACGGGTACCCGGGTCATTCCTCGCTGTAGAGAAAGGAAAGTTCCTTGCGGACCTGGTCGGGATCGGCGGTGTTGAGCTCCACGATATTGCGCAGGTGGATCATGGAGTCGATGTCAATTTTCAGAAGTTTGACACCGAGGAACTGGTCACGGAGGTGGGCAACCTCTGCCTCGAACTGGACGACGATATCCGAGTTGTCGAGGACGATGGAAACGGTACAGGCATCGCCACGTCTGCATTGCGGAGGCCCGGAAAGCTTGAGCAGCGCGCCTTTGAGACAGATGTCGACCACGTCGGCCCCGTGCTGCTTCCCTCCGAATTCAATGGTGGATTCCGTGGCGAATGGTACCCTCTGGAAATGCCTCTGCTCAGTCACATCCATCCCTCACCTCCTATGAACATGTCATTTCATGAATGGTTGTAATGCACACTTGGTGCCTTTGCAACAAAAGAGATGAAAAAAGGCGACGATCCAGAGGATCATCGCCTTGGGCTGAACTATATGAAACCGTGCGCTTACTTGATATCGGAAGTGCAGAAAGCGCATTTGGAGGCCTTGATGGGAACGGCCGACAGGCAGTGGGGGCACTCCTTTGTGTTGGGGGGGGCGGGAGCCGGCTCTTTCTTGAAGCGGTTGATCTGCTTGATGACCAGGAAGATGACAAAGGCGATGATGATGAAGTCGATCATCGTGTTGATGAAGACGCCGTAGCTGATGACCGGGGCGCCGGCGTCCTTGGCGGCCTTGAGGCTGTCGAAGGGTTTGTCGGAGAGGTTGATGAACAGATCGGTGAAGTTCACCTTCCCCATGGCGAGCCCTAGGGGTGGCATGACAATGTCGCTGACGAATGACGTGACGATCTTGCCGAACGCGCCGCCGATGATGACGCCGACCGCCAGGTCAACCACATTCCCCTTGACCGCGAACTCCTTGAACTCTTGCATCATTCCCATGGCGTAACCTCCTTGTTGACGTGCTGTTGATACCATTGTTGCAAAATTATTAATGAGATACTACCAGCCGTTTCCCTGCAAGTAAAGCAGGGTAACTTATTTTTTTGCATTTTCTCACGCCAGGCCGAATTGCTGGAGCACTGAAACGGGGGCCTGGTCGAAGCGGGAGAATTCCATGGTGAAGCTGCCGCGCCCCTTGGTGGCGCTCCGCAGTTCGGTCATGTAGCCGAACATCTCGGCCAGGGGAACGAGGGCCCGGATTGCCTCGGTGTTTCCCTGGGAGCTGATCCCCTCCACCCGCCCCCGCTTCTGCTGGACCGACCCGAGAACCTTGCCGGCATACTCGGTGGGGGTAATGATCTCCAGGTCCATGAGGGGTTCCAGGAGGGTGGGGGCTCCGTTGCGGGCCGCGTGCATGAGGCCACGGCCGGCCGCGGCCCGCACCCCGGTTTCGGTGGTGATGCCCGCCTCCACCGGCACGGCGGTCACCCGCACCTCCAGGTCGGTGAGGGGGTAGCCGGTGACGCAGCCGGTGGAGGCTCCCCGGGTGAGGCTTTCGGTGAGCGCTGCGTGCAATTCCCTGGTGATGCCGAGAACCTCTGCCGGCGGCACCACGATCCGTACCCCTTCGCCCCGGTGAAGGGGGGCGAGCCGCAGGTGCACCTCTCCCCCCTGGACCTTCCCCTCGAATTCGGTCCGGAAGACCTCCTGCCGCTCCGCCGCACGAGTGATGGTTTCCCGGTAGACCACCTGGGGCCGGCCGGTCTTCACCTGAACGCCGAATTCACGTCCCAAGCGGTCGGTGACCACCTCCAGGTGCAGCTCCCCCATTCCCGTGAGAATCGTCTGTCCAGTCTCCTCGTCCTCGTGGACCCGGAAAGTGGGGTCTTCCCACTGGAGCTTTTCCAGGGCCGGGAGGAGCTTGTCCCGGTCGTCGACCCCTTTGGGCTCAACGGCCAGGGCCACCACCGGCTCCGGCACCGTGAGTCCGGCAAGGAGCACCTTGTGGGCCGGATCGCAGAGGGTGTCGCCGGTGAGCACTTCCTTGAGGCCGATGGCAGCCACGATGTCTCCGGCCAGGGCTTCGTCGATCTGCTCCCGCTTGTGGGCGTGCATCCGAAAGAGGCGCGCCGCCTTCTCGAAACAGCCGCGGTTGCTGTTCCAGAGGGCCCCTCCCGCCTTCACGGTTCCTGAATAGATGCGGAGATAGGTGAGTTTTCTCCCCTCGTCCGCCTGGACCTTGAAGGCCAGGGCGCACAACGGGCCGACCGGATCGCAGGGGAGGGAGTCAACGGCTTCGCCATCGGGGCGTTGCCCGGTTGCCGGAGGGATGTCGCGGGGGGAGGGGAGGTAGGCGGCCACGGCATCGAGGAGGGGCTGGATCCCTTTGTTGCGCAGGGCCGTTCCCAGGAATACCGGAACGATCCGGCATGCGATGGTTCCCTTCCGGATCGCCGCGCGGATCCGTTCCGCCGCGATCGCCGTCCCATCAAGAAAATCGGCGAGGATGGCGTCGTCGAAGTCAGCGGCGGCCTCTATGAGTTCCTCCCGTGCGGCCATGGCTTCACCGGCAATCTCCGCGGGAATGGGGTGGCGCTCCACGGTGCGTCCCTGGTCGGCCTCGCTGAAGGTGAGGAATTCTCCTGCGATGAGGTCCACAACGCCGGAGAAGGAGGCCTCAACTCCAACCGGCAGCTGCAGGAGTGCCGGCCGGGCGCCCAGTTTCTCCTCCATCTGCCGAAGGGTTTCCCGGTAGTCGGCGCCGACCCGGTCCATCTTGTTGATGAAGCAGATGCGGGGAACCTGGTAGCGGTCGGCCTGACGCCAGACCGACTCGCTTTGGGGCTGTACCCCTTCCACGGCACTGAAGATGGCCACGGCGCCGTCGAGGGCGCGCAAGCTCCGCTCCACCTCGATGGTGAAATCGATGTGGCCGGGGGTGTCGATGAGGTTGATCCACCATGCACCCCAGCGGCAGACCGTGGCGGTAGAGGTGATGGTGATTCCCCGCTCCTGCTCCTGGGGCATCCAGTCCATGACCGCCTCACCGTCGTGAACCTCTCCAATTTTGTGGGTTTCTCCGGTGTAGAAGAGTATCCTCTCGGAGACCGTGGTTTTGCCGGCGTCGATGTGGGAGATTATGCCGATGTTGCGGATGGAGTCGAGGGGCGGATGCTGCATGGGGCCTCCAATGGCGCGGATTTCCGGACAAGTATAGCGAAACGGCGCGGCGAGGCAAGGATTGTTATATAAGCCATAATCCGAACGTGATTTGGAGTCCGGGCATATTTTGAGTTGCTATTATTTTGCGGGCAATCTTTGGTTGTATTGAGGATAATAAAAGTGTAGATTATATTCTGTATTGCGGTGCAATTTAAGACAAAAGAGGTAAACAATGGTGTTCGACCCGCAAAGCGTGCGGATAGACGGGGTGTACGAGCAACGGCAACCGGGCAATTTCATGCTCCGGATCAAGGTTCCGGCTGGGATCATCTCCACGGAACAGGCCCTCAGGGTGGCTGAGATCGCCGACCGGTTCGCCGGCGGTTCGGTTCATCTGACTACCCGGGGAAGCATTGAGCTCCATTGGCTGAAACAGGAAAACCTGGCAGAAGCATGGCGGATGCTGGCATCGGTGGGGCTGACCACGCGGGGGGCCTGCGGCGGAGCGGTGCGCGGCGTGGTCTGCGCCATGCCCGGCGATGCCGGCTATGGCGCTGCCCAACTCCTGGCGCGCCGGCTTCTATCGCACTTCACCCACAACCCCCGGTTCGAGGGGCTTCCCAAAAAATTCAAGATCGGGGTATTCACCGGCTATGGCGACGGGCGGCACCTTATCCAGGACCTTTCCGTCATCCTCAGGAAGGGAGCCGATGGGAACAGCATCTATGATGTTTGGGCCGCGGGAGGGCTCGGGCGGGAGCCCCACGCATCCTTTCTTCTGGAAGAGGGAGTTGCAGGAGAGCGCCTCATCCCCCTGGCCGAGGCGATCATTTCCCTGTACCGGGAATTGACTCCCAAGGGCAAGAGACTCAAGCATCTCGTGCGGGAACGGGGTCGGGAGGAGTTCGTAAAACTCGTCCAGGAGCGTGTTGCGGCGATTCCCTCTCTTTCCCTCGGCGCAGGGCTTGCCACCCCCCTGACGTCTGCCCCACACGAGGGAGCGGTCGAGCGGCTTACGGCAGGGATATTTGCCGGCGAACTGAGGACGAAGGGGCTTGTTGACCTTGCGGAGATCGCACGGCAGTATGCGGGGGGCTACATGGTCGTCACAGGGGAACAGAATGTCCTGTTTATCCTCGATGATGGGGCACGGCGCGATGATGCGGCCCGGGCCCTGGCGGCGGCCGGCTTCGGCGGCGATTCTCCGGCGGAGAGGGTTTGTTTCCGGATCTGCCCCGGCAACCATGAGTGCAAGATGGGACTCTCGCCAACCCGCGATGTGTCCCGGGAGCTTGCCGGTACTCTGGGGGCTGCGGGGGAACGCCTCTCCTGGTCCATTTGCGGCTGCCCCAACTCCTGCTCCCATCCCCAACTGGCCGACGTGGGGATAGCCACCGTGAAAAGCGTCAAGGACGAACAGGGCGAGCGGCATCCCCTCTTCGACCTCTATCGCCGCTACGGCAGCGACGGCTTCGGCGTTGTTGTCCGTCACGGTATCGGCATTGACGAGCTGCTGGAGGCAGTGCGGGAGATCGGGTGAGGTGGTGAAGGAAGGAAATAGATCAGCACGGTAAGGGCTAAGGCCGGGAGACTCAATTCTCCCGGCCTTTTTGTGCTCATCGGGTGCAGTCCGCTTGGGGATAATTTATTGACCGTCATAGTCGTGAGACTATACTTCCGGTGCGGTATCAGTGTATGCTTGTGCATTGATTAGGCTGCATTAACTGCCGATGGTGTCGAAGGGGTTAGCTGATGAACGTGTCCAAAATATGCATGCATGCCTTGCTTCTTTTCGCCGTCCCCCTTGCCGGTTGCAAGGGCGACGAAGCGAAAAAGTCCATGGCGGTGAAACCGCCGGTGGCGGTGGAGGTCATTGCCGTCGCCGCCCGGGACCTGGTGGAAGGGGTCGAGGTGACCGGCAGCCTTGAACCGAAGTTTTATGCCGATGTGAAGACCCAGATTCCGGGGCTCGTGAAGCAGGTCTATGTGACCGAATGGCTGCGGGTCCGCAAGGGGACCCCCCTTGCCCGGATCGACGTGGCCGAGGTGGAGGCAATGGTGAAGCGGGCTGAGGCGTCAGTGGAGTCGGCCCGGGCCGGCTTGGCCCAGGCCCAGGTGGGGGCAAACCGGGCGGAGCGGGAGCTGACCAGGATTCTCAAACTGAAGGAGTCGGGGCTCGCGACTCAGCAGGGGGTAGACGACGCCCGCACCGAGTCGGCCGCGGCTCAGGCCAGGATAGAGGCAGCCCAGGCCCAGATCCGGGTGGCCCAGGAAGAGGTGCGCCAGGCCCGGGCACGGCAGGCAAAGGGGCTTGTGGTCTCTCCCCTCGATGGAGTAGTGGCCCTGCGGGACGTGAACGTGGGGGATCTGGCGAGCGATGCCGCCACCAGCAAGCCCATATTCCGGATAGTGGACAACCGTGTCCTTAACCTGACAGTCACCGTGCCCTCGGCCGATTCGGCGCGGGTCAAGGTGGGACAGCTGCTGGAGTTCACCGTGGACGCCCTCCCCGGGAAAACCTTCACGGGCAGGGTGATGTACATCAATCCGGAGCTCTCCTCCGCCGACCGATCGTTGCGGGTGATCGCCGAAGTGAGAAATGACGGAGACCGCCTCAAGGGAGGGCTCTTCGTCAAGGGACGGATTATCACCGGTCAGCGGCCCAAGGTGGTTCAGGTCCCCCGCGGGGCCTTGACCACATGGGATACGGCGGCCCGTAAGGGGAGCCTGTTCGTTGTCGCCGGCACCACCGCGAAGCTCAGGCAGGTGGAGACCGGAGCCGTCAGCGGCGATTCAGTGGAGATCGTGAAAGGGGTGGGGGCCGGCGAGCAGATCGTGGCCCGTGGAGGCTTCAACCTCAAGGACGGGGATGCGGTTTCCGTTGCCGGCGGAAGGAAGTAGCGGATGATCCTCTCCGATCTTTCCATCAAGCGTCCCATCTTTGCCGCAGTGATGATGCTGGTGCTCGTGACCCTCGGCATCTTTTCCTACCGGCGGCTCTCGGTGGAGATGTATCCCGATGTGGAGTTCCCGGTCATCTCAATTGTCACCAAGTATCCCGGCGCAAGCCCCGAGACCGTGGAGAGGGAGGTTTCCAAGCGGATCGAGGAGGCGGTGAACCAGATCGCCGGGGTAAAGCACGTCTTCTCCTATTCACGGGAGGGGGTCTCCACGGTGGTGGTTCAGTTCCGGCTGGAGGAGCGGATCAACGAGGTGTCCCAGGAGGCCCGGGCCAAGATCAACTCCGTGCGGGGGGAGCTTCCCACCGGCATAGAAGATCCCGTTATCCAAAAGATCGATTTCAACGCCCTGCCGGTGGCGGCCCTGGCGCTCCAGTCGGGAAGCCTCTCCCAGCGGGAGCTGACAACGCTTGTGGACAAGCGGATCAGAAAACGCTTCGAGGGCGTGGCCGGGGTCGGCAAGGTGGAGGTCGTGGGAGGGGCCAAGCGCGAGGTGAGTGTCCACGTGGACCCGGTGCGGCTGGAGGCCCTGGGGCTCGGAGTAAACGACGTGGTGGCGGGGCTTCAGAGTGAGAACGTCAACACTCCCCTTGGCCGCATCACCCGGGGAGGAGTCGAGTATCCCCTCCGCATCGAGGGAAAGCCGGACCGAGTGGCCGACTACCGCGCCATGGTCATCGCCCAGAAGGGGGGCCGCCCCGTAACCCTGGGGGAAGTGGCCACCGTCACCGACGGGGTAGAGGAACGGCGGACCCTGGCCCTGGTGAACGGAGCACCGGCCATCGGTATCGACATCTACAAGCAGTCGGGGGCCAACCAGGTGGAGGTGGTGGATAACGTCAGAAGTACCATGGAGAAGGTGCGGCGGGAGCTTCCCCCGGGTGTCGAACTCTCCTTGGTGCGCGATGGCTCCATCATGACCCGCCAGTCCCTGGCCGACGTGGAGGAGACCCTCGTCGTCGGCGGCATTCTCACCATCATCATTGTCTTCCTGTTCATCAACTCCTGGCGCTCCACGGTCATTACGGGGGTGACGCTCCCCATTTCGGTCATATCAGCCTTCATCGTCATGAACGCCATGGGGATGACCCTCAATGTCATGACCCTCATGGCCCTCTCCCTTGCCATCGGGCTCCTCATCGACGATGCCATCGTGGTGCGGGAGAATATCGTCCGGCACCTGGAGATGGGGAAGGACCACATGGAGGCCTCGCGGTTCGGCACCAGCGAGATCGGCCTGGCGGTTTTCGCCACCACCATGTCGATTCTTGCGGTCTTTGTGCCCGTGGCCTTCATGAAGGGGATCGTCGGGCGCTTCTTTTTTCCCTTCGGCATCACGGTTTCCTTCGCGGTGCTGGTGTCGCTCTTCGTTTCCTTTACTTTGGATCCGATGCTCTCTTCCCGCTGGCACGACCCGGCCATCCATGCCCACGGCAAACGGAAGGGACTTGCCCGCTGGCTCGAAACCTTCAACGACTGGTTCGACCGGACCGCCGACCGCTACCGCCTCGCCATCGCCTGGGCACTGGACCACCGCAAAACGGTGGTCGCCACGGCTGGCATCACCTTTTTCCTGGGGCTTGCCCTCATGGGGACCCTGGAATCATCATTCATGGTCGACGAGGATACGAGCGAGTTCCAGGTTTCGTTCAAGTCCTCTCCCGATGCCAGCATCTCCGAAACCGAAGATCGGCTTAACCGGGTGCTGGCGGCACTGAAGGGCATTCCCGAGATCGACCATTCCTATGCCACCATCGGGGCCGGCGACAGCGGCACAGTGCGCGACGGGCTTCTCTATGTGAAGCTGAAGGAAAAATCGGCCCGCAATCGGAGCCAGTTCGAGATAGAGCGCCTGGTGCGCGAACGGCTGCGACAGGTGGCCGGCATCACCTTTTCCATCGAAAAGGTGGGGGTCATTGCGAGCACGGCGAAGCCCCTGAACGTGGACCTGAAAGGGGACGATATCGCCCTCCTCAAGAAGTACGCGGCCCAGCTCAAGGATTTGATGTATACCGTCCCGGGGATCGTCGACATCTCCGCCACCCTGGAGCACGACATCCCCGAGTACCGGCTCCGGGTCGATCGGGAGAAGGCCCTCTCGGCGGGCGTCTCCAGCAACGACGTGGTCATGTCCCTTTCCCGCCTGGTGGGGGGGGAGGCGGTCACAACCTACGAGGACGAGGACGGAGATGCCGTGGACGTTCGGGTCCGGCTTCCCGAGGGGCTGCGCGAGAACCCGGCCCAGGTGCGGGACCTCAAGATCTCGGTGCCCGACGGCGCAGGCGGCACCAAGCTGATCCCCCTGGCCAGCGTCAGCACCGAAACCGTCGCTGCCACCCCTACCGAGGTGAATCGCCGCGACCAGTCGCGTCTCGTGACGGTCTCGGCCAACCTGGATCGGCTCCCCATCGGCACGGCGGTGAAGAAGGTGGAGGAGGTTTCGAAGAAGATCACCATGGAGCCGGGTTACAGCATCAACTTCTCCGGCGAGGCCGAGGACATGGCCGAATCCTTCGGCTACATGGGAGAATCGCTCCTGCTGGCCGTGGTGTTCGTCTTCCTGATTCTGGCCGCCCAGTTCGAGTCGTTCTTCGAGCCCCTGGCAATCATGCTGTCGCTGCCGCTCTCCATCGTCGGCATGGCCGGCATGCTGAAACTGACCGGCGACACCATCAATATCATGGTGCTCATCGGCCTCATCATGCTCATGGGACTTGTCACCAAGAACGCCATTCTGCTGGTGGACTACGCGAAGGTTCTCCGACGACGGGATGGCCTTCCGCGTCGGGAGGCGATCATCGAGGCGGGGCGGACGAGACTCCGCCCCATCGTCATGACCACCCTGGCCATGATCTTCGGCATGCTGCCGCTCTTCCTCGGTATCGGCGCCGGCGGCGAGGGACGTGCTCCCATGGCCAGGGCTGTGATCGGCGGGCTCATCACCTCGTCGCTCCTCACCCTTATCGTCGTGCCGGTCATGTACACTTACATGGACGATCTGGCACTGTGGCTCAGGCGAAAGTGGCGGGGTGAAAAGGCCCTGAAAACCCACCACGGAGATACTGAGGCGCGGAGGACCGGCGATGCGTGAATCAGGGCTCTTCAGAAACACCTTCATTAGGAACGTGGTTATTGTTTCTTTTTTGCTTTGCTCCGTGTCTCCGTGTCTCCCTGGCGGACTTTCCGAGGCTGACGCCGCCGACCGTCGGGTCCTCACCCTCGACCAGGCCCTGGAGGTGGCCGCGGAGCGCAACCGCGACATTCTCAAGGCAAAGGAATTCCACAACCAGGTGAGGGGGCGCTATGTGGAGGAACGGTCTGCCGCCCTTCCCCATCTGTCGATCACCGGACAGGCCGCCACCCAGCACGACGAGAGCCTGAATGCCTATGCGGGCGGGTTCATGCCGGTGCGCCAGGATATCTATGGCGCCGAACTCGGTCTTTCCCAGGCTCTCTACACCTGGGGTAAGGTGGGGGCGGCAATCCGGGCGGCGGAGAAGGGGTTTGCCACCGCCGACGAGCAGCTTCGCAGGGCGCGGCAGGACGCCTGGCGCGATGTGTCGGTGGCCTTTTACAATATCCTTCTTGCCAGGGAGCAGCACGCCATTGCTTCCCAGAATCTTGCGCAGAAGGTGCGGCACCAGGATGAGGCCCAGCGCAGGTATGCGGCCGGCGTGGCCACCGACTACGATGTCCTGGCAGCGGATGTTGCGGTGCAAAATGCCATGCCCGATGTGATCAGGGCCGGCAACAGTGTCCGCGTGGCCCGAGACCGGCTCTCCTTCCTCCTGGCCCTGGAGGGTGAGGTGGATGTGACCGGCTCGTTGGAAACCGCGCTGACTCCCTATCCCTCCTACGACAGAGCCCTTGCAGTGGCCCGGGATAAACGCCCCGAGGTGAAGGAGATCAATCATCGCCTCTCCATTGCCGGTGAACTGGTGAAGGTGGCTGACGCCGACGACAAGCCGCGTCTGGACCTGACGGGGAAATACGGATGGCGGTACCTGGAAGTGGGGGATGGTTCCGGGAGCGGCCAGATATGGACCGTGGGCCTGCAGTTGAGTTTTCCCCTGTTCGATGGCCTCAAGACCCGGGGCAAGGTGGCCCAGGCCGAGAGTGAACGGCGAAGCATGAAGATCGACGAGGCTAAGCTCCTGGAGTCGGTTGCCCTGGAAATCCGCGATGCGGTCAATGCCGTTCGCGAGTCCGAGGAGATTGTCAAAGCCCTGTCCGGTACGGTGGTTCAGGCGGAGCGCCTTCTGCAGATGGCCGAGAAGGGATTCGAGCTGGGGGTCAAGATCCGTCTGGAGGTGGACGACGCCGAGCTGAACCTGCGTCAGGCCCGGGGGAACCTGGCCCGGGCACGGCGCGACTATCTCGTGGCCCGGGTTAATCTGGAGCGGGTCATGGGGGTGCTGGGGGAGGGGAGTCTCTGAACGTTTGAGGGCTGGTGTTTCTTTTGTGTTTCGAATTTGAATTTATCTTGAATTGTGCTTTAATTGTAGCAGGAGAACTGGTTAGCCTTCACCTCAAAGGAGGTGTGAACCATGAGACACGGAAGAGCCCATGATAAGCTCTGCACGATGGAGGATACGGGAACCATCAGTTCCCTGTCGGCCAATGCGACCGTTTCCTGCAGCAAGTGCGGAGTAAAAGCCCATGACCCAGCCGATGTCTGCGATCCAGTGCAGCTTCCGGAGGCGCATACGTTCGGTGACTAGTGAGATAACCGTGAGACAACCTGCAAAGAAAAAAGCCCGGGAAACCGGGCTTTTTTTGTGTGCTGCCGATCCTGTTGTTCCCTCAGGCGGCCTTGGCGGTTGCCTCCGCCTCATACTGCTCCACCAGGTGCAGGTAGTGCTCCGCAAAGCCTGCCGGCGTGCGGGATTCCGCCGCTTCGTAGCCGCCGACGATCCCCTCGCGCTTTCCCTCCGGAATGATCCGCTCCGCCAGGGGATAGAGGATGGTGTCCTCCTTGTCGATATGCTCCCGGAGCAGGGTCAGGTAGGCAAGGGCATTCTCGGCCAGGGCGCCGGTGCGTGAGGTGTCGCCTCCCTCGGCGGCCAGGGCTGCCTCTTCCATGGCCTTCACATAGGCCCGCCCCCGGTCGTGCTCCATGAGCATGGCAGCCACGGGGCTGTTCTCCCGAGGCATGCCGTTGGTTATGAGGGCCTCGAAGAGGATGTCCTCTTCCTTGGCGTGGTGGAAGCGGTCGGCGTAGTTTCGGATGAAATCGACCGCGTCCCGGTAAAAACGGTAGTTGGTGTATCGCCCCGCCGCAGTGAGGGGGGCGTTACGCTCCAAGAGGGCCAGCATCCGGAGGATCAGCCGATGCTCCTCCACCAGGGCCTGAGTGATGTCCCGTTTCATGGTCAGTTCCTCCGTTCTCCGTCAATCCCGATGATGAGTGTTTCAACGGAGATATCCCTTCCCGATTTGGCCAGGGCCTGCTGCACCATGAGATCGAGGCCGCGGCAGCAGGGAACTTCCATGATGGCGACGGTGACGCTCTTCACGTCGTTGTCGCGGAAGATGGTGGCGAGTTTTTCCACGTACGTGCCGGTCTCGTCCAACTTGGGGCAGGCGATGGCCAGGGCCTTGTTCTTCAGGAGATCCTGGTGGAAGGAGCCGAGGGCGAAGGCCACGCAGTCCGCCGAAATGAGGATGTCGGCGTTGCGGAAGTAGGGGGCCGCCGGCGGAACCAGGTGAAGTTGAACCGGCCACTGGCGAAGCTCCGACCGGGGCTTGACGGTGGTTTCGGCGGTGTTGTTTTCTTCTCTTTCGATGACGCGAGCCATGCTGCCGGGGCAGCCGCAACCGAGATTTGCCATGATTGAGTTCTCCTTTTCGTGTGAGTTGTGTATGGGCGTTGGGGAATCTGTCTTCTTCTCTATCTTCTATGCCGCTTTCCGGGTCAGGAAGTCGTTGATTTCCTGCTCGATCCGGGCCTCGTCCTCTTTGGAGAGGCCGTGGATGGAAACCACATCCTTCAGAAGGCAGATCCCCACCTTGCAGGTGACGCAGCCGATGTCGTAGCGCTGCAGGATCTCGCCGATTTCAGGGTGTTTCTCGATGACGTCCTGGATGGCCGTTGTGCCGAGATCATTTTTCAGTTCCATTATTCGCCTCCCTCGTTCGTGATGGTCTTACCGTATACCGATTCGGTCGAAAAAATTATGATGTGAATCAAAAAAACGGCGATTGACGGGGGGGAGAAAAGAAACAGAAAACGGAGAGATTGATGGAGCGGAGATGCTCAGGGTACGGGCTGGATACCGCGATGATTACCCCTGAAAGGGAAAATTGGGTGCCGCCGCCCCGGTGGGAGCGGCGGTCAGTCATGCCTGAAAAAAGCTTGAAGTGGGAGAGGGGAAAGTCAAAAGAGGGGGGATCCGGTATTCCTCCTCAGGGGCGTCTACGCCGCCAGACAGCCAGCCCGGCCAAGCCGGCGCCCAGGAGGATCAGGGTGCCCGGTTCAGGGACAACGGATACTTGTGCGTTGGAGACGGAATCCGCTTCGAAGAAATTCAAGGTGTTGAGGTCCGCGAAAGTGTTGGCGGCAATTATCAAGTCGCTTGTCCCGGTATTGATCCCTGTGAAGGTGAGAGAGGCCAGATCCAACGGGGCTGAGACAGGATCAGTGAGAAGGGAGACTCCCTCAAGAATGAGATTATCAGGAAGGAGAGTTGCCGTGCCTGTGCCCGTGATGAAATATGCTGAGTCGAAGGAGAGTATGGATGAGTCAAAGAGAATGGAAACGGCGTAATCGGTGAAGAAAATCGGCGAAGTAAGATCCGAGAGTCTCAGGGTAAAGGTTGCCGTGTCTCCCACCGTGATGGTCCGCGAAGGGGGTTCGAGGGAGAGGGAGAACGCCTCTGCGCGGGGGACGAAAGCAAGGGCAGCGACGAGAAGCAGCAGGGCGATCAGGCGTTTCATGGTTCCTCCGTGAACTGGATGTGCCGCGGCGCGGCGGTCGGTTGCTATCTCTTCTCTAACAAGTGATGTGCCAATAGATAACATACCGATATGACAACGGTTCGTTGGCGTTGCCACCGAGAAATGGAGGGTTGTGTAAATAATTACGACAGTATTGTCGAGTAATTTAACACAAAAAAGCCGTCAAGTGCTTTCGATGAAAAGAAGTGCCGGGTCTTCCAGGTAGGCGACCACCTTGAGGAGGAACTGGGCTGCGTCGGCCCCGTCGGTGACCCGGTGGTCGAAGGTGAGGGAGAGGGGGAGGATTCTGCGGATGGCGATCTGCCCCTTGTGGATCCAGGGGCGCTCGCCGATGCGGCCGAAGCCGAGGATGGCCACGTCGGGCCAGTTGATGATGGGGGTTGCAAAGACGCCGCCGAAGTGGCCGTAGTTGGTGAGGGTAAAGGTGCTTCCCTTCAGCTCGTCGAGGGAGATGGTCCGTTTTCGGGCCTTTGAGCCCAGTTCCTGGATTTCGGCCGCCAGTTCGATGATGCTTTTCCGGTCCACGTCGCGGATGACCGGCACCATGAGGCCGTCGGGGGTTTCCACGGCGATGCCGAAGTGGTAGTGGCGCTTGATGATGATGGTCTCGGCCGCGTCGTCGATGGTCGCGTTCAGGTAGGGGTGCTGCTGCAGGGCGTGCTGGACCGCCTTGATGAAGAAGGGGAGAAAGGTGAGGTGGGCGCCCCGGGCTTCAACGGCCCCCAGTTCACGGCGGCGCAGCTCCCAGAGCTCGGTGATGTCAGCTTCCTCCATGCCGGTGACGAAGGCGGTGTTCCGTTGGGAGGCCATGACGTTTCGTGCCACGGCGCGGCGCACCCCCCGCAGGGGGACCAGCTTCACGGGGCTGAAACTTTCCGTGGGCTGGGGAGCGGAAGAGGGAGAAATCCGTTGCAGGTCGTCGGGAGTGATGCTTCCCCGGGGGCCGCTTCCCCGGACCGTGGCCAGGTCGATACCCCGTTCCCGGGCCAGTTTCCTCACCAGGGGGGTGGCGATGATCTCGCGCTCCTCCTCCGCCTCGGGGAGCTCCCCCACGATTCCTACTGATTTGGGCCGTTCCGGCGGGGCCTCACCCTCCTCTTCAATGGTGAAGAGCGTCGCGCCCACCTCCACCGTCTCCCCCTCGCGCCGCGCCAGCCGGCCGACCCGCCCGCCACGGGGGGAGGGAACCTCGACTACCGCCTTGTCGGTTTCCACCTCGGCCACGGGCTGGTGCTCGCGAACGGTGTCGCCTTCCTTCACGAGCCACTTTCTCAGTTCGGCTTCGGTGATCCCTTCACCGAGATCGGGGAGTTTGAAATCGAAGGGCATGGGTCGCTCCTCAGTACTGCAGCACTTCATCGAGCGCCGCCCGAATCCGCTCCGGCGACGGAAGGTAGTGGTCGATCAGCTTCGCCAGCGGCACCGGCACGTCTGGGCCGGCCACCCGGATGATCGGTCCCCGGAGATGGAGGATCGCCTCCTGGGCCACCGTGGCGGCGATCTCGGCGCCGAGGCCGCAGGTGAGGGGAGCCTCGTGAACCACTACCAGCCGCCCCGTCTTCTTCACCGAATCCAGGAGCGTCTCCCCGTCGAAGGGAGAGAGGGTCATGGGGTCGATCACCTCGGCGTCGTACCCCTCGACGGCCTTCATGACCCGCTGGAGCATGCTTCCCCAGGCGACGACGGTGACGGCGCCTCCCGGCCGGGCGATGCGGGCCTTCCCGAGGGGAAGGGTGTACTCACCCTCGGGCACCTCCTCTTTCACCATCCGGTAGAGGCGGGTCGGCTCCAGGAAGAGGACTGGGTCGGGGTCGCGGATGGCAGCCATGAGGAGCCCCTTGGCGTTGTATGGCCCCGAGGGGACCACCACCTTCACTCCCGGCATGTGGCAGAAAAAGGCCTCGGTGCTCTCCTCGTGGAGTTCCGGCGCCTTGATGCCGGCCCCGTAGGGGGTGCGAACCACCAGCGGTGCCGTGAAGCGTCCCCGGGACCGGGTTCGGATGCGGGCGGCATGGGTGAAGAGCTGGTCGAAGGCGGCGTAGATGAACCCCAAGAACTGGATCTCCGCCACGGGGCGAAGGCCGTAGGCCGCCATGCCCACCGCCGCACCCACGATGGCCGATTCCGACAGGGGAGTGTCGATGACCCGCTCCGGGCCGAACTCTTCGAAGAGCCCCTCCGTCACCCGGAAGACCCCGCCGTCCCTCCCCACGTCCTCCCCGAGGAGCACCACCCGGTCGTCCCGGGCCATCTCCTCCCGGAGGGCGAGGTTTATGGCTTGAACCATGTTCAGTTGGGTCATGGAGAAGCCTCTTCTCGCTGCCTCTGTTGCCGCGCCGACAACTCCCCACTCACGAAATCGAACATCTCCCCCGGCGCCGGCGGCGGCACCGATTCGTAGCGCCGAACCGCCTCGTCGATCTCCCCTCCCGCCTTTCCCTTCATCTCGGCGGCATAGTCCTCGTTCCAGAGTCCCCGCTTCGCCAGGAACCGCTCGTAGCGCAGTATCGGGTCCCGCTCCCGCCATTGTTCCGTTTCTTCGGGGGAACGGTACCGGCTGGCGTCGTCGGAGGTGGTGTGGTCGGACATCCGGTAGGTGAGACACTCGATGAAGGTGGGGCCACCGCCTCCTCGAGCCTTCTCCAGGGCCTCCCGGGTGGCACGGTAGACGGCCAGGACGTCGTTGCCGTCCACCTGGATGCCGTCGAAGCCGTAGGCAACGGCCTTCTGGGCAAGGGATCGGGAGGCGGTCTGGGCCGAAAGCGGCACCGAGATGGCCCACTGGTTGTTCTGGCAGATGAAAACCGTCGGGAGCCCCATGACTCCCGCCAGGTTGAACCCCTCGTGGAAATCACCCTTGGAGGTGCCGCCGTCGCCGAAATAGGCGATCACGGCGATCCGGTCACCCCGGAGCTTCGCGGCCAGGGCTGCCCCGGCGGCATGGGGAATGTGGGTTCCGACGGAGACGCAGATGGGAAAGATATTCATGCCGTCGGGGGTGCGAAGTCCCCGCTCGTCTCCTCCCCAGTACTGGTAGAGCTGGTGGAGAGGATAGCCGAGGGTGAGGTGGGCGCCCATTTCCCGGAAGGAGGGGAATACCCAGTCCCGCTCATGGATGGCGAAGGCGCTCCCCACCTGGGCCGCCTCCTGCCCCAGGACCGACGGGTAGGTGCCGATCCGCCCCTCCCGCTGGAGGGCCAGGGCGCGGCCGTCAAAGGCGCGGGTGAGGAGGAGCAGGTAGTAGATGCGCCGCAGCTCGTCCCCCGAGAGGTCCGGGACGAGGCTCTCGTCGGCGGTCCCGTCCGGGGCGATGATCTCCAGGCGCTTGACGGTGAATGTGGCGAGGATTGATTCGGGCATGGGTA
Organism: Geobacter hydrogenophilus; assembly: GCF_018501225.1. Taxonomy (GTDB): domain Bacteria; phylum Desulfobacterota; class Desulfuromonadia; order Geobacterales; family Geobacteraceae; genus Geobacter; species Geobacter hydrogenophilus. Next base: position 291,781 of record NZ_JAHCZI010000001.1, on the reverse strand, counting down.
AAGGGTAGCGGGAAGCGGCCCGGAGTCAAGGGGGGGAGCCGTTGCCGCCGTTCTGCATGATCGCCGCGTCGGCCTCTTCGGTTGCCAGCCGCAGCACCCGGCGGGTGTAGAGGACTGACACTATCGCCGCGCTCCAGGTGACGAGAAAGAATCCCCACCAGATGCCGGGGGGCCCCCAGCCGAGCACCAGGGCCAGGAGCCAGAAGATCGGCACCGGCGCAATGATCTGACGGAAGAGCCCGATCCAGAGGGCGAAGGCCGGCCGCTGCAGCCCCTGGAGCGCCGAATTATTCATGTAGAGAATCACATAGGCCCCCAGCAACAACGCCTCCACCCGGAGAAAGGTGACCCCGTGGGCAACCACCAGCGGATCGGCGGTGAAAAGCTTCATCAGGGGCTCGGCCGCCGCAAAGACCAGCGTCGTCCCTCCTGTCATCAAGAGGAGCCCCGCCCGCAGCGCCCTCGTCAAGGTCTCCCGTACCCGGCGAAGCTTCCCTGCGCCGAAGTTCTGGGCCACGAGGGAGAGGACCGCCACATTCAGCCCAAAGGCCGGCAGGAGCACGATCTGTTCGATGCGGGTGCCGATGCCGTAGGCAGCAACCACCTCCTTGCCGAACCGCCCCGCGAACCAGGTGATGACGAAGATCCCCAGCGACACCGTCAGCATATTCATGCTTGCCGGAATCCCCTGGCCAAAGAGGCGGCGAAACGGCTCCCGCCGAGGCATGAGGAGTTGCCATGAGCGCCCCGACAAAAGACCCGTCCGCCGCACCCGACCCAGGAGGTAGACGTTCCCCACGGCCTGGACCACCACCGTGGCCAGGGCAATGCCCCGTATCCCCAGGGCCGGCACGCCCACCCCTCCGTACATGAACCAGGGGTCTAAAGCCATGTTCAGGAAGCATCCCGCCACCAGAAAGTTGCGGAAACTCTTCGTATCCCCCGAGGCGTTGAGCATGGCGTTGAGGAGATAGTTGGCGACGAAGAAGACGGTACCGGCGATGATGACATCCATGTAGGCAAGGGCCAGATCCAGGTAGTCGCCCGATGCCCCCATGAGCCTGAAGAGGGCCGGCGCCGCCGCAAGTCCTCCCACGGTCATGAAGAGGGCATGAATGACGCCGAAGGAGACGGCCTGGGCCGCAAAGAGCTCCGCCTCCTCCCGTTGGTCGCTCCCCAATGCGTGGCCGATGAGGGCCGTGGCTCCCATGGAGGTGCCGGCACCGATGGCCAGGATGATGAAAAAGAGGGGAAAGGAGAGGGAGAGTGCCGCCAGCGCCCTGGTGGAGATGAGCCCTCCGTAGAAGGTATCCACCACATTGAACATGGTGTTGAAAAAAAAGCCGGTCCCCACCGGCACGGCGAGCCGGGTGAGGAGCTTCGGGATGGGGTCGTTGATGAGATCGGGAGAGGTCATGAATGCAATAGTAGCATTCAATTGAGCCTCTGTGCGTTCAAAGCCGGTACTGGTTATTTTTAGTCGACCGTTTTTTTCTCGCCCATGGGTCGCAATCAGGCTTCGCAATGATTAGACTATCGTTTATGGAGTTGGAGACCATACATACCGCACTTCGCCAGGAACTGTGGCTCCCCGTGGCTCCGGGAGCATTGGAAGAGGGGAAGGCCCAACTCTGGGGGCTGGTCCTTGAGGCCCGGGCTGTCCATTGCCGCATTGTTCGGAGCGATAACGGATGGCACGTGGTGGTGCCGGCGTCATTCTACGACCGGGCCGTGGAGGAGGTGCGCCTCTTTGAAGAGGAAAACCGCAACTGGCCTCCGCCGGCACCACCGGTCAGGACCATGAACGGGAATGTCCTGGCGACCCTGTCAGTCCTCTTTCTCCTGGCCACCTTTCACAACATCACCCGGCTTGATGTCACCCTTCCCGGTCATCCCCCGCTCGACTGGCTTACCCTTGGCAGCGCCGATGCCGAAAAGATCATGGATGGTCAGTGGTGGCGCGCAGTAACCGCCCTCACCCTCCATGCGAATCTGCCGCATCTCGTGGGGAATCTTGCGATCGGCGGGGTGCTGGTCATCCTCCTCTGCCGCGAAATAGGGCCGGGCCTCGCCTGGAGCCTCATCCTCGGTTCGGGAATCCTCGGGAACCTCGTCAACGCATTACTTCACTCCACCGGCCACATCTCGGTCGGAGCTTCCACCGCGGTATTCGGCGCGGTCGGCATCCTCGCTTCAAGCAGCGTGGTGCGCCATCGCCATCACCTGCAGAGACGGTGGCCGCTCCCGGTTGCCGCCGGCCTGGCCCTCCTGGCGGTCCTTGGCACGGAAGGCGAACACACCGACCTTGGAGCGCACCTGTTTGGATTTTTGTGGGGGATAGCGCTTGGCGCCGTGGCGGAATATCTGATCGGCAGGTTCGGGGAGCCCGGTCCGGCTCTCAATGCGGTGCTGGCCGTTGCCAGTGCCGTGGGGGTGGTGTTCTCCTGGTGGGTGGCGCTCGCTGCTGCCCCGTAGGTGACGCCGGTCAATCCTTCTTTTTCGCGGTCAAGGCAGTATTTCGATCGGGGTGCCGTTTTGCACCAGGTGCCAAATTTCCGTCATCTCGGTGTTGGTGACGGCGATGCACCCCTTGGTCCAATCTTGGGTGGCATGAAGCGGGCCCACGTCCTCGAATCCGGCCGGGAGACCATGGATCATGATGTCTCCTCCGGGAGAAACTCCCTGCTTCCGGGCGGCGGCGATGTCCGCGGCATTGGGGTAGGAGATGTGGATCGATCGGAAGAACCGGCTCTGGAGGGAGCGGCGGTCGAGTTGGTAAACTCCTTCGGGAGTCCGGAAGTCACCGGCTCTTACCTTGGGGCCGACGGGGTTTCTTCCCAGTGCGACCCGGTAGGATCGGATCAGGTTCTGGCCGCTGCGCAACTCCAGCAGCCGCTTCGATTTGTAGACTACCACCCTGTCAACGGTGGGAGGTGAAGCCAGGTCCGGGTCTTGTCGACACCGGCCGTCCGGAGCGGCTGCCAGGATGCAGAGCAGGGCGGCTGCGCAGAGTCTGAGCAATCTGATTCGCATATCAGGAGATGGCTCAGCAAGTTCCGTGCCTCACCTTTCAGCCTGGGATGCCGCCTCAGTTCATCATCGTGGGACTGATGTGACGGGAATTGCGGGAGGCTACCGCCCGCAGCGGAACTTCCTTTCGGTCGACGGAAGAGGGGGGAGATGATCGGTGGGCACACAAAAAAGCGGCCCGCACATAAGGTCACGGGCCGCATGCAGGGCATCCATAGTGATGCCGGTTGATCACTTGAGGGGGACAGGGTTGCAGACGTTGTCGGGTGAGTTGGCCAATGCACCGCAGTTGCCGCACTTGACGGTGGGCGATGCGGAAAGGCTCGCAATTTCGTCGCTGCATCCCTCGGCCTTGAGGGCACACATGTGCATTTTGTGGGACGTGATGTCGCATGCCATTTGCGGGTTCCTCCTTCGTTAGTGATTACGACGAAGCAAGTCTAGCGCGGTGGGGCGCCCTGTCAAGGTGTGTAATCCATGCAACGGAAAAGGGGAGCCGTCACCGACTCCCCTTTGTTCAGTTATATCCCCTGAATTACTCCCCTGCAGCCGCCTTACCGTCCGCCACCATCAGCTCCGCCACGAGCCGGGTAAACCGGAGCGGGTCGGTGATGGGGGAGCCTTCGGTGAGGAGGGCCTGGTCGTAGAGGAGGTCGCAGTAGTCGGCCAGCCGCGGGTTGGCCTTGTCCTTGCCGAAGAGGTTTGCCATCACCTGCATGATCGGGTGGTCCGGGTTCAGTTCCAGGATCCGCTTCGAGTCGGGGACATCCTGGTTCATGGCCCGGAGGATCCGCTCCATGTTGGCGTTGAGGCCGTGTTCGTCGGCCACGAGACAGCAGGCGCTGTCGGTGAGGCGGCTGGAGAGCCGCACTTCCTTGACCCGCGCGTCAAGCTTCTCCTTCACGAAGGAGAGAAGGTCGCCATACTGTTTGGCCGCCTCTTCCCGCTTGGCCTCCTGCTCCTTCTTCTCCTCCTCGGTGGCGGGGATGACGTCGCCCCGGTCCACGGCCTTGAGTTTCTTGCCGCCGTATTCCGTGACCCCCTGTACCACCCACTCGTCCACTGGGTCGGTCAGGAAGAGGACTTCGTACTCCTTCTTCCGGAAGATCTCCAGGTGGGGGGACTGCTCCAGGGCTGCGCGGCTCGTGCCGGTGATGAAGTAGATCTCCTCCTGCCCCTCGGGCATCCGCTCCACGTACTCCTTGAGGGAGGTGAACTCCCCCGCGTCGGTCTTCGTGCTCTCGAAGAGGAGGAGGTCCTGGAGCTTATCCCGGTTGGCGTAGTCGAAGTGGACCCCTTCCTTGAGCACCTGGCCGAACTCCTTGTAGAAGGTGAGATAGTCGTCGGCCTCCTTCTCCCGCATCTCGGAGAGGGTCGAGAGAATTTTGCCCACCAGGCTCTTCTGGATCCGCTTGATCTGGACATCTTCCTGGAGGATCTCCCGGGAAACGTTAAGCGGTAGATCACTGGAGTCCACCACCCCCTTGACGAAGCGGAGGTAGTCGGGGATGAGCTGCTCGCAGGAGTCAGTGATGAAGACCCGGCGAACGTAGAGCTGGACCCCTTTTTTGCGCTCGGGCATGAAGAGGTCGAAGGGCTTGTGGGCCGGCAGGTAGAGGAGCGCCTTGAACTCGCTCACCCCTTCCGCGGAGTAGTGGATGGTCTTCAGGGGCTTCTCGAAATCGTGGGAGACGTGCTTGTAGAACTCCTCGTACTCCTCGTCGGTCACCTCGCTCTTGGCCCTGGTCCAGATGGCCTTCATGGAGTTGAGGGTCTCCTCCACGGTCTTCTCGATGGTGCCGGCCCCCTCGATCTCCTCGCCGTTCACCCCCTTGGGGACCTCGGTCCGCGTCACGTCCATGACGATGGGGTACTGGACGTAATCCGAGTACTTCCGGACGATGGAGCGGATTTTCCACTCGTCCAGGTACTCCTTCATCTCTTCCTTCAGGTGGAGGGTGATTTCGGTGCCGCGGGTCTCCTTGGCAGTTTCCTCCACGGTGTAGGTGCCGTCGCCGGTGGACTCCCACCGGACCCCCGCAGCCTTGTCGTGACCGGCCCTACGGGTGACGAGGGTGACCCGGTCGGCCACCATGAACGAGGCATAGAAGCCGACCCCGAACTGGCCGATGAGCTCCGGGTGCTCTGCCACGTTCTGCTCCTTCAGGTTCGCCAGGAACGCCTTGGTCCCCGAGTGGGCGATAGTGCCGATGTTTTTCTCCACCTCCTCCAGGGTCATGCCGACGCCGTTGTCGCGGATGGTGATGGTGCCGGCCTCTTTATCGGGAATAAGCTTGATCTTTCCTTCCGGCTCCCCCTCGATGACCGCCACGTTCTGGTGGGACTCGAAGAGGACCTTGTCGATGGCGTCGGAGGCGTTGGAGATGAGCTCCCGGAGGAAGATGTCCTTGTTGGAGTAGAGGGAGTGGATCACGAGGTCGAGGAGCTGCTGGACCTCGGTTTCGAATTTCTTGGTGGTCTTCGTCATGGGATGTGTCTTCTCCTTTGTGTCGGTGTGGTGGTTGCGTGGTCCTTAACCTAATCATCGTCGGGACGAATTTCAAGGGGGATGATAGGGCAAGCGTGACATCCTCTCAATATCTAGAAAGTAAGTGAGGAGTGTGCTACTAATTGAAACTGTTTTGTGAATTTGTACTGTTTTCTTTGCAGTGCCGAGGTATTGCGCACGATTCAGGAGCAATTTCTCACGTGATTTGTATTGTCATTCTGGTCTTGATCGTTTCGGCGAGCGTAAGTCATTCCTTGATGACCGTGCGCCTGAAGGCATTATGGACGTTGGAGAAACCGTGAAACAAAAACCGACTTTCAGAAATGCCCTGCTGGTTGCCCTGCTGGTTGCGGCGGTTGTTCCGGTGATCGCGGTAGGTATGATAGCTCTCATGATCGAGCACAAGAACCTGCTCGATCATGTGGGCACCACCAATCTCACCCTTTCCCGCAGCGTTGCCCGCGAGGTGACGGCAAGCCTCCGGGAGCCCTTGGGGTTTATCGAGCACATCGGCAAGGTTATGGAACGGGAGGACGGCAAGGCCAGGGAACAGGCCAGGCGGCTCCTGGAGGAAGTCAGGGCCATCGGGCTCTTTGAGTCGGTCTATCTGGTCGACCGCCACGGCAGGGTTGTCGATGTCGCCTTTGCCCCGAATGTGTCGGCATCGCCGCGTGTTTACGTGGGCATGGACCTGTCGAATCTGCCGGTTCTGCGCGAAACGATCAACCGGGGAAGAATCAGCCGCTCGACGGTATTCCTTTCGCCTGCAACCGGCGATCCGGCGGTGATGTTCGCCGCGCCAGCGGGAGAAGGTACGGTTGTCGGCACCGTGGGGCTCCGGGTTCTGAGCAGAATTGCCGAACAGGTTAAGCCTGACGACGACGGTTCGGTTATTATCGTCAGCAGGCTCGGGAAGATTATCGGGCATCACGACTACACGCTGGTGCAGCGGCAGACCGACCTGGGAGGGATGGAGATCGTTCGCGCCGGGGTTGCGGGGAGGGTCGGAACCTACACCTATACCGTGGATGGTGTGGAACGGCTTGGCAGCGTGGTGCGGATGCCGGAGACAGGGTGGCTCGTAATCGTAGAGGTCCCCCTTGCAAAGGCCCTGGCTCCCGTCAAGCGGATCGAGTCGATTTTCTGGTTTGGCGCCGTGTCGACCATCCTTCTGGCCATCCTGCTGGCGCTTTGCGGCCGGGCCGTGGTTTTGCGGCCCTTGACGGCGCTCGTGGCCAGTGCACGGGAGATCGCCCGGGGCAATTACGCCTTTGTCCCGCCTCCTCCTAGTTTCCGCGAGGTCGACGAACTCGTGGACAGCTTCAGCGCCATGACCGACGCGGTCCGTGGGCGGGAGCGGGATTTGCGCGACCGCAACGAAGAACTCGCCATGACCGAGGAGGAACTGCGTCAGCAGATCGACGAGTATCAGACAAGCCAGGATCATCTGGGCGAGAGCGAGGAGCGGTACCGCCTGCTCGTGGAATCGTCACCCGACGCCATCGTCATCCACTGCGAAGGGCGCTATGTCTTTGCCAATCCGGCCGCCCTCCTGCTGTACGGTGCCAACCATTCCGACCAGTTGGTGGGGCGCCCGATCACCGATTTTGTCCATCCCGACAGCCGCGAGGTGGTGGCCGAACGGATCAAGAGCCTCTACGCGGAGCGCAAGCCGGTTCCCCTCTGCGAGCAGCGGATATTTCGCCTGGACGGCACGGTGGTCGACGTCGATGTGATCGGCATCCCTTTCACCTTCAACGGTCAGCCGGCCGTGCAGGTTGTTCTGCGCGACATCACCCGGCGGAAGCTGGCCGAGGAACGGATCCGTCGCCTCAACGAGGAGTTAGAGCAGCGGGTGAACGAGCGGACCCTCCTGCTAGAAACCGCCAACCGTGAGCTGGAATCGTTCAGTTACTCGGTTTCACACGACTTGCGGGCGCCTCTGCGCCACATCGACGGATTCAGCGCGGCACTCATGGAGGATTGCGGCGCTTCACTGCCGGAAGCGGCGATGCCCTACCTTGAGAAGATCAAGAATGCTTCCCGGCGAATGGGGCAGCTCATCGACGATCTCCTTGATCTTTCCCGCGTCTCCCGCAGTGCCATGCGCCGGGAGTCCGTCGATCTGAGCCGGATGGTGAGGGAGTTGGCGCGGGAGTATAAGGAGTCCCAACCGGACCGGCGGGTTGAATTCGAGATCGCCGATGGTATCGTGGCAAAGGGGGACCCGACGCTCCTTCGAGTGGCCCTTGCCAACCTCATGGACAACGCCTGGAAGTACACGGGGAAGAAGGAATCCTCCCACATCCGGTTCGGCGAAACCGTAATCGACGGCGAGCGTGTCATCTACGTCAGTGATGACGGTGCCGGTTTCGACATGCGTTACATTGATAAACTTTTCGGGCCCTTCCAACGGCTCCACCGAGCCGATGAGTTCGAGGGGACCGGTATCGGCCTCGCCACGGTCCAGCGGATCGCGCAGCGGCATGGCGGCCGTGTCTGGGCCCGGGGCGAAGAAGGGGAGGGGGCGACGTTCTACCTTGCCCTTCCGTAACCATCCCGGTTCCTTGACACTCTCCCGTCCCCTGTGCTAGTTTGAACTCCTTTAAAAAACAGCGTTTCCGGGCATTTCCCCTGTCTGTTTTCCCTTGAGCGGAGCCTCCCGTGTACTTTCCCGATTTCAAGACCTTCCGGTCCCTGGCCACCCAAGGCAACCTGATTCCCGTCTGCCGCGAGATCATGGCCGACATGGACACGCCGGTCAGCGCCTTCCGCAAGATCGACGACGGTTCCTACTCCTTCCTCCTGGAGAGTATCGAGGGTGGTGAGAAGTGGGGCCGTTATTCCTTTCTCGGTTCCAATCCAGCCACCGTCATCCGGACCCGCGGCACCACCGTGGAGATCGTCACCAACGGCCAAGTCCGCGCTGTGACCAGCGACGACCCCCTGGGCTTTGTGCGGGAGTACCTTGCCCGGTTCCGGCCCGTGGAGATCCCCGGACTCCCCCGCTTCTTCGGCGGCGCCGTGGGGTATCTGGGGTACGACATGGTGCGCCACTTCGAGCGGCTTCCCACGGAGAAGCCGGCCGTCATCGGGGCCTGGGATTCCTGCTTCGTCATCACCGACACGATCCTGATCTTTGACACCATGCGGCAGAAGATCACCGTGGTTTCCAACGCCCATCTGGAGGATGGACAGGCTCCCGAGGCCGCCTATGCCGAGGCCATTGCCCGGGTGGACGCCCTCATCGCCAAACTCCGGGCCCCCCTGCCGGCAATGCCGGCGGCGCCGGCGGTGCGCACCGTCTCCTTCTCGTCCAACGTCCCTCGCGAAGCCTTCGAGGCGGCGGTGGAAAAATGCAAGGAGTACGTCCGGGCCGGGGACATCATCCAGGTGGTCCTCTCCCAGCGCTTCTCCGGTGAGCTGACCGTGGAACCCCTCGCCATCTACCGGGTGCTCCGGACCCTGAACCCCTCTCCCTACATGTTCTTCCTCCGCATGGACGACACCCTGGTGGTGGGGGCCTCCCCTGAGGTCATGGTCCGCAAGGAGGGGGGGCGGGTGGAGCTTCGCCCCATCGCCGGCACCCGCCCCCGGGGCGCAACTCCGGAGCAGGACGAGCACCTTGCCGAGGAACTCCTGGCCGACCCCAAGGAGCGGGCCGAACACGTGATGCTCGTGGACCTGGGGCGCAACGACCTGGGGCGCGTCTGCCGGAACGGCACCGTCCGGGTGTCGGAGCTCATGGTCATCGAGCGGTACTCCCACGTGATGCACATCGTCTCCAACGTGGAGGGGGAACTGGTCGAGGGAAAGGACGCCTTCGACGTGGTGCGGGCCACCTTCCCTGCCGGCACCCTCTCCGGCGCCCCCAAGGTGCGGGCCATGGAGATCATTGACGAGTTGGAGCCGGTCCGCCGCGAGGTCTACGGCGGCGCGGTGGGTTACTTCTCCTTCTCCGGCAACATGGATCTCGCCATAGCCATCCGCACCCTCGTCATCCGCGACGGCATGGTGCACCTCCAGGCCGGGGCCGGCATCGTGGCCGACTCGAACCCGGCTGCCGAGTACCAGGAGACGGTCAACAAGGCCATGGCGGTGGTGAAGGCCATCGAGACGGCGGAAAAGGGGTTGGACTGACATGCTCCTGATGATCGATAACTACGATTCCTTCACCTACAACATCGTCCAGTACTTCGGCGAACTGGGGGAGGAGGTGCGGGTCTACCGCAACGACGGTATCACCCTGGAGGAGATTGAGCGCTTGGCGCCCGAGCGCATTGTCATCTCACCCGGTCCCTGCTCACCCGAGGAGGCGGGGGTCTCCGTCGCCGCCATCCGGCACTTTGCCGGCAAGATTCCGATCCTCGGCGTCTGTCTCGGCCACCAGTCCATCGGTGCCGCCTTTGGCGGGAAGGTTGTCCGCAGCTCCACCCTCATGCACGGCAAGACTTCCCCCATCCACCACAACGGCCAGGGGCTCTTTCGGGGGCTTCCCAACCCCTTCAACGCCACCCGCTACCATTCGCTGGTGGTGGAACGGGCCAGCTTTCCCGACTGCCTTGAGATCACCGCCTGGGTGGAGGAGGGGGAGGTCATGGGGCTTGCCCACAAGGATCTGCCGGTCTGGGGGGTCCAGTTCCATCCCGAGTCGATCCTCACCGAGGGGGGGATGGACCTCTTGCGGAATTTTCTGGAGATGACACGGTCGTAGGGGCGCCGCTTGCTGCGCCCATTTCCAAGCAGGGCGCGGCAAGCGGCGCCCCTACAGGTGAACCCAATGATCAAGAAAGCAATTGCCAAGGTTGTCGAGCGGATCAATCTTACCGAAGCCGAAATGATCGAAGTCATGGACCAGATCATGTCCGGCGAGGCTACTTCGGCCCAGATCGCCTCCTTCATCACCGCCCTCCGGATGAAGGGGGAAACGGTGGCGGAGATCACCGGCGCGGCCCGGGTCATGCGGGACCGTGCCACTCCCATCCGGGTCGGTAAGGGGGTGCTCGACATCGACCGGGACGACATCAACATCGACCAGGAGACGATCCTGGACGTGGTCGGCACCGGCGGGGACGGCACCAATACCTTCAATATCTCCACCACCGTTTCCTTCGTGGTTGCGTCCTGCGGGGTGAAGGTGGCCAAGCACGGCAACCGGGCCGTGTCGTCGGCCTGCGGCAGCGCCGACGTGCTGGAGTCCCTGGGGGTCAGCCTGGACGTGACCCCGGAAACCGTGGAGAAAGCCATCGCGAAGATCGGCATCGGCTTCCTCTTCGCCCCGGCCCTCCACGGCGCCATGAAACACGCCATCGGCCCCCGGAAGGAGATCGGCATCCGGACCATCTTCAATATCCTCGGCCCCCTCACGAACCCGGCCGGCGCCGACTGTCAGGTCCTCGGCGTCTACCGGGAGGATCTCGTGGAGCCCCTGGCCCATGTCCTTCACAAGCTTGGCTGCAAGCGCGGTTTTGTGGTCTTCGGCATGGACGGCATGGACGAGATTACCCTGACCCGCGAAACCCGCATCGCCGAAGTGACCCGGGAAGGGGTGACGGTGAGGACCATCACGCCGGAGGAGTTCGGTTTTGCCTCCTGTCCTCCCGGTGATCTCCGGGGCGGCGACGCCGCAGGCAACGCCCGCATCGTTCGCAGCATCCTGGAAGGGGCCACGGGGCCCAGGCGGGACGTGGTGCTTCTGAACGCTGCCTATGCCCTCGTGGCCGCTGGCAAGGCCATGGACCCGGCCGAGGGTATCCGCCTCGCCGCCGAGGCCATTGATTCGGGCCGCGCCCTGGCGAAACTGGAAGAACTCATCACCCTCACCAACGAGTGACCCATGACCGATACCCCTGACATCCTGAAAAAAATAGTCGAACACAAGCGGGGCGAAGTGGCTGCGGCCCGGTCCGCCACCCCCCTTGCCGAACTGAAGGCCCGCATCGCCGACCTGGAGGATCAGCCCCGGGGCTTCGAGCGGGCACTGCGGGACTGCCAAGCCTCCGGCTGGACGACTGTCATCGCCGAGGTAAAGAAGGGGTCCCCCTCCAAAGGTCTCATCCGCCCCGACTTCGACCCCTTGGAGATCGCCGAGACCTACGAGCAGAACGGTGCCGCGTGTCTCTCGGTCCTGACCGATGAGCACTTTTTTCTGGGAAACCTCCGCTACCTGGCCCTGATCCGTGAGCAGGTGCGGCTGCCGCTGTTGCGCAAGGATTTCCTCTATGACCCGTACCAGGTCTTCGAGGCCCGGGCCGCCGGGGCCGACGCCATCCTTCTCATCGCCGCCATGCTGGAACTGGAGCAGATCCGCGAACTGGCCGGGATCGCCAGGGAGCTTTCCCTGGATGTGCTTCTGGAGGTCCACGACGAGCCGGAGATGGAAACGGCCCTTGCCTCCGGCTGCACCCTCATCGGCATCAACAACCGCAACCTCCGCACCTTTGTCGTGGATCTTGCCACCACCGAGCAACTCCTCCCCATGGTCCCCGCCGACCGGTTCGTCGTGGCCGAGAGCGGCGTGAACACCCGCGACGACGTCCTCCGCCTGCAGGCCGCCGGCGCCCACGGCTTCCTCATCGGCGAGTCCCTCATGCGGGAGGAGGACATCGGGGCCAAGCTGCGGGAACTGTTGGGATAATTACGGACTCAAAGGAGAGCCGATGCAGACCAAGATATTGCTGGACGAGAGCCGCATCCCGACCCACTGGTACAACATCATCCCCGACATGCCGGGTTCCCTGGCGCCGGTCATCAACCCCCGGACCCTCCAGCCGGTGACCCCCGACGACCTCCTCCCCATCTTCCCCATGGCCATCATTGAGCAGGAGGTCTCCGGTGAGCGGTGGATTCCGATCCCCGATGAGGTGCGGGAGATCTACCGGCTCTGGCGGCCGTCCCCCCTCTACCGGGCCCGGCGGCTGGAGCAGGCCCTCGGCACCCCGGCGAAGATCTACTACAAGTACGAAGGGGTGTCGCCGGCCGGCTCCCACAAGCCCAACTCCGCCATTCCCCAGGCCTTCTACAACAAGCAGGCGGGCATCCGGCGCCTCGCCACCGAGACCGGCGCCGGCCAGTGGGGAAGCTCCCTGGCCCTGGCCTGTTCCATGTTCGGCCTTGAGTGCACTGTCTACATGGTGAAGGTGTCGTGCACCCAGAAGCCGTACCGCAAGAGCATGATGCAGCTCTGGGGGGCCAACGTGATCCCGTCGCCGTCGGAGTTCACCAACGCCGGGCGCTCCATCCTGGCCCACGACCCGGACAGCAACGGGAGCCTCGGCATCGCCATCTCCGAAGCGGTGGAGGACGCCGCATCCCGCGCTGACACCAACTACGCCCTGGGGAGCGTCCTGAACCACGTCTGCCTCCACCAGACCGTCATCGGCCAGGAGGCCAAGGAGCAGCTGGCCCTGGCCGGCGACTACCCCGACGTGGTCATCGCCTGCTGCGGCGGGGGCTCCAATTTTGCCGGCACCGCGTTCCCGTTCCTGGCCGACCGGGCCGCCGGGAAAAACGTCCGCTGCCTGGCCGTGGAGCCCGCCTCCTGCCCGACCCTCACCAAGGGGGTCTACGCCTTCGACTACGGCGACACAGCCAAGATGGCCCCCATCGCCATGATGTACACCCTGGGGCACGACTTCATGCCGCCAGGGATCCACGCCGGGGGCCTCCGCTACCACGGCGAATCGCCCCTGGTGTCGCAGCTGCACCACGCGGGGCTCATCGAGGCCAAGTCATACCGGCAGACCGCCTGCTTCGAGGCGGCCCATCTCTTCGCCCGGAGCGAGGGGATCGTTCCGGCCCCCGAGTCATCCCACGCCGTCCGGGCCGCCATTGACGAGGCGGTCATCGCCAAGGAGGAGGGGAAGGAAAAGACCATCCTCTTCTGCCTCTCGGGCCACGGCCAGCTGGACATGGGGGCCTACGACGCCTACCTCTCCGGCGGTCTGGAGGATTTCGAGTATCCCGAGGAGATGATCCGGGAGTCACTGGCGCGGCTGCCGAAGGTGGACCTGTAAACGGATGATTCGCGTCAAGATCTGCGGCATAACGTCCCTGGAGGACGCCCTCATGGCGGTGGAGGCCGGCGCCGACGCCCTCGGCTTCGTGTTCCACGAACAATCCCCCCGCCACGTGACACCTGAGGAGGCTGCCGGCATCATCGCGGCACTCCCGCCGTTCATCCAGACGGTGGGGCTCTTCGTCAACCGTCCCCTCGAATTCGTCAACGAAACGGCGGTCCGCTGCCGCATTGATCTTGTCCAACTCCATGGCGACGAGCCCCCCGAGTTCTGCGATGCCGTGGAGCGCCGGGTGATCAAGGCGTTCCGAGTGCAGGACATCACGAGCCTCGACCCGATCCGCCACTACCGCGTTGCGGCCCACCTCCTGGACGCCTATTCCCCCACCGCCTACGGTGGCACCGGCCTCACCTTCAACTGGGACATTGCGAAGTCAGCCAAGGAGTTCGGCCCGGTCATCCTCGCCGGCGGACTCACCCCTGACAATGTTCGGGAGGCGGTGGAAGCGGTGATGCCCTATGCCGTGGATGTCTCGGGCGGCGTGGAAAGCTCTCCGGGCCGGAAAGATGGGGCCAAGGTCCGGGAGTTCATTCGGCGGGCTAAGGGGTAGAGGACTGGAAGGGCGGGACAATCTATCGGAAAAGGGGACGGAAGGATTTCCATCCCCTTTTGTCGTTTGATAATTGAGGGACTGGTTACCATGAAATTTCGATTTGGGATTCCGAAATTTCATGGTATTCCGAACCGGTGCCCGGCGCGATGAAGCGTACTTCTGGGGTGTGCATACCGGCGCGGAACTGGACCTGTTGATCCGGCAAGACGGGCGGAATATCAGGTTCGAATTCAAGCTGACGCGGTCACCCAAGGTAACCCCGTCGATGCGTTCGGCCCGGGAAGTTCTTGGGCTGGATCGTCTTTACGTTGTTTGCCATGGGGCGGGAGAACCCTGGCCCCTTTCCGAAGGGATCATCGCCCTGCCGGCCATGTGTCTGGCATCTCCGAACTGGAGGCCTTGAACGGAGATTGGCTGTGCTGAGTTGCACTGACGGAGCGAAAACAGGAGAGGGTCCCCAATTTCCCACTTGGCTTCCATCTATATCTATATAGCCAAGACCCATAAAGATAACGGGTGATTTACGAGTTGAACAACACAAAAAACAGGGGAAACTAGCATGTCAGTTGAAATTATCCTTGCTGGAATCGTGGGATTTCTAACAGGAAGCGTAGTGACGTTTTTTGCATTCAAATCAAAAACCAAAGAGACTCGAAATGATAGTCTTTCGGTAATAACGTACCCGTACAAGGAAGTACACGGGGAAAATGGCTGGTTTTCAGATGACAGAAGTGCAGTTGTAGGCTACAAATTTCAACTGCTTGTGAATGGTATTCCATGTTTTGAGCCACACAAAATTCCAGTGGAGACTTTTAGTAAAAAAGAAGTTAACACAGAACGCATTGAACAGGCATCGAACCAAGTCGTGAACATGATAGAGAAAATAGCTTCAATGCACCCTGCAATCGCAGCTCTAAAATCAGTGCCAGAACTAACTGATAAAGCGATGAAAATTGTTTCTAAGGCAAATAACTAAAATTCAACCAGACGGCGGCACACATACGCTGATGCGCTGGTGCGCCTTGTGGCGGTTGAACATATGAGGCAAATTGTATGAATAAAAATGAAAATGATAAAAAGACCAAAGAGTACATAGTCGATGTTACGGCAGAGAAACAAAACCGAATGCAACTATTAACTGGTGGCTTAGCTGGTGCTGGATTTGCGACAATTTTAGCCTATGTAACCCGTGAAAAATTAACAGAATCACTGTCTATATCATTATGGTTTTTAGCCGCGGCATTACCGTTTCATCTTCACTGTCTTTTTTATACTAATTTGTTTGAAGCTAATGTGAAAATACCAGACGCAGCTTACCTCAGAATAGGAGTTGTGAACAGTATTGGAGGAATTTTATCATTAGCAGGTTATGTGTTCTTGTTTAGGCACTTTGGCTCATTGTATGGTTGGGTTTTCATGGTTGCAGGATTACTTGCTTTTTGGGGCAGTGTCCCGATTATGAATCATTTGAAAAAAGGGATTCCTCTACCAAGCCTGACTAATGACGAAAAACCTTGAGAAGGGAGTCAGCCCCTGAAAGTGATTCGATTTGAACTTAATTCAACAATGCCGTTGGACACCTACTGGGCGAATAAGCTTGCCCTGACGAGTCAACCGCGCAGCCGTTAACCACAGGATTCCCCAATGAAGGAAACAACCGGCAACATCTGGGATCACCTCGGAAAGGCGATTATCTGCATCACTACCAACGGTCACCTGATGAAGAACGGAGAGGCCGTCCTGGGCCGCGGCTGCGCCCGACAGGCCCGGGAGCATTTCCCCGATCTGCCGTTGCGTCTCGGTGGGTTGCTGTCCGAAGGGGGCAACCACGTTCACGCCATCGGCGACAGTCTTGTCAGCTTCCCCGTTGAAGAGAGCCCTTGGGCAACTCCCGACCTGCGTCTCATCCGGCGTTCCGCGGGAGAGCTCCGGGCACTGGCAGACCGCGAGGGGTGGACCCGCATCATCGTCCCCCGTCCCGGGTGCGGCGGTGGCGGACTGGCTTGGCAGGATGTGCGGCCGCTCCTGGCGGATATCCTTGATGACCGGTTTACGGTGATAACCGCCCCTTGATGGGGCTTTCCCTGATGTGCGAGAATGGTCAGCCTCAGTTCCTGGATATCAGCCAATGTGACCAATTACGAATACAACAATGGAGGATACATGAAATTACCCGACAAACAGGGCCACTTCGGCCAGTTCGGCGGCCGCTACGTGCCGGAAACCCTCATGCCGGCGCTCCTGGAGCTGGAGAAGGCCTACAACCACTACAGGAACGACCGCGAGTTCAAGGAGGAGTTCGACTACTACCTCCGTCAGTACGTGGGGCGGCCCAATCCCCTCTACTACGCGGAAAAGCTCACGAAGAAGCTGGGGGGGGCGAAGATCTACCTGAAGCGCGAGGACCTGAATCACACCGGCGCCCACAAGGTGAACAACACCATCGGCCAGGGGCTTCTGGCCAAGCGGATGGGGAAGAAGCGGGTCATCGCCGAGACCGGCGCTGGCCAGCATGGGGTGGCCACTGCCACCATCGCGGCTCTCTTCGGCATGGAGTGCGAGGTCTTCATGGGGGAGGAGGATATCCGGCGCCAGGCCCTGAACGTCTTCCGGATGAAGCTCCTGGGGGCGAAGGTCACGCCGGTGACCGCCGGCACCGCCACCCTCAAGGACGCCATGAACGAGGCCATGCGGAACTGGGTGACCTATATCCACAATACCTTCTACGTGATCGGCACCGTGGCCGGGCCTCACCCCTATCCGGTGATGGTCCGGGACTTCCAGTCTGTCATCGGCCGGGAGGCCAAGGCCCAGCACAAGAAGATCGAGGGGCGGCTCCCCGATGTGCTGGTGGCGTGCGTCGGCGGCGGCAGCAACGCCCTGGGGCTCTTCTATCCGTTCCTCAATGACCGGGAGGTCCGGATGGTCGGCGTGGAGGCTGCGGGCCACGGCATCGCCTCCGGCGCCCACGCGGCGCCCCTGTGCGCCGGGACGGTCGGCGTTCTCCACGGCAACAAGACTTACCTCCTTCAGGATGAGTTCGGCCAGATAGCCAATGCCCACTCCATTTCAGCCGGCCTCGACTACCCCGGTGTCGGCCCTGAGCACGCTTGGCTCAAGGATTCCGGGAGGGCCGAGTATGTGTCGGTCACCGACGAGGAGGCCCTGGACGCCTTCACGCTCCTGACCCGGGAGGAGGGGATCATGCCGGCCCTGGAGTCGTCCCACGCCATCGCCCACGTGGTGAAGCTGGCGCCGACGCTGCCACAGGAGCAGACCATCGTTGCCTGCCTCTCGGGAAGGGGGGACAAGGATATCCACACGGTGGCCGACGCCATGGGGGTACAGTTTTAGTAATTGTAAAAATGAACACTATGCCGAAAAAATGCCTTTGTAACATATTGAAAATACAGGCTAATATAAAAAAATAGCTTGACATTGCTATCTGTTTTACCGTATAACACGATTCGTCCGTAAAATAGAACGGACACGGGGAAAGGACCCACTTTGGGTCCTTTTGCCGTTTCTGAGTTGAAAGTGTTTCATTAAAGATATACGTCAGCTATTTTCTTGGACCATGGCGACTCTGTCGCACAACCGGGAGACCTGGAAATCCAGTCGTCTCTACATCAAAGAAAGGAGTTATTGGCCGGTGCCGGTCCTGCGCGTTCGTCGCGCATGTCCCGTTCCGTTTCGTTGACCGTCCGGCAAAGCCTCAAAAACCGACCCAAAAAACGCCTATGAAAAAAATGATCCTCCTATCGGCAGTCATGATGCTTACTGGTGTTTCCTGCAACCAGACCGCTCTGCGCCGGGACCCCGTCACGGTGGTCCTCAGCGAATCCGGTGTTGACCTGGAAGTCCGTCGGCTCATGGACCAGGGTATCGAGTTGGATGAACGTCAACGACAGGCACGGGCCATTGCCACGGTGTTTGCGCGACGCACCACCCCCGAGCGGGCCCACCGGCTCGCATCCCTCTGCTACCTGAAAACCCTCGGTACCGATTTCATGCCCCTCGACCTTGCCGAACTGGCCTTGGCCGAAACCGGTTCCATCGGCTTCGACCCGAAGGCGATTTCCTCGAAGGGTGCCCTCGGTGTCTGGCAGCTCATGCCCTATCGGGCAGAGAGCCACGGATTCAACCCCCACGAGATGGTCAATGACGAAAAATGCGCGGAGGCCGCTGTTCGAGAGCTGGCCACCAAGCTCGACATGGCCCGCGGCAATCTGGTGAGGGCAAAGAAACTCTACTGCGGCGTCGGTCCCGAAGCCGATGCCTACGAAATCAAGCGCCGCCGCTACCAGCGCGAGATCCTGAGGGAGCTCGGCACTCCCCTCCACGTCCGGGCCGCGGATTTGCGCTTCTCGTTCGCCAAGGTCTCATAGCGCTGCCGCAGGCGAGCAGGACAGCCCGTAACGAAAGGGCGGACTTCGCAAGGAGTCCGCCCTTTTTCGTGCTGCGTGTCGATGCTCGCGGGAGCTGAATTCTTCCGGTGAGGCGTGCGGATGTGGTAAGGTGGGGGAGCAAATCGCGGAGATGTCAGGAGGGTTGCATGAGAAAGCTGTTGATTTTGGTTGTATGTCTGATTTTCTGTGCCGGCTGTTCGCTGATTCTGGATAAGCCGGAAGTGAAAGTCAGGGATTTGAATGTTGTCGGGATCGGCGTCGAGGGGGTGGAGCTCGAGTTCCTCCTGACGGTCACCAACCCCAATTCGTTTCCCCTGGTCCTGAACGGCTACACCTATGATCTGAACGTCATGGCGCTCCCGCTCACCAAGGGGGGGAAGCGCGAGCGGATCGAGTTCCCCGCCGATAAGGCCACTGATGTGCGGCTTCCCTTCAAGGTCGCTTACGGAGACCTGTGGGAAATCCTCAAGCGCCAGCCAGACCAGAATAAGATTCCCTATCGGCTGAACGCCGGGCTCGAGGTGGAAACCCCCTTTGGCACCACCACGGTGCCGGTGAGCAAGGAGAGTGAGTTTGCCGTGCCGGAGCGCTACCGTACTTCCGGTATTCTCAAGGGTGTCACCGACTTGCTGAAAGGTTTCCGGCAATGAATGTCATCGATGTTGTCGGGCTCGCCAAGAGTTTCGGCTCCCGCACGGTCCTCGACGGTGTCACCTTTGCCGTGGGCGAGGAGGAGAAGGTGGGGCTCATCGGCGTCAACGGCTGTGGCAAGTCTACCCTCATGCAGATCCTTGCGGGGCTTGAGGAGCGGGACGGAGGCACCATCATGACGCGCCGCGGCGCGTCCATCGGCTACCTCTCCCAGGAGCCGCTCCTTGACGACGGACTCACCATCGGCGAGGAGATTGAGCAAGGTCTTGTGGAGATCCGGCGGGTCATGACCGAGTACGAGGGGGTGACGGCTCAACTCGCCGAGCCGTCGCCGGACCATGAGCGGCTGCTGGAGCGCCAGGGGGAACTGGCCACCTGGATCGAGCACCATGGCGGCTGGAACACCGATCACCGGGTGGCGGAGATCATGACCCACCTGGGGATCCCGGACCGGAGCCGACGGATCGGCGACCTCTCCGGCGGGACGAAGCGGCGGGTGGCCCTGGGGCGCCTCCTCCTCCAGGCCCCGGATCTCCTCCTCCTGGACGAGCCCACCAACCACCTGGACGCCGACACTGTCCAGTGGCTCCAGGAGCACCTCATGGCCTATCCCGGCGCGGTGCTCCTCATAACCCACGACCGCTACTTCCTCGACCAGGTGGTGGGGAGGATGCTGGACCTGGAGCGGGGCCTGATTACTGCATACAGCGGCGGTTACTCCAGCTACCTCATCCAGCGGGAGGAGCGGTTGGCCCAGGAGGCCCGGGGGCACGACCGGCTCCTGAATCTCCTTCGGAACGAGACCGCCTGGATGCAGCGGGGTCCCAAGGCCCGCACCACCAAGCAGAAGGCCCGCATCGACCGGTTCCACGACCTGGAGGGCCGCGCCCGGGTGGAGACGGCCCGGGAGACGACCATCGCCTTCACCCCCGGCGATACCCTGGGGGGCACCATCATGGAGCTCCAGGGGGTGCGGAAGTCCCTGGGGGGACAGCTCCTGGTGGACGACCTCACCTTCCTCATGAAGCGCGGCGACCGGGTCGGGATCATTGGCCCCAACGGCTGCGGCAAGACCACTTTGATGCGGATGATCATGGGGGAGGAGCCGCCCGATGGGGGGACGGTGGTAATCGGCGCCAAGACCCGCATCGCCTACTTTGACCAGAACCGGGAAATCCTCGATCCGTCACAGACCCTCTATGATTTTCTCGGTGAGGGGGATTACGTGACGGTGGGGGGTGAACGGCGCCACAAGATCGGCTACCTGGAGGAGTTCCTCTTTCCGCCGTCGGACCGGATGCGGCGGATCGCCACCCTCTCCGGTGGCGAGAAGAGCCGCCTCATCCTGGCGCGCCTCATGCTTGCCGACGCCAACCTCCTCGTGCTGGACGAGCCCACCAACGACCTCGACATCCCGACGCTGCAGCTTCTGGACGATGCCCTGACCCGGTTTCCCGGCTGTATCCTCATGGTGACCCACGACCGCTTTTTCCTCGACAAGGTGGCAACGGGCATCCTCTCCTTCGAGGGAGAGGGGAGGGCCGTCTTCTACGAAGGGAACTACACCCTCTACCGGGAGCTGAGAGCACAAAACCTGAAAGAAGAGAGCAAGGGAGGGAGTGGCAGGCCCGTTGCGGCACCGCAAGCGGTACGCGAACGGCCCCGCAAGAAGGGGCTCACCTTTGCCGAACGGCAGGAGCTCGAGCGGGTCGAGGCGGAGATCGCCCACCTGGAGCTCCGGACGGCCGAAGTGGAGGCCGCCCTGGCGGACCCGGCCGCCTATGCCGGGGCACCGGGGGGGATTGCGGCCCTCTCCACGGAATTCGCCCATCTGGGAGAGAAGCTGGAGGAACTTCTCCTTCGCTGGGAAGAGCTTGAAACCAAGCGGTCCGAGGCGTAGCCCCGGCAACTCGGGAAACCGCGTCGGGAGCCTCTTTTCGCTTGAAAAATCAGACCTTGGCTGTTATATCAAGACCAGTTGATTATTAAATTTTTCATGCGCAGGGGCACTGTTATGCTCAAGGATATGAAACTCGGCGTACGGCTCATCGGATCCTTCATCATTATGGCCGTCATCGTGGCGGTGACCGGATTGATCGGCATCCGGAGCATCAGCATGGTTTCAAGCCGTGTCGGAACTGTCCTGCAGGAACGGTACGATCAGCAGAAGGTGGCGCTCCAGCTCCAGTCGGCCGAGCGGACCGTCCGGGCGGACCTCCTTGAGGGCCTGATGGGGCACCTTGACGAAAAGGGAATGAAGGAGCACACCGACTCATATACCAAGAACCGCGATTTCATCCGCCGTTACTCCAAGGGGCTCCTCAAGGGGGACGAGACGCTGGGGCTCCACCCGGCACCCAAGGACAGCGTCATGGAATCCCACGCCGAGACTCTCATCGAGACGTGGGGCGAATACGAAAAGGTTGCCGAGAAGATCATTGCATACAAAACCGCTGTAATTGCCGGCCAACAGACTCCGTCCACGCTGTCCGAGTCCCGCCTAATCTCGGAGCTTTCCGGTGCCAGCGAGTTTGTTGCCCGTGATATCGACGACCTCATCGAAACGGTCAAGGAGATGATGAAGGATGTGGGGAAGGAAACGGGGCGGATAAAAACCTCCGTAACCATAACCTTCATTTTCGTGATTATCGGTGCCGCGGCCCTTGCCTTTTCGTTCGGCATTGTTGCCACCCGCAACATCATTCGCCGGGTCGATCAGATGGTCAAGGCCGTGAAGAGCGGTGCCGAGGGGGATCTCTCCTCCCGGGTGCCCATTACGTCGGAGGATGAGCTCGGCCGACTCGGCGATGACTTCAATACCATGCTGGAGAAGCTCGGCGAACTCGTTAAGAAGGTGAATCGATCCCTGGTGGAGGTGGGACAGATTTCGGCCAACATCTTCGAGGCTTCCCGCCGGGTCCTCGCCGCAGCCGAGGTTCAGGCCGAAGGGGTTTCCCAGACATCCTCCGCGGTAACCGAGATCAATGCTTCCATTAAGGAGGTTTCCGCGGGGGTCGACAGTCTTTCCCTCTCGGCGTCGGAAACGTCATCATCCATCCTGCAGATGGCCGCAAGCATCGAAGAGGTGGCCCTGAACGCGGAGGCCCTGGCCCAGTCCGTGGAGGAAGTGAGTTCCTCGGTCGTGGAGATGGTGGCCTCCATCAAGCAGATCAGCGGCAGTGTCTCAAGCCTCATGGAGGCGACCTCGTCCACCGCTTCTTCGGTGGCCGAGATGGACAGCACCATCAAGCAGGTTGAGAAGAACGCCATGGAGTCCGCAGCCATTTCCGAAGGGGTCCGACGCGACGCCGAAACGGGCAAAGCCTCGGTGGAGGCCACCATTGCGGGCATCAGCGAGATCAAGCGCTCGTCCCGGATTACCTCCGAGGTGATCGAAACCCTTTCGGAGCGGGTCAGCGATATCGGCGCCATCCTCTCGGTCATCGACGAAGTGGCCGAGCAGACCAACCTCCTGGCGTTGAACGCCGCCATTATTGCCGCCCAGGCAGGGGAGCACGGCAAGGGATTCGCCGTGGTGGCCGACGAGATCAAGGAGCTGGCCGAACGGACCTCCAGTTCCACACGGGAAATCTCCCAGCTCATCAAGGGGGTCCAGGACGAAACCGCCCGGGCCGTGGAGGCGATCGAGGTGGCCGAGAAGAGCATCGCCGACGGCGAGATCCTGTCGCAGCGGTCGGGCGAGGCCCTTGCCAAGATCGTCACCGGGGTCAAGGAGACCACCGATCAGGTGGAAAGCATCGCACGGGCCACCATGGAGCAGGCCAAGGGGAGCCAGATGATCCGGGAGGCCATGGAGCAGGTCTCCGACATGATCGGCCAGATCGCTAGTGCCACCCGTGAGCAGAGCAAGGGGAGCGACATGATCATGGGGGCTGCCGAGCGGATGAAGGGGCTCACTTCCCAGGTCAGGGTCTCCACCAAGGAGCAGGCAAAAGTCGGGAACTTCATTGCCAGTTCCACGGAGAATATCACCACCATGATCCGCCAGATCAAGAGGGCCTGCGACGAGCAGACCCGGGGGAGCGAGCAGATTATCCGCGCCGTTGAAAACATCCAGGAGTCAACGGATACAAACCTTGGGGCAGCCAAGATGATGGAGGACTCGGTCTCCCGTCTCTCCCGCCAGCTTGAAGTGCTTCAGGGAGAGATGAACAGCTTCAAGGTGGAAAATCAGGAAGCAGGGCCTAAGGGCTAGGGCCAGCAATAGAGTTGTCACCACCTCCGAAAGGTCTAACAATGAGTAGAATTGCCGGCACATTTGCTGAACTGAAAAAAAATGGGAGAAAGGCGCTTGTGACCTTTATCACTGCCGGTGATCCGGACCTTGCAACGACAGAGGAGCTGATTCCTCTCATGGCGCAAAGCGGCGCCGATGTCATCGAGCTTGGCGTCCCCTTTTCCGATCCCATGGCCGATGGCCCCACGATTCAACTCTCCTCCGAGCGTGCCCTGGCCGCCGGCACAACCTTGTCGAAGATTTTAGCTACGGTAAAATCTGTCCGGGGTCGCACCCAGGTCCCCATCGTCCTGATGGGATACTTCAACCCGATCTTCAGCTACGGCCTTGAACGGTTTGCCGCCGATGCGGCCGCGGCAGGGGTCGACGGCGTCCTGCTGGTGGATCTTCCCCCCGAAGAGGCGGGGGAGTTCAAGGCGTGCGCCGACCGGCACGGGATCGACGTCATTTTTCTCCTCACTCCGACATCTGACGAGACGCGGATCCGCACGGTGGCCACTCGTGCCCGCGGCTTCATCTACTATGTCTCCGTAACCGGCGTGACCGGTGTCCGCAGCGGCATAGAGGCATCGGTGGCCAACAACGTGAACATCATCAAGGAGCGCTCTACGGTGCCGGTGGCAGTGGGATTCGGCATCGCCACCCCCGAACAGGCCGGGGAGGTGGCTGCCACGGCCGACGGCGTGGTGGTCGGCAGCGCCATCGTGAAGCTTTTTGAGAAGCACCGGGGTAAGGAACTCAGGGGAGCACTGGCAACCTTTGTCTCATCGCTGAAGCAGGCAGTGGACCGGGGGTGATACGGCAATTGACTTTGTCGTCGATTTCTGGTACCAGAGGACTTCATTTTTACTAAAAATATCCGGGGCGTTGCTTGTTCCGACGGAGTGAAAGAGATGGCGTGGTTCAAACGCGACAAGGCGCCGGGCGCGGCAGACAAGAAGGTTAAGGTTCCCGAGGGGCTGCTTACCAAGTGCGTGAGCTGCAAGGCTAACCTCCTTACGAAGGATCTGGAGAAGAACATCAATGTCTGCCCCCAGTGCGGCCACCACTACCGGGTCTCGGCCCGGCAGCGGATAGATCTGCTCCTGGATGCGGGCAGCTTCAAGGAGCTTGATGCCGGTATGACGTCGGTGGACGTCCTCAACTTCAAGGATTCCAAGAGCTATCAGGATCGTATTCAGCAGGCGGTTGCCAAGGGGGGCTCCCGTGACGCCGTCATCTGTGGCGAGGGGGCAATTGATGCTATCCCGGTCCAGTTGGCCGTCTTCGACTTCTCCTTCATGGGGGGGAGCATGGGAAGCGTGGTGGGGGAGAAGATCACCCGCGCCATCGAGCGGGGGATCGAGAAGCGGACTCCGGTCATCATCGTCTCTGCGTCGGGCGGCGCCCGGATGCAGGAGAGCATCCTGTCGCTGATGCAGATGGCGAAGACTTCTGCGGCCCTGGCGAAACTCAAGGAACTGGGTCTTCCCTACATCTCCATCCTCACCGACCCCACCACCGGCGGCGTCACCGCCAGTTTTTCCATGCTGGGCGACATAAACATGGCCGAGCCCAAGGCCCTTATCGGTTTTGCCGGACCCCGGGTCATTGAGCAGACCATCCGCCAGAAGCTTCCCGAGGGGTTCCAGCGGGCCGAGTATCTCCTGGACCACGGCATGGTGGATGTGATTGTGGAGCGTAAAGATATGCGGGCAAAGCTGGCCCAGATCCTTTCGATGCTCTACCGCGGCTGAGCGGAGAGAGCGCGAGCGTTTGACCGGCAGGGGCGGAGGTATTCTATCCGCCCCTGCCTCGTTTTGGGTCAAAGCGGTGGATTTTCCCCCTCTCTTCCCGTATAATCCCGCCCGTCATGACCTACGAGGAGACGCTGGCACATATCTACGGTCTGCGGCGTTTCGGGATCAAACCGGGGCTCGGGCGCGTTGCCGCGCTTCTGGAGAGGCTCGGTAGTCCCCACGAGCGACTGCGGGTCGTTCACATGGCCGGGACCAACGGCAAGGGATCAACGGCGGCGTTTCTGTCATCCATCCTGACCACGGGAGGGTATCGGACCGGCCTCTTCACCTCTCCCCATCTCACCCGTTTCACCGAACGGATTCGCATTGACGGTGCCGAGATTGCCGAGTCTGCGGTCTCCCGCCTTGCCGGGCAGGTCATGGCGGCCGCCCCGGACGGCGCCACCTTTTTCGAGATTGTGACCGCCATGGCGCTCCTTCACTTTGCCGAGGAGCAGGTGGATATCGCCATCCTCGAAGCGGGGATGGGGGGAGGCTCTGACGCCACCAGCGTTGCCTCCGGCATCCTTTCCGTTATTACCCCCGTGGCCCTTGACCACTGCGAGTGGCTAGGCGATTCGCCGGCGGAAATTGCGCGGGAAAAGGCGGGAATCATCAGGGCGGGGAGGCCGGTGGTGCTTGCGGATCAACCGATGGAGGTTCTTGACGTTATCAAGGACCGGAGCAAGGCCCTCAACAGTCCCCTGGCGTGCTTCGGCAGCGATTTCAGCGCATCCTGGGGAACGGATGGGCTCGACTACCACGGGATGGGACGGGCGCTGACCGGCCTCACGCCGGGGATCGGCGGGCGTTATCAGGCCGTGAATGCGGCGACTGCCCTTGCTGCCGCGGAGCTTCTGACCTCCGTCGGCTACTCCTTTGCGGATGAAGCGCTCCGCGCCGGTATCTCACAAGCCCGCTGGCCGGGGAGAATGGAATATTTTGCCGGTCCCCCCCGGATCATTTTTGACGGGGCCCACAATCCGGCAGGTGCCCTGGCCCTGGCCGAATCCCTGGCGGGAGTGCCGCGCCGGCGTCTGATCGTGGTGGTCGGGGTCATGGGGGATAAGGATGTTGCCGGAATCCTCGGGCCGCTCCTTCCCCTGACTGACAAGGTGGTGGCGGTTACCCCGGCGGTGGAGCGGGGGGTGTCCTCGGCCGAGCTTGCCGCCTTGTGCCGCCGGCTGGGCGTTTCCGCTGCCGACGGCGGACGTGTGCCCGAAGGCCTAGCCATGGCCTGCGGCATGGCCGCAGCCGATGATCTGATCCTTGTCTGCGGCTCCCTCTTTACGGTGGGAGAGGCCCGGTCGGCGCTTCTCGCCCAGCGGTTCGAACCTTTCCGAGGATAAGCGACAGTTACCCATGGGAATTTATTCATACAGACACCTCCTTCTCTTCGCGCCATTTCTCCTTTCGGCGCCGGCACCGGCGTTGGCCCAGGGCGACGCGGGCGGCCCGATCCATGTGGAGGCGGATACCCTCACCCACGAGGCGGCCCAGGACCGCATCGAGGCCGCGGGGAGCGTCCGGATAAGGGGACGGGGGATGACGCTCCTGTCGGACAAGGCGCTCCTCTTCCCGGATCGCAATGAAGCCGAGGCCTTGGGAAACGTGTCCCTCAAGAGCGATGGCGACATGCTGCGCGCTGATCGGCTGCGGATCAACTACGAGGATGAGACGGGAGAGGTGGAGCAGGGAAACGCCTTCATCAGGAAGGGTAACTTTCACATCCGCGCCGCCCGGATGTACAAGCTGGGCCCCGACAGCTACCGGCTCGAGAAAGGAATCTTCACCACCTGCGACGCCGAGCGACCCAGTTGGAAGTTTTCGGCCTCTGACGTGAATGTCACCCTTGGAGAATACGCCACTGGCAAGCACGCTCTCTTCTACCTGAGCGACGTGCCGATCTTCTATTTCCCCTATATCGTGTTTCCGGTAAGGACGGAGCGGCAGTCGGGCTTTCTTACTCCCCGCGGCGGCAACTCCAGCAAGAAGGGGCTCACCTTTAACCTCGGCTACTACTGGGCCATCAGCCCGAGCCAGGATGCCACCATCAATCTCGACATCCAGAGCAAGCGCGGTGAAGGACTCGGCGTTGACTACCGCTACATCCGGAAGCGGGGAAGCGAAGGGAGTTTCCGCGGCTATGCCATCTACGACTCCAACCAGCAGCGGTTCCGGGGGGACATGAGTCAGAAGCATCAGGAAAACATTTCCGATACCTTCAACATCAAGTCGAATATCAACCTGGTCACCGACCGGAACTTCTACCGTGATTTCGCCGAACAGACCGGGGATTACAACCGGAACCAACTCGATTCGTCCCTCTCCCTCACCAAACAGTTCCACAGGCAGGTGCTCGTCGGAGAATTCAAATACGTGGAGGATCTGCGCGAGGAAATTCCCGACAACCGCAAGACGCTTCAGAAACTCCCGGTCATCAGCCTCTTCGGTGTCAGGGAGCGGCTCTTCGGTACGCCGCTCTTCATATCCCACGAATCGAGCTTCACCAACTTCTACCGCAGCGAGGGGATCAAGGGGCAACGGCTCGATATCCACCCGGTCCTGACCGCCTATGCGAAGCCCTTCGATACTATCGAGGCTACGGCATGGGCCGGCTACCGCCTTCGGCTCTACAATGCCTTTGACGTCCCCCCCAATGACCCTAACAATCTTCCGGAGGCCGACGGCCACCACGGCATGGGCCTCTTCACGGGGGGAGGGGCGCTCTCGTCAACCCTGGCACGGGTCTACGAGACAGGATACGCGGCCATTCCCAAGGTTCGCCATGTTTTGATCCCCGAGGTACGGTACAGTTTCGTGCAGAACCGGCAGCAGCAGGGGCTTCCCTTCTTCGACTACAACGACCGTCTCGTTCACGAAAACCGCGTCGTCTACTCCCTGGCCAACTATGTGACCGGCAAGTTCCCCGGTCCGGGAGGCAGTGACGAGTACCGGGAGCTGCTCTATCTGCGGCTTTCCCAGGGATACGACTTCAGCGGCGATCGGCGCGATCTCCTGACGCTCGTGGACAATAAGCGTCCTTTTACCGACGTGATGCTGGAGGCCAGGGTCAATCCCCTGAAACAGGTATCCCTCTCCCTTGACAGCCGGTTCAATGTGTATGATGACAACATCTCGACAACAGCCGTTTCCGCCGACGCAAAGGATGAACGCGGCAATAGCGTGGGGGTGACCTACCGCTTCGCCCGCGATGAGGTAGACTACCTGGAGGGGAGGGCCTCCGTTGCCCTGTTGAAGCCGGTGTTCCTGAGCTATGCTGCCCGCTACTCTTTTGACAAGAAGGACTTCCTGGAGTCGTTCTATTCCGCTGAATACCGGCACCAGTGCTGGAGTGTCAGCGTCACCTACCGGGATCGGGTCGACACGAAGGATTTCTTCGTGAACTTCAACCTGGCGGGGATCGGGTCGCTGGGGACGGTCAGGGTATTCTAGGTCCGGCAGGCTTCCAGCCGTATCGTATGATAAGAGAGGTTTCCATGCCTGAAACGTTTGTTCCACGCGCCATTCTCGTCACCGGCGGCGCCGGATTCATCGGCTCCAACTTCATCACCCACTTCATGGCCGCCAACCCCGGCTGCCGGGTGGTCAACTTGGATATCCTCACCTATGCGGGGAACCTGAAGAACCTCGTGGGAGTTGAGAAGAGCCCCGACTACCGCTTTGTCAGGGGGGACATCTGCAACGCTGAACTGGTCCGTGAACTCCTGGCCGAGGAGCGGATCGAGGCGGTGGTCCACTTCGCCGCCGAGTCCCACGTGGACCGCTCCATTACCGGCCCGGAGATTTTTGTCCGCACCAACGTCCTCGGTACCCAGGTGCTCCTGGAGGAGAGCCGCCGGCACCGGGAGGCGAAGGCCGTGGAGCGGTTCCGGTTTCTCCACGTATCCACCGACGAAGTCTATGGCACCCTCGGTGAAACCGGCTACTTCACCGAGGAGACCCCGCTGGCTCCCAACTCCCCCTATTCGGCCAGCAAGGCGGGGTCCGACCTCATCGTGCGGGCCTACTCCGAGACCTACGGCTTCCCGGCCCTCATCACCCGCTGCTCCAACAACTACGGTCCCTACCAGTTCCCCGAGAAACTCATCCCCCTCATGATTCACAACATCGTGGCCAACAAGCCCCTCCCGGTGTACGGCGACGGCAGGAACGTCCGCGACTGGCTCCACGTGAAGGACCATTCCTCGGCCATCGAGACGGTCCTCAAGGGGGGGAAGCCGGGGGAGGTCTTCAATATCGGCGGAAACAACGAGTGGTTCAACATCGACATCGTCCAACTCCTCTGTGATCTCCTCGATGAGAGGCTCGGCAGGCCGAAGGGGGAGAGCCGGGGGCTCATCACCTTCGTGAAGGACCGCCTGGGCCACGACCGGCGCTATGCCATCAGCGCCGCAAAGATCAAGAGGGAGCTCGGGTGGGAGCCATCCTACACCTTCGAGCGGGGGATCGCCGAGACCGTTGACTGGTATCTGGCCAATGGCGCGTGGGTCGAGGAGGTCACCTCGGGGGCCTATCGGGACTATTACGAGAAACAGTATGGAGGAGAGTCATGATTCTCGTCGTCGGCGCCAAGGGGATGCTCGGCCAGGACCTCATGCGGGTGCTGCCGGGAGACGTGCGCGGGGTGGACATCGAGGAGATCGACATCACCTCGCCGGAATCGGTGCGTCGAGTGCTCCTGACCCTCAAGCCCCGGGTGGTGGTGAACTGCGCCGCCTACACCGATGTCGACGGGTGCGAAACCAATGTCGACCTCGCCATGCGCGTGAACGGGGAAGGTGTGGGGCACCTGGCAGTCGCGACCCGGGAAATCGGGGCGCTCCTCGTTCAGGTGAGCACCGATTACGTTTTCGACGGCACCAAGGGAGCACCCTACGTAGAGGATGATCGGGTCAATCCCCTGAGCGTCTACGGCAAATCGAAGCTCCTGGGGGAGAAAAAGGCCCGGGAGAACCCTGATCACCTCATCGTCCGGACCCAGTGGCTCTATGGCCATGGGGGAAAGAACTTCGTGGAGACCATGTTGCGGCTTGCCGGGGAGCGGACCGAGATCGCCGTGGTGGACGACCAGATCGGCTCCCCCACCTGGACCGTGGACCTCTCTCTCGTCATCACCGAACTCATCGAGAACAACTGTCGGGGCACCTACCACGCCGCCAACCGCGGCATCTGTTCCTGGTACGAATTCGCCGGGGCGATCTTTGCCGAAGCGGGCGTCGGGATGACGGTGCGCCCCCAGAGCACTGAAGAGCTGGGACGCCCGGCGCCGCGGCCCCTCTATTCGGTCCTCGACTGCGACAAGCTCACCCACGATGCCGGACTGGAACTGGAAGAGTGGCGCGAGGCGCTCAAAAATTATCTGGAAAAGCGGCGGCCGGCGAGAAAAAGCTGACGGGAGGGAGATCCTGTGTTGGAACGAGGCGAACGCCCCTGGGGGACCTATACGGTCCTTGAGGAGAACAACAGTTACAAGATCAAGAGAATAGAGGTGAACCCCGGGCAGCGGCTGTCGCTCCAGATGCACCACCACCGGAGCGAGCACTGGATCGTGGTCTCCGGCACCGCAAAGGTGACCTGCGGGGATGAGGAGTACATGGTCAATGTGAACGAGTCCACCTTCATCCCCATCGCCCAGAACCACCGGTTGGAGAACCCCGGCAAGATTCCCCTCGTCATCATCGAGGTGCAGAGCGGTGAGTATCTTGGCGAGGACGACATCGTCCGCTTCGACGACGACTACAATCGCTGTGAGCCGGGAGCGGAGACTTTCTCCGGAGAAACTGATTAGGCGACAACGGCGTTTCCTTGCCATTGTCACAATAGGGACGGTAGCGAATAATTGTATCGACCGGTTGAAGGACGGATGTCACAAGTATCCTAAGGGGAAATAGGTGTATTGGAAAAGGAGCCGAGCGGCTCCTTTTTTTTCTTCTACCGATCTCCTCCTGCTCGCCGGAGAGATTTCCTCCATGATTGTTCGGGAATAGGCTCGACTATTGCACTTTTTTCATTCAGGCATGTACATACAAGATGCAATTTGTTGATATTGCATCTTTTTGTGTGCGGCTTACCCACGTTGCCGGCTATTTGGCTAGAGATAGTGACAATAACTTGTCGATTGAATAATTAGGTATATATAAAATATTCACTAATGCTCTGAGGTGCTTGTAAGCAAGAGCGTGCTATTTAGCCATTTGACATAATCTGTGCTTTGTATTGGAATGGGGAGGGGTGGTGTGATCGGCAAGGGCACCTGGCGGAGTGTTGGCTCGTTGTTGATTCTATTGTGTGTTGGTGTATTGTCTCTGGCCGGCTCAGCCGAAGGTGCGATAGAATGTTTCAACTGCCACGGTTCTCCGGGAACGGCTGATTACCGGCCCGTCGACAGTGCCTACCGGAACATAAGTTCGGGCGGTTTCCCGGGGAACCACCGGACCCACATGGACGCGTCCGCTGTGCCCTCCAGTTGCTCCCAGTGCCATCCAGGGAGCGCATCGTACACATCGTCCCACCGCAACGGCAGTATCAGGATTTCGAGCCGCGTCAACAATTCTCCCCTTGCCACTGCCTTTCGCAACCGCACTTCGTCGTCTCAGAGTGCGACTCCCATCCCCGGAAACTGCGCGAACATCAACTGTCATTTCGAAGCTGAGACCCCGATCTGGGGTTCGTCACCCCTGGCTGCCCCTGCCGGCTGTTCCGCCTGCCACGGCGCCGCCCCAAACGATGGGAACCACCCGGCGGCGTCAGGCCCCGGCACGAAGCATGGCGACTACCTGGGGACCGGGACGGGGAGTTGTGCCTCGTGTCACACGGATCACACCGTCGAGCCGCGCCCCTTTGCCCATGCCACGAGCGTTGGCAAGCGCTCGCTCGTTGTAAAATTCACCAAATCGCCCAACAACGGCGGCACCTATAGCGGGACGGTCACTTATCCCCAGTATCTTCCGAGCCAGAGCCCGACCCGCGATGGTACCTGCATGAACCTTTACTGCCACAGTGATGGCCGCGGCAATGGGCCGTTCACGACCGCCCGCTGGTCCGATTCGGGAACCATGAAGTGCTATTCGTGCCACCGCGGACGCAGCTCCGACAGCACCGAGGCTAATTGTACAAGCGTGGGGGGGACGTGGGACAGCGGAAAGACAAAATGCACCCCCTACCTCAACATGAGCAGCAACGGCCACAACAAACTGGTGGGCTCCCACTGGATCCGGAAGTACCCCTGCTCCTACTGCCACAGTGCCACCACTGACGGAGCAGGGAACATCATCGACACGACGAGGCACGTCAACGGTACAAAGGATGTGAAGATGGCATCCCAGTGGAACATTGTCGGCCGGGGTGATGCGTCCTATGATTCGGCGACCAAGGTCTGTTCCAACGTCTACTGCCACAGCGACGGTACCACCGATCCCGAAACGGTCCGCGCCTTCCCCTGGACCGCGTCCAAGGCCGGCTGCAACGACTGTCATGGCCACCCCCGTGGTGCCTGTTCGAACACTGGTTGTCATGACGGGCGGATGGAAAACGGGAAAGAGTGGACCCTTCCGGCGCGCTTCGGCACCCTCGGATCGTACGCCTTCCCTGCGGGCCAGGAGTGGATGGAGGCGATGCCGATGTTCCCCAATGCCGGTGCAGGCACTCCCCGCGCCAACTCCCATCCCCGCCATTCGGAAACGAATTTCACCTGTGACAACTGCCATGCCGCCACGGTCATCGGGGATTGCGCCTCCTGTCACACGACCAGCATCCCAAGCGGGAACATGGGAGAGTCGTCCCACCTGAACGGCGCCTTTCACGTTAACAAGTCCAAGGATGTGGTCTTCAGGGATGGGGGGAGCTACAACCAGGTCTCCAAGGCCTGCTCCAATACTGTATGCCATACCGGGGGGACCGACCCGGTCTGGGGAGGCTCGGTCAGCAGCGCCGTGACATGCCTCGGCTGCCACGGTACGTCCGGGGATGACGTGGACGATTACGGCGGGTTCAATAACGGGGTACGGGCAAAAATCAACATGACCCAGTGGTACTCGGCGGGACACGGCCGCTACTCGTCGTCCGGCCGCTACCCCGCGTCGGGGAACCCGGCGGCCAATTTCCCCGGCAACCCCTGCTGGTACTGCCACGACAACAACGTTCTGCACAATTACTCGAGCAACCGCTTCCGCTTGCGCAGGCATCTCCAGTATGAACGGCGCTTTGAGAAGGAATGCGTGTACTGCCACATGGAAGGTAAGGATTACGAGTGCCGCAAGTGCCACGATACCGCCGAATCTCTTGCGCCGCAGCTGGCCAACATCACCAGTGCGCGCTTCACCCAGAACCACGGACCGTACGCCGGCAATTCGACCAGCTGCGTGGCGAGCTGCCACACCAACGATTCGACCATCCACAAGACCGGCAGCACCCGCTTCTGGACTCCGGCGGAGAAGGATGACGTCAAGAATCAGTACGTCATGATGGGGGTTTGCCTCCAGTGCCACGATGATGACAGCGGCGGCCAATGCACGAGCTGCCACACCGCTCCCGTCGACAATCCCAACAAGTATTCGCTCGGATTCGATCCGAAAATGGAAGGGACCCGCCTGATCAAGCCCAAGCAGGCGCGGGCCTCGGCAAGCCATTTTGGCTACAAGCACTTCCGCGCCTACGAGCAGAACGGCGTCTGGAAAGGGGGCAAATTCTGCTGGAACTGCCACGACCCCCATGGCGATTCAAACATCTACATGATCCACGACAAGGTCGCTACCACTACAGATGCCCGGCAGGGGGTTCCCCAGTCCCTCGCCCCCGTTGTCTTCACCCAGAAGGGGAGCGGCAGCGATTACGTGCGGATCAAGGACCCGCAGAATCCGGACCTTCCCATCAACGGCATCTGCAACGTCTGCCATTCCACCAACAGCAAGCACTACACCAAGGATGGCGGCGACTCCCACAACCTCGGACGGGTCTGCACCACCTGCCACGAGCACCGCTTTGCCGACAGCCATGCCAACAAACAGGCATGCAACAGCTGCCACTCCAACAAG
This sequence comes from Geobacter hydrogenophilus, assembly GCF_018501225.1. GTDB lineage: Bacteria > Desulfobacterota > Desulfuromonadia > Geobacterales > Geobacteraceae > Geobacter > Geobacter hydrogenophilus. Next base: position 257,459 of record NZ_JAHCZI010000001.1, on the reverse strand, counting down.
AAGCCGGTGCCCAAGCATACCGCCTTCGGCCTGCCGCGTGACTGCACCAAGTGCCATGCGGGTTCGGTGGGCAAGCGGATGGACGTCATGGGGCAGATGAAGGCCAACTCCCACCACGTCCAGGGGGTGGAGGTCAACAACCGCCACTGCTATGCCTGCCATTGGGAGGCGACGTCGGAAGGTCTCATCGATCGCCGTTATCACGAAGGGTATGACTACAAGAACTACACCTCGGTCAAGAACGCCAAGGTGGACCTGGTGGTCTGGAAGCCCGGCCTGCGGCCCACGTTCTACAACACGACGACGGCCGTCCAGTTCCTGGCCGCCAATATGGGGACGGGCAGCGAACGTGCCGAGGTGGGCAAGGTGACCAACCACTGCATCGGCTGCCACAGCGATCAGAACAACGACACCAAGCCCTTCGACGACTGCAAGACGCCGCGCCAGTACGCCTGGGACCGCCAGAGCATCGCGGCCCGCTATTCCCAGACCGGCACCACCAGTTGGGGCAAGTACAACTCCGCCACCTATCCCAACGCCAACAAGAAGGACACCGTGACCAAGTCGTTCTCCGCCCATGGCAATGCGGTTGCCAACAAGGGGGGATGGAGCGCCGCCACCGGCTATGACGCCGCCATCCCGATCACTCGCGGCGACACGGGGACCCAGAACGTCCAGTGCTTCGACTGCCACAACTCCCACGGCTCCAAGGCGGTCGGCACCACGTCGGGTTATGTCACCTTCAACGGCACCAAGAACGGCGGCAACCTCAAGGAGACCCAGAAGGGAAAGGGCGGCTACAACGTGAACTACAAGGCGATCGCCAATTCAACCGGAACCAACCCATACAAGACCGGTGCGGCCCAGTGTTTCGACTGCCACGAGACTGCCACTGGGGGGACGACCACGCCGTGGGGCTACAACTCCACCTTCGGGGCGACGGCGCCGATCATGGGGTACATGGATACAGCCCGTTTCGGCCAGGGGACCAAGGGGGCCACGGCACGCCATCCGGAGCGGGACGGCAGGAAAACCATCGTCGGCGGGCACTTGAAAGCCCAGAAGTTCCTCAACTACTCGGCCACGGGGACCATCGACGGCCTCTGTACCCCGTGCCACGACCCCCACGGCGTCTCGCCGACCCTCGGCGCCAACCAGGCCTACGGTGTGCCGCTCCTGAAAGGTACCTGGCTCAGTTCTCCCTACCAGGACGACAGGGCCCAGCCGACGCTCGGAACGAACATTTATGTGACACCGACATGGAAGATTGACCGGAACACCCTGTCCACGGACGTCAACAATAACGGCAACCGTATCAGGGAGAACGACAGCCAGTTTGCCGGTCTCTGTCTGAACTGCCACCGGAAGGAGAAACTGACCGACGGCCTCAACAAGAATACCGCATTCAAGACCCTTGACCGTGTCCATGAGTCGGTACAGGGATGGGGAGCCAACAACGAGCACTCCTACCCCTGTTCAAAGTGCCATCAGCCCCACGTGTCCGGCCTGCCGCGCCTACTTCAGACCAACTGCATGGACGTGAATCACAGGGGTGGAAAGACGTCTGGCGGCGGCTCCAACCGGAGTGGCTGGCGCGGCGGTAACTGGTACGGGTTCCCACGGGGTGTCTGGACCGCCCTCTCGTGCCACAATGGCAATTCGACCGATCAGAGGTGGAACGATGTGTCGCCTTGGTGATGAAATGAGCTCTGTTCGAGAAACATATAGGGGGGGCCCCGTGGCCGTCAATGTCAGTAACCGGCGTATGGGGGGGGGGCTGTTTTCCTTCATGGCTTCAGGCCTGCTCATGGTCATTCTGCTTGCGGTATCGGCCTCTGCCGTCCTAGGAGCCGGCGGCGACCCGGTGTCCCCTTCCCCTGTTCGGGACGCCGGGGCAGGGAAGCAGGAGGCAACGGCCTCGGCGGTGGATGCCTCCGGCAACATCATTGTCGCTGGGTACCAGAACCTTGCGGGCACTACCGATGACAACTACTGGACGGTCAAAATCAACACCGACGGCAGCGTTGCCTGGCGTGCCGGCTATGACCGGGCAGGGGGGAGCGACCGGATCGCAGCGGTGGCCACCGACTCCAACAGCCACGTAATAGTTACCGGCTATGCCTGGAACGGCACGAACTACGATATCCACACCATCAAGTACAACGGCGCCACGGGCGCGGTCATCTGGGAGAATACCTATGCGGGCTCGGCAGGGGGAAGCGACATCGCCACCTCAATCGCAGTGGATAACGCCAATGGCGTTGTCTACGTGGCTGGCTACTCCCAGAATGCCGGCGGCAACGACGACTACCTGATCCTGAAATACACCAACAGCACCTCCGGACCAGCCAATCCTCCGGCCGCCACCGTCACCTACAACGGTACCGCAAACGGCCCGGACCGGGTCAAGGCCATCGCCGCCAATGCCTCGGGCTTTGCCGTGACCGGGGAGTCGTGGAACGGGAGCGATTTCGACTGTCTGACGGTCCAGTACAACCTCTCGGCCACAAAGGTGCGCGAGTGGCGGTACTCATCCGCCGGTTCCCGCCCCGATTCCGGCAAGGCGGCCGCGTTCGATCCTTCCGGGAACATCGTCATCGCCGCCGTTGTCACCACGGCGACGGACAAGGATATCTACACCGCGAAATACGATGCCTCCACCGGGGCGATCCTCTGGGCAAAAACCACGAACGGCGGGTTCGACGACGACCCGGCCGCACTCTTCGTGGATAGTGATGGCGACGTCTATCTGGCCGGTTACAGCTGGACCCTGGCCGGCCACGAGGATTATTACGCCGCCCGTCGTGTGGGGAGTACCGGCGAGATAGTCTGGGAAAATGTGATCAACTCCGCCGCCGACAATGATGACATCGCCGTCGGCCTCACACTGGCCTCGGGAGCGACCGGCGGCGTCTTCGTAACCGGCTACAGCGTCACAACTGTAAGCGACGATATCCTCACCATGAAGCTGAAGAAGGATACCGGCACCCTTATCTGGGAGAAACGTTACGACGGTGCTTTTCACCGCAACGAACGGCCAGCGGGAATCGGCCTCGCGCCTTCGGGCAACGTGTGCGTGGCCGGATGGTCCGATGCCTGGACCAGCGGTGCCGCGGACTACGACTATGTGGCGCTCGTGTATGATTTCGGCCCTCTTGACGCGCCGACCGGCTTGGCAGCCTCGGCAACCTCGAACACTGCCATCCGCCTCACCTGGACCGATAACTCCAGCAACGAGGACGGCTTCAAGATCGAGCGCAAACTGGGCGATGACGGCGCCTGGTCGCAGATCAACACGGTGGGGGCCGGCATAACGGCATACGACGATGCGGGGCTTGTGGCGAACAATTACTATTACTACCGGGTCCGAGCCTACAACGCCGCGAATGGCAACTCGGCATACAGCGACGAGGCCCACGCCCTGACCAAGGTGGTCAGCTATGATGCTCCGGCATGGGCGTATCTCTATAATGCCCCCAATAACGGTGAGGATTACACAGCCGCCATCGCTGTCGGCTCCGATGACCACCCGGTCGTCACCGGCTACAGCACCCTGGAGGAGGAAGGGGTCCCCGGGGTCTTCTCCACCGATTACTACACGGTCAAGCTGGATCGGGCCGACAAGTCCGAAAAATGGACCGCACGCTACGACAGCGGTTCCGGCGGCATGGACCGGGCCACCGCGGTGTCGGTGCTTCCCGACAACGACGTCATCGTCTCCGGCAACGCCTACCTGGCCGGCGCAGGCGGGTTGGACAGCGACGAGATCTACACGATCAAGTATCCGGCAACTGCTCCCCTTCCTGAACGGTGGAACGACCAGTTCGGCAGGGACGGGTCCGACCGGGCAGCCGCCGTGGCAGTGGCGACGGATGCCACGAAGAAAAGCGTCATCGCCGGGTACGGGATGAACGCCTCCGCCAACGACGACATCTACATTATCAAGTACAACGAGGACGGTACGCGCGCCTGGCCCGCGGCGGTCTACGACAGCGGCAGGAACGAGTATCCCACGGCCGTGGCCATGGACGGCGCGGGGAATGTCTTCGTAACCGGCTACACGGAGAGTGCCGCTGCCGGCACCGACTGGTTCACGGCCAAGTTCAACGGCGCGACCGGAGCCCTGGTCTGGTCCGATACCGTCGACGGCGCCGGCCACGGGAACGATTATGCCCGCTCCCTTGCCGTTGACGCTGCGGGGAATGTCTACGTGACCGGTTCGATCGTGAACGCCGGCGGGAATTCCGACTTCTACACCATCAAGTATGACGGAGCCGATTCCTCTTCCAAGCGCCGGATCTGGGAGAAGTCCCACAATGGCCCCAATAACGGCAACGACAAGGGGATGGCCCTGAAGATCGACCCCATCGACGGGGCGATAATCGTTGCCGGCTCCAGCGAGACAGGGCCGGCCGACCACGATTTCCACCTGATCCGCTACAACCAGGCCGACGGCGCCGTTGTCTGGGAGCGGAACTTTGACCGTCCCGGCAAGGAGGACTATGTTTCCGCCCTGGCGGTAGACTCCTCCGGCTACATCTACATGGCCGGCAACAGCCGCAACGGCCCCGACTACGACGTCAGCTATGACGCCAGCTCAGACATCCTCTCCCTCATCTACAACCACGAGGGGACCTTCCTGGGGGCGCTCTCCTATGACGCCACCGGCCGGCAGGACGAAGCGGAAGCCATCGCCGCCAACTACCGGGGCGAGGCATTCATCGCCGGCTTTTCCAAGAACGCCTCAAGCAATGCCGACTATCGGGTGCTGAAACAGACCAACAGCTATATCCTGGTGCCTGCGCCGTTCACCGCCACTCCCCAGCCCGACTACACCAAGATGAACCTGGGATGGCGGGAGAACACTGCCGGCACCTCCTTCCGCATCTGGCGGGCTCCCGGACCCTCCACGCCAACCACCGACTGGGGCTCACCCATCTACACCGGGGCCTCCGGCACCATCACGTTCCAGGACAGCGGGCTCAGCGCCGACACCAACTACTGCTATCGGATCGAGGCCTATGTGGGGAGCATCAACTCCCGGCGGATCGAAACGTGCGTGACCACCACGGTCCCCGCGCCGACACTGGCGGCGCCCCAGGTCGTGTCGACGAGCCAGATCAACCTGTCGTGGAACAACGTGGCCGGCAACACCGGCTACCGGATCGAGCGGAAGGTGGAGGCCGGTTCGTGGAGCACCCTCGCCACCACGGGAATTGGGATTACCACCTATTCCGACACCGGCCTGACCGCCGGTACCCTCTACACCTACCGGGTCAGCTCGCAGAACGTCTCGGGTTACTCCTCCGCCAGCAACGAAGGGGGGGCGACCACAATCCCGGCAGCTCCGACGCTGAACGCCCCCACCGGCATAACCGACACCCAGGTGACGCTCACCTGGAGCAACGTCACCGGCGAGACCGGCTACAAGATCGAACGGAAGCAGGGTGCGGGGGGGAGCTGGTCCCAGATCGGCACCACCGCGCAGGATGTGCTGACGTACAATGATACCGGCCTGACGCTCAACACCCAGTACTACTACCGGTTGCGGGGTTCCAACGCGGCAGGTGACTCGGCATACAGCAGCGAGCAGGGGGCGCTTACTCTCTTCACCTCCCCGGTGCTGTCGAGCGCAGCCGGGGTGTCCACGTCCGAGATAGACCTCTCCTGGACCGCCGTGACAGGCGCGACGGGGTATACCATTCAGGAGTCGGGCTGCAACTACGACGGCGGCGGCTACGACACCTCTTACTGCACCGTCGCCAACACGTCATGGGCGTGGGGGGGGTGGTCCACGCTCACAACCGTCGGAGCCGGCGTCACCACTTACCAGCGGACCGGACTCCCCGCCGGCTATGCCTATCGCTATCGCGTCATCGCCAACGTCACGGGGAACAGCTCCGCGCCGAGCAATGAGATCATCGGCTGGAGCTGGCTGAGTGCGCCAACCGTCAGCATTTCTCCGGCGTCGGAAACGTCGCTTGCTGTTTCCTGGAACGACATCCCTGGCGAAACCAACTACACCCTTGAGCGGAAGCTGGGGACCGACGGCACCTGGGGCGAGGTGACGGGGGCCATTGGCATGGCTGTCAATTCGACCAGCTTCACGGACACGGGGCTAGCGCTCCAGACCCAGTACTGCTACCGCGTCAAGGCCTACAGCACGCTGCCGGGGAATCCCCCGTCGGTGTACAGTACCGAAAAATGCATGTACACACCGCTTCCTGCGCCGGTCCTGTCCGCGCCCACGTCTCCATCCACGACCCAGATCGATCTCTCGTGGAACAACGTCACCGGCAACACCGGTTATGAAGTTCAGATGCGCACTCTCAGCTATCCGGACAACCCGGAGTATGTGATCTATGATTGGGCATGGGGTGGATGGACCACCATAGCGAGTCTTGCTGCCGACACGACAACCTACTCCAAAACCGGGCTCACCGCGGGTTACACGTACCAGTTCATGGTCCGCGATCTCTATTCAGGAGGAAATTCCGCCTGGAGTAATGCCCAGATCCTCACCACCCGCCCCTCCGCATCGGCGATCACCGGGGTGGGCGCCGCCTCCACCACCCAACTGGACATCTCATGGAACAACGTCAACGGCGAGACGAGCTACAAGCTCGACTGGAAGGCAGGCGCCGGAGGAAGCTGGAGCACCATCACGGCCGGTCAGAACGTCACCAGCTACGCCCACGGCGGTCTCACTCCGGATACGGTCTACTACTATCGGATCAGGGCCACCAGTTCCGGCGGCGACTCCGACTACAGTGCCGAGGTGTCCCAGATCACGGCGTTGCCGGTGCTTGACCCCCTTACCGGGATTACCTCGTCGAAGATCGATCTGTCGTGGAGCAACATCACTGGCAATACCTCCTACATCATCGAGCGTCAGGTTGAGGGGGGCGCCTGGGCGCAACTCACCACGGTCGGGCAGAACGTGACCACCTATTCCAACACCGGCCTGACTGCCGGGACCCTCTATGGCTACCGGATTAAGGTCGTCAATGCCGCGGGGACCTCGGCCCCCAGCAATGAGCGTTCGGCAACGACCGCCCCGCCTTCCACCACCGCCACGGCGACAGTCCTTTCCTCTTCCCAGATCCAGATCAGCTGGCCGGTGGTTACCGGTGCCACCAGTTACAAGGTCGAGCAGAAGCTGGGAGGCGGCGGGTCGTGGAGTGAAATAGCCAACGTTGCGGCGACTTATGGCACAGCATATTGCGGCTATGCCGTCCCACGAATCGACTGCACGTCACCGACGCCGAACATCGCCAGCACCACCAGCAGCGGGCTGACCGAAAGTACGCAGTACTGTTACCATGTCAAGGCAGCGAACAGCGGGGGGGAATCGGCGCCGAGCCCGCAGGTCTGTGTCACCACCTCGGCGATGCCCAATCAGAATCTGACCCTGACAGCACTCAATGCCTTCAAGGTCCGACTCGGCTGGTCGGCGCTGGAATGTTCGCCGAATCCCTGCGACTCACCCCAGGGGTACGAGATCGAGATGCGGGTCGGCAATAGTATCTGGGTCCCTGTGGCGACGGTTCCCGCAACCCCGCTTACCTATACCGATACGGTCGGCATCGAGCCCCAGAGGAGCTACCGGTACCGGATCAGGGCATTCAACGGCTCTGACCGCTCTCCTTACAGCGAGGGGACAGTCACGACTCCCGCCTATGTCCAGGGGGACAGTACATGTCCGTGAGATTGCCGATCGCCGCGGCGGCTTTGCTCCTCGGCGTCCCGGCGACTGTGGCTGCCGCGACGGTGGCAAGGGTGGGGCCTAGATGTAAGAGGGAACGCAGTCAGGAAGAACGGTCAGGTTACCATCTGTCCGGAGTCGGGAAAAGGAATCAACCGAAAGACCGGTGGGCGGGGCGGGAGGATTCATGAAAAAACTGATTATAGCCACTGCGGGGTGGGTGTTATTGTCCGGAGCGACAGTTGGAGGGTATGCCGCTGAAAAGGGAGCCGGAAACGAACTTCGCCATGAAAAGCCCGTTCACACGTCTGACCATCGTCCCCACATTCCCAGGATGCTCGAACTGGTCGGCCCAATACTCGACCGCCTTGTCGACATTCTCCGAAAAGACCAGTCCGCCGAGACTGTCGCCATGGTTTCCGAAACGCTTAAGGAGGCCTCCGACGAGATCAAGGAGATGTACCGGCTCTCAATGGCTACTTCCGACGTGCGACAGCAAGTGGAGGATCTCTATCGTCGGGTCAAGGAAACCGAGAGGATTGCCGGTGAACTGGGGAAGAAACAAAGATGATTTCTTTGGAGCCTGCACGAATACCGCTTGCCGACCCCGAAAATGAAGTTCCTATCCCGCGGGGCCGAAAGACAGAGGCACTACTTACCTCCCCTGGAACGGCGAGGAGAGCGATACGCTGATGGTCCGACCTCCCTGGGAGAATTTCACGCGCCGCTCGCCGATCTCGACCACCCGGGCGCCGGCAACCTCGGCCCCTTCTCCCACAAGGTTCCCGTTCACCACGGCCCGCCGCAGGCTCCGCTCCTCCTGCCAGGCAATGCCCGAGACCGTTAGGTTCGCCCCCGGATACTCCGCAGGTGCCGACTGCTCCACCACGACAGGGCGCTGAACCGGTTTAGGTGCTGGTGCCGCGACGGGTACTGGGGGCGCCGCCGGTTTCGCCGGTATGGCAGCCGGTGGCGCTTCCGCTGGGGTGGGGCTGAGGTGCGGCGGAGAAGGGTCCGTGACAGGGGTCACCTCCTCAGCGGGAAGTGGCCCGTTGCGGACGACGGAGCGGGATTGCTCCAGTTTTTCCCCTTCGGTTCCCTTCTTCAGCACGATGCCTGTCCCGACGCCTGCCGCCAGGAGAACGATGCCGGCGGCAACGAGGATTAAGGGCTTGTTTCCCCATGACCTCCCTGCGGATTCGATGCGGGTATGCCCCAGCACATCCGGTCGGATGTCAATGCCGCCACCCTGGCGGGCCTTGCGTTCCTGCTCCATCTTTCTCAGTGCATCGAGTATCAGGCTCATCGGCTCTGCTCTCCATTTGATCGTGTCTGTGCCACGTTACCCCCGGAACGGTCACCCGCTTCAGTCCGGACAACCGTTTTTCCCTGGGTGAGGCCGGGCGGAAAGAACCCTCCGGCTCTCCGGTAAAGGAGGAGCAGGGTCTTTTCCCCGGCCCTGCCGTCGGCATCGAGCCCCTCCGCCGTCTGGAAAGAGCGAATTGCCTCCTGGGTGACGGTGTCGTAGGTTCCGGATATCCCCCCTGCGTAGTATCCCGCTCCCTTCAGCAGTTCCTGCAGTTGTCCGATCCCCTTGCTCCTCCCCCCCGGCTTCATCCGGGAGGGAATGCCATGAAAATTCTTCCAGATCACCGAAGCGCGGCCGCTCCAGAGTGTCGACAGTTCATCCCCGGTCAGGGTCGAGCGTCCGGCAATGGGTGGTTCGATGCTGATACGTCCCTTGTCGAGGGAGGTCAGGGCCACGAGGCGTTTCCCCCCTTGGGGAAGGGTGATGTGGAGGAGGGCGGGGGTATCGAGGCGGGCCAGGTCGGCGATGGTGCCCGAGAGTTCGGTCACGGTCAGCCCCCGCTCCCGGGCAAGGGTGCGGAGGTCGGTTGGTGCCGGGGTGGAGGCGACGGGCGGAGCCTGCCACGACCGGAGAATGGCATTGACCGCGGCTGTGAGGTTGTCCTTCTCCGGCACGGCGGCAAGGCCGGCCAAGGCCGCCGTGCGTTTCAGGGGGTGCTCGCCGGAAGCGGCCGGCTCGGTTGGGGGAGGGGATGCGGTAGGAAGGGATTCGCCCCCTTTTCGCGTCAGGGCGAAGGTTCCTGCCCCCAGGGCCGCCACCAGGACGAGGGTGGCAGCGACTGCGAAGCGTCGGGACAGCGAGGGGGAGCGGGTTTCCGTGGCCACGTCGGCAATGGCGGTGGCTGCCATGGCGGGCGAAACCTCGCTGGCCTCGGTGGTGTAGGCCAGGAGGAGCGCCCGGTCGCAGGCTGCGTTGATGAGCCGGGGAAGCCCTCCGGAAAAGCCGAATATCTTCTTTACTGCGCCGGCGGAGAAAATAACCGGCTCCCGCCCCCCGGCGGCGATCCTGATACGGTGGCGGATATAGTTCCGGGTGTCGTCCGGCCCCATGGGCTCCAGGTGGAAGCGGACCGTGATCCGCTGGTCCAGTTGGCGGAGTTCCTGCCGGGCCAGGAGGGTTCTCAGTTCCGGCTGCCCCACGAGCACGATCTGGATCAGCTTGTCCCGCTCGGTTTCCAGGTTGGAGATGAGCCGGATCTGTTCGAGGACCTCGGGGGAGAGGTTCTGGGCCTCGTCGATAACCAGAACCACGGTGCGGCCGGCCCGGTTTTCATCCAGGAGGAAGCGGTTGAGCGTTTCGAGAAGCTCGCTCTTTTCGCTCTCGCAGGAGAGGCCGAACTCCCGGGTGATTTCCTGCAAAAGCCCCAGGGGGGAAACCGTCGGGTTGAAGATCAGGGCAGTCCGGTGGGTATCGGAGTCAAGCTGGTTGAGGAACGTCCTGATTACGGTGGTCTTCCCCGTCCCCACCTCCCCCGACAGCTCGATGAAGCCGGCGTGGGTGTCGATGCCGTAGAGGAGGTGGGCGAAGGCCTCCTGGTGGCGGGAGCTCAGGAAGAGGAACGCGGGGTTCGGGGTGAGGGCAAAGGGGGGGTCACTGAAACCGAAATGGTCGCTGTACATGGATTAATTACCGAGTCCGGCGGGGCCGGAGCGTGCTGATAAACGAGAGAGATTCTCATTGGATATACGTGCCGGCGCTACCTTTTGTCAAGCTCTCTCGTGACGGGGCGTCATGTTGTATTTTCAGAGGATGATTCACTATTTGGACGGGTGTGATATGAGATACTCAACGATGAAATGAATGAAAAAGGCCCCGCCGGAGCAGGGCCTTTCTGTCTGCAGATGGGTGCGGCTGCTTCCAGGTCAGAAGCCGCGCGGGCTGGGGGTGAAGCCGAGGAAGTCGGCGCAGCCGCGCATGAAGCTTTCCATGAACCCGCCTTGGGCTGAAGGCTCGGCAACGGCGATTTCGGCAGGCTTGGCAGCCTTGGCCGGCCGCAGCGCGAGGCTCATGACCGCGCCGCCAATCAGGAGCGAGCCGGCCAGGGTGAAGGAGGTGGTGAAGCTGCCGGTCGAGGTGTTGAGCATCTCGGAGACGCGCCCCATTACGAAACCGCCCACGCCCCATGCAGTGAAGAGGAGGCCGTAGTTGAGGCCGTAGTTCTTGAGCCCCCAGTAGTCCTTGCTGAAGGAGGGGAAGAGGGAGAGGTTGGCGCCGTAGTTGAAGCCGATGAAGGTGGCCAGGAGGACGATGAGGACGGCATTGGGGTGCCCGGCGCCCACGAGGGGGATCGCAGCGAACATGAGGGCCGCCTGGAAGACGAACACGATGCAGAGGGTTGCCATCCGGCCGATCTTGTCGGAGAGGATGCCGGCCACGATGCGGCCACCCGCGTTGCCCAGCGCCATGATGGCAACTGCCACGAACGCCATGGGGCCCATGCTCTTCTTGGCGATGCCGGCCACGCTGCCGATGACCATGAGGCCAGCGCCGGCGCCGATGAAGTAGGTGATCCAGAGGATATAGAACTTGCCGGACTTGAGCATTTCGCCCGCCGTGGCGTTTACCGTCGGCTTAGCCGGAGCCACCTTGGCTGTCGCATCACCCTTGGGGGCGTCGGCCGGAACGTATCCGGCGGGGGGGTTCACCAGGAAGAAGGAGAGGCCGCAGACCACAACCGCAAAGGCGGCGGCCAGTATGAGCATGGAGTTCTGGATCCCCACGGAGCCCAGGAGCCAAGTGGAGAGGGGGGCGATGTAGACCGGAGCCAGGCCGAAACCGGCAACGACGATGCCGGCAATGAGGCCCGTCTTGCTGGAGGGGAACCACTTGAGGGCCGGAGGCGTTGCCGCCGAGTATCCGAAGCCGAAGCCGGAGCCGGCCAGGATCCCGAAGCCGATTACCCAGGCCAGGTAGCTGTTGCTCTGGGAGAGGATGGCGAAGCCGGTGCCCACGAGAATGCCGCCGATGAGGGCCGTGCGGGCCGGACCGATCTTGTCCTGGGCCTTGCCGGCAATGATCATGGAGAAGGCGAAGGCGAGGCAGCAGATCGCATAGGGGTCGTTGATGGAGGCCTTATCCCAGTTGAATGCGCCGGGTCCCCCCTTCTCGATGGACGACTTGATCGCCCCCTTGAAGATGCTCCACGCGTAGAGAACTCCCAGGGCCAGGTTGATGCCTGTCCCCGCCAGGGTCACTTGCCATCCCCTGTTCTTGACCGTGTCCGACATGGTTGATACCTCCTTTTATGGACGTTCGCGACATTTAGCGATTTTTCATACATCTCTCCTTCAGCAACTTGCATACCATTGTTATAAAATTGAGTATATTTTATAAAATTCTGGTAAATCAATTTGTTACGAATGTTGGCCGCTTGTATGGCCCAAGGGTGATTGTCCCAGTAATTCGCAATCATGCAAAATTAAGTTATACGTTTGGCGAACTCAAGCGCGCTGATAAGGATAGGGTGTAGTTGTAATGGTCAGCAAAATCAATGTGTTAGGCTTTGGGTTGGCGCGGGTGCGATTGATTCGCACGAATGCGAGGAGAATGATTGCAATAGCGACAATAAAAAAAGCCCGCTTGGGGCAGGCTTTCTTTAGCTAAAGTAAAATATTGAAACCGATAGGCGCTATCCCACCTCGGCATACTCCCGCTCCCGGAACTCGACACCCAGAGTCTCGACAAGCCTCCGCACTGCCGCGATATCAATCCCCGGCACGGTGACGGCCGTGGCCACCACCTTCGGGATATGCTTGGTCGCTTCCGTGAGGAACCGGCAGACGCCGTCGAAGCCCGATGGGCCGAAAGGGGTGTTGCAGAGGCGGGCGTAGGTTTCGGCGTCGGCGGCGTTGAGGCTTACGGAGATACAGTCGATGAGCCCCTCCAGTTCCGGCAGGACGTTGCGGCCATGGACCAGGTTCGCCTGGCCATCGGTATTGATCCGGATGCGGAAGCCCCTTTTCTTGAGCGCCGCGGCTACCTCCCTGATGAGGTCGAGGCGGAGCATCGGTTCACCGTAGCCGCAGAATACCACCTCGTCCACCGGGCCGGGATCGCCGATGGCGGCCATCACCTCGTCGAAGTTCGGCTCATGGTCCAACTGCAGGTAGTGCCCTTTCACGGTGAAGTCGTCGAACTTGGCGCAGAAGGAGCAGCGGTTGGAGCAGCGGTTAGTGATGTTGAGGTAGAGGGAGTTCCTGATCCGGTAGGCGATCCTTGCCGCCTGGTCCTTGCCCCCGATGCCGAAGAGCCGCCGGGCGTTGAGAGAGGTGATCCGCCCGACATCCTCCAGGGTGAGCCCCTTCAGTTCCGCCACCTTCGCTGCGGTGAGTCGGACATGGGCCGGTTCGTTCCGTTTTCCCCGGTGGGGAACCGGCGAGAGGTAGGGACAGTCGGTCTCGATGAGCAGGTGCTCGCTCCTGATGCCGCGCACCACCTCGCGGAGCTGCTCGTTGGAGGGGTAGGTGACGGTGCCGGGGATGGAGAGGTAAAATCCCATCTCCACGCATTCGCGCGCCATGGTCAGGTCGCCGGAAAAGCAGTGGAGCACTCCCCCTACTTCTGCGGCTTTTTCCTCCCGCAGGATCGCCATGACCCGGCCGTGGGCGTCCCGGTCGTGAACGATGATCGGCAGTGCCAGTTCCCGGGCGAGGCGGATGAAGCGGCGGAAAACCCGTTCCTGCTCGTCGCGGGGGGAGCGATCCCGGTAGAAGTCGAGACCGATCTCGCCGATGGCCACCACCTTCGGGTTCCCCTGGGCCAACTCCCGAATGACCTGGTAGCAGCGTTCGGTCACCCGTGATGCGTCGTGGGGGTGGATTCCGACGGCGCAGTAAATGTGGTCGTGCTTTCGGGCCAGTTCGCAGGCGGCCTGGCTCGACTCAAGGTCTGCACCGACGGTGATGATATGGGAGAGCCCCGCCTCGGCGGCGCGGCCAAGCACCTCGTCGAAGTCGGCGGCAAAGTCGTGGCCGTCGATGTGGGCATGGGTGTCGATGAGGAAACCGGTCTTGTTCATGATTGTTCCTTTTTCGCGGTGCAACGTAAAAGGCGGCATGGTGATGCCGCCGTGCATGAATCAGAACTATCATGAATGCCCGTCCCCTGGCAAGGGCACAGAATCACGGCGTTACCACCAGTGTCGGCCACTGCCAGCCTCCCGTAGTGGTCGTAAGCATCCCTTGTTACCGTGCAATGTTCCATGCTATATGGTTGAGTATGGTATGCGGATGAAGGAGGGCGAGGTCTTGTCCGGGAATGCAGTACAGAGAGTCTCATTGATGTACCGGGTCGGCGTCGGGATGGGAGGTACGGTTTCCTTTCTGGCGGCAGTTCTTTTGGCGGGATGTTCGACACCTCCTACCGCTAAAAAACGCGCATTGGCGGAGCTTTACGGTCTCCGACAGCGGTCTGCCTTCAGTATTTCGCGCCAGGAGTACTGGAGCATCGAGGAGACCGTGGCCCGGGCGGAATCCCACCTGGCCAGGGGGGAACGCAAGCGGGCAGAGGTTCTGTTCGATCTGGCCGCCGGCAAGGCAAAGCTCCTTTCTGAGCGCCTGGAGCTGGCACAGGCAGAAAAGGACGAACCACAGCCGTCGAGCCGGGACGCGGTCTCGAAGCAAAGCGCCGATTGGGATGACCAGCTGCCCCCTCCGGCGACGGACAGCGTCTCCCCAGGGCCCCCCCCTGCTCCGGAAAGCCCGGCTATGGCCCCTCCCTCCGGGCATCTCCATCCCCAATCGGCGCCTGCGCCTGTTGAGCCGGCCGAACCGCAGCCCGGTGAGATGCGCTCCGTGGAGAGGGTGGAACCGGCCGAAGCGCCTGAAACCGCCAGACCACGCTCTTCCGTGATTATCGGCAAGAGATTTTCCTACACTGTTGGCAAGGGTGAAAGTCTTCGCTATATCGGCGCTAAATTCGGGGTCAACTGGCGGCGGCTGGCGCAGCTCAACCGCATCGACCCCCAGAAACCCCTCATGGCCGGACAGGTGCTGCGTATCGACACCCGCCGGATTGTCCCCCGCCAGATCGATGACGGCATTGTCATAAACATTCCCGATCGCACTCTCTACTATTTCCGTAACGGAGAGGTTGACCGGGTGCTCTCTGTCGCCGTGGGGAAACCGAAACCGGCGAACGATCCTGAAAAGCGCGACTGGCATACGCCTACCGGTAATTTTCGGATCATCGGAAAGGTGAAGGACCCCACCTGGCGTGTCCCCCCCTCCATCCAGAAAGAGATGAAAGAGCAGGGGAAGGAAGTGAAAACCATTGTCCCGCCGGGGAAGAAAAACCCTCTCGGGAAATACGCCCTGAAAACGTCGATACCAGGAATTCTTATCCACAGTACCAACTCGCCCGAATCGGTCTACAGTTTCAGCAGCCATGGCTGCATCAGGGTTTTCCCCGAATCCATGGAGGATTTCTTCAATTCCGTGACAGAGGAGACCACCGGAGAGATTATTTACGAGCCGGTAAAGATGACGGTTGCCGAGGGAGGAGAGGTGTTCCTTGAAGTGCACCGGGATATCTACAACCGCTACGAGAATCTCGACGAGCAGGTGAAGAGCATTGCGCAGGAACAGCACGTCGAGGAGAGAATAGACTGGAACAAGGTCCGACAAGTTCTGAAGAGGATGAACGGGACACCCGAAAAGGTTTCGTTCTGACTTCTGAAGGGGAGTCGTCGTTGCTGGCTGTTTTTGTCCATGCGGCGTATTCTTTTTTCATGCACCCGGTGTTGATGGGTAATGTCCGGTAATATCAGTCTGTTACGTAAGATTTGCGCGGGAGGATGGATTTTACCCTCCCGCGTTTGTATGTCCCCCCTATACAAACACTCCCGGCCGCACTACCGTTTCAATTCCGGGCCATCAATAAATCATTAATTATTGCAGCGAGTTACAAATTAATAATGTTTTTTCATCCTGCTGGCATGCCCGATGCTATGTAAAAGACAAAAGCAATCAGTTAGCACCGGAAAACAAGGAGGATGCCATGAAAGCCATAGCCAACGCACTGATCGTTACGATAGCCACCGCCTCTTCTGCCCTTGCCGCCAGCGGCGCAGCCGCCGACGAAGGGGGATTCCTCGCCCCGCTGTTCCTGGCCCTGGGCGCCGCCGTCATCGCTTTCCAGACCATCCCGGCAATCGTCCTGCTCGGCTCCATGGTGAAGGGGCTCTTCTCGGGCAAGGAAGAGGCGAGTGCCCGGTAGGCTGAGTCAAAGGGAACAACCCGGTCAGAGACCGGCACAATACGAAGATAGATGAGAAAGGAGACGGCCATGAGAGCGAGAACTGCAGCCAGCACACTGGCACTGGTAATGGGGAGCGTAACGTCGGCCCTGGCGGCATCGGGAGCGCGGGAAGACAACAGCGGCGTGTTCGTGTGGATTTTCCTCGGATTCTGCGCCCTGATCATCGTGGCCCAGATGGTACCGGCAGTTCTCACCATGCTCGGCATGGCCAAAGGGGTTAAGGAGAGCTTCGGTGAAAAAGCTGAAGTGAAAAGCCGCTAGAGCGTGCGGCGGATCGCCGCTGCCGCAGAATCGATGGGGCCGTCACCCGTGAAGGGGGCGGCCTCTGTTTGTATGGACGCTGTGTGCGTCAGCCGAGAGTAAAGAAGAACGTCGCCCCGTTGCCCGGGGCTGCCTCGGCCCAGATCATTCCTCCATGGCGTTCGATAATCCGCTGAACGGTAGGCAGGCCGGCGCCGCTCCCTTCGAATTCGGACTCGCTATGGAGGCGGCTGAACGGCTCAAAGAGCTTGCCGGCAAATGCCATGTCGAACCCCACGCCGTTGTCCTTTACAAAAAAGACGGTCTTCCCCGCCTGAGCCATTTCCCCGAACTCGACCTCTGCTTCCGGATTCCTGGCGCTGTATTTCACTGCATTCTCCAGAAGATGCCGAAGACAGGTTTCAAGCATCCGGTGATCGCCCTGAACCACCACATTCGGGGCGATGGTTACCGAGAAGACCCGTCCTGCTCCATTCTCCCGCAGTTCGCCGAGTATCTGAGCACAGAGTTGAGAAAGGTCCACGGGCATCATTTCTATCTCGGTATTTCCAAGGCGGTAGATCACCAGCAGGCTGTCAATGACGTCTCGTAGCCTCCGGCTTGCCACTCCGAGCCTTTCCGCAAGATAGAGAACCTCGTCAGAGCCAGCATCCTTTACAGACTCGGCAATGGCAGTACTGAATCCATCCAGCCGGGCAATCGGTGCCTGTATTTCGTGCGAGATGGAGAAGCAGAAACTCTCCAGTTCCCGGTTCAGGCGCTCCAGTTCAGCGGTGCGCTCTGAAACCCGCTGCTCAAGGGAGAGATTCAGGTCTTCAAGCTGCTTCTGCTTGATCGCCAGAGCCTCCTTTGCCTCCATGGCGCGGGAGCGTCCCCGTGCCAGGAGCCTGGTGATCGCCGCCAGGAGCAGGCTCAGCACGATCCCCGTGACGGCGACATATCCAGCCTGGTCGCTTTTCAGGCGCGTTTCAAAGGGGGGGAGGGAGCGGAACGCC
Organism: Geobacter hydrogenophilus; assembly: GCF_018501225.1. Lineage (GTDB taxonomy): Bacteria > Desulfobacterota > Desulfuromonadia > Geobacterales > Geobacteraceae > Geobacter > Geobacter hydrogenophilus. Next base: position 239,872 of record NZ_JAHCZI010000001.1, on the reverse strand, counting down.
ACGGTCCAGGTGCGGCCGGCTATCTCCATTTTTCTGATGGCGAGCAGTCGTGCCTCCATAACCCCGGCGAAGCTGATTTTGTCAGAGTCGTGCAGCAGTGCTTTTTCGGATATCTCCTCCCCGTCGTAGATCTCGATATCGATCTCGTTGGCACGTTGGCCGAAAAGCCCGGCCATCAGGTCGTCCATGCGAAACGGTGCGTAAACCCAGCCGATGATTGCCGAGCGGCGCGACTCCACGGAATCGTGGCGCTTGCCGTTCGCATAAACGGGAAGATAACTCAGAACGCCCGCCTGTTCCCCCTTGCCGGTCTCCTGTACAAGCCTCACCTTGCCGGACAGGGCCACCATGCCGGTGTCGCGCGCCCGTTCCATGGCGGCACGCCTCACCTGTTCGGAAAACATGTCGTAACCGAAGGCGCGCAGGTTGCGGCCTGTGAACGGCTCCAGGTAGATGATGGAGGTATACGTGTCCCGTTCCCTGTCGGGCCAGACGGTGTATTCCGGGAATCCTTCCCCACGGATTGACTCGATATGCGATTGCAGCCGTGCTGCCGGCACGATCAGCGAGAAGCCCACCCCCTGGATGCCTCGGTAGGACTCTTCCAGGCCGAGGGCGGACACATAGTCGTGAAACTCGTGGCGTTCTACAGACTCTGAAGCGGCAAACAATCCCCGTGCCCCGCGCAGCACCTGCTCATAGGCCAGCATGCGCTGTTTGATGAGGGTGAGATCCTCCTGCACGAGGAAATCGAAATTCGCCCGGAGGTCCCGTGCAACGATCTGATGCTCGTGCTTCCAAAGCTGGAAGGTGAGGAACAGGCCAACTCCCAGCACCACTAACGGGAGCCACTGGGCAAGCCTCAGCAGGGTTGGCATATTTTTCAGCGACTTCGTCGCATCTTCGTTCCGGGCCATGAGTAACCCTCAGGTGATAACCGGCCATACTTCATCCCTCAAGGTGTCCGGCAAGGGCGTTGGTGAATCCGATGCAGGATGACAAGGGGCTATGCCGGTTGGCCGGCAGGCAAGACTGTCTTTCAAGTATAGATTTGGCTTGAGGTTGCTTCAAGTGAATGGATGGAAATAAGTGGAGCAGCACTGATTGTGTTTGTTTAAAATGTTATAATGAGATTACGTTTTTTGACGTACAACTCATTTCTTGTCTTAGGGTGTTCCATGTGCCCTGTGTCATGAAAATCATTTGTATGGCAAACAGTTACCAGTCGAAGTAATATTTCTTCCATAAAGTTTCAAGCAACGCTGTCTCGTTATTTGCCGGCTAACCTCGAAAGTGTCCCTTATGGTAAAAGGAATTTTGCATTCCCTGTTCTCGTCCCGCTTGAGAATCGCCTGTTCAGTGGCAGTCGTGGTCCTTGCGGTTTGCGTGAGCACGGTGCGGTTCCGTCCATGCTGGCATTTTGAGGGGATATACGTGCTCAAGGGGGAGGACGGCCTCCTGGAGATCAAGGATGACCTGATTCTCGGCGACGAGCACCGGCTTCTTCTTGCGCTGCCGGCGCAACCTCTTCTCAGTTTTCTCCAGGGGGGCGTCAGTTATGCAACGGACGCGACGCGCCTGGAGCATGAATGGTTCCGCTTCGATGGCAGTGGCCATGTTGAGGGGTATTTCGCTGACGGGACTATTTTCCTCACCTGTCTGAGCCGCTTTCTCGACAGCGACGGCAAGGAGGCCAGGGGAGTCTTTGTCGGCGGTGAACTGCCGTATCATCTGCATGAGGCCGATAGCCAATCCCTCAACGATACCGGCGTTTCATATTATGACGGAACCCGCTGGTTTCACCTCTGGTGTAACGTCAATGAATCGATATCCCCCTGGAGCAACCCGTCTGCGACCATTGCCCCGTCGTCCTGGCGATTCCTCGGTAGCAATGTGGCAAAGAACACTCCTGAGGAGCTTGTCATCACGAGCAGTCATGAGGTGGAACTGGACGGGCTGCCGTTCCGCATCGACCGGGCTGCCCGGTTCAAGGCGGGAACCCGTTACTTTACGCTGGCGATCCGGATTACGAATGTCGGGAAGTATCCTGGCGGCTACTATTATATCTACGGAGATGAGCCATGGGTGGGGAATTACGGTTCGTCGATCGGCAACGTGGGATGGGTGAGGGACCGCCTTGTCCCCTATGAGGAGACCATCAACCCCCGGGAGCACCACTGGGCCGGCTATTTCGATTACGGCAATGAAGCAGCTGGCGAAGGGCATAGCTACAGTGGGAAGGCAAACTTCATCGAGTGGAAGGGGAACGTTACCCCAGATCTCGTCTATTTTTCCAACAAGATTGGCTCCTTTGCCCTGCCAGGGAGCCGCGTTCCCCTCAATCACCCCAACAACCGTGTCCTGTTTCTGCAATGGGGGCCCCGTCTCCTGGCCCCCGGTCAATCAGACACAATCATTCTCTCCATCGGAATGGCCGACCGTGACCCCGTCTCCGGGTTTCCGGTCAAGCCGGACACATCCCTCGATCCGTCCATGCTTGAGCCGTTCCTGGCCTCAGGATTCTAACCGGTAGCCTTCTCTGTAACTGCCTGAAATTTTCCATCGAACGCCCGTTAACGCATGGGGACGGCTGCGCCGCCTTCCTCACAGGCCTGCTTTAGTGCCCGATCATCCCTGAACGGAGAAGCGGCTTGCGGTGAGAGGCTTCGCCTGCTCCATCCCTATGCCGTGATCCGGGTTGGCCGCGGCGTGGAGCAGGGTCCTGAAAACCGTCTCCGCCGCGTCGGGGCACCCGAGGGCCGCGGCAATCTCGTCGGCCGTGAGAGAGGAGCCGGTCCCGCGCAGGTGGGTGATGATGTCGGCCTGGAGCGCCAGCACCGTGCCGGCCGCCTTTTTTCCCGCCTCGACGCCGGGCTGGTGGTAGGCGTTGATGTTCACCAGCAAGGCGTAGAGCCCCACCGTCCGCTCGAAGAGGGCGATGAGCATGCCGACGGTGCGGGGCGATACCTCGGGGATGGTGATGGTGAGGGATTCCCGCCCCTTTTCGCCGAGGGCCGTGCGGGTTCCCTGGAGAAAGCCGGCCAGGTAATCGCCGCTCGTCACCCCCGGTTCCACCGGCAGGGACGCGCCGCGCCGGTCCCGGAGCACTTCGATGAAGGTGACGAAGAAGTTGTTCACCCCTTCGCGCAGTTGCTGCACATAGGCGTGCTGGTCAGTGGACCCCTTGTTGCCGTAGACCGAAATCCCCTGGCAGACAACGTTCCCGTCCCTGTCCAGCTCCTTGCCGATGGATTCCATGATGAGCTGCTGCAGATAGCGGGAGAAGAGAAGGAGACGGTCCTTGTAGGGGAGCACCACCATGTCGCGGGACCCTTTTCCGCCGGTGGCGTGGTGCCACATGAGGGCCAGGAGCGCCGCCGGGTTGCGGGCCGTTTCGGTGCGACGGGTGAGCTGGTCGCAGAGCCGGGCGCCTTCTATCATGCCGGCAATATCGAGCCCCTGGAGGGCAGCGGGGAGAAGCCCCACGGCCGACGTCACGGAGGTGCGGCCGCCGACCCAGTCCCACATGGGGAAGCGGGCGATCCAGCCGGACTGGGTGGCAACCCGGTCCAGCTCGCTTCCCTCGCCGGTGACCGCCACGGCGTACCGGGGGAAGTAGAGTCCTGCCCGACGGTAGGCGGCCTCTGCCTCCAGCATGCCGTTGCGGGTTTCCTTGGTGCCGCCGCTCTTGGAGATGACCACCGTGAGGGTCTCGGCAAGGCCCGGACCGATCTGGGCCAGGACCCGGTCCATGCCGTCGGGGTCGGTGTTGTCGAAGAAGTAAGGGGGGAGCGGATTGTCCGCATCCCCCAGGGCGTCGGCCACGAACTGTGGCCCCAGGGCCGATCCGCCGATTCCCACCACGAGAAACTTCCGGAAGGGGCGTCCGTCCGGTGCCGCGATGCTCCCCCCGTGGACGGCGGCGGCGAATTCCCTGATCCGCTGCACGGTCTCGCCAATCTCCGCGGCGATTTCATCGGCGGGAGAGAGGTCCGGGGATCGCAGCCAGTAGTGCCCCACCATCCGCCCCTCGTCGGGGTTGGCGATGGCGCCTCCTTCAAGTTCCGCCATCTCGGCGAATGCCTTCTGGATGGTCGGCTCCATGGACGCCAGGAATCCGTCCGCGAAGTTCATCCTGCTGATGTCCAGCATGAGCCCTGACTCCGGGTCGTGAAAAAGGTGGGATTGGTAACGGTTCCAGAGGGCGGTGTTGTCCATGGTGGTCTCCTTTTCTTGTTAACTCAACGCACCGGTGCAGCTCGATCCTTCGCCGGCGGTGCAGCAGTAGCAATGCTGAGCCAGGAAGAGTTCAGCCCCTGTTGCGGCCGCCTCTTCCAGATCGTCGATCTTGAGAATCTCGCCGTTGCTGCTGGTGATGGGAAGGCCGACGGCCTGGTTGAAGTCGCAGTTGTACAGAAACCCCTTCCAGTCAACGCTCACCAGAGTCCGGCACATGATGTTGCGGGCCGCCTCGGGGTTGAAGCGGGTGGCGAGCATGGCGAGGTAGCGCTCGTAGGCCCCCTTTGCCTCCAGATACTCGCGGAAGCGACCGATGGGGGCGTTGGCGATGGTGTAGAGGTTGTTGAAGCGAATGCCGTAGCGTGTCAGGAGTTCGGCCTTGTAGGCCTCTTCCAGTTCCCGTTGGGAGCCGGGAATGAAGGGGCCGCCTGGGTTGTAGACCAGGTTGAGCTCCAGCGTGTCCCCATAGCCCATTCCGTTCAGAATTCGCAGGGCCTCGATGCTCCGGGCAAAGACCCCTGTGCCCCGTTGCCGCTCCACGTTCTCCTCCTGGTAGCAGGGGAGGGAGGCGATGACCACCAGTTCCTCTTCCCGGTAGAACTCCGGCAGCCACTCCATGCCCGGCTCGGTCATGATGGTCAGGTTGCTCCGCACCATCCGGCGGGGGGAGCAACCCCGGGTTCCCTCCACGAGGGCGCGGAAGTGGGGGGTCATCTCCGGGCAGCCGCCGGTGATGTCCAGGGTGATGCCGGCGCGGCGGGTCAAAAGCCCCACGATTTTCTCCATCACCTCCGGTCCCATGATCCGGTCCCCGGCGGGGGATGCGCTCACGTGGCAGTGGGCGCAGCTCAGGTTGCAGAGGTTTCCCAGGTTCACCTGGAGGGTCTGGAGCCCCTCGAAGGTGATGTACATGGGGTCGATTTCACGCAACCGTTCCTTGAATGCAGCAACCATTCATGCTCTCCGTACGAATTTCCTGTAGATGACCGGAATCAGGGAAAAGAGCCCCAGCAGGGCGAAGGAACCGAGGACCCGCGGAGAGGCGGCGTCGGACGGGCTCGCGATGGTGGCGAGGCTCGCCCCGGCGTTCACGTAGACGAAGCCGCCGGGGATGATGCCGATCAGGGTGCCGATGAAGAAGGTGCGCAACGGCAATCTGGTGAGTCCGGCGGCAAGGTTGATGAGGAAAAAGGGAAAAAGGGGAACGAGCCGCAGGAAGAGGAGGTAGTTGAGCCCGGCCGTTTCCAGTTCCCGATTGAGGGCGGTGAGCCGATGGCCGAATGTATCCTGGACCGCATCGTGGAAAAGGTAGCGGGTCACGAGAAAAGCCAGGGTGGCTCCGAGGGTAGCGCCGATGACCGCGTAGACCGTCCCCGGAACGACACCGAAGATGGCGCCGGCCGCAAGGGAAAGGATTGCGGCGCCGGGGAGGGAGAGAGCGGTCTGTGCCACGTAAATGGCGATAAACAGCGAGACGGCGGCGAGGCGGTGCTTCTCGGCAAACGATATGAAAAGTTCCTTGTTTGTCTTGAGGGCTTGCAGGGTCAGGTGCCTGTCGAGCCCCGTGGCGAAGAACAGCGCCACGACGAGCACGATGACGGCGATTGCGACAAGCTTCGGTCTGGTCATGGAAAGTTTATAACTGCCACCTGATGCGGGTGTCGAGCACTTTCTCGGCAGACAGGGTGAGCCGCGCCGCTCACGGGAGTCTGCGACAAGGTCTGAAAGTGCCATGGGGAACCCCTTCCGGATCTGTTTCCTAGCACCTCAGTATAGCCGAGGCCGGCACGCGGGTAAATCAAGCGGGCGTTTAAAATCCGGTCAATCCGCCGTGGATGGCGGTTTGCGCGGACAGAAAAGCTTTGACAAAACTGGCGTAATTCCCGTAGTATTGCCGAATCTTAGCCTGAGGTCGTGTTAATGCATTCTGCTCTTGCCCTGGTCGGTGATGACCTGAAAAACGTCGAAGCACAGTTCAAAAAGGACCTCGAATCGGATGTCTACCTGATCCGCAAGGTGGGGGAATACGTTCTCGCCAGTGGGGGAAAGCGGATCCGGCCGGCTCTCCTGCTCCTTTCCGCCAAGCTGTGCGGCTACACCGGCGACCGGCATGTTCCTCTGGCAAGTGTCATAGAATTCATTCATACCGCAACGCTTCTCCACGACGACGTGGTGGACAGCGCCACCCTGCGCCGCGGAAGCGCCTCGGCCAATGAGGTGTGGGGCAATGAGGCATCGGTCCTCGTTGGCGATTTCCTCTTCTCCAAGTCGTTCTCTCTCATGGTTCAGGCCGGTGACCTGCGGGTTCTCAAGGTCATATCCGATGCCACCACCATCATTGCCGAAGGTGAGGTCCTCCAGCTCCTCTGTACGAGCGATCTGGATATGACTCTGGAGCGGTACATTGAAGTGGTGAAGAGCAAGACCGCCGTCCTCCTCTCCGCCGCCTGCGAGGCGGGAGCCATCCTCGGGAAGGCCACGCCGGAGCAGGAACTGGCCCTGCGGGACTACGGCATGGATCTGGGGATCGCCTTCCAGCTCATGGACGACACCCTCGACTACACGGCCAGCGAGGAGCAGTTCGGCAAGGAGATCGGCCATGACCTGGAAGAGGGGAAGATCACCCTCCCGCTCATCCACACCCTCCGCAAGTGCACCGACGAGGAGCGCGACACCATCGCCGCCGTCGTGGAGAAGGAAGTCATGGAGCCGGGCGACTTCGAGGCGGTATTCACCCTCGTCCACAGATATGGCGGCATCCAGTACACCACCGAGGTGGCAGGCGAGTACATTGCCCGCTGCAAGGAGCACCTCCAGGCGTTTTCCCCCTCCACGGAGAAGCAGGCCCTGCTTGATCTGGCCGACTACGTGGTGAGCCGCAACCGTTAACGGACCTTCCGCCCCGGCAACACGGCGGCTCAAACTATCTGGTATCTCTCACCCGGGACGGTCCGGCGCCAGCCGGGCCCGGCCGATTTCTCCCTTGCATTCTCGCCGGCCATCCTCTACATAATCACACCATGACGCTGACAGGTCCCCTCCGCATCCTGTTTCTTGCCGCAGCAATCATCGGGATCAGCCTCTTTCACTACCTGACTCCTCTCCATCTCCCTGCGCTCCACGACATATTCCAGCGGCTCTACTACCTGCCGATCATCCTGGCCGCCCTGTGGTTCGGCCTGAGGGGGGGGCTCGCCGCTTCCATCATCGTCAGCATCCTTTATGCCCCCCATGTCCTCTTTCAATGGGGAGTGCATCCGTCGCTGGAGCTGGAGAAATTCCTGGAGATTCTCCTCTACAACGTGGTGGGGGGAGTTACCGGATTCCTCTGCCAGAAGGAGGGTGAGCGTCGCGAGGAACTGGAACGCGCGGCCCGGCGCCTCGAAGAATCGTATCGCGCGCTCCGGAGCCAGGCAGACCTCATCATCGGCATCGAGGAACAACTGCGCCGGGCCGAGCGACTGTCGGCCCTCGGAGAGCTTTCGGCCATGCTGGCCCATGAGATCCGCAACCCCCTCGGCTCCATCCGGGGGACGGCGGAAATCCTTCGGGACGATTTCCAGCCGGGGCATCCGAAGCATGAGTTTCTGGAGATTCTCCTCAAGGAGACCGATCGGCTGAACCGGGTGGTCGAGGATTTCCTCCGGCTGTCACGCCCTGTTGACGGGGAGAGAAAGACCTGCGACCTGGCTGCCGAGCTGCGGGAGTTGGTGACTCTTCTCGGCGGCGACGCCGCGGCCCGGGGGGTGCGGATTGGCCTTGAGGCTGATGAGGTGCCGCCGGTCACCGGCGACCCGGAGAAACTGCGGCAGGCTTTTCTCAATTTGATGCTGAATGGCATCCAGGCCACCGGTGCGGGGGGGGCTGTTACGGTGCGGGTGAAGATGTTCCCGCGTAGCGGCGACGACCGCCCCCTTGTGGAACTGGCGTTTGCCGATACCGGTGCGGGAATCCCGCGGGAGAGCCTCGAAAGGATATTCACGCCGTTTTTTACCACAAAGGAGGGGGGGACGGGACTTGGTCTCGCCATCACCCAACGGATCGTGGAGGGACATGGCGGGACCGTGACGGTGGAGAGCGAGCCGGGGCAGGGGACAACGTTCCGGGTTCGGCTTCCCCTGTAAGGAGTGATGGGTGGCAAATGGCGAGAAGAAAACCGTGCGGGTGCTGATCGTTGACGATGATGTGTCGTTGCGCCGGGTGCTCGAGTACAATCTCCAGGAGGAGGGGTACGAAGTGCTCACCGCCGGCAGCGGCGAGGAGGGGCTTCGCCTCTTCGAGGATGGCGTGCCGGCCCTCGTGGTGACCGACCTGAAGATGCCCGGCATGGGTGGATTTCAACTCCTCCGGGAGGTGAAGGAACGCTTCCCCGACACGGTCGTCATCGTCATCACCGCCTTCGGCGCGGTGGAAGCGGCGGTGGAGGCCATGAAGGCCGGGGCCTACGACTTCATCACCAAGCCTTTCAACCGGGAGGCATTGAAGCTGACGGTCCGCAAGGCCCTGGACATGCAGGGGCTATCCCGGGAAAACCGGCGTCTCAGGGAGGAACTTTCCGAACGGGAGGAGTTCCGCAGCATCATCGGCATTTCCCCTCCCATGGAGGAGGTCTTCCGCGTCATCGACCGGGTGGCCGACACCGACGCAACCGTGCTCATCACCGGCGAGTCGGGCACCGGCAAGGAACTGGTGGCCCGGGCCATCCACAACCGGAGCTCGCGGCGCGCCGCCCCCTTTGTCGCCATCAACTGCGCCGCCATCCCCCGCGATCTCCTGGAGAGTGAGCTTTTCGGCCACGTGAAGGGGGCCTTCACCGGGGCAGTGCGGGACAAGGCCGGAAAATTCCAGCAGGCCGAGGCGGGGACCCTTTTCCTCGACGAGGTGGGGGAGTTGCCGGTGGAGCTCCAGTCGAAACTTCTCCGCGCGCTCCAGGAAAAGGAAGTGCAGCCGGTCGGGGGGACTCACACCATCAAGCTCGACGTGCGGGTGGTGGCAGCCACCAATGCCGACCTGGAGGAAGCCATCGCGGAAGGGCGTTTCCGGGAGGATCTCTTCTACCGCCTTTCGGTCATCCCTCTCCATCTCCCCCCCCTGAGGGAACGGAAGGAAGATATCCCGTTGCTCGTGCGCCATTTTGCCGCCAAACACGGCGGGGCCTCGGTCACTTTTTCTCCCGGAACCCTGGCGGTCATGGCCGCCTACGGCTGGCCCGGCAACGTGCGGGAATTGGAGAACACCGTGGAGCGGATGCTCATCATGCGCAACGCCGACACGATTCCTCCCGACGATCTTCCCGATAAGGTGCGGCGCGGACGCCAACCCCAGAGGGAATGCCGGGTCATCAACCTCCCCGACGAGGGGTATTCGCTGGAGCAGCTCGAACGGGAGATCGTCGTCGAGGCCTTGGAGCGCAACAACTGGAACCAGAGCTCGGCGGCGCGCTTTTTACGCATACCGCGCCATACCCTCATCTACCGCATGGAGAAATACGCCATCACAACGCCGGAGAGAAAAAAATGAGAAAGATTTTTCTGATTCTCCCGATTCTTTTCCTGTTGACCCTTATGGGATGCTCAAAAGAGGCAAAGCCTCCCGTCGAGGGGAACCCTGCCCCCGATTTCACCCTGAACACTTTGAACGGGGAGGTGGTGAAGCTCTCTGACCTGAAAGGCCAGGTGGTGATCGTGAACTTCTGGGCCACCTGGTGCCCTCCCTGCCGCGAGGAGATTCCCTCCATGATGCGGCTCAATGCCGCCATGGCCGGAAAGCCGTTCCGGATGCTCTGTGTCTCCATCGATGACGGAGGGAAGGTGGCGGTGGAAGAGTTCTTCCGCAAAACCGGTTTCAGCCTCCCTGCGCTTATGGATACCGACAAGCGGGCCGGCAAACTCTACGGCATAACGGGTGTCCCCGAAACTTTTGTCATCGACCGCCACGGTGTTATACTCAAAAAGGTCGTCGGCGCCATGGAGTGGGACCACCCCGAAGTGATCGCCTTCCTGAACAACGCGATCGCACAAGCGAAATAGACTCAATTTCGGCAGAGGTCTTCATGGATTCATCCCACGTTACTTTCTTAGGCGCGTTCATTGCGGGGTTCCTCTCGTTCCTCTCCCCGTGCGTGCTGCCGCTCATACCCTCGTTCATCACCTACATCACGGGCCTATCCTTCGCCGATTTGCAGACTGAACACCCGAGCCACACGGTCCGGCAGCAGACCATCGTCCATACGCTCCTCTTTATAGCCGGGTTCACCACCGTCTTCGTCCTGCTGGGAGCCTCGGCAACCTACATCGGCGGGTTCCTCCACGAGCACATGGACGTTATTCGGAAGGTTGGGGGAATACTGATCATCATCTTCGGCATCCATGTCACCGGGTTGGTCCCCATTCATCTGCTGCTGGGAGAAAAGCGGGTCACCGTCCATCGCAAACCGGCCGGCTATCTGGGGAGCTTCGTGGTCGGCCTTGCCTTTGCCGCCGGGTGGACTCCCTGTATCGGTCCCATCCTCGCCTCCATCCTCATGGTGGCCGCCACGGAGGAGACGGTTTCCCGCGGCGTTTTTCTCCTCTTAATCTATTCCATGGGACTGGCCATTCCCTTTTTCCTCTCGTCCCTTGCCATGCACCAGTTCCTCGTCGTCTTCAACCGGTTCAAGAAACATATCCGGATCTTCGAGATCATTACCGGTGTCTTCCTGATCATCGTCGGGGTCATGATCTTTACCAACTACCTGAGCATCCTGTCGCGGTTCAGCATGAAGTGGTTCGGCGGGGAGTGACATCATGGCGGGGTCAGGCGTCTCAATCCAGTTGACCGTCGTGGACCTGGACGCCACCGAGGCGTTTTATGTGGGCATCCTGGAGCTTGATGTGATGCGGGCGCTGACCGCTCGCGGCGCCCCCGAGCACCTGATTTTGAAGCATGGCGGCGGGGAGATCATTTTTGTGGAGGAGGATGCGGTGGTGCGGGAGCATCCCGCCCTGGGGGAGCGTTTCGACGAGTTTCCCAAGGGGGTCGGCATGACCATTCACGTGACGGTGGATGACATTGTCGAAACCTATGAGGCCGTTGCGGAGGAGGATATGGAGATCTTCTACCCGCTGGAGACAAAACCTTACGGCATCAAGGAGTTCTGGTGCTTCGACCCCGATGGATATCTGGTGGCTGTGGAGGAGGCTCGCCGCGGGAAGTAGCACCTGAACACGATACAGATGAAGAAAGGGGCGTGAATCTCACGCCCCTTTTCCGTCATCCCTCTTCTCGTTCTTCTTCCCGGAAGAACAGGTGTCCGCCATTCAGGTGGGAACCCCAAGTCTTGGCAGGATAATCTTGTTGAGGACAATCCAGAAAGCCAGAAAACCTCCCGCTATCAACAACTCGTCCATTGTTTTTTCCTCCCGTACGGATACTATCAAATATTCGAAAAAATATATATGTTGTCGTGGAGGATTTTTTGTATTCCCGGGACACCGTCCGTTGACGAGGGGATCATTTGACTTGCCTGAAATCAGGGCTATACATTGAATTGCGGTGTTCATGCTGCTCCAGCACCTCTGAGCGGTAAAGAGGAAGAAACCATGCCAAAACAGACCGTAAACGCAAGGAATTCCTTTGTCCTTCTCGCTCTCTTCGTCCTGGTGTGCAGCGGCGGCTGCGCGACATACCCGATCAGTCACGATAAGGCCGTACCGGTGGCGCGAGGGGCGCTGTTCGAGTACCCGTATTTTCACGATCAGCTAACGGGGATTGCAGTTTCCGGCCAAGGGAGGATCTTCGTGAACTTCCCCCGCTGGGACAAGGATCCTCTCTATTCCGTGGCCGAGGTGCTCCCCGACGGGTCGCTCCGTCCCTATCCCGATCATGGCTGGAACCGGTGGGGGGGTGATGAAGCAGCCCATCCGGAGGCGCACTTCATCTGCGTGCAGAGCGTCTTTGTTGATCACAGCGACTTTCTCTGGATACTCGACCCCGCATCCCCCGGCTTCAAGGGGGTGGTTCAGGGCGGGGCAAAGCTCGTGAAGGTCAATCTGAAGACCGACCAGGTCGAGCGCGTAATTCCCTTCGCCCCTTCGGCGGCACCCCATGAAAGCTACCTGAACGACGTGCGGATCGACCCTGAGGGCAACTTCGCCTTTATCACCGATTCGGGGTCAGGCGCCATCGTCGTGGTCGACCTGGAGAGCGGCAAGGCCCGCAGGCTCCTCTCCAGCCACCCTTCCACCAGGGCGGAGCCGGGGTATGTTCCCGTGATCGAAGGCAAGGAATTGCGGAACGAAGATGGCACGGTGCCCAAGGTCCACGCCGACGGAATCGCCCTCGACAGCCGGAGAGAGTACCTCTACTACCATGCATTGGTCGGCCGCACCCTCTATCGCATCAAGACGTCCTTCCTGAAAGACCCGTCGCTGCCTGAGAAGGAGTTGGGGAGCCACGTGGAGCGGGTAGCGGACACGGGTGCTGCGGACGGGATGCTCATGGATGCCCAGGGCAACCTCTACCTGACCATCCTGGAGGAGAATGCCGTCAAGCGGTACCGGCCTTCGGAACCGACCCTGACGACGATTATCCAGGGTGGCTTGCACTGGCCGGATTCCCTGGCCATCTCCCCTGACAACTACCTCTATGTCACCGATTCGGAGATAAACCTGGCACCCCGCTTCAATCACGGAAAGGATCTGCGGATCCTTCCCTACAAGTTTTACAAGGCGTGGCTCATGCCGTTTTCACATGATGGGTTGCTTCCCCCGTGATTCGGGAGGTGCAGAAGTACATTTGTGCCGAGGAAAATCACTATGTCTGAATGGGGTTGATTGATGTCTCTTCTAGAGCCCTCAAAGGAAACCGTCGAAATCGATATCACCGTTCACATCTTCACCGTTTCGGCAACACTCGTTGGGGTGTGCCTGACGGTCATCAGCCTGCTCATCATAAGCAGAAGGCTTTCCCATGTGAAAAGTCTCGGAGAGGACCTGCTGGCCTTCGATGCTCTGCTGTTTCTTTCCTCGTGCATTCTATCTTACTCCGCATTGCGGGTGCGGAAGAAGGGACGTCGGCATACACTTGAAAGGACCAGTGAAGAAGTGTTCTTCGTTGCCCTTGCCTTGATGGTTATAATTTGCGTTTTCATAGTGTATGAACTGATTTGAGGGGACGATCATCTAAAGGGGCAGTCTATTTACATAGTTGAGTTCAGCCAACTATCTCGTGCAGGAAACTGTCTTTCGTCTGGGACTTGACATTGTACATGAGGGCGTCGGCCATTCCGAGTATTTCGCTCCACGAACAATTCGGCCAAACACAGGTCACCACTCCGATACTGAAGGTCACGGGCCATCCCGCTGCAGTCATGGCTGCGTTAAGGGACTCCCGCAGTTTGGCTACCACTATCGGAGCTTCGTCAGCGCCGGTCTCAGGCAACGCAACGACAAACTCGTCGCCCCCTATCCGTGCCACCATGTCGGTACTCCTGACGTTGCTCTCCATAATCTCCACGACTTTCCGCAGAAGGCGGTCCCCTTCCCCGTGGCCGAACCGGTCGTTAACGGTCTTGAAGTTGTCCAGATCGAAAAAGGCAACACTAAAGGGGCGTCGGTTGCGTTTGGAGATGCGCAGTTCGTATTCGGCCAATTCATCAAGACTACGCCGGTTGAGGGCCTGGGTCAGGGGATCGCGCATGGCCAACTCGTTGATTCTGTCAAAATTGTGACGTAACATCTGAAACATGAAACCTAGCAGGAAATAAAAAAAGAGATTCATGGAAAAATCCCATGCGAGGTGGGACGATGCGGCTCTATCGCGAACGTTTTCGAAGTTTATAGAGAAAACTAAGGCGCAAGTGAGAATGCTGGCGATAATTCCGGCGTTCCTGCCAACAAACCACGTAAAGAGAAAGATGGGAATCACATAGAAGAGGGTGAAATTGAAATCGCCCGTCAGATAGTCGAGATAGCCAAGGCCGGCCAATATGATGGTGCTGAACGCAAGGTGAAACGTCCTCGATCGCGCTTCAAGCCAGGAGAATACTATGGGGTAGAGTCGAGATGGGGCAAGATGTTCCATATGAGGTAATAGTAGCAATAAACGAACCATCGTTCCATTGATACGGATTGGAATAGATCTCGTTTATTCCACGATCCTGCCATGACCATTAACCGTCGCGATTTTCTGAAACTAGCTGGTGCCGGGGGGCTTGCCCTCGCCATGCCCGGCTGCGCGGGGAATCTGCCTCTACCAAAGGAGGTCTTTCCCGACTTCGGCGACTCTGGGCGTCCCTGGCTCGGCCTTGCCACGTCGCTCCGTGAGGAGCACGACTACGAGGCGCGCATCGAGGGGACGATTCCCTCCTCTCTCAGGGGGACTCTCTACCGCAATGGCCCGGCGCTTTTCGACCGAGGTGGGCTGCGCAAGCGGACTTTGCTGGACGGAGATGGAATGGTGCAGTCCTTCTCAATTCACGACGGCGGGGTCCTCTACCGCAACCGCTATGTCCGGACGGAGAAATTCGTGGCCGAGGAGGCCGCCGGCCGTTTCCTGTACCCCACGTGGAGCACCCAGAAGCCGGGAGGTTTCTGGGGCAATTTCTGGCAGGCGGGCTCGGTTCCGAACCAGGCGGGCGTAACGGTCTACTGGTGGCGCGGAAAGCTCTACGCCTTTGACGAGGGAAACATTCCGTACAAACTCGATCCGGAGTCCCTGGCTACCGCAGGTCCTTCGAATCTGGGGCTGATACCCGGCACGGCCTACTATTCGGCTCATCCTAAGCTTGATCCCCACACCGGGGAATGGCTCCACTTCGGCGTGAAGTACGGTCCAAGGCCGCTCCTCCATCTCACTACGTTCGGAGCCGATGGAAGTCTGAGGCGACATCGGACGTTTCCGCTCCCCCGCTTTGTGTACATGCATGACTGGATCGTCTCCGGCCGGTACCTTATCCTCTCCCTTCACCCAGTCGAAATCGAGTTCTGGGGATTTCTCCTGGGATTTCGGAGCCTTTTTGCCTCGCTTCGCTGGCGGCCGGAACGGGGTAACCTTCTGATGATCGTTGAACGGGAAGGGGAGGGGAAACCGCGCCTGGTGGAGACCGAGGCATGTTACATGTGGCATTCCTTCAACGCCTATGAGGAGGGAGGCGAGACCGTCGCCGACTTCATCGGTTACCGCAACCCGGACCACTTCGTGGGGGACGATCCGGTCATCTCCGCCGTCATGGAAGGGCGCCGGGGACACTACGAATTTCCCGGAGAGATCATGCGGTACCGGATAGATCCCGTCCGTTGCACGGTTCGTCGGGAGACCCTGAATCCGGGGAGCTGCGAGTGGCCGCGCATCGACGAACGCCTCCGTTTCCGTCGCCATCGCTTCGGCTACGCGGTGAAGTGTCTTCCCGGCGAGTTCTTCTGGTCCATTGTCGTGCGCGTCGATTTTCTGAGCGGCACCACCGACGAATATTCCTTCGGACGCGGGAAATACTGCACCGAAGCGGTCTTCGTTCCTAAACCGGGAAACTCCGGGGATGCAGCCGGAGATGGGTGGCTCCTGACGGAGGTCTACGACAGCCACACCCGAAAAAACTTCCTTGCCATTTTGGACGCGGGAAGGGTTGCCGAAGGCCCGCTCGCCATTGCCCATCTTACCCATCATGTTCCGTTCAGTTACCATGGTTGGTGGCACCCTTCACGCGCTTCATCAGGGGATATTTAAGGCGTTCGCAGCGGTTCTGGAATTTACTGGCAAAAAGGGATTGACAGAATGCGTGGCTGTATCCTATATTGAAAATCACTTTCAGCTTGGAGCGGAAATGAAACGGGCGAAGCAGAAAATATTCCAGGACTACATTGCCAGGCAGGGTCTCAAGTCGACCCGCCAGCGCGACATCATCCTCGACGCCTTTCTTTCCTCCGACCGGCACCTGAGCATCGAGGAGCTGTACCTGAAGCTCAGGGCCAAGCATCCCAACATCGGCTACGCCACGGTCTATCGCACCCTGAAGCTCTTCGCCGAGTCGGGAATTGCCCGGGAGATCCATTTCGGCGACGGCCAGACCCGCTACGAGCACGTATCGGAGGGGGAGCACCACGACCACCTGGTATGCACCGGATGCGGCACCATCATCGAGTTTGAAAACGAGAGCATCGAAAAGCTCCAGGATGAGGTTGCGGTGGCCCACGGTTTCCTCATAAAGCATCACAAGTTGGAACTCTACGGTCTCTGCGCGAAATGTCGCCCGTAGTATGCTCGTGCGCGACGATATTCTTTGTCGTGTTTTTTTTTGTTGGCTGTGATGAAAGTGAATATCAATAACAATATTTCATGAAGGAGTAACCATAGATGGGAATATTCAAGCGCAAACGCTCCGGCCACGACAGCGCTGCCGCACCGGCTGCGGGAGGGAAGAGGGTGGCCTTGGTGGGGAACCCCAACGTGGGGAAAAGTGTCCTCTTCAATGCCCTTACCGGCGCCTACGTGGCGGTTTCCAACTATCCCGGCACGTCGGTCGAGGTGTCCCGCGGCTCCACCACCATTGAGGGGGAGCCGTACGAGATTATCGATACCCCCGGCATGTACTCCATCCTCCCCATAACCGAGGAAGAGCGGGTTGCGCGGGAGATCCTCCTGAACGAGCGGCCCGACGTGGTCCTCCATGTCCTCGATGCCCGGAACCTGGAGCGGATGCTGGCCATGACCATACAGCTCGTGGAGGCGGGGCTCCCGGTGATCCTGGTGGTGAACATCATGGACGAAGCCGAGCGGATGGGGCTTGCCATCGACATACCGCTCCTTCATGAGAAACTGGGGATTCCGGTCATCGGCGCCGCCACGGCCAAAAAGCGGGGGCTCCTCGAGATCCGGCAGGCCATTGCCTCCTACGACGCGAGCCGCCACGCGACGTTTGGTTACAGCCGTCGCATGGAGGGGGATATCACCGCCCTTGCCGAGCTTTTGCACGGCGACTACACCCTGTCGAAGAAGTCCCTGGCGCTCCTGCTGCTCCAGCGGGACGAGGAGATCGCACGGCTCGTGGCAGAGAAGGAAGGGGAACGTGCATCATTCATTGCCGAACGGGTGAAGGAGAAGACCTTCGAGCGGCGTGAGTCGTTCCACCTGGATCTTTCAATGGAGCGCAAGGGGATCGTGAAGGGGCTTCTGGAGGGGGTCATCGCGTTTCCCGACAAGCGGAGGATCACCTTTGGCGAGCGGCTCTCCTCCTGGGCGGTTCACCCGATTACCGGCGTTCCGCTCCTGTTCGTCGCTCTCTATTACGGGCTCTACCAGTTCGTCGGCGTTTTCGGGGCCGGCACCCTGGTGGATTTCCTGGAGGGAACCCTCTTCGAGAAATATTTCAACCCGTGGATCACAGGGGTAGTCAAGGGGATCGTGCCGTGGGAGGTTATTCAGGAGCTGTTCGTGGGAGAGTACGGCGTCATCACCCTAGGGCTGCGGTACGCCGTGGGGATCATCCTTCCCATCGTCGCCACCTTCTTCCTCTTCTTCTCGCTCCTTGAGGACAGCGGCTACTTTCCGCGGCTCGCCCTGCTCGTGGACCGGCTCTTCAAGAAGATCGGCCTCACGGGGCGGGCGGTGATTCCCATGGTCCTCGGCTTCGGCTGCGACACCATGGCCACCATGGTTACCCGGACCCTGGAAACGGTGCGGGAGCGGATCATCGCCACGGTGCTCCTGGCCCTGGCAATCCCCTGTTCTGCCCAGCTGGGGGTCATCATGGCGCTCCTCTCCAAGACGCCGGGTGCCCTGGCGGTGTGGAGCGTCTGCCTGCTCGTTATCTTCCTGGTGATCGGGCTCCTGGCGGCCCGGATCATGCCGGGCGAGACCCCCATGTTCTACATGGAGCTCCCCCCCATGCGGCTCCCCCAGTTCTCCAACGTCATGACCAAGACCTACACCCGGATGCAGTGGTACTTCATGGAGATACTCCCCCTCTTCATCCTGGCCTCGGTGCTTTTGTGGCTCGGCAAGATCACCCATTTCTTCGAGAAGCTCGTGGCGTGGATGGAGCCGGTCATGGCGTCCCTCGGGCTTCCGAAAGAGGCGGCGGTGGCCTTCATCTTCGGGTTCTTCCGCCGCGACTACGGGGCAGCCGGCCTCTACGACCTCCAGGATAAGGGGCTCATGGCGCCGCGGCAGCTGGTGGTGGCGGCGGTTACCCTCACCCTTTTCGTCCCCTGCGTGGCCCAGTTCCTCATGATGAAAAAGGAGAGGGGCCTTGCAAACGCTACCATTATTGCGGTGTTCGTCTCCTTTGTAGCCTTCGGGAGCGGCTACCTGCTGAACCAACTCCTCCTTGTGACGGGGATTGTATGATCCGCTGCGGCTTCTGCGGTCATGAGTTCCCCGAGGACGAGGGGATCAGGGGGTGCGGCCGGTGCGGGAAGCCATGCCGGTCCGTGCGCTGCCCGAAGTGTTTCTACGAGAACCCTCCCGAGCCGAAAGTGATAAAGGCGTTGAAGGGGATTCTGAAAAAAGACGGGAAAACGCGATAAAATCAAACTGTCACCATGTGTGAATCGATAAAGGAGAAACCATGAAACTGTCCGAAAAAGCGGAAGAGATCCTCGAAGCCCTCTGGATAGCCTGCGAGGAGGAGGGGAAGCCCCACCTCGACACGGAGACAATTACGGTTGCGCCTGACGACCCCGCTTACAAAGAACTGGCTTCCCTGGCCTTTATCGAGGTGCGGGATGGCCGCGTCTACCTGCGGCCCGAGGGGAAAGACGAGGGAATGCGGACAGTGCGGCGCCACCGGCTCGCCGAGCGCCTCATGATGGATGTGCTCAACATCCGCGGTGACAGCGCCGAGGCCAAGGCGTGCGAGTTCGAGCACCTGCTCCACGAGGAGGTGGACGCCAAGGTCTGCACCATGCTCAACCATCCGACCACCTGCCCCCACGGCAAGCCCATCCCCCCTGGCGACTGCTGCGATACTGCCAAAAAAAGCGGCGATCTCGGCGTCGTTCCCCTGACCGAGCTCAAGGCGGGGGAGGAGGGGGACATCGCCTACATCCTCACCGAGGACGACACCAAGATGCGCAAGCTCATGGCCATGGGGGTCCTGCCGGGGAACCGGATCAACCTCATGCAGACCTTCCCGTCATACATCTTCCGGATCGGCTACTCCGAATTTGCCATCGACACCGCTCTTGCCCGGGAGATCCATGTGCGGAAGTAGTCGGAGGGGCGACACATGACCCTGGAGAGGCCGGGCTGATGTGTGACCCGGCCTTTTTTGTGATGCTGGCGAATCCCTGTTTGGGCTCGGTTCTTGCTGGATCACGTTTGGAATAAGCATCTGAAACGCAGAGCGGCGGAGTAGCGAAGAGTAGTCTGAAGGTTGAACGCCTTGAAATCCAGGGAGTAATAGCACCTTCTGGATTTATCAATCGCTCCGTCACGGTGTTTACTGCAACTGTCGTTTTCGGGGCAATTGACACGTTAGGATCTTTTTTGTTGTCCGGCAGTGTTACTGATGATAAGAATCGTAACACGAACGACTCATGATGGAGGTTCGTCATGCATATGGCGGATGCACTCATTTCACCGGCGGTAGGCGCCGTGCTCTGGACAGCAACGGCCGGGACCATCGCCTGCTGCGCACGGAAGGTGCGCCAGAACCTCGACGAGCGGAAAGTACCGCTCATGGGGGTTCTGGGGGCCTTTGTCTTTGCCGCCCAGATGATCAACTTCACCATTCCGGGAACCGGTTCCAGCGGCCACCTGGGGGGAGGGCTCCTGCTGGCGGTTCTCCTCGGTCCCCATGCGGCGTTTCTTACCATCGCATCGGTCCTCGTGGTTCAGGCCCTGTTCTTTGCCGACGGGGGACTCCTGGCCCTCGGGTGCAACATCTTCAACCTGGGGTTTTTCCCCGCCTTCATCGCCTATCCCCTCGTTTACCGCGCCATCGCCCCTGCCGGTTCCAGCCAGGGACGAAGAACCGCCGCATCGCTTGCGGCTGCGGTTGCAGGGCTTCAGCTCGGCGCTTTTTCGGTGGTGCTGGAGACGGTAGTGTCGGGAATCTCGGCTCTCCCCTTTTCCTCCTTCGTGCTCCTGATGCAGCCGATACATCTGGCCATCGGCATTGTGGAAGGGCTCGTCACCGCAGCCGTGGTCGGTTTCATGGCCAAAGCCCATCCGGAAATCATCGGGGCCGCGCCCCGGTCCGTGAGAGGCGACGTGGGATTCAGGCAGGTGGTGGTTTCACTTCTCGCTGTGGCAACGATTATCGCTGGCGTAGTCTCCTGGTGCGCGTCCGGGAAACCTGACGGCCTGGAGTGGGCTATTGCGAGTGTCGCCGGCAAGGGAGAGCTGAAGTCACCGACTGATGGGGTCCATGGAGGTCTTGCAACTCTCCAGAACAAGATTGCGTTTTTCCCCGAGTACTCTTTTCCCAAGCCGGCCGGACAGGGGGCCAAGGAGGCGGCGGCCCTGAGAGACGCCCCGGCAGAGGGTGAGGGGAGGCTTGGCACGTCGGTATCCGGGATAGTCGGCGGAGGCCTGACCCTGGCGGTCGCCTTCCTCATCGGCTTCTTGCTCCGTCGTCGCGTTGCATCGTGATTTCGCGGCGATCGCTCCATCTGTTCGCTTTTCCAACCCATGGCACACATTGAAACGGCACTCCGCGATCTGAACCGACTCGACCTCCTGGCCGGCGGCGATTCGGCCATCCACCGGCTCGATCCCCGGGCGAAGGTCCTCGTGACCCTTGTCTATATTGTGTCGGTGGTTTCCTTCGGCCGCTATGAGGTTTCGGGCCTCATCCCCTTTGCGATCTTTCCGCTGGTGATGGTTGCCGTGAGCGGACTCCCTCCGGGGATTGTGGTCCGCAAGCTCCTGGTGGTCCTTCCCTTTGCCGCCCTGGTGGGGCTCTTCAATCCGCTGTTCGACCGGGAGCCGCTCCTCTCTTTCGGCTCCCTGGCGGTGTCCGGGGGATGGGTGTCGTTCGTGTCGATCATCCTCCGTGCCGCGCTTACGGTTGGGGGCGCGGTGGTGCTTGTGGCCGTGACCGGCTTCGCCGGGGTCTGCCGGGCGCTTCAACGGTTCGGAGTTCCCCGGGCTTTCGTGGTGCAGCTTCTCTTCCTCTACCGCTACATCTTCGTCCTTGGGGACGAGGGGATACGGATGTCCCGAGCCAGGGAACTGCGTTCCTTCGCCGGGCGAGGGATGGGGCTCAGGGCCTACGGCTCCCTGCTGGGGAGTCTCCTCCTGCGCACCTGGGACCGGGCCGAGCGGATCCACATGGCCATGCTTTCCCGTGGGTTCCAGGGGGAGTTTCATGCCCGGCGCGAGAGCTCTTTCGGACGGCGCGAGATGGCCTTTACGGCAGGGTGGTGTTTCCTCTTCATGCTACTGCGCTTCGTCAACGTGCCGCGCCTGATCGGTGTGCTGGTAACGGGAGTCTTCCGATGAGTCACCATATCGTTGAGGTCAAGGACCTTCGCCACTCCTATCCCGACGGAACCGAGGCCCTGCGGGGGGTTTCCTTCACGATTCACCACGGAGAATCGGTGGCGGTGATCGGCGCCAACGGGGCCGGGAAATCGACACTCCTCCTCCATCTCAACGGGTATCTCCCTCCAACCGCGGGGGAGGTCCGGATCGGCGATACCCCGGTGGTCCGTACAACCCTCAATGAGGTGCGGCGAACCGTGGGAATGGTTTTCCAGGACCCGGACGACCAGCTTTTCATGCCGACGGTGGGAGAGGACGTGGCCTTCGGCCCCCTCAACCTGGGGCTTCCTCCCGGGGAAGTGGAGCGGCGGGTAGAGGAATCCCTTGCCCGGGTCGGCGCCGGGCACCTGCGGGACAAGCCCCCCTATCGGCTCTCAGGGGGGGAGAAGAAGCGGGCCGCCATAGCCACGGTCCTCTCCATGTCGCCGGATATCCTGGTCATGGACGAGCCGACGGCGGGGCTTGATCCCTTTGCCCGGCGCCAGCTCATGGGGCTTCTCCGGGAGTTCAGGCATACGAAGATATTCACGAGCCACGATCTGGACATGGTGCTGGAGCTCTGTGAGCGGACCATCGTCCTCAAGGAGGGGCTGGTGGCCGCCGACGGGCCGCCACGGGAGATTTTCCGCAATGCCGAGCTCCTTGCCGCCTGCCACCTGGAGCCCCCCTTTTCCATGCAGGGGTGTCCGGTCTGCGGTAATAAGGGCTGCCAGCGCTGATCTCGTAAATTGATGGAAAGGAAGCTTTGTTAATGGGAAGAACTCTACTTCTCGCATCCCTGATTTTCAGCACTCTCTGCGGGAATCCCGCCTTTGCTGCTGGCGGTGATCAGCAGATTCCCGAGCAAGTGACGGTCAGCCATTGGTCCTGCAAACAAATAGGGGAACTGGCGAAAAAATACGATGCCGAAAAAAAGCTCCCGGATACGGTACTGGTGGAAGGAAAGCCCATTTCCAGAGCCGAATTGGCAAAATATTTTCTCTACGTCATTGAAAAGGTCGTAACACAGTGTGACATAGTGGGAAAAGACGCGGTGAAGAGGGAGGACCTGGACCAGATCGCGACCCTGCACGAGTCGTTGAAGGATGAACTGACGAAGTACGAAGGATACCTGACGCGTCGGGGGGCGATAGAGGAGATCCTCGCCAAGCCCGAGGTGCCGGAGTTCGAGTACAAGGTTGGCGTCAATGGCTTTCTGCGGGGAGAAGGTGTTGGTAACTTCCGGCTTGCCGATTTCAGCTATGCCCCCGGCCACGGCGAGGGGCGCTTCCTCTACCGGGTGAAGCCGTACGCCTACTGGCATCCGACCGATTACCTCGACCTGCACGTGGAGGGGCAAGGGTTCGGTTTCAGGGGGGGGAGCCAGGAATACAACAGGTTTTCCCTTTATCAAGGCTTTGTCGAAGGGAAAATGCCGGGCTCCGAGCTGTTGGCTCTCAAGGCCGGGCGCCAGGAATTCGTGTACGGCAGCGCCTTTATCCTGGGGAGTGATGCGTTCATGGATGGCCTCACGTTCGATGCGCTCAGGCTGCGGGCGAGGCCCCTGGAGAAACTGACGGTGGATCTCCTGGGCGGATGGTATGCACCTCCCTTCTCCGAAGGAAGAAAGGGGACCCTGGCAGGGGGGTATGCCACGTGGACCTTTGCGGAAGGGAACGCCATCGAGGCGTACGGTTTCCGGGACACCGGCTCCGGGGACCATCACGTGGGCGAACACCGTACCACCTGGGGCCTGCGGGGAACGGTAACTCTGGGCCCCGCAACCCTTGAGATCGAACCGGTCTACCAGAGCGGGCGTCTCTTTAACCCGAATACCGGGGGAAACGAGAGCATCCAGGCCTACGGGGGGCATGCGGACCTGAGCGTGGATACCTCGGTGGCCGGTTTCCACAACCACTTTTTCTTGAGCTACGCCCTTGGTTCCGGCGACGGCGAAGCGGCCACGGGCGTTTCGTCCCGGAGGGAGCTCAGCACCCCCACCAACGATTCGCCGCTGTTCGGCGACATGAAAGTCATCGGCGGCTTCGGTGCCGATGTCGGCGGCCACCATGCCAGCGGCCTCCAGATCTACACCCTCGGGTGGGGGGCCGACCTCACGAAGGAGCTGAACTTTTCCGCCACAGGGCGCTACTTTCTTGCCAACCACGTGGAGGAGGGATTCAGCCGAAGCATCGGCCTGGAGACCGATTTCACGCTCACCTGGGCCATGAGCGGCAACCTCTCGGTCATCGCCGGCTACGATCACTTCTTTAGCGGCAAATTCTTCCGCGATGCCTCCGGAAATGGAAACGACATCCACTACGGCTACCTGATGCTCCAGTTCGACCTGGTACATCAGAAGGCGAAGGCTCCGGCAAGATAGTTGATGCAAGAAGGAGGCGGTAAAGCTCCCGTCGGAATATCAACTGCCGTCGCACCGGAGACGGTAGCCGACTCCGGGTTCGGTGAGGATGTGGCGCGGGCGGGAGGGGTCCTTTTCTATTTTGCGGCGAAGATTGCTGATGTTCACCCGTAGCACGTGGGGTTGCTCGAGGTGCGAGACCCCCCATATCTGCCGGAGAATCTGGCTGTGGGTGAGGACCTTTCCCGCATGGATCACCAGCAGGCGCAGCAGCTCGTATTCGGTGGGGGTGAGCTGGATCTCGCCGCCATCGACCGTGACCCGCCGGTGTGCCAGATCCACCTCCAGGTCTGCGGAACGGAAGACAGGTTCCGGAGTCTGCTGCAAGGCGCGCCGCAGTGCCGCGCGAATCCGGGCCACAAGCTCCGCGACGCCGAATGGCTTGGTCAGGTAGTCGTCTGCCCCGGCATCCAGCGCAGCCACCTTGTCGTCCTCGCGCTCCCGCACGGAAAGGACGATGATCGGCACCTGCGACCATTCCCGTATCCGTTGGATGACCCCAACCCCGTCCATATCCGGCAGTCCCAGGTCGAGGAGGATCACGTCCGGCTTTGTTGCAACCGCTGCCGCCAGGGCGGCATGGCCGTCTTCCGCCTGGTGGAGGGAAAACTCCCCGGTATCGAGGGCGGTGCAGAGGAAGCGCCGTATCGCCAGCTCGTCATCGACTATGAGTATCCTCGGCAGACGGTTTTCCTTCGTCATTCCTTTTCCCCTATTTGATCGGCAACGTGACGATTACTCTCAATCCGCCACGGGCCCGGTTTTCGGCCCGGATGGCGCCGCCGTGCGCCTCGACAAACCCCTTGCAGATGGAGAGACCAAGGCCTGTCCCCCGTGATCCTTCCGGGACCGGGATCCGGTAGAACTTGTCGAATACCCTCTTCAGGTCCTGTTCGGGAATGCCGGGGCCGTGGTCGGCCACCTCCATGCCGAGCCTTCCGTCATCCACGCGAGCCGATATTTCTATGCCGCTCTCGGGCGGCGAGTACTTTAACGCATTATCAAGCAGATTCACCAGCACCTGGGTCATCATGACCATGTCCATCCTGACCATCGGCAGGTCGGTGGGGAGAAGAACATCGACCCTTCGTCCTCCGATCCGCCGTTCAAGGGCTGCCAGAGCACATCCGACCAGGTCCTGAATATCGCACAGCTCCCGCTTCAGCTTGATCGCCCCTGCCTCCAGGCGGGTCATGTCGAGAAGATTGCCGACGAAACGGTTCAGCCGCTCCGCCTCTTCCCTTGCGGTGTCAAGAAGCTCCATCCGGGCCTCGTTGGCCAGGGTATGCACCTTTTCGCGCAGGGTGTCCAGGGCGCCGGTTATGGAGACGAGGGGCGTGCGCAAGTCGTGGGAAATGGAGTTGAGGAGTGCCCGCTCCAGGGTTTCCCGGGCCTGGAGGATCTGGGCCTGTTCGGCCTGCCGGGAGAGCTGGACCCGCTCCAGCGCCATGGCGGTCTGGGTGACAAAGGCGTCGAGAAGCCGGCGGATCTGGGTAGACCGATAATCGGCAACGTTTTTCAGCCTGACCCCCAGCACCCCGAGGATATTCCCCGATGTCTGGAGCGGAAGATAAAGGAGACCTGCCGAGATGAGTGTTTCGGTCCCCTGTCCCGCCGGTTGACGGTTGCGAAACGCCCAGTCGGCCACTGCCATCTCCTTTACGTCGGGTTTGAGCCCTTTGCTCGCGGCAGCGACTTCGAGCCGATCCCCTTTGGGGAGGAGCACGGTAGATCCGGCTGCAAGTGACTCGCCGATGTTTCTGACTACGACCTGCACGAGGGTTTCGATATCGGCAACGGCGGCCAGGTCGCGGCTCAGATAGTAGAGGGACGCGGTCTGCACCTCCCGTTCCCGCACGGCTTCGGCCCGTTCACGCACCTTGGAGACGAGGGAACTGATGACAACCCCCACAGTGAAGAGCGCTGCAAAGGTGATCAGGTACTGGGTATCTACTACGGCAAAGGTCAGGCGTGGCGGTACGAAGAAAAAGTCGAATGCCAGGACACCCAGAAAGGCCGTGAGGATTGCCGGCTTCAGGCCGAGTCGCAGTGCGGCCAGAACCACCGCCAGCAGGTAGACCATGACCATGTTGGTCGGCGCGAGGAAGGGGCGAACGAGGAGGCAGGCGAAGGTAGCCGTGGCGACGAGGGCCAGGCTCGCCATGTATCCGGTGAGGGAAAACGGCCTTCTCTGCCTCGGGATTGCCGGTCCCTTTTGAGCTTCGGCCGGTTCGAAGCTGACCACATGGACATCGATGGCGCCGCTCAGGCGGATGATCTGGTCGACGAGGGGAAGGCGCAGGAACTCGCGCCAGCGCGATTTTGCCGGCTTGCCGACAACAATCTGGGTTATGTTGTGGCGGCGGGCATAGTCGATGACCGCCGCCGCCACCGACGTGGCGCTCACCGTGGCAACCTGGGCGCCGAGGCTTTCGGCCAGGCGGAGATCCTTCCAGACCCGTTCCCGGTTTTCCTGCTCGTGCCTCCCGTCGCCGGGAGTCTCCACGTAGACCGTGAACCAGGGGGCCTTCAACTCGTCCGCAAGGCGGCGGGTGGTGCGGATCAGCCGCTCGCTGTACGGACTGCCGCTGACGCTCACCAGGAGCCGCTCGGCCGCCGGCCAGGGCCCCGGAATGGCCCGCGACTCCATGTAGGCCCGCATCTCCTCGTCAACCCGGGAGGCGGCACGGCGAAGCGACAACTCCCGCAGGGCGATCAGGTTGCCGGGCCGGAAGAATTTTTCAGCGGCAAATGCCGCCTGCTCCGGCACGTAGACCTTCCCCTCGCGCAGGCGCTGCAGGAGATCCTCCGGCGGGATGTCCACGAGCCGGATCTCTGCCGCCTGGTCCAGGAGGCTGTCGGGGACGGTCTCCCGCACGGCGATGCCGGTGATCTGCACAACCACGTCGTTCAGACTCTCGAAGTGCTGGACGTTGACCGTGGTGTAGACATCGATGCCGGCCGCCAGGAGCTCCTCCACATCCTGCCAGCGCTTCTCATGCCGCGAACCGGGGGCGTTGGTGTGGGCCAGTTCATCCACCAGGGCGATCCGGGGCCTGCGGGCCAGCACCGCATCCACATCCACCTCGCGAAGCGTGACCCCCTGGTACTCGATGCGTGCCGGGGGGATGATCTCCATCCCTTCGAGAAGCGCATCGGTTTCGGTCCGGCCGTGGGACTCCACATACGCGGCCACCACGTCCCGGCCTTCCCCTTTCCGCTGGCGGCCATCCTCCAGCATGGCGTAGGTCTTCCCGACTCCGGCCGCATAGCCGAGGAAGATCTTCAGCCTTCCCCGTTCCGCCTGAGCCGCTTCCTCCTGGGCGAGCCTCAAAAACGCCTCCGGCGAAGGGCGTCTATCGTCGTCGATATCGGTCATGGGACCAACCTATCCAAGGCCAGATTCAGCATAAGCACATTCACCCGCGGATTTCCGAGAATTCCGAATTGACGGTCTTCGGCGTGGGCCGATACAAGCCTCTTCAGTTCGTCCGCCTTCATTCCCCGCGCCCTGGCAACACGTGGAATCTGCACGTTCGCCGCTTCCGGCGAAATATGGGGGTCAAGGCCGCTGGCCGAGGCCTGAATCAGATCGGTCGGGATCTCGCCGGAAACGCCAGCATCCTTGAACGCCTTGACCCGGTCGGCCACTTTCTTCAGGTAGTCGGGATTGGTGGGGCCGGCATTGGAGCCGCCGGAGCCCATGGGGTTGTAACCGAAGTCAGTGGTTGCCGAGGGCCGGGACCAGAAATACTTCGGATCGGAGAAGGGTTGACCGATGAGTGCCGACCCGATCTCGCGCCCGCTTCTATCGGTGACGAAGCTCCCTGTGGCCTCCTTCGGAAATACGGCCTGGGCAATCCCGGTCACTACCGCCGGATAGATGCCGCCGCAGATGATGGTAAAGACGACTGCCATCAGGAGAGCAGGTTTTATATCGTTCATGGTTTTCCCCTTCCTTACGCAAACATTCCGATCATCAGGTCGATTCCCTTGATCCCCACGAACGGTGCGATGATCCCTCCGGCCCCGTAGATGAGGAGGTTATGGATCAGGAGCTTTTCGGCCGGCATGGGGCGGAACTTGGTTCCCCTGAGGGCCAGCGGTACCAGGAGCGGGATGATGATCGCGTTGAAGATGACCGCCGAGAGAATCGCGCTCAGGGGGGTGGCCAGGTGCATGATGTTCAGCACTTCCAACTGGGGATAGATGGAGAGGAGCATGGCCGGGATGATGGCAAAGTACTTGGCCACGTCGTTGGAGATGCTGAAGGTGGTCAGGTTCCCCCGGGTCATGAGAATCTGTTTCCCCACCTCGACGATGTCCAGCAGCTTGGTGGGGTTGCTGTCCAGGTCGATGATGTTGGCCGCCTCCCGGGCAGGCTGGGTGCCGGTGTTCATGGCAACCGCCACATCCGCCTGGGCCAGGGCCGGGGCGTCGTTGGTGCCATCGCCGGTCATGGCCACCATGTAGCCGGCCTCCTGGTTTTCCTTGATCAGGCGCAGCTTGTCCTCCGGCCTGGCCTGGGCAAGGAAATCGTCCACCTGGGCCTCGGCCGCGATGGCGGCAGCGGTGAGGGGGTTGTCACCGGTGATCATCACGGTCTTGATCCCCATGCTCCGCAACTGCTGAAACCTCTCCTGGATACCACCCTTGATGATGTCCTTCAGGTTTACCACTCCGAGGATCTCGGCGTCGCAACTGACCACGAGCGGAGTTGCCCCGGCCCGGGCAATCCTGTCGACCACATCCGTCAGTTCGCCGGGGATGGCCCTTGCGCCCAGCGTTCTGACGAAGGCAACCGTCGAGTCGGCAGCCCCTTTGCGGTATCGGTTGCCGCCCGTGTTGACGCCGGACAGGCGGGTTTCGGCGCTGAAGGCGATGGTTTCTGCATCGGGGGGGAGCGCGTCACCTTTCAGACCGTGCTTCTGCTTCGCAAGTGCCACAATGCTCCGCCCTTCAGGGGTCTCGTCGGTGAGCGACGCCATCAGGGCCGCCTCGGCCAGTTCCTGTTCGCTGTGGCCGCCGACCGGGACAAAAGCCACCGCCTCACGGTTACCGAGGGTGATGGTGCCGGTTTTGTCCAGGAGGAGCACGTTCACGTCGCCGGCCGCCTCGATGGCCCGCCCCGACAATGCGATGACGTTTTTCTGGAACAGCCGGTCCATGCCGGCGATGCCGATGGCGGGCAGGAGCGCGGCTATGGTGGTGGGTGCCAGGCAGACGAACAGGGCCGTCAGGACGGTCAGCGATACCGGGGACCCCTGGCCGGCGGCCTTGACGCTGTACATGGAGAGGGGGCTGATGTTGGCGCAGACCAGGAGGAAAACCAGCGTCAGGGCGATCAGGAGCACCTCCAGGGCGATCTCGTTGGGGGTCTTGCGCCGCTTGGCCCCCTCGATCAGGGAGATCATCCGGTCCAGGAAGGTCTCCCCCGGATTGGCGGTGATCCTGACGATGATCGAGTTGGCGATGACCGTGGTGCCGCCGGTGACCGCGCTCCGGTCGCCCCCCGATTCGCGCACCACCGGGGCCGATTCGCCGGTCACTGCCGACTCGTTCACCAGGGCCGCCCCGGCCACCACGTCACCGTCGCCGGCGATCAACTCTCCCGCCTCAACCAGGATGAAATCATCCTTGCGGAGTTGGTTGGCGCCCACGGTGGTGAAGGCGCTCGTGAAGTCAGGCTTGGCGAGCCGCTTGGCGGTCACGTCGGTGCGGGTCTTCCGCAAGCTGGCTGCCCGGGCCTTGCCGCGCCCCTCGGCCAGGGCCTCGGCAAAGGTGGAGAAGATGACCGTCAGCCAGAGCCAGACCGATACCAGACCGGTGAACCAGGCCGGCTCCCTGTTGGCGCCGGTAAGCGACATCACAAAGGTTGCCAGCGTGATGACGCTGGCGATCTCCACGCAGAACATGACCGGGTTGCGCCACAGTTGGCGGGGATCGAGCTTTTTGAAGGATTCGATCAGCGCGGGTTTCATGATCCGGCTGTCGAAGATGGAAATCGGTTCGGGCTTGTGTATCGACATGGATTATTTACCTCCCAGCATGGTCAGATGCTCGACGATCGGGCCAAGCGACAGGGCCGGGAAAAAGGTCAGGGCGCCGACGATCAGGATCACCAGCGTGAGCCAGAGGGCAAAGGGGACCTTGTCGGTGGGAAGCGTCCCCAGGCTGGGGGGGACGTACTTCTTCTCCGCCAGGGAACCGGCCATGGCGAGCACCGCGACGGCCGGGACAAAGCGCCCGACCAGCATGGCCAGGGAACCCAGGATGTTGTAGAAATTGACGTTGGCGCTCAGCCCGGCAAAGGCGCTGCCGTTGTTGTTGGCCATGGAGGCGAAGGCGTACAGCACCTCGGACAGGCCATGGGAGCCGGGGTTGGCCATGGAGGCCACGGCCTTTGGCGTGATCATGGCGATGCCGGAAAGGATCAGCACCACAACCCCTGCGGCCAGGACCGTGATGATCGACATCCACATCTCGCACACCTCGATCTTCTTCCCCAGAAACTCCGGCGTCCTACCGATCATCAGTCCCGCCACGAAGACGGCGATAACCGCGAAGGCGAGCATGGTGTAGAGCCCGGAGCCGACCCCGCCGGGAGCGATTTCGCCCAGCAGTATCAGGCCCAGGGGGATCATGCCGCCGAGGGGGGTGAGGGAGTCATGCATGGTTGCGACTGCGCCGCAGGATGTACCGGTGGTTGCCACGCTGAAGAGGTTCGTGCCGGCCAGACCGAAGCGGACCTCCTTTCCCTCCATGTTGACGCCGTGGACGCCCAGCTTGGCCACGAGGGGGTTGCCGCCCGTTTCCGCGCCTTGCAGCACCGCAAAGGAGATCGCCATGATCAGGACCATCACCCCCAGGATCGCCCATCCCTGGCGGGTGTTTCCCACCATGACGCCAAAGGTGGAGGTGAGGGCGAACGGGATGAGGAGGATCAGAAAAATCTCCACCATGTGGGAAAGGGGCGTTGGGTTCTCGTAGGGGTGTGCCGAGTTGGCGTTGAAGAAGCCTCCGCCGTTGGTCCCCAGTTCCTTGATCGCTTCCTGGGAGGCGACCGGCCCCATGGGGATGGTGACCTCTTTGACAGTCACGCGCGCGGTGACCGGATTCCCCTTGGCGTCCGCCGTGGGCTTGTCGTAGGTGATGGGCTGGACCAGGGGGACTGTCTTGTAGTTGCTGAAGTTCTGGGTCACCCCCTGAGAAACCAGGACGAGGGCGCTGACGAGGGTAATGGGCAGGAGGACATAGAGGGTGCAGCGGGTCATGTCGACCCAGAAATTGCCCAGCATCGAGGTCCTGCGCCGGGCAAAGCCCCGTATCACCGCGATCGCCACGGCAATACCGGTGGCGGCGGAGACGAAGTTGTGCACCGCCAGCCCCACCATCTGGGTGAAGTAGCTGGCCGCCGATTCACCGCTGTAGGCTTGCCAGTTGGTGTTGGTAACGAAACTGATAGCGGTGTTGAGCGCCAGTTGCCAGGTGAAGGCCGGGAACTTCTGCGGGTTGAGCGGCAGCAGGTGCTGCAGCATCAGGATGGCGAAGAGCGACACGAAGAGCGCCAGATTGAAAAGGAGCACGGCGGCGGCGTACCGCTTCCAGTCCATCTCCTCGTCCCGTTTCACTCCGCAGACCCGGAAGAGGAGGTTCTCACAGGGGGCAAGGACCGGCGACAGCATGGTGCGCTCCCCCTGGAAGACCTTGGCCATGAAGGCCCCCAGCGGCTTCACTGCGGCCAAGAGGAGAACGAGAAAGAGGATTGTTTGCAGCCATTCGTACTGGGTCATGATTTGGTCTCCGTTTCGGATGCCAACGTACCTATTTTACCTGCTGATCGTATTAGTGAAAGGGGAGTAGGCCGATTGCGGACTTCCCACCGTTGTTCACGTTCGTTGAAATAGAGCGTATCTCCCGGTTTGACCTGTGGCGGCGCGATGGTCGTAGAATCTGACGGCAGGATAGGTGTTCCCATTCCGGGGTCATCGGTGAAATCTTCTCCAAGGTAAACACCGGTTTGAGTATCAAAACGATAGATCTTCATGGAAATTACCTCCCTCCACTTGAGCCCGAAAGATTCTTCCCTGGTGTTAGATTAGTCCATCCCGCATAAAGGAGGTCTCAATATGCCGCTGATAGACATCAAGAAACCATCAAGACTCAATGTCTTCATCAAGGGGTGAATACACGCCTCCGTTGTTCTTGACGCCCGCGGGGAGATGGGCGAAAATGGCCGGGCATTCCGCAGCCACGAAGGGTGGCAGATGAGATTGAGCACGGGAGGAGTAAATCGATGACAAGATTGGCAGGCGTAACGGCGGTAGCAGCCATTCTGGCTGCTTCGGCCGCTTTTGCGGCAGAGAAGGTGGCGCTCCCCAAGGGATACGAAAAGTGGGAGAAGAGTTCGGAGAAGGTGATTAACGACAAGACGTCCCTTTTCTACGGCATCCACAACATCTATGTGGACAAGAAGACGATGTCCGCCTACAAGAAGGGGGGCGCGTACCCGGAAGGGAGCCGTTTCGTGGTGGTGCAGTACACCATCAGGAACGAGGGGGGAAAGCCGGTCAAGGGGAAGAAGAGCATGGTCGTCCTCATGACGAAGGACAAGAAGCAGGCCACCACCGGAGGCTGGCTCTTTGCCGGCTTTACGCCGGAGGGGAAACCCTCGGGGATCGACCCGGTGAAAAACTGCTTCGAATGCCACCAGAAGGAGGCCAAGGATCGGGATTTCGTCATTTCCCGGTACGCTGACTTCAAAAAATAGAGATCTTCACGCAGCAATCCTGCTTGAAAACACGCAAAAGCGCCACGGGCAACCGTGGCGCTTTTGCGTTTGAAAACGGGAGGTGCCGGGGTGCTCCATTATTTTTTTCTCAACTATCGGCACAAGTGGCCGATAAGCAATCTGGGTACCTTGTGTGCGAAAGGAGAGGGAAGTAATGAAGACGCTGATTGTCGAGGATGATTTCATATCCCGCAAAATCATGAAGGAGCTGATCACTCCCCTGGGCGAGTGCGATATCGCCACTGACGGCGAAGAGGCCGTGAAGGCTTTCCGGCTTGCCCATGAGGAAAAGCGCCCCTATGACTTGGTCTGCATGGATATCATGATGCCCAATCTTGATGGCCACGGCGCCCTGGAACGCATGAGGGAGCTTGAGCGGGAACTGGGGATTGCATGCGCCAACGAGGTGAGGGTCATCATGACCACCGCCCTCGACGACCCGAAGAACGTCGTTGATGCATTGTACCGGGGCGGGGCAACCTCGTACCTGGTGAAGCCCATCACCAGGCAGAAGCTGTTGAAGGAGATTCGAAGCCACGGTCTCGTGTAGCGGCGGCGAGATCAGGAATTCCCTGATGCCATAAGCTTTTGCTAAAGATATCCAGCTCCCTGACGATAGTGTAAACAGATTGCGATTCCCTACAGTTAGCGAAGCCGATTCCGGTTGCGCCGGCTGTTCTTCCCAGAACAAAGGTGGTCCCTCCGTGACATTAGCATTCTTGCGCAGGTTCAGGCCAGATCCGGATCAGTCCGAAGCAGCGATTGACGCTTCATCTCCCCTGTCGGCAAACCAGGCTCTCTCCGCACAGTTCGAGGCGTGGCACCAGCAGCTCCTGAGCATCGGCGGCCGGCTTGCCCTTTTCAACGGCTCCACCGAAGAGGAGTTCCTTGCCATCGGCGCCCGTCTCCACGACTTCTACGGCCGGGCCGGGGAGATCGAGGGGATGTCCCGCCAGGTGGCGGACCTGATCCTGGGCGACGAAATCAGCCGCGACATGGCGGCGCTCCACGGCATCGTCGACCGGATTGCCGACTACCTCACCCGCGCCGAGGCAGAAAGCGACCAGAGCGCCACCACCCTCAAGACGATACTTTCCCACATCAGCCATGTCGACGAGCCCCTGGACGGGTTCCGGAAAATAATCAAGAACCTTCACATGCTGAGCACCGCGGTCAAGATCGAAAGCGCCCGGCTCGGCGAGGGGGCCGCGGGGTTCAACACTCTGGCCGATGACGTGGAGCGGCTTTCGGTCTCCATAAAAGAAAAGTCCGTCGCCATCCTGGGCGAGAGGGAAACTCTGTCAGCCAGGATCGGCGGGACCCTTGCACGAGTCACCGCGTCGGAAGCGGAGCAGAGAAAAAACGTCCATCAGATCCTCGACAAGACCCGCGAGAGCCTCGACACCCTGGCCGAGATCCATGGCCGCTGCTCCGAAGCGGTCGGCATCGTCACGTCATCCTCTGCCGAAACCGCTGAGAGCATCGCCGAAGTGGTCACCTCGCTCCAGTTCCATGACATCACCCGCCAGCAGATCGAGCACGTCAAGGAGGCCCTTGACGACCTGGTCCCGAATCTTGCTGGCCAGGCCGCCGATCCGGTGAAGGGGGCCGGCGAGGTGGCTGATGTCTGCGAGCTCCAGGAGGCCCAGCTGCGCCACGCCCGGGATGAGCTTTCATCCGCCGTGGTGCGGATCGTGGAGAATCTTCGGGCCATCGCCCGCCAGCAGACTCGCCTGTCGGATGAAACCCGCGTCATGGCCGGAACCGCCGACCAGGCCGGGAGTTCTTTTTTCGCCGACATGGAGAGCGGCATGGGGCGGGTGACCGACGTCCTCTCCGACAACGCCGCGGCCAACCGGAACCTGGCGTCGGCCATGGAGACGGTCGTGGCTTCGGTGCGGGACATTGCCGGCTTTGTCACCGACATTGAGGAGATCGGTTCCGAGATCGAGCTCATCGCTCTCAACTCCCAGGTAAAGGCCGCCAATACCGGCGAGGGGGGAGCCGCCCTCGGTGTTCTTGCCGAGGCGATTCAGCACCTGTCGGTGGATGCCCGGGCACGGACCGGCGCCGTTTCCGACACCCTCAGGAAGGTCACTGAAGTGACCGAAAGCCTGAGCCGCGAAATCGACACCGATGTCAGCGTCATTGCGGAAGAGGTGGATGGCTTCATCGGCGAGATCCGCAGTCTCGTCGGGTCAGTCCGGGGCGTCAACGAGCGCCTCCTCGACCTCCTCTGCCGGCTCGATTCTGCGGTCCAGTCCCTCTCCCACGACATTGACCAGGCCACGGCGGTGATGACCGTTCACGAAACTTCGGCTGCGCTCATTGATGAGGTGCTGGCTGAGATCAATGGCGTCGTGGGTGCTGTGCGCCCCTTTGCGCCCGCTACGACGGCACATGCCAAAGAGCTGCGGCTGCGGGAGCTGGCCGAACGGTATACTATGCACAGCGAACGGAAGGTTCACGATGCAATGATCTCCGGGAATGGCGCCAGAGTCGAGCCGATGCCGGCTCTGTTTGCCGCGTCCGCGGGCGTGGCCGACGACGACGGGCTTGGCGACAATGTGGAGCTGTTTTGAAGACCTGGACCGGGGACCGGTAACGGCTAAGCTTAAAAACGCGAGCCTTGCAAGGAGAGATAAGGATGGACGGACTGACGATTACGCGGGAAGAGGTTGGAGGGGAAAACGCTACCCTTGTCCTCAAGGTGAATGGCGAGCTGACCATTCCCTTCGCCGGAGAGTTCTCGGCGGCTCTCCTTGACGCCTTCGATGCGGCGGGACGGGTGCGTGTCAACCTGGAAGGGGTGAGCGCCGTGGACATCACCGGCTTGCAGCTTCTCTGCTCCGCCCACCGGTCGGCCTATGGCAGGGAGAAGGGATTTGGCGTCGAAGGACTGACGAATCCCATCCTGGACGAGGCGGCATGCCTCGCCGGTTTCCGGCGCCACGTGGGATGCGCCGTTGATGTGGGAAAATCCTGTATCTGGATTGGAGGATACGAGTAATGGCCAAGACAATCATGACGGTTGACGATTCCGCCAGCGTGCGCCAGATGGTGGCGTTTACCCTCAAGCAGAACGGCTACGACGTGGTGGAGGCGGTGGACGGCAAGGACGCCCTGGGGAAACTGGGGGGGACGAAGGTCGATATGGTGATCACCGACCTGAACATGCCGAACCTGGACGGAATCGGGCTCATCAAGGGAGTCCGGGGGCTCCCCGCCTACCGGTTCACCCCGATCATCATGCTCACCACCGAAAGCCAGGATGCGAAAAAGGCCGAAGGAAAAGCCGCGGGGGCCACCGGCTGGATTGTCAAGCCCTTCAAGCCCGAGCAACTGGTGGCAGTGGTCAAAAAGGTGCTCGGCTGATGGACGCCCACAGGCAGGCATACAA
Source organism: Geobacter hydrogenophilus (assembly GCF_018501225.1). Taxonomy (GTDB): domain Bacteria; phylum Desulfobacterota; class Desulfuromonadia; order Geobacterales; family Geobacteraceae; genus Geobacter; species Geobacter hydrogenophilus. Next base: position 203,578 of record NZ_JAHCZI010000001.1, on the reverse strand, counting down.
GGAAGAGGCCTACGAGCTTCTGGCGGAGCTGGAGACGTCGCTCCTGGAACTGGAGGAAACTCCCGAGGACATGGACCTCATCAGCCGGGTCTTTCGAGCCATGCACACCATCAAGGGTTCCGGGGCCATGTTCGGCTTCGACGACATCGCCACCTTCACCCACGAGGTGGAAACCGTCTTCGACATGGTCCGCAACGGCCGGATGACGGTCACGAGGGACCTGGTCAACCTCACCCTCAAGGCCCGGGACCTCATCAAGGGGATGCTGGACGCCTCCGACGGCGGGGCAGAACCGGTGGAAGGGCGCCAGGCCGAGGAGGTCATCGCCGGGCTCCGGCGGCTTGTGCCGGCGGCGCCGGATGGCGCGTCCGCCAAAGAAGCACCCGTGGGAGGGGGCGCCCAGGAATCGAAGGGGGGTGAAACAGCGGTCACCTACCGCATCCGCTTTGTTCCTTCCCCTGAGGTGACCGTCAACGGCACCAACCCGCTGCTCCTTCTGGCGGAACTCCGCCAGTTGGGCCACTGCCGAACCGTTGCCCAGATGGCGAAAGTGCCCCGGTTGGAGGAGATTGATCCCGAACACTGCCACGTCTTCTGGGACGTGATTTTGACCACGAACCGGGGGATCGACGCCATTCGGGACGTCTTCATTTTCATCGAGGACGACTGCGAGCTGAAAATCGATGTCATCGACGACGGCGGTGTCCTTGACGTTGACACCGATTACAAAAAGCTCGGCTTTATTCTCGCGGAGCGGGGTGATCTGACCCGGCAGGACATGGAGGCGATTCTCGCCAAACAGAAGCGCTTCGGCGAACTTCTCGTTGAGCAGGGAATCGTCTCCCCCGAGAAGGTTGAGTCGGCCCTCATCGAGCAGCAGCACGTGAAGGAGGTCCGCAAGGAGCGCCAGGTCCAGGAGAGCGCGTCGAGCATCCGGGTCCCGGCGGAAAAGCTCGACCTGCTGGTGAACCTGGTGGGAGAACTCGTCACCGTCCAGGCCCGTCTTTCCCAGACCGCCGCCGGCCGGGCCGATGCGCTGCTGGTTACCATTGCCGAGGAGGTGGAGAGGCTCACCAACGAGTTGCGCGACACGGCCCTCAACATCCGGATGCTCCCCATCGGCACCACCTTCAGCAAGTTCAAGCGCCTCGTGCGCGACCTTTCGGTGGAACTGGGCAAGGATATCGAGATGACCACCGCCGGCGCCGAGACCGAGCTGGACAAGACGGTCATCGAGAAGCTGAACGATCCCCTGGTCCATCTCATTCGCAACTCCCTGGATCACGGAATCGAGCGTCCCGAGGAGCGGGTCGCCGCCGGCAAGCCGGCCCAGGGAACCGTGCACCTGGCCGCTGTCCACTCCGGGGACAGCGTCCTCATCACCATCACCGACGACGGCAAGGGGCTCGACCGGGAGGCGATCCGCGCCAAGGGAATCGAGCGGGGGCTTATCCCGGCCTCGGCCGAACTCTCCGACAAGGAGATCTTCAGTCTCATCTTCGCCCCTGGCTTCTCCACCGCCAAGACCGTCACGAGCGTCTCGGGGCGCGGGGTCGGCATGGATGTGGTGAAGCGGGCCATCGACGCCCTGCGGGGGACCATCGACATCCAGAGTGAGCGGGGTAAGGGGACCGTCATCACCATCAAGCTCCCCCTGACCCTCGCCATCATCGAGAGCCTCCTGGTGAAGATCGGCTCCGACTGCTTCGTGCTTCCCCTCTCCATCGTGGAGGAGTGCGTGGAGCTGACCCGGGAGAATGTGCGCAGCGCCCACGGCCGCAACCTTGCCACGGTCCGCGATCAGATTGTCCCCTACATCCCCCTGCGGGAGCGGTTCCTGATCCGGGGCGAACAGCCGGAGATCGAGCAGATCGTCATCACCCGGGTGGGGGGAACGAGGGTCGGCTTCGTGGTGGACCACGTCATCGGCGAGCACCAGACGGTCATCAAGTCGCTGGGGAAGATGTACAAGGATATCCGCGGACTCTCGGGTGCCACCATCCTGGGCGACGGCTCAGTGGCCCTCATTCTTGATATTCCTCAACTGGCGCGTGATGTGGAGTTGGAGCAGATGGCACGCTGAGGGGAGGAGTGCAACGGGGAAGTTCGGGCCGCCACGATTACCTGTCGTGGCGGCTTTTTTCGTGTCAAAGAAACCTTTGAGGCTGATTCGGCAAGGATTGTGCAGTAATGTGACAATCCCTTTTTTTCTCGTAACAACAGGGGAAAAGGAGCAGAAATACCATGGTTCTCCAGAAACAGGCTTCCTCAATCAAGGCACGGCTTCTCCGGATAAATCTCCTCCTCCTCGGCGTCACATCCCTGGTCATCATCCTTGTGGTGAACGTCGCCCAAAAACGGCTGGCCCTCAAGGATGCCGGCCAGGATGTCGAACGAATCCTCGCGCGGCATCTCGCAATCCACGCCTATATCAACAAGGAGCTCAAGCCGCGGCTTCTTGACTTCACTGCGTCCCTGCGGGACAAGGATTATTTCGATCCGGTCTGGATGTCCTCCACCTATGCCGTTCGAGAGATCGACAAGATATTCCAGGCCCGGCACGGGAAAGGGTACTACTACAAGGAATGCGCCATCAACGCACGGAGTCCCCGGAACGAGGCAGATCCCTTTGAACGTAAGTTTCTTGAGCAGGCCGGCCACAACCCGGCGGTAACCACGTTCAACGGCGTACGTGAGATCGACGGCAAGCTGTTTTTCGTCTCCATGGTACGGGGCGAATCAATGGAAAAATCTTGTCTCCTCTGCCACAGCAGCCCGGAGAAGGCGCCCGGCGGCCTGGTCCGCACCTATGGGCCCAAGCGCAGCTTCAGCCGCCATGAGAACGAGCTCGTGTCGGCAATCTCCATCCGGATTCCCCTATCCGAGGCCTATGCCGAGGCCAACAGCTTTTCCCTCAAGCTGTCGGCGCTGCTCCTGGCGGTGATCGCCTTGTTTTTCGCCATCAAGAGCTGGTTCTTCAGCCGCGTTGTCCTAGGACCACTGGCATCCGTCACCGAAAGTGCCCGCCGGATCGCCCATGACCGCCGCTACCTCGGCGAGCAAATTCCTCTCGGTCGTGATCGTGAAATGAATGAACTCGCCGCGTCCTTCAACGTCATGTCGACGGAACTCCACGCCTTCATCCATAACCTGGAGGAAAAGGTGGAGGCGAAGACCGCCGAACTCGTCCAGGCAAGGAAGGAGGCCGAGGAGGCGAACCGTGCCAAGGGCGAATTCCTCGCCACCATGAGTCATGAGATCCGTACACCCATGAACGCTATCATAGGGATCAACCAGTTGCTGCAGGAGACCCATCTCACTCAGCAGCAGCGCCGGCTGGTGGATGACTCGAGTAATGCCGCCGAATCGCTCCTGACCATTATCAACGACATTCTCGATTTTTCCCGGGTCGAAGCCCGGCGCCTGGAGCTTTCGGACGAAGCGCTGGAACTCCGCTCCTTTGTCGAATCGCTCCGCCGCCTGTTTGCCGTGAAGGCAGAGCGGAAAAACATCAGTCTCTCGGTCCTTGTGGGCGATGAGGCGCCGCAGTTCATTTGCGGCGATCCGTCCCGCCTCCGTCAGATACTGACCAATCTTCTTTCAAACGCCGTCAAGTTTACCCCGACGGGTGGACGGGTCACCCTTGCGGCAGATGCGGACCCCGCCGGCGGGAATCTGCTCTTTACGGTAATCGATACCGGCATCGGGATAGAGAAGGACAAGCAAGAGAGGATCTTCGAGCTGTTCCGCCAGGCCGATTCTTCCACAACCCGCAACTATGGTGGAACCGGCCTCGGGCTCGCCATCGTCCGGAGTCTCGTGGAACTGATGGGGGGAACCATCGAGGTTGAGAGTGAGGCGGGGAACGGGGCGACCTTTCGTGTTCTCCTCCCGCTGAGGCCCGCAACCGGCCCTCCCGTTGCCAAAACCGCCGGCGAGGAGCTTTCCGACAGCGTACTTCCCTGCCTCTCAGTGCTTGTGGCCGAGGACAACGAGCTGAACCGGACGGTGGCCATTGGTCTGCTTACGGCGCTCAAGCAGCGGGTCGCTGCCGTCACTAACGGCAGGGAGGCCGTTGACTCCCTCAGGGATGGCACGTACGACCTGGTTCTCATGGATATTTCAATGCCCGAGATGGACGGGATCGAGGCAACGCGGGCTATTCGCCGGGGAGACGCGGGGGAGAAGGCTCGCACGATTCCGATTGCCGCCCTGACTGCCCATGCCCTGAAGGATGACCGGGACCGTTTTCTTGCCGCAGGGATGTCCGACTACCTAGCCAAGCCCCTTATCCGTGGCGAGTTGCAGAGAATGCTCCTTCGTATCGCCGGAGAAAGAGGCGAATCACCACCCGAGGAGAGGTGCCCGATGAATGATGCTCCCGATGAAGGTTCTCCGTTTGACCTCGAATTTCAGCAGTCACAGTTCCATGACGCGGGAATCGGGGACTGCCTTGCCGAGGTACTCTCCATCTTCGCCCAGTCAACGGCGACGGAGTGCAAGCGGATGGAGGAACACCTCGCCGCCGGCAAGTACGCTGAACTGGCCGCGGCTGCCCACTCCGTGAAGGGAGCGGCCGCAACAATTGGTGCGCCCCATGTGAGCAGATGCGCCGCCGACGTGGAAACGGCGGCTCGAAAGAGCGACGGCGCCGCTGTCGTCCGGGTCATTCCCTTACTCCGACGCGAAGTCCGCAGGGTAGAGGATGCAGTAAGCGAGAAATACTGACCTCATGAAGGAATGCCACTTTTTCTCGCTGGAGAATGGGACGGTGCAGGGCGATAGGGGGATCAGCACCCGATGGTGAAGTACACGGTTGTGCCCTTACCCTTCTCCGCCTGTACCCAGATATCCCCGCCATGGCGGTTGATGATCCGCTTGACGGTGGCAAGGCCAATGCCGCTTCCCCTGAAATCTTCGTCGGTATGAAGGCGTTGGAAGGCATCGAAGATTTTGTCTGCGTATGCCATGTCAAACCCGATGCCGTTATCCCGCACGAAAAATATGGTGCTGCCGTTTTTCTCCTCTGCGCCCACCTCGATTATTGCCTCGTCGGTTTGGCGTGTGTACTTCCACGCATTCCGCAACACGTTTTCCAGCACCGACCGCAGGAGCACGGGATCTCCTCTGGTCGTGAGCCCTTCGGCAATGGTAACCCGAACGGTCCTTTCGAGATCTTCCAGCCGCAGTTCGTTTATCATCTCATTGGCAAGAACCGTCAAATTTACGGTGCTGATCGTCATATCTGTTCTGCCTGCCCGTGAGAGCTGCAACAACGCATCGATCAACGACTCCATCTTCGCGCCATTCTGGACGATCCGGTCAAGATATCCGACCGCGTCGGCGTCCAGCTTGTCCTGGAAATCGTCGAGGAGGATCCTGCTGTAGGCCGTCATGTGCCGTAGCGGCGCCTGCAGGTCATGGGATACGGAATAGCTGAACGACTCGAGTTCCCTGTTGGCCTCTTCCAGTTGGGTGGTTCGTTCCAGGACCCTCTGCTCCAACTCTGTATTCATGGCCTGAAGCTTTTCTTCCGCCTCCCTCCGCTTGGTAATGTCATGGACGATCGAGAAAAGGAGCGGTTTCCCGTCGATCTCGATGGGGCCGCTGAACACCTCGACCGGATGAACCTGGCCGCTGGCCAGGCGGTGCTCAAAGAAGAAGTGCCTCCGCCCTTCTTTTCGAGCGAGTACCAGCTCCTGCGCAATCTTCTCGGGAGAAAGGGTATTGATCATGCTTATGGGCTTTCCCCGCAACTCATTGATGGAATAGCCGTAGTAAGAAGATGCTGCAGGATTTGCATCGACGATGCAGCCGGTTTTCGAGTCGAGGAGGAGCATGACCGCATGACTGTCCTGAAAGAGACGTCGATAGCGGATCTCGCTCCTCCTCAGTTCTTCTTCAATCATTTTTCGGTCAGTCACGTCGCGCACTACCTCGATGGCACCGGCAACGTTTCCCGAAGAGTCGAACAGTGGGCCGGCAATGGCCCAAATCCATCGATTCCCGGTCTTCATGGGGTGATCTTCCGTGAACACGTGGTCCCCGTCAAACTTGACGGACGGGTAGTAGCGGCGGAGAAGGTCTTCGTCCCGCGAAAGAATGAAGTTGGCGAGCACCTCACGCGGTTCGCCATGCAACGCCCTCCCCACCTCCCTGCAGTCGCGGCCGACAATGTCGGCTGCCGATAAACCGCTCATCACTTCCATCTCACGGTTCCAGGCGATAACGATGCCGTTACGGTCCAGGGCAAACATGGCATCGGGCAAAAACTTGACCAGATCCGCAAAACGCCTCTCCGAGTCCCGAAGCGCCTGTTCGGCTCGCTGCCGCTCCGTAATATCCTCGGCCAACTGGCGGGCCATCTCATCAAATGCGCAACCGAGCTCACCAAGTTCACCGCCGGAAACATGTTCAGAGACACGGACCGTAAGATCCCCCTGGGCAACCCGCTGTGTGGCATTACGAAGAGCGACGACTTTGTCAATGAGCCCCCGTTTGCTGATGTAAGCGGCCAGAACGATGGCCATTATCATGACGGTCGTCATGACCCCCACATGGAGCAGGAGTTCCGAGCGGATTCTCTTTGCCACCGTCTCCACCGGAATGCCGGTGCGCACATACATGTATGGCTTCTCTTCGCCGCTCAGACGGACTTTCTGATAGGCGAAATATCGTCGGATCCCGGTGATTCCGACCGCCTCGAACGTCCCCATATCAGGGCCTTCAGTCATGCGCTGGAAAATTCTGTTATTGTCCTGTCTCCCAATAAACTGTTGGGCAGTAGCATCAAAGAGGATGATCCCCCGGTGGTCCGTCAACACCAGAGACGTCCGTGGGGGCATTTTCTTCATCTTGAGCAGCTGATGGTATTTTTCAAGGGAGAGGGCAACCATGGCAATATTCGTGATATGCCCCGCTGCGTTTTTGATGGGATAGCCGAAATTGAGCACCGGTTTGTTGAGGACCCTGCCGATAACGAATTCACCCGATGATAACTGCCCGGTTGCCATCGCATTTTTGAAATATCTCCGGTCGGAAACATCGATGGTGCCACGGGCCGGGAGTGCCGATGCCCAGGTCCGGCCGGTTGGATCAATCATCAGGATATTGGCGATCTGGGGGCTCTGCTTGATGAGTTCGGCGAGGAGGTGGTTTGTCTCTTCGGTGTCATGCTTCCGGATGGCTGGAAGATGGGAGAGGGTTATGAGCAGTTGTTCGGTTCCTGAAAGAAGCACCTCTTGATCGTTGCTGATTTCGTCGGCAAGCCTCTCAGCAACAAGGCGTTCTTCGTGGACAGTGTAGTTCTGCTGCCTGAAGGCCGAATACAGGATAATCCCAAGGGGGACGACCGTCATGACGACGATCAGGATTATCATGTGCTTCCGTATGGAGAATGAGAGGGATGGATTCATAGCAGTTACGCTCATTAACAGATGAGGCTCATGCAAAACTATCGCGGGGCTGGTCTGCGGTGTTGCCGCTCGCTCGCAAACTCAACGTACCAATGGGTACGCCTCGCTTCCTTGCGTCTGGCATCCCGGCCTCCTCATCACGTTTTGCACGTGCCTCAGATGAAAAATATTCGAGAGGCGTGTCCTCGAAGGACCTCAATCCATGACAAATTCGCAACGGGCACTTCTTGGGAATATATGCGGATGTGAGAAATCATACATAGTTTTATTTTAAAAATAAAGCATTTAGCGTCGTCATGGTAAAGAATTCCGGAGGGACGTCAAATAGTGATTTTTATGTCGTGTTAATGGACTGGCACTAAATATGCTTTTTGACGACAATGCCGCGTAATTAACTGTAACTATTGTGTTGTATTCTTTCAGGGAGGAAATCGGAATGCTGCAATCGAACATCATGGCGGGAATATCTGCGGTAAAGCCGGGACGGATAACGCGCGCGCCCTATGCACGTCACGAACTGAAATCGACAATCTCCTGGTGTGACGAATCTCCTGCCGCCATGAAGCGGCGCGTTGCCGAATTGCTGCTCGTTGCGGAGTTTGGCGCGGTCGTCGGTTCGCTTCTCGACCCGCGGGAGGTGTGCGAGGCCGCATCTTCATGGCTCAGCGAGACTCTCGGGTGGCAACTGCTTTCGGTTTGCTGTCACGACTATTCCTCTGGCGCGATCGGGCGGGGAAGGGATGGGCGCGGTCGCTGTCTGTCAAAAAAACGTCTAAATGGCGCCACGTCTCCTGTCTTTGTCGACCCTGCGCAGAAGGGGCTGAGCGACGCCGCGGACGTCTATGCAATTCCTTTCCCCGACGGGTCGGGAACGCTTTCCCTTTCCCGTCAATCGATTGCCGAATGTCAATATTCCGACGAGTTCGTGAACGGAATAGGCGAAAATTTTGCGCGCTCCCTGGCAGCTGCCCGGGAGTGTGATCGACTCAAGAACCTTTCCATGCGCGACCATCTGACCGGTCTTTACAACCGTCGGGTCTTCGAGGCAATGCTTGAAGTCGAGGCCCGGAAGCGGACCACCAAGCCGTTTTCCCTGCTGTTGATCGATCTCGACGACTTCAAGCGCGTTAACGATACCTTCGGCCACGGAGCCGGAGACCAGGTTCTTGTCGCCATTGCGAAGATGCTCAGGCTCAGTTTCCGGAAATCCGATGTCGTTTCCCGCTACGGCGGGGAGGAATTTGCGGTGCTGCTCCCCGATACGTCGCAGGAGTGTGCCAGAGTGGTTGCCGAGCGGTTCCGGCAGAATGTGGCGTCGCTTTCTCTCCCCTTGAATAGCGAGAAGATCATGCCGACGGTCAGTGTCGGCATCGCCTCGGTGACGTTGCGGTTGGGAATTGAAGTCGCCGATGTGATCGAAGAGGCCGATCGGGTGCTCTATCAGGCGAAAGTCAGCGGCAAAAATCGCGTCTGCTCTTCCCTGCTGGGAGAGCACGCATAGATGCTCATGAGAATGGAGGAAATGATCTGGGCTTAAGATGTCTTGCCATCTGACCAATTCTTTCAAGAACCAAAACGATAACTCCCCAACTTTACTGTAAATGTGTCGTTGACGCCGTGGCTAGTGCCACGGCGTTTTTTTGTGGCAATCAATTGTCGGGCATTCTGATTGTTCGGGTTGGTTTATTAGAATTCTAAAGTTTACCTGGATTGAGCCGATATCGTCTTTAGAGTCCGGAAATCCCCTATATGGGATGCGGAAAACCTGACAACTCTGAATGCTAAGAGCGCGAATTCGAGGGTGATGCTTTGTTGAAATCGGTCGACAGCGGTTTTGGTCGACTATGCTTTCCGTTAAAGCCGCAATGCTATCGGCGATACTCTCAGTACAGAGGAGGAAGGATGATGAAGCTCATGAAAAACATGAAGATAGGCACCAAGATACTCGGTTTGGTGGCGCTCATGCTCGCCTTCATGATGATGATAGCCGCTTTCGGCGTCGTGAAGATGAAAGGGATAGGGGAGGAGATTGCGGGGATTGACAAGCAGGACATCCCTCTCACTGAGGCGATTAATGAAGTAGGAAGTATTCAGATGAATGAAATGGTTCTTTTCCATCGGGCAATCCGTCTGGGGGCAAACAACCAGCAGGCCGAGCTGAAAAAGGTGGAGGAGGAGTTCGGGAAAAAGGCCAAGGAGTTTGATGCAGCCATGAAAAAGGCTGAACAGGTGGTGCAACAAGCTCTCAAGGAAACGGCTGGAAATGTTGCTGCCCAGAAGGAATTCAGCGAGACGGCTGAACGCCTGAAGTCGGTAGAGAAAGAGTACAACGACTTTGAGAAAGTCACTCTGGAGCTCTTTTCCATCCTTGATGCCGGCAAGTTCGGTGCGGTGGCTGAACTGGAACACCGGGTGGAAAAGGAGGGAAGTGATCTTGAGCAGGTGATAGACACGTTCCTGAAAAATGTCGAAAAGTTCACCAATGATGCAGTCGCCACTGCGGAGAAGGATGAGCAGATGGCTGTCAAGGCGATGATCGGGTTAAGCTTGGTGGCCCTGGTTATGGGCCTCGGGGTCGGGATATTCATCAGTCGCGCCATTACCCGTCCTTTAAAGCAAGGGGTCGATGTGGCCACCAGGCTTGCCGCCGGCGACCTGACCATGGCCATCGACGTCAACAGCAAGGATGAAACCGGTCAACTCCTTGAGGCAATGGCGAACATGGTGGAGAAGCTGAAGATTGTCGTTGCGGACGTGAAATCGGCCTCCGATAACGTGGCAAGCGGCAGCCAGGAGCTTTCCTCCAGCAGCGAGGAGATGAGCCAGGGGGCAACGGAGCAGGCTGCGGCGGCCGAAGAGGCGTCCTCCAGCATGGAGCAGATGAGCTCCAACATCCGCCAGAATGCCGACAATGCCCAGCAGACCGAAAAAATCGCCCTCAAGAGTGCCACCGACGCCAAGGAAGGGGGCAAGGCGGTAATCCAGACCGTGAATGCCATGAAGGAGATAGCCGGGAAGATATCCATTATCGAGGAGATTGCCCGCCAGACGAACCTGTTGGCCCTGAACGCGGCCATCGAGGCGGCCCGGGCCGGCGAGCACGGCAAGGGGTTTGCGGTTGTGGCGGCCGAGGTGAGAAAACTTGCCGAGCGGAGCCAGAAGGCAGCGGGCGAGATCAGCGAGCTATCGGCCACCAGCGTCGACGTGGCGGAGAAGGCAGGCGAAATGCTCGAGCGCCTGGTTCCCGACATCCAGCGGACCGCGGAACTGGTGCAGGAGATCAGCGCCGCGTGCAAGGAGCAGGATACCGGCGCCGAGCAGATCAACAAGGCGATCCAGCAGCTCGACACCGTCATCCAGCAGAACGCCTCAGCCAGCGAAGAGATGGCCTCCACGTCAGAGGAACTTGCATCCCAGGCCGAGCAGTTGCAGGCGACCATCGGCTTCTTCAAGGTTGACGGCAGCGTGGTTTCCGGCATGGGCGCAAATGCCAGGAAGCCCCATGCCCATAAGGTGGAGGTGAAACACATCGCTCCCCGCAGTGCCAACGGCTATCACGCTCCAGAGAAGGTCAAGAAGGCAGCAAACACAGGCGTCGATCTCGATCTCGTCTCCGACCACGACAACCTGGACAAGGAGTTCGAAAGATTCTGATTACGGCATTGGTTCGCCTGCACCCAAACAACCCCTCCCGTAGAATTCGGGAGGGGTTGTTGTTTTGAATCCTCAATGCCTTGCCACGGCTCGCTCCAATCATTGTTCGGAAAAACGTGGTTCAAGTTTCAATGAAAAGCTCCGATATTTATAAATAACGTCAGGAAATTCCTGGCTGGCAATACGCAATACGGACCCCCTGGGAGGACGATGTATGTTCAAGAACATGAATGTGGGAAAAAGACTAAGTCTTGGTTTTGGCGCGGTGCTTGCTATTTTTGCGGTAGCGGTGCTGGTGACGGTTCTCATGCTCCGGGGGGTGGAGCGGGAATCTCGACAGGTGGCTGAGGAGTCTCTTCCCCATCTTATGAGCGCCTATGAGCTCGACCTGTCCATAACTGAGCTGACGGAGAACCTGACCGACGTGGCGGCTACCCATAACCCCGAAGGTTTCAAGGAGGCCGAAAAGGCCATGGCCACTGCCAAGGCCGAAATCGGCAAGTTCCGCGAGATGTTCAAACGTGAGAACGACGTGACGGCCCTGAAGGAGTTGGACGACCTGGAGCGTTCTCTTGAGCGTTTCCATCAGGATGGCGTCCAGATGGCTAAGGTATTCATGGAGAAGGGACTGGCGGCCGGGAATCTCCTCATGAAGGATTTCGACAAAGAGCATGGAGTGCTCATCGCCGCAGTGGAGAAGCTGCAGAAGGCCAATGTGGACGAGGCCACATCCAACAGCCGCGACAGCGTCGGCGCCGTCGGCCAGGTGACAATGGTGCTCCTCATCATGACGGCGGTTGCGGTTATCATCGGCACCCTGATTTCTATTTTCATCACAAAGAGCATCACCGCCCCCCTTGCCCGGGCCATGGACGTGAGCAACCGCCTCGCCGAGGGGGATCTTTCCGTTGAGATCGACGTGGACCGCACCGATGAAACCGGCCGGCTCCTGGCGTCCATGAAGAACATGGTGGAGAGCATGCGTATCCTTGCCGCCGCCGCCGAGAAGGTGGCCGAGGGGGATCTTTCCGTGAAGGTGGAGGCCCGCTCCGAGCAGGACATCCTCGCCCGCAATCTCGCCCGGATGCTTGACACCCTGAATTCTCTCCAGAAGGAGACCGACCTTCTCATCTCTTCGGTCCGGGAGGGGAGGCTGGACCAACGCGGGAACACCGATGCGTTCAACGGCGGGTGGCGCGAACTGGTGGCCGGAATCAACCGGCTCATCGAAGCGTTTGTCGCCCCTATTCACATGGCTGCCGTCTCCCTGGACCGCATCAGTCGGGGTGATATACCCGAGAGAATCAGCGAGGAGTACAGGGGAGACTTCAACGAGATCAAGAACAACCTGAACAGCCTTATCGATTCCATGAACGGGGTCACGAAGCTGGCCCAGGAGATTGCCGGCGGCAACCTCATGGTTGAAGTGCGGGAACGCTCCGCCCAGGACGAACTGATGCGTGCCCTTGCCTCCATGGTGGCCAAACTGCGCGAAGTGGTAGCCGATATTGTTGCCGCAGCAGATAACGTTGCGTCGGGAAGCCAGGAGCTTTCCTCCACTTCGGAAGAGATGAGCCAGGGGGCCACCGAGCAGGCGGCGGCCGCCGAAGAGGCATCGAGCAGCATGGAGGAGATGGCCTCCAACATCCGACAGAATGCGGATAACGCCAGCCAGACAGAGCGGATTGCCATGAAGTCGGCTGCCGATGCCATCGAGGGTGGAAAGGCGGTGGGCAATACGGTCCATGCCATGAAAGATATCGCCGGCAAGATCTCCATTATCGAGGAGATTGCCCGGCAGACAAACCTCCTGGCCCTCAACGCGGCCATCGAGGCGGCCCGTGCCGGGGAGCACGGCAAGGGGTTTGCGGTGGTCGCTTCCGAGGTACGCAAGCTGGCCGAGCGGAGCCAGCGGGCTGCGGGCGAGATCAGTGAACTCTCCTCATCCAGCGTGGAGGTTGCCGTCCGGGCCGGTGAACTTCTGGCAACCATCGTCCCCGATATCCAGAGGACGGCGGAACTGGTGCAAGAGATCAGCTCTGCCTGCAGGGAGCAGGACACCGGGGCCGAGCAAATCAACAAGGCGATTCAGCAGCTTGATACCGTTATTCAGCAGAATGCCTCGGCAAGCGAAGAGATGTCATCCACCTCGGAGGAACTTGCCAGCCAGGCGGAACAACTCCAGACTACGATCAGCTTCTTCAGGCTCGGCGAGGGGCGCAGGAAACCCGCGTCTAGACCTGCGGAAACAGCAAAACAGATCCGGGTGGGGCACATTGCGGCCAGCCGTGGTGCGGCTCCAGCCAATGGTTATGGCAGCCAGCCCCATCCCGCCGAAGGTTTCTCATACGAAATGAGCAGTGCTGATTCCATGGATTCCGAATTCGAAAAGTTCTGATTAAGACAGAAGTCATACCACCCAAAAGACAGCCCTTCCCGTGTTCATCGGGAGGGGCTGTTTTATTGAACGCCGTTTGTATTTTTTTGAATTGTTAGTCGTTCCATATCAATTTAGTAGGAAAAGTTTAATGATGCTGAATTGTTATCTTTTAGTATGATGTTTATTAAGTATTAGCATATTTCTATTAAAGTTTATTTTCTTATTGCCGATCTGCTTAAGTAAGGGTCGGGAATTCCCTGATCCTTCTGCGAAATACCTGGTGTCCATTTCCTGTATGTCTGATTTTCGAGGGAGGGTATGCAATGAAATTAGGTGATCTGAAGATTGGCAGTCGGCTTGGTTTGGGGTTTGGCGTTACGCTGGTGCTGCTGTGTGTGCTGACCTACCTGGGAATAGGCGGCATGGGCACCATCGATGAGAAGCTTGAACGGATCGTTAATGTCAACTATGCGAAGATCAAGCTGGCCAATGATGTTACGACGGAGATCAATGGCCTCATTGAACAGATCGAACTGATGATGGTGAGGGACCAGGCGGCCAGGGTCGAGGCGAAGGAGAACATTGGAAAACACCGGGCCTCGTACCAGGAGGCCATGGCGAAGCTGGAGAAGTTGGAGACCACCGACAAGGGGAAGGAGCTGATCGCCGCTGCCAAGGGGGCCATCGACGCGGCCCGTAAGGCCAACAACGAAGTGGTCGAGATGGCCGTTTCCGGCAGGACTGCTGAGGCTGTTGCCACGTTCAACCGGGAGGCGTATCCCCTGGATATGAAAATCAAGGGTGCGTTCAGCACCCTGGTGCGCTATCAGGAGGAGCGGATGGTCCAGCGTCACACCGAGGCCCAGGCAGCCTATGCCGATGCGCGCTTCTTCATGCTCGTGGTGGCAGGGGTGGCGATCGTTATCGGTGTGGTGGTGGCGTTTCTCATCACGCGGGGGATTACCCGTCCGCTCAATGTTGCGGTTGGGGTTGCCGACCGCCTTGCCAAAGGTGATCTGACCGTGGCCATCGTGTCAACGGGCAAGGATGAGACCGGCGCTCTTCTCACGGCCATGCGGAACATGGTCGAGAAGCTGACTGCGGTGGTTGCCGATGTGAAGATCGCCGCCGACAACGTGGCCTCGGGAAGCCAGGAGCTGTCGGCCAGCAGCGAGGAGATGAGCCAGGGGGCCACGGAGCAGGCAGCCGCGGCTGAAGAGGCGTCGAGCAGCATGGAGCAGATGTCTTCCAATATCCGCCAGAACGCCGACAACGCCACCCAGACCGAAAAGATCGCGGTCAAGAGCGCCGATGACGCGAAGCAAGGGGGCAAAGCCGTTGCCGAAACAGTCCATGCCATGAAGGAGATCGCAGGAAAGATCTCCATTATCGAGGAAATCGCCCGCCAGACGAATCTTCTGGCCCTGAACGCGGCCATCGAAGCGGCCCGGGCAGGGGAGCACGGCAAGGGGTTCGCTGTTGTAGCCGCCGAGGTGCGGAAACTGGCCGAACGGAGTCAGCATGCGGCGGCGGAGATCAGTGAGCTTTCGTCCACAAGCGTTCAGGTGGCCGAAGCGGCCGGGGAGATGCTGACCCGCATGGTTCCCGATATCCAGCGGACCGCGGAACTGGTGCAGGAGATCAGCGCGGCGTGCAAGGAGCAGGACACCGGCGCCGAGCAGATCAACAAAGCGATCCAGCAACTGGACCAGGTGATCCAGCAGAACGCCGGCGCCAGCGAGGAGATGGCCTCGACGTCGGAAGAGCTCGCGAGCCAGGCCGAGCAGCTCCAGTCAACCATCGCCTTTTTCCGGATCGGCGAGGAGGCCGCGGTCCGCAAAACTTCATCGGCAAGTGTCCGCCGTCCTGCTCCCGTCAAGAAGATCCCCGCAGGGCAGCCGGAAATCGCCCATGCCAATGGCTATGCAAACGGCTATCACAAGCCGGCTCGGGTGGCGGCGGGCGGGGTTGTCCTCGATCTGGAGGGTGGCAGCGACGGACTCGATGCAGGGTTCGAACGATTCTGAAGAACTCACGGATAACAGGAAGACGCCGCGACGAGACGCGGCGTCTCCTCCTCCAATCTCGTAGAACAGATCAGGTAATTCCTGAACTGCTAAAGAATTTTCATAGTCTGTCGATATATATTCTATACAAGCAAAGGTTCAGGGGGGCGGAACGCCTGTGCCCGGACCCGAAGAGAAACCCCCCTGAGGAGGTTACCATGAGCGTTGCGGCAATAACGGAAACACGGCAGTATCTGACCTTCAAGCTGGATGAGGAGATCTTTGCCGTGGATGTGGCGAAGGTGCGAGAAATCCTTGAGTTCACGACCATTACGAAAGTCCCCCAGACCCCCGGTTTCATGCGCGGCGTCATCAATCTGCGGGGGAGCGTGGTGCCGGTTATGGACATGCGGCTCAAGTTCGGCATGCCCGTGACGGAGAAGACTGTCAATACCTGCATCATAGTCGTGGAAGTGAACCACGAGGGCGAGACCATCATTATCGGTGCCCTGGCCGACTCGGTGCAGGAGGTCTTCGAACTGGAACCCGAGCAGATCGAGCCGGCTCCCCGGATCGGGACCAAGCTCAACACTGAATTCATCCTGGGGATGGGGAAACATGATGGGCAGTTCATCATGATCCTCGACATCGACCGTACCTTCACCAGCGATGAAATTGCCACTGCTGGCGTCGTGGCGGGAGAGGCGGCCTGACTACTGAATGTTGACAGAAGCCACTGACAGTCGAAACCTCCCGGCGGCCATGAGCGACCGGGAGTTCTCGCGATTCGCCGAGTTCATCTATGACCAGTGCGGCATCAAGATGCCGCCGGCCAAGAAGACGATGCTGGAGGCGCGGCTCCAGAAGCGGCTCAGGGCGCTGGGCCTGAGGGGGTTTCAGGACTACGCCGATTTCATCTTCAGCCGCGAGGGGGCAGGGCTGGAGCTCGTCCACCTCATTGACGTGGTCACCACCAATAAGACCGATTTTTTCCGCGAGCCGGCCCATTTCGACTTCCTGGTGGGAAAGGCCCTCCCTGACTTGGCGGAATCGCGGGGGATCGGTTTCCGCAAAGGGCTCTCCCTCTGGAGCGCGGGATGTTCCAGCGGCGAGGAGCCCTATACCCTTGCCATGGTGCTTGCGGAATTCGCCGAGCAGAACCAGGGGTTTTCCTACAGCATTCTTGCGACTGATATCTGCACCACCGTCCTTGACAAGGCAAAGCTGGCCATCTACGAGGAGGAGCGGGTCGAGCCGGTCTCCCTTCCCCTCAAGCGGAAGTATCTCCTCCGGGGGAAGGACGGCCAGAAGGGGCTCGTGCGTATCGCACCCGAGCTTCGCAGCCGCATCAGGTTCCGCCGGCTCAATTTCATGGACGACGATTTCGGCCTGCGGGAGCCCATGGACATCATCTTCTGCCGCAATGTCATCATCTACTTCGACAAGCGGACCCAGGAGCGGCTTCTTAACAAGTTCTGCCGCCATCTGATCCCCGGTGGATACCTCTTCATGGGTCACTCTGAAACCCTGTCGGGGCTCGATGTCCCCCTGGTCCAGGTGGCATCCACCATCTACCGGAAACCGCAATGAAAGCCATTGCGCCCGAACTCCCAAAGGTGTATCTGAAACCGGGAGAGCTGCACTTTGCCGCAACGCCTGCTGTGGTGACCACGGTCCTCGGTTCGTGCATATCGGTCACCATGTTCGATCGCCTCAGTGGTGCCGCCGCCATCTGTCATGCGTTGCTTCCGGAGGGGCCGCGGTCCGATGCCTTCCGTTACGTCGATTCCTCCATTCTTCACATGCTCGAAATGTTTGCGGCCCATGGTGTTAACCGGCAACGCCTTGAGGTGAAGGTTTTCGGCGGCGCCGACATGCTCGGCGCAGGGGGAAGCAGGGTGGGAGTGGGAAGGCGCAACGTGGAGATAGCGATGCAGGTCCTGGCCGCCGAGGGACTGTCAGTGGCTTCGCAGGACGTGGGGGGGACGAGGGGGCGGAAGCTCTTTTTCGTGGCCCACACCGGCGAAGTCTTCCTGAAGCGTCTCCGCCGGGGCAGTGGAATGAACGGGGCGTAAAACTCCATAACCAGGGAACGCCATGAAGAAAATCAAGGTGCTCATCGTTGACGATTCGGCGGTGGTGCGGCAGACCATGGCCGACATCCTCGCCTCGGACCCCCACATCGAGGTCATGGCGCCGGCGGCCGATCCCTTCATCGCCGCGGAGCGGATGCGGGAGCAGGTCCCCGATGTCATCACCCTTGACGTTGAGATGCCTCGCATGGACGGCATCACCTTCCTCAAGAAGATCATGAGCCAGCACCCCATTCCGGTGGTCATGTGCTCGACCCTCACCGAGGGCGGTTCGGAAACGGCCCTCAAGGCTCTGGAATACGGGGCGGTGGAGATCATCCAGAAACCGAAGCTCGGCACCAAGCAGTTCCTGGAGGAGTCGCGGGTCCGGATCTGCGACGCGGTGAAGGCGGCGAGCCAGGCCAGGCTCCGCAGGATCACGCCGCGTACCGGCAAGGAGATTGCTCCCAAGCTCTCCGCCGATGTGATCCTGGAAAAGCCGGGCTCAAAGGCCATGATCCAGACCACCGAGAAGGTGGTGGTCGTGGGGGCTTCCACCGGCGGCACCGAGGCGCTGCGGGTGTTCCTGGAGGGGCTTCCGGCCGATTCCCCTCCGATTGTCATTGTCCAGCACATGCCCGAGGGGTTCACCCGGGCCTTTGCCCAGCGGCTCGACGGCATCTGCCGCATCACAGTGAAGGAGGCGGCCGACAACGACACGGTGTTGCGGGGGAGGGCCCTCATCGCCCCCGGCAACCGGCACACGCTCCTCAAGCGGAGCGGCGCCCGCTACTACGTGGAGATCAAGGACGGGCCGCTGGTCTCCCGCCACCGACCCTCCGTGGACGTCCTGTTCCGCTCGGCGGCCCGCTATGCCGGAAAAAATGCCGTGGGGGTCATCATGACCGGCATGGGGGACGACGGCGCCAGCGGCATGAAGGAGATGAGGGATGCCGGCGCCGTCACCATCGCCCAGGACGAAGCCACCTGCGTGGTGTTCGGCATGCCCAATGAGGCCATCAAACGTGGTGGGGCCGACCGGGTGATCCCCCTTGATGCCATCGCCCGGGAAGTGCTGCGGCTGTGCGGGTAGCGTGAGGCTTGCTTCCGGTCTCCCTCCGGAGTATGCTGGTTCGAGAGTTGTCGTTGCATTCATCTCCGCACGGAGTTTTTTATGGCAGAAGAAAAGTTTTTCCTCGGCCGCCAGCCGATTCTCGACCGTGAGCAGAAACTCTACGGTTTCGAGCTCCTCTTCCGTTCGGCCGATACCCTTCACGCCAATGTCACCGATTATCTCCAGGCCAGCGCCAGCGTTATCTTCGATGCTCTCTCCAGTTTCGGCCTCCGTGAAATCCTCGGCAAGCACAAGGGGTTCATCAACGTCAATGCCGATGTCCTCATGAGCGAGGCCCTCGAACTCCTCCCCCCGGAAAAGGTGGTCATCGAGCTTCTGGAGCATGTCCCCATCACCGAAACGGTCATATCCCGCTGCCGCGAGCTGAAGGAGAAGGGGTTTTCAATCGCCCTTGACGACCATGTCTACGCGCCGGTCTACGAACCCCTCTACGAGATTGTCGATGTCATCAAGGTTGATCTCATGCGTACCGGCATGGAGCGGTTGCGAGCAGAACTGGAGACCTTCAGGCACTGGAAGCCGAAACTTCTGGCCGAGAAGGTGGAGACCGTCGAACAGTACGAGCAGTGCGAGGCCCTCGGTTTCACCTACTTCCAGGGGTACTACTTCGCCCGCCCTGTTGTGCTGACCCGTACCCGCGTCGACGTGGGGCGGATCGCCATCATCAAACTCTTCAACCAGCTTGTGGCCGAGGTTGCTATCGACGAGCTGGAAAATACCTTCAAGCAGAACCCGAACCTGATCATCAACCTCCTCCGGTTGGTGAACTCCGTATCCGTGGGGCTCAAGAGCAGGATCACCAGCATGCGCCATGCGATCATGGTGCTTGGCTACCACCAGTTGCGCCGTTGGGCCATGATGGCGCTTTTCGCCAACACCGCCCAGGCGGTTGGCGATAACCCGCTTCTGGTTATGGCGGCAACCAGGGCTCGCCTCATGGAACTCATTATTTCGGAGCAGCCCACCGCACTCCTTGACCGCGAATATCCCGACCGGGCTTTCATGACCGGCATTCTCTCCCTTGCCGACGCCCTGCTCAAAATGCCCATCGAGGAAGTGGTGGCCCCCCTCAACCTGAACGAGGACGTCTGGCAGGCGCTCCTCGCAAGGGAAGGTGAACTGGGCATCCTCCTCCAGCTTGTGGAAAAGATCGAGAGGGACGATTTCGACGAGATCTCGCCTCTCATCGCACGCTTCAGCCTCTCCATGGCGAACCTTGCCCCTGTCCAGCTGGCAGCCTGCAACTGGGTCAACGGCATGGATGACGCCGTCTGATTGGGTCATTACCCCTCCATCCTTGACTTTCCGTCGGCATACCTTCATACTGCCGGTTTATTCATGGGGCAAATCCCCGTGAAAGCATCCGTTTTTTCGGGAGATTTTCCATGAAGCCTCTGTTTCTCAATCCCCCCACCTACGAAGATTTCGACGGCGGAGCCGGCGCCCGCTACCAGGCATCCCGGGAGGTGACCTCCTTCTGGTACCCCACGTGGCTCTGCTTCCCCGCCGGGATGATCGACGGCTCCCGGGTGGTGGACGCCCCGGTGCAACGCTTCACCATCGATGACTGCCTGGCCATTGCCCGTGATTTCGACATGGTGGTGATGTACACCTCCACCCCGACCCTAGCCCTCGATATCGCCACGGCCCGCCGCGTCAAGGAGCAGAAGCCGGCCACGGTGACGGTCCTCACGGGCCCCCACGTTTCCGTTCTCCCCGAGGAGACCCTGCGCCAGGGTGAAGGGGTCATCGACATCGTCTGCCGCGGCGAGTTCGACTACACCACCAAGGAACTTTGCGAGGGCCGCGAGTGGGCAAGAGTGGACGGGATCAGCTTCTGGAAGGACGGGAAGATCCACCACACCCCGGACCGTCCGCCGATCCAGGACCTGGACGCGCTCCCCTTCGTGGCGCCGGTCTACAAGCGGGATCTTCCCATTGCGGAATATGTCATCCCCCACTTCAAGAACCCCTACGTCTCCATCTACTCCAGCCGCGGCTGCCCCTCCAAGTGCATCTACTGCCTCTGGCCCCAGACCTTCTCGGGCCGGGCCATGCGGACCCGCTCGCCCCAGAACGTCTACGAAGAGGTGAAGTGGATCGTCGACAACATCCCCGAGATGCGGGAGCTTTCCTTTGACGACGACACCTTTACCGCCGACCGCAAGCACGCCCGCGAAGTGGCCGCGAAGCTGAAGCCCCTGGGGATTTCCTGGACCATCAACGCCCGGGCCAACTGCGACTACGAGACCCTCAAGATCATGCGCGAGGCAGGGCTTCGCCACGTGGTGGTGGGGTACGAGACCGGCAATGAGCAGATCCTGAAGAACATCAAGAAGGGGGTCACCAAGGAGCAGGCCATCGAGTTCACCAGAAACTGCAAAAAGCTCGGCCTCTCCGTCCACGGCGCCTTCATCATGGGGCTCCCCGGCGAGACCCGCGACACCATCCGCGAGACCATCGAGTACGCCAAGGCCCTGGACCTCAACTCCATCCAGGCCTCCCTGGCGTCCCCCTATCCCGGCACCGAGTTCTGGGATCTCTGCCGGCAGGAGGGGTGGATCGCCTCCGAGGCCTATATTGACGACACCGGCCACCAGATGTGTGTCATCAACTATCCCCACCTCTCCAACAAGGAGATCTTCGACGCGGTGGAGCTCTTCTACAACAAGTTCTACTTCCGCCCCAAGTACATCGGCCGCAGCATCATGAAGATGATCGTGGACGGCGAGGAGCGGAAAAAGCTCCTGAAGGAAGGGAAGCAGTACCTGGAGTACATGCGGAAGCGGAAAGCTGCCGGATCATCCTGCTGACGGCCGCCATCCCATGAAAGAGCTCATCATCAACGCCGACGACTTCGGCCTCTCCGACGGCGTCAACAAAGCGGTTATCAAGGCCTGGCAGGAGGGGATTCTCACGTCCGCCTCGCTCATGGTCGGGACGGATGCCTTCCACGAGGCGGTGCACCTGGCCAAGGCCAACCCGGGGCTTCAGGTGGGGCTCCATCTCACCCTCGTCCAGGGGCGGGCCGTGGGAGAGCATCCCAAATTCCCCCGGATCTGCGACGCCAAGGGGCTTTTCACCGACGATCCAGTCCACGCGGGGATGCGCTACTATTTCATCAAGCCGTTCCGCAAGCAGCTCCACCGGGAGATCGAGGCCCAGATCGAGCGCTTCCTCCAGACCGGTATTCCCCTGTCTCACATCGACGGCCACCTGAACATCCACATGCACCCGGTGGTCTTCGACATCCTCTGCGAGCTCATGCCCAAGTACGGCATCACCACCTTCCGCCTCAGCCGGGAAGACCTCCGATCGAACCTGGTCGTCGACCGCTCGCGGCTTTTCGGCAAAGCAACGGACGCCTTCATCTTCTCGAAGCTGGCCAATCGCTGCCGTCCCGTCCTGGATCGTCTCGGCATCGGCTACACCCGGGAGGTGAAGGGGCTCCTCAGTTCGGGGCGGATGACCGAGTCGTACCTCCTCAAGGCCCTCGATACGCTGGAGGAAGGAACCACCGAGATCTACTTCCATCCCGGTTGCCTCCCCTGCGCCGAAATCACCCGGCGCATGCCCGACTACCGGCACGAGGAGGAACTGGCCGCCCTCACGAGCAGCCGGGTGAAGGGGCGCCTGAAGGAGCTGGGCATCGGGCTCAAAAACTACCGGGGCGAGGTCAAGACGTATGCTTAAAACGTTTATCATCATGCTTATGGCCGTCTCGGCCGGCACCATCGGCGACATCCTCCTCGCCAAGGGGATGAAGGAGATGGGGGATATCTCGGCCATGAACCTGCGCGGGATCCTCAATGTGGCCATCCAGGCCCTTGCTACGCCGAAGCTGATCATCGGCACCGCCATGCTGGCGATCTTCTTCTTCCTCTGGCTGGCGGTCCTCTCCTGGGAAGACCTCTCCGTGGCCCTCCCCATGCAGGCCCTCAACTACGTCCTCGTGGCGTTCCTCTCCCAGTGGTTCCTCGGCGAAACGGTCTCCCCCCTTCGGTGGACCGGCACCATCCTGGTCTGCGTCGGCGTCATGCTCATCACCAAGAGCGGAGCCCATTGAAAGACGGGAAGCGGGAAACCGTTACCAGGGACCGGAAAGAAAAAAAGGGAGCCATGATTGGCTCCCTTTTTCCATGTGGCAACGTGCGACGCCTATTTCTTCGACTGAATTTCCTTGACCGCCTTCTCGAATAGCTCGGGGTTGAACCCCTTCAGAACCTTCTTGTCGTCGCCGATGACGATGACAGGAACCCCCTGGCTCTTGTACTTTTTGGTCAGCTCGTCCATGGCCTTCTCGTCCAGCTCCACGTCCTTGTTGATGAAGGGGATGTTGTTCCTCGTGAAGTATTCCTTGGCTTCCTTGCAGTGGGGGCACCAGGCGACCGAGTAGAGGACGATCTTCGGATAGGCCTGCTGTTTCGTTGCCGTGGCGTCGACTTTGCTCTGGCCGGCAGCCGGCGCTTCCGCTGCCTGGCTTGGTGCTGCAGCCAAGGCGAACAAGAGCAGGAGGATTATGGCTGATATTTTCTTCATGACTCGGTTCTCCTTTGCTGTACAATTGGGCTGTCGTCTTTCCTGACTATACCGGAAAGGCGCGCCAAGTCAAATGTCCACGGGGAGCAGTACCATGAGCGCACGCATACGTATCCGGAGCGCCCTGGCCGGCGAAGGTCTGGGGAATGAGATAATGATAAAAGGGTGGGTGAGGACCATCCGGGCCGGGAAAGAGGTCGCCTTCCTGGCCCTGAATGACGGCTCCTGCTTCGCCAATCTCCAGGTGGTGGCCGAGCCGCGGCTCGCCAATTTTGCCGATATCTGCGCCATCGGCACCGGCGCCGCCGTGGCGGTTCGGGGGATACTTGTGGAGTCGCCGGCCAGCGGCCAGCGCTACGAGATCCATGCCGAGGAGGTGGAGGTGATAGGGGCTGCCGACGAGAGCTATCCCCTCCAGAAGAAGCGCCACACCTTCGAGTACCTGCGGAGCATCGCCCATCTGCGCCCCCGCTCCAACACCTTCGGTGCGGTATTCCGGGTCCGCTCCTCCGTGGCCCAGGCAGTGCACCGCTTTTTTGCCGAGCGGGGATTCCTCTATGTCCACACCCCCATCATTACCACCAGCGACTGCGAGGGGGCCGGGGAGATGTTCCGGGTTACCACCCTTGATCCGGCCGCTCCACCGCTTCTGGAGGGGGAGGTGGATTTCAGCCGTGACTTCTTTGCCGCCCAGGCGGGGCTCACCGTGAGCGGCCAGTTGGAAGGGGAGCTCTTCGCCCAGGCCTTCAGCGACATTTATACCTTCGGCCCCACCTTCCGGGCTGAGAACTCCAACACCCCCCGCCACGCCGCCGAGTTCTGGATGATCGAGCCCGAGATGGCCTTTGCCGACCTCATGGCCGACGCGGCCCTGGCCGAGGAGTTCTTCCGCTATCTCTGCCGCCATGTCCTCGACGCCTGCGGGGAGGACATGGCGTTCTTCAACGACCACATCGACAAGGGACTCATTGCCCGGGTTGAGCAGGTGGCGAACTCCTCCTTCGCCATCATGGAGTACGGCGAGGCCATTGAGCGCCTCACGAAGGCGACTGTTAAGTTCGAATACCCGGTGGAGTGGGGGCTCGACCTCCAGACCGAGCACGAGCGCTATCTCACCGAGCAGGTGGTGGGAGGGCCGGTCTTTGTCATTAACTATCCCAAGTACATCAAGGCCTTCTATATGCGGATGAACGACGACGACAAGACCGTGGCCGCCATGGATCTCCTCGTTCCCAAAGTGGGAGAGATCATCGGCGGGAGCCAGCGGGAAGAGCGGCTCCATGTCCTTGAAGGGCGCATGGCCGAGGTGGGCGTCAATCCCGAGGGGCTCTGGTGGTACCTGGACTCCCGCCGCTGGGGCTCCACCCCCCACGCCGGCTTCGGCCTCGGCTTCGAGCGGCTCATCATGAACCTCACCGGCATGGAGAATATCCGCGACGTGATACCGTTCCCCCGCACCCCCCGTCACGCGGAATTCTAACCCAGATATTCCATTGGGCGGTGCGAAGCATCTGCACGAGCCCTGCCGGACGCTTTCCAGCATCTTGCCGCCCGTTCTCCTCACCAATAGCCCTGGCTATTGCCTCGTCAAACGGACGACAATCTGCAAGGAAATCGCCTCGACAGCATCTCGTGCCCCAATGGAAAATCTGGGTTACAACGGTCCTTTTCCGCCCTAGCCGTGTCTGCCTTCATGATTGCTTGTGCGGCATACCGTGGGGTATGCCTCCGCGCAATCCTTCGTCAGCCACCCCCAGAACGAAAAAATCCTCGTTTTTTGTTTTTTGGAGCATGCACATGTTCGTCTTCTCGGCCCGCTTTCACATCTTCCTGCCGACCGATTCTCTCAAGGGGAAACGGGGGATCGTGAAGAGCATCATCGCCAGAGCACGGCAGAACTTTAATGTTGCCGCGGCAGAGGTGGACCTGCAGGATGTCCACGGCGAGACGGTCATTGCCTTTGTAACCGTGGGGGAAAACCGCTCACGGGTCCGCCATCTCCTGGAGCGGCTCGAGGAGTGGATCGCCGAGGAGCGGCCCGATGTGGAGATCGTGGCCTCCCTCATTGAGGAATGTTAAGAGATAAAAAAGATAATTTTTGTCTCTTTTATTGTTGACCTTTTTCCGTTTCATGGTAAGGTTGATCCGTATTTCGGCTCCCCGAAAATTCCATCAACCATAAGGAGGAAGAGTCATGGCCTATGAAGCTAAGGATTACGCGAAACTGCTCGGCATGGAGGGGTTCAGCGAGGCGCTCCTTAAAAACCATTTCACCCTGTACCAGGGGTATGTCACCAATACCAACAAGGTGCTCGACATCCTCGACGGGATGCTCAAGGCGGGGAACACCGCAACCCCCGAGTATGCGGAGCTCAAGCGCCGCCTCGGGTGGGAGTTCAACGGCATGCGGCTCCACGAGTTCTACTTCGAGAATCTGGGGGGGAAGGGGGGCATCGACCAGAGCGGGAAGCTGGCCGCCAAACTGGCCGCCGACTTCGGGAGCGTCGAGGCGTGGGAGAAGGACTTCCGGGCCACCGGCGCCATGCGGGGGATCGGCTGGGCCGTCCTCTACCAGGATTCGGCCAGCGGCAGGCTCATGAACTTTTGGATCAACGAGCACGATGTGGCCCATCCGGCCGGCTGCACGCCAATCCTGATCATGGACGTGTTCGAGCATGCCTTCATGCTCGACTACGGGCTCAAGCGGGCCGACTACATCGAGGCCTTCTTCAAGAACATCGACTGGAAGGCTGCCGAGGCGCGGCTGAAGTAACCGGGCAGTTGGGGATAATCGCAGAGGGGCAATTCGACGGATTGCCCCTCTGGTTTTTTCAGCGAGGAAAAAACCATGAAAGCACTCATCATCAGCGCCGACCAGTTCGAGGACTCCGAACTTCTCGCCCCCTACTACCGTCTTCTGGAGGAAGGGATAGCGGTGGACGTGGCATCCATCCATCGCGGAACCATAACGGGGAAGCACGGCTACGAGGTGCAGGCAGACAAGTCCCTTGCGGAGGTGAATCCCGAGGGGTACGCCATCCTTGTCATCCCGGGGGGAAAGGCGCCGGCGGCCGTCCGGAAAGAACCCGCAGCCCTCGAAATCTGCCGCAGCTTCTTTGCCCATAACAAGCCCGTTGCCGCCATCTGCCACGGCCCCCAGATCCTTATCAGCGCCGGTCTCCTGTCGGGACGGCGGGCCACCTGCTACAAATCCGTCGCCGACGAGATGCGAGGAGTAGGTGCCCTCTACGAGGACAGCGAGGTGGTGGTTGACGGCAACCTGATCACCTCCCGCCAGCCGTCGGACATCCCCGCCTTCATGCGGGAGATCATGAAAAAGCTTAAGGGGTAAGATGCTTCGGTTCGGGCTGATACTTTACAGGAAAGCCGGAAGGGAGCCCGTCCCAGCCGGCTTTTTTGTGGCCTCTTCCCCTCTTCACACCATGGGCCACTAATGCTATGCTCTCACGGCGAAGCTTCCATAAATCCACCCGGAGACCTCTATGGCCAACGAAGACCTGGGAAAGCTGAAGATCGACAAGGGCGCCCTTGCCCGTTCCGGAGGCAGGCGCCGGCCGCGCTACTGGATTGCGGCAGCCGTGGCGGTGGTTGTCCTCCTGATCCTCTTCGTGAGCGGCGTCCTTTCGCCGGCGGTAACCGTGGAAACGGGCACCGTGACGCAGGTCTACCCTTCCCAGGCTTACACGCTCCTGAACGCCAGCGGTTATGTGGTGGCCCAGCGCAAGGCCGCGGTGGCCGCAAAGGTGACCGGTCGGCTCGACTGGCTGGGAGTGGAGGAGGGGAGCCGCGTGAAACAGGGAGAAGTCCTTGCCCGCCTGGAAAACCTCGATGCCGCGGCAGCCAGGGATCAGGCCGCCGCCACCGTGAAAACTTCCCGGGCGAACCTCGACCAGGCCAAGGCCGAGCTCACCGATGCCACCCTTGCCTTTGAGCGGGAGAAACAGCTCCTGAAGGAGGGGATTGTCGCCAAGGCCGAGTACGATTCCGCCGAGGCCCGCTACCGCCGGGCAAAGGCGGCAGTAGCCGGGGCCAATGCCGCAATCGTCGCATCGGAGGCGGCCCTCAGGGGGGCCGAGGTGAATCTGGAATACTCCTTCATCCGTGCCCCCTTCGACGCCGTGGTCCTCACCAAGAACGCCGATATCGGCGATATCGTCACCCCCATCGGCGCTGCCGCCAACGCCAAGGCCGCCGTGGTCACCATTGCCGACCTCGGCTCCCTCCAGGTGGAGGCCGATGTCTCAGAATCGAACCTTGAGACGGTAAAGGTTGGGCAACCATGTGAAATACAGCTGGATGCCCTTCCCGAAGTGCGTTTCCGGGGCAGGGTCCACATGGTGGTCCCCACCGCCGACCGCTCCAAGGCGACGGTGCTCGTGAAGGTCCGCTTCGAGAAGATCGATCCGCGGATACTGCCGGAGATGAGCGCCAAGGTGGCATTTCTTCAACGTCCCGTGGCCCCGGGTGAGGAGAAGTCCAAGACGGCGGTGAACCCCGCGGCGGTAGTGGAGCGGGGAGGGCGGAAGGTGGTTTTTCTCGTGAAGGGGAACCGGGTGGTGGAAGCACCCGTCACCATCGGCGCGAAGATCGGCGAGATGCTGGAGATAACCGCCGGCGCCAAGCCGGGCGACAAGATCGCCATCAAGCCCCTGGACAAGCTCAAGGACGGGACGAAGATCAAGACGGCGGAGAAGTAGATGGCAGAAACCACCCCTCCCATCGTTGCCGTGCGCAACCTCTCCAAGTCGTACCGGCGGGGGCAGCAGACCGTGCCGGTGCTCCAGGACATCTCCTTTGACATCGCGCCGGGGGAGTTCCTGGCCCTCATGGGGCCGTCGGGGTCGGGGAAGAGCACGCTCCTGAACCTCATCGCCGGCATCGACAAGGCCGACAGCGGCACCATCACCATCGGCGGGGTGGAGATCACCACCCTCCCCGAGGCGGAGCTGGCCGCGTGGCGGGCCGGCAACGTGGGGTTCATCTTCCAGTTCTACAACCTGATCCCGGTGCTGACCGCCTTCGAGAACGTGGAACTGCCGCTCCTCCTCACGGGGCTTACCCGCCGGGAGCGGCGGGACCATGTGGAGACGGTCCTCTCCCTGGTGGGGCTCGCCGACCGGATGGACCACTACCCGTCCCAGCTCTCGGGGGGGCAGCAGCAGCGGGTCGCCATTGCCCGGGCCATGGTCACCGACCCGGAGATCCTCGTGGCCGACGAGCCCACCGGCGACCTGGACCGGGTCTCGGCCGGGGAGATCCTCGCGCTCATGGAGCGGCTCGTCCATGGCTTCGGCAAGACCATCATCATGGTCACCCACGATCCCCGGGCCGCCGAGCAGGCCCACCGGCTCCTCCACCTGGAGAAGGGGGAGTTGACCGACGGGGCAGGGTAAACCGTGTTCATCCTCAAGCTCCTCATACGCAACGCCTTCCGCCACAAGCTCCGGACCATCCTCACCATTGTGGGGGTGGCCATCGCCATCGTGGCCTTCGGCCTCCTGAGGACCCTGGTGGACCTCTGGTACGCGGGGGTGGAGGCGTCGTCGGCCTCCCGCCTCATCACCCGCAATGCCATATCCCTCGTCTTTCCCCTTCCCATTTCCTACAAGGACCGTATCCGCCAGATGCCGGGGGTGAAGGACGTCTCCTGGGGGAACTGGTTCGGCGGCATCTACAAGGACGAGAAGAACTTTTTCCCCAACTTCGCCGTCGAACCCAAGAGCTACCTGGCCATGTACCCCGAGTACGTCATCGACTCCTCCCAGGTAAAGGCCTTTGCCCTTGACCGCAAGGGGTGCATCGTGGGGCGAAAGACCGCCGAGCGCTTCGGCTGGAAGGTGGGGGATCAGGTGACGCTGCGGGGAACCATCTTCCCCGGCCAATGGGACTTCGTGATCCGGGGGATCTACCGGGGTGCCCAGAAGAACACCGACGAGACCCAGCTCTTCTTCCACTGGGACTACCTGAACGAGACCGTCAAGAAGACTCTTGCCCGCCGCGCCGACCAGGTGGGGTTCTACATGATCTCCCTCACCAAGCCGGAACTGGCGGCGGAGGTCTCCCTGGCGATAGATGCCATCTTCAAGAACTCCCTGGCCGAGACCCTGACCGAGACCGAAAAGGCGTTCCAGATGAGCTTCGTCTCCATGACCGAGGCGATCCTGATTGCCATCCAGATCGTTTCCTACGTGGTGATCGTTATCATCATGGTGGTGGCGGCCAACACCATGGCCATGACCGCCCGGGAGCGGATCGCCGAGTACGCCACCCTGAAGACCCTCGGCTTCGGGGCGATCCACATTGCGGGGGTGATATTCGGCGAATCCATCGTCATCGCTATGATCGGCGGGATTGCCGGGGTTGCCTGCACTTTCCCGGCGGCCCACTGGATCGAGACGGAGCTCTCCCAGTTTTTCCCGGTTTTCTCCATTGCCTCGCAAACCATTGTGATGGACCTGGCCGCCGCCCTCGTGGTGGGAGTCGTGGCAGGTATCTTTCCCACCTGGCGCGGGTCGACCATCCGCATAGCGGATGGTTTAAGGAGGATTGGGTAGATGAGCATCCCCTACTCCTACAGCTTCCGCAACCTCTGGACCCGGCGCCTGACCACGGTCCTCACCGCCTCGGGCATGGCGCTGGTGGTCTTTGTCTTTGCGGCAACCCTCATGCTGGCCGAGGGGCTCCGGAAGACCCTGGTGGATACCGGCTCCTACGACAACGTGGTGGTGATCCGCAAATCGGCCCAGACGGAGGTGCAGAGCGGCATCGACCGTTCCCAGGCGGCGGTGGTGGAAACCCAGCCCGAGATCGCGGTGGCGGGGGGAAAGCGTCTCGTCGCGAAGGAAATCGTGGTCCTCATCAGCCTTCCCAAGCGGGGGAGCGGCAAGCCCTCCAACGTCATAATCCGGGGGGTAAGTGCCACATCGCTTCTCATGCGCCCCCAGGTGAAAGTCATCGAGGGACGCATGCCGCGACCCGGCTCGGCCGAGATCATGGCCGGAGCCAGCATCGCCAAGCGCTTCAAGGGGGGAGGCATCGGCGAGACCCTTCGCTTCGGCATGCGGGACTGGACCGTGGTGGGGATCTTCGAGGCCGGCAACACCGGCTTCTCATCGGAGATATGGGGCGACGTGGACCAGCTCATGCAGGCCTTCCGCCGACCCGTCTACTCCTCCATCATCTTCAAGCTGCGGGACCCGTCGGAGTTCGCCAGGGTGAAGGAGCGGATCGAGGGCGACCCGCGCCTGACCCTGGAAGCGAAGCGGGAGATCACCTTCTACGCCGATCAGTCCCAGGCCATGGCCAAATTTCTCCGGATTCTCGGGATAACCCTCACCATCATCTTCTCCCTCGGGGCGGTCATCGGCGCCATGATCACCATGTACGCCGCCGTGGCCAACCGGGTCACCGAGATCGGCACCCTGCGGGCCCTGGGCTTCCAGCGGGGAAGCATCCTGGCTGCCTTTGTTCTGGAGTCGCTCTTCCTGGGGCTTCTGGGCGGGGTGGTGGGGCTCTTCTTCGCCTCGTTCATGCAACTGGTCACTATTTCCACCATGAACTGGCAGACCTTCTCGGAGTTGGCCTTCACCTTCACCCTCACCCTCGACATCATCGGCAAGTCGCTTATCTTTTCCCTCGTCATGGGATTCGTGGGGGGATTGTTGCCGGCGGTGCGGGCGGCGCGGATGAATATCGTGGACGCTCTGCGGGCGACGTAGTTGATTCACTATCCTGATTCGTATCGTTGTGGAGACCATCGTGAGACGTTACCTCGCCACCCGCCATCTGGCGGCCATCATGCTTTTCGCCTCCCTGATCCTGTACGCGGTAGACTACTTCATCATCGGCAGGGCAGAAGACGTTGCGGTGGGCTTTCTCGGCAACTTCGCCTTTCTGCCGGTCTACGTCCTCTTCGTAACCCTGATGATCGAACGGGTTCTCAAGGAGAGGGAGCGGATAGCGCTGCGGCAGAAGCTCAACATGGTGATAGGGATATTTTTCAGCGAGGTGGGGACCGAACTTGTGCGGATTCTCTCCCGGTTCATCACGGAGCCGGATGAACTGGGGGCACGGCTGAAGGTGCGGCCCCAGTGGCAGGAGCGGGATTTCAGGGAGGCCGATGTCTTTGTCGCCTCCGCCGAGTTGCGGATCGACAGTCGCAGGGGGGACTTGGCGCAACTCGGGAGTTTTCTGGCCGGCAAGCGGGATTTCATGCTGAGGATGCTGGAAAACCCCAACCTCCTGGAACATGACGAGTTCACGGATCTGCTCTGGGCCGTCTTCCACCTGACGGACGAGCTCATGTCGCGCAGAGCCCTGGAAGCTCTTCAGCCTCCAGACCTCGATCACCTGTCCGGTGACATGAAACGGGCCTTTGGCCATCTGGTGCGGGAATGGCTCATCTACATGCAGCACCTGAAGAAGGATTACCCCTACCTCTTTTCACTGGCGGTACGGATGAATCCCCTCGACCCCGAGGCCCATGCGGAGATAGCGTAAAGGCGGGAACGGGTCAGATTCCCAGAGCATTCTGGGCCTCAGCCAGGTAGGTGCGCACGGCGCCGGAGCTGACCAGGGAGAGCGTGCGGTCCGCCATCTCCCGTGCCGTGCGGATATCCACGGAGCGGATGGCCTTCTTGACCACCGGGATGGCGGGGGCCGACAGGCTCAGCTCGCGGATGCCCATCCCCGCGAGGAGTACGGCCATGACCGGGTCGGCAGCCATCTCGCCGCAGACCGATGCCGGCTTGTTGGCCGCAAGTGCCACATCCACCACCCGTTTGATGGAATGGAGAACCGCCGGCTGGCAGGAGTCGTAGTATCGGCGCACCTTCGGGTTGTTCCGGTCCGCCGCCATGGTGTACTGGATCAGGTCGTTGGTGCCGATGCTGAAGAAATCGACCTCGTTGACGAGGATGTGGGCGGTCTGCACGGCAGCCGGCAACTCCACCATGATCCCGAAGCTGATGTCGGGGTCGAAGGTCTGCCCTTCGTGGGCCAGTTCCTCGCGCACCTCCCCGAGGATCTTTTTGACCTGCCAGATCTCGGCGATGCTCGACACCATGGGGAACATGATTTTGACTTTTCCGTGAGGCGAGGCCAGGAGTATCCCTGCCAGCTGAACCCGGAAGATGTCCTCCCGCTCCAGCGACACCCGGATGGAGCGCCATCCCATGAAGGGGTTGTCCTCTGCCGTCATGGGGAAGTAGGGGAGCGTCTTGTCCCCTCCGATGTCGAGGGTGCGGATGGTGACCGGGTGGGGAGCGAAGCCTTCCAGCACCTTGCGGTAGAGTCCCACAAGCTCGCTGCGGGTCGGGAAGGCGGAACGGGTCATGTACGGGAACTCGGTCCGGTAGAGCCCCACCCCTTCGGCGCCGTTGGCAAGGGCGACCCGGATGTCGCTCAACAGGCCGATATTTGCCTTGAGCGCCACCGCTACCCCGTCCCGGGTCACCGCCGGCAGATCCCGCAGTTCCTCAAGCTCCCGCCTCTTGATCCCGAAGTCGATTTCCAGCCGCTCATACTCACCCTTTACCTTTTCGCTTGGGTTGATGTAGATGCGCCCCGAATTGCCGTCGACGATCACTTCGTCCCGCAACCCGAGCTTCTGGTGGATTCCCTCCACCCCCACCACCGCCGGTATGCCGAGGGACTTGGCCATGATGGCGGCGTGGGAATTCTTGTCTCCCTTTTCGGTGACGATCCCCAGGAGTTTTTCGTGGTCGAGGGTGGCCATGTCCGAGGGGAGTATCTCGTGGGCCACGAGGATCCGCTTCTCCCGCAGCCTGAGCCGCGCATGGCCCGACCCGTCGAGGAAGGCGATGATCCTCCGCCGGATGTCCTCCATGTCGGCGGAGCGTTCCTTGAGGTAGGGGTCCTCCATCTGGGAGAAGGCGTTCACGTAATGGGCGACCACCTCGTTCACGGCCCGCACCGCACCGTAGTCCTGCTCGATCAGGTCGTGGACCTTGGCGAGGAACCCCCGGTCTTCGAGGATCATCAGGTGGGTGTGGAAGATGGCGGCATCCTCCTTAGAAAGGAGCTCGGCCACCCTTTTTTCCATGCAGATGGTTTCTATCTTGGCCTTTTCGAGGGCCGTCTGAAGCCGGGTCCGCTCCTCGGCGCGCGACCGCACCGTTGCCACCCCCATCCCGTCATGCTCGTTCCGGCGGTCGATGATGACGGCCCTGCCGCGGGAAAAGCCGGCGGAAACCGGCGTACCCATCAGCAGGAGCGAACGCTTATCCCGCTTGCGCTTGTCGGCGGGCGGTTCCCCACCCGCCGGTGTCCCGATGGCCTTGAACTTTTCCAGTTCCCGTTCGAGCCGTTCCCGCTCCGCCTCTTTCAGGCGGATGGAATCCAGGAGCTTGGCGTTGATGACGATGCTGGAGATCTGGTAGGCGATAGTGGTGAGGGTGCTCACCTCTTACTGACGGAAGGTGCGCGCTTCCCTGGTCTGAATGACGATGACCCCCATGGGTAGCTCCCGCAGCATGAGCGGGATGCCGAGAAAGGAATTGAACCGTTCCTCGCGGGTTTCAGGGAAGTACTTGTAGCGGGGGTGGAGCGGAGCCTTGTCGGTGGTGACCATCCCCCCCGTCTCGATGACCAGGCCTGCAAGGCCCTCGGAGGTCTTCATGGTGATCTTGCCGACGGAGCTTTTCAGCAGACCCTTGGTGGCTGCGAGACGGAGTGTCCTGCCATCTTCTTCCAGCAGGTAGATGGAGCAGACATCAGTGCCGATCCGTTTTGCAACCAGATGAACGATGTTGTCGAGGGTGTCGGGAAGGTCGTGGGATTTGAGGATGAGGGTGCTGATATCCTCCAGTATCCGCAGACCGGTCGTCTCCAGTTGTTCTTCGGCCATGTACGCTGCCCTTCTCGCGAAAGTGAGTTAATTATAAGCCATGAACCGATCGATGAAAAGTCCGGAATCGGGAAAATCCTCATTGGGCGACCGCAGCGGTGGCGCCGCCCGTATTCCTCTGGTATAGTGTGCCCCAAGAATACCGGTACAAAGGAGAGGGACCATGGCGGATACGTTTGACGAGCTTCTGGCAAAGGGAATCAGTCTCGCGGAGGCGGGCGACTATACGGGTGCCGCCGCGCAGTTCAGGGAGTGCGTGGAGCGCGAGCCCGACAATGCCGAAGGGTACTTTTACCTGGGGGAGGCCCTGGGCGAGGAGGGGAAACTCCAGGATGCCCTCAAGGAATACGAGAAGGGGTTGAAGCTGGCGCCCAATGACCTTGACGCCCTCACCGCGGTGGGAGACATCAAGTTCGAGCTGGGGCAGTACAAGGAGGCCCTGGCGGCCTACCAGCGGGTGGTGGCGCTCGACCCCGACAACTCCGACGCCCACGTGAACATCGGCCTCGTTTACAACAGCCTGGAGCGGACTCAGGATGCGATCAAAGCCTTCGAGAAGGCCCTGGAGATCGATCCGGCCAACGTCTTTGCCTACAACGGCCTTGGCGACGCCTGGTATGGCCTTGACGAGCACGATAAAGCCATCGCCGCCTTCAAGAAGGGGATCGAGCTGGATCCGGACGATGCCGCGGCCCACTTCAACCTGGGTGAGCTCTACTACGACCTGGGAGAGCACGAGGAGGCCGAGCATGAGTGCCTGGAGGCCGTGCGGCTCGATCCAACCTTCAGCATGTCATACCTCACCCTCGGAAGCCTCTACATGGATAACGAGCGGGTCAAAGACGCCATCCGGCACCTGGAACTCTATCTCAAGCACGAGAAGTCTTCCCAGGCCAAGGAAACCGTTGCCGAGGTGCAGGCAGTGCTCGAAGGGCTGAGGGCCGAAGTGGGCTCGACTAATCACTGAAGTGCGGTATCATTGTCTTTAACGAAGATTATTTCCCAGAAGGAGGGATGATCCATGTCCGAAGACAAAAACAACACGCTGGTGGTTGGTTCGCTGATGCTCATTGCCGGAGGGATTCTCGGCGCGGGGGCCGCTCTGCTCTTTGCTCCCCAGTCGGGAAAGAAGACCCGCCGCGATATCAAGAAGCTTGCACGTCGGGCGCGGAGCGAGGCCGAGGAGATGGTGGAGGACTTCACCGACAAGGTCACCGATGTGGTGGATAACCTGAATGACAAGACTCAGGACATCCTGGCGCGGGGCAAGGAGATCTCCCTGGACGTGAAGAAGGATCTCCTCAAGGCGTTCGAGGAGGGGAAGGATCGTCTGGAGAAGGAAAAGTCACGGCTGGCCAAAATGATCGGGTAGAGTTGATGCGGCACGGCTGACCGGGAAAGGCGGGGCAATCACCCCGCCTTTCGTTTATCCCGCGTTCGGGGAGTCTCTGCGGCAAGAGAGTCAGGCTCAGGATAAGATGACACGGGAGGATCTATGGAAAAGGACCCTCGTCACGACGAACAGGCACGGCTCAAGCGAATTTTTTCCACTGATCGCGACTCCCTTCCTCCCGATGGCGGAGAAGGCTTCAACCGGCTCATCTTCGCCTCAAGCCCCTACCTCCTTCAGCATGCCGACAATCCCGTGGAGTGGTACGAATGGGGGGAAGAGGCTTTTGCCCGGGCCCAGGCCGAAGACAAGTCCATCTTTCTCTCCATCGGCTACGCCACCTGCCACTGGTGCCATGTGATGGCCCACGAGTCCTTTGAGGACGATGACGTGGCAGCGGTGCTGAACCGGGACTTCGTGGCCATCAAGGTGGACCGGGAGGAGCGGCCCGACATCGACGACACCTACATGCGGGTGGCCCAGCTCATGAACGGCAGCGGCGGCTGGCCCCTCACCGTCTGCATGACCCCCGACCGGGAACCGTTCTTCGTTGCCACCTACATCCCCAAACATTCTCGGGGAGGGATGCCGGGACTCATTGAAATCCTCGGCCGCATCGCCGAGGTCTGGAAGACGCGCCGGGAGCTGGTGCGCCAGAACTGTACCGCCATCCTCGGCAGCCTCCGGAACCTCTCCTTTGCGAATCCCGGGGAGATTGCCGGCGATGAGCCCCTCCACGGTGCCAGAAGCCAGCTGGGTACCATGTACGACCCGGTCAACGCCGGCTTCGGCCAGGCACCCAAATTTCCCATGCCCCTCAACCTCTCATTTCTCCTCCGCTACGGCCGGCGTTTCGGCGATGCCGGGGCCACCGCCATGGTCGTGGCAACCCTGGCGGCGATGCGGCGCGGCGGGATCTTCGACCAGCTCGGCTTCGGCCTTCACCGCTACAGTGTCGATAGCCGGTGGCTCGTCCCCCACTTCGAGAAGATGCTCTACGACCAGGCCTTGGTGGCCACGGCGGCCGTGGAGGCATTCCAGGCCACGGGGCGGGAGTTTTTCCGGAAGATGGCGGCGGAGATCTGTGATTTCGTCCTCCGGGAACTGGTGGCGCCGGAAGGGGGGTTCTATTCGGCCCTTGATGCGGACACCGAGGGGGAGGAGGGGAGGTTTTACCTCTGGACTCCGGCCCAGGTGCGGTCGATCCTTGGCGAAGCGGACGGGGATATGTTCTGCCGCCTGTTCGACGTGACCGAAAAGGGGAATTTCGAGGAAGCGAGCATTCTCAATCTCCCCGGCCCGCTCCATGAGTCCGCGCTGCGGGAAGGTGTCGCCCCCGAAGATCTCGATGTGAAGGTTCATCAATGGCGTTCGCGGCTTCTGGCGGAACGGGAGCAGAGGGTGCGCCCCTTCCGGGATGAAAAGATCGTGACCGCCTGGAACGGGCTCATGATCGCGGCCTTGGCACGGGTATTCCTGGCCGGGGGAGGGGAGCGGTTCCTCGTGGCGGCGGAAGCAGCCTTGGAGCGTATCCTTCGGGATCTGCGCAGGGCCGACGGACGGCTCCTCAGGAGCATCCACCGGGGGGAAGGGGAGGCGCCGGCCTTCCTTGAAGACTATGCTGCCCTCATTCACGGACTCCTGGCCCTCCACGAGGCGACCCTTGACTCCCGATATCGGGAAGAGGCCAGCTCCCTGGCCCATGGGATGCTTCGCCTCTTCTCAGGCGACGGAAAGGGGCTTTATGACACGGGAAACGATGCCGAGGCGGTCCTCATGCGCGGGCGGGAGACCCATGACGGCGTGATGCCGTCGGGAAACGCCCTGGCCTCAACCGCGCTCATCCGCCTCGGCCGGATTTCCGGCGAGGAACGTTTTGTCGCGGCGGGAGAGGAAATCGTCAGCGTCTTCATGGAAGGAGCCGGGCGCCAGCCTGCCGCTCATCTCCAAACCCTCATGGCGCTTGATCTCCTTCTGGGGCCGGAAGTGGAGGTGACCATCTCCGGGGGGAGTCGTGACGAGGTCCGGGGCATGTTGGCCGGGGTTGGACGAAGATTTATTCCGGGGCTTGTACTGAGGGAGGAAATGGAGCAGAAGGCTGGGATAGTAACCGCCCGGGTCTGTGCCGTTGGCACTTGCCACATCCCTGCCGACTCCCCCGCTGCGATTGAGGAGATCCTCAACCGCGCGCTGGATGAATGCTATCCCCCACCTACGCAAAAACCGTGACTCTCCGGCTCTGTTTGTGATAATAACCTCCCCTCGACTGTCATATATCAGGGGAACCAATGTCAGAAAAAAAGCAGATCGCCCGGGCCGCCGGCGTGCTGGGCCTTGCCACAATCCTTTCGCGTGTTATGGGTATGGTGCGCGATATGGTGGTTTCGCGCCTCTTTGGGGCCGGACTCGCCACCGACGCCTTCTTTGCCGCGTTCCAGATACCGAACATGCTCCGCCGCTTCTTCGCCGAGGGGGCCCTCACCTCCGCCTTCGTCCCCACGTTCTCCGAGTGGCTCACCCAGAAGGGGGAAGAGGAGGCGCGGGAGTTGGCCAACGCCTGCTTCACCCTCCTCACCATCGTCATGGCAGCGGTGACCCTAGCCGGGATTATGCTTTCGCCGGCCATCGTCTCCCTCATGTTCCCCGGCTTCAAGGTGGAACCCGCCAAGTTCGAGTTGACCGTGTTCCTGAACCGGCTCATGTTCCCCTATATCTTCTTCGTGAGCCTCGTGGCGCTCTGCATGGGAATTCTCAACACCGTCCGACACTTCTTTACCCCGGCCATATCCACGGTATTCCTCAATATCTCCATGATCCTCTGCGCGTGGTTGCTCCACGACCGCTTCCAGGTCCCCATCACGGCCCTGGCAATCGGCGTGATCATCGGGGGCTTTCTCCAGTTGGCCCTGCAGCTCCCGACCCTTTGGAGCAAGGGTTTCCCCATCCGGCCCCGTTTCAACCCAGGGCACCCGGCGGTGCGCAAGATCGCTCTTCTCATGGGGCCCTCAGTCTTTGGCGTCGGCGTCTACTACCTGAATATCACCGTCGGCAACATCCTCGCCTCCCTCCTTCCCCAGGGGAGCGTTTCCTATCTCTACTACGCCCAGCGGCTTTTCGAGTTCCCCCAGGGGATTTTTACCGTGTCCGTGGCCCAGGCTGTTCTTCCCTCCATGAGCCGCCAGGCGGCTGCGGGGGAAATGGACCAGCTCAAGGAGTCCCTCGCCTTCGGCCTTCGGCTTACACTCTTTGTCACCATCCCGGCCACCGCCGGCCTCATGGTCTGCGCGACCCCCATCTTCAGCCTCCTCTTCATGGGAGGTGAGTTCGACTACGCCAAGGCGGTCAGTTCGGCCGAGGCCCTTTTCTACTATTCAATTGGATTGTCGCTGGTAGCCTTGGTGCGGGTGCTTGTCCCTGCCTTCTACGCCCTGAAGGACACGAAGACGCCGGTTGCCATCGCCTTTACCGCCTTCGTCCTCAACGTGCTCTTC
The DNA here is from genome assembly GCF_018501225.1 of Geobacter hydrogenophilus. Taxonomy (GTDB): domain Bacteria; phylum Desulfobacterota; class Desulfuromonadia; order Geobacterales; family Geobacteraceae; genus Geobacter; species Geobacter hydrogenophilus. The sequence continues at coordinate 164,608 of NZ_JAHCZI010000001.1, read as the reverse complement.
AGTCTTCTCCTTATGGGACCGCTGAAACACGGGGGGCTCGCCCTCGCCTCATCCCTCTCCGCACTGGGGAACATGGGGCTGCTTCTTTGGTTCCTGAGGCGAAAGATCGGTCCCTTCGGCGGGCGGAGGATCGTCATCTCCGGTCTCAAGGCCTTCCTGGCCGCCATTCCGATGGCGCTTGTCGTCCTCTGGGGGATGAGGCTGACTGATTGGGCGGCACCGGGAGGGAAGATCGTCAAGGCTTGTGTGCTCTTGGGGTCGATTGGCGTGGGGGTGGCGATCTTTATGACAGTTGCTCACGTGCTTCGGTGCGAGGAGGCCCGCGAGGTGGTGGGGCAGGTCCGGCGGCGGTTGGGGCGGTGATTGTTCAGGGCGTTCCGACGACTGTTCCGAAGGGATGAATCCCATGCAGTTATGAACAGGGATTGTATCGCAGCCAAGCGAAAAGGGCGTCGCGGTGCGTAAAATTTTGCTAACGTGGCGAATTATGGGTGAAATGATTAAAATATAATAAAAACAGCTAGTTACGGTGTGTTTAAAAAATGGGCAGAAAGTAAGAACCTTGCGATAAAGTATCTGTTTGTATAATTATCAACATCGTTGTCCACAGGTTGTCCACAAAATTTGTGGAAAATCGGTTACGGTATTGAAAATAGGTGCCAAAGATTCTCGGCTCCCCAGTTAGACTTCCCCTCGTTCCCGACGTTTTGCCTCTTCCCAGAGGGATTCCATTTCCTCCAGAGAGGCATCTTTGAGTGATACACCCCGCCCATGGAGGGTCTTTTCTACGTGTCCGAAACGCCCAGTGAAGCGGGTGATGGTTTTCCTGAGAGCTTCCTCCGGGTCAATGGAGAGAAATCGCCCGAGATTCACGATGGCGAAGAGGAGATCACCCAGTTCCGCTTCCATCTGTTCCTGGTCGCCGGCGATCATGGTTTCCTCAAATTCGTGCAGTTCCTCCATGACCTTGGCAAAAACTTGATCCACGTGGGACCAGTCGAAGCCCACCCGCGAGGCTTTCTCGGTCACCTTTTGGGCCTTCATGAGGGCCGGGAGGTGGGGGGGGACCCCTGACAGGGCCGATTTCCGCTCTTCCTTTTTCTCCTTCTGCTTGAGACGCTCCCAGTTCTCCAACTGCTCCTGGCTGGTCTTGATGATCTGGTCGCCGAATACGTGAGGATGGCGGCTCACTAGCTTGTCAGCCAGCGTTTCAAGCACCTCTTCCATGGAGAAGGCGCCACGCTCTTCGGCGACTACCGCGTGAAATACCGGTTGGAGGAGCAGATCGCCCAACTCCTCCCGGAGCATCGCCGACGACCCCGCGTCAATCGCCTCAATCACCTCATAAGCCTCTTCCAAAAGATACCGTTTGAGGGATTCATGGGTCTGTTCCGCATCCCAGGGGCATCCCCCCGGTCCCCTCAGTCGGCGCATGATCTCCATAATTTTTTCGAATCCCGCACCCTCGTTATTCATGGCGACTCTCTCCTGTCCGCGAAACGTAACGGGGCATCCGCCTGGATGCCCCGTTGACAGTTGAAATTGCAGACCTCTTCTCTAAGCGCCCTTCAGGTACGATTCCAGAAATTCCCGCTTATAGTCTGCAAAACGTCCCTCTTCGATTGCACGGCGTATTTCCGCCATCATGTTCAGATAGAAGTGAACGTTGTGAATGCTTGCAAGAATGGCGGAGAGTACTTCGTTGGCGTTGAAGAGATGATGGATGTAGGCCCTTGTGAAGTTACGGCAGGCGTAACAGGTGCAGTTTGGCTCGATGGGATAGAAGTCGCGCCGGTACTTGCGGTTAGTGAGGCGAATCTTCCCCCGATTGGTGAAGAGGGTGGCACTGCGTGCGTAACGTGTTGGAATAACACAGTCGAACATGTCCATCCCCCGCTCGACACTTTCGAGGATATCCTCCGGGAGTCCAACGCCCATGAGGTAGCGGGGCTTGTTTTCCGGCAGGTAGGGAGCCGTGTACTCCACCACCTTCTTTAGCAGGTCCAGCCCTTCACCGACGGAGACCCCGCCGATGGCGTAGCCGGGGAAATCCATCTGCACCAGTTCCTTGGCGCACATGGCGCGCAGGTCCTCGAAGACGCTTCCCTGCACGATGCCGAAAAGGGCCTGATCTTTCCGTGTCTGGGCCTTCTTGCACTGCTCGGCCCAGCGGAGGGTTTTTCGGGTCGATTTCGCCGCGTACTTGCGGTCGCAGGGGTAGGGAATGCACTCGTCGAAAGCCATGATTATGTCGGCCCCCAGGGCTTCCTGGATGGCGATGGCTCTGGCCGGATCGAGAAAAACCTCCTCGCCGGATACTTCATGCTTGAAGTAGGCGCCTTCCTCGGTTATCCGCTTGTTGGGGAGCGAGAAGACCTGGAAACCGCCGGAGTCGGTCAGGATAGGTCCGTCCCAGGCCATGAAGCTGTGGAGTCCGCCGGCTTTCGCCACCAGTTCCTCGCCAGGACGGAGATGGAGGTGATAGGTGTTGGAGAGGATGATCTGGGCGCCAGTCTCCTTCACCTGTACCGGCGTCATTGCCTTCATGGCTGCATGAGTGCCCACCGGCATGAAAATAGGAGTTTCGATCGTGCCGTGCGGCGTTACCAAAGTTCCCCGCCGGGCAGCGGTCTTCTTGTCCTTTTTATTGAGGGTAAATTTCATGTTGCCTTTTCTAAATAATTGGATTACAAAGCCCAAAGATTAATGATTACTCAGTTGAGATCTGTTTTTTTCTGAGTGATTGGCCAGCATTGTTAACAGAACAGGCACGAAAAAGCAACCGCGCCGTGGTAATGGTCAGTGCCCGCAGTTACCCGTCGGTACAGTTAAATTCTCTTGTTCACTGCTGGGTTATGCGCCAGAGTTTATCCTGTTCCGAGTTCGTTGATCGCGGATATCCTGCTTTCATTCCTGTTGCCCAAGTCTCTGCAAGCCGTTCCAAGTTCAGGTGGGAGAAGCATTCGCGCCCCCTTTAGAGCTACTTTTTTATTGCTTTTTCCTAAAACGGCGTTTAGTATACAGTATACAGAAAAAAATTAATAAACATTAATATTGTTCTGATGGTTCTCGATGTATTTGATTCACTATAAATCCTTGCAGGGGAGGGAACTATGGACAATTGTAAGGAATGGCGGGCGCCTCCGCAACCGGTTCAAAGGTTTTCTCCGTAAGGCCGCTTGAGTCTCCTCGTTTAGATTGTCTGATGAGATTTTAGACGGCGAAGTTTCGAATTCTAAACAACGAATACGCGCAAAGGGAAATCATTATGCAACTGTTCACAAGTACTGTTGGAAGAAAAGTTCTGATGGCGATCACCGGCCAGTTTCTGGTGCTGTTTATTATCGTCCATCTGCTTGGCAACTCCTCCATCTTCATTCCTGGCGGCATTAACGCATATGCCGAGCACCTCCACGCACTTCCCCCTCTGGTCTGGGGCTTCCGTCTTGTCATACTCTGCGTGGCGATCATCCATATTTTCTTCGGCGTCCAGTTGAGCCTTGAAAACCGTGCCGCCAACCCCGACACATACGCGGTCAAGAATCTCAAAAAGGCCACCCTGTCGAGCACCAGTATGCTCTATACCGGGCTTCTTCTGTTGGCATTCATTCTTTACCATCTCCTCCAATTCACTGTACGTGCTACTCCCGATATAAGGGTTGGAGTAGACGCTCTCGGCCGTGTCGATGTCTTTGGCATGGTGACCAACAGCTTCTCCCACGGAATCATCGCGTTCCTCTACATCGCCGCGATGGTGGTGCTGTTCCTTCACCTCTCCCACGGCATCCAGAGTTTCTTCCAGACGATGGGCTGGAACAATGAAAAGTCTCTTCCGGTTTTCGGCAAGATTGGCAAGGTCGCTGCGGTGGTGTTTCTCATCGGCTATGCGTCCATTCCATTCGTCATCGTCACCGGCATTCTGAAAGGTTAGGGGGTTCAAGTGATACTCGACGGAAAATGTCCGACTGGACCAATTGAGAAAACATGGGACAAGCACCGCTTCGATATGAAGCTGGTCAACCCTGCCAACAAGCGTAAATACAAGATTCTTGTCGTCGGTACCGGCCTCGCCGGTGGCGCCGCTGCCGCGTCTCTCGGAGAACTCGGCTACAATGTCGAGGCGTTCTGCTACCAGGACAGCCCCCGCCGCGCCCACTCCATCGCTGCCCAGGGGGGGATCAACGCCGCCAAGAACTACCCGAACGACGGTGACAGCATCTACCGTCTCTTCTACGATACCATCAAGGGTGGCGACTTCCGCGCCCGTGAGGCTGACGTCTGGCGTCTGGCCCAGGTTTCCAACAACATCATCGACCAGTGTGTTGCCCAAGGCGTTCCTTTCGCCCGCGACTATGCCGGTTATCTGGATAACCGTTCCTTCGGCGGCGCCCAGGTTTCCCGTACGTTCTACGCCCGTGGACAGACGGGTCAGCAGCTTCTGCTCGGCGCCTACTCGGCCCTTGCCCGCCAGATCAAGGCTGGGACCGTCAAGATGTTCAACCGCACCGAGATGCTTGACCTCATCGTCGTTGACGGCGAGGCCAAAGGGATCACGGTTCGTGACATGGTGACCGGCGAGATCCGCAGCCATGTTGGTGACGCGGTTGTTCTCTGCACCGGCGGCTACGTGAACGTCTTCTACCTCTCCACCAACGCCATGGGGTGCAGCGTTACCGCCGCCTGGAAGGCCCACAGGAAGGGCGCCTTCTTCGCCAACCCCTGCTATACCCAGATTCACCCGACCTGCATTCCGCAGCATGGTGACAAGCAGTCCAAGCTGACCCTCATGTCCGAGTCGCTCCGTAACGACGGCCGCTGCTGGGCACCCAAGAACAAGGGTGACAAGCGCGCGCCGGGCGAGATTCCTGAAGAGGAGCGTGACTACTACCTCGAGCGGAAGTACCCGAGCTTCGGCAACCTGGCTCCCCGTGATATCGCTTCCCGTGCCGCAAAAGAGCAGTGTGACGACGACCGCGGCGTTGGACCGGGCGGACGTGGTGTTTATCTTGATTTCGCTGCCTCTATCAAGCGTCTTGGGGAAGACACGATCCGAGAGCGGTACGGCAACCTCTTCGAGATGTACGAGAAGATCACGGACGAGAACGCTTACAAGGTGCCGATGCGTATCTACCCGGCCCCCCACTATTCCATGGGTGGCCTCTGGGTTGACTACAACTGCGAGAGCAACGTTCCGGGGCTTTTCGTTCTGGGCGAGGCAAACTTCTCGGTACACGGCGCGAACCGTCTCGGCGCCAGCGCCCTCATGCAGGGTCTTGCCGACGGTTACTTCGTCATTCCTTACACCATCGCCAACTACCTGGCCAAGACGGCTCCGGGCAAGGTCAAGGCCGACAATCCCGAGTGCAAGAAGTCGGTTGACGATGTGAACAACAACCTCAAGAAACTCATGTCGATCAACGGGAAGAAGACCGTCAGCGAGTTTCATCGCGAGTTGGGCAGGATCATGTGGGAGAACGTCGGCATGGCCCGCAGCGAGCAGAGCTGCAAGGAGGCCCTCAAGAAGATTCCTGCGCTCCGCGAGGAGTTCTGGAAGAATGTCAAGGTCAGCGGTTCGGGTGCTCAGTTCAACCAGGATCTGGAGAACGCAGGACGCGTAGCCGACTTCCTCGAGTTCGGGGAGCTTCTGACTCGGGACGCCCTCTACCGTAACGAGTCCTGCGGTGGACACTTCCGGGTAGAGCACCAGATGCCCGACGGTGAAGCGAAGCGTGACGACGAAAACTTCTGCCACGCCGCTGCATGGGAGTTCAAAGGGGTCAATGCAGAGCCTGAACTCCACATCGAACCGCTGAAGTTTGAAAACGTCCATCTGGCGATAAGGAGCTACAAATAATGAGCCACGATAAAACCATGAATCTTACTCTCCACGTTTGGCGCCAGAATGGCCCCAAAGATCCGGGAAAGTTCGAGGTCTACGAGGCCAAGAATGTCAGCCCTGATCAGTCTTTCCTTGAGATGCTCGACGAGGTCAATGAAGACCTTATCAAGGCGGGCAAGGACCCTATCGCCTTCGATCACGACTGTCGTGAAGGCATCTGCGGCATGTGTTCACAGGTTATCAACGGCATGGCCCACGGCGGTCAGGACCGCACCACGGTCTGCCAGCTCCATATGCGGATGTTCAAGGACGGCGATACCATCTACATCGAGCCGTGGCGTGCCCGTGCATTCCCGATCGTGAAGGACCTGGTCGTCGACCGTGGGGCACTCGATACAATCATTCAGGCGGGTGGCTACACGTCTGCCCATACCGGTGGTGTTGCCGACGGCAACGCGCTCCTGGTTCCCAAGGATATCGCCGACTACGCCATGGACGCGGCCGAGTGCATCGGTTGCGGGGCGTGCGTGGCAGGATGCCCCAATGGTTCGGCCATGCTCTTTACCTCTGCCAAGGTTTCCCAATTGGCGGTCCTTCCCCAAGGCAAGGCCGAGGCGAAACGTCGCGTTCAGGAAATGACGGGCGCCCTTCAGGAATGTGGCTTCGGCAACTGCACCAACCACTATGAGTGTCAGGCTGCCTGCCCGAAGGGTATCAATGTCAAATTCATCGCGACATTGAATAGGGAATACCTCAAGTCCATCTTCTAGCGATGCCCTGACTCATTATGACGCCGTGCAATGGCACGGTGCGATGGGGCGGATTTAACGATCCGCCCCATTCTTTTTGATAGGGGAAAAAGTATGACCATTGCAGTTCTGCGGATAACGATCCGTCTGACCGAGGACATATCTGACCCGTATCTTTTGTTTCGCATTCGCGATGGATTTCAGCGATCGTTCCGGCGGGTGGTGGGTTGTACTGAGGAGGAGTGTGTTCTGTGCGACCGCCACAATGAGTGCCCGTATCGAATCGTCTTTGCCCAAGCCCTGAGTTCAGATCCGGCGACGGTCAAGAGACATCAGAAACCCCCTCTTCCCTTTGCATTCTCATTTCCGGTAATTCCCAATCAGCAGACTTCTGGCACTATTTTCGAGATCCGTCTTGCTCTCCTGGGCACTGCGACACGTTTCGTTACCGAGTTTGTGAATGCTGTTAAGCTTCTTTGCTCCAAACACGACGAAAAAAACGAATTGGCTATCGTGGAGCGTGTCGAATCCCTGGGCTATCGCGGGGAGTCTTACCTTATCTATTCGGCAGATCACTCGGCCGGGTTTGCAGAATCCCTCACCCTCCTAACGTCAGAGGGGCTCTGTGACACGCGTTGGGTGGACGTTTCGGGCGACGTGACCCTCCGACTGCTCTCGCCATTGAAGATTATGCAGGATGGCAGGCCGAGTCGTACCTTTTCATTCCCCCTTTTTATGCGCACCCTCATACGACGAATTTCATCCCTTGCTTCCTATTACTGCGACGACGAGATTTTGGTGGACTTTAGGTGGTTGGCATCCCTCTGTGAGAAGGTTACTGTATCAGGCAGTTCGATTCAGTGGGTTGAATGGGGTGGAGGCAAACAGGGGGGAAAGCTCACCGGATTGATCGGAGAGGCGGTGTTGAGCGGCGTACCCGAGGAATTTATCTCTTTTTTGCTCTTAGGCGAGTTCCTTAATGTGGGTAAAGGTGCAGCGTTCGGTCTCGGTCGCTTCTCTATTGGTGTTAATTGCCCGTAAAGCCTTGCAAATCAAGGAGTGTGTGTTACCACTTTACTGACATTGCAATGATATGATTTGCCGAAACTTGATCGAGAATCGAGTTTCGGCGTCAAGGAGTCACCCATGGGGCAGTCTGTCTGGAAACCACTGATATGGGTATTTGTACTCATTATTGTATTCAACTTTGTCTATGGATACTTTGCCCGGCAGACCGCCGAGGGTGGGGTTTCAATTTCGTATAGTCGTTTCAAGGATGAATTGGCCGCTGACAACATCAAGAAGATTAGCCTTAAGGGCAATTCGATCAGCGGAGAGTTCAGGAATAAGGTGTCGCTGACCGATTCAGTTTCCGGAAAACCCGTTGTTCGGGAGGTCACCCAGTTTACTACAATAAAGCCAGCCATTGAGGATCCAAGCCTCATGGCCGATTTACAAAGCAAAAAAGTGGATGTTACTGCTGTTACAACTGAGGTCTCACCCCTCTTGAGCGGGCTTCTCTATCTGCTTCCCTGGATTCTCATCATTGGTGTCTGGTGGCTCGCCATGAGGGGGATGCGGGGGCAGAGCCCCGGTGCGATGATGGGGGGATTTGCCAAGTCCGGGGCACAGATGTATACCCCGGGTGAAAAGAGCAGGGTGACGTTCGACGACGTGGCAGGCATGGAAAATGCCAAGTTAGAGTTGAGAGAGATTGTCGACTACTTGCGGGACCCGAAAAAGTTCCAGCAGATTGGGGGGAAGGTGCCGAAGGGGGTTCTGCTGGTCGGCCCTCCCGGAACGGGGAAGACGCTTCTTGCTCGGGCTGTTGCCGGAGAGGCGGGCGTGACGTTTCTCAGTATTACCGCATCGCAGTTCATCGAGATGTTTGTTGGCGTCGGGGCGGGGAGAGTGCGGGACCTCTTTGCCACGGCCAAGAAATCGGCGCCGAGTATCATATTCATTGACGAGATTGATGCCGTGGGCCGGAGTCGCGGAGCCGGCCTCGGCGGAGGCCACGATGAGCGAGAGCAGACCCTGAACCAGCTTCTCTCGGAGATGGATGGCTTCGATCCCCATGATGAGGTCATCGTTATGGCGGCCACCAACCGCCCCGATGTCCTCGATGCAGCGCTGCTCCGCCCGGGCCGCTTCGACCGGCACGTGGTGATTGATCGGCCCGACTGGCGGGACCGGGAAAAGATACTCCAGGTCCATACCCGTAAGATTCCCATGGACAAAGATGTGTCCCTGGCGGTGATTGCCCGAGGGACGCCGGGGATGACCGGCGCGGACCTGGAGAATCTGGTGAACGAGGCAGCAATACTGGCGGCGCGGGAGAATTCCTCCACGGTCACCATGGATCACCTGGAAAGGGCTAAGGACAAGGTTCTCATGGGCGGGGAGCGGAAGATGTACATCACCGACCAGGAGAAACGGATTACCGCTTACCACGAAGCGGGCCACACGCTGGTGGCCAAGCTGCTTCCCGGCACCGACCCAGTCCACAAGGTGACGATCATCCCGCGGGGGCAGGCTCTGGGGGTGACGCAGCAACTCCCCGAGGACGACCGCTACCACTACTCGAAGACGTATCTCGTGAACCGGCTTTCCGTGGCCCTTGGAGGGAGGGTGGCAGAGCGGCTCGTTTTCGGCGATCTCTCGACGGGAGCCCAGAACGATCTCAAGATGGTGAACGATCTGGCGGAGAAGATGGTCTGCCAGTGGGGAATGAGCGACAAGATCGGCGCCATGACCTTCCGGCGCGGCGAGGAACATCCCTTTCTCGGGCGCAAGCTGGCGGAGGAGAAGACCTTTTCCGAGCAGATGGCGTGGCTCATTGATCAGGAAATCGCTGTCGTCATCAAGGAGGCCGAGGCCAAGGCCGAAGAGATCATCGCAGGGAATCGGGACAAGCTTGATATTCTCGTGGATGCCCTGATCGAAGAAGAAACTCTTGACGGAAAGCGGATCAATGGGTTGCTCGGTCTGGCGGACCGTCAGTAGATAATGATGTAGCCATGGTCCTGGGCGATTTTGGATATCTCCAGGGTGTCTTTGATCCGGTAGGTATTTCCTTCCAGGGTGAAGATATAGCCGTCGTCGCCGTCGGGTACGGCACTCTCCATCAGGGTTTCGAAGAGGGCGGTCTTGATGGTTTCCATGGTAGGGACGCTCCTTGACGGAAATTTTTGCACAGACTGAAACTGGCTACCGTGACGGCCTGCCCGACTCTGTCCGGGCTTACTGTATATAATTGAGAGCCCCGTTGGCAACGCTTTTAACGGAAAGCGAGGTACCAATGCATCACCGGCGAAAAAGCGGCATTCTCCTCCATCCCACATCTCTTCCCGGTCCGGGGGGAATTGGATCCCTCGGAAAGGAGTGCCGACACTTTATCGATTTCCTTGAGGCCGCTGGCCAAAGCCTCTGGCAGATTCTCCCCCTCGGTCCGGCCGCTTACGGCAACTCACCCTACTCATGCTATTCGGCCTTTGCGGGGAATCCGCTTCTTATTGATCTTACCGCCCTCGTGGACGAGGGAGACCTGGATGAAAGCGCGCCGGTCCCCGTCTTCCCTGCGGAATACGTCGATTTTGCCCTGGCGGAAAATTACAGGATTCCCCTGCTTAAGGCGGCGGCCGCCCATTTCTACGCCCTTGGCGACCGTGAGAGGAAGGAGGAGTACTGGCATTTTTGCGACACAACTCCCTGGCTCCACAACTACGCCCTCTTCATGGCGCTCAAGGAGCATTTCGGGGGGAAGAGCTGGACCTCCTGGCCCAAGGAGATCGCCCGCAGGGAGCCGGCGGCCCTGGAGAAGTATTCGGTCCGGCTCGGCGTGGCCATTGGAGAGCAGAAGTACGCCCAGTGGCAATTTTATCGTCAGTGGCGCCATATCAGGGAGTATGCCAACGGAAAGGGGATCGGCATCGTCGGCGATATCCCGATTTTCGTCGCCTTTGACTCGGCTGACGTCTGGAGCGCGCCCCATCTTTTCAAGCTGGACGAGAAGGGAAAGCCGACGGTCGTTGCCGGAGTCCCTCCTGACTACTTTAGCAAGACCGGTCAGCGGTGGGGCAACCCCCTTTACAACTGGGACGCCATGGCCGCCGAGGGATATGGCTGGTGGATCGAGCGGTTCCGCAGTAGCTTCGCCCTCTGCGACATGGTACGAATCGACCACTTCCGGGGCTTCGAGGCGTGCTGGGAAGTGCCGGCCAAGGAAAAGACCGCCGTTAACGGCCAATGGGTCAAGGGGCCGGGGGCTCCTCTTTTCGACGCCGTCATCGGCGCCTTGGGGCAACTCCCCATCATCGCCGAGGATTTGGGAGTGATCACGCCGGAAGTGGAGGAACTGAGGGACCGTTACCGTTTCCCTGGCATGAAAATCCTGCAGTTCGCCTTCGATTCCGGTCCGGGGAATCCCTATCTCCCCCACAACTACATCCCTGGCTGCGTGACCTACACCGGCACCCACGACAATGACACCACCGTCGGCTGGTTCAATGCACTTTCCCCTCACAACCGCAAGGGTGTCCTTGCCTACACGGGGACCTCCGGCAAAGAGATTCATTGGGAGTTGGTACGGCTTGGCCTGGCGTCAGTAGCTGATCTGGCGATTTTCCCCCTTCAGGATATCCTCGGCCTCGATGGATCCGCCCGGATGAACCTTCCGGGAACCCCCCGCGGCAATTGGTCGTGGCGCTTCACAGCAGGGGCATTGTCAGAGAAGCATGCTGAAAGGCTCCACGAATTGACGACGCTTTTTGGGAGAAAGCGGGGAGAATAGCTCTACTCCGTGGATAAATGTTCTTGACAGGCGCGGTAGGTATTAACTACATTTTCAAGCACTGTATATAACAATAAAGGTGGGTTATATTTCGCACCCCCGGGAGAAGAGACGTCAATGACCGATACGAAAATAAGCTTCGACACCCTCGCCCTGCACGCCGGCCAGGAACCCGACCCCACAACCCTTTCCCGGGCGGTTCCCATCTACCAGACCGCGTCTTACGCCTTCAAGAGTTCAGAGCATGCAGCCAACCTCTTCGGGCTCAAGGAGTTCGGCAACATCTATACCCGGCTCATGAATCCCACCAGTGACGTGCTGGAAAAGCGCCTTGCCGAGTTGGACGGTGGGGTTGGGGCACTTGCCGTCGCCTCGGGCCAGGCGGCCATCACCTACGCCGTGCTCAATATTGCCCAGGCGGGGCAGAACATCGTCTCCACCAGCTATCTCTACGGGGGGACCTACAACCTCTTCCACTACACCCTCCCCAAACTGGGGATTACCGTCAAGTTCGTCGATACCTCCGACCCGGAGAACGTGCGACGAGCCATCGATGACAAGACTCGCCTCGTCTACACCGAGTCGGTGGGGAATCCCAAGAACAACGTGGACGACTTCGAGGCCATTGCCCGCATCGCCCACGAAGCCGGCATCCCCTTCGTGGTCGACAATACCGTGACCACATCATACCTGTTCAAGCCCCTGGAGCACGGCGCCGACATCGTTGTCTACTCCCTCACCAAGTTCATTGGCGGCCACGGCACGAGCATCGGCGGCGCGGTGGTGGACGGCGGGAAGTTCCCCTGGAACAACGGCCGGTTCCCCGAAATGACTGAGCCCGATCCCTCCTACCACGGCCTCCGCTACTGGGAAGCCCTCGGGAACCTCTCCTACATTCTCAAGATGAGGATCACGCTCCTGCGCGATATGGGAGCCTGCATTTCTCCGTTCAACTCGTTTCTCTTCCTGCAGGGGCTGGAAACCCTCCCGGTACGGATGGCCCGCCATGTGGAGAACGCCCGGACGGTTGCCCAATGGCTCGAAAAGCACCCCCTTGTCTCTTGGGTGAATTATCCCGGCCTTGCGAGCCACAAAGACCACGGCAACGCCAGGAAGTACCTGCCGAAGGGGGAAGGCGCCATCATCGGCTTCGGCATCAACGGGGGTCTCGAGGCGGGAAGACGGTTCATCGACAGCGTGAAGCTGCTCTCCCACCTGGCGAACATCGGCGACGCCAAGTCGTTGGTGATCCACCCCGCCTCCACCACCCACCAGCAACTCTCCGAGGAGGAACAACTGGCGAGCGGCGTCACTCAGGATTATATCCGCCTCTCCATCGGCATTGAGGAGGTGGCTGATATCATTGCAGACATCGGCCAGGCGTTGGCGGCGTCCCAAGGGTAACTCCATCTACCCTTTGGGGTGTTGAATTGGTCACCGGGAAAAGGGCGATCCTCAAAGATCGCCTTTTTTCATTTGCATCAACCGGGGGGCAGCGGTACACCACTATCATGAACTTTCTCGCTCACCTCCACCTGTCGGGCGACGATCCCGATATCCTCACCGGCAACATGATGGGAGACTTCGTCAAGGGGCGCCTCGAAGGGCGTTTTCCCCCCCGCGTTACCCTTGGCCTGGAACTCCACCGTCGGATCGATTCCTTTGCTGCCCGGCATCCCGCCTTTCAGGCCAGCCGACGGCGGATAGAACCGCGTTTCGGCCTCTACCGCGGGGTTATGGTAGACCTCTTCTACGATCACTTCCTTGCTGCCAACTGGCGACATTACTCGGCAGAACCCATCGAGGCGTTCATCGCCCGCTCCGAGGCAGTGGTGCGGAGCCGCGCCGCACACCTACCCGAACGCCTGGTGCGGGTTGTCCCTGCGATTTTCGGCGAGTGGCTCCCCTCCTATGCCGAGCCCGAAGGAATAGACCGGGTTTTCCGCCGGATGGCGGCGCGGGTCGGGAGGCCGAACCCCCTGGCAGACGGCGCCGATGAGCTCCTGCGCTGCTATGGCGGATTGCGGGATGATTTTCGCTGGTTTTATCCGGCGCTCATGACCTTTTCAGAAGAGTTCATTGGTAAGGTTGATCGGTAGGAGGATAAAAAAAGGGACACCACGCGATAGCAGTGGATGTCCCCTGTAACGTTGAGATGTTGGCCCAATCCCTAGCGTTTGTACCCTATGGCACGCAGGAAATCGCGTCGCTTCTGCCGCTCGTCGTCTGACTCGACCCCTTTGGGAGGGAATCCGTCGATGACGCCGAGCACCCCCGACCCCTGGGCCGTTGAAGCGACTATCACCTGGAGAGGGTTGGCGGTTGCGCAGTAGATACCGCACACTTCGGGACAGTTCTTGATCTGGTTCAGGATATTGATGGGATAGGCGTCGCGCAGCAGGATGCAGAAAACGTGGCCCGATCCGATTGCCTGGAGGTTGCGCACGCAGGCCTGGATCAATTCGTCGTCGTTACCCTCGGTGCGGATAAGGCATGGCCCCGACGCTTCAGTGAAGGCGATGCCGAACCGTGCCTGGGAGACAGTGGTGGCGATAATCTCGTACAGGTCCTCGGCGGTCTTGATAAAGTGAGTTTGGCCAAGGATGATGTTGCAGCCGTCGGGAATGTCGATTGCGATGGCGTTGATTTCAAGGTTCATGGGGCACTCCCCTGTGGCAGAGAAGGATGTTATTCTTCCTCGCCGGGCCAACTGTGCATGCAGTAAGGGCACTGCTCAACGTCGGACGGGATGGTATCCCGCAGTTGCTCCTTCTCGCGCTGTACGGTGCACCTTTTCGACACGGGAAAGGTGTGGATGGTTTTTTCTTTCACGAAGTAGAGCATGCCTGTCTCCTCCTCTGTGGGATATATTCAATGCCGCTAACGGCCCGATAACTATAAACGCTTGGGGTTCCCTGTCAACCCGCAGGCATGGCTCCTGGCAAAGAGGGCAAGGAAAAAGCCCCGGAACTGCTTCCGGGGCTTTCGTTGTGCGGTACTTCGTCGAGGCTCTTTTTCCCAATCCGTCGGTGGAAATCTCGCGGACCTTTCCGCCATGCTCCTTGCAGGGCCATGACGGATGGTATCCGTTCCATTTCCCCTTTTTCAAGAGGTTTCACGCTCCTGGCGGATGGAATTCAGCACTGCGTATTCCGCGTCGCTTCACGAAGCACCGTAGCTGTCAAAGATCATTTCTTTCATAATTATTATAGTAATCCTAGGGGAGAATGTCAAAGTTGTCCCCCCTGGGAACCGGCTACAGGCGCGGTCTTCGAGTGGGTCAAAATCTGCGGAATTATTTACGATATCGTGAGGTTTCTTGCACCGGCAAGTTCTCCGCGGTAGGATACAGAAACGTCTGAGACATATCGCCAAGCCGATGGCTATTCTACCATGAGGTCACCATGACAACTCCCGAGCGCCGCTCGATCCTCTGCCCGAACTGCGGCAGGCTCATCAGTCGCGACGAGCCTGCCTGCCCCTGGTGCGGCACCTCCCGTCCCGGTTCGTGGCTGAAGAACAACCCCCTCACCCGGAGCGTGGGGAGCGCCGACCGGCTCGTCACTATGATCATCACGGTTAACATGGTGATGTACCTGGTGTCGCTGCTGATCAGCAATCACTCTCCCGGTCACGGGGGACTCTTCTCTGCGCTCTCGCCCGATCAGGGAAGCCTCTTGGCCCTGGGGGCCACCGGCGTCGTTCCCATCGATCGCTATGGCCGTTTCTGGTCGCTTCTGTCCGCCAACTACCTCCATGGGGGGCCGCTCCACATCTTCTTCAACATGATGGCCCTGCGCCAGCTCCTGCCGCTGGTGGTCCAGGAGTACGGCGCCTGGCGGATGCTCACCATCTATACCATCGGAGGAGTTTGCGGCTACGTGCTGTCGTACCTGGCGGGGGTGGGTTACACCATCGGCGCTTCAGCGGCCCTCTGTGGCCTCATTGGCTCCCTGCTTTACTACGGCAAGAGCAGGGGCGGGGTCTACGGGCAGGCGGTCTTCAAGGAAGTATGGGGTTGGGTGGTGGGGCTTTTCTTCTTCGGCCTCATCGTGCCGGGGATCAATAACTGGGGGCACGGCGGCGGCGTTGTGGGGGGGATCGTCCTGGGGTTCCTGCTCGACTACCGGGAGCGGCGGACTGAGAATCTCTTCCACAAGTTCCTGGCCGGAGGGTGCATCCTGGCAACGGCCGCAGCGCTCGCTCTGGGGCTCCTTTCGGCCTTTGTCACGTTTGCGGGGAGATCTTTGCACTGAACCGTGCGCGTTCCTTAATCCCCGTAGCTGTCATTCCGTCAATTCACCAACCGCCACTGCCGGGCACCGAGAAACTCCTCCAGTTCCCGGCGTCCGGCGGTGAAGTCCTCCAGTGACACGATTGCGTCCTCGGTCCACTCCCGCGTCTTGTAGTAGAGCTTGTCATAGTAGTTCCGGATGAGCCCTTCCATGAAGGGATCCAACTCCCACCGTTCCAGATACCCCGAAATCTCTTCGAACTTTTCTCCCCCCAGCTTCTTGCGGATGCGTTCCAGGGCCTCCGCCATCCCCTGGCGATATTCGGGGAGGCCATATTCCCCGATGAGGCGCTCCACCCGTGTCTCCACCGACGCATTGCACCAGACCTTCACACTCTCCCGCATGACATCGTAGAGGTTGCCCGGCAGGTTGATCCTGCCGATCCGCTTGCTTTCTCCCTCCAGGAGGATCGGCCTGTCGGTTGGGAGCTTCCGGAAGGCATCCCAGAGGAGGGTTTCGAACCGTTTCTGGGAGAGGTCCTGGGAGAGCCCCAGGGAGCCGAAGGCCGAACCCCGGTGGCAGGCGAGCCCTTCCAGGTCGATAACGGAGTGGCCCGCCTCGGCCAGTTGGAGGAGAAAGGTGGTTTTGCCGACGCCTGTCATGCCGTGGAGCACCACAAGGGGGACAGGGGGGTGGAAGGACTCGAAATACTCCGTCACCATGGCGCGGAACGCCTTGTAGCCTCCCACGAGTTGGACGGCGTCGAAGCCGGTGAGGTCGAGGATTGAGGTAATGGTCTTGCTCCTCAGCCCACCGCGCCAGCAGTAGACGAGGATGGGACGTCCCGCGGCGGCCGCGGCGATTTTCTCCACCATGGCCGGGAAGCGGTGCGCGGTCAGCTCCAGCCCGCGGCGCCTCGCCTCCAGGGGGCCGGTCTGCTTGTAGAGGGTGCCGATCTCCACCCGCTCTTCGTCGGTGAGGAGCGGCACGTTGATGGCGCCGGGGATATGATCCTCCTCAAATTCGAGGGGGGTCCGGGCATCGACCACCAGATGGGTGTCGAGGAGTGATTCATGGAATGAAATGGTTCTGGTCACGGAAATCTCCTTGTAAAGCAGGTTATTATACGGGGGAAGGAAGAGCTTTGGCAAGGGGCGGAGTTCTGTCGTGACAGTACGCTCAGTACAGCTCGAAGATGAGGGGCAATTTACATGGCATGGAAGGCTCCTTTCGCTCGAAGAGGTCTTGTCCTTCGTCTTCATCCGAGACAGATAATATGCCCGCATACTCGGTCGCGGAGGGAGTCAAAAGGGCGGGAAACGTAGATTATTCCTTGCTTTAGTGCGAGTTAACATGCTATAAGATGCTGTTTTTTGTCTGCCGAAAAAATTTCACTAAAACTGAAGGAGGATATGAATGGCACTGTACTCCGCAGATTTCGAGAAGGCCCTCCAGGTGGGCCGTCCCCCCAACATCCAGAAGCTTTTCCCCAACTCCAAGGCCCTCATCGTGAGCGGCAAGGTGGTGGACCGGGCCATGCTCGCCAAGGGAAAGGCCATAACCATGGCCGCCAACGGCCGCAACTACTTCGTGATCCGCGGTGCTCTCATGGCGGCCCAGCGGGCCAACTGCCCCATCATCATCGAAATCGCCAAGTCGGAAGGTGGCCAGAAGGCATACTGCGCGGTCAACTACTGGAACATGGCCCGCATCGTGGATGCCCTCTGCAACGAACTCGGCATCACCGTCCCGGTCGCCATTCATGCCGACCACTACGGCATCAAGAACGACAAGGATCTGGCCGCCGCCAAGGTGGAGATCCCGACCATGTTCGA
The DNA here is from genome assembly GCF_018501225.1 of Geobacter hydrogenophilus. Classification (GTDB taxonomy): domain Bacteria; phylum Desulfobacterota; class Desulfuromonadia; order Geobacterales; family Geobacteraceae; genus Geobacter; species Geobacter hydrogenophilus. Next base: position 147,158 of record NZ_JAHCZI010000001.1, on the reverse strand, counting down.
GGCAGGGATCACCTCCATCGCCATTGACGCCTCCCATCTTCCCGACGACCAGAACCTCCTGGCCAACCTTGACATCAATCCTTTCATCCCGGCGTGGGCAGGTCTCGAGACTGAGGTGGGGGAGATCAAGGGGAACCAGGGTCTTTCCACGGTGGACGAAGCGAAGTTCCTGATCCAGGGGCTCAACGCCCACGATATCTTCCCCGACTGGATCGCCCTCAACAACGGCACCACCCACGGGCTGGAAGCATCCGCAGCCGGCATCCAGGTGGGGCTCACCGCAGGGATCCACAAGGCCCTGGAGCCTTACAAGGTGAACGGCGCCCAGCACGGCACCTCCGGGAACAGCTCCGAGCGGCTCCGTGAGATCGCCAGCCAGACCGCCACCACCAAGGCCAACGTGGCCACGGCCCTTCAGATGATCTCTTGGGGCCTGGAAGTGAACGACTACGGCAATGCCCAGTTGGACGGCGACGGCAACTTCATCAAGGTGAAGGGCGAGGGGATGACCGAGGAACTCTGGGTCGAGATCGTGGCCTACGCCGAGTCGAAAGGGTGGAAGAAGGGGGACTACAAGAACCTGAACCTTCCCTTCGAGAATAAGCTCCTGGCCCAGCCCAAGGAGATCCGCGACCGAATGGCCAAGCGGGTCGAGGATTTCGCCTATAAGATGATGACTGAGGTCTTCAATGCGAAGGACACGGCTCCTCTTGCCATCGAGGCGATCCTCAAGGCCGGCTCCCATGACGTGGGGCCCAAGGGGAGCCGAATCGAGGACCCGGCACGATGGACAAAGGAGCAGATCATCGAGCGGGCCAAGACCATTGCCAGCGACAAGGGGCCCGAAGGGAACTTTGACGATTAGTCATCGGTTGACATGGTGAGAGAAGAGGGGGCGAAAGCCCCCTTTTCCGTATCTGACGGCCGCGTGGACTCCATGGGATTTGGCCATCGCCTGTCGAGATTGCACCCAAATATGAAGGATTAGTTGATCTGCCTATGGATACTTCCAACCTTTCTGAGCTCCACCGCTGGTTCGCCGATTACTGTCGCACCTTTTACACTGACAACGAGGAGGATAATCGGAACATCCGCCTCAAGGAGGAGCACACCGCCAAGGTCTGCGCCGTCCTGGAGCTCCTCGCCGATTCCCTGGTTCTTTCTCCAGAAGACCGCCGCCTCGCCGCTGCGATAGCGTTGTTCCACGACGTCGGCCGGTTTGAGCAATACCGTCGCTTCCACACCTTTAAGGACAGCTCTTCGATCAATCATGCCGCGCTCGGCGCCCAGGTGCTGGAGGAGGAAGAGGTGCTGGCAGGAATTTCCGAAGATGATCAGCGTCTCATCCTTGGCTCCGTCGGTCTTCACAACGTCTTCCGGATTCCCGCAGCGCTGGACGAACGGCACCGGTTCTTCCTCCGGCTGATCCGCGATGCAGACAAACTCGACATATGGCGGGTTTTTATCGAATTCTATCGCCAGCCGGCATCGGAACGGGCATCGGCGGTGAGCCTCGGCTTCCCCGATAACCCCGAGTGTACTTCAGCGGTGGTTGCCACACTCCTGCGGGGCGAGATGGTCGACCTCGCCATGCTCCGAACCCTGAACGACTTCAAGCTCTTCCAACTCTCCTGGGTATTCGATCTCAACTTCCCCCGCTCCCGGGAACTGGTACAGGAACGGGGCTACGTGGAACTCCTTGCCGACACCCTTCCCCGTAGGGAAGATGTGGGGTGTGCACTCGGAGTTGTCCGGGCGGCGCTTGCATCGGATCGATGAATTCGTGAAGGAGACAATGAAGACGATAGATCCGCTGAAAGAGATGAAGAAAAAAGGCGTGTCTGATGGGAAGGGGGTGTCTGTCCGAACGCCGGGCGTCTTGTGGGTCGTCATCCTCTGTATCGCCTGGGTCGTGCCGGGGCTCATGGGACATGACCCCTGGAAGGCCGACGAGCCCTACACCTTCGGACTGGTTAACCATATCCTCCGGACCGGCGATTGGGTAGTACCGACCCTGGCGGGGGAGCCGTTCATGGAGAAGCCGCCCCTCTTCTTTATAACGGCGGCCGGCTTTGCCCGACTCTTTTCGCCGCTCATGCCCCTCCATGATGCGGCGCGCCTTGCCGGGGGCTTCTATTCCCTGGTTGCGCTCCTCTTTGTGGGGCTTTCCGGCCGCGAACTGTTCGGCAGGGGGCGGGGACGGATCGCTGTGCTCCTCGTCCTGGGGTGTATCGGGCTACAGTCGACGGCCCACAAGCTCATTACCGATACTGCTCTCTTCGCCGGTTTCTCGGTAGCCTTGTACGGACTGGCACTCAGTCGCCGGCGCCATCTGGCCGGCGGCTTCTTCCTCGGCACCGGCACCGGCATGGGGTTCATGGCCAAGGGACTCCTCGCGCCGGGGCTTCTCGGGCCGATTGCCCTGGCACTGCCACTGGTGACAAGGGAGTGGCGAAGCCGCCGATACGCCGCGACCCTGGCGGTTGCCCTGCTTGCGGTGGCACCGTGGTTTGTGGTGTGGCCCTACGCACTCTATCTCAAGGCGCCCCATCTCTTCGAGGAGTGGTTGTGGGTCCAGAACGTCGGGCGGTTCCTGGGCCACAACAACCTTGGTCCCAAAAACAAGCCCGGTTTTTATTTCTATACCCTGCCGTGGTATGCTTGGCCGGCGCTCCCTCTGGCCATCCTCGCCATCGCAAGAGAGCGGCCGTGGCGCAGGGGTGGCTCTCCGCTCCTCATGCCGCTCACGGCATTCGTGGTCATACTGGCAGTTCTGAGCTTCTCCTGTGACGCACGGAGCCTCTATGCCCTCCCGATGCTCCTGCCCCTTGCGCTTCTGGCGGTGCGGGGGGAGGAACTGCTGAACGACCGCCTCGCCCGCAGATTGAATGGCGCAGCAGTTGCAATCCCGGCGGTAGTGGCTCTGCTTCTTTGGGGCGGCTGGCTTGCCATGACCACGGGGGTTCCCGCCGCGGTCGCCGGCGCAATCCTGCGCCGACACCCCCATGACCCGATGGTCAGGCCACTCCTGATGGTAGCGGCACTGCTCTACTCGGTGGGGTGGGGAGTGGCTGTCTGGCGATGCAGGCGTATTGGATACCGTTTAAGCGTTAATTGGGGGGCGGGGATGGTAATGGCGTGGGGAGTTGCCATGACACTGTGGCTTCCCTGGCAGGATGCAGGGCGGAGCTATCGGGAAGTGGCTGCTTCCCTCGCGCGGGTGATTCCTCATCAGGGATGTATCTCCAGCAGAGGGCTCGGCGAATCCGAGCGGGCGATGTTCGAGTATCAAGCGGGCGTGGTAACGAAGCGGGTCGAGGTCGGCGCTTCCTTTGATTGTACCTTCCACCTTGACCAGTTGCGAAAGGAGCCGAAGGATGTCCCTCCCACGGCCGGATGGGTGAAGGTCTGGGAGGGAAGGCGACCGGGAAGCGATGATGAGCGGTTTGTGCTTTGGAGGCGCGGCGATATTTCGGGCAGGGCCGGGCTCAATGCCGGGCCATGACCCGCCCCATCCCCGCCAGGGCCCCGCTGGCGAAGGCAATGCACCAGAGGGTGTAGATGGTGAGGCTCACCCGGTGGAAGGTGCGGTTGACCCGCTCGGCCCGGTGGGCGAGTGAGGCGGCGAGGGCCAGGAGGAAGTGGAACCCCATCCCTGCCAGCGACAGGATGCCGGTCAGATTGTGCCACTCGGGGGCCTTGCCGAAGGCCCTGGCGTAGAGGCTCATCTGGTGAGTGCCCAGGTAGTCGAAGAGCAGGCCGATGCCGAACACGATGAGGTGCTTGCGGTGAAGCCCCTCCCTCCTGCCGCTGAATACGGCGTAAGTGTAGAAGAGAAGCGCCAGGTTCATGTAGATGATACCGATCTTCAGCATCGTTCGAGCCTCCCGGTCTGGCGGAGTGCCTCGTAAAGAACGATTCCCGCCGAGGTGGAGAGGTTGAGGCTGCGGACCTTGCCGAAAATGGGGATCCGCACGGTGTTTTCCCGATTGGCCTCGATAAGCTCCTCAGGCAGCCCCACCGTCTCCTTCCCGAAAACGATGAAGTCCCCCTCCTTGAACGCCGCTTCGACGTGCGTCTTCTCGGCTTTCTTGCTCGTATAGATGAACCGGCCCTCCGGATAGGCGTGCTGAAGCGCTGCAAGGTCGTCCCAGTAGTGGATCTCCACCTCGCTCCAGTAGTCGAGCCCCGCCCGCTTGAGATAGCGGTCGTCAGTGGAGAAGCCCAGTTTCCCCACCAGGTGGAGGACAGTGCCGGTGGCGCCGCAGAGGCGGGCGATGTTGCCGGTATTCGGGGGGATTTCCGGCTCGATGAGGACGATGTGGAATGGTGTTTTTTCGGCCATCTTCTTTCCTTCTGGCTGCTTGTCGTATACGTGTACCGGTGGTCGCCGGTCTTGCATTTTCCGGTCGACGGGTCTATTATTAGCGCTTCTTCGCAGCCTCGCAAAGTACTTTCTTCCCGTCAGGATTATCACGGATACTCGCACCACATTCCATTGAAAAGGGAGCAGCAATGAAGATCATCGTTACCGACGAGGTGGCTCAGGAAGGGTTGGCGCTTTTGGCCCAGGACCCGCGCGTGGAGATCGACGTCAAGCTGGGGCTCAAGAAGGAGGAGCTTCTGGCGATCATCGGCAACTACGACGCCATCATCACCCGCAGTGGCACCACCGTTGACAAGGATCTCCTCGACGCCGGCACGAAGCTTCGGCTCATCGCTAGGGCCGGGGTCGGCATCGACAACGTAGATGTGGATTACGCCAGCTCCCGTGGCGTAATCGTGGTGAACGCCCCCTTCGGCAACACCAACAGCGCCGCCGAGCACGCCATGGCACTGCTTCTCTCGTTTTGCCGCAACGTACCCCGCGCTAACGGCAGCCTCAAGAGCGGCGAATGGAAGCGGGCCCCCTTCACCGGCTACGAGCTCAAGGGGAAAACCGCCGGCGTCATCGGCCTCGGCAAGGTTGGTGGACGGGTCGCAACCCGGCTCAAGGCCTTCGAGTGCGAGGTTCTTGCCTGTGACCCTTACATCGCTGTTAAGCGTGCCCACGACCTGGGGGTCAAGCTCGTCTCCCACGACGAGATATACCGCAACTGCGATATCATCACTGTCCATACCCCCCTCACCGACGAAACCCGCAACATGATCGGCGAGCGGGAACTGGCCATGATGAAGGACGGCGTCATTATCGTGAACGCCGCCCGGGGGGGGATCATCGAAGAAGAGGCACTCCTCAAATATATGGAATCGGGAAAAATCACCGGTGCCGCCATCGACGTCTTCAGCGTTGAGCCGCCGAAGACCGACGTGCTGCAAAAACTCATCGCCCACGAGCGGGTAATTGTTACTCCGCACCTGGGGGCCAATACCTTCGAGGCCCAGGTCAACGTGGCGGTGGACGTCTCCAAGGAGATCCTCAACTACCTTGACGACCTCCCCCTGGAGAACGCCGTGAACATCCCGCGCTTCGACCTGGCTCTCATGGACCAGATGCGGCCGTTCCTGAACCTCATGAGTGTCATGAGCGACTTCGTCATTCAGCTTGTTGACGCCAATATCGACACAGTGACGTTCTCCTATGCGGGAAACATCGCCCACTATGACTGCACTCCTCTGAGTGTCTGCGGACTGTCGTCGATCCTTAACCGGATGGTGGAGCAGGACGTGAATATGGTAAACGCCACCCTCATCGCCGACCAGATGGGGATCACCGTGGAGGAGAACAAGTCGACCCAATCTCCCTCCTTCTCCAACATGATAACCCTCACCATCGAGGGTACGGGGGAAAAGCGTACTATTGCCGGCACACTCTTCGAAGGGAGCCCCCGCATCGTCAAGCTCCGTGACTATCAGGTTGACTTCGCTCCGGACGAGCACATGCTCAGCCTCACCTATGAGGACCGGCCGGGAATGATCGGCAAGATCGGTACCATCATGGGGGCCCACGATATCAATATCGCCTCCATGAACCTGGGGCGCCGCGAGAAGCGGGGCGAGGCCATGGTCATTCTTTCCGTCGACTCGGCGGTTCCTCCCTTTGTCGTGGAGGAAGTTCGCAAGGCGACCGACGCCACGTTCATCAAACCAATCCACATGCCGGGCGTCAAGTGCAGCCGCGGGTGCGGGTGCGGCATCTGATTCCATTCCGGGCAGACAGAATTATATACTGAGGGAGGGCCGGTTTCGTGGAGAGGCCGGCCCTTCTCTATTGAAGGGTAAAAATTGCGATGAAACGGACCGCTCTTATAGCAGCGGCATTGCTGGCCGGGCTGTCCGGCGTTCCGGCGGGTGGGGACGGGGCAGCGGCAGACGGCCGCAACCTCGCTTCCGGCGGCAGGGTGACGAGGGTGTGGGACGGGGATACGGTCGTTATCACGCCTCAGGGGGGGAAGGCCTACACCTGCAGGCTCTACGGCATCGATGCGCCCGAGACCCCCAAGAAAGGCGTTCCGGGCCAACCTTACGGCGCCGCGGCGGCAGCTGAATTGCGCCGGCTTGTTCTCGGCCGTAACGTGGCGGTGGAGTTGACCGGAGAGCAGAGCTACAGGCGCCAGGTCGGTATAATCCTGCTTGATGGGGTGGACCTGAACCGGGAGATGGCGCGTCGGGGCTATGCCTGGGCCTATGTCCGGCATCTGCGACGCCCCCATGTCTCGGCATACCTGGGGGCAGAGCAGGAGGCCCGTCAGGCACGCCGGGGATTGTGGCGAGACCGCAATCCGATGCCACCGTGGGAGTTTCGGAGAAACCTGTGTATGGACAGAAGGTGAAAAAAAGCCCCGCTTGAAGGCGGGGCTTTTTTTCATGTCAGGGAGCGACCGGGATCAGCCATGGAGCGGCCTTCCGCCGCAGCGCTTAAGGCGCTCATGGGCTCTGCGCAGGATCTCCTCGGTGGTCTTCCAGTCGATGCACTTGTCGGTGGTGGAGACCCCGTAGCGAAGCTGGGACAGATCTTTGGGAATGGGCTGGTTCCCCGCTTCGAGGAAGCTCTCGATCATAACCCCCGAGATGGAGCGGTTGCCCGCCTCGATCTGGTCGACGATGCTGTCAAGCACCTCCGGCTGCTTCTCGTGGCGCTTCTCCGAGTTGCCGTGGCTGCAATCAACCATGATGGTCGGGAAGATGCCCCCCTTTTCAACCATCTCCTCGGTCTTGGCGATGTCCTCGGGAGAGTAGTTGGGTTTCTTGCCGCCACGCAGGACGATGTGCACGTCCGGGTTGCCGGTGGTCTGGATGATGGATGTCTTGCCATCCCGATTGATGCCGAGGAAACTGTGGGGGTGGAGCGCGGCGTTCATGGCGTCGATGGCGATCTGCAGGTTGCCGTCGGTGCCGTTTTTGAAGCCCACGGGGAAGGAAAGGCCGCTCGCCATCTCGCGGTGCGATTGGCTCTCCGTGGTCCGGGCGCCGATGGCCCCCCACGAGATATAGTCGGCCAGGTATTCAGGGGTGATGGTGTCGAGCATCTCGCACGCCACGGGGAGGAGCATGCCGGTGATGTCGTTCAGGAGCCGCCGCGCGATGCCGAGCCCCTTGGAGATCTGGTGGGTGTGGTTCATGTCAGGGTCGTTGATGAGCCCCTTCCAGCCGATGGTGGTGCGGGGCTTCTCGAAGTAGACCCGCATCACGATGAAAAGCTGGTCGGAGAGTTCGCTGGCGAGTCGCGCAAGGCGGCCCGCATAGTCGAGGGCGGCCTTGGGGTCGTGAATGGAACAGGGGCCCACCACTACCATGAGGCGGGTGTCTTTTCCCTTGAGGATGTTTTTGATATGGGCGCGGCTCGCATTAACGAATTCAGCTGTTTCCAGCGATTGGGGGAAGACTTGCCGCAGGTCGGCAGGGGCGATGATGGGGGTTATGCTCGTGACCTTCAGGTTGCTTGTCTTGGTCATTACGGGAATTGTCCTTTGATTTCATGGGGATTTGAGACGAGTTACTCTAGCGCTTTCCCCCCCAAAAGTCAAACGGGATGTATGCCCTCTCATGGAGGGTCACGAAGGAAGGTCGGCCTGAAGCCTGCTGAAATTCATCCGCACCGCGCCGGCAACGACCATGTTTTCGATAGCCCTTGCCGAGTCGCCGGGAGTCAGGTCAACCCCCCGTACCGCATCCTCAAGGAGTATTACCGCAAGACTGTGGCGCAGCCCGTCCAGAACCGATTCCTTGACGCAGTAGTCCGTGGCGAGGCCCCCCACGAAAAGTTTGGTGATACCCAGTTCCTTCAGGAGTTGCAGGAAGGGCACTCCGTTTCCCGTCGTTGCCTGGAACGCGGAATAGGCGTCCTGGGCCGGGTCCTGCCCCTTGGAGATCACGATGGCGTCGTCCGGGAGGGCTAGATCCGGGTGGAATCGGGCCCCCTCGCTCCCCTGGACGCAGTGGACCGGCCAGATGCCGCCGAAGTCCCGAAAGTGGGACGTGATGGCCGGATGCCAGTCCCGGGATGCGATGATCGGCAGCTTTCGCTCTCTAAAAAGCTCTATGTAGCGGTTGAACAGCGGGACGACCCGATCCCCCTCTGGTACGGGCAACGAGCCTCCGGGGCAGAAATCGTTCTGGACGTCGACGATCAGAAGGGCTGAGGTGCTCTTCATGAATAGTTCTCCTGCTGGATCCTTTTATATCCCCGTTGAACCTCGTCCATGAGCTGCAGCCGTAGCTCGTTGAGACCGGCGCTGATGGAAACCTTGTATTTATGGGGATTGATGAAGCGCATGCATCCCTGGGGGAGTCGGGTGAGTTGGTCACGGCTGAGGTCGGCCATCTCGTCCAGTCTGGGAGGTGATTTCGCCGTCCGCACACCGTCTTCCATGACAACGCCACGAATTTCAACGAAGCGAGCCTGCTGCGGGATGGCTACGAACTGAAGGGGATTGGAAGGGTCGTACACCGTGGCACCGGGGGCAATTTCCTCGTCGGCGAGGCAGATCACGTCCTGGATGAAGGACCCGTCGGGGGCCACGGCCCGCAGGAGCCGCTTGCGGTCGGGAAGGGTCGCCTTGGCGATGTCGCTGGTCACCTTGAGTTTGGGGTGGTCGCCGATCCGGACCAGTTTGTAGACTCCACCCAGGGCTCCTCCCCCCTCTCCGGCGCAGGTGGCAAGCCGTGTCCCCACGCCGTAGATGTCGACCCGGCCCCCTTCGCTCCGCATCGATTCGATCACGTATTCGTCCAGCTCGTTGGAGGCGACAATCTTTACGCCGGGGAAGCCCGCCTCGTCGAACATCCGGCGCGCCTCCCGGGAGAGGTAGGCCAGGTCACCCGAATCGATCCGCACCCCGACCAGTTCGTGCCCCCGGGAGCGGAGTTCCTGGGCAACGGTGATGGCGTTGGGGATGCCGCTTTTGAGGGTGTCGTAGGTGTCAACCAGGAGGATGCAGGTGTCGGGAAATACCTCGGCATAGGCGCGGAAGGCGGTCAGTTCATCGGGAAAGGCCATGATCCAGCTGTGGGCATGGGTTCCTTTCACCGGGATACCGAAGAGCTTCCCCGCCAGCACGTTGCTCGTGTTCCGAACCCCGCCAATGTAAGCGGCCCGGGCTTCGCTCACCCCCCCGTCGGGCCCCTGGGCGCGGCGCAGGCCGAACTCCAGCACCGTGCCGTCCACCGCCGCATGGACGATGCGGGCTCCCTTGGTGGCTACGAGGGTCTGGAAATTGATGATGTTCAAGAGCGCCGTCTCCACCAGTTGCGCCTGGGCCAGGGGAGCCTCGATGGTCACAAGGGGTTCATTGGCGAAAACCACTGTCCCCTCGGGAGGTGCCGTCACTTTTCCCCGGAACCGGAACGAGCGGAGGAAATCGATGAAGCGGGGGCGGAAGATAGCAAGGTCCTGGAGATATTCGAGCTCATCCTCGGCGAACTGGAGGTTTTCCAGGTAGTCGAGAGCCGTGTCGAGGCCGGCGAACACCGCATATCCCCCCTGGAAGGGGTTGTGCCGGTAGAAGAGGTCGAATACCGCCGGTTTGTCGGCCATTCCTTCTTCCAGGTAGCCGGCGAGCATGGTGAGCTGGTACAGATCGGTAAGAAGCGGTGAGTAGCGCATGGCATGTCTCCGTCGGGGAAATGAAGAAAAGTATACCACACTCACACCTGTCAGCCTGGACCGGCAGCATCGCGCAAGGTCGACGGCGAAACGCACGAAAGGCGGGATCGCTCCCGCCTTTCGTTGTGTGGCTTCAGGTGTTCTGTAAGACTACTTGTGGATGTTGTAGAAGACGTCCTTGCCGCGGAAGAGGGCGGTGGTGTCGAGCTCATCCTCGATCCGCAGGAGTTGGTTGTACTTGGCGACCCGGTCGGTGCGGCAGAGGGAGCCGGTCTTGATCTGGCCGGCGTTCACGGCCACGGAGAGGTCGGCCAGGGTGGTGTCCTCGGTCTCGCCCGAGCGGTGGGAGATGACGCAGGTGTAACCGGCGCGCTTGGCCATCTCAATGGCGTCCAGGGTCTCGGTGAGGGAGCCGATCTGGTTCAGTTTGATCAGGATCGAGTTGGCGATCCCCTTCTGGATCCCTTCCTTCAGGATCCGCGGGTTGGTGACGAAGAGGTCGTCGCCGACGATCTGGATCCGCTTGCCCAGGCGGTCGGTGAGGAGCTTCCAGCCGTCCCAGTCGTTCTCGGCCATACCGTCCTCGATGGAGATGATCGGGTACTTGTTCACGAGGTTTTCGTAGAAATCAACCATCTGGGCCGGGGTCTTCTTCGGCTCTGCCTCGTTCTCCAGGACGTAGACGCCATCGTTGAAGAGTTCCGACGAGGCCACGTCCAGGGCCAGGAGCACTTCCTCGCCCGGCTTGTAGCCGGCCTTCTGGATCGCCTCCATGATGACTTCCAGGGCCTCTTCGTTGGACTTCAGGTTAGGGGCGAAACCGCCCTCGTCACCCACGGCGGTATTGTACCCTTTACCTTTCAGGACACCCTTCAGGGCATGGAAAATCTCAGCCCCCATGCGCAGCGCCTCGGCAAAGGATTTTGCGCCGGCCGGCATGATCATGAATTCCTGGATGTCGACGTTGTTGTCGGCATGGGCGCCGCCGTTCAGGATGTTCATCATGGGGAGCGGAAGCTCCTTGGCGTTGCTGCCGCCGATGTACTGATAGAGGGGGAGCCCCACTTCCTCGGCTGCGGCCTTGGCCACGGCCAGGGACACGCCGAGAATGGCGTTGGCTCCCAGGTTGCTCTTGTACTCGGTGCCGTCCAGGTCCAGCATCCGCTGGTCGATTCCGATCTGGTCGGTGGCTTCCATGCCGATGATCTGCTCGGCAATGATGTTGTTGACGTTGTCGACTGCCTTGAGGACCCCCTTGCCGAGGTAGCGGGACTTGTCTCCGTCGCGAAGCTCCAGGGCCTCGCGCTCGCCGGTAGATGCGCCGGAAGGAACGGCCGCCCTTCCCATAACGCCGGACTCCAGGAAAACTTCGACCTCCAGGGTCGGGTTGCCGCGGGAATCGAGTATCTCTCGCGCGTAGACATCGGTAATTTCGCTCATTCTGGCCCCCTTGCAGAAATATGTACTTTGGTCTTCCGACCATAGGCAAAACAGCGGAATGTATATCAGAATTGGTGCTGAAAGGAAACATTTTTAATGTGTATGGCGGGGGTAACGCGGCATTCCGGGGGCGAGACCGTCATCGGAGTTGACAGGCCCCTGAGAGGAACGATATAGTATTTTTCTCAATACGTTATGCTCCTTGCAACTGTAACGGCACTTCTCCGTGCCCAACAGGGTAACAATACAATTAATTAGATATGCCCACCCAAAGCAGTAACACTGATCATGAAATGCGAGCCTCTCTTCCTCGATCCGTCGGGAGGCTCTTTGACAATCTCCTCGAGCGTTTTTCGAATCCGCGCCAGGAAGCCAGGAATCGCCGGGTTCTCCTCCTTCTTACCGCGTTTGTTCTTACCCTGCTCATCCTTCCCCGCCAGGAGTTTCTTTCCGTACGATACAAGGCCGGAGATATCGCCACCACCGATATCAGGGCGACCCAGGACTATCTTCTCGAGGACCGTCTCCTCACCGAAAAGAAGCGCCATGAGGCCGAGGCTGCCGTCCCTTACGTGTATGCTTTCTCGCTGGAAGGGGCTGGCGAGTTGGTGGGACGCGTCGAGCAGGCCCTTGCCCTCCTTCAGCAGGCTGCAACCGCTGCGCCTCCCCCCGGGGCGGGGCTGGACGAATCCCTGAAGGGGCTTTTCGGGTTCAGCCTTTCACCTGCGGAGAAAGCCCTCCTCATGAGCCTCGGGGCCGATGCCGGCCTGATGGACCAGGTGCGTGCCCTGGCCGAACGGCTCTATGCCAACAAGATTGTGGTCGACAAGCGATCCTTTGCCGGTGACACCGCCCACGGCATTGTCCTCGTTGATGCCCGGACCGGTGAATCGCTGGGGAAAATGGAGTACACGGTTTCTCCCGTCGAGCCTGCCGAGGTCCAGGAGATCGTCAAGGGGATGAAGATTGGCGCCCCCGGCCTCTCTCCGCGGGAGATCGAGACTCTGAAGGGGTTCGTGGCGAGAGGGGTGCGGCCGAATCTGACCTTCAGCAGGGATCTGACCGAACAGGCCCAGGCGAGGGCCCGGGATTCGGTCCGCCCGGTCCTTCTGCAGGTGAAGCAGGGGGAGATGATCGTCAGGGTGGGTGAACGGGTAACCGCAGAGCAGGTCCAGAAGCTCGAAATGATTTCCTCTGCCGGGGGGGACATCAACAAACTTTTCACCGGCATCGGCCTCTTTGGCCTTGTTCTCGTGATCCTCTATTTTCCCTACCGGTTCGCCCGCAAGAACATCCGGAAATTCAGCCCCGTCACCAAGGATCTGCTTCTCATTTCCCTGGTTACGGCCGGCATGTTCTTTCTGCTCAAGATCGCCCTGACCATCTCGACGGCCCTGGGGACACCATTTCCCAGCATCGATGCCCGCGATTACTTCTACCTCTTTCCCTTTGCCGTGGGTCCGATGCTGATCAGGATCATCCTCAACTCCGAAGTGGCCATGGTCTATACGGCCATCACGGCGCCGCTCCTGGGTATCATGTTCAACAACAGCCTCTTCGTGGTGGTATACGGGCTGCTGGGGGGGATCGTCGGCGCTCACGGCGTCCGCCACTGCAAGGACCGGAGCCGCATCTACACGGCCGGGGTTAAGGTAAGTGTGGTGAACTTCGCCATGGCGCTTGCCTTCCAGACCATGAGCGACAGTTTCCTCTCCCTCCAGACCATCTGGTGTGCCCTCTTCGCCCTGGCCGGCGGACTCCTCTGTTCGGCCATCGTTACCGGCACTATCCCGCTGATCGAAACCGTTTTCCACTACGTGACTGATATCAAGCTCCTCGAACTTTCCAACCTCAATTCGCCGATACTGCGGGAGTTGATGGTCCGCGCTCCCGGCACCTACCATCACAGTGTCCTGGTGGGGAACCTGGTGGAGGCGGCCGGGGAGACGATCAATGCGAATCCGCTCCTGGCAAGAGTGGCGGCCTACTACCACGATATCGGCAAGATCAGCAAACCCCAGTACTTCATCGAAAATACGGGGGGAGGCGATAACCGCCACGACAAGCTTGCCCCGAGCATGAGCGCCCTCATTCTCATATCACACGTGAAGGAGGGGGTTGAGCTGGCCCGCGAACATCGGGTGGGGCGCCCCATTGTCGATATTATCCGGCAGTCCCACGGCACGGCCCTCATGAGCTTCTTTTACCAGAAGGCAAAGACCCAGGCCGGCGACGGACAGGCCGTGCACGAACGTGATTTCCGCTATCCCGGCCCCAAGCCCCAGTCCCGGGAGGCGGGCCTGGTCATGCTGGCCGACTGCGTGGAGGCCGCCTCCCGCACCCTCGTGAACCCGACTCCTGACCGCATCCAGGGGCTGGTGCAGAAGATCATCAACAACATCTTTATCGACGGTCAGCTTGATGAATGCGAGCTGACCCTCAAGAACCTCCACGAAATCGCCAAGAGCTTCAACCGCATCCTGGCCGGCATCTACCATCAGCGCATCGATTACCCAGAGCCGGCCTTCAAGGAAAAAGAGAAACCGACCGGAGGTAAGAAACCGAGTGAAGGTAGCGATAGCGAACCGGCAAAGGCGGCACCCGATCGGGACGCCACGCCTCAGAAAAGTGGCGGAGAGGATATTAAGCGCCTTGGGATATCCCGATAGCGAGCTGTCGGTGGTCATCACCGGCGATCTCGGTATCAGGCGCGTCAACCGCGAGTATCTCCACAAGGACCGCCCCACGAACGTAATCTCCTTCGCCATGGCCGAGGGTGAGTTCGGCGCCCTCAATCCCGCCATGCTGGGGGATGTGATCATCTCTGCGGACACGGCGGCCCGCGAGGCGGAAGAGGGGGGAGTCTCCTTCTGGTCCAGGCTCTGTTTTCTGCTGCTCCACGGCATCCTTCACATCGCCGGCTACGACCACGAGCGGAGCGGCGAGGCCGAGGCCCGACGGATGGAGGCGAAGGAGCAGGAACTCTTTGCCCTCTTGGAGAGGGAAGGGCTTGTCTAGCCCCTACGGAGACACCGACGGCGAGGGGAACCCGCTTCGGCCTTCTCCCACGTTGCCCAACGGCGACCCCGTGAAGCCGTCGCGCTTCATCGACTCCGTCAACTGTGCCATCGAGGGGATTTTCTGGGCCACCCGGACCCAGAAGCACATGCGCCGGCACTTTCTGGCGGCGCTGGCGCTCCTCTTCGCGGTGCTTTTTCTCAGAGTGTCGGCCTTGGAGTTCACGCTTCTGGCAGTCTCTGTCTCGTTTGTGCTCTTTGCCGAGCTCATGAATACGGCGGTGGAGGTGGTTGTGGACATGGTGTCGCCGGAATACCACCCCCTCGCAAAGATCGCCAAGGACGTGGCCGCCGGCGGGGTGCTCGTGGCGGCCATCGGCGCGGCGGTCATGGGCTATCTGATCCTGTCCCATTACATCTTTCCCATTTACAAGGAGGCGCTCGCCATGATAGGTACCCCGTCGGAGATGGGGGCGGTGGTGGCCCTGCTGGCGGTAGTGATCGTGGTGGTGATCCTCAAGTCGATATCCGGCAAGGGGACGCCGCTGGAGGGGGGGCTGCCGAGCGGTCATGCGGCAGTGGCCTTTTCCATCGCCACCCTGGTCACTCTCAATACCCAAGAGCCTCTCACCTCGATTCTGGCAATTACTCTCGCCGTAATGGTGAGTCACTCGCGGCTTCTGCTCCGCATCCACACCATCCGTGAGGTGGTTTTCGGTGCTGCCACCGGAACGGGGATCACCCTCCTGGTGGTGATGCTGTTCCGGTTCATGAAATAGGCGTTTTTCGCGCCACTGTACGGTAAAGGGGGAATACAGGCCTTGGACGAGGGCTCTGGAAGGAAAAGCGCCGGACTGATGGACATGTTTGGCAGGTTTCTCACCGGCAAGAAGCGGATCACCGAAGAGGAGATCCAGGATATCATCGACGCCAGTGAGGAAGAGGGGCTCATTAATCCGGAAGAGAACGAGATGATTCGCTCCATCTTCGAGCTCCGCGACACGGTGGTCAGGGAGATCATGGTGCCGCGCACCGACATGGCCTGCGTCTCCGCCGACACCTCGGTGGGAGAGGTGCTGAGGACCATCATAGCCTGCGGCCACTCGCGGATTCCGGTCTACGATGGGACTGTCGACAACATCATCGGCCTCATTTACGCCAAAGACCTCCTCAAATACTGGGGGATGGGGGACTCCTCCATCAATATCAGGCGTATTATGCGCACCCCCTACTTCATTCCGGAGACCAAGAACCTGGAAGAGCTCCTCCAGGAGTTCAAACGCAAGCGGGTCCATATCGCCATTGTCATCGACGAGTACGGGGGCACGTCGGGGCTCGTCACCATCGAAGACCTGCTGGAGCAGATCGTGGGAGATATCCAGGACGAGTACGACCTTGAGGAGGATTGGCTCGTGGAGGAACCCGACGGCTCGGTCCTCGTGGATGCCCGCCTTCCCATCGAAGACCTTGAGGAGCGCTTCGGCATCGAAATCGAGCGGGAGAAGTTCGACACCGTGGCCGGACTCATCTTCCACCTGACCGGGCGGATCCCCAAGGTGGGCGAGGAGATCGAAAGCGACACCCTTCGGATGACCGTCCTTGAGGGTGGCGAGCGGAACATCAGGAAAGTGCGGGTGGCCCGCCGGGCCAGCACCACCGAGGAGACCGAAGGGTAGTGAACTACCGCACATTACGGATGCCCGATTTCGACGCCATTCCCCGGCGTGACTACCTGATGGCGGTTCTCTCGGGGGGGCTCCTTGCCCTCGCGTTCCCGAGCCCCGGCATCTCCCCCCTGGCCTGGATTGCGTTCGCGCCGCTCCTGCTCGCCTGCGGCCGGAAGGATCCCCGCAAGGCCTTCCACCTGGGGTTCGTCACAGGGCTCACCGCCTACGCGGGGATTCTCTATTGGATCACCATTGTCGTCACCACCTACGGAAAGCTTCCGTGGATCGTGAGCGTCGGCGTCCTGTCGATGCTCGTGTCCTACCTGGCGCTCTATCCAGCCGTGGTTGCCTATCTGGTCCGCCGGGGAGAGGATCGGGGAATTTCCCTGCTCATTTCGTTTCCGCTCCTCTGGGTGGGGCTGGAGTATGGGCGTGCCTTCCTCGTCACCGGGTTTCCCTGGGCAAGCCTCGGTTACACCCAGTACCGGACCCTTCCTCTCATCCAGATCGCTGACATCACCGGGGTATACGGCCTGAGTTTCCTCATTGCCCTGGCAAATGTGGTTTTCTACCGGATCATCCGCGGCTTTGCTGCGCGAGAGCGGGCTCCCTATCCGGTGAAGAGCGTCGTGCTCCTGCTCGCCCTTCTCCTTGCAACCGTTGCCTACGGTTTCAAGCGCCTCCATGTTCCCGAGAGTGGTGAGCCGTTCAAGGTGGCCCTCATCCAGGGGAACATCGACCAGAACATCAAGTGGGATCCGTCGTTCCAGGAAGAGACCGTCGCCATCTACGAGCGGCTGTCGCGCAAGGCCTGCGCCGCCGGCCCTTCCGATCTTCTGGTCTGGCCCGAAAGCGCGGCCCCCTTTTATTTCCAGGACGAGCCGCGGTATGCCTCCCGCATCAAGGGGCTTGCGAAGGAGCTCAAAACCTGCGCCGTGGTCGGGAGCCCCGCCTATGAGAAAGACGGGGAGCGGTTGAAGTACCTGAACAGCGCCTTTCTTCTCTCCCCTTGGGGGGATGTGCTCGGCCGCAGCGACAAGATTCACCTAGTCCCCTTCGGCGAGTACGTGCCGATGGCGAAACTTCTTCCCTTTGTGAACAAGCTTGTGGCAGGCATCGGCGATTTCTCGCCCGGCGCCCAGGTTGCCGCCCTGGACACCGGCAAGGGGAGGATCGGCATCCTCGTCTGCTTCGAGGGGATATTCCCGGAACTCTCCCGGGCCTACGTCCGGGCCGGGAGCCGCCTCCTTGTCAACATCACCAACGACGCTTGGTTCGGGCGCTCATCAGCCCCTTACCAGCACCTCTCCATGACCGTCTTCCGTGCCGTGGAGAACCGGGTGCCGCTGGTTCGGGCCGCCAACACCGGCATAACCTCCATCATCGACAGCAAGGGGCACATCCGGGGGATGACCTCCCTCTTCGAGGAGGCGGTGCTGAACGGCGAGGTGCGGCTGGGGGAGGGAGAGAGCTTCTACAACCGTTACGGCGACGTCTTCGCCTGGGCGTGTGTCGCAGGGGGGGCGATCGTTACGGCCCTCGCCTTCGGAAGAAAACGTATTCACCACCAGTAAAGGAGTCATGGATGTTCAGAGAAGAAGTAGCCCGCGTTGAAAATCTTTCGGAGCGCATCGCCAAGCTCCGGGGGTCTCTTTGACATAGACAGCAAGCGGGAGGATATCCAGGAGATGGAGGCCGAGATAGCGGCCCCCGGCTTCTGGGATGACAACGAAAAGGCCCAGCAGCTCCTCAGGGAGCGAACGCGGATCGAGAAGATCCTTGACCTCTGGGACCGCCTGAACCGTCAGTCAGACGATATCCGGGTGCTGATCGAGCTGGGCGAGGAGGCAGAGGACGAAGCGACTCTTGACGAGGTCCGGTCTCTCAACGACCAGTTGGAAAGGGACGTAGAGGGGGCCGAGTTCCAACGGATGCTCTCCGGCCCCCATGACAAGAGCGCCTGCTACTTCTCCATCAACGCCGGCGCCGGCGGCACCGAGGCCCAGGACTGGGCCGAGATGCTTCTCAGGATGTATCTCCGCTACTGCGAGCGCAAGGGGTGGAAGACGGAGATCACCGACTATCAGGCCGGCGACGAGGCGGGGCTCAAGTCGGCAACCTTTACCGTTGACGGTGAGTATGCATACGGCTATCTTAAGGCCGAAGCCGGCATCCACCGCCTCGTGCGAATTTCTCCCTTTGATTCCAATGCCCGGCGGCATACCTCCTTTGCCTCGGTCTTCGCCTTCCCCGAGATCGAGGACGATATCGAGGTAACGATCAACGAAACGGACCTGAGAATCGACACCTACCGCTCCAGCGGGGCCGGCGGCCAGCACGTGAACACTACCGATTCCGCCGTCCGGATCACCCATATCCCCACGGGCCTCGTGGCTGCCAGCCAGTGCGAGCGGAGCCAGCACATGAACAAGGCGACCGCCATGAAGATGCTCCGCGCCAAGCTCTACGAGAAGGAGCTCCAGGAGCGGGAGGCCAAGGCCGCCGAGATCGGCGGCGAGAAGAAGGAGATCGGCTGGGGAAGCCAGATCCGCTCCTATGTCCTGCATCCGTACAAGATGGTGAAGGACCTGAGGACCGGCGTCGAAACCGGCAACCCCGACGCGGTCCTGGACGGCGATCTCGAGGAATTCATCGTCGCCTTCCTCATGGGGGTGCGCCGGGACGTGAAGGACACCGTAGACTGATGAAGAGATTCGTCGTTCATCTGATAGCATTTATTGTCGTCTCCCTCCTGGCGGCCGCCGGCTGTGCCGCGCCGCGGGCGGGAATCTCCCGCATCGGCCACGCCATCCAGGTGGGGGCCTTTTCCGAGGTGAAAAACGCCGAACGCCTGGCGGCCCAGCTCCAGGTGCGGGGAATCGAAGCCTTCTACTTCAAGCGGGACAATGGTCTCTACGCCGTCCGTTTCGGCGATTTCCCCTCCAAGCAGGCTGCCCAGAAGGAGGCCCGGAAGCTGGTTTCCGACGGCCTTATCGGCGCCTATTTCATCGCTCCGCCCCAGGACCTTTCCGGCAAACGCGAAACCGTGGTGAAACGGGAGCCTGCGGCCACCATTGGCCGTCTTCCCGCAGAGCCCCGCAAGAAGCAGCCCGAAGCCCCGAAAGGGGAGAAGGACATGGGGCAGATTGCAGCCCGTACCGCGGAACGTTTTGTGGGGATACCCTACCGTTGGGGGGGGAATACCGTTGTGGACGGGATGGATTGCAGCGGCTTTGCCCGCGCCGTCTACAACCTCTGCGGGGTCAACATTCCCCGCACCTCCCGGGAACAGTTCAAGGTGGGGGACCCGGTGGCGCGTGACGACCTGAAGGATGGCGATTTGGTCTTCTTCGGCGCTTCCGAGGAGAACATCAATCACGTGGGGATCTACGTGGGAGACAGGCGGTTCGTCCATGCCCCCCGTCGTGGGGATGACATCAAGATCTCATCCCTCGACGAGAACTACTTTGCGAAGAAGTTCATGGGTGGACGCAGGTATTTCTAATTCAGATGAAGTTTCAAAATGAGGTAATTTCATGGCACTGATCAAACCCTTCCGGGCACTGCGCCCGCCCAAACCCCTGGCCGAGAAGGTCGCAGCGCTTCCCTATGACGTCATGAACGTCGAGGAGGCGAAGGCCATGGCTGCGGGTAATCCATACAGTTTTCTTCATGTCTCCCGTCCCGAGATTGATCTTTCGGCGGAGGTGGACCCCTACGCCGAAGATGTTTACGTGAAGGGGCGCGAGAACATGCAGCGCTTCATCGCCGAGGGAACTCTCATCCAGGACCGGGACGAGTGTTACTACGTCTACCGCCAGAGGATGGGGGCCATCGAGCAGACGGGCCTCGTGGTCTGTGCCGGGGTGGACGATTACGAGAGCGGCGTCATCAAGAAACACGAGCTGACCCGGGCCGACAAGGAAGAGGACCGGGTCAGGCACATCGATTACCTGGATGCCAACGACGAGCCGGTGTTTTACACCTACCGCAACGACCCCTCCATAACCGCCATCGTGGCCGGCGTGGCTGCCGGCGAACCGACATACCACTTCACCACCGGCGATGGAGTCATCCACACCCTCTGGATCATCAGCGACCGGGCGGTCATCGATGACCTCACGACGCGGTTTGCCGCCATCGAAACCCTCTATGTCGCCGACGGTCACCACCGTAGCGCTGCTGCCGGCCGCGTGCGGGAACTGCGGCGCGCCGCCAATCCCGGCCACACGGGGAAAGAGGAGTACAACTGGTTCCTGACAGTCATCTTCCCCGACAGCGAGATGAACATCATGCCCTATAACCGGGCGGTGAAGGACCTGAACGGCCACTCCGTCGCTGAACTGATGGCCCGCATCGGCGAGCGCTTTGCCGTAACGCCGGCTGCCACGGGATTCGCGCCGTCCCGGCGCCACGAGTTCGGCATGTACCTGGAGGGGCGCTGGTACCAGCTCGTTGCCAAGCCGGGAACCTTCGACGAGGGGGATGCAGTGTCGCACTTGGATGTCTCCATCCTCCAGAATAACCTTCTGAGTCCGATTCTCGCCATCCGCAACCCCCGCACTGACCAGCGGATCTCCTTCGTGGGGGGAATCCGGGGAACCGAGGAACTGGAGCGGCTCGTGGATGGCGGGGGCTACCGGATCGCCTTTTCCCTCAATCCCACCTCCATGGAAGAGCTCATGCAGTTGGCCGATGCCGGGCAGATAATGCCCCCCAAGTCCACCTGGTTCGAGCCGAAACTGCGTAGCGGGCTCTTTGTTCACCAGCTCTCGTAGCTCCAGGGGGGGGATGACCGTGACGCGCGAGCGGCTTTTCTGGCTCTTCAAAAGCGAACCTTCCTGTTTCTCCTTCGATGACTTGAAGGCGCGCCACAACGGCACCGAGCACTGGGATGGGGTGCGGAACTTCCAGGCACGAAATCTCTTGCGGGACGAGATCAAGCCCGGTGACGGAGTTCTCTTTTACCACAGCAACATTCCCGAGCCCGCCATCGTCGGCATCGCCGAGGTGGTGAGCGAAGGCTATCCCGACTGGACGGCACTGGACCCGTCGGCCGAACACTTCGACCCCCGGGCGAGCAGGGACAATCCTGTCTGGTACATGGTTGACGTGAGGTATGTCCGGCCCCTGAAGCGGCCGGTAACCCTTAACGAGATGAAGACACATCCAGAACTGTCCGGCATGGTGCTTCTCAAGAGGAGCCGCTTGTCGGTCCAGCCGGTGACGCACCACGAGTGGGAATACATCCTCCGCCTGGGCGGAATTGATTGAAGCAGGGAGGTTTACGTGAGATCCGTTGAAAAGTTGCTTGTTCTGTTTCTCTTTGTCACCGGGGTTGCAATTGCCGCGTGTTCCGATAAGGACGCGAAGTCTTCGGGGGAGACCAAGCCCGCCGCCGTTTCCACGGCGCCGGCTGGAGCCGTCACGACACCGTCGGGGCTTTCCTACGTGGATCTCGTTGTCGGCAACGGCCCCCAGCCCACGTCGGGCAAGCCCGTGAAAGTTCACTATACCGGCTGGCTCGAGAATGGCACCAAATTCGACAGCTCCGTCGATCGGGGCGAGCCCTTTGTCTTCACCATCGGCGCCGGCGAGGTGATCCCCGGCTGGGACGAAGGGGTGATGACCATGAAGGTCGGTGGTAAACGTCGCCTCATCGTGCCGTCTAAGCTCGGCTATGGCACTGCCGGTGCCGGTGGCGTGATCCCCCCCAATGCTACCCTTATTTTTGAAGTGGAACTTCTCGACGTTTCAAAATGACACCAACTTATGCTTTGACGCGATGGGGCGCATAGTTGGTTTGCCAGGGAGGGCATATGCGGGTTTTTATTGCCGTATTTGTGTTGTTGTCGGCGTCTGCATGCTACGCAGCCGGCAGCAAGAGTATTACCTATTATCTTGATGGCGCAAGAGTTGACGAGGTGTCCGTGGTTGCCAAAGGGTATGCGGAAATTCTCTTGCCGGCGGCATCTTCACCGGAATCACTGAGAATCAAGCCGAGCGGCGGAAACTCGATCCTTCGGGTAGACATTCAGGATGCCCGTCCAAACCCCAAGCATGAGAAAGAGCTTCTGGCTCTCGCCGAACGTAAACGGAGGCTTGAAGATCGACTTCGGGCCCTTGCCGTGCGTGAGGAAATTTTCAAGGCGGCGGCCAAGTCCCAGAGCAGCAAGGCCCCTCGCAAGACCAAGACGAACCCGGAGCCGATGGAGACCATCCGCAAGGGGACGGGATTTGCCGTGGCACAACTTGAGGACGTCTACCGGGCGCGTCGCGATGCTGAGGATGGCATAAAAGACGTCGAGGCACGGCTCACTCTGCTGAAAAAAGAGGCCGATATCGGAAGACGCGTCGTCCGGGTCTGGGTCGCCGGTAAGGGGCGTGTTATCTCAAGTTACTTGGTGCCGGGTGCGGGGTGGACTCCTGCCTATGACTTTCGGCTGGACGGCAAAGGGACCATGGATGTCACGATGCACGCCCTCTTTCCCCGGCCGGACAAAGGAACCACCGTCACGGTGTCTGCCGTTCCCCTCTCTGCTGCAGGTGAGGAATCTCCCCGTATCCCTGTAGGCGCCCCTTTCGGAGAGGTTTTGCGGTTCCGGTGTCCCGTAGAGCGCGAGAGCAGCGGACGTCTGCTGTCGGAAGGGACGGTGTTTTCCTTTACAAACAATTCAACCCGCCCCCTCCCTTCTGGAGAAGCCGCCGTTTTCAGACTTGGAGAGTATCTCGGCAAGGCGACGTTCAATGGGCTTCAGCCGGGCGCACAAGGGGAAATTGCAGTAGGAAACGGCGTAACTGCCGCGCAGAATTGAAGGTTCTGGATCATTCGAAGCACTAGTACTCTGACATTGATGGCAGATCTATGGAGAGCGACATGAAAAGGACATTCAGGGGCGTTACGTATTTGATCGCGGGGCTTGCAGTTGGAATCTTCCAGGGGTGTGGCAGTAAATCATCCACGACGACTTACCCTACCTCTACGTCTACCTATTACACCCATTCCGCGGCGTTCAAGGCATATTCAACCCCCTTTGGCACGTACAGCACCCATAATCTCTTCGCGTGGGGGAACAACGCCTTTGGTCAACTCGGAATCGATTCGACGTCTACCGCTACGAGCCCCGCTGCAGTGGCAACCCCGTCCCGGTTCGCCGGTTTTTCCATCGGTTCGAACCATACCCTTGCCTTTGTCCCGTTCCGCAACACGAGTTCCGTCTGGGCGTGGGGGTACAACGGCTACGGTCAACTGGGCAACGGGACCTCGGGAAGCTCGAACAGTTCCTCCATACCCCGCGGGATTTCCGGCCTTCCCAACGTCACGGCGGTGGCGGCGGGTGGTTACCATAGTCTGGCCATTGCGAACAATGGTAGCCTCTATTCCTGGGGGAGCAACAGTAACGGGCAGCTCGGGATCAACAAGGGGGGGGATGCTTCTTTGCCGCAACCTGTCTGGGACCTGATTGCAGGCGCGGCGCCCTTCGGCAACGTAGCACGGATTGCCGCCGGTGGTCTCCACAGCATTGCCCTGAAGACGGACGGCACGGTCTGGACGTGGGGAAGCAACAACAATGGTCAGCTTGGTCTTGGTGATACGTCTGATCGGATTGCACCGGTTCAGGTCACTAATCTTCCTCCGGGACGGGTGAAGCTCATTGCCGCTGGGGGAGCATTCAGCGTGGCGGTGACAGGTGACGACAGAGTGTATGTCTGGGGATACAACGGATTCGGCCAACTGGGGCAGAATCCGACCCCGGCTGCGCCGGCTGCTGCCGTTCCGTTCAGCAGCAACCCCCAATTGGTCACGATTTCCGGTTTTTCGGGCACCATCAAGGCCGTCGCGGCGGGGCTCGACCACATCCTCATTATGAACAATCAAGGGACGATCTGGGCCTGGGGATACAACGGCAATGGGCAATTCGGGAATGGGGTTACGGCCGATATCAACTATACCCCGACCCTGATCGGAACATTTGACAGTACCCTGCAGATTGACGGCTTAAGTCCCATCCTTGCCATTGGACATCACTCTCTTGCCTTTCAGGGGCGACACCTGAAAGCGTGGGGTGATAACGGATCGGGACAGCTTGGAAACGGGTCGTCCACCAACAGCAGTACCCCCGTGGCGGTGACCGGTTTCTAACGATTCAGGAGTCACAACCACCTTGGCCCATGGTGACGTAAGGCCGCCCCATCAGTGAATTTTGCTGCTGGTGAATGGCGTGTGCGATACACCCCTTTTTGCTTGACGGGGGAGACATTGTTCGGCTATACAGGCAGTTTGGATTATGGCCAGTCTGGCCCGTGAAAGGAACGACGCAGGCGATGGAAGAATTGAGTGAACTGTTGCTCCAGAGGCGGCGCAAGGTCGATGCCCTCTGGGAGGCGGGGATCAATCCCTACCCCAATGACTATAAACCCCGGCACACGTCGGCGGACGTGGTGGCTGCGTATGGCACGTGCGAGACGATCGACGAGGCGGGGGCAGACTCCTTCGTTGTGGCCGGTCGGATCATTGCCCGCCGCTCCTTCGGCAAGGCCGCCTTTATCCAGCTCCAGGACCGCAAGGGGCGCATCCAGCTCTATGTGCGCAAGGACACTCTCGGTGACGAAGCCTACGAAGCCTTTGAGTCCTTCGACATCGGCGACATTATCGGCGCCACCGGTACCCCCTTCCGCACCAAGACCGGGGAGCTTTCCCTTAACGCGAGCGAGGTCAGGCTACTCACCAAGTCGTTTCTTCCTCTTCCGGAGAAATTCCACGGCCTCACCGATGTTGAGACCCGGTATCGCCAGCGCTACGTTGACCTGATCGTGAATCCCGAGGTGCGGGAGGTCTTCATCAAGCGCTCCCGGATCGTCAACCTGATCCGCGAATTCATGGTGCGTCACGACTTCCTTGAAGTGGAAACGCCCATGATGCAGCCGATTCCCGGAGGAGCCACGGCCCGTCCCTTCGTTACCCATCACAACGCCCTCGACATGGAGCTTTTCCTCCGCATCGCGCCGGAGCTCTATCTCAAGCGTCTGGTGGTCGGAGGGTTCGAGCGGGTCTTCGAGATCAACCGCAACTTCCGCAATGAGGGAATCTCGGTACGCCACAACCCCGAGTTTACCATGATGGAGTTCTACCAGGCCTACGCCACCTTCGAGGACCTGATGGATTTCACCGAGGAACTTCTCTGTCACGTGACCCAAGAGGTACTCGGAACCCTCGACTTCTCCTACCAGGGGATAGAGATCAGCTTCCAGCGCCCCTGGAAGCGGCTTACCGTCAAGGAGGCGATCCTCGAGTACGGCGACATCGACGCCAAATCCCTCGAAGATCGCGACCTGGCCTATGCCTACGCCCAGAGCATCGGGCTCGACCTGCCGGCCGACGTGGGCTACGGCAAGCTTATCACCGAGATCTTCGAGGAGGTGGCGGAGGCAAAGCTGATCCAGCCCACCTTCATCACCGCGTATCCCACCGAGGTGTCGCCCCTTTCCCGCAAGAGCGACAAGGATCCCGATATTGTCGACCGTTTCGAGTTCTTTTGCGCCGGCCGCGAGATGGCAAATGCCTTCTCGGAGCTCAACGACCCCGTGGACCAGAAAGAGCGCTTCCTGGGTCAGGTTGCCCAGAAGGCCAAGGGAGACGAAGAGGCCCACTACATGGACGAGGACTATATCCGTGCCCTTGAGTACGGCATGCCTCCGACGGCTGGAGAAGGGATTGGTATCGACCGCCTGGTAATGCTCCTGACTGATTCCCCGTCCATCCGGGATGTCATTCTCTTCCCGCAACTTCGCAAGGAGAAATAACGGGATTCCGCAAGCAGATCGAGAATCAGGGGCCTTCTGCCGGTCCCTGATCCCCGGTCGCCGGTCCCCGGATCCAAAATGTCCTACGAGCTCTTTATCGGCCTCCGCTACCTCAAGGCAAAGCGGAAGTCGACCTTCATATCGATCATCACCTTTATCTCCACCGCCGGAGTCGCCCTCGGGGTAATGGCCCTCATTGTCGTCTTGGCGGTCATGACCGGCTTCGAGGAGGATCTGAAGGAAAAGATCCTCGGAACCAACGCCCACGTGGTGGTCCTGAAGTCCAGCGGCACCATGGAAGACTATCCCGCCATCATGGAGCGGCTCAAGAAGATGAAGGGGGTTGTGGCCGCTACCCCGTTCGTTTACAGCCAGGTAATGCTTTCCACCGGCTCCAATGTCTCCGGCGTGGTGCTCCGTGGCATCGACGTCAAGACCGATCCTCTGGTGACCAATCTTCACCGATCACTTGTGGAGGGTAAGCTCGGAGACCTTGAGCGTTTACCCCTTCCTCTCGCGACCCGGGAGCCTCCCAAACCGGGCATCATCATCGGCCGGGAGCTTGCCCGTTCCCTCAATATTTACCCTGGCGACACGGTCAACGTCATTTCGCCCCTCGGCAACATAACACCACTCGGCATGGTCCCGAAGATGAAACAATTCCGTGTCGTGGGGCTCTTCAATACCGGCATGTTCGAGTATGATTCCACCCTCGCTTATGTGGGACTCTCCGAGGCCCAGGAGTTCCTCGCCCTCGGTCATGCCGCCACCGGCATTCAGCTCCGGGTGCAGGACGTCTACAGTACCGGAGAGTTGGTACGGAAAATCGACCGCGAACTCGGCTTTCCCTTCCATGCACGGGACTGGATGCAGATGAACAAGAACATTCTTTTTGCGTTGAAGACGGAAAAGATGGTAATGTTCGTCATTCTGACCCTGATCGTACTGGTCGCTGCCTTCGGCATTGCCTCGACGCTCTTTATGGTGGTTCTGGAAAAGACGAAGGACATTGCGATCCTCAAGTCCATGGGGGCCACGGGGCGAAGCATCATGAAGATTTTCGTGCTGGAGGGTCTCATCATAGGGATCTCCGGGACTGTCATCGGTGTCATCGGCGGCCTCCTTGTGGCCTACAATCTAGAGCCGATCGTTGGCGCCGTGCAGAAGGTGACCGGTTTCGAGCTCTTTAGTAAGGATGTCTATTATCTGGACCATTTTCCTTCCCGAGTGGTCCTCTCCGACGTTGTCCTGATCTCTGTGACGGCGGTACTCATATCGCTCGTGGCGACCCTCTATCCGTCCTGGCAGGCGTCGAAGCTGCCGCCTGCGGAGGCGCTGCGCTATGAGTAGTCTCCTTGAGGTGACGGACCTCACGAAGGGTTATGGTTCCGGGGAAACCCGGGTCGATGTTCTGAAGGGGGTAAGCCTGGCTGTGGCCGAAGGCGAAACCATCGCCCTCGTCGGGGCTTCGGGGACGGGGAAGAGTACGCTTCTCCACATTATGGGAACCCTTGATCGGCCGACTTCGGGCAGTGTGCGCTTCGGGGGGGAGGATGTCTTCCGGTTGGGTGATGCGGCCTTGGCCTCGTTCAGAAACCGCTCCATCGGCTTTGTGTTCCAGTTTCATCATCTGCTCCCGGAGTTTACGGCCCTTGAGAATGTCATGATGCCGCTGCTCATTGCCGGCGTTAAGCGCTCCGATGCCGCAGCGCCGGCCAGGGAACTCCTTGGGGAGGTCGGGCTTGCACATCGTCTTACCCATAAGCCGGGCGAACTCTCGGGAGGGGAACAGCAGCGGGTCGCCATCGCCAGGGCGCTGGTTCTCTCTCCAAAGCTTCTTCTGGCTGACGAGCCGACCGGCAACCTCGACATGAAGACCAGCGACGAAGTGCATGAAACCCTCGAGCGTGTTCACCGGAAGCGGGGGGTTACGCTCGTCATCGTTACCCACAACGAGAAACTTGCATCCTGCATGGGGCGAACGGTCCGTCTGGTGGACGGCCGGGTCATTGCAGATTAGCGCAATCGGCGCATTTACAGCTGTACATTCCATTCTCCCGGGGGAGAAGTGATTCGGTTACATGCAACTAGAGCTGGTATCGCGGCGGCAGTCGTTCTCGCTGCCCAAGGGGCCTTTGCCGAAGGGGAGAAAATCTCCGACGTTCAGGTGAGGGGCAACCGGAGAATCGACGCTGCGGCCATACTCAATGCCGTTACGCTGAAGTCGGGCGACCTTTTCTACGTGGAGAAGGTAGACGCGGACATCCGTGCCATCTATCGCCTGGGGCAGTTTCAGGATGTGAAGGCTGACACGGAGAAATCGGACAGCGGCGTTGTGCTCGTTTATACGGTCGTAGAGAAGCCGATCATTCGCGAGATCAAGATCGACGGGGCAAAGCAAATTTCCACCGATAAGGTGAGAGAGGCCCTCGGCCTGAAAACCAACACCATATTTTCGCAGAAAGAACTGACCCAGAGCACCAAAAAGATTAAAAAACTCTACGCCGACGAGGGGTATTACCTAGCCGAGGTCGATGTAAAGGGCGAGAAACGTTCCGGTAACGACGTCAGAGTGGTCGTCACCATCACCGAAGGGGAAAAGGTCCTCATCAAAGCGATTCGGTTCGAGGGTAACAAGGCCTTCACCGACAAGAAGCTCCGTGGCGTCATGGAGACCAAGGAGAAATGGTTCCTGTCCTGGCTCACCGGCGCCGGAACCTATAAGGACGAAGTCCTCAAGAACGATGTGAATCTCATTGCCGACCTCTACTTCAACAACGGCTACGTGAACGTGAAAGTTGGGGAGCCCGACGTTAAGATCCTGGAGGACCGCAGCGGTCTTGCCGTTACCATCGGCATCACCGAAGGGGACCAGTACAAGACCGGTTCCATTGGGTTCAAGGGCGACCTCCTGGAGAAGGAGGATGTACTCGCCCAGGGGCTTCGAATCAAGACTGGAGAGACGTTCAACCGCGCTAACCTGCGGGCTGACGTGCTCGCTCTCACGGACCTCTATGCCGACAAGGGGTATGCCTTCACCAACGTTACCCCCCTTTCCAAGATAAACACCGACAAGAAGACCGTTGACATAACCTTTGATTTCGAGAAGGGGGAAAAGGTTTTTATCGACCGGATAAATGTCATCGGCAACACCAAAACCCGCGACAAGGTTCTGCGTCGAGAGATCAAGCTTGTTGAGGGGGATGCTTACAGCAGCACCGGACTCAAGAAGAGCAAGCAAAGTCTCATGAATCTGGGATTTTTCGAGGAAGTGAACATAGCCACCGCGAAAGGGAGTGCCGACAACAAGCTTGATGTGAACGTGGAGGTGAAGGAGAAGCCGACCGGAACGTTCAGTATCGGCGCCGGTTACAGTTCCCTCGATGGTCTCATCGGCCAGGGCTCGGTTTCCCAGGGGAACTTCCTGGGCCTTGGTCTCAAGGCGAACCTCGCCGCCTCCATCGGCGGCAAGTCGTCCACCTATAACGTGGGGATCACCGATCCCTACTTCCTTGACACCCGCTGGACGGTGGGCGCCGACCTCTACCGCACCGAGCGTGACTACCTCGACTTTACGCGGCGCGCCACGGGTGGCGACATCAAGGCTGGGTATCCGTTGAGCGACACCATGCGGACCCTCTGGATGTACAAGTACGAGGATAAAAAGATATTCGACGTCAATGTGTCGAGTGAGGATATAATCCCCGAAACCACGTCCACCACCAGCTCCATCACCGCGAGTCTCACCCGTGACACCACCGACTACCGGCTCGACCCGACCAAGGGGATGGTGAACAACATCTCCATCGAGGTTGCCGGTTTGGGGGGCACCAGTCGCTTCATCCGCTATTTCGGCGACACATCATTGTTCTTTCCCATGAAGTGGAACACGGTCCTCAGTCTGAGGGGCGCTCTCGGTTATATTCAAGGTATCGGCAAGGATGTACCCATCGACGAACGTTTCTTCGCCGGCGGTATCAACACGATCCGCGGTTATGAAGGACGGAGTATCAGCCCTGTTCGTTACTCCACGTCAACGAGCAATGTCCAGGGGACAGCTACCACTTCTCGTGCTTTCATCGGCGGTGACAAGGAAGCCATCGTTAACCTGGAGTATACGTTCCCGCTCCTCAAGGATGCCGGGCTCAAGGGAGTGACCTTCTTTGATGTGGGCAACGTTTATGACAAGGGTGACACCATGTTCTCCAGTTTCAGGATGAGCTATGGCGCAGGTATCCGCTGGGTATCGCCGCTTGGACCGCTTCGCCTCGAATACGGCATTCCCGTCAACCCCCGCGATGGCATCGACAAGGCCAGCGGCCGGTTCGAGTTCTCCATCGGAAGCTTCTTCTGACAACATACGGGCGCTCTGCCCATACGATCTGATTCGCAGTATTACGGCACGAAAGGAAGAAACAATGAAAAGATTCGTTACGGTTGCATCCATCGTGGGGTCTCTGGTGCTCGCTTCCGTGGCCTTTGGGGCTGACGGCGGCAAACTCGGCTATATCGACATGCAGAAGGCGCTCAATCTCTCCGAATCCGGCAAAGAGGCCAAGGAGCAGCTTGCCGCCAAGGTCAAGAAGTATCAGGACGAGATCAATACCAAGCAGGAAGAGCTTAAAAAGCTCAAGGATGACTTGGAAAAACAGAGTGTTCTCCTCTCCGAGGCTGCCCGCAGCAACAAAGAAAAGGACTACCAGCAGAAACTCAAGGAGTTCCAGCGGTTCACAAAGGACGCCCAGGACGAGCTCCAGACCAAGGACGAGGAGTTCACCAAGAAGATCATCGAAGAGCTTGAGAAGGTCGTTCAGGATTTCGGCAGGAAGAACGGCTACTCCTTCATTTTTATCCGGAATGAGGGGATGATCTATGTGGATGACAAGGCCGACGTGACCGACGAAATCCTCAAGCTCTTCAACGCGTCACGGAAGAAGTAGCCCATGGCGGTCTCGCGAACCCTCAGGGAACTTGCCGAATACCTCGGCGGCACCGTTGCCGGTGACGAGTCCAAGACGATCTCCGGCGTTGCGAGCCTTGACGATGCCGCTGATCACCAGATTACCTTCCTCGCCAATCCCCGCTATGCGCCAAAGGTTGCCACAACCGGAGCCGGCGCAGTGGTGCTGCCGCCGGGGGCCGAGCGCCACGGCAGAAACGCGATCCACGTGGCGAACCCCTATCTTGCCTTTGCCAAGCTTCTCACGCTGTTCCATGTTGCTCCACGGGAGCCCCAGGGGGTCATGGAGGGGGCACTGCTCGGCCGGAACGTCACTATGGGGAGCGACGTCACCATCTATCCTGGGGCCTTCGTGGGAGATGGCGTAACGCTCGGGGACCGGGTAACGATTTTTCCGGGTGTAGTCATCTATGAAGGGGTCAACCTAGGCAGCGATGTTACGCTCCATTCCAACGTTGTAGTCTATCAGGGGTGCCGTATCGGGAATCGGGTCACGATCCATGCCGGTACGATTATCGGTTCCGACGGTTTCGGTTACGCCCCGGACGGCGACGGCTTCTACAAGATTCCCCAACTGGGCATCGTCATCATCGAGGACGATGTGGAAATCGGCGCCAATACCACCATCGACCGGGCAGCCCTTGCCGCCACCCGGATTGGCCGGGGGACCAAGATCGACAACCTCGTCATGATCGCTCACAACTGCGTTATCGGCGAGAACTGTACGATTGTCTCCCAGGTGGGTATTTCCGGCAGTACGAAGCTCGGCAGGCGCGTGACCCTCGCCGGCCAGGTAGGCGTTGCCGGGCACCTGGAGATCGGAGACAACGTCATGGTAGGGGCCAAGTCCGGCATCCCTGGCAATGTTCCTGCCGGTTCCATGGTGAGCGGCATGCCGGCCTTCAACCATCGGGATTGGCTTCGTGTGTCAGCGGTGGTGCCGAAACTTCCCGAACTGAAGAAGACGATCGCCGAACTGGAGAAACGGGTGAGGGAACTGGAAGAGAAGCAAGGAGCGTGATAATGGAAACTGTCTTCGATATTAATGAAATCATGAAGATTCTCCCCCACCGTTACCCCTTTCTCCTGGTGGACCGGATCGTGGAGCACGTGCCGGGAGAACGGATCGTGGGGATCAAGAACGTTACCATCAACGAGCCTTTCTTCCAGGGGCATTTCCCCGGTCATCCCATTATGCCGGGAGTGCTGATCGTCGAGGCCATGGCCCAGGTGGGCGGTATCCTTGCCTATATGGCCTCGGACGACGAGGTGCGGAAGAAAGTCTGCTATTTCGCGTCGATTGACAACGTGAAGTTCCGTAAGCCGGTGCTGCCGGGAGACCAACTGCGGATCGAAGTTACGGCAACCGGGTGCAAGCGCGGCATCTGGTGCTTCAGCGCCAAGGCCATTGTCAAGGGGAAGGTGACGACAGAGGCGGAACTCAAGGCCACCTTCGCCGACAAGGACAGGTTGTAACAATGATTCATCCCACGGCAATCGTACACCCCGATGCCCAGGTGGCCGAAGGGGTCGAGATCGGCCCCTATGCCATCATCGGCGAGCATGTCAGGATCGGCCGCGGGTCACGGATCGGCGCCCACTCGGTCATTGACGGCTGGACTGATATTGGCGAGGAGTGCCAGATCTTTCATATGGCGTCTGTTGGTGGAATCCCCCAGGACCTCAAGTACCGGGGGGAGGAAACCTGGCTCCGGATCGGCAATAGGAACATCATCCGGGAGTTCACGACCCTCCAGCCGGGAACGGTGACCGGTATCGGCGAAACGGTGATCGGCGAGGGAAATCTCTTCATGGCCTATTGCCACGTGGCCCATGACTGCGTTGTCGGCAACCGGGTCATCATGGCCAACGGATCGACCCTGGCGGGGCACGTGGTGGTGGAGGACTTTGCCATTCTTGGCGGGCTCTCCGCCGTGCACCAGTTCACGCGGGTTGGCGAGAGCGCCATGCTCTCCGGAGGCGCCATGGTGGGCCAGGATGTCCTCCCTTATACCATTGCCAGCGGCAACCGGGCCACGTCGGCGGGGCTCAACACCGTCGGCCTCAAGCGGCGAGGCTTCTCCCCGGACACAATCAGCGCCGTAAAGAAGACCTATCGTCTGATGCTCCGGTCGGGGTTGCGGCTCGACGAGGCCATTGCCCGCATTCGGGAAGAGGTTCCCATGTCTCCCGAGATCGTTCACTTCATCGAGTTCGCGCAAAAATCGGAAAGGGGTATCTGCCGATGACGGAAAAGATTCGGACAGCGGTGATTGGTGTTGGCTATCTGGGCCTCTTTCACGCGGAGAAATTTGCCCAGCTCCCCGATTCGGATCTGATCGGCGTGGTTGACACCAGCAGACCCCGGGCGGAGGAGGTGGCCGCCAAGGTGGGGACGACCCCTTACACCGATTACCGGGACCTGCTCGACAAGGTCGACGCTGTCAGCATCGTGGTTCCGACCCAGTTCCACTTCGAGGTGGCGCGGGCGTTTCTGGAGCGGGGCGTTCACGTCCTCCTGGAGAAGCCGGTCACGACCACCGTTGAAGAGGCGGATGAGCTCATCCGGCTTGCTGAAGAGAAGGGCGCAGTCTTCCAAGTGGGGCACCTGGAGCGGTTCAATCCGGTGATCGTGGGTCTGAAAGGGCTTCTGACCGGCCCCCGCTTCATTGAGTCGATCCGGATCGCTCCCTTCAAGCCCCGGGGAACCGATGTGAACGTGGTTCTTGATCTCATGATCCATGACATCGACATCATCCAGACCATCGTCGGCTCGCCGGTGAAGCAGATCAGCTCCATTGGCGCCCCGGTCTTCACCGACGAGGAGGATATCGCCAATGCCCGCATCCAGTTCGAGAACGGCTGCGTGGCCAACGTCACCGCCAGCCGCATCAGCCTCAAGAGCGAGCGGAAGATGCGGATATTCCAGGCCGACTCCTACATCTCCGTCGACTTCCAGAACAAGAAGCTGGCGGTGTTCCGCAAGGGGAGCGGAGAAATGCTTCCCGGCGTTCCCAAGGTTGACATGGAGGAGAAGTCGTTCGACCAAGGGGATGCCCTGAAGGCTGAAATCGCCTCGTTCCTGGAGTGCGTCCGGACAGGGGCAAAGCCGGTGGTATCCGGACAGGACGGCAAGAGGGCGCTGGAAACCGCAATCAAAATCAGCAATAAACTGTGAGGTAGTCATGAATATTCCAATGGTGGATTTGAAGGTGCAGTACCTAGCAATAAAAGAGGAGATCGACCGGGGCATTCTGGAAGCCCTTGAGAAGACCCAGTTTATTCTCGGTCCCAATGTGACGGCGTTCGAGGAGGAAGCGGCCGCGTTTCTCGGCGTGAAGCATGCGATCGGCGTTGCCTCGGGGACCGACGCCCTCCACCTGGCCCTTGCCGCTGCAGGGATCACGGAGGGTGATGAGGTCATCACCTCTCCCTTCACCTTCATCGCCACCGCCGAGGCGATTCGTTACGTGGGGGCCACGCCGGTCTTTGTGGACGTGGACCCCAAGAGCTTCAATATCGATCCTGCCAGGATCGAGGCGGCCATTACCCCCCGGACCAAGGCGGTCCTTCCGGTTCACCTCTTCGGCCAGCCGGCGGACATGGATGCCATCCAGTCCCTCTGCACCAAGCACGGCCTTTTGATGATCGAAGACTGCGCCCAGTCCTTCGGCGCCGACGTGAAGGGGCGCATGACCGGTACCTTCGGGGCGCTGGGGGCCTTCAGCTTCTTCCCCAGCAAGAACCTGGGATGCTATGGCGATGGTGGCCTTGTCACCACCTCCTGCCCGGAACTGGCCGAGCGGGTGAAGGTGCTCCGCAACCACGGGAGCAAGGTTCGCTACCATCACTCGGTTATCGGCTACAACAGCCGCCTTGACGAGATCCAGGCCGTGATTCTGCGGGCGAAGCTCAAGCACATCTGCGAATACAGCGAGGGGCGCCGCCGCGTGGCCCACCTTTACAGCGAACTGCTGGCCGGCACCGGCGCCACCCCTCCCTTCGAGGATGGCAAGGGGACCCATGTCTACCACCAGTACACGCTTCTCACCGATTGCCGCGACGCCATCATGAAGGCCCTTACCGACGCGGGGATTGCTTCGGCGGTTTACTATCCGATCCCTCTTCACAAACAGGATGTCTTTGCCGCCGACTACGCGGGCGTTTCGCTCCCCGTGGCCGAGGAGGTGGCATCCAGGTGCATGTCCCTTCCCATCTTCCCTGAGATGACCGAAGAGCAGGTGCGCCGGGTCGTGGATGTGGTGAAGTCGGCTCTCAAGGCATAGCCGGAAGCAACGCTTTCGTGCAGAAAGGGAGAGACGCCCCCCGTGGGCGTCTCTTTGTATTCGTATGGGTACAGCTCCGAACAAACGCGTGATGATCGTGGCCGGCGAGGCTTCCGGCGACCTTCACGGCTCGAACCTGGTGAAAGAGGCCCTACGCCTCGATCCGACGCTCTCGTTTTTCGGCATCGGCGGCCCGCACATGCGGGCGGCTGGGGTGGAGACCGTTGTCGATTCTTCGGAAATGGCGGTGGTGGGGCTCGTGGAGGTGCTTGCCCACTTCGGTGTCATCTACAAGGCATACGCTACCCTCAAGCGCCTCATCACGACCAATCCGCCGGATCTCCTGATCCTCATCGACTACCCTGATTTCAACATGCTCGTGGCAAAGGTGGCGAAACGGGCCGGGGTCAAGGTCCTCTACTACATCAGCCCCCAGGTCTGGGCCTGGCGGACGGGGCGGGTGAAAAAGATCGCCCGGCTTGTGGACCGGATGGCGGTGGTTTTCCCTTTCGAGGTTCCCTTTTACGAGAAGGCGGGGGTGCCGGTATCCTTCGTGGGACACCCCCTGGCGGATCGCGTCTCCCCCTCAATGAGCCGGAGCGATGCCTTGGCCGCCTTTGGGCTCGATCCTTCCCGGCGGGTGGTGGGGCTCTTTCCGGGGAGCCGCCGGGGGGAGATCGCCCGGCTCTTCCCCCTGATCCTGGAGAGCGCGAAGCTTCTGCGGGACCGTTACCCTGGCATCCAGTTCATCCTTCCCCTTGCATCGAGCCTGACCGATGCCGACATCGCATCCCAATTGGCTGAGTCGGGCCTGGAGGTTGTCGTGGCCCGGGACAAGGTCTACGACGTGATGCAGGTCTGTGATGCCATCGTGACGGTATCCGGGACGGTTACCCTGGAAATTGCCCTCATGGGGGTACCGATGGTGATCATCTACACGGTATCCCCCTTGACCTACGAGGTTGGGAAACGTCTCATCCGGGTCGATCATATCGGCATCTGCAACATCGTGGCGGGAGAACGGGTCGTGCCGGAGCTGATCCAGGACGAGGCAACCGCCGAGCGGATCGCCGGGGAGATCGGCCGTTACCTGGATGACCCTGCCCATGTCGGGAAAACCCGAGCCGGGCTTGCCATGGTCAAGGAAAAACTCGGGTCGGGCGGCTGCTCGGAACGGGTGGCGGGAATCGTCCTCGAGATGCTTGGAAAGTAGAGATAATGGAATCCTTCAAACGCCTCTTACGCTACAGCAAACCTTACTGGTGGCGCATTGCCTTCTCCATGGCGGCTTCACTGTGTGTCGGCGGAACCGACGCGGCCATCGCCTGGATGGTGGAGCCGCTCCTCAAGAAGATATTCACCGAAAAGGACATGACGATTTTCATCCTCCTGCCCGTGGCGGTGATGATCGTCTTTGTCTTTCGCGGCGTTGCCCGCTTCGTCCAGCAGTACTACATCTCCACTGCGGGGCAGTTGGCGATCCAGGACATCCGCAACGAGGTATACCAGAAGCACATGGGGCTGCCGCTGCGCTATTTCTCCGACAACCCCACGGGGGTTCTCATGTCCCGGGTCATGAGCGACGTGGGGCAGATGCAGTCAGGAGTAGCCAACGTGGTGACGGGGCTTCTGCGTGACGGCGTGACGGCGGTCGGGCTCCTTGGCGTCATCTTTTACCGGAACTGGCAGCTGGCCCTCATCACCTTCATCGTCCTTCCCCTCACGGCCCTGCCGGCCCAGAAGATCGGCAAGCGGATCAAAAACCTGGCAAAGCAGTCCCTCGGCCAGATGGGGGAGATTACGAGCATCCTCCAGGAAACCTTCACCGGGATCAAGGTGGTCAAGGCGTTCCGCCTGGAGCGGCGTTTCATCGACCGGTTCAGCCGGACGAATCTCGGCCTCTACCATTACCTCAGAAAGAGCATCAAGTACGAGTCGCTCCATACGCCGATCATGGAGATTATCACCTCCCTCGGCGTGGCAGGGGTCATCTGGTTCGGGGGAAGCCAGGTCATGCACGGCCGCATGTCCGCGTCCGAGTTCTTCTCCTTCCTGACCGCCATGGTGATGCTCTACGGGCCGGTGAAGAAGCTGCTCAGTTCCTATAATACTGTC
Organism: Geobacter hydrogenophilus; assembly: GCF_018501225.1. GTDB lineage: Bacteria > Desulfobacterota > Desulfuromonadia > Geobacterales > Geobacteraceae > Geobacter > Geobacter hydrogenophilus. The sequence goes on along the minus strand of NZ_JAHCZI010000001.1, from coordinate 109,824 downwards.
CAGCAGGCCGTGGGTGCCGCGGAGCGGGTCTTTGAAGTGATCGACCACAGGGCCGACATAGAGGACCCCGCCGAGCCGGTGGAGATGGGGCCGCCCCAGGGCTCCGTCGAGTTGCGTAACGTTTCGTTCCGATACCACGACGAGGAAGTCCTGCGCAATGTGTCACTCGTGGCGGGAAGGGGCGAGGTGGTGGCGCTGGTGGGCCCGTCGGGCGCGGGAAAGACGACCATCATGTCACTCATCCCCCGCTTCTACGACGTTACCGGCGGCGTGGTTCTCGTCGACGGGGTCGACGTGCGGCGGACGCGCCTGGATGATCTTCTGCGGCACATTGCCCTGGTAGATCAGGAAACGGTTCTCTTCAACGATACCATTGCCAACAACATCAGGCTCGGCAACTCTGACGCCCCAATTGAGATGGTGGAGCGGGCTGCCCGGGCCGCCTTTGCCCATGACTTCATCCTGGAAATGCCGGAAGGATACGATACGAACATCGGCGATCGGGGGGTGCGGCTCTCCGGGGGGCAGCGCCAGCGGCTCTGCATCGCACGGGCCATCCTCAAGGATGCGCCGATCCTCCTCCTGGACGAGGCCACCAGCGCCCTCGATACCGAGAGCGAACACATGGTCCAGCAGGCCCTTGCCAATCTCATGGAGAACCGGACCACCCTCGTCATTGCCCACCGGCTTTCCACCGTGCTCCATGCGGACCGGATCGTGGTCATCGACAAGGGTGAGGTGGTGGAAGTGGGGACCAACGACGAACTCCTGGCCCGCGGCGGCCTCTACCGCAAGCTCTACGATATGCAATTCAGTTAGGTACCGGGACCGGGTCCCAGGGGCTGGGGCTAGGGTCCTGCAACTGGCTGTGAGGGGCAAAACGATCCGATGTTGTTGATGATCTATGACATACTGCTGTTTCTGTTGGCTCCCGTGATCCTTATACACCATGCGTGGCGGACGGTGAGCCGGGGGAGAAGTTTCGCCGGTTTCGGGGAGCGGTTCGGGCGCATAGCGCCGGAGAGCCTCACACGGGTTGCCGGCAAGGGGCCGATCTGGGTCCACGCGGTGTCGGTGGGGGAAACCATGGCGGTGAAGCCGCTCCTGCGGGAGCTGAAGCACCGCTTTCCCGAACGCCCCCTCGTGCTGTCATCGGTGACGGAGACTGGGCGGTCGGTGGCAGTCACCATTCCCGAAGCGGATCTGGTGATCTACTTCCCCTTTGATTTCGGTTTCGCCGTTGCCCGGGCGCTTCGACTCGTCTCCCCCTCGCTGATTATCGTGGTGGAAACCGAGATCTGGCCCAATTTCCTCCGCCACGCCCGTCGGATGAAGATTCCGGCAGTCATGGTCAACGGCCGCATCTCGGACCGTTCCTTTCCGCGCTACCTCCGGTTTTCCCGTTTTTTTGCTCCCATCCTGAACAACCTGTCAGCACTCTGCATGCAGAGCGACGAAGACGCCCGTCGCATAATCGCCGTCGGAGCGCCTGCGGAGCGTGTCCACGTAACGCGCAACCTCAAGTACGATCTGCCTGTTAAATCGCTCACGCCGGCAGAGCGCCAGGAACTGCTCCGCAGCTACCGGTTGCCGGCCGACACCCTCATAATCACTGCCGGGAGCACCCATCCCGGGGAAGAGGCGGCGGTTGCGGATATCTATGCCCGTCTCCTCGGGGAGCGATCTGACCTCTTTCTGGTTCTTGTGCCGCGTCACCCGGAGCGGGCAGCCGAGGTTGGGATCCTTCTTGAGGGGAGAGGGATTCCCTTTATCCGCCGTTCCGCCCTCGACACGGCACAGGAACAGCCGCGTGGCGGCGTTCTCCTGGTGGACACCATCGGAGAGCTGATGAAGCTCTACGCCCTGTCGGATGTGGTCTTCGTGGGAGGGAGCCTCGTCCCGGTGGGAGGGCATAACCTCCTGGAGCCGGCGTCGGTGGGGGCGCCGGTCCTGTTCGGCCCCCACATGCACAATTTCCGCCAGATCACGGCCCTCGTGCTCGATGCCGGAGCGGGAGAGCAGGTCGACGACCATGGGGCGCTGGAAGCGACCCTGCGCCGTCTGTTGGCCAATGAACCCGCCCGCCGGTCCATGGGGGAGAACGGCATCCGCCTCATGGCGGACCAGGGTGGCGCAGCCGCACGGCATCTGGAGATCATCGGACCGCTCATTGAGCGAGGTGGCGAGGTAGCTGGATAGCACATGTCACTCGAAGGATATTTCAGAAACCTTGTTACCGGCAAGCGGAGGGGGATGCTGGATCGCCTGGTCCTGGCACTCCTCGCTGTTCTTTCCGTCCCCTACGGCCTGGTTGTGCGGATGCGGGCACTCGCCTATGGTGCGGGGATTTTCCGGGTGAAGCAGCTCAATCGTCCGGTCATCTCCGTTGGCAACCTCACCGTGGGCGGCACCGGCAAGACCCCCATGGTGGCGCTTGTCGCTCGTCTGCTCATGGCGCGGGGGAAACGGGTGGCGGTCATCTCCCGGGGCTATGGTGGTTCCTTGGAAGGAGGGACGCATATTGTCTCGGACGGTCAGAGGGTCTTTCTCTCCGCCGCCGAGGCGGGCGACGAGCCGGTGCATCTTGCCACGGCGGTGCCGGGGCTCATGGCGGTCATCGGCACCGACCGTTACGCTGCCGGGCTCCTGGCCCAGGAGCGGCTCAAACCCGATGTATTCATCCTGGATGACGGCTTCCAGCATCTGCGGCTTCACCGGGACCTGAACATCCTCCTCATGGACTGCCGCGCACCCCTCGGAAACGGCTTGGTCCTGCCGGCGGGTTTGCTCCGGGAACCGCCGTCGGCCCTCACGCGGGCTGACCTGGTGGTCTACACCCGGTGCACCGGTGCCGAGGCGCCAGCGGTTCACGGCACCATTTCATCCTGCCGGGCCGGTCATGTGCTGGCTGGGATGGAACTCCTCCCCGGCGGTGAGCGGCAACCCTTCACCACCCTGCATGGCCGCAGAGGGGTTGCCTTTGCCGGTATTGCCGATCCCGACGCGTTCTTTGCCTCACTCCGGGAGGAAGGGGTGGACCTTGCCGCGACGGTTTCCTTTGGCGACCACTCCCCCTATGGTGAGGAAGAGGCGGAACGGCTCATGGCGACGCGCCGCACGGCCGGCGCCGATTTCCTGATAACCACCGGCAAGGATGCGGTCAAGCTCGGCCCGCTCCTGGAGCGTCTGGGAAGTGTCTACGCGGCGGTTCTGGAGATGCGGCTTACCGATCCTCTCCCCCTCGAAATCGCCATCGACAAAGTGCTTTAAAAGGAGATGCTCTCTATGGCATTATCAAGCGAACTGCTCAAGATTCTCGCCTGCCCGCGGTGCAAGGGGGAAGTGCTCCTGCTGGAAGACGAGGATGGGCTTGTCTGCAACGCATGCCGGCTCGTCTATCCGGTGCGGGACGGCATTCCGGTCATGCTGGCGGACGAGGCGGAAAAAATCGGGGAATCGGGGAAGAACGAGTAGTGACCGGCGGCAAAACGGCTCTCGACAAATCGGCTGTACGCACCATTCTCGTCAGGGCGGTGAACTGGCTCGGCGATGCGGTCATGACCACCCCCGCCCTCCGGGCCATTCGGGAGTCGTTTCCCGACGCGCGAATTACAGTACTCGCGAATCCGCTCGTGGCGGAGCTTCTTGCCCACCACGAAACGGTCGATGCAGTTCATGTCTATGACCGGAAGGGGAGTCACGCCGGCCTCCGGGGAAGGCTCCGCCTGGCGCGGGAGCTGCGAGCGGAGCGCTTCGATCTTGCCATTCTCCTGCAGAACGCCTTTGACGCGGCGCTCATTGCCCGCCTGGCCCGGATTCCCCGGATTATGGGATACCGAACCGACGGACGGGGAATCCTCCTGACCCATGGCGCGCCGGTGACACCTGAAATCAAGCAGCTCCACCACGTCGACTATTACCTCGCCATGCTCTCCCGATTCGGCATTGAAACCGGGGACAAACGCCTCTCCCTGACGGTCACCCGGGAGGAGGATGAGGACGCGGCCCGGCTTCTCTCAGAGGCGGGGATCGCTGCGGGTGATTTCGTCATCGGCATCAACCCCGGCGCCACCTACGGCTCGGCCAAACGGTGGTATCCTGAACGGTTTGCGGCCGTTGCCGAAACTTTGGCTTCCCGCTGGGGAGGGAAGATGGTCATCACCGGCGGAGGGGGCGAAAAGAATATCGCGGACGAGATTGAGGGAGCCCTGGGGGGACGCTGCCTCAACCTGGCGGGGAAAACCACCGTCCGGAGCCTCATGGCGATCATCAAGCGGTGCGATTTCTTCGTCACCAACGATTCGGGGCCGATGCACATTGCGGCAGCCTTCGGGGTTCCCCTTGTGGCGATTTTCGGTTCCACCGACCATACGACCACGTCGCCCTTTACGGAGCGGGCAGTGGTCGTGCGCAGCCAGGCCGACTGCGCCCCGTGCCTGCTGCGGGAATGTCCCAGCGATCATCGCTGCATGACGGGCGTTTCGGTGGACGATGTTGTGAAGGCAGCCGAGCAGTTGCACCGCGCGCTGGTTGTTCAGGCGGAGGCGAAGTGAAGATCAGCGCTGTCATCATTGCCAAGGATGAGGAGAAGCACCTCCCCGACTGTCTCGCCAGCCTCGACTGGGCGGATGAGATTGTGGTGGTCGATTCCGGCAGCAACGACCGAACTCCCGAGATCTGCCGCAGTCATCCGAAGGTCAGGTATTTCGAGCGGGAATGGGAAGGCTTCGGCAGGCAGAAGAACTTTGCCGTGGATCAGGCGGTGAACGACTGGGTGTTCAATATCGATGCGGATGAACGGGTGTCGCCCGAATTGCGCGCCGCCATTCTGTCCGCCGATCCTGCACGATTCGATGGCTTCCGGGTGGCGCGGGAGAACTATTTCGGCTCTCGCTGGATCAGGCACTGCGGCTGGTACCCCGACTACAACCTCCGTTTTTACAACCGGCAGAGGTGCCGGTTCGCCGAACGCCTCGTTCATGAAGCAGTGGAGTGCCGGGGACCGGTCGGCACGTTGCAGGGCAACCTGATTCACTATACCTATGAAGGAATTGGCGATTATCTTCGCCGGATGGATCGGTATTCGTCCCTGGCGGCCGAAGAGCTGGTTAAGTCGGGAAAGAGTTCGGGAGTGCTCGGACTTATCGGCCGGCCCCTTTTTACCTTCTTCAAGATGTATGTCCTGAAAAGGGGCATGCTGGAGGGGTATCATGGGTTTCTCCTTTCTGCCCTCTATGCGTGTTACACCTTCAGTAAGTACGCCAAGGCCATTGAATTGACCCGGAAAGTGTGCGACAGCCAACGGGGATGATCGTGCAGCCGGAGCCGGATCGAGATTTCGTTTGAGGAATTGTGGCCCATGCCCAAACTTTACATTAACGAGTTCGTAGGGATCACTAACCGTCTTGAAACCTTGCCGCTGGCCTTTGCCATCAGCCGTGCTTACGGCCATGAGATAATCCTCGATTGGCGCGAGCTTGATTCGCTGCATGTCGAGGGGACACGGCGCGGGAAGCTGTGGGCATTGAGCAAACTCGGTGCTCTCAGGGTGAGGGACTGCGATGAGCCTCTCTTTCAGAGCCTTGCCGGTAAAAAGATAATTCTGCGTTCACTCGACGGCCCCTCCGAGCGGCTCGATCCGATCTATCTGGAAGTGGCGCGGAAGGTGCGCCTCAATCCGTCGCTGGCCGATGGAATCCGCAGTTTTTTTGCCAGGATGGAGGGGCGGCCCCTGGTCGGAGTCCATATTCGCCAGGGCGATTTTCAGGTGGTGAATCAGGAGCGGTACGAAATTACCGGCTATGAATGGCCGGCTGTCCCGATCTGGTGGTACGAGCGAGCCATGGCGGCAATCCAGGCGCGACAGAAGGAAACGGTCTTCTTCCTTGCCGGCACCGGTGATCCCGACAGCTATGTCGAACTCCACCGCAACTTCGACGTGGTCACGCTCGACCTTTCTTCCACCTATTCCTACAAGGGACCCGACCATGAATCGCGGGTCAACCCTGTGGCGGACCTGTTCGCCCTGGCCTGCTGTCCGGTTATGCTCGCCACCCCCATCTCGGGTTACTCCCACTGGGCAGCCAATGCCCTTGGCGGACCGACCGACTGCCTCGTGCCGTTGCCGGGGGCGACCAGAGACACCCCTCTTATGGGACTCCTGAAACTCTACGGTTCCCGTCTCCCCCGCTGGCGGGCTGCGGGGCGGACCGGAAGCGACGTAGTTCCTCTCTCGCCGGAGCTTGAAGGGGTTGACCTGGGGCGCGGAGCGAACATCGGCTGGCTCTGAGCATGGGACAAATCATCGTGATTAACCTTTCAGGAGTGTCATAAATCCCCGAACGGTCCAGAGAACATGATCAGTATCGTCATTCCCCTTTACAATCAGGTAGCCTACACGAAACTCTGCGTCCAGAGCCTCCGCAGCGTCGGTCTGGATGGCGCGGAAGTGCTTCTTATCGACAACGGTTCCACAGACGGTACCGCTGAGTTTTTGGAAACCTGTTCCGATCTCCGCGTACTACGTAACAGGGATAACCTCGGCTGTGCCGGCGCTTGGAATCAGGGCGTTCGGGAAACGGACTCAGAATGGGTGGTCATTCTCAATAACGATGTGATCGTATCGCCTGGATGGCAGGACGGGCTGTTGGACGCCGCCGAGAAGGAGGGGTTCGACGTGGTGAGCCCCGCCATCAGGGAAGGAGAGTATACCTACGACATCGAGAGTTACTCACGGGAGTTCGTCGGCCAGATGAAGGATGTCGTGCGGCGCGGCGTGGCTGACGGCATATGCTTTATGGTGCGTCGCAGGGTCTTCGAATCTGTGGGGCTTTTTGACGAGAATTTCAAAATCGGCCAGTTTGAGGACGCGGACTTCTTCCGCCGGGCGCGGAATGCCGGATTCCGCCTTGGGACGACGGGGCGATCGTTTATCCATCACTTCGGATCGGTGACCCAGGATGCCATCAGGAGGAACCGCCCTGAACGTCCCTATGTGGCGGAAAACAGAACCTACTTTCGGAAAAAGTGGCAGCTCACGCGGGGACGCCGTTTCATTGAACGATGGCAGCGCAAGCTTCGTGAACTCGCGTGGCGGTTGAGCGAGCGGGTTCTCTACGGACACACCCTCAAAGAAAAATGGCTCGGCGGGAGGTTGCGTCATTACTAGCAGTACCGGTTTCCATAGTCCGGCGGCGCCGTCGTTCCTGATAGTCTCGCTCCGTTACATCGGCGATGTGCTCCTCTCAACACCTCTTGCCCTCTCGATCAAGGAACGCCTGCCTGACGCTCAGATCGATTACCTGGTCCTGAAGGGAACAGAAGGAGTTCTGGCAAAGAACCCTCTCGTCCGTTCAGTGTATACCATTGATCCACGAAAATCGTCCGTGGCCCTGATCGCTTTGCTTTGGAAGAAATACGATTATGCGATTGGCAGCAATGTCTCTGATCGCACCACGCTTTTTTGTGCGGTGGCTGGCCGCCGTTCGTACGGATTTTCCTATTTCCGCGGCAAAGAATGGTGGAAGAAACTGCTGTTGACCTCCTGTCGTCTCTACGATGATCGGATGCACATCGTTCCCCTTGTTCTGACCCGACTGGAGCCTCTCGCCATACCTCCTTGCCCACGGGTTGTCGTTGGGGGCGACGCCGATGACGAGGCATTTGCGGCACGGGTGCAGGGGGATGATCGGTACGTTGTGCTTCATCCGTATTCACGCAAGGAGTACAAGTGCTGGACGGTCGACGGTTGGCGCCGGCTGTCCGGACTGATCCTGGAGGCCGGCCTGAGGCCGCTTTTCACGGTGTCGCCGAATCCCGACGATGCGAAGATGCTGGCGGATATACTGGCCGGGGCACCGCTGGGCACCGGCGCCCTCGGAGATGTGCTCTCTTTTCCGAAACTGGCCGCTGTGATTCGGCGTGGCAGAGGGTACGTGGGGGTGGATACCGTCGTCACCCATATGGCCGCGGCACTGGATGTCCCGACGGTCGCCCTCTACGGTCCGACGCTCGTGCATCACTGGGGACCCTGGCCAAACGATTTTCCCGGCTCCGCGCCATACGGTCCTCGCGGAACTATTCAGCGGCAGGGATTGATTGCCGTGATCCAGAAGGAATGGGAGTGCGTTCCCTGTAACCGTGAGGAGTGCTCTCGCAATGACGGGGGGGGCATTGCCTGTATGGAGGCCATTACCCCCGAAGAGGTTATGACCGAACTGGCGGGATTGCTGGGAAGGGGAAGCCATTCATGAGCGATTCTGCGAGGGGAACATGCTGATAGAAAACGGCCAGTACAATATCGGAGATATCTGTACCTCCCGCCAATGCCGGCTGGGAAGGGGAGATCGCGTCGCAATGCGGTGGCTCACGCCCGACATGGAACGCCGTGATTACACCTTCAATGAGCTTGACGGGCTCTCGGGCAGGTTCGCCAATGTTCTCGCCTCTTTGGGTGTCGGCGCCGGAGAGGTGTTCTTCACGTACCTGCCGAAGCAACCGGAACAGTTTGTTGCCTTTCTTGGTGCGCTGAAGCTCACTGCCGTTACGGGCACCCTCTTCTCCAACTTCGGCGAAGAGGCTCTCCTGGACCGCCTCGTCGATGCCCGTGCGTGCGGCATCATTACCAAGAAGAGCCTTCTCCGGAAAATCACCCGAATCCGCCCTCAACTACCGCATCTCCGCTTCATCATCCTGGTTGACAGCGATGATCACCAGGCTGACGGCATTTTCAGCTACAATCGGCTCATGGCTGAGGCCGGCTCTTCGTTCGATCCTCCCCTGACACCGGCGGATACGCCATCGGTTCTCCATTACACCTCGGGGTCTACGGGAAAGCCGAAGGGGGTGCTCCATCGCCACGGTGCGGTGACCATGATCCACTCGACCGCCCAGCAAGTCCTCGGGCTCCGTGAAGATGATGTGTACTGGTGCACCGCCGATCAGGGATGGGTCACCGGCACCTCCTACGGCATCATCGGCCCCTGGAGCATGGGAGTTACCCAGGTTCACTTCGGTGGAGGCTATTCAGCCGAACAGTGGTTCGAGATCCTGGAACGGGAAAATGTTTCGGTCTGGTACACCGCGCCGACCGCCCTGCGAATGCTCATGAGGGAGGAACCGCTCCTTTATGCGCGCTTTGACCTCGGCATGCTCCGGCATGTTTGCAGTGTTGGCGAGCCGCTCAACCCGGCGGTTATCCACTGGGCCCGCCGCGTTCTGGGAAAAGAGGTCTATGATACCTGGTTCCAGACCGAAACTGGCGCCATCATGATCGCCAACCGGCCGGGGATCCTGGTGAAACCGGGTTCCATGGGGAAGCCGGTGGAAGGCATCGAGGCGGCTGTCATTTCCGCTGAGGGGGGAGTTCTCAACTCCGGGGAACAAGGTGATCTGTGCCTAAAGCCGGGGTGGCCCTCCATGTTCACCACCTACCTGAATCAAGCGGGTGCCTACGCATCCAAGTTCAAGAACGGATACTACTGCACGGGTGATGTCGCCTATCGCGATACGGACGGCTACTTCTGGTTCGTCGGCAGGAGCGACGACGTCATCAACACGGCTGGGCATCTCATCAGCCCCTTCGAGATCGAAAGTGCTCTCATTGAGCTCCCTGATGTGGCAGAAGCAGGCGTGATCGGTGTTCCCGACGAACTGCTGTATGAAAAGGTTGTGGCGTTTGTCTCCCTTCATGGGGAGGCTGCCATGACCGACGAACTCCAGTTGAAGATTCGACTTCACCTGGCCAACAAACTTTCTTCGGTTGCAACCCCCCATGAGATCCACCGCCTCGAACGGATTCCCAAGAACAAGAGCGGCAAGATCATGCGCCGCTACCTGAAGGCAACCTACCTCGGGCAGGACGCTGGGGACATCTCTACCATGGAGGAATGAACTATGCCGACACTGGACGCACTCACTCCGATCTTTCGCCAGGTTTTCGACGACGACAGCATCGTCCTGACCCGCGAGACTTCGGCAAACGACATCGATGCCTGGGATTCTCTTTCGCACATGAACCTCGTTGTGTCCCTGGAGGTGCACTACAAGATCAAGTTTGCCCTGGGTGAGTTGCAGAAATTGAAGAATGTGGGCGATCTGGCCGACTTGGTCGACAAGAAGCTTGCGAGGAAGTGAGCAGACGCAGATTATGCTTTTCAACTCCTACGAATTCATCCTGGCGTTCTTGCCGGTCACCCTGCTCCTGTATTATCTGCTGAACGGAAAGCGCCTCGCCGTTGCCGCAAACTCCTGGCTCCTCTTCGCGTCCCTCTTTTTTTACGGTTGGTGGGACATTAAGTATGTTCCCCTCATCCTGGGGTCAATCCTTTTCAATTACACCATCGGCAGTCTCCTGGCTGATGGGGCCGGAGCAAGGAGGGGAGTGTCACGAAAGGCGATTTTCGTCTTCGGCATAGTCGCGAACCTCCTGTTGCTCGGGTTCTTCAAGTATGTCGACTTTTTCATAACCAACGTCAATTGGGTGCTGGATGCCGGGCTTCCACTCCTCAGGATAGTTCTCCCGCTTGGCATCAGCTTCTTCACCATTACGCAAATAGCTTTTCTGGTGGATGCGTACGAAGGGCTGGTCGAAGAGCGAAACCTTCTGAACTACGCCCTGTTTGTCACCTTTTTCCCCCATCTCCTGGCAGGCCCGATCCTTCACCATAGCGACATGATGCCGCAGTTTGCATCGGCCCGCACCAAGGTTCTGCGCTACCGGAACGTGTATCTCGGGATACTATTGTTCTCCATGGGTCTGTTTAAGAAGGTCGTCCTTGCCGACCGGTTTTCCGAGTGGGCAACTGCGGGCTTCGACAAGGCGGGGACGCTTAGCTTTGTCGAGGCGTGGCTTGCGAGTCTGAGTTACACCTTCCAGCTCTATTTCGACTTCAGCGGTTACAGCGACATGGCTATCGGCATCGGTCTGCTGTTCAATATACGCCTGCCGGTCAACTTCAACAGCCCCTACAAGGCAAGGAGCATCATCGATTTTTGGAAGCGGTGGCACATCACGCTGACCGATTTCATCACCACCTACGTCTACACGCCGATCCTCCGTTCGTCAGGTTCCATCACCTTTGCCAATTCGCTGGTCGCCATCTTCGTGGCAATGCTCATCTCCGGGTTCTGGCATGGGGCCGGATGGACGTTCATTCTATGGGGGAGCATGCACGGTGCTGCCCTGGTGCTCAATCACTACTGGAAAAAACGCAAGTGGTGGATGCATCCGGTGCTCGGTTGGCTCCTTACGTTCAACTTCGCAAATTTTTCATTCGTGTTTTTCAGGGCGAAAGGGTGGGATGACGCAACCAAGGTGCTTGCGGGTATGTTCGGCGTCAACGGGGTTATGCTGAACTATTCCCTCGCAAAAATACCGCTCCTTGCAAAACTCGGCGACTGGGGCGTACAGTTCGGTCCGTGGCTCCAGGGGATCAACGGCAAGGATGAAACCTGGATTTCGGTCGCTCTTGCGTTTCCTGTCATTCTGCTCGCAAAAAACTCCAATGAGATTGCCGACGTGCTGAAGCCTTCCTGGAAGAGCTGCACCTTGGCCATTGCCACCTTTGCCTGGGCTCTCATGAGTATGAGCAAGGTGAGCGAATTCCTTTATTTTCAGTTTTAGGGTTTCTGATGAAATACAAGCGTTGGTGTCTTATCTTTCTGGCTTTAGTAGTGCTGTTCATCTGTCTGAATTTTCTTCTGTGGGAAGTAGTCACTGAGGACCTGCTGACCAGTAAACATTACGCCGGCGGCGACCTTGCCCGCATGGGGTACCTCGCCCGCGTGAAGATTCCGAGGGAAAACCATGTTGATCTCCCGAGACGGCATCTGGAGATCTCCGACTATGCGGGGCAGAAGATCGATGTCCTGACCATCGGGGACTCGTTCTCCCAGGGCGCTGGCGGTGGCCGTAACCGTTACTACCAGGACTACGTGGCGTCCCTGAGCGGTGTATCGGTCCTCAATGTCGGCCAATACCAGGGGATAGACTCCATAACCACCGTGTCCATCTGGTGCAACAACGGATATCTGGACCGATTGAAGCCGCGGTACGTTCTTATTGAGGCTGCGGAAAAATTCAGCTTCGGCGAGTTTGCCCAGTCGATTGATTTCTCGAAGACACTTTCCGAGGGTCAACTGGATGGTTACAGGGCAAAGGGAGGAGCTGGACAAGGGCCGGAGGTGAGTTTCATCAATACCGGCAATTTCAAGTTCATTCTATACAATCTCCTGTATCCGTTCTCCGACCACGCCTTCATCGGCAAAGTCCATACGAGGTCCTTGAAGAGGAACCTGTTCACAACAAAAGAACCATCAACGCTTCTCTTCCTGAAATACAAGAAGTTTGCCACTGTCGATCAGATCGAAATGCTCAACCGGAACCTGAACATGCTGTCCGACAAACTCGCCCACAAGGGGATACGGCTCTGTTTTATGCCTGTGGTGGACAAATACAACCTGTACAGCGAGTTCATCATTGACAATCCGTATCCGGCAAGCGATTTTTTTGAAGAGTTGCGTAAGCTTCCGAAGCGATATATCTTTGTCGACACCAAAAAGGTTCTTCTCGACGAGGTGCGCAGGGGTGAAAAGGACATATTTTACGCAGACGATACCCATTGGAGCTGGAAAGCATCCGAGGCGATATTCTCCAAGCAGTTGTTCTGATTGATTTGTGGAAGGTGAGCAATGATTGATAATTTGTTGAATTTTTTTAACAGCTTTAATGTGGTGAAAAATCATAAGTTGATAGGTCAGCTCAGAAATGAAGTTGACACGCTCAAGTCCAGGCTGGATATTCCAAGAGAATTGCTTGACAGGTTCTATGCTGACAGAAATACCCGTGAATACCGTGAGGTCTATGAGAAAGACACACCCCTTGTGACGGTGTGCATAGCCACGTACAATCGCGGCAAGTTACTGGTTGAACGTTCTATTCGCTCTGTTCTCGAACAGTCTTATGGAAACATAGAATTGATTGTGGTCGGTGATTGCTGTACGGACGACACCACCCGGCTTGTCCAAGGCATATCAGATCCCCGTCTTCGTTTCATCAACCTGCCGGAACGGGGGAAATATCCGGAGAATCCCCTTCACCGCTGGTGCGTTGCCGGCACTGTCCCTGTAAACTACGCGCTTTCGCAGGCGCGGGGCGACTTCATTACCCATCTCGATGATGATGACGAATTCGTTCCCGACCGGATCGAAAAGCTGGTCGCATTCATCCAGCGTGAGAAGGTTGATCTTGTCTGGCACCCTTTCTGGTATGAACGCTCAAACGGACGCTGGGCAATGAGAAAAGCCCCGGAATTCGCGGGGGGAAAGGTCACTACCTCGTCAATTTTCTATCACCGCTGGTTTACAGCCGTCCCGTGGGACATTGAAGCCTACAGATACCAGGAGCCCGGCGATTGGAACAGGCTCCGGAAGATCAAATATCTCGGGGCACGAGTCGCACGGTATCCGGAGCCGTTGCTGAGGCATTACTGTGAACGGAATCAGAGAGCTGATAGTAAGTAAATGTTTTGTTGATACTATTGTATAAGAATTCTAGGTATACATTTAGTCGCGTTTGAGTTCTATTGTAAATATGCTAAAAAGACTAATCGATAAATTGTCTGTAAAGCCAAAGATGGCTAATCATGAACTAATTATTCTTGATGATATTTTTCCATATTTATTGTCATCATTCAGAATAGCGGAATTCAATGCTGTCCTTAAGTATTTTGCTAGTGCAGTTGTGTTTACTTCGGGTAAAAAATACAGAATTTTAGGCAAGAAACGCAGTTTTAATGACGTTTTTAGCGAATATAAAAAATCATACCCTGAACATGCACATCAGATCTTTCGCTATCATCCTAAGAGAAATGTTTCGGCTCGGCTTTGTTATTTGATGTTTCTGAATAATGCTGATTTCTTTCTCGATTACCTCTCTACATTCAGTATTCCGTTTGTACTTGAGCTTTATCCCGGAGGAGGGTTTCGTCTTGGGGAAGAGGAGTCTGATAGAAAGCTCATGAGGGTTACCTCTTCGCCCTTATTGCTAAAAGTTATTGCTACGCAGAGAGTGACGTTTAACTATCTTTTGAACAAGCGTTTTTGCACCCCGGATCAGGTTGAATTTGTTTACGGTGGTGTTCTGCCGGTTGAGCGTTTGCCTTTCAAGTTTGAACAAAAACGGTTTTACTCATCTGACAAGGATTGGCTGAATATTTGCTTTGTGGCCCACAAATACATGAGTCAGGGGCGAGATAAGGGATATGATGTTTTTATTAACGTTGCACATATACTTGCGCCGATCGCCCCAGATGTGCATTTTCACGTGGTAGGTCCCTTTGATGCAGAGGATGTCGATATCTCCGACATCAAGACGCGCTTGACCTTCCATGGTTCCCATTCAACTGATTTTTTCCCGGATTTTTACGCAGGAATGGACCTGATTCTGTCTCCCAATGCACCGCACATCCTGAGCCCCGGCGCGTTCGACGGATTTCCTACTGGTGCCTGCGTAGAAGCGGGGTTATGTGGAGTTGCGGTTTTTGCCTGCGACGAACTGGGGCTTAATCCATTTATAAACGGTGAGGAGTTGGTTATAATCCCTCGCAATGCAACGTCTATAGCTGACATTATAATGAAGTATCGGAACGAGCCGGAGCTTCTGTATCGGATTGCGCGGAATGGTCAACGGCGGTTTTGTGAGGCGTTCTCTGCGGAATGTCAGGTGGCTCCACGTATTCGGATTCTGGAGAGTTTGCTGGCTCGGGAGATATGCTGAAAAATTGGCTTTGTGGTGCTTCGATCATGCTCAACTCTTAAAATTACCGTTTAACCAAACATTGCCAAAGGATTGCTTGGCATACTGTATTAACTTGGAAGGCATAATGGTGCATTAATAACAACGTCTACTGGACAAATAATGAGGAAAGAGCGTAATGAATCAAGCATATTCTTTACCTTTTGCTAGTGTTGGAAAAGATGTGACAATTTGGCCGACATCAAAAATAATCTGTCCTGAAAGGATCAGTATCGGAGATTCGGTTATTATCGATGATTTCGTTTTTATCATGGGAGGGGAAAGTATCAGTATTGGCAGTTTTGTCCACATTGGCTCATTCACTTCAATTGCCGGTGGCGGGGAAATGATTCTGGAAAGTTTCTCCGGACTTTCCGGGGGGGTTCGGATCTATACGGGTAATGAGGATTATTCGGGAGGGTGTCTGACGAACCCTACGGTCCCCTATCCCTTTCGAAAGCCGGTTCGTTCTTTCGTGATCATAAAAAAGCATGCAATTGTGGGCGCCAATTCGGTAATTCTTCCCGGAGTTGTAATTGGCGAGGGGGCGGTTGTGGGCGCAAATTCTCTTGTTACCAAGGATTGCAAACCCTGGACAGTATATTTTGGTTCTCCTGCGAAAGAGCTGAAAAGACGTAAGAAAGACATCATACTGGACTTGGAAGAGAGACTGAAACAGACCGTATACGATTCGAATGGATGCTACATCCCTAGCGCGTACCGCGAGACAAAGTAAACTCGGGAAGTGATATTGTGAAAGACAGCTCTGAATTGGCAATTCTCGGCGGAACTCCCGCATTCACTAATCAACTCTATGTGGGCCGGCCCAACATCGGTGATCGCTCCGCGTTCATGGGCAGGGTAAACGACATCCTTGACCGTCGCTGGCTCACCAATAACGGCATCTGTGTCCAGGAGTTCGAGCGGCGGCTCGAGGCGTTGCTGGGCGTCAAGCACTGTATTGCCATGTGCAACGCAACGGTGGCCCTGGAAATCACCATCAGAGCCCTGGGGATGACGGGGGAAGTGATCGTTCCTTCATTTACGTTTGTCGCCACTCCCCATTCACTCCAGTGGCAACAGATCACCCCCGTTTTCTGTGATATCGATCCAGAAACCCACTCAATCGACCCGCGCCGGGTCGAGTCGCTCATTACCCCCCGCACGACAGGAATTATCGGTGTTCATTTGTGGGGAAAGCCGTGTGCGATCGAGGCGTTGACTGAGATTGCCCATCGGCGCAACTTGCGGATGCTCTTTGATGCGGCACATGCGTTCGGCTGTTCCCACAACGGGCGTATGATAGGAAGTTTTGGCGACGCAGAGGTTTTCAGTTTCCACGCAACGAAATTCTTCAACACCTTTGAGGGGGGGGCCGTTGCTACCAATGATGATGAATTGGCCGCACGGATCAGGCTGATGAAAAATTTCGGGTTCGCGGGCTACGATACCGTCGTCTATATCGGCACGAACGGCAAGATGTCTGAAATCTCGGCAGCAATGGGTCTCACATCGCTCGAACACCTGGAGGAATTCATCGCCATCAATCGCCGAAACTATGCAGCTTATGCCAGTGGCCTCGCCGATCTGCCGGGCGTTCGTCTCGTTCCCCTTGAGGGGACCGATCGTTACAACTATCAGTATGTGGTCATCGAGATAAATGAGCAGGCTGCGGGCATCCACCGTGACGCGCTGCTGCAGGCGCTCCATGCCGAAAATATCATGGCGAGACGTTATTTCTATCCCGGCTGCCATCGTATGGAACCGTACCGGTCATATTTCCCCAACGCAGGCCTCCTGCTCCCTGAAACCGAACTTCTTGTGCAGAGAGTATTATCCCTGCCAACGGGAACAGCCGTTACGGAAGAGGATATCATCAATATCTGCGCGATAATCAGGCTTGTGCTTGAGAATGGCGTTAAAGTGGCCAAAGTGCTTGCCTGACGGAGAATACACGCAACTGAGATTCCATTCATGCCGCTCCGCGTCCTCATAGTCAAAGTATCTGCCCTTGGTGATGTCATCCACGCCCTGCCGGTCCTCGACTATCTCCACCAAGTCTCGTCCGGTATCGAGATCGACTGGGTGGTGGAGGAGGGGAACCGGGACATCCTGGAGGGGCACCCGTTGCTGCGCCGGCTCCATGTTGTCCGGACCAAGGCATGGCGGCGCGACCCCTTGTCCGACACAACCCGCCGGGAAATTTCCGCCATCCGCCGGGAATTGCGTGAAGCCGACTACGACATCGCCTTCGACCTCCAGGGGAACATCAAGAGCGGGGTCATTACCTGGCTCTCCGGGGCGCGGCGCCGCTACGGTTTTACCCGCGAAGGAGTGAGGGAGTCCCTCAATCTTCTCTTTACCACGAATCAGGTGCCCCTCCGCCGGCAGGACTACCACATTTCGCACCGTTCCCTCCGGGTTGTCAGTGTCCCCCTGGGTCGAGACTACACGGGGATGACCATCGGGTCCGACATTTTTACCTCTCCCGAGGACGATGCCGCTGCCGAAGCGCTCCTGGCAACCCTCGATGACGGCCTTGCCTTCCTTTTCCACAACGGCACCACCTGGACCACCAAGCTCTGGCACGAGGAAGGGTGGATTGGGCTGGGCAGAAAGGTCCTCGGCAGATACCCGGACTCAACCATTCTCCTCTCCTGGGGAAACGAACAGGAGAAACATGCTGCGGAAACCATAGCAGCCGGCATCGGCCGAGGCGTAAGGGTTTTGCCGAAATTGAGTCTCAAGGGGTTTTGCGCCCTGCTCAAAAAGGTTGATCTGGTGGTTGGAGGGGACACCGGGCCGATTCACATGGCCGCCGCAGTGGGGACTCCGACGGTTTCGTTCTACCGTTCCACCGACGGGAAACGCAACGGCCCCTTGGGCGACCAGCACGTGGTGATCCAGTCTCCACTCGACTGCACGGCCTGTCTGCGCAAGTCGTGCGACAAAGATGCTCCCTGCCGCACCAGCATCACTGCAGATGTTCTTATGGCAAGCATCGAAAAGCTCCTGACGCCCCCCTTTCCATCGGCCGGGTGATGTGCTACACTGCCTCCTCTTCAATAACCCGATAAATCAGAAGGATAGCCCACCATGGCCACGGTTCTCGTCACCGGCGCAGCCGGCTTCATCGGATTTCATCTCTCCAAGAGACTCCTCGACCGGGGCGACCGTGTGGTCGGCCTCGACAATCTCAACGATTACTATGATGTAAACCTGAAGCTGGACCGGCTTCGTCAGCTGGAAGGGCGGGAGGGGTTCCGTTTTGTCCGGGCGAGCCTGGCTGACCGGCCGGCACTGGAAGAGCTCTTTAGCGGCGAGCGCTTCGACGTGGTGGTTAACCTGGCGGCCCAGGCCGGGGTCCGTTACTCCCTCAAAAATCCCCACGCCTACGTGGAGAGCAACCTGGTCGGCTTCATGAACATCCTGGAAGGGTGCCGCCACCACGGCGTGAAGCATCTGGTCTACGCCTCGTCCAGCTCCGTCTACGGGGCCAACACGGCCATGCCCTTCTCAGTTCACCACAACGTGGACCATCCCGTCTCCCTCTATGCGGCCACCAAAAAGGCCAACGAGCTCATGGCCCACACCTATTCGAGCCTCTACGGGCTCCCCACCACGGGGCTGCGGTTCTTCACGGTCTACGGACCCTGGGGACGGCCCGACATGGCGCTCTTCCTCTTTACCAAGGCGATCCTCGAGGGGCGTCCCATCGACGTCTACAACCACGGCAGGATGCAGCGGGACTTCACCTACATCGACGACATCGTCGAGGGGGTCATGCGGGTCATGGACCGGACTGCGTCACCCAATCCCGCCTGGAGCGGCGACCGTCCCGACTCGGGCACCAGCTACGCTCCGTACCGGATCTACAACATCGGCAACAACAGCCCGGTGGAACTCCTGACCTTCATCGAGACCATCGAGAAGTGTATCGGCAAGACGGCGGAGAAGAACTTTCTCCCCATCCAGGCGGGGGACGTGCCGGCCACCTACGCCGATGTGGACGATCTGATGAACGATGTGGGCTTCAAACCTGCCACTCCCATCGGGGAGGGGATACGGCGGTTTGTTGAGTGGTATCGGGAGTATTACCATGTCTGAGGTCAGGAAGGGAGAAGGGATGACCGTTCTAGTCACCGGCGGTGCCGGGTATATCGGAAGCCATGTGGTCCGGCAGCTTTCCGAGGCCGGCTATCAGGTAGTGGTCTACGACAACCTCTCCACCGGCTTTGCCGATGCCCTGGTACACGGCGAGCGGCTCGTGGAGGGGGATCTGGTCGACACTGCCCGACTCGACGCCCTCTTCGTGGAGCACGGCTTCAAAACGGTCCTCCATTTCGCCGCCTCCATCGTAGCGCCCGAGTCGGTGACCGATCCCCTCAAGTATTACGGCAACAATACCCGCAATACCCTCAATCTCCTCACTGCCTGCGTGAAGCACGGGGTCGAGCGCTTCATCTTCTCCAGCACCGCCGCGGTGTACGGCATGCCCGAAAACGGCACTGCTGCGGAGGAAAGCCCCACGGTCCCCATCAACCCCTACGGCACGTCGAAGCTCATGAGCGAATGGATGCTCCGCGACGTCTGTGCCGCCCACGGCATGCGCTCGGTGGCACTGCGCTACTTCAACGTGGCGGGGGCAGACCCCAGGGCGCGGATGGGACAGCGGACCCCGGAGGCGACCCATCTCATCAAGGTCTCCTGCCAGGCAGCCCTGGGGATGCGGGAAAAGGTTTCCATCTTCGGCACTGATTACGCCACCCCCGACGGCACGGGCATCCGTGACTACATCCATGTGGAGGACCTTGCCTCGGCTCATCTGGCTGCCCTGGCCTATCTGGAGGGGGGAGGGGGGTCGACGCGGATCAACGTCGGTTACGGCAAAGGATCCAGTGTCCGTGAGGTGATCGAGATGGTGCGCCGGGTGTCGGGAGTCCATTTCCCGGTTGAGGAAGCTCCTCGGCGTCCCGGCGATCCGGCCATGCTGGTGGCAAAGGCGGACCGGGCCAGGACGGACCTCGGCTGGACCCCGCGCTATGACGATCTTGAAACCATTGTTGCCGATGCGTGGCGATGGGAAACTAAACTCAACAAACGGTGATTCTATGATCAAGAGCATGACCGGCTACGGCAAGGCCGTGGTCGAAACGGAAACAGGGCGGACCACCGTCGAGATACGGTCGGTGAACCACCGCTACGGCGAGGTGTTTGTCAAGATGCCCCGTTCGTTCCTGGCCTTCGAGAATGACGTGCGCAAGGCTGTGGGGGACCGTCTGAAGCGGGGAAAGATCGAAGTCTTCGTACAGCGCGAAGAGGTCGTAGGTGGACAGCAACGTCCTTTGGTGAATGTTGCCTTGGCCCGGGCCTATCGCGAGGCGTTTGATCATCTGCGCACAGAGCTTGGGATTTACGACCCCGTGACGCTTCCTCTCATCCTGTCGCAGAAAGATGTCCTGGCCGCCCAGGAGGAAAGCTCCGATGAGGATGCCCTCCGGGCAGAACTCCTCCAGGGGGTGCGCGGCGCGGTGGAGGCAATGGAGACCATGAGGATGCGCGAAGGCGAAGCGCTCCTGGCCGATCTCAGGGACCGCCGCCAGACCCTTGCGATGCTCATCGACCGGGTGGCCGAGCGTGCACCCGCAGTGGTCGCTGACTATGCACAGAAACTGCGGGAGCGGCTTGCGCAGCTTCTCGCCGATACGACCCTCGACGAAGCGCGGCTCGCCCAGGAGGTGGCGCTACTGGCCGACCGGTGCGATGTTACCGAGGAGTTGGTCCGCTTCCGGAGCCACCTGATCCAGTTCGACGAGACCCTTGCCCTTGCGGAGCCGGTGGGGCGCAAGCTGGATTTCCTCATGCAGGAGCTGAACCGCGAGGTCAATACCATCGGGTCCAAGGCCAACGACGCCGCCATGGCCGCCATCGTGGTTGAGCTGAAGGCGGAACTGGAAAAGATCCGCGAGCAGGTACAGAACATAGAATAGGGACCACGGACCGGGAACCAGGGACCATAAAAGAGTTGTTGGATTTTACTGGTCCCCGTCCCCGCTCCCCGGTCCCCGGGGTTACCATGAAACGCGAAGGGGTTCTCTACATCATCTCGGCGCCGTCGGGGGCGGGCAAAACCACGCTCTGCAAGGAAATAATTGACATCTTTCCGCACCTCCGGCATTCTGTCAGCTATACGACGCGGCAGCCCCGAGCCGGTGAAGTGCATGGAAAAGACTATTATTTCATTTCCATGGACGATTTCCGGAGCATGGTCGATAAGGGGGAGTTTGCCGAGTGGGCCGAGGTTCACGGCAACTGTTACGGTACGTCCATTCGCACTCTTGAGGAGTGCCGCATCACGGGAATCGACCTGATTCTCGATATTGACATCCAGGGCGCGCGCCAGCTCAAGGAGCGTTACGAGGGCGGCGTCTACATATTCATTCTCCCCCCCAGCTACGAGGAACTCCGTCGTCGGCTCAACGGCCGTTCCTCCGACAGCGACGATGTCATTAGCCGGCGCATTGATGCCGCTGCCGGCGAGATTCGCGAATCCCGCTGGTACGACTACATCATCGTCAACGATCAGTTCAGCCGGGCAGTAGAAGAACTCAAATCGGTCGTGGTCGCGGAGCGGTGCCGGACGTTCCGGGTTCTTGAAGCGGTGACCGAACGGTTTGACATGGGCTGAGACAGACTAGGAGCAGCATCCCATAGGCACTAAGACACCGGTCGGCACAGATGCCGGTTTTTGAAAGGAGTAGCACAATGGCACGGGTAACAGTTGAAGATTGCCTTGAAAAGGTGGATAACCGCTTCTTGCTCGTCATGCTGGCGTCAAAGCGCGTCAAGCAGCTCTACAAGGGAGCTTCGCCTCTCATCGACAACAAGGCAGCCAACAAGAACGTGGTGGTATCGCTTCGCGAGATCGCCTCGGGCAAGGTCGGGTACGAGCTGACTTCGCGCAAGGCAAAGTA
The DNA here is from genome assembly GCF_018501225.1 of Geobacter hydrogenophilus. Lineage (GTDB taxonomy): Bacteria > Desulfobacterota > Desulfuromonadia > Geobacterales > Geobacteraceae > Geobacter > Geobacter hydrogenophilus. The sequence goes on along the minus strand of NZ_JAHCZI010000001.1, from coordinate 88,056 downwards.
GTAAGCCTGGCTACAGGGGCAGAAGCGTGATGCTTCCGCCCTTTTTTTGTCCTTTTTTCCATGATCAGACTCAACGATATCCTCGATAAGGTTGGTTCATACAACCCCGCGCCGGACCTGGATCTGGTGCGCAAGGCCTACGTTTACTGCGCCAAGGTCCACCAGGGGCAGACCCGTCTCTCGGGCGAGCCCTATCTGGTTCACCCCATGGAGGTGGCTGGGCTCCTGGCCGATCTCAGGCTCGATGTCCCCACCGTGGTGACGGGGCTTCTCCACGACACCATCGAGGATACCCTGACCACCCGCGAGGAACTGGAAGGGATGTTCGGTGCCGAGGTGGCCAACCTCGTGGACGGCGTCACCAAGATCAGCAAGATCCACTTCAAGACCAAGGAAGAGAGCCAGGCCGAGAACTTCCGCAAGATGCTCCTGGCCATGGCCAATGACATCCGGGTCATTCTGGTGAAGCTGGCCGACCGCCTCCACAACATGCGGACCCTCCAGTACCAGCCCGAGCCGAAGCAGCGCTCCATCGCCCGCGAAACCCTCGACATCTATGCCCCCATCGCCAACCGCCTCGGTATTTCCTGGATCAAGAGCGAACTGGAGGATCTCTCCTTCCGGTATCTGGAACCGCAGATCTACTACGATCTCGCATCCAAGGTTACCAAAAAGAAGAAAGAGCGGGAGAGCTACGTCGAGGAGGTCCGCAAGATCATCGTCGACAAGCTCGTGGAGCACGATATCAAGGGGGAGGTCTTCGGCCGGAGCAAGCATCTCTACTCCATCTGGCGCAAGATGCAGAGCCGCAGTGTCGATATCGACCAGATTTACGACCTGATCGCCATCCGGGTCATGGTGAACGATATCCGCGAGTGCTACGAGGTGCTCGGTCTTGTCCATTCCACCTGGAAACCGATTCCTGGCCGCTTCAAGGACTACATCGCCATGCCCAAGGGGAACATGTACCAGTCGCTCCACACGACGGTCATTGGTCCCCACGGGGAGCGGATGGAGGTGCAGATCCGCACCTACGAGATGCACGGGGTTGCGGAGGCGGGGATCGCGGCCCACTGGAAATACAAGGAGGGAAAGGGGTACGACGAGAAGGAGGTAAAGCGCTTCGCCTGGCTGCGCCAGCTCCTTGAATGGCAGCAGGAGCTCCAGGACTCCCATGAGTTCATGAGCACCGTCAAGGTGGAGCTCTTCCCCGAGGAGGTCTACGTCTTTACGCCGAACGGCGATGTGAAGAGCTTTCCCAAGGGATCGACCCCCATCGACTTCGCCTACACCATCCACACCGACCTGGGACATCGCTGCGTCGGCGCCAAGGTGAACGGTAAGCTGGTCCCCCTCAAGTACGAACTCAAGAACGGTGACATCGTAGAGGTCATCACCTCTCCCCACCACACCCCCAGCAAGGATTGGCTCAAGATCGTCCGGAGTTCCCGGGCCCGTAACAAGATTCGGGCCTGGATCAAGACCGAGGAGCGAGTCCGGAGCATCTCCCTCGGCAAGGAGATTCTGGAGAAGGAATTCCGCCGCTTCTCCTTGAACCTGGGCAAGCTTCAGAAGACAGGGGAGCTGAAGCGGGTGGCCACGGAATTCGGCTATGTGGGCGACGACGACCTCCTGGCCGCCGTAGGTTACGGTAAGCTATCCTGTAACCAGGTGCTCGGCAAATTAATACCCGAAGAAAAGCTCGCCGAGCGTCAGGAACAGAAGGAATCACGGATCGGCAAGGCCATCAGCAAGCTTACGGGAAAATCCACGAGCGCCATTCAGATAGGCGGCGTGGAGGATGTCCTTGTTCGCTTCGGCAAGTGCTGCAACCCCGTTCCCGGAGACGAAATTGTCGGGTTCATCACCCGGGGGCGGGGAGTGACCGTCCACACCATCGACTGCCCCATTGCCCTCGAGAATGATCCGGAACGCCGGATCGCCGTGAGCTGGAACCGCGAGCGCAGGGCGGCCCTGCCGGTAAAGATCAGGGTTTCCTGTCACGACCAGAAGGGGATTCTGGCCAACATCACCCTTGCCATCACCAATTGCGAGGCGAACATATCGAGCGCCTCCATTCAGAGCACCGTGGACCGGCGCGGGGTCAACATCTTCGAGGTGGACGTCACGAGCCTTGAGCACCTGAACCGGGTCATGAACAATATCATGAAGGTCAACGGCGTCACCCATGTGGAACGGATGAAGTCGTAGGAGGAGCATGCGATGAAGGAGATTATTTCCACCGACAAGGCCCCCAAGGCGATCGGACCCTATTCCCAAGCAGTGAAGGCGGGGGGCCTCCTGTTCCTCTCGGGGCAGATACCGCTGGATCCCGCAACCGGAGAATTCGTGCCCGGGGGGATCAGGGAGCAGACCGACCGGGTCATGGACAATATTGCTGCGGTACTGGCCGAGGCCGGCCTCGGTTTTGACGCCGTCGTGAAAACGACCATCTTTCTGACCGATCTGGCCAATTTCGGGGTAGTCAACGAGGTGTACGGGAGTCGTTTTTCCGCAGAGCCGCCGGCGCGTTCCACGGTGGAGGTGAAAGGTCTTCCCCGCGGCGCCCTGGTGGAAATTGAGGTGCTTGCCCTCTGCTGAGAGGTTTCACGGGGAGAATAAGAGACGACAAAAGCCGCAGACGCGGATGCGCTGCGGCTGAGTCGTTTGTTGGGTGCGGAACGTGTCCGAGGGGCAACGAGCCCCCCGGTTCTTAGATGGCCTTGGTGACGTGGCCGGAGCGGATGCAGCGGGTGCAGACCTTGATGGTCTGGACGCCACCGTTCCTGACGGCCTTCACCTTCTGCAGGTTCGGGTACCACGTGGTGCGGGTCTTGTTGTTGGCGTGGCTGACATTGTTACCGAAACTGGGACCTTTGCCGCAGATTTCACATTTTCTCGACATGGCTCTACTCCCTCTCGATGGTTTCTGAAGCTCTCTCTTATAGCAGACAGTAACCGGCTTTGCAAGTGAAATATTCTGGTAAGGTGGTGCAATGGCGCTCTTTTTTCGTGGCCTTTTCTCGCTTCTGGTGATCTTTCTGGTAGTGGCGACGGTCCTCTTCGTGGACTTCGCCTACAAGACCTTTTCCGTGCGGCAGCGCGACATCGCCACCGACGCCATCGTGGTCCTTGCCGGGGGACGGGGGAGGGTGGAAGAGGGGATACGGCTCTTCAGGGAGAAGAAGGGAAAGTACCTCTTTCTCATCGGGGTCGACCCTATGGTGCGGAAGCAGGAACTGTTTCAGGATCGGAAGGGGGAAAGTCTCGCCGACCGGGTGTTTCTGGAGAAAGCATCGCGGAACACCCTGGAAAATGCCCTCTATGGCAGGGAGATCATTGATCGAAAGGATATCCGCTCGATTAGTCTCATCACCTCCCGCTACCACATGAAACGGGCGACCCTCATCTTCAGGAGCACGCTTCCCCGGGACATCGCCATCTACCCCCATCCGGTCGATACGGTCAATCTCAAGGAAGCGTGGTGGCGCGACCAAGGGAGTTTCCGGCTCCTCTTCAGCGAGTTCTACAAGTACTGCCTCTTCAGGTTCTTCTTTCTTTTCGCTTCCGGGGAACTGAGACCTCCTGCGGGACCGTAGGGGCGAATCTTGCCCCTTCCACGAAAAAAGGGCGATCACTTGTGCGCCGACGCGCTTCAGCGCACAGCACAAGGATCGCCCTTACATTTCACCCTACTCAGCTTTGTCTTCGATTCGCGGGAAAAGCGCTTCTGCCTTGGCAATCTGTGTTCCCGGAACCAGCTTGCCCCACGCCAGGTCTTCGTCCCTGGGTGCCTCCGTGCAGCCCAGATAGCCGAGGGCTTTGGCCGCGGTGCGCGGCATGAAGGCCGACAGGAGCGTATGCACGATCCGCTGGGCCTCCAGGAGGGTGTACATGATGGTGCCGAGACGCTCCTTCTGGGCCGGATCCTTGGCTAGGGTCCAGGGGACGCTCTCGTCGATATATTTGTTCCCGGCGGAGATCACTTCCCAGATTGCCTGAAGGCCCTTGCTGAAGGCCAGTTCATCCATGCATGACTCGAGTTGGCCGATCATCGCCTCGGTCCTGGCCCGGAAGGTGGCGTCCAGTTCGGTCATGGCTCCCGGTTGGGGGAGGATGCCGCCGAAGTACTTGTTCACCATGGCGGTGGAGCGGCTGAGGAGGTTCCCCAGGTCGTTGGCAAGGTCCGAGTTGATCCGGTGGACGAGGGCCGCGTGGGAAAAGTCCCCGTCGAGGCCGAAAGGGACCTCCCGCAGGAGGAAGTAGCGGACCGCGTCGATGCCGTACTTGTCCACGAGCATGTTGGGCTCCACCACGTTCTGGAGGCTCTTGCTCATCTTCTGACCCTCGACGGTCCACCAGCCGTGGGCAAAGACTTTCTTCGGCACCGGAAGTCCGGCGGCCATGAGGAAGGTGGGCCAGTAGACCGCGTGGAAGCGGAGGATGTCCTTGCCGATGAGGTGGGCGTCCACGGGCCAGAATTTCCCGTAATCACCGGCCTGGTCGGGATAGCCGAGGGCCGTGATGTAGTTGGTGAGGGCGTCGAACCAGACGTAGATCACGTGTCGCTCGTTACCCGGTACCGGAATCCCCCAGTTGAAGGAGGTGCGGGAAACCGAGAGATCCCGGAGCCCTTCCTTGACGAAGGAGATAATTTCGTTGCGCCGGCTCTTGGGCTGGATGAAGTCGGGGTTCGCTTCGATATGGGCCAGGAGCTGCTCCTGGTACTTGCTCATCCGGAAGAAGTAGGACTCCTCCTTGAGCTTTTCCACGGGACGGTTGCAGTCGGGGCATTTGCCGTCGATGAGCTGGGTTTCGGTCCAGAAGGTCTCGCAGGGGGTACAGTACCAGTCCTCGTACTCGCCGAGATAGATGTCACCCTTTGCCATGACCTCCCGGAAGAGGTGGGTTACCCCCTTCTTGTGGCGCTCTTGGGTGGTGCGGATGAAGTCGCTGTAGCTGATGTCCAGCTTTTCCCAGAGGGCCTGGAAACGTTTCACCACCCGGTCGGCCAGCTCCAGCGGGGTCTCGCCGGCGGCGTTGGCGGCCTTCTCCACCTTCTGGCCGTGCTCGTCGGTCCCGGTCAGGAAAAAGACATCATACCCCTTGAGCCGCTTGTAGCGGGCAAGGACATCGGCGGCGAGGGTCGTGTACGCATGGCCGATGTGCGGTACGTCATTTACGTAGTAGATGGGGGTCGTGACATAGAACGTTCGGCTCATTTCGGCTCCTTTTTATCCTTGTCCCTGCCTTTGCCGCCGCGGCGATCACGGTTGCCGCGTTCTCCGCGCTGCTGGTCCTGGTTCTTTTTGGTATCGCGCTCCCGGCGCTGCTCGCCGTCGTCTCCCGGTTTCTGCTCACGGTCCCGTGGCTTTTCCCGCCGCTGATTGTCGGAGGAGTTTTGCGGTTCCTTCTCCCGCTCCCTGGGACCACCCTCCCGGCGTGGGGGCTTGGGGCGCTCCGAGATGTCCTCGGGCTTGATGCTCTCCCCCTTGAGTTCCACAATCCGGTCGTCGTCGGTCTTGACGAAGACGGTCCCCTCGATGATGTTCTGCTTGATGACTTCCCCTTCGGTGCTGCCGCACTTCACAACTTTACCGCACTTGGGGAGGCATTTCTTGAGGGAGCAGTAGGTTTCGTACTCGTAGCCGAGACAGCAGAGGAGCCGGCCGCACTGTCCGGAGATTTTCGTGGGGTTGAGGGCCAGGTTCTGTTCCTTGGCCATTTTGACCGATACGGGCTCGAACTCGCGCAGAAACGACGAACAGCAGAGTTCTCGACCGCAGATGCCGATGCCGCCGATCATCTTCGATTCGTCACGGACGCCGATCTGACGCATCTCGATGCGGGTGTGGAACTGATGGGCCAGATCCTTGACCAGTTCCCGGAAATCGACCCGTCCATCGGCGGTGAAGTAGAAGATGGCCTTGCTCCCGTCAAAAAGGTATTCCACCTTGACGAGTTTCATCTCCATCCCCCGCTCCTTGATCTTGCGGAGGCAAAACGCGTAGGCTTCCTGCTCCCGGGCGTCGTTGCGGGCAGCCGAGGCGAGATCCGACGGTTCGGCGATCCGGATAGCGGTCTTGAGCCCTTCGGGTACCTGGGCCTCTTCGTATTCCCGGGGGGGGGTGACGACGGTGGCGATGCTCCGCCCCCGCTCTGTCTCGACGATGATCTTGTCCCCCGGCTTGAGGTCGAGATCGCCCGCCCCGAAGTCGTAGAGCTTGCCGGCGGTGTGGAACTGAGCCTTCACAATCTTTACCAAGTTGTCCTCCGAAAAAAATACAAGCGGCGTTTACCCCGCCAGACGCATCAGGAGCACGTCGAGGGTGAGCCGCGGGTTGGCGTTGCGCATGAGGGCCTGGCGGGCCTCCATGGTGTTGCTTATGCGGTCGAGATTCTTTTCCCGCGACAGGCGCGTCGCCTCGCTTTCGAGGAACGGCATGATGTCGCGGTTGACCACGGCGTCGCTCCCCCCCTGGATGAGGAGGATGTCGCGCAGGAGCGACGCGAGCACGTCCAGTTGCTTCAGGGCCTGTTCCCGGTTGGCGGCCATCTCTTCGGCCGCGGCGAAGAGGGGGGCCGTGTCGCTGAGGGAGAGGGTCCGGAGCCGCTCCAGAAGCGCCTGCCGGTCCACCGTGTCCGCTTCCTCATCCCCGAGGGCTTTCCCCAGGCTTCCGCCAGCAAGGGATGCGGCAAGACGGGCGGCGGCCCGGTCCCGGCCGGCTGCCTCCAGTCGCTCCTCGATGAGCTCCTCGGGAAGGGGCGCAAAGCGCAAAAGCTGGCAGCGGGAGCGGACCGTGGGAAGGACCCCGTCCAGGTTCGTGGTGAGGAGGATCATCAGGGCATTGCCCGGCGGTTCCTCCAGGGTCTTCAGGAGGGCGTTGCCTGCTGCCGGATTGAGCCTGTCCGCATCCCTGATGATACATGCCTTGAGCGGCGCCTCGATGGGGCGAAGCACCAGTTCGCGCTGGAGTTCCCGGACCTGGTCTATCTTGATGAACGCCCCGTCGGGTTCCACCGGGTGGAGATCGGGGTGCTGCAGCGTCGCCATCTTCCGGCAGGAGGGGCAGGTGCCGCACCCATCATCATGCCCGCAGAAGGCAGCCTCCACAAAAGCGAGAGCCGTGGTTCCCTTGCCGCATCCGGCGATTCCCTCGAACAGGTAGGCATGGGCGGTCTTGCCGGAGCGAAGCGCACGCCGCAGAACGTTGACGGGGGTGTCCTGGCCAATGACGCGGGAGAAGGGCACCGCCTACCTCCTTGCAGGGGATGCGGCAAGGCGGGAAAGAATCGCCTCCGTCACGAGGGCCTCGGTCTCTTCGATGCCGCCACTGCCGTCCAGGACCACGAACCGCGCCGGTTCGCTGGCGGCGAGGGAAAGGAAGCCGTCCCTGATCCGCTCGTGGAAGAGGATGGACTCCTGCTCAAACCGCTCCTCCCGGGCCGCGCTGCTTGCGTTGATCCGGGCCATGGCCCGGGCAAGCCCCGTCTCCACGGGACAATCGAGCAGAAGGGTCAGATCCGGTCTGATGCTGCCGGCGGCCAGGGTGTTGAGCCGGGCAATCAGTTCCCGATCCAGCTTTCGGCCGAATCCCTGGTAGCTCATGGTGGAGTCGGTGAAGCGGTCGCAGAGGACGATTTTCCCGGCGTTCAGAGCCGGTTCGATCACCTCTGCCACGTGCTGAGCACGGGCCGCCGCATAGAGGAGGAGTTCGGTCATGGGCACCATGGCACTGTTTCCGGCGTCCAGGAGAATTGCCCTGATTGCGTCGGCGATGGGGCATCCCCCCGGTTCCCGGGTCACCACCACCTCATGGCCGGCCTGGCTGAGACGTTCGGCGGCCAGCCGTACCTGGGTCGACTTGCCGCACCCCTCTATTCCTTCAAATGTGATAAAAAAACCCATGAGGGTTGCACTGCCCTTCCATTTTGTAAAAGCTGAATTATAGGGAAGAGACCAGGGTAAATCAAGGTAAAAATCCCCGGCAAGTCGCATAATTATTGATAAATACGGCGGATTCAGGGTATAGTGTTTCGTCTATGGGGGAACGGTTTGTGGAGGACAAAAGTGCGGGTCTTGAGATGGTAGAGGATCTGGAGTCCGGCATCGGCTACCGCTTTGTCAATCGGCAGCTCCTGGCTGAGGCCCTTACCCATCGCTCCTGGGTGAACGAGCGCCGCGGAGAGGAGGGGATTCGGGACAACGAGCGCCTGGAATTTCTGGGTGATGCGGTGCTCGGGCTCCTGGTGGGAAAGATGCTTTTTGCCCGCTTTCCCCAGAGCCGCGAGGGGGTGCTGGCCCGGATGAAGGCGTCGCTCGTGGGGGAGGAAACCCTTGCGGCGCTGGCCTCGGCTCGGGGGCTTGGTAGCCATCTGCTCCTGGGGCGGGGCGAGGAGCGGAGCGGCGGACGGGAGCGCCGGTCGCTTCTGGCCAATACCTATGAGGCCCTGCTGGCAGCAGTCTACCTGGATGGCGGCCTTGGCCCCGTCGAACGGATCGTGGAGCAGGACTTCTCTCCCCTGCTGGCCGGCATTGCTTCCGGGGCCACGGGGCGGGATTTCAAGACCGAGTTTCAGGAAATGGTTCAGACCCGATTCGGGACGGCGCCCACCTATGAGCTGATCGCCACTGACGGCCCTCCCCACGATCGGCGTTTCACGGTAACTGCCCTGGTGGCCGGAGAGCGGATGGGGGAGGGGACTGGCAGGAGCAAGAAGGAGGCGGAACAGGTGGCTGCCCGGCAGGGGCTCGCACTGCTCGCTGCCGAAGGAGAAGGATGAAGCCGCTCATCGTTCCCTTTTTCATCTCACACCAGGGATGCCCCCATCAGTGTGTATTCTGCGACCAGGAGCGGATTTCCGGCCAGCGGCCCGGGCTTCCGGAGCCGGCGGAGATGATCGCCACCATTGACCGCTATGCCGCGTGCGGCCGGGGGCGGCCCCTGGAAGTGGCCTTCTACGGCGGCACCTTCACGAGCCTCCCTCGGAGTGACCAGGAACAGCTCCTGGCGCCGTTACAGCCCCTCATGGCAACGGGGAGCGTGGCCCGGGTGAGGCTTTCCACCCGACCCGATGCGGTTGACGGTGAAACGGCACGCTTCCTTGCGAGCCGTGGCGTGGCCACCGTGGAGTTGGGGGTCCAGTCCATGGATGATGCAGTTCTCGCCGCGGCCGGCAGGGGGCATGGGGCAGCCCATGTGGAGGAGGCGTTCGCGTCTCTTTGCGGGGCCGGCATCGACATCGGCGCCCAACTGATGCCGGGACTTCCCGGCGATACCGCAGATTCGGCCATTGAATCTCTCGAACGGATCCTTGCCCTATCTCCAGCCTTTGTGCGCATCTATCCCACGGTGGTTGTGGAGGGAACCCGGCTGGCGGAACTCTGGCGCTCAGGTGACTACACCCCACTGGCCCTCGACGATGCCGTTTCCCTCTGCGCGGCCATGCTCCGCCGGTGTATCTCTGCCGGCGTGCCGGTGATCAGGATTGGTCTCCAGCCTACGGAAGAGCTGGAGCGGCCCGGGACGGTCCTGGCTGGTCCGTGGCATCCGGCATTTCGGCAGCTTGCGGAAAGCGAACTCTTTTTCGATCTTCTCCAGCGGCTGGCAGCGGGGATTCCCGCCGGTTCCGATATGGAGGTTGCCTGCGCGCCCCGGCGGGTGTCCGATGTGGCGGGGCAGCACCGCCGTAATCTCGTCCGTCTCCGGGAGCGGTCCGGCGTGGCGGTGAAGCGGATCACCGGCAGCTCGCACCTCTCCCCCTACGATCTCGAAATTGTTTATTCCGGCGGAACCATTGCCGGCAACGTGCTGGATTGACCTGCACGTTTCACGAAAGGAGTTGCACTTTGTCAGATAAACCGTTCCGATCCGGATTCGTGTCCATCATCGGGCGCCCCAACGTGGGGAAATCGACTCTGCTGAACCGGATTCTCGGCGAAAAGATCGTCATTACCTCGGACAAGCCCCAGACGACCCGTAACCGGATACAGGGGATCCACAACATCCCGGGCGCCCAGATCGTTTTCATCGACACGCCGGGAATCCACCAGGCCCGCTCGCGGCTCAACAAGTACATGGTGGAGGTGGCCCTCTCCGCCATCCGGGAGGTGGATCTGGTCCTGTTCCTCGTGGAGGCGAACCAGAAGCCGGGGGAACAGGAACAGGAGATCATCGACGTTCTTGCAGGTGCCACGGCCCCGGTATTCTTGGTTCTCAACAAGGTGGACCTGACGGAGAAGGGGGCGGTGCTGGAGCGGATCGCCGCCTACAAGGACCGCTATCCATTCCGGGAGATCGTGCCGGTGTCGGCCGGCACCGGCGACGGTGTCGACCACCTGGTGGAACTGGTGCGGAGGGCACTTCCCGAGGGACCGGTCTACTTCCCCGACGACATCCTGACCGACGTGCCGGAGCGCTTCATTGCCGCGGAGATCATCCGGGAGAAGGTCTTTCGCATGACCCGCGACGAGGTTCCCTACGCCACCGCCGTGGAGGTGGACAGCTTCAAGGAGCGGGAGGACGGAGGCCTCGTCTCCATTGCCGCCACCATCACCGTGGAACGGGATTCCCAGAAGGGGATCATCATCGGTAAGAAGGGGGCGATGCTCAAGAAGATCGGCTCGGCGGCCCGGGTCGAGATCGAGCAACTACTCAATACGAAAGTTTTCCTGGAACTCTTCGTCCGGGTCCGCAAGGACTGGAGCGAAGACGAGCGGATGCTGAAGGAGCTTGGATACACATGATGCCACTCGTTGCCATAGTGGGTCGCCCCAACGTGGGGAAATCGACCCTGTTCAACCGTCTCGTGGGGCGCCGCAAGGCCATCGTCGACGACATGCCCGGCGTCACCCGCGACCGGAATTACGAAACCGTTACCCGCTTTGAGACGCCATTTATCCTCATCGACACCGGCGGCTTCGAGCCGGTGAGCGAGGACCGGCTTTTGCAGCAGATGCGGGAGCAGTCCCAGCTCGCCATGGAGGAGGCGGATGTCATCATTTTCCTCATGGACGGCCGGGCAGGGCTCACCCCCTCCGACGTGGAGGTGGTAGAGATGCTCCGCCGCGTGAAAAAGCCGGTATTCTTCGTGGTCAACAAGGTGGACGGCGAGAAGCTGGAGAACGAGGCAGCCGATTTCTACACCCTGGGGGTCGGCACCCTCCACACCATCTCTGCCGAGCACAACCGCGGGGTGATCGACCTCATGGAGGAGGTGGTGGCGGCCCTTCCCAAAAGCTCGACCCGCCTTGATGACGAGGATATCACCCGGATCGCCGTGGTGGGGCGCCCCAACGTGGGGAAGTCGTCCCTGGTGAACCGCCTCCTCGGCTTCGAGCGGGTGGTGGCCAACCCCACACCCGGCACCACGCGGGATTCCGTCGATACTCTCTTCGCCTGCAACAAGAAGCGCTATCTCCTCATCGACACGGCCGGGATCCGGCGCAAGGGGAAGACCACCCAGAAGCTGGAGAAGTACAGCGTGGTAGACAGCCTGCGGAGCATCGAGCGGGCCGACGTGGTCCTCATCGTTATCAATGCCGAGGAAGGGGTCACGGAGCAGGACGAGCGGATCGCCGGCTACGCCTTTGAGGCGGGAAAGGCCTGCATCTTCGTGGTCAACAAGTGGGACACCCTGGCCAAGGACAACAGCACCCTGGGGAAATTCGTCGACCAGATCAAGACGGAATTCAAGTATCTCTCATTTGCGCCGATAGTATTTGTATCAGCCAAGAGTGGCCAACGGATCAACCGGGTCATGGAGGAGGTGGAGCGGGTCATGGCCCAGTACTCCAAGCGGGTAAGCACCTCCGACCTGAACCGGGTCTTCTCCGAGGCGGTGGAGAAACACCACGCCCCCCTTTCCCACGGGCGGCGGGTGAAGTTCTACTTCGCCACCCAGGTGGGGACGAAGCCGCCCACATTCGTTCTGTTTACCAATCAGCCGGAGGGGGTGCATTTTTCCTACGAGCGGTACCTCATGAACAAGTTCCGCGAGGCGTTCGATTTCACCGGCAGCCCCCTCAAGATCATCTTCCGGGGCAGGGAGCGCCGGGAGTAAACGTGCTTTACTTGAACCGGACGAGTAGTTTATGATGAGCGCCGTTTCTACCACTGTTTTCCGGGTTTTTGACCCTCTCATGCCATGAGCCTTGTCGGGAGTCTTGAAGATCTGGGGCTGGGTGAGATTTTACAGATCATCAGCCTTTCATCAAAGTCGGGGATTCTGCGGGTCAAGAGCCGGGGGCGTGAAGGGACCATCGTCTTCCGGCTCGGTCAGGTGATCCAGGCCACCTCCAGCACCCTCCTGGAGAATATCGGTGAGGTCCTGATCCGCAAGGGGAAGCTCGACCTTGCAACCCTGCGGTCAGCCCTTGCATGCCAGGAAAGCGAAGGATTCCAGGAGCGGCTGGGATCGATACTGGTGCGGCGATTCGGCGTGCCTGCCACCGTTGTCGAAGATGTGGCCCGGGAGCAGGTGGAGCGGGTAGTTTATACGCTCTTTGCCTGGGTGGAAGGGACATTCGAATTCGTTCTCCAGGACAACGTGGCCACTGCCGGCACCATCAGGGTGGATCCCCTCCAGTTCATGCTGGAGCAGGGGCTCAATCCCCGGTTCCTGATGGCTGAGGCGAAGCAGGACCGCCGCAGTGAGGATGTTTCCCGGGAGGAGGAGCACCACCGTGTCCCCCAGCCTCCTGAAGGGCGTATCGTGGTGCCTGCGCCGCCGGGGCACATCAACATCGGCGAGGAGCTTCGTCTCGAAATGGGAGAGGAGCTGGCGAAGACCGGTGAGGAGGGTTACAACCACGCTGACCGGATGACCCTGTTGCGGGGGATGCTCGAAGAGCTGCACAATCCGGAGCTGGGATGCGGCATAACCCTGCTGGTTCTGCGGTTTGCCGCGGAGTTCATGGCACGCGCGGTAATTTTCAGGGTACTGAAGGAGGAGGTTGCGGGGCTCGGTCAGTTTGGCCTCGACGACCGCGGCGGCGGCGCCGACGAGCGGATCAGGTCGCTCCGCATACCGAGGGGAGAGCCATCGCTGTTCAGCGGGGTTATTGAAGCGAAACACCCGGCAGTGGTCCGTCCCGAAGCCAATGAATGGAATCGTTATCTCTTTGGCCGCATCGGTGTGGATATTCCCCACGAGGTTTTTCTCGGGCCGATCGTAAGTGGTGGAGAGGTGATTGCTGTCCTCTACGGCGACAATCAGGCCGAGCGCAGGCCAATCGTCGGGACCGAGGCCCTGGAGATTTTTCTGTCCCAGGCCGGGCTGGTCATGGAAAAGGCGCTGCTGGAAAGTAAACTTCGGAGTGTAACGTGAAGAAAATCCTCATAGCGGAAGACTCGTCGACCATGCGGTCCCTTCTGGTGGCGACCATCGAGTCCCTCGGCGGATATCTGGTTTCCGAGGCGGCGAGCGGGTTCGAAGCCCTTCGGCTTCTGCCTCGGGAACCCGTTGACCTGATCATAACCGATATCAATATGCCCGACATCAACGGGCTTGAGCTTGTGAGCTTCGTCCGTGGGAGTGAAAATTACCGCCATATCCCGCTCTTCATCATATCCACCGAAGGGAGCGAGCGTGACCGGGAAAAGGGGCTCGCCCTCGGTGCCAACGAATATCTGGTGAAGCCGTTCGATCCGGCGCGTTTGCAGGAGTTGATCATACAGTACACGGCCTGAGGGTTATCCATGGCAAATTCAAATGATACGTCCGGCAGGGCCGTGGAAGACTTTCTGGCCGAAGCCGAAGAGATTGTCGATCGACTGAGTACCGACTTGGGAACCCTCGGCGACTGCGCCGACAGCGGGGAGTGTGATCCGGACCTGCTCAATGCCATTTTCCGCGGCGCCCACTCCCTCAAGGGGCTTGCCGGCATGTTCGGCTTCGCCGACATCCAGCAGCTCTCCCACAACCTGGAAAACCTCCTCGATTCACTCCGCCTCGGCAAAATTCCCCTCACCAATGCCACCATGAACATTCTCTTCGATGCCATGGAACTCCTCGGTTCCGTGGTGCGGGGGCTTGGCACCGGAGAAAATTTCTCGTCCGCCATTGCCGATGCGATTCAGCGGCTCAATGACTGCGCCACAGCCCAGGAGGGTGGCGGCGAGTCTCCCCTCCAGAAGCTCGGCCTGCCGGAGAAAGTCCTCAACTCCCTCACCGAATACGAGGAACACCGGCTGCTGGAGAATGTGAAGAAGGGGCGGACCATTTACTCCATCCATGCCTCCTTCAGCCTCATGTCCTTCGATCAGGATCTGGGGGAGATCTCGGAAGTCCTGAAGAAGTCGGGAGAGGTGGTGAGCACCCTCCCCAGTGCCAGCGCCACTCCCGAGTCGATGATCGACTTCGAGATTCTCTACGGCACCGATCTCGCGCTCGATGATGTTACCGGACTCATCGACCGGGATAATGTTGAGGTCACCCGGATCGGTGCGGCTGCCGCCGTGCCACCTGCAGCGGTTACGCCTGGTAATGCCGAGGCAGTTCCCGCAACACCGCAGGCGCCTATTCCCGTTTCGGCCGAGGTCCCCGCTCCAGCCGGCCAGGGCGACGACATGACCGCCAAGAGCATGAGCCGCACGGTGAGGGTCGACATCGGCAAGCTGGACGATCTCATGAACATCGTGGGGGAGCTGGTCCTCTCCCATTCCATCATATCGATGCTGGCGACACGCATGAGGCTCGAAGGGTTCTCGTCCCTGGCCATCGAGCTGGGCAAGGCGGCCAAGGGGCTCGACCGCAAGCTCACGGAACTGCAGAAGGGGGTCATGGAGATCCGGATGATCCCGGTGGGGCAACTTTTCGAGAAAATGGCCCGCATCGTCCGGAAGGTTTCCCGGGAACAGGGGAAAAAGGTCGACCTCAAGACCTTTGGCGCGGACACTGAACTGGACAAGCTCATCATCGAGGATATCGCCGACCCTATGGTTCACATCATCCGCAATGCCATCGACCATGGACTGGAGACCACGGAAGAGCGGGTGGCCGCCGGCAAGCCCGAGCGGGGGACCATCCGACTCTCCTCCTACCAGAAGGGGAACCACGTCGTCATCGAGGTGTCAGACGACGGTCGGGGTTTCAATATCGATAAGGTGAAGAAGAAGGCCCTGGAGAAGGGGCTCATCAAGACTCTGGAAGGGGTTTCCGACCGGGAGGCCCTCGACTTCATTTTCCTTCCCGGTTTTTCCACCGCCGATAAGGTGAGCGAACTGTCGGGCCGCGGCGTCGGCATGGATGTGGTTAAAAACAACATCGCCGCCGTCTCCGGGATGGTGGACATCGAGAGCATCTTCGGCCAGGGGAGCAAGATCATCATCACCCTTCCCATCACCCTGGCCATCATCAAGGCGCTTCTGGTTTCCACCGCCGGGCGCACCTACGCTCTTCCCATCACGTCGGTGCTCGAGACGATCATCGTCACCGAGAATGACATCGATACCGTGGAGCGTAAGGAGGTATACCAACTCAGGCAGACGACCCTCCCGCTTGTGCGGCTGGAGCGCTTTTTCGGCGTTCCGCGTACGAAGCCAACTCAAGCCGAGTTTTACGTTGTGGTGGTAGGGGTGGCGGAGAAACGGCTCGGGGTCATCGTCGACGACCTCATGGGGCAGCAGGATATCGTCATCAAGTCACTGGGGGACATGTTCAAGGGGTACCGGGGGATAACCGGCGCGGCGGACCTGGGGGACCAGCGGACGATCCTCGTGCTCGACGTGGGGGGGATCATCGGCGAGGCTTTCCGGAGCGGAGGGTAGATGTACAGGGAGTTCTACGGGCTGACCGAAAAGCCGTTCTCGAAGACCCCGGATCCTCGCTACCTCTTCCTGTCGCCGGGGCACCGGGAGGCCTTGGCGCGGCTCCAGTATGCGGTGGAAGAGCGTGAGCTGGCTCTCCTCACCGGCGACATCGGCTGCGGCAAGACCACCATCTCCCGGGCGCTCATGGATGCCGTGGGGAATGACGGCTGCTTCTGCTTCATCGTCAATCCGCGCCTTTCGGCCCTGGAGTTCCTCCGCACCGTGGCCCGCAGTCTCGGCATCCAGGAGCCGGCGGCGGCCAAGGACGAACTGCTGCGCCAGCTCACCGAGGCGGTTTACCGGCTTGACGGGGAGAAGCGCTGTCCGGTGATCATCATCGACGAAGCTCAGCTGATCCCCGACCAGGAGGTGTTCGACGAGATCAGGCTCCTGACCAACTTCCAGCTGGACGACCGCAACCTCATGAGCGTCATTCTCATGGGGCAGCCGGAGCTGAGGGAGATGCTGTCCCAGCCGGGTCATGAAGCCCTGCGTCAACGGATTGCCATGCACTACCACCTCCAGCCCCTGAGCCTTGAGGAAACCCTTGAGTACGTGGACTTCCGGGTGGAGGTGGCCGGCGGACCCCAGGGGCTCTTCTCCCCGGATGCCATCCGGCGGATTTACGAACTGTCGGGCGGGGTGCCGCGCAAGATCAACATCCTGGCGACCAATGCGCTGCTGGTGGGGTTCGGGAAGGACTCTGCCTGGATCGACGCATCGCTGGTGGAAGAGTTGCGTGACGAAGCGAGCCTCTACTGAGGTCAAAGGATCGACTGCCATGATGGATATAGCCGAAATCAGGAAAAAGGCCCAGAAGGAACGCGAAGGACGACGCGAGGAGCCCCGGGTTGCGCAACCGCCGGTTACCCCCCCCGCCCCTCCGCTGGAGGAGACCGATGATGGTCACTATGACGAGTTCTTTCCCCATGACGAGGTTATCCAAACTAGCTTTGCTCCGCCGGTTGTCCTCGATCCCCTGACCGTTCTCCTTGAAGGGAGGAAGGCTGCCCTTGTTGATGAGGTTCTCACTGTTGAAGACGATACCGACCTCCCGGTCCAAGCTTCGTCTTCCCTCGAAATTCTTTGCTTCAGGGTTGCCGACGAGATTTACGGCATCGACATCATGGAACTGAAGGAGATCATCAAGCCCCGGGAGACGACGGAGGTTCCCCATGCACCCCCCTTCATCGCCGGCGTGATCTCGTTGCGCGGTATCATTATCCCCGTGTTCGCCCTCCGGGAGCGCCTTGGCCTGTGCAGGGAAGGGGGGGGAGGGAAAGAGCGCATCATCGTGGTGAAGAAAGGTGATGGTCTCTGTGGTATTCTTGTGGACGAGGTTACCCAGGTGGTACGGATTGCTGCAGACACCGTGGAACAGCCCCCTGCGGTTCTCGATGGCATAGATCGTGAATTTGTATCCGGTATCGGACGTCATGACGGAAAGATCGTCATTATGCTCGCCATGGAAAAGGTTCTTGACGTGTTGCTGCTCTGAGATCGCGCCCCCATTTTAATGGCGCGAAGGGGTCCAGACATGATGAAGAAAAAAATCCTGATCGTCGAGGATGAGGAAAGCCTTCTCAAGCTTGAAAGCATTCTCCTCACGTCCAGGGGGTATGAAGTGGTGGGTGCTGCCGACGGGGTGGCCGCCCTTGAACAAGTCGGCTTGACCAGGCCCGATCTGGTCATCCTCGACATCATGCTTCCTGAGATAGATGGCTTTGAGGTCTGCCGGCGCATCAAGCAGAACCCCGAAACGGCACACACTCCCGTCGTGATGCTTACGGCCAAGAAGAGTGAGCAGGACTGCGCGCGAGGGATGGCGGCGGGCGCGTCGGCCTACGTCACCAAACCGTTCAAGTCGGCAAAGATCATAGAGATAATTCAGGACCTCCTCTCTCCATGACGGGAGGGAGCCAGACAGAAACCATTTAATGTGCTGCCCCAGGGGGGATGATGATGGAAACTGACATCCAGGAAATTCAGCTTGCCTGTTTCCGTCTGGGTGATGCGAATTTTGCTGCTGACATCATGAGGATCAAGGAAATCCTCAAGCCTCAGCACCTGACGAAGCTACCCAGGACACCGTCCTTTGTGGAAGGGGTAATCAATCTTCGCGGCACGGTCATTCCGGTTATGGATCTGCGCAAGCGGTTCGAGCTTCCTGATCGCGCTCCGCTGGAGGAATCACGGCTTCTGGTGGTAACCGTGTCCCGCCAACTCGTGGGGCTCGTCGTGGACGACGTCACCGAGGTCGTTACGGTCCAAGCCCATGACATCAAGCCTCCTCCCCATGTGGCCGAGGGGATCAGCACCGAGTACCTGATCGGCGTCTGCCTTGTCCGCGACAGCCTCATCATGCTTCTCAATCTTGACACTATTCTGAACAGCCGCGAAACATCGGCTCTCGCCGGCTTTTCACGGACATCGGGCGCAGCTCCCGCCCGGTAATTCCGGAAAAGGGGATACCCGTGCCGTGTGCGCGGGAATTCCGACAGTTCGACAAGGAGACCGTCAGTGGGCGATCTTGAACACATCCGTACTCAACTTACTGGTGCCGACGAGGAGGAGCGTCGACAGGCCGTAATCAGCCTGGGCCGCCATCCTCTCGCCAAGAGCCGTGAACTCTTTTTTTCAGCCATGGGAGACGGGAGTTGGCGGGTACGCAAGGAGGCGGTCAACACGCTTCTCACCGTGCCCCTTGATGACTCAACCCTGAACGGGCTCATCGGCCTGCTTGCATCCTCCGACAACGCAGGGCTCCGCAACTCGGCAGTGGAGGCCCTGGAGCGCCTGGAATCCCGGAGTGTGCCCCTTCTCCTTGATCACCTCAAAGCCTCCGACCATGACGTACGGAAATTCGTCGCCGACATCCTCGGCAGCATCGGCGACCGCTCATCCATTCCATCCCTCGTGGAAGCACTGCAGGACCCCGATGCCAACGTTTCTGCCGCAGCGGCGGAGAATCTCGGCAAGATCGGCGACCCTCGCGCGGTTGCGCCTCTGGTTGAGGCCCTGGCAACGGGTGATGTCTGGTTCCGCTTTTCGGTTCTCGGCGCCCTTACCCGGATTGGGGAACCGGTTCCCATCCCGGTATTTGCTCCTCTTGTAGCGGATCCTCTCCTGAAGCGTCCCGTCATAGAGTGCCTTGGCGCAGTGGGAGACCGTGATGCTGTACCGGTAATCCTGGAGGGGCTCCAGGACCGCGTCCGGGCAGTCCGTGAAGCGGCGGCCTGTGCCCTGGCGCGCCTCAGGGGGAGACTCCCCGCGGTGTACGCACGGGAGGTCGACGACCAGCTCACGGGATTCAGGGGGAAACCGTGCGTGGATGACCTCATCGCATCCCTTGATACCACCGATCGGCAGGTGAGGGAGTCCCTTGTGGGGATTCTTGCGCTTATCGGTGATGAGCGTGCGGCCCTGCCCCTTCTGGAGGGGTGCCGCGACGAGCGGCTTCGGCGCACGTGTCTCCAGGGTTTCCGGATTATGGGTGAGGGTGGGATGGCCGCATTGCTTGCAGCTTTCT
Source organism: Geobacter hydrogenophilus (assembly GCF_018501225.1). Classification (GTDB taxonomy): domain Bacteria; phylum Desulfobacterota; class Desulfuromonadia; order Geobacterales; family Geobacteraceae; genus Geobacter; species Geobacter hydrogenophilus. Next base: position 68,715 of record NZ_JAHCZI010000001.1, on the reverse strand, counting down.
CCAAAGCCGATGACGAGGAAAAAACCTTCATCATTTATCTGTGGGGAGAAATGGGCTTTGGTGGTGCGGCGCCGTATCTTGGCGAGGCCATGGCGAGCAACCGGTACTCGGTCCGCAATGCCGCCGTGGTGGCTGCTGGTAAGATCGGCCTTACCGGGCTGCTGGATCAGATCCGATTGCTGCTTGACGACAGCGAGCAAGACGTGCGCAAGGGAGCGGTGGATGCTCTTGTGCGCCTTGCCCCTGCCGGTCGGGAGAAGGTGGCTGCCATCGCAAGGACTCTTTCCACGTCGCCCGACCCCGATAACAGACGGGATGCCGCACGGATATTCGCGGCTCTGGCCGATCCGGAGCGCCTTGCCCTTCTGGTGAAGGATGAGAGCCCCCTTGTGAGGCGTAGTGCTGTGACCGCTCTTGCGGGCCTACGCCTTCCCGAATGCCTCGGGAACCTGGTCATGGCGCTGGTGGACGAGGATCCTGATGTGCGGATCGCCGCAGCCACGGGACTCGGTGAGGTGCAGGGGGAGGGGAGCGTGGGCTCTCTGATCCTTTCCCTCAACGACGAAGACCCGTGGGTCCGGTGCGCTGCCCTCAGGAGCCTCGGCAAGATAGGCGGCGAGCGGGCGCTTGATGCCATTGAGGATCTGTTGGGCAAGGCGGACGGGGTCGTGCTTATCACTGCGCTCGAAGCCCTGGCCGGTCTTGGGGACGACCGGGCACTTCTGCTCGTGAGAAGGGGCCTTGAGAACAGTGACGAGGAGGTGGTGAAATCTGCCATCGACATCCTCTCCCGCAGCGATTGCTCCTGGATTGACGAGTATCGGGACAGGCTTCTCCGACACCCCCACTGGGACGTGCGGTGTGCCACTGCCCGTGCCATGGCGCATCTTCTCGGCGAGGGAGCGGCCATGCACCTGCGCAAGGCCCTGGAATCCGAGCAGGACGAACTCGTACGGGGTGAGCTCCGGGATCTTCTCGGAAGGTGGCGGTAATGTTCAGCCTGGAACCGGAAATACCACTATCCGATGAGGAGTTCCGCCTGATTCGGGATCTCATCTACAATCATTGCGGTCTCTACTTTGATAGCGATGCAACCTACCTGCTGGAAAAGCGCCTCGCCAAGCGTCTGCAGTTTCACCATCTCGCAGGATTCAGGGACTACTACCATTTCCTCAAGTATAACCGGAACAGGGACCAGGAACTCTCGGATATCATGGATCTCCTCACCACCAACGAGACCTACTTTTTCCGCGAGGCGTTCCAGCTCAAGGCGTTTACCGACGAGATCATTCCCGCTCTGCGCGCGATGAAAATGAAGAGCGGCGACCGGACGCTCCGCATCTGGAGCGCCGGATGCTCCAGCGGCGAGGAGCCTTACACAATAGCCATGCTCCTGCTGGAAATGGGCGGTTTCGCCGGCTGGCAGGTGGAAATTATCGGCACCGACATCTGTCAGCGGGTGATTCAGCAGGCCCGCAAGGGTTTCTATGGCAAGTCTTCCTTCCGGGTGACCGACGACAGCTACATCCGTCGCTACTTCACCGAACAGGACGGAATGTACCGGGTGAACGACAAGGTGAGGGAGCTGGTCACCATAAGCCACCTGAACCTCCTCGACGCGAACCGCATCGCGCTGCTGGGCCGCATGGACGTGATATACTGCCGCAACGTCATCATCTACTTTGACCAGTTGGCACGGCGAAAGGTGATTGACTCCTTTTACCGGACTCTGCGCGAAGGGGGATATCTCCTCCTGGGTCACTCCGAATCGCTCATGAATATCTCCACGGCATTCATCCTTAAACACTTCAAGAACGACATGGTCTACCAGAAGCCCTTCCCGGGCGGTGCAGGGGGTGGACTGTGAGAAAAATCAGGGTTGTCGTCATCGACGATTCCGCCTTCAACCGGCGGGCCATTATCAAAATGCTTGAAAGCATGCCCGAGGTGGTGGTGGCGGGATACGCCAACGACGGCGAGGAGGGGATCAGAAAAGTCATTGATCTGAAGCCCGACCTCGTGACCCTTGACCTTGAGATGCCCAAGATGGATGGCTTCACTCTCCTGCGGATCATCATGGGGTACTGTCCGACACCGGTCATTGTGATCAGCGCCAAGAGTGATGATGAGAAGGTCTTCAAGGCTCTTGAACTGGGAGCGGTCGATTTCGTTGCCAAACCGAGCCAGGGGATTTCCGAGGAACTCCTTACCATAACCGGCGATATCCAACAGAAGGTGCGGGGCGTCTTTTCCCTGAACATGAAGGAGATCATCCGCCGGGAGAAAATGGAGGTTTTGGCTCCCCCTCCTATCGCACGAAAAAAGGCGCAAGCGGAGCCGCGACGTGTGGTGCCGTGCCGCCTCGATGTGGTGGCCATCGGTTCTTCCACCGGCGGTCCCCCCGCGATTCAGAGGATTCTCTCTTCGTTCCGCGAGGCCCTTCCCTTGGCGATCGTTATTTCTCAACACATGCCCGCCGGTTTCACGCGAACCTTTGCAGAGCGCCTCAACCGTCTCTCCGTTTTCGAGGTCAAGGAAGCGGCCGACGGCGATACGGTGTGGCCGGGGCGGGTGCTGATTGCTCCCGGTGGCCACAACATGGTGTTTGAGAAGAGCTCCGGTTCAGTGGTGGTGAGGGTGCGCAAACCATCTCCCGAGGATCGCTACATTCCATCGGTCGATGCCATGCTTGCCTCCTGTGCCGATGCCTTTGGCCCGCGGACCCTTGGCGTAGTCCTTACGGGCATGGGGAATGATGGGAGCCGGGGGGTGCGGGCCGTCAAGGGAGCGGGAGGACAAGTCCTTGCCGAAGCCGAGAGTTCGGCAGTGGTGTTCGGAATGCCGAGGGAGGCCATCGCCACGGGTGTGGTTGATAAGGTTATACCCCTCGATCTGATTGCGCGGGAAATCCGTATGCGTTGCGGAGTGGCCACTGACCTTGATTAGCAGGCCGACGGGTTCGATGCGTAACTGCCTCGCCGTATAAACAAGCGTGGTGCCGGGAGCAAGTCATGTCGATGGATGACAAGGGTGATGAAAAAGGGATGCACGTGCGGGCCGACGAATTCCTCCAGCTCTTCAAGAAGGGCGCGGAATTCACCCAGGATCTCCTCAAGGAGAACGAGCGACTTCGCTATCGGATTTTCCAACTGGAGGAACAACAGCGCAAGGGAGGGGGCCCGGCTTCCTTTGTCGAGGAAAACCGGCTTCTCGCCGCCCGCATCGAGGAGTTGGAGCGGGAAAAGGACGAGATTCTCGGCCGCATCCGGCAGATTGAGGCCGAAAACAATGATTTCGCCACCCGCTATGTGGAAATCGAAGAGGAAAACAACAACCTGGCAAACCTCTACATAGCCAGCTACCAACTCCACTCCATTCTCGACTTTGATGACGTTCTCAAGGTCATCACAGAGATCATCATCAACCTGATCGGGGCCGAGGAATTCGCCGTCATGCTCATCGACGAGAAGACCGGCCTGCTGGGCGCCGTTGCCGCCGAGGGCATTTCCCTTGATGATGTGCCGAAGGTGCGGCCCGGCGAGGGGACCATCGGCGCCATCGCCGCTACCGGTGAAAGCCACTTCGTCGAGGATCCGGCGGGATACGTGCGTGACCTCTCGAATCCCATGGTCTGCATACCCCTCAAGATCAAGGATCAAGTGATCGGAGTCATCGTCATCTACAAGCTTCTGATCCAGAAAAAAGCCTTTGTGCCGGTGGACTATGAACTGTTTACGCTCCTCGCGGGCCATGCGGCAACCGCCATATTCAGCTCCAGGCTCTACTCGGACTCTGAACGCAAACGCTCCACCATGCAGGGATTCATCAATCTCCTGACGAAGTAGTTTCCTGCACCGGAGGTCCATTACCATGGCTGATAAGAGGATACTCGTCGTTGAAGACTCGCCCACCATGCGGCAGCTTATCGCCTTTACCCTGCGGCGACTCCCCAATATTGCGCTGGTGGAGGCGACCGACGGCGTCGACGCCCTGAGAAAGCTCGGGGGCGATAGTTTCGACTTGATCTTTACCGATATCAATATGCCGATAATGGATGGCCTGAAACTCGTGAGCCTCGTCCGCAGCGACCCGGCCCTGAGGCACATCCCTATCGTGATCATTACCACTGAGGGAGCTGCCGAGGATCGCCAGCGGGGTCTTGCGCTCGGGGCCAACGACTACCTCATTAAACCGATTCAGGCCAGCAGAATTCTTGCTGCGGCAAGGGAATTGCTAAATATCGCTTAAACCTGAAAGAGTCAGGAGCCAGGATATGGAAGGTTGTGCTTCTGGCTTCGATTTCTGCCACATGCATTTTGAGTTTTTTCGGAGTCCCCGTGAGACGTCTTTTCATTCCTGCCATGCTGCTCCTCCTTCTGCCGATGCTTCTCTTTGCCAAGGATTACCAGGTGGTCACGTTCAAGACCGACACCGCCGGCGCCATTGACTTCAGCCACCCGGTTCACCTGAAGGCCCTCGGCAGCAACTGTACCCTCTGCCACAACAAGATCTTTGCGATCGGCACCAAGGCGGCGCCGGTGACCATGAAGGAAATGGAAACAGGCAAGTCCTGCGGAGCCTGCCATAACGGCAAGCGGGCCTTTGCCCTCGCTGCGTGCACCCGCTGCCACGTAACGAAGGAGGTGCCGGTCGATATCCCCAATTTCGGCGCCGTTGTCTTCAGTCATAAATTCCACCTTGGGCTCGGAGCCTACGGCTGCGCCGACTGCCACAACGCCATCTTCGGTGCCCGCACCGATAACCCCCACATTACCATGAAGGAGATGGAGGGGGGACGTTCGTGCGGCGCCTGCCATGACGGCAAAACCGCCTTCTCGGTCAAGGGGGACTGCACCAAGTGCCACACGGTGCGGGATATACCTTTCGCTGCCGACGCCACCTTTAGCCACGCTGCCCACCTGGGATTCGGCCATGTCTGCGGCGACTGCCACAGCAAGCTCTTTGTGGCCGGCCCCAAGAGCAAGCGCTACACCATGCTGGAGATGGAGACCCAGCAGTCGTGCGGCGGCTGTCACAACGGCAGTACCGCCTTCTCGGTCAAGGGGGACTGCGGCCGGTGCCACACCGCGGTCAAGGATGTGACCTTTGTGAAAAGCGATGCATTCTTCAGCCACAAGATCCATACCGCTCTGCTGGGGTGCGGCAGCTGCCACAGCGGTATCTTCGTCGGTGGCGTCAACAGCCGCCGCTATACTATGGCCGAAATGGAGAAGGGGCTCTCCTGCGGGGTCTGCCATGAGGACAAAACCGTCTTCGGCGTCCGGGGCAACTGTGACCGCTGTCACGTGAAGACGCGGGATGTGAGCTTCAAGACGGGGGCTGCCGGCACGGTCGTCTTTCGGCACGATTCCCACCGGCAGATGTATGGCTGCGGAGACTGTCACAATGGCATCTTCACCGCCGGTGCGGGGCGAAAAAGCTTCACCATGGCCCAGATGGGGCAGGGGAAATCGTGCGGCGCCTGCCATGACGGCAAGACCGCCTTTGCCGCCACTGCCGCCGCCAACTGCGGCAAATGCCATCCCCTGCGGGATGTGATCCTTCCCCACGATGCCCGTTTTCCCCACGTGAAGCACCTGGAATCCCAAACCTGCAGCGACTGCCACAACGGGCTCTTCCTCTCCGGTCCCGGAAACAAGCGCTGGACCATGGCGCAGATGGAGCAGGGCAATTCCTGCGGCGCCTGCCATGACGGCTCAACCGCCTTCACCGTCAAGGGATCGTGCGGCACCTGCCATACCTCCACGGTGGAGGTGGCGATACCGGTCCGCCAGACGGGAGTCACCCGCTTCAGCCACACGTTCCACACCGGCCTCCATGGCTGCACCGATTGCCATAACGGGATCTTCGGAGCCGGCGCATCGGCCAGGCGCCACACCATGGCCGACATGGAGAAAGGGGGCTCGTGCGGCGCCTGCCACGATGGGAAAAGCGCTTTCACCGCGAAGGAAAACTGTACCAAGTGCCATCCGGTGAAGGAGATCTCCTTCAAGGAATCGGGTGCTCTCTTCAGCCATACCTTCCATCTCAACGCCTATTCGTGCGCCGACTGCCACGATGCCCTCTTCAAGCCTGATTCCGAGAATCGGCGCTGGACCATGGCCGACATGGAGAAGGGCAAATCGTGCGGTGCCTGCCATGACGGCAAGAGTGCCTTCGGCGTCGCCGGTGCCTGCGAGAAGTGCCATCCGGCCACCAAGGGGATCAAGTACGAGCTCCCCGGCGATGTGGGGAGCGTCCTCTTCAGCCATAAATCTCACTCTGCCAAGGGATACGGCTGCGTCGACTGCCACAGCAAGATCATCGTGGCCGGCGTCGGGAGAAAATCCCATACCATGAAGGAGATGGAGCAGGGACAGTCGTGCGGCGCCTGCCATGGCTTCAGCATGGCCTTCAGCGTCAAGGATCCCATCCACTGCGAGAAATGTCACCAGAGGCTCTATTGATGCATCCCTGAACCAGCCTCTATCACCTTTCGTCGCCCTCGCCGGCCCTGTGAACATGTTTGCATGGCCGGCGTTTTTGTGCTAAAAACAAACCTTTGATTTTAATCCCTTACTGACCCGCCAACCGGAGGTAGCACGCCGTGGAAGAGAAATACATCCCCCGAAACGTCGAAGAGAAGTGGCAGAAAATCTGGGAGGAGAACAAGACCTACAAGGTCACCGAAGACCCTTCCAAGCCCAAGTACTATCTCCTCGAAATGTTCCCCTATCCTTCGGGGCGCATCCACATGGGGCACGTGCGCAACTACTCCATCGGCGACGTGGTGGGTCGCTTCAAGCGGCTGCGCGGATTCAATGTCCTCCATCCCATGGGGTGGGATGCCTTCGGCATGCCGGCGGAGAATGCAGCCATTCAGCACAAGAGTCACCCGGCCAAGTGGACCTACGAGAACATCGCCTACATGCGGAGCCAGCTCAAGAAGATGGGTCTTTCGTATGATTGGGACCGGGAACTGGCCACCTGTGACCTTGACTACTACAAGTGGGAACAGAAGGTGTTCCTCGAGATGTATGAGAAGGGGATTGCCTACAAGAAGACCTCCTACGTCAACTGGTGCCCCAAGTGCGAGACGGTTCTTGCCAACGAGCAGGTGGAGGACGGAGCCTGCTGGCGCTGCGACAGCGAGGTGACCCAGAAGGAGCTGGAGCAGTGGTTCTTCCGGATCACCGACTACGCCGAGGAGCTTCTGGAGTATACCGAGAAACTCCCCGGCTGGCCCGAGCGGGTGCTGACCATGCAGCGCAACTGGATCGGCAAGAGCTACGGCTGTGAAATCGATTTTCCCGTGGAGGGGAGCCTCGCCAAGATAAAGGTCTTCACCACCCGCCAGGATACCCTCTACGGCGCAACCTTCATGTCCCTGGCCCCCGAGCACCCCATGGCCCTGGAGCTGACAACCCCTGATCGCCGGGCCGAGGTTGAGGCCTTCATCGACAAGGTGAAGAAGACCGACAAGATCAAGCGGACCGCCGAGGACTTCGAGAAGGAGGGGGTCTTTACCGGCTCCTACTGCATCAACCCGGTGACCAACCGGCGGATGCCGGTCTTTCTTGCCAACTTCGTCCTCCTCGACTACGGCACCGGCGCGGTCATGGCCGTGCCGACCCACGACCAGCGCGACTTCGAGTTTGCGAAGAAATACGATCTGCCGCTCCAGGTGGTCATCCAACCGGAAGGGGAAACCCTTGATTCCGCCGCCATGGCCGCCGCCTACACCGAGGTGGGGGCCATGGTCAACTCGGGCCCCTTTGACGGGCTGCGGAGCGACGAGGCCAAGGAGAAGATCGCCGATTACCTGGCAAAGGAGGGGATCGGCACCAAGACCGTCAACTTCCGGCTGCGGGACTGGGGTATCTCCCGCCAGCGCTACTGGGGGAACCCGATCCCGGTCATCTACTGCGACATCTGCGGCGTGGTGCCGGTGCCGGAAAAGGACCTGCCGGTGGTGCTCCCCATGGATGTGGAGTTTACGGGCGAGGGGGGGAGCCCCCTCAAGAAGCTCGACTCCTTTGTGAACGTCCCCTGTCCCCAGTGCGGCCAGATGGCGCGCCGGGAGACCGATACCATGGACACCTTCGTCCAGTCCTCCTGGTACTTCCTCCGCTACTGCTGCCCCGATTTCGCCGCCGGCCCCATCGACAAGGCCCGGGCCGAGTACTGGATGTCCGTTGACCAGTACATCGGCGGCATCGAGCACGCGGTGCTTCACCTCCTCTACGCCCGCTTTTTCACCAAGGCTCTGCGGGACCTGGGGTATGTGAAAGTGGATGAGCCGTTCACGAATCTCCTCACCCAGGGAATGGTCATCAAAGACGGCGCCAAGATGAGCAAGTCCAAGGGGAACGTGGTGGATCCCGATGCCCTGATCAACCGGTACGGGGCCGACACCGCACGGCTTTTCTCCCTCTTTGCCGCGCCGCCGGAGAAGGACCTGGACTGGAGCGACCAGGGGGTCGACGGGAGTTTCCGCTTCCTCAACCGGGTCTGGCGTCTTGTCTGCGATCTCCTCCCCTTTATCGGCAAAGGCGGAGCTGTCGATCCGGCTTCCCTCTCCGACGATGCCCGGGGCCTTCGCCGCGCCGTCCACAAAACGATCCGCAAGGTGACCGACGATATCGATGAGCGCTTCCACTTCAACACCGCCATTGCCGCGATCATGGAGTTGGTGAACGCCATCTACGCCTTCGAGCCCAAAAATGTGCCGGAATACGGCCCGCTCCTTACGGAAGCCATCGAGAGCGTCGTCATCATGCTCTCCCCGTTCGTTCCCCATGTGGCGGAGGAGCTCTGGGAGGCCCTTGGTCGCAAAGGTGGCGTGGAGGCTGCCGGCTGGCCCTCCTTTGACCCATCAGCAGCTGTGGACGAGGAATTCCTCATCGTGGTCCAGGTGAACGGCAAGCTCCGCGGCAAGGTGACGGTTGCCACCGACGCCACCGAGGAGCAGGTCAAGGCCGCCGCCTTCGCCGACGAGAAGGTAAAGCCGTGGATCGAAGGGAAGCAGCTTCGGAAGGCGATTTACGTGCCGGGCAAGCTTCTCAATATCGTGGTGGGGTGACGGGTTTATGCCGACCCTGAAGGGGAGCATTGTGCGTCTTGTGGCGGCAATCGTGATCATGCTGGTTATTGCCGGGTGCGGCTACCACGTCATGAGGCCGGCGCGGGGCGGGGCTGAGCTCGAAGGTAAGACCCTCCAGGTTTCCATCTTTGCCAACCGGAGCTTCAGGCCGAATATCGAAGCAACCCTCACCGACATTATCGTGGATGAATTGGCAAAGAGGGAAGGTACCCGGCTGGTGGAGAGAGGGGGCGATCTCGTCCTCTCGGGGACTGTCCTCACCTATGGCACCTCCCATGCCTCCTATACCGCCAAGGACGAGGTCAAGGAATACCGCGCCACGGTTACTGCGGAGGTGGCGCTGCGTCGGAACGACACCGGCCAGGTGGTCTGGAAGGGTGTCATCACTTCTACTCAGGATTTTCCCGCCCTGACCGATCTGGTTGTCCAGCAGAACAGCGAGGATGCCGCGATTCGGGAGATCTGCCGCAAGATGGCGCGGGAAGTCTATATTCACCTTACGGAAGATTTCTGATGTCCATGGAGTCCCTGTTCCGACTCCTTCGAGCCCATGAAAATCGACGAGTTCAATAAAGCCTTGGACCGGGGAGAGATTTCTCCCCTTTATTATTTCCACGGGGACGAGCCGCACCTCATGGAGCGGGCCGTGAAGCGGCTCATGGATAGTGCCGTCCCCCCCGATTTTCGCGATTTCAATCTGGATATCTTCTACGGCAACGAGTGCAAGGGGGACGAGGTTGCCTCGGTTGCCCAGACTCTCCCCATGTTCGCCGATCGGCGGATGGTCCTCGTGAAGCGGGCCGGAGAGCTCTCCGCTGCCGCCCTGGAGATTCTCGCTTCCTGTGTCGCCGACCCTCCGCCAACCACCTGCCTCGTCTTCGTAGGGGAGAAGGTGGATCAGCGGAAGAAATTTTTCCAGGAGATGAAGAAGAAGGGGGAGCTTGTGGAGTGCAAGCGCCCCTATGAGAATCAGCTTGGCGCCTTTATCCGTGAGGAGGCAAGGGGGCTCGGCAAGCGGGTCGAACCGGCGGCGGCCGAGATGCTGGTCTATCTGGTGGGGAACAACCTGGGCGAACTCTCCACCCAGTTGGAAAAAGTGGCCCTGTACGTGGGGCAGCGTGAGACGATCACCGTGGAGGATGTGCGGGGAATTGTCTCCGATACGAAGGTGGAGAGTGTTTTCGATCTTACCAATGCCCTTGGGGAGCGAAACGTGGTAAAGGCGCTCCGAAGCCTGGCCACCATACTCAGGGACGGGGAGGCGCCGCTTATGCTTCTTGCCATGATCGCGCGGCACTTTCGCCAGCTCTGGCGAGTGCGTGACCTGATGGCGCAGAAAGTCCCCCAGCAGGACATCTCTCGCCTTGCCGGGATCAATCCCTACTTCATCAAGGGGGTCATGACCCAGGCGCGAAACTTTTCCGTCTCAGAATTGCAAAAGGTTTTTGAAGGCCTCTATGCTACCGACCTTGCTTTGAAGGGGGGAGGGGCGAAGCGGCCAACCCTGACGTTGGAAAAGCTCGTGATGGACGTCTGCGGAATGGGCTCCCGGTAGCAAGAGGGAGGAAATTATCTTATACGGCAAGGCATTCTGTTGGCCCTGCAGCGTCACAGAAAAAGGGACCCCTGTTGGGAGTCCCTTTTTAGTAGTGCATATGGAAAAAATGGTTACCCGAGGGTGTTCACCAGTTTGGTGAGACGGGAAACGTTGCGGGATGCGGCATTGGCGTGGATGATTCCCTTGGTGGCCGCCTTGTCGATGACCGGGATCGCAGCCTGGAGGGCTTCTTTGGCCTTGGCTGCATCCTTGGCCTCGACTGCCTCACGCACATTCTTTATGAAAGTCCGCAGACCGGAGCGGATGGACTTGTTTCTGAGCTGCTTTTTCTTGTTTTGCTTGATTCTTTTCAGGGCCGACTTGTGATGAGCCAAACTGCACCTCCAGTATGTATTGCGCGTGGATTCAGATAATTTTGAAAGTCAATTAGTTAGCATTGAATGGAGTGACAAGTCAAGCTAAAAATCTCTCGGCCTGTGTTGGCAAGAGTGAAGGGGGGATGGAGCAATCTCCGTTCCGCTATGGCGATGCTGGAAGCCATTGCGGACATTATCCCGCTTGTGCGGTATACGGCAAATACGCAGTTGACGGGACGCGGCGTAATTTCGTAATATCTATCGAATTATCCGCAGGAAAGAGGACCCGTGACCGGCGAAAAACTTCTGTATATCGAAACCTTTGGTTGCCAGATGAACGTGAGCGATTCCGAGAAGGTGGCGGCGCTCCTGAAGAGTGAGGGGTACGCACCAACCGCGGATTCATCGGCAGCGGACCTGATTATTGTTAACACCTGCAGTGTGCGGGAAAAGGCTGAACATAAGGTTTACAGCTACCTGGGCCGCTTCCGGGGGCTCAAGCGGGAGAGGCGGTTTCTCCTGGGGGTAGGTGGTTGCGTGGCCCAGCAGGAGGGTGAGCGGCTCCTGAAGCGGGTGCCGTGGCTCGATCTCGTCTTCGGTACCCATAACCTCCATCTCCTGCCGGAAATGGTCCGGGCCGCGGAGCAGGGAGAGCGCAGGGCCGCGGTGGATTTCATCGACAACGAGACGCGGCTCGATCTCTTTCCCCGGGCCGACGAGGCAGGGGGCGCAACCCGCTTCGTGACCGTCATGCAGGGGTGCGACAACTTCTGTTCCTACTGCATCGTCCCCTATGTGAGGGGAAGAGAGATCAGTCGCCGCTCCGCCGAGATCGTCGAGGAGATTCGCAATGCCGTGGCAGCCGGCGTGCGGGAGGTGACGCTTCTTGGCCAGAACGTCAACTCCTACGGGCTGAAAACGCCGGGCGAGCTGACCTTTGCGGGGCTTTTGCGGGAAATTTCGGCCATCGACGGCCTTGAGCGCATCCGTTTCACCACATCACATCCGAAGGATATCTCGCCGGACCTCATTGCCTGCTTCGCCGAACTCCCCAAACTCTGCGCCCATATCCATCTGCCGGCCCAGGCGGGGAGCGATATAATCCTCGAACGCATGAACCGGGGCTACTCGCGGCAGGAGTATCTGGCAAAGGTGGCTGCGCTCAAGGCGGCCCGCCCCGGTATCCAGATTACCGGCGACATCATTGTGGGCTTCCCCGGCGAAACGGAGGACGATTTTCTCCAGACCCTCTCCCTCATGGAGGAGGTCCGTTACACCGATATCTTTTCATTCGCCTATTCCCCCCGGCCCGAAACCGCAGCGGCGGCCTTTGCCGGCAGGGTCGCCCGGAAGGAGACCCAGGAGCGGCTTGACCGGGTGCAGGAGCTGCAGCGGGACATGACCATCGAGCGGCATGCCGGTTTCGTCGGCACCTGTCAGGCGGTGCTTGTGGAAGGGATGAGCAAGCGGGGCGACCAGCTCTATGGCCGCACCGACGGCAATTTGATCGTGAACTTCGCCGGCGATCCCGCCCTCATTGGCTCCCTCGTCGACGTCCGCATCACTCGCGGCTACCCGAATTCGCTCCTGGGCGAACTCACCACCGTGCAGTAAGAAAACGGAGCATCCATGTACCTGAAGATGAATATCCACGGCTTTGCCCTCGACTCCATCGCCCAGAGGCCGGTCGTCCTCCTCAAGGACGCTGACGAGGCGAACACCATACCCATCTGGATCAACAGCTCCGACACCCTGTACATCGTGGCCGAACTCGTCCGCCACGACGCCACGGCCAAGAGCGACCGCAAGGATCTCCTCTCCGCGCTCCTCGGCCACCTGGACGCAGAGGTGGCCGAGATTGTCATTGAGGATGTTAAGGACGGGCTCTTCGACGCTTCGGTGGGGGTTTTGCTGGACGGCGAGACGGTGATGCTCCCGGTGAGGATCTCCGAGGCCCTCGTGCTTGCCCTCAAGCACTCCCTGCCGGTCATGGTGGCAGGCCATCTGCTTCACAAGATTTCCCTGTGCGATGGCGAGACCGAGCGTTTCACCGATGCCGATGCCCGCCGCTTCGTGGATTTTCTCGACAATCTTGACCCCGCCGATCTGGGCAAATACCCGATGTAAACCCGGGACGGTCCACACTGCAGCCGGCACGGGGTAAACCGGTTTCTCCCGTAGCCAATCCCATAACCGAGAGCCAAGGAGTCCCCATGCGCCAGGAATCCCTCGATTTTTTCAAGCAGTTGGTTGAAGCCCCAAGCCCCTCCGGCTACGAGCAGCCGGCCCAGCGGGTCTTCCGCGACTACATCGCCCCCTTTGCCGAGGTGACCACCGATGTCATGGGGAACGTGTTCGGCCTCATCCGCGGTGAGGGCGAAGACCTTCCGCGCGTGATGATCGTCGGGCACTCGGACGAGATCGGTTTCCAGGTGAAGTATATCGACGACAACGGTTTCATCTTCTTCGCTCCCATCGGCGGGGTGGATGCCCATCTGACGCCGGGGAAGCGGGTCCGTATCCACACGGCCAGGGGCGAGGTGACGGGTGTCATCGGCAAAAAGCCGATCCACCTCATGGATGAGGAGGACCGGAAAAAGGTGGTCCGCCTCGACGCCCAGTACATCGACATCGGCGCAGCCGACAAGAAGGAGGCCCAGGAGTACGTGCGGGTTGGCGATCCGGTCACCTTCGCCGCCGGCTTCGAGCCGCTCCTGGGGGACCGGGTGGCGTCCCGCGCCTTCGACGACAAGGCCGGAAGCTTCGTGGTGGCCGAGGTGCTCCGGACCGTGGCAGAATCGGGGGTGAAGCTCCCCGTGGACCTCTATGGTGTCTCGTCCGTACAGGAGGAGATCGGGCTCCGCGGCGGCACCACCAGTTCTTACAGCGTTAACCCCCATGTGGGGATCTGTGTCGAGGTGGATTTTGCCACGGACCAGCCTGACGTTGAGAAGAAGCACAATGGCGAGGTAAAACTCGGCAATGGCCCGATTCTCCCCCGGGGAGCCAACATAAACCATCCCCTCTTCGATCTCCTCTCCGCCACGGCTGGACGGGAGGGAATAGCGGTCCAGTACACCGGCATTCCCCGGGCCACGGGTACCGACGCCAACGTGATGCAGATATCCCGTGGCGGCGTTGCCACGGCCCTGGTGAAGCTGCCGCTCCGCTACATGCACACGCCGGTGGAGGTTATCTCCCTCTCTGATCTGGAGAACGCCGTTCGACTTATTGTTGCTGCGTTGCCGGGTATGGGGGAAAAAGAGGTGTTTATTCCACGCTGAGCGCCAGGGGGGCAGGTGAAAAGCCGTTTCTTCCGAACCCCCGTTCAATTTTTCCTTTGTTATTAAGACCTTTTGTCTTGACTCGCCTTTTTGCCTCGACTATCTTTTTCGGTTAATACTTTGAGACCCACCACAAAGGAGTCCACGATGTTAGATGAAGCAATTCAGGAAGGCCTGACTTTTGATGACGTCCTCCTCGTCCCCGCCCATTCCCAAGTTCTCCCCCGCGATGTCTCCCTCAATACTCGCCTGACCCGAAACATCCACCTCAATATTCCGCTTGTTTCCGCCGCCATGGATACGGTCACCGAGGCACGGACCGCCATCTGCATGGCCCGCGAAGGGGGGATCGGCATCATCCACAAGAACCTCTCCATTGAGGAGCAGGCCATGGAGGTGGACAAGGTCAAGAAGAGCGAGTCGGGCATGATCGTGGACCCCATCACCATGCGACCCAACCAGAAGATCCACGAGGCGTTGACCATCATGGAGAAGTACCGGATCTCCGGTGTTCCGGTCACCAACTCCAAGGGGAAGCTGGTCGGCATCCTCACCAACCGCGACCTCCGTTTCGAGACGGACCTGAACCTTCCCATATCCGCCCGCATGACCAAACGGCGCCTCGTGACCGTGCCGGTTGGCACCACCCTCGAAGAGGCCAAGGAGCATCTGAAGCAGACCCGGGTGGAGAAACTCCTGGTTGTGGACGACGATAAGAACCTCAAGGGGCTCATCACCATCAAGGATATCGAGAAGGTCAGGAAATACCCCAATGCCTGCAAGGACGGCCTTGGGCGCCTACGGGTCGGCGCTGCCGTCGGCCCGACCGCTGACATGCTGGTCCGTGCCGATGCCCTCGTGAAGGCCGGTGTTGACGTTATCGCCATCGACACGGCCCACGGCCATTCCCAGGGGGTGCTTGACGCAATACGTTCTTTGAAGTCAGCGTTTCCGGGGATTGAACTCATCGCCGGCAACATCGCCACAGCCGAGGCCGCCGAGGCGCTCATCAAGGCAGGGGTCGACGCCATCAAGGTGGGTATCGGACCCGGCTCCATCTGCACCACCCGCGTGGTGGCAGGGGTCGGCGTGCCCCAGATCAGCGCCATCGCCCAATGCGCAAAAGTCGCCCGTAAATACGACATCCCCCTCATCGCCGATGGCGGGGTCAAGTACTCGGGGGATGTGACCAAGGCAGTGGCCGCCGGTGCCGACGTCATCATGATCGGCTCCCTCTTCGCTGGTACCGAGGAGTCTCCCGGCGACACCATTCTCTACCAGGGCCGGGCCTACAAGAGTTACCGCGGCATGGGCTCCATCGGCGCCATGAAGGAGGGAAGCAAGGACCGCTACTTCCAGAGCGACGTGGAGAGCGAAGTGAAGCTCGTTCCCGAAGGGATCGAGGGGATGGTTCCCCTGCGCGGACCGCTCGGGGCCAACGTCCACCAGCTCATGGGGGGACTCAGGGCCGGCATGGGATACACCGGCAGCCGCACCGTCGGCGAACTGCAGCAAAATGGGCGGTTCATCCGGATTACCGGCGCCGGGCTCAAGGAGTCCCACGTCCACGACGTCATGATTACCAAGGAAGCCCCCAACTACCGGGTTGAGAACGTACGATGAGCAGTGATATCCACAGCGAGAAAATCCTGATCCTGGACTTCGGGTCCCAGTACACCCAACTCATTGCCCGGCGGGTGCGGGAGGCCCACGTCTACTGCGAACTCCATCCCTTCGACATGGATCTGGCGGCCATCCGTGCCTTTGCCCCCCGGGGGATCATCCTTTCCGGCGGCCCCAAATCGGTGTACGAAGAGGGGGCTCCGGCGGTGGAGGAGGCTCTTTTCGAGCTGGGAGTGCCGGTCCTTGGCATCTGCTACGGCATGCAGCTCATGAGCCGCCACTTCGGCGGTCAGGTGGTACCGGCCGGGAAGCGGGAGTTCGGCCACGCCGACCTCCTGGCAGTGGGGACTCCCGGGCCCCTCTTTGACGGCTTTTTCGTCGAGGGGAAGAGCCCGGTCTGGATGAGCCACGGCGACCATGTGTCCTTGGTTCCCGCAGGGTTTCAGGTGGTGGCGGAGACGGCCAACGCGCCGGTCTGCGCCATCCAGGATGTTGCCCGCGATCTCTATGGCGTCCAGTTTCACCCGGAAGTTAACCATACCCCCCGGGGGGAACTCCTTATTGACACCTTTGTCCGGAAGATCTGCGGTTGCGGCGGCCAGTGGACGCCGGGACACATTATCGATGATGCCGTCAGCCGCATCCGCGCCCAGGTTGGGAATGACCGGGTGATCCTCGGCCTTTCGGGCGGGGTCGACTCGTCGGTGGCCGCAGCCCTGATCCATCGCGCCATCGGCGATCAGCTCACCTGTGTTTTCGTGGACAACGGCCTGCTGCGCCTCGGCGAGGGAGACCAGGTGATGGCCACCTTTGCCGAGAACCTCGGTGTCAAGGTGATCCGGGTGGACGCCGAGGATCGCTTTCTCACGGCCCTGGCCGGCGAGAGCGACCCGGAGAAAAAACGCAAGGTCATCGGCAAGCTCTTCGTGGATATCTTCGAGGAAGAGTCGAACAAGATTACCGACGCCCGCTGGCTTGCCCAGGGGACCATCTACCCCGACGTTATCGAGAGCGCCGGAGCCAAAACCGGCAAGGCCCACAACATCAAGAGCCACCACAACGTGGGGGGGCTCCCCGACTACATGAAGCTGAAGCTCCTGGAGCCCCTGCGGGAACTCTTCAAGGACGAAGTGCGCGCCATCGGCGAGGAGCTGGGGTTGCCGCACCAGATGGTATGGCGCCATCCCTTCCCGGGGCCGGGGCTTGGGGTCAGGATCCTCGGCGAGGTGAAGAAGGAGTACGCCGATATCCTCCGCCGGGCCGACGCCATCTACATCGAGGAGCTTTACGCCGCCGGCCATTACGACAAGATCAGCCAGGCGTTCGCCGTTTTCCTGCCGGTGAAGAGCGTCGGGGTCATGGGGGATGGCCGCACCTACGAGTACGTGGTGGCGCTGCGGGCCGTGGAGACCAAGGACTTTATGACCGCAGGGTGGTATCCGCTCCCCTATGAGGACATGTCCCGCATATCGAGCAGGATCATCAACGAGGTGAAGGGGGTCAACCGGGTGGTGTACGACATCTCCAGCAAGCCTCCTGCCACCATCGAGTGGGAATAGATGCATTTCAGAAAGGGCGCCGATCGGCGCCTTTTTCTTTTCCCCCATTTTTCTTTTTCGGATTCACCTGAAAATACGGAGTGATTTGATATCATTTCAGTAGAGGAAACAAATCGAACCAGGGAAAGGGGGCTTGTGTATGAACGTTATCGATTGTGCGCTCAAGATGGAGGAGGAGGCTGCTGCACATTACATACAACTGGCAGCGGCTTCTTCTGTTGAGGAGTTGCAGCGCATCTTCAGCATGCTGGCGGCGGCGGAAAAGGAGCACCATGCTACCCTCTTGTCCATGCTGGGTAATATTGATCCGGCAAAGGCGGAATTCAAGGCCCTCGATGAGGCTGCATGCGCCTTCAAGCCGCTCCTCGGCAAGCGTGACCTGGTGTCTGAACTGCTAAAGGACCCTGACGGATACCAGCACGTGGTGAAGGAAGAGGAGGAAAGCATCAAATTCTACGAGGATCTTGCTGCCAAGGCCGACAACGAGGAGGCTCGCGTTCTGCTAAAGAAGCTGGCCGCTGAGGAGCGGCGGCATCTGAGTATCGTGGAAAATATTTACTCGTTCGTGGAAAATCCGAAGACCTATCTTGCGTGGGGAGAGTTCAGCAACCTGAAGGAATACTGAACGAGCAATTTCCCGGCATGCGCGTAAAAGCCCGTCCAGAGACGGGCTTTTTTATTGCGGCCAAGCCGTGAAACGCTTTATAGTTATTGCGTTACTTTAGTTTCAGGAGCCTACCGTGCTGTACCCCGTCAACCTCATTATTTTCGATCTGGACGGAACCCTCATTGATTCCCTTCCCGACCTCGCCGACGCCACAAATCACATGCTGGCCACCCTCGGCAGGCCTTCCATCAGCCAGGATGCCGTGCGCAGGCTCGTGGGGCAGGGTGCGCGCCGTCTTGTCGAGCGGGCCCTTACCGGTGCTTCCGAGGATGAAATCAATCGGGGGCTTGATCTCTTCCTCGACTACAATCTCCGGCATATTGCCAACCGGACCGCCCTCTATCCCGGCGTTCCGGAGACCCTCGATGCCCTGAAGGGGCGGGGGATGCGGATGGCGATCATCTCCAACAAGAACGTGGCCCTCTGTCGCGAGGTCGTTACCGTCCTTGGCATAGACCGCTACTTTGACGAGGTTCTGGGTGCCGATTCCCTGCCGTTCCGTAAGCCGTCGCCCGAGCCAGTCCTGAAGCTTCTGGCCGATTTCGGGGTGCCTCCGGAACGGGCAGCCCTGGTCGGAGACAGCATCAACGACATGGCCGCCGCCAAGGGGGCAAGGGTGTCAACGGTGGGATGCACCTGGGGGTATGGCGAACCGGCGGAGCTTGCCGATGCCGATTATCGTGTGGGTGGCTTCGATGAACTTCTTGAAATACCGCTTTTTTCGTGTGAAAGGGTAAGTATATAATGGGGGCTGTTGCGGTGCATGGATGGACCGGTCGTATACTCTGCGTCGACCTGACGACAAGGGAGAGCCGGCATGAGAAGATTCCGGCGGAATTTCTCCAGGCCTATCTGGGTGGCCGGGGGCTTGGAGTGAGGCTCATGCGGGATTGGTACCGTCTCGACCCCTTTGATCCGGCCATGCCACTCATCTTCGCCGTCGGCCCCCTCTGTGGCACGCCAGCCCCCACGGCGGCCCGCCTTTCGGTCGTGTCCCGCTCTCCTCTTACCGGCACCATCTATGACTGCTCCGCCGGAGGGCGCTTTGCGTGGCGCCTGAAAGCGGCCGGGTTCGATGCTTTAGTGGTTACCGGCAAAAGCGCAACCCCTGTTGCCATTGCAATTACGCCGTCAGGCACCGAGATCGTCGATGCGGGCCAGCTTTGGGGGAAAACGGTCCATGATGCCGTCACAGCCCTTGCTGGCCGCGGAAGCGTGGCAGCCATCGGGCCGGCTGGAGAACGAGGGGTACTCTTTGCCAACATCATGATGGGAGAAGGGAATTCGGTGGGGCGTGGCGGCCTCGGTGCGGTCATGGGGGCGAAGGGGCTCAAGGCGGTTGTGGCGAACGGCGATCAGCCCGTGGTCATCGCCGACCCGGAGCGGTTCGGAAAGGCCCGGCAGGACGTGATGCGGCTCTTCCGCGCTTCACCTGTCATCTTCGGCGAGCTGGGGATTGGCGAATATGGCACGCCGGCCCTGGTGGATCTCATGCGCCAGCGCCGCATGGCCCCTACCGACAACTTCCGCAGAACCGTCTTCGAGGGGTCGGGGAACTACTCCGGTCCCGCCATCCGGCGCGATTTCCACGCCAAAAAGGATGGCTGCTACGGCTGCCCCATCCAGTGCAAGAAGAGTACTCCCGCCGGCGAGCACCTTCCGGAGTACGAGACAGTCTCCCATTTTGGGGGATTGAACGGCATTGCCAGCCTTGCATCAATCGTGAAATCCAACACCCTCTGCAACGAGCTGGGGATGGATACCATCTCCGCCGCTGCCACTCTATCGGCCTGGGGTGAGGCGCGGGGGAGCTTTCCCGATGGCGAGGAGGTGCTGCGACTGCTGGCCGACATCGCCTTCCGCCAGGGTGACGGCGAGTTGCTCTCGCTCGGTTCCCGGCGGGTTGCCGAGGCCCTGGGGCGGCCTGAGCTTTCCATGAGCGTCAAGGGGCTGGAACTTCCCGCCTACGATCCCCGCGGCGCCTACGGCATGGCCCTGGCCTACTGCACCAGCAACCGCGGCGGGTGCCACCTGCGCGCCTATCCCATTTCCCACGAGATTCTGCGTAAGCCCATTGCCACCGACCGTTTTTCGTTTTCGGGCAAGGCGCGGATCATTGCCATCGCCGAGGACACCAACGCCGCCATCGATTCCCTGGTTGCCTGCAAATTCTCGTTCTTCGGCGCCACGCTGGAAGAGTATGCCGAGTTGTTGTCGGCAACCACCGGTATTGGCTACTCACCCCAGGACCTCAAGGAGATCGGCCGGCGGATTTGTCTCGCCGAGCGGTTTTACAACTGCGACAATGGCTTCGGCGTGGCGGACGACACTCTCCCGGAGCGGTTCTTCCTGGAGCCTGGCTCCAGCGGGGAGGGGGTCGAGATTCCTCCCATCGATCGGGCGCGCTTTGACGAGGAGTTGCAGAAGTACTACCGGATTCGCGGCCTCACCCCGGAAGGGATGTTTGCGGATCGGGACTTTCTGGTGAAGCAACCATAAAGACCATGCGGTTTCGGATGAGGTATGCCTGCCTATCCGGCTGTTCTGTCGATATTCTTTTGTTTAAATTGCTACCCTTGGTTTGTGTGAGGGTAATCGGGTAAGTATATGTTTGATCAGATCACCGCCTACACGAACAAGCTTGTCGCCGACCGCTCGGCCCTGCCGGGGGAGATCGCCATTGCCGCTCAGGACGATGTGCTCATTGTTGACGGCAACCCCGCGCTGGCCCAACTGGCCGGCGACGTCCTTGCCCGGCTCAGTTGCCTCGGGCTGGTGGCGGCCCGGTCGTCGCTCCCCTTCGCCGATTTCCTGGTGGCCCGGGCGCCGCGTAAAGAGTCGTTCATCATCCCCCGGGACACAGAGACCCGCACCTTTCTCCACGACATCCCGTTCCTGCGGCGGGAAGAGATGGGAAGCGACCCGGCATCGGTCATTGCCCGTCTTCTCGGGAGCCGCAAGGGGGTAGTCGTGGAGGGGGTGGGGATCGTGGCGAGCGGCGCCCTCACCATCGAGCAGGCCTACATCAACTACTCGTCGGTCTTCCATTCGACGTTCGTGAAGTATCTCCAGGACGTGCTCCATGACGGCTTCGTCCTCCCCGGAGAAGCGGAGTCCTTTGCCGCGTTCCGCCGTGACTGGCTCCGCCCCCTCTCGGCCGACGGCCTTGCCTTTCGCTGCGGCCCATTGGCCGATCCCGCCGTCATCCTCCACGAGATAACGACGGTGGGGCGCTACACGGTGGAGCGGGGGCTTGTGGACTCCTTCTTCGGCAACATCTCCTGCCGCGCCGGCGATGTCATCTACATTTCCCAGACCGCCGCGAGCCTCGACGCTCTGGCCGGCTGCATTGACCCGGTCCCCATGGACAATTCCTCCACCTTCGGCATCACCGCGTCCAGCGAGCTGCTGGCCCACCGCCGCATCTACGAAGTCTCGGGCGCCGCCACTATTCTCCATGGTCATCCAAAGTTCGCGGTGGTCATGAGCATGGAGTGCGAAGAAGTCGGCTGCACCGTGACTGACTGCTGGAAAGAGTGTGACCGGGTCCGGATGCTGGGTGACGCGCCGGTTGTGGCAGGGGAGATCGGGGCAGGGGGGCTGGCGAAGAGGGTTCCGCCGGTCATTGCCGGCCCTCGCCGGGCCGTGGTCTACGGACACGGGGTCTTTACGGTGGGAGAGAAGGATTTCGCCGAGGCATTCAGGGCCATGGTCGAGGTGGAAAACTGGTGCCGGGAAGAATACTTCCGGAGGGTGGCGGAGAGGCTGAAGATAGGTCCTTAGTTGAAATGCCTGGGGACCGACAGGGTGAAGGAGGTCCCTTCCGGCTCCCGACTGGTGAATGCAACCTTACCCTTCAGGTACCGCTCGCCGAAGAGCTTCACGCTGTAAGTGCCTATCCCCCTGCCGCTGCCTGCCTTGGTGCTGAAAGAACGCTGAAATATCTGGAGCTGGACCTCCGCCGGCATGACCCCCGGGTTGGTAACGGCAAAGGTGACCCGGTCGGCGTCTTCGGAGCAGGAAAGGGTAACGGTTCCCTCCTGTGGTGTAGCCTCCAGGGCATTTTTGACAAGGTTTCCGAGGATGCGGTGAAGGATCTGCCCATCGCTTTCTATGGAGCAGTCAGCGATCTCCCCCATGACCAGGTGGCGCCCCGCTGCGATATCGTGGGTCACATAGAGGGCATGGACCTCCCGCACCAGGTTCGGCACGCTCACCATCCCAAGGTCTGGTCTGAATTCCCCCTTTTCGGCTGCAAGGAGTTTGCGCTGATGGTTGATCTCGTCGATAAGCCGGTTCGACAGGAGGACCATCCACTCCTTATATTCGAGTTCCTTTTCAGGGGGGAGATCCGGGTGTTCCATGAGCATTGCGGCAATGCCGTGAATGCCGCCGACGGTGTTGATCACATCATGGAAAAAGACCCGCTCGAGGACGCTTCGACGCTTCTGGTCGCTGATGTCGCGCATGACGCAAACGGTGACCGGGATGCCATTGACCGTGGCGGGGGTTGAGCACACCTCAAGGTCCAGGGATGTTACGCCGTTCCGGTTGAGGGTAATGTGGCATTCGTGGCAGTTCTGGATGAGGGTTTCCTGGCTTTCGAGGATCGACATGACCGCGCCGCAGACGGAGCAGTGATTGCCGGTGCCGCAACCCGCCGGCCCCTCCGAGGAGAAGATGCATCCGAAAGTTTCGCCGGGACGCTTGCCGATGATGGAGGCGATGCCCAACCCGAAGGCGTCCAGCAGATGACGGTTGGCCGCAACAACCTGTCGCTCCTGGTTGAGGACGAGGGCATAGTCGGGTATGGCGTCGATCAGCGACGTGAGGGTGGTGTCGAGGAGAACCTGATTGCGTACTTCCTCAACTTCCGTGCGGGATGCCCGTTCGGCAGGGGCGAAGAAAGTCGCGGCAATGTCTTTCGGTGCTGCCTTGGTCATCGGCCCGATCTCCGGTTCTGTTAGGTAGCCCACAATTTAGCGATATTCATTGCTGCAGTCAATGCAGTTACCTTCAGACCGAGCGGATATTGATCTTTATGCCTGTGGGCCGGTGGGCATCCCGGAGGAGTTTTTCCGGAGCCTCACTGGACGGGTCGCCGCGAAGGGGCTGTTACGGTGAAAAGTCGCGTCCCTGGCGGGCTGGGCAGTTATGATTGTATAGAGACGGCCGGCTTCGACGGGAAGTTGGTGTCGGCTAATTGACGTTTTTCCTCGTTTTTGCCAAAATTTTTTTGACGCCGTGTCATTTTTTTCTAAAGATTTTTCCACCCCCTGACGATATAGTAATCAACAAGAGAAAAAACGGAGGGGACGGAGGCTGTGAGCGCCATGAAAATCGACGATAAGCCCATACTCCCGGCAACGGTAGCAACGAGAAACGAAGTCGCCACGGCTCTTGCCGACGGCGATATCCATATGAGCGCCGCCCAGGGGCAGGGAGAGGATACGGTGCAACTTTCCGGCAATGCCGAACGGGTGGCCCGTATGAGCGAGGCGCTTCAGAAGATTCCCGACATCCGGGTGGAGCGGGTCCAGGATCTCAAAAAACAGGTGGCTGCCGGTGAATACGCCGTGAGCGCCCGCGACGTGGCCGAAAAGATGCTTATGACCATGAAGAAAGGGGTCGCGGTTTAACCGCCTCTTGGAGATATGTCTTGAAAAGCCCGCCCTGTGCGGGCTTTTTTCTTGCCCCGTCTCCACGGGGTGGTAAGCTCATGCCATGAAAACATCCATCGCATCATTCCTGGAAACTCCGTTTCTGAGAACGCTACGGCAGGCATCAGCCAGCCTCGATCTGCAATGCTATGTTGTCGGAGGATGCCTGCGCGACCTGCTGATGGGGCGCGAGGTGAATGACGTGGATATTGCCGTCGCCGGCGGGGCCGAGGCTCTCTCCCGCCGTTTTGCCAGTGAGGGGGGCGGCACCTTCTTCTGGCTCGACCAGGAGCGGGGGCAATCCCGCGTCGCCATCAAGGGGGGGGGCGGGATCGTCACCTTCGACTTTGCTCCCCTGAGAGGTGAGGATATTTGCGCTGATCTCGCCCTTCGCGACTTCACCATCAACGCTCTTGCCGTGCAGCTACAGGGTGTGGTGGAGCTTATCGATCCCTTAAAAGGCGAAACCGATATCCGCGCTAGACTGGTAAGGCGTTGTGCCGAATCGGTCTTTCGTGATGACCCCCTACGCCTTGTACGCGCATTCCGTTTTGTCGCCACCCTTGGCTTTCGCATCGAGACTGAAACACTCGCGGCAATTGCGGTCCATGCACCTCTTGTTGCAAACAGCGCTGGGGAGCGGATTCGAGACGAGCTTTTCCGGGTTCTGCGCGTGCCCGGAACCGGGTCTGTTTTTCGAGCCATGGGTGATACGGGACTTCTCCGTGAGATCTTTGGCCTCTCTCCCTCGCAGGTTTCTCCGGCAGCGGAGGCCATGGACAGGGTCGAAGCTGTTGTGCAATCCATTTCACAACTGGGCGACGAAGCTGCGGAAAAGGGATGCTTACGGCTTCAGGAGCAAATCCAGGGAGATATGACTGTTCTGTCCCTCATGAAGCTGGCTGCTTTTCTCGCGGTAACAGAAGCGGATATCCTTGGGGCGGCAGATCGGCTTAGGCTTGGAAAGGCGGCAGGGCAACTCATGGAGAAGTTGTGCCGTGCCGATACTCTTGCCCTTGCAGAGCGGTTGGATACCGTCTCCGCTTTCACGCTTTTCAACGCATGTGAGCCCGCAGGACTCGAACTGCCGTTGCTGCTTCTTGCTCGAGGGCACATCACCGAATCGCGCTGTCGCGAACTTGCCCATTACTACCTGCACTGCCATATCCCCCGGGGAGAGAACCTTCTCCTCTCCGGAACTGAAATCATGGAGTTGCTTTCCGTTCCTCCCTGCAAGATAGTTGGGGAAGCCCATGAGCTTCTCCGGGAGGCCCAGAGCACCGGCCAAGTGAGGACTGGCGCCGAAGCATGCGCCTTCCTCAGGAAAAAACTGTTGACAACCAACGAGCCCATGGGCTAAAAAGTCAATCTCAATCAAGCGGGAATAACTCAGTGGTAGAGTGTCAGCTTCCCAAGCTGAAGGTCGCGGGTTCGAATCCCGTTTCCCGCTCCAATAAAAACAAGGGGTTAGACAGTGTGTCTAGCCCCTTCTTTTTTGTCAATGACCGCTTTGCATCCGTTTTTGCATCCGTTTGTAAATGAATAATTGTGAGGCACCATACAACCGGGTGAAACAATAGGCAACAAATTAAAAGAAATCAGCTTATGGCTGGATGGTAGATTTTACTCTTGCTGGGTCAAACACTCAATTACGAACAATTGACATTCAGTGAATCCGTTTTTGCATCCGTTTCTCGTCTAATGTATTAATATCTCATATTAAGTTTACCGAGAAAAGGTGCTCCGCTTCAGAAATTTCGTGAGCTGACAATCCAAGCCTCCTAGCACGTGCTTTCCACCCCCCGACAACCTTACCTACCCGGCTGACAATATTCTTTGCCTGATCCATTCCGAGACGATAGTACTCAACCGTTTCCAGCACGACAGCCATATCCGGTTGCCGGTTATAGACATCCAGAGCCAGGGCGTGTTCATCCTTTTTGAATGACGGGTTCATATCAAAGGCAGGGGCAAGGCGCCAACCAGCGGGAGTCCTCATGAAGCCATGATTGCGGAGATGGTCGTCACGGTTGGCGGTCGCAACATTGAAGACAACTCTGGTGAAAAGCTCCGTGAGGTCATGGGTGATATAATCCGGCTCGCCCCAGGTAGCAATAAACTCGGCCAGCTCCAGATAACTGGCATCTTCGGTGTCCTGATGCCCGGTCATGGTCATGGCTGACGCAAAGAAACGTCTTGCAGCACCATCTCGGTCGAATCGTTTCACCATGAAGGTGTGATAGCCGCCACCGATCTGCATGAGACGGGAAGCGGGTACAGTGATCCCGCAATCCCGTGCAAGTTCCTGCAGCAGCATTTCCCAGAGTGCGACATCGTAATCATCGTCAGCTGACGGAAACTTGGCGATCCAGAGACTACCGTCCTCATCCACCAAATTTGCTTTCGGGCGGGCACCACCAAGCGATGAACCGGGTGCAACCAGAACCCTCAGCCATTCCTTTATCTTGTCCAGATCATCCGGCTTCTTCCTGGTCAACTCAAAGGCTACAGCCTGCAGTTCGGCAATTCGGGTAACCGGTGGTGCCGAGCGTGCTTCGTCGGCCAGAAAGACATCAGAGTCCGGGCGGCTGAACCGGAGGGCCCCCATACGGGTGCAATCTTGGACTCCATGCAGAAACTCCCACGCTCCGAGTGTTCTTGGGGTGCGTCCTTGTTCCCGGGCTTCGACTGCCTCCCTGCGTTTCATCAGAACCTGGCCCCACCGGTCGGGGCAGGAGTCCATGAAAACTCCGAAGTTGGCATTGCCCGGGTAGAATTCGCCAGCAGTCAAGTCCAGTTCAGGGTCAAGGGGGAAGGCATGGGCCTTCTTCAGCCAGGTTGTGTCATAGGCAAAACGTACGCTGCCCCGGTCGCCACGGGACAGTGTGCCGATCCGCTGTAAGGGGCCGAAGGACGGATCGTCAAGCCAGACCCAGATATTCTCGCCTTGTACCTTAGCCATTTGATCCGCCAGTTTGTTGAGTCTTTTTTGGAGCCCGTTTTCTGTGGGGCAATGCTTCATCCTGAAGACGCCGGCCCAAAACATCTTCCTTGGCGATCAAACCGAGATCTTCCACCAGTCCCAGGACACGCAGCACCTGTACGTAAATCCCCATAGCAACAGACGGGTCGCCATTCTCCACCTTATAGAGCGTTGGCCGGGAAATATCCGCCCGGGCACAGACCGTCTCCATGGAAAAGCGACGGCGTAGCCGGGCATCCTTGAGACGTTGCCCCAAGGCTTCAAGTTCTTTTGCCGAAGACGGATATATGGTAACGGTTCTCTTGTTCATAGCGAGAACTATTATTTACATTATAAGTACAAAATGTCAAATATAATTATCGTTACATATATGCAATCGCGCTACTCCAAGATGCTGTTCAAAACATCGGTGCAATCGACGTCCCGAACAAATCCGGATTCACTTTTCCCAGGCATCGTCTCATTCGGCGGCTTATCGGCAGGCTTTATTACTGCCATGGAAGTATGAACTGGCAATTGCTGATCTGACGTGCCCCCATCCATGTTGGCCAGCACCTGCTTTCCACGTTCCGTCGCAAGGAATTGTTTGATCGCTTCGTGGGTGAACGTCGCCTGCTTTCTGCTTTTGCGCAAACGCTCAAAGGCATCGATGATTTCTGGGTCATAGGTGGAAATCTTGAGCGAGTACAAGGGCACATCACACCCCCTTGGCAAAGGCGAGCGTTTGGAATCCCCTGGCATTGGC
Organism: Geobacter hydrogenophilus; assembly: GCF_018501225.1. Taxonomy (GTDB): domain Bacteria; phylum Desulfobacterota; class Desulfuromonadia; order Geobacterales; family Geobacteraceae; genus Geobacter; species Geobacter hydrogenophilus. Next base: position 41,177 of record NZ_JAHCZI010000001.1, on the reverse strand, counting down.
ATATTCCGGTTCAGGCAGGACGATAACCTCGATGTTTCTGGCAGGCAGGCCGTTCTTCAGGAAGGCGGCACCACCGCCGAACAGCAGGACACGATCAAAATCGGCATGCATGCCGACATGGGCCTGCAACTCACCCTGAATGTCACGGATGATGTGCTCGATATACGCAACGCCGGCTTCCTGGATTTCACGGGTGACATCGTGCCGCTCAAAGCCGTACTGCAAATAGCCCTTCTCGATCAGGAAGGCAATCTCCACTGGAGTGAAGGTGCCTGATGGGGCGAGGTTCTTGATTCGTGGCAGCAGAAAGCTGGTTGCCATCTGGTGAACGCCCCGTTTGTTGAGGGTCTTGCCATGGATGATCTGCTTTTTCTGTGGTGAGAACAGGGTGAAGATGATGGTGTTGAAGCCGATATCAATGCCGAGAACATTACCGGTCGGTCGCTCCGGAAGTCCATCGAGATAATCCCTCAAACCTCCCAATCCTTGCGGGAATACGGCCACTTCCTTGATTGCTCCGTCAGTCAGAGATTTGGCCAAGGCAGGCACGGCGCCGCCCGGCTTATGCTGCTCCTGCCAATAGGAGTACGGCAGTCCAACTGCAAGAAGAATGTCCCCCTCACAGCCAGCCTGTTTCAGGCACTGTTCCACAAATACCGGATAGTAGCGCACAAGCTCTTCCATCGTTTTCAGATAGGAAGAGCCCGACGCCATCAGGGAATCTTCTCCGATAAGTAAGTTATCGCCGTTGTAGCTGAACGCAGAAATTATCCTTCCCTTGCGCTCCCCGTAAATCCACTTGGCCGAAGAAAACCCGAGATCACACACCAGCACATTCATATCAACCCCCAGAATTTTTGTAAGGCGGGTACGCCTCCATACAAAATATCTATAGGGGGGGCAGGTAGCGGTGGCAAATATGGGGATATATTTGGTGACAAATTTGCCACCTCCGGAATTTGGCGCAAATTTGGTAACAAACTTGGTACCAAATTTGACGCAAATACGGAGAAGTGACTATTCGACTTTACTGGCCGGACAAACCTCGTTGCCAGATCTGCTGAGAAGCCAGTCAATCCGTTTCACATATTCGTGCATCAGATGCACCGACTTTATGGCGTAGAAAACATCATCCCAGTTTTTACCACTGGCTTCGATGCCTGGACATTGCGGGACAGTCGCTAAAAACGCTTTCCGCTCCGAACTCCATTCGATCATCAGAGAAGCAGGCTTGGACCGGTATTTCCCCTTTTTCTCCGGCTTGATCTTTGCTCCATTGTACAGCCTGAGATAGATATCCGGGAAATCTCTCTTCAGCGCCACATGCGCAGCACTCTCTTCCTCACTGTCAGGGGCAGATTTCAGTTCAGCTACGGCCATATGCGGATCAAGACGCCAACTGAGACACCATCGTCCAAAGGAGAGACCCTTTTGCCGGCATGCGGTCGTCAACTTTGGGTCGATATCGTATTGGCGGCGGTACTCGCTTCTACGCATAACTTTGATACGGCCAGTATCGCGCAGCAGATTATAGACCGAAGTCACGGTAGTTTTCCTCAGCGCCCTGGTGATCTCAACGACACTGAATCCTCTCGAAAACGCTTCCATGATCCGGCTGTTGAGCAGTTCTTCGATATCTTCAACTTTCATTGTTGACTCCTTGTCGTAATACAAACTTTTCTATTAAGACTTTTCCTTAGAAAAGTTTGTTAGTTGGATTATTTGACAGATTTCCCGCGCTGTTTTTCCATCGACTGACGTTCCAAAGCAGTCAAGGAAAGGTACAGTCTCCGACTCTCTCCCCTGCAGCTGCGCAACATGTTGTAGGCTATCTGACGGATACGTTTGATCTTGACCTCCGGGTACTCGATGTGGAAAAAGGCGCGGAGGTTATTGGCAACATCACGTACCGAGACCCTGTACCTGGGCCCGTGCTCTTTCGGGAGATAGGAACACAGAATATAACGCTCAATCTTGCCGAAGTCCGGGAATGCGAGCATCAGCGCTCTCTTGTCCGATTTGAATGACATGTTCATCCGGGCGACATACCATTCATCCGCCCAAATACTTGAAAGCAGTTGCAATGCGTGTTGATCTTTCTCGTCCAGCGGCTCAGTCAACAGCCCATCCACAGCCATTCTTTTCAGAGCTTTCAGTGGTACCGGTTTATACTGCTGTGCTGCCTGTTCAAGGTTCATGGTGAATCTCCTTTCGTGATGGCGTATCTGCTGCAACATCAGATCAAATTCTTGGGATCGATGCTCCCTTTCTCGACAAGGGATTTTATCCGGTCGAGTGCTCTGTTGAGGATGTCCCTGACATTCGAAACAACGCATCCCAACCGATCAGCTATCTCGTAATTCGACATCTGTCCTTCCATACCGATTCCGAGAGCCCAATAAAGGACCTGTTGCTCCTTTTCCGTGAGATGATGGCGCACCGACTGGAATATCGCCTCGATGTCGGGATCTTTCTGCCTCCCTTTGGAGCTTTTCTCAGCAACAGCCGAAAGGTCGTCAGAGCAGAAATGTGAGGGAATTGAATTCGATCCATGGGTCAGAATATCCGGCGCTGGTGTTATTACACTGATCTGATTCCGAAAGACCTTCCAGAAGGCAGCCTCGAATTTGATTTTTTTCTCACCGCAGCGACATGCAGCTACGAAAGCAGATTCGTAGGCTTCCTGCATGTAATCACGTTCTTCATACGGTGAAAAATTCCGGTACTTTGCGATATACCCCTTGATCACCGCCTCATTTTCTTTGACCCACGCAACTGCCTTGTCAAAATCCATGGTCTCGCTCCGAATAAAAAAAAGCCGGCCTCGAAGTCGTGCTCCGATGACCGGCTTTGCCTGTACTCATTTGTGTGAGCCAGGCCGTGCCAGAATGAATATTCGATTCAGCGGCTGAAACGGCTTCAGGCCGAAAACAGACGCGATACTGCCCTAAGGGAAAACTTATTCAGGGGAAACGGGATCAGCAGTTACTTCAATCTGATCCCCAAACATGCTGCAATGCGGATGATGTCCTGCTTGGTAGCCGATTTTCGTAAATGGTCTTCAACTCTTCTGCGCAGTTTCACTGTGTCCAACTCGGCCATTATCCTTGTCCCGCACACCTGAATCGCCCCGTCCTCGGCAAGGGATATCGCACCATCAGCGCATGCCTGCTCAATGACGATGAGATTCGGAATCCCCTCCGCAAGGACAAATGAACCTTCCGAAAAGACAACTGTCTGGCCTGAACGGCGCAAATACGAAACCACTGTTCTCTTTGCTTCATCCGGAAATGGGCAGTTCATCGTATTCCTTCCTGTCAATCCGACGCCTCTTATGGTTAAAAATGGTTAGAAGAAGGTTAGTGGGGTGTTGATAACCTTCTAACCAATCAATTGTTCATTGAAATCAGGACAGTGGCGGTCGGCCAAAAGTCATGGGTTCGGTCGGTCAATAGTCAATAGTTTGGTCGGCCAAAAGTCAGTACCGGTCGGCCATAGGTCAATAGTCAGTCGGTCAAAAGTCAATGTCCGGTCGGGCATAGGTCAATGCCTCCTGGTAACCACAACAAGTTCATCCTTCAGGTCCCAAGCTTCCAAAAAACCGGTTTCCCTAAGGAGTTCGAGGGCCTTTTTCAATTCAGCCTTGAAATGCTTTGCTTGCATGCCGGAACCGCACAGCTTCAGCAGAGTCTCGACTTTCACCGGGTACGGTTTCCGGTGGCTGGCCCAGTAGCCGAACAGTTTTGAAGCAATGCCGTCGGGTAATGACCGCCTGGTCTCCCACATCACCTTGGTCAGAAACTCCTCGTCGAACAGCAACTGCATCTCTTTCCCGACCCAGACCTGCCATCGGGTCAGGCTCTCGTTCCGCTCGTTTCTGGAAAGGAACTTCTGAATCAATGAAATGCTGACAAAGCTGTGCAAGCGCTTGGACTGTATGCGCAGCGCCGTGGCCTGCATGCGACTCAGACAATTCCGGAGCCGATCATAGTTTTGGCCCTTGATGGGCCACCCGAGTGCCTTGATGAACGAATAAGGGGTAAACTCAACGCACTCTCCCAGCGGACTCTTCTTGATCAAATGCATCAGGTGCATCCAGACCAGCTCGTCATCCTGCCGAAGTTCTTCCCCTCGATAAATTACCTGGCCATCGCCAATCACTGCGATCTCAACCTCCTTCAGGAACATGCGCGGAAGGTTCCGGTTGCGGCAGTTGAACAGCGCTGACCGTAGAATCTCGTTGGGCAAAGCCCGGTGACTCTCCGGCCAATCGGGCAGGTACTTGGGCCTGGCAGCAATACTTGCCAGCAGTTCTTGAAACGTGTCGGACGCTTGTGTTTTCCCAGCGTCCGGGAACAGCGTCGGTTGAAGGTGGTCAGGCAACCGGAACCTCCCGATTCATCCTCATTGATAGTATGGTGTTGCCCTCATACACTTTTCCTTGCCTCGATCCACAAAGCGACATCCTCAGATCTCCAACGTTTGCATCCCATCAAGATGACCGGCTTGGGAAAATCCTGGTACCTCAGCATCCTCCAGAGCGTTGCACGCGATACGTTCATGATTTCCATCAGGTCACGCTGCCTCAAAAGTGCTTCCATTGCTTTTCCTCCGTTCTTGGTGTTTCTCCCTGTCTCTAATATCTATAAGGGGGGCAGGTGCAATTCGTGATCTGACCTGAAAAAGTCGTGTAACTGGCTAATAGTTCGCAGAAAAATTTTTTGTGTGCTGGAAATGTGAATGAGCATGAAGTATGTCAATGCCGGTAGAGACCAGCAGCCCGGTGCTCGTCATTTCCGCCAGGTCGGCCCCCTTGCCGCCCAGCAGGTTATCCATCTCAGCCCTTCCTTCAGCCTAACCATCGCCGAAGAAATAGACGTTCTTACCGTATCCCTATGCCCCCTCGCATGCCCTCACCACGTCCCATCGAATCAGTCCTGAACAGAGTCGTATCAGAGCAGATAACTCAGAGTTGGCGCGTTGGTCAGATCATTGGCGGCAACTGCACCTGCCCCCCCTATAGATTATGTGAATGAAGCACACTCCTTCAGGAGGCCTGTACCCCTTGATGAAATCGCTCAGCATCACCGCAATGGCGTTGATTCTTCCTCTGGCATCCCATGCCGCAGAGATACGTCAGCGGCCATTCAATTATTCGCTCGATGCAGTTACGGCTAAACAGGATGACCAGTTCGTCGTCTGTTCCGACTGCCCAGATCACAGGCTTTCCCTCCTGCCGGTGAAACCCATGCTTGCCATGCGACTCTCCGACCCGGTCAAGCTGGAGCCGCAACTTGCCCATGAGACAAAGCCTGTCCAGTCATCTATCCACGACGCCATTGAGTCAGAAATACAGCTCACAAACGTGCAGTTCGATTTCGACAGCGAACGGCTGTCACGTCATGAGCGATTGAGATTCGATGGTCTGTTGGCGGGATTGTCGAAGCAGAGCACGTTCGGACTGAAGGGCTACACCTGCACGATTGGAAGGGATGACTACAACGAGAGGTTGTCGATCAGGAGAGCGAATCACCTAGCAGGGATAATGAAATCTAATGGTTTTAATGTGGTGACTGTAGAGGGAAAAGGCAAGTGCTGCCCTGTTTCGACCGACAAACGCCTGAACCGGCGTGTGGAAATAGTGGAACATCGAAAGGAGGAGAAGTGAAGATCATTAACGGCAGGACCATGATGGTTGGCGGATTGATGCTGCTTCTTGTCGCGGTCGCGGGGTTCTCCATGGCGAATGATGACGTGAAGACGGAGAAAGAGAATTTGATGAAGAGTTTCCCGAACCTGAAAATCGACAGTTTCAGAGAATCACCGCTCAAAGGACTCTACGAGATCACCGCAGGCGAGCAGGTATTCTACTTCAGCCCTGAAGGATATCTCTTTTTCGGGGAGATCTGGTCCAAGGACGGCAAGAACCTGACCGCCGAAATACGGGAAAAGGTTGTCGCAGACCGAATCAATGGTCTCCCCCTCGATAAAGCCCTGAAAATCGGCAACGGCCCGAAAAAGGTCATCGAGTTTACCGACCCCGACTGTCCTTATTGTCGAAAGGTCGACGATTTCCTCGCGAAACGCACGGATGTAACGCGCTACGTCTATTTCGTCCCACTCCGCAGAATCCATCCCGACGCTGAAAAGAAGGCCCGTTACATCCTGTCACAGCCCGACAGGGGCAAGGCTTTTCACGAGGTTTTTACCGGTCAACTGGACGGCAAACCGATTGCCATCGCCGACGGCGTGCAGCAACAGCAACTGGAGGAGATGGAGAAGATCGCGGCCGGGATTGGGGTACGGGGAACACCGGCACTCTGGATCGAAGGTGCTCACGTGAATGGTGCGGACATCCAACGGATATCCGGGCTGCTGGACAAGGGAAAGGAGGTGAGCAAGCCGCAATTGCACTGATTCTGTACCACTGTCACCGCAGCACCATCACGTAACCAGCACAAAGGAGAAATGAATGCACAAACGGAAATTACTTCTGATGACCGCCGTCGCCATGATCGTGACCCTGGTGGCATCGCAGGCCATGGCTCTCGTTGCCCCGGTAGCCGGTTCATTCGGTTTCGAGGCCTACGACTTCTTCATCAACAACATCCTCAAAGGACCCTTCGGCGCCATTGCCGGTGTCCTGTCGATCATTGCCGGCGTCGTCGTCATGATCCAGCAAAAGATGGTCCCGGCAGTTCTCTGCATTCTGGGAGGGGTGCTTGTCATCAACTCTGACAAGATCGTCACCTCGCTCGGAATGATCATCTGAACAGAACGGGGGGCGAAAGCCCCCCCTCACCACCTTTGTGAACGGAGCCGGATGTGACCCGCAAGTTTCCCCAATACCTGACCCAGCCGTTCCAGGTTCTCTGGTTTGAGCCTGATGACCTGGCGATTATGACGGCCAGCTTCATCCTGGCTCAGCAGTTCGGCGGGTGGCTCTGGCTGACAATGATCATCGTTCCGTGGGCATACAGCCGCTTCAAGCGACAGTACCCGCGAGGCTTCCTGCGGCATGCGCTCTATTTTCTCGGTCTGGCGCCGATGAAGGGGTACCCGCAGTTTTTCGACAAGGATTTTCTGGAATGACCACCACAGAGGGAGCAAAGAAGTGAACCTCGATATTTTCCTGCAGAAGAGTTCAAACATCTTCGCCGAGAACCGGTTGCTCAAGTTCGTTGTTGTGGCGCTGGGCATCGCCGTCGTCATCAACACCGCCGGACTGTTCATGGCGTTGAACAGCCAGCGGGTCATCCTCGTGCCTCCGGTCGTCAACTCAAAAATCTCGGTTTCCGGAGACAAGGCCTCTGACGAGTACCTCAAGGAATTTGCCCGTTACATTCTGAATCTGGCCCTGACCTACAACCCGGTCAATGCCCGGTCGCAGTTCAGCGAACTGCTGGCCGTCTATGATCCCGCCCAGTTCCAGGCATCGCGGAAAGAGCTGTACGAGCTGGCCGACAAAATTGAAAACACCAAGGCCTCCAGCGCCTTTTACATCCAGTCGATCATCAACGACACCGAAAAGCGCCGGCTCGAAGTCACCGGCACCAAGAAGACTTACATGGTGGACCAGAAGGCGGAGGACACCCTGAAGGTCTATCTCATCGACTACCGCATAGAAAACGGAAAATTCATCCTGGTCCGCCTCTACGAGAAGCCGGCCCAAGGCGAAAGCAAGGGGGCATGATGCGCAGCACGGTTGTGTTACTGGCCGCATTGCTGGTTCCGGCAATACTCCACGCGGCTGATCAATCCGCAATCCAGAAAAAGAGAACTACCGATGACCAGGTTATGGAGAAACCGGTCGAAAGTGAATTTCCTACAGTGGTGCTGCCGGAGGCGACGACTACCATTCGCCTGTCCAGTTCGGATATGAACCGTATTTCCTGCCCGGCCGAGATCCGCGAGGCGCTCACCTCCACGGAAAAAGGGGTCACCATCAAGATCACCGGCAAGGATGCCTTCGTGAAGTTCAAGGTCACGAAGAAAGGTGACAAGCTTTCCTATTCGACCACACCAACCGAGTTGTATGTCGTCTGCGGCGAAGAAACCTTCAGCATGATTGTGTTTCCCCAGAGGGTTCCTTCCCAGACCATCCGACTGTCGTCAGGCAGGGAGCGAAAGATCAAGGATAACCTCTCGCTCTATGCCGGGCTCCCCTTTGAGAAAAAGCTGCTTCGCGCCATTCGGGAGGTCTACACCGAGAACATCCCCGATTCCTACTCCGTGGTGCGCAAGGACAAGCGGTTCTTCATGTTCAGGGAAATTACCCTGACACTGAAGCGCACCGTGGATATCGAGGGTGAAGGGCTCCGGATCAAGGAGTACGAGGCGAACCTTCGCGGGGAGCCGGCTGAATTCAGGATGAACGAGAAGATGTTCCTGAGAACGGAACTGGCGGAAAACCCGGTGGCTGTTGCACTCGAACGGCACATCCTGCGCAGTGGTGATACCTCACGGGTGTTCGTGGTGGAGCAGCGGGCGGAAAAGCAGGAAGCCAGGAAACTGGCCGGCGAACTGCCGGTAATGGATCGTTCCGGCTCCAGCCTGAAGGCCAAGCAGGAGTCGGCCCAGAAACCGCAACCGGCACCGGCTGACCAGGAGGCGGATGATGAAAAATAAGCTGCTTTCCTACTGGAACGGCCTGACCGGCAACCAGAGGCGACTGCTGGTCTGGGGGGGCGGTGTAGCCATTTTCGGTCTGACTTTCGTGCTCGGGAGCATGGCCATGAACCGCGGCAGAGCGTCGCAACCGGTGAGAAGCGCAAAACAGGCTCCCTTGAGCATCGAACCGAAGCTGCTGGAGAAGTCGCAGTACCTTGAAAGCCAGAAGGAAATAGCCAAGCGGGATGACAAGGTTGCCGAACTCCAGCAAAAGCTCGATGAAATAACCCGGGAGAAAAAGGGAGATGCACCGGCAGCTCCAGTGCTGCAGCCGGGAACGTCACTTCCCATATCAGGTGATGCCCGCAATGCTGCATCTGCCCAGGGGCAGGTTCAAAAAGCCGGTGCGGGACGATCTGTCCTGGCAAAGCAGCTTTTGCCGCCACCGCCGATCCCGCAAACCAGCTCCATTCCGCTGCCGCCACCTCCCATGTCATCGCAGGCGATTGCAGCCGGGCAACCAGTATCACCCCCCGAGACCGAAATCGGCGACATTGCCGTTGTGTCATCACCCGGGGCGGGAAAACAGGCCAAAGCCGAACCGGAGGATAAAAAAAAAGACGCCACATCAGGTTCAGTCTATCTGCCGCCTTCCTTTATGGAGGCGACCCTGTTGAGTGGTCTCGACGCCCCGACCACTTCGGAAGCCAAAGGTAACCCAGTGCCGGTGTTGCTCAGAGTCAAGACTCCGGCGGTTCTCCCCAATAGCGTCAAGGCCAACCTCAAGGGGTGCTTTGTCATCGCGGACGGCAAGGGGAACCTGGCCACCGAGCGGGCTGAACTGCTGCTGGTCTCCCTGTCATGCCTCGACCGCAAGGGACAAGCTGTGGTGGACCAGAAGGTCAAGGGATTCGTCGTCGATGAGGACGGCAAGATCGGTCTGCGGGGCCGGGTCGTAGCCAAGATGGGTTCCATGATCGCCAGGAGCATGCTGGCCGGTTTCTTCGGCGGTGCCGGTGATGCCATCAAGGCATCAGCGACAACTCTCGCCGTCAGTCCTCTCGGCACCACCCAGACCGTAGATCCCAAGGATATCGCCATGTCAGGCGCCGGCTCGGGCCTGTCGAGCGGCTTCAAGGAGATCCAGAAGTTCTACATGGAACTGGCCAAGCAGACCATGCCGGTCATTGAGGTTGGCGCCACCAAGCCGGTGACGCTGGTCATCAGCGAAGGGATCAACCTGGAAATCAAAAAGATCGCCAAGGGAGGCGGAAAGTGAAGAAAGTACTGACTTTGGCGGGAATGCTGCTCATGAGCGGCTGTGCCTTGCTCAACCCCTACGAAAGCAATTTCAGTTGCCCCGAGAGTTACAACGGCAAATGCGTCTCCGTCCAGAATGCCTATAGTGAGTCATCAGGCGGCGTTGCCAAAACTAAGGATATGGCTGCCGATCAATCCCGTGAGAACTGCGGACCAGAGTCCGATAATTCCGGCGCCTGCACCGAAAGCAACAAAGAGTCGGCAGGAACCGATCTCCAGTCGAAAGAGAACGGAGCCCTTACGAAGTACCGAACCGCTCTCTTCGACAAATTCACCGGTCTCCTCAAGGAGCCGGTCACCCCGGTCGTTGCTCCTCCAAAAACCATGCGGGTACTGCTGCTCCCCTATACCGGACAAGACAATGAGTTCTACATGCTGCGCTATGTCTACTTCTTCGTAGACGAGCCGCGCTGGCTCCTGGGCGACACAGTGTCGTCCGGTGAGGAGGAGTAGCGCAATGGGGATCATGTCCTCTCTATTCGGCAAGGACGGCGGCATTACCAAGGGCGAGCTGGAACAGATATCCCGCCGGGAGAAGTTCTCCGATTACCTCCCCTGGATCGCCTACGACGACAGGAAAAATATCTACCTCAACACCGATAACACCTTCGGGATGATGTGGGAGTGCGCTCCGCTGGCATTCGCTTCCGAAACAAGCATCAAGACCCTGGAGGGAATCTTTCGCGTCAACCTGCCGGAAGGTTCGGTCATGCAGTTCATCCTGTTTGCCGACCCGTTTGTCGAGCCGATTGTCAATGCTTATGGGGCTCAGAAGACGCGCAGCAGCAAGTTGGTCCACGATGTCTCCGACAATGTCATGCGGTTCTTCCAGGAGGGGGTGGAGGGGCTCGGCTGTCTGAGCGGCATTCCGGTGCGAACCTTCCGGATGTTCTTTACCGTGAAGTTCCCGGTCAGGGAGATAGATCATGTGAACCTAGATGAAGTGTTCGGCACCATTCAGGAAGTTCTGCGCGGTGCCGGACTCGCCCCGGTCGTGGTGGAACCGGGACGTCTGCTGGACTGGCTGCGGCGAATGCTGAACGAAGATCCGTCCAGCAATTCGACTCACTATGATGACAGGAACATCATCCGCAAACAGGTACTGCTTGGAACTAAGATCGAGAAACGCTTTACGTCACTCAAATTCGATAAAAGGCATTTCCGCTGCGTCACCCCCAAATCTTTCCCTCTGAATGGCGATCCGATTCAAACCAACCAACTCTTCGGCGGGATCATGGGGATGGCGACTGACTCCGACCAGATCCGCACGCCGTTCTTCTTCACCCTCAACATCGTCATACGCAACCAGAAGAACAAGCTCCACACCAAGTGCAACATGGTCCTGCAGCAGCAGGGGGTAGGCAGCTTTGCCCCGTCATTGGCCCGGAAGAAAGACGAATATCTTTGGGCAGTGGATGAACTGGAACGAGGCACCAAGTTCTACCGGATCATCCCGATCATGTGGGTCTACGGCAGCGATGAATGGCTGGTGAACGAGTCCGTCACCCGGGCCAAACGGGTCTGGGAGGGGCAAGGGTATGTGATGCAGGAGGATAAGGGGATTCTGCCCATCCTGTTCATCTCGTCACTGCCTTTCGGCCTCTATGACACCGGCAGCAACATCGACACACTCGACCGTGACCACATCATGCCGGTGGACAGCATCGCCGTGACCCTGCCGATCCAGGGGGATTTCTCCGGACTCGGCAAGCCGGTCATGCTTTTTGCCGGACGGAAAGGGAATCTGTTCGGCCTCGACATTTTCAATAAGGGGGTCAACAACCACAACGCCATGGTCTGCGCCTCCAGTGGCGCTGGCAAGAGTTTCTTCATCAACTACCTGGTTTACAACTACTTCGCCATGAACTCCAAGATCAGGATCATCGACATCGGCGGCTCCTACAAGAAGATGACCAAGCTGTTCGGCGCCCGCTACCTGGACTTCAGCGAGGATTCCCAGGTCTGTCTGAACCCATTCACCAACATCATCGATCCCGAGTACGACATCCCGGTCATCGCTCCCATCGTCGCCCAGATGGTGTTCTCAACCGGCAAGACCATCCCCAGCGAGACCGAGATGACCCTCATCAAAGGGGCCGTGCGCTGGGCCTGGCAGCAGGAGGGGAATGACGCCGGCATCGACACGGTCTACGAGTACCTGGCTAACTTCGACCGCTATTCCTCCGAAGGGGGCGAGATCAAAGAGGCCGCTTCCCGACTGGCCTTCAACCTAGCCGATTTCCGCAGCGACGGGGCCTTTGGCCGCTTCTTCAACGGCAAGAGCAGCCTCGATATCTCCAACGACGAGTTCGTGGTGCTGGAACTGGAGCATCTCAAGTCCCGCAAGGAGCTGTTCCGGGTCGTCACCCTCCAAGTAATCAATGCCGTCACCCAGGACCTCTACCTTTCCGACAAGTCGGATCAGCGGCTAATTGTCTTTGATGAGGCCTGGCAATTTCTCGGCGAGAGTTCGACCCTGAAGGAGGTCATCGAGGAGGGGTACCGCCGGGCCCGAAAATACGGCGGGAGCTTCACCATAATCACTCAGTCGGTGCTCGACATGAAGCTGTTCGGCGGGGTCGGCGACGTTATCAGGAACAACTCCGCCTTCAAGTTCTTCCTGGAGTCATCTGACTTCGAGAAGGCCCTGGATGAGAAGCTCCTAGATTACGACGACTTCACCATGCGGATTCTGAAGTCAACCAAGAGCAACAAGCCCAAGTATTCGGAGATCTTCATGGACACACCATTCGGCACCGGCGTCGGCAGGCTGGCAGTCGATCCGTTCTCCTATTACGTGTTCACGTCCGATGCGAGCGAGATCGCGGAAATAGAGGCAATGGTGGATGGCGGAGTTAGTTATGAGGATGCGATCCGTGAGATGGTCAAGAAATACCGCAGCTAGCCTGACCATGGCTATGGCGCTCGTGAGTTCGAATGCCCTGGCCGTTGACGGGAAGACCGCCGGCCAAAGTGCCGGTCAGACGGCTCTCTCCCGGTTCGGCACCAAAAGCGGCGTCAACAGCAACATCTCGATGCCGATGACCAACTCCTCGAATCTCATGCAGACGGTGAACGGCGCCACCAGCTTCCCGGCGACCCTGAACGCCCCCTCATCGGCAAAGTTCCTGGAGGTAATGATCCAACCGTCAGGCACCGGCGACCTGCAGCAGGTGATCGTCAGCCAGGATCTCAACACAGACGGCGCTATCGACAACGTCCACACCGTGCCGGCGCTCGTTTCCGGAGTCTGCGCCAACGGCTTCATCTCCTGCACTGCCGGCAGCTGGTCGAACTGCAAGTACTACACCTGGGCCGCCGATGCCGACGGGCGGGTCACCGAAGCGCCAGCCTCCATCACCGACCTGGGTGGCTGCTACTGCATCAACAGTAGTTGCGGCAGCAACCTCGTCTGGGTGAACAGCGCCATCGTACTAAAGGACATTGGCGGCGGGATCGTCAATGCCGTCCATACCAGCAACACTCAGTTCACCATCACCAATGTCGCCACCGACATCACCACCATCACCTACTACGGGCAGGTGACAACCCAGACGAACAACGCCGCAGCAAGTGTCTCGGCTTTCGCGTCCTCGCCGACCGTCTCCACCCTGTCGGGGTACTACAACAACTGGCCGCAACTGACTGCTGCCAGGGATTCCACCGCCATCTCCCAGTCCTCCGATCCCAGCAGCCTTTACTACCTGATCTCCAATTCAGGCGCGGCCCGCAACGCCCAGGGGAAGGCAAGCAGCTGCACCATCGACCGGGTCGGTCGGATCGACACTACCGTCAAATCCTTCAATGATTCCGGAAACAGCTCACTCTGTACCGATCACCTGGTCTACATGCGGGTTCACAAGGTCGATGACCTGACCTACAAGCTGGAATATCTGGACACCGGCCCGGGCGGGCCGGGGGCGGCCCACAACAACTGCGGCGGCAGTCCCGGAGGGGATGGCTGGCATGTGGTCAAGACCGTGACCGTTTCGACCCCGGACCCCGCCAAGCTCGGTCAGCTTATGTCCGCCACATTTAACATGAACAACATGAGCGGTGGCGGCTGTAACTCCGCTTCGGCCTCGGTGGACGGGATCATCAACGGCTTCGATACCTCTGTTCAGACCGGCATCGTCTGCCCGGCCAAGGGCGCCCAGGGGGTGTCGTTCGACTGGAGCTATTTCTTCGACTTCAAGGAAGATACCTACACGGAAGGGGTTGAAGACAAATGTGCAGCCCTGGCCAACGACCCGGACTGCCGACTCAAGGAAGAGGATATTGACGGTGTCGTGACTTACCAGAACTTCAATCCGACCGGTTTTAATCCGCTCCCGTCCTGCAAGAACTTCACTGGTCAGGTGGGTACTAATAAGATCTGCCGGGACTGGTGGCACAAGAAGCGTACCTATGTCTGCGGCAGCACGCAATACGACTTCTCCGACGTGGCGACCCGCTTCGGGCAGGTGGTTTCCTCCGCCAGCGACAATACCTCGAACCTGACGTTCCAGGACCCGCGTCTTGGTCCGACCGGGTGGACCATAGCCAATGGCAGCATCAATCTGCCGCAACGTGACCCGGCTTCTGAATGCGAAGTGGCCTGCAAGACCCGCATCGCCAAGACCGATACCCAGGTGACCACGACCGGCACGGTCAACGATATGCGGGTTCCCGCCCAGTCCTACGACATCTTCTACAAAACCTGCATCAACAACAGCTGTCCTGCCGACCCGGGCGAAGAAATCGTCATTGATTGCCAGTGCATCAACGAGTTTGCCGAGGCTGCCACGGTGATCCAGACGCTCAGGCTGGCCGGTAAGGACAACATCTGTTCCAGCGGCCAGAAACAGCCGATGCAGTCGAGGTAAGACCAGATGCTATTCCGCTTTGCCTATTCAATTCTTTATGCCGTGCTTCTGCTTTCCCTCTCCGGGATAACCGGCACCGCACAGGCTGTTGTCAGTTGTCAGGATATGATCTCGACTGCAACCACCTATCGCTATATCGACGCCCTGACGTTTTTCACCGAATTCAACGGCAAGACCTACGCCATCGCCAAATCAGCCGTCAGCGGCAGCCAGTCGCTTCCCGACATCTATTACGATTTCTCGGCAAACATCAGCCGGGAGTATCTGATGACCGGCACCGACACCGCATCGCTCAAGAGAATGCTGTCACTGGGACAGTTCGGGGCGGCCAAGCCGGTCAGCGTGGACAGCCAGCAGACATTGGATTTCCTGATCAAGCGCTATGGGGCCTATCTGGGGGCATCCTCATCGGAGAAGAGCACCTATATCGATGCCTGGAAGGAGTTCGGCTCCGTTGGCTTCACTGCCATTGACGGTTCCGGACTTGCCTTTACGAAATGGCCGGCTGCCGGCGCCTATGCCGGCCAGGACCCGCAAGCGGTCGTCATGGGGAGTGACGGCATTTGGGCCAGTGGTATCGATGGGACGAGGAGTTCCCAGATTGTCGAGTTTCCCGGTAAGCTCGACTGTGCCCTGTCGTACATCGATCCCGGCACGATAACCCCGCCTCCGCCACCACCGCCACCGCCGCCTCCCGACCCCAACGCCATCAACAACATCATGTGCGGTCAGGATCTGAACAACAACGGCTACGCCGGAGATCCGGGGGAAGTGGCCAACTGCATTCAGACGACTCAAGGACAATTCTGTCCGGTCGGTTCCACGGAATGCGTGGAAACCTACACCGCACCTGTCTGTCCGGCTGGCTCTACTCTGGAGACGACCCGTGACATGTGTCAGGCCACGGCCCAGAACATCTGTGGCAGCGGCTATACTTGGGATGCCGGCATCGATAAATGCGTGAAGAATGTCATCTGTCCAGAAAACGGCACCTTCAATCCGGTTGCTGACCGCTGTGAAAAGCTGGTTCAGAACGATTGCCCCGTGGGCTATGTCTATGATGCCAATCCGGCCAGTCCGACCTATGATCGCTGCGTGAAGTCGGCAACGTGCGCTGACGGAGGAGCGTTTGTCGTGGCAAAGGATCGGTGTGAAAAGGCCTGGATGCCGGTCTGCGACACAGCCAATGGCTATGCATACAACGCTGCGACCGGCAAGTGCGAACGGTCGCCGATCTGTACCTATGGCAGCTACAACGCCACCTACAATATATGCGCCCAGCCCTTTGTGCCATCATGTCCGGGCGGCTACAGCTATAACAGTTCCCGGGGCCGCTGTGAAAAGGCCCCGGAATGCCCGCTCGGAACCACCTACAACGGAGTGACCAACAAGTGTGACGCCATCACCAGCGCCAGCTCACAGCAGGTGCTCGCCTGCAGTCCGAAGTCATTCCTCTGCGCCTCTTACGCCGACTCCTGCTGCAACGTCAATATTTCCTGCCCGAGCGGCCCGCAAGGACAGGTGAGTGTTGTTGCCAACTACTGCTGCCTTGGCTCAGACTCGATCACCATCCAGTCGCCGCTCAATCTGCTGAGCAGGACCGAGCTGACCAGCACCGGGTATGCGCTTTCGGCGTTGCAATGCGACAGTGTCGGCAACTGCAGCTACTACTTCATGGACCGCTACTGTGCCGACGGCTCGCCGGCCAGCGACTGGATGCTGTCCGGTTCGTTCACCATGTCATCGACCCAGATGGTTTGTCCCCAGGGGCAAGCGCTGATCAACGGCAACCAGTGCCTGTCCGCCACCAATCCGACCTGTACCGGCGGCAACTTCGACCCGAACCTCGACGTCTGCTGGGCTGCCTATACGCCGACCTGCAGCCAGGGAACCTATGACAGCGCCAGCGGGCTGTGCGTATTGGCGGCCTCCTGTCCCAATGGCACCCTGAACACGGCGACGGACCTCTGTGAAGCAACCCTCACCAGGGATTGCGGCACTTACTCATTTGATGCGGCCGCCAATCTCTGTTTCTCGTCACCGGTATGCGCCAATGGAGCCTACGACGCGAGCCTCAATGTTTGTCAAGCCACGCTGACCCGTAACTGCGGCACGTACAGCTGGAGCCAGTCTGACTTCAAGTGTCTTCAACCCGTAGCTTGCCCCAAGGACCCGGCCTTCTCCCAGGCTGCTACCACCACGTTCTCTGCCACGCTCGATAAGTGCGTATCCGATGTTCAGCACGACTGTCCGGCGGGAACGACCTACACACCGCTTCCCATAGGCAAGTGCGAGGCGGTGCCGATCTGCAGTGCTGCCGGCATCTACAATCCGCAGAAGGACAGCTGCTTCGAGGGGTTTAATACCTGTCCGCTCGGGACCCAGTACGCGTGCATGGAATACCAGGGCAAGATGCAGTGTTCCCCGAACCCCTGTTTCAATCCCGGAGCACCCGGATCAGAAGTGACGACCACCCTTGACGAGTCGATGCTCCAGGATGATGGACCGCGTGATCCCAACGGCCAGTGTCTCGGCCAGATTTACATCTTCAACGGTAAGGCATCCCGTTGCCGTCCTCCCGGCATGACGGTCGGGTATATCAACAACTGCTGCGAAAGCGACAAAGTGGCTTCGGAGGATACCGGCAGCAACATCCAGTATGCCGCCCAGGGCATCCAGATGGCCTATGAAATCGGCCAGGTAGCCTATTACGGCAATGCACTGGTCACCGGAGCGGCCCAGATATCGGCGATTTCGACCACGGCAACCGGGGCGGTCACCTCCATGACCGTGGTAACGGCCACCGGCACTACAACCACGCTCTCAGGAGCGGCAGCAACCGGGGCCTACGCCACCATGGCCAGCGGGGCGACGGGTGCGTCGGCCCTTGGCGCCGGTCTTCAGGCTTACGCTGCCGCGCTGTTCAATCCGGCCACAATTGCCATTGCCATTGTTGTCATGGTGGTTATGAAGGTGCTGATGGGAAGCGGTTGCGATCAGGGTGATATCCAGACCGGGATGCAGAATGCCGCCAAGGACTGTCACTACGTGGGGGACTACTGCCAGAAGAAATGGCCGCTGGTTGGGTGTGTACAGAAAGCCAAGAGCTACTGCTGCTTCAACTCGAAAATGGCGAGGATCATCCATGAACAAGGGAGACCGCAACTGCAATCGTTTCAGCCGAACGGCGCCTGGGGTGTACCGGAAGCACCCAACTGCCGCGGCTTCACGCCCGACGAGTTCCAGGCACTGGATTTCTCACGGATCGATCTTTCGGAGTACTTCGAGGATGTGCAGAAGGATCTTGCTACCAAGATCGATGGTTCGCAACAGACCATCATGCAGAACATCCAGAACAAGTACCAGGCGACACCGAAATGATCAAACACACGGGAGTGGCACTGATAGCCCTGTTCCTGTGCGTTTCATCGGTGCAGGCCAAAGAGCTTGGCAACTTCGGCATGACGTACCGGATTGCGGAGCGGGATGCCCTGGCCGAGATCGAGGAACGGGCCAAGCAGGTGGACTGGCACAAGGTACTGGACAAACGGAAGGTCGAGAACTTCCAGGGGCCGCCGGACCGGGTGCGTCTGCCGCGTGCGAAGCGGAACAGGAGCTTCCCGGTTGATATGACCTATACCACCGAAATAGATGTTCCCGACGGTAAAGGGGGAGTCCTCTATCCGAAGGGGTACACCTTCAACCCCCTCGATTACGTGACCTATCCGAAGACTCTCGTGGTCATCGACGGTACCGATCCGGAGCAGGTGAAGTGGTTTGCCGCATCCGAGTATGACAAACGGCTCGATGTGACACTCCTTCTCACCGGGGGGAGCTTCGGGGCTGTATCGAAGAGGATCAGCCGCCCGCTGTTCTATGCCGACCGGAAGATCGTTGAAAGGCTCAAGTTACAGGCGGTGCCGTCAGTTGTCAGGCAGAAGGGGCGGATCATGGAGGTAACGGAGGTCAAGCTGACAAAGGGTATCGGTACACCAGCACAAGGCAGAAAGGAGTCGCCATGAAGTCGCAGATATCTCACCGCCTGGCAACAGTTTGCATCCTTGCGCTGTGTGCCGGGTGTTCCCATGAAACATGGACAAAGGTGGAGGAGACATCCCGCCTGCCATCCGTGGCAGCGCCGATCCTGGCGCCGGTCAGTTGGGTGGCGATGGCCGGCAGGGCTGCCACCAGACCAACATCCGAGGGTACGGATTCTGAGCGGGGGAAGCAATTCGTGCTGACACGCAGGGTCCTGGATGATTTCAGCAGTGACGGGAAGTTCATGGAAGAGGTGCTGACAATGCAGAATCGGTTCCGTGCCCGCGATTGGGGCGAGATATCCCCGGAGCAGCTCCAGGTCAACAGCAGTTCCACCAATGGCAAAGGTACTGCCGGTCGCTATCCGACCGGGAATAAGCGGTCAATCATCATCACGGACGAAGGGTCCGAATTCAAGGTGCGGTATGAGGATGAACCTGAACCATAACATCCCGCTCATCACGCTGATTGTGTTCATCATGACAGTGCCGCTCGCCTACGGGGCCGGTGGTGCCTGCAAGGGGAAGGTGCTCAACCCGGTGACGGACATCTGCTGGCAGTGCATGTTCCCGGTGAAGATGGGGAGCGTCTCCTACGGCAACGGTGCCGAGCCGGCTCCAGGCAATGTTACCTCGCCGGTGTGCGCCTGTCCGGATAGCAAGGGGGTTTTGATCATCGGGGTGTCCACCGCCTTCTGGGAGCATGCCCGTCTGATCGAGACCGTGAAGGACCCGTTCTGTTTCCCGGTCATGGGCACCGGCATGACCAACCCGAAGCCGGGCTTCTCGTCCGGGGAGAACCGGAGCAAGGAGTACGGTGACTCCGACTATGCCTTCCAGCAGGCCCATTACTTCTATTTTCCGGCCTGGTCGATCCTGAAGCTGTTCATGGATTTCCCTTGTGCAGAAAACAAGGCCTTCGACCTGGCCTACATGACGGAAGTGGACCCCATGTGGAACGACGACAGCCTGTCGTTCATCATCAATCCGGAGGCGCTCCTGTTCGGCAACCCGGTGTCGCAGCTGGCGTGCGTTGCCGACAGCGTGGGGGCGACCATGTCGTATCCTATCGATCCCCTGTTCTGGTGCATGGGGAGCTGGGGCTCATTCTACCCCCTGTCGGGGAGCATGATCGAGAACAACCCGTTCAACGTCAATGCCGGACTGGCAGCCCGGATGCTGTTCAAACTAGGGCGTGAGACGCTCCTTTACGATACCGGCATCAACCAGTGCGCCAGCGCCGGTGTCGTCACTCCAATTCTGGTCAAAAGCAACTACCGGCTCCAGGTTGCCAGGCCGGTACGTGGTAACGACTGCATCCCCATCGGCCGGCCGTCGCTGATCTGGGGGACGGCTAAGAATCCACCCTTCGGGACTACCAATACGTCGCCTGACAATTTTCTCTGGTCACTGACACGAAGGAGGGTCTGTTGCGTCGGCTATGCGCTCAATTGATCTCCTTGCTTGCGATTGCCTCGCCCTGCGCGGTTGCCGCTGCCGGCACTCCCGGATACATCGCCACTCCCGACACCTGCTGCGTGGTGGACAGGGTGGCGGAGGATACGGTCCATCTCAGGAAAGTCGGCGCCTGCACCGGCAAGCCGGGCCGGGCCTTCATCCAGTCAACGCTGAAGAAAGTGAAGGTAGTCGTGGAGGGAGCCTTGTGGAAGGAGACTGATGTGGAGGGGCTGACCGTGCCGGACCTGGCCAATAGCCTGTCCAATGCCGATCGGCTTGCAAAACAGATGACCGTTCCCGGGAACCGGCATGAGAAAGAGATGACCGACCTGGCCGGAACGCTCGATTCCTACTACCACTCGGATGAATTCCAGCTGCAGGTACTGAACGAGACAGAGCGGATCAAGTCGGAAGTATTCGGGGACAAGATCACCGGTTACTACGCAGACAAGGGCAAAGAGGTGTCGAAGGGAAAGTTGTCCGCTTCGGAGCGGGTTTACGTCTTCATCTCGTCGGCAATGCCGCTTGCGACTATCAGGAACTATGCGGCTTCCGTGGCCAGACTGGGCGACCCGAATGTTTCCCTGGTCATGCGCGGTTTCGTGGGTGGGGTATCGAAAATCCAACCGACCATCGGCTTCATCGCTTCGGTGCTGCAGCGCGACCCGGCGTGCCGCCCCCAGGACGGTGACTGCGAGATGCTTCCGGCAGGGCTGGTCGTCGATCCCCTGTTATTCCGCCGGTACCGGATCGACCGTGTTCCCGCCGTGGTCTATGTCCGCGGGCTCAAGGCCGAGGATGCCGGTTTGAGCGAGGGCGATCCCAAGAACACCGCCATCTCGGATCACTATGCGGCATACGGAGACGCCAGACTGGAATATCTGCTCGACCAGATCCGGAAGGAGAGCGATTCGGATTCACTGGCCGCACTCCTGGCCACTCCGGGTGACCGGAAATGAACGAGGAAAGAGAGTCACTATCAATGAGTGAAGAGATCAGCATGGAAACAAGCGAGCCCCTTGAGAATAAGGATGCCGTTTCGGTACCTAAAGAGCATCCCAATACATACCCCAAAGAGCAACCCAAACGGCAACCGGGCACTCTGGTCCTGATTGGTGCCTGTTTGGTTGTGTCTTTGGGAGCATCTTTGGCAACCGTTGCCGGGTATGACCGCTGGTACGCCCAGAAGATCGTGGCCGTCGATATCAAGGGGTACATCGCCCAGCAGCGGGACAACTATCTTGCCGGCAAGTTGAGCGATGACGAGTTGCGGAAGAGTTTCGACCGTCTAGAGGCGGCCATCACAGCCATACCGAGGAACCGGGTGATCATCATGGGTGACGCGGTGGTGCGCAATGCCGAAACCGTTAGACCTTGATTTCCGTAACTGGCGGCTCTGGCTGGCGATCACCTGTCTGCTCATCGCAGGGACGCTGCTTCCGTACAAGGTCAGCGTCACCCTGACGCCATCGCTCAAGCACCGGGTCTACTGGCTCACCAGGAACCCGGAACGTGTGGGACGGGGGGAGTATGTCCTGTTCCGCGACAAGGAACTGGCGGCCAGGGTCGGGATGAAGAAGTCGGAGGATATGATGAAGCTCGTGGGGTGCGACGAGGGGGACCAGCTCACCGTGGATGCGGAGAAGAAGTTCTACTGCAACGGCGAGTACCTGGTCAGGGCCAAGGACTTTTCACTCAAGGGGGAGCCGCTGCAGCACTTTGCCTTCAACGGCACGGTCCCCAAGGGGGCCATGTTCGTGATGGGTGAGCACAAGGACAGTTACGATTCGCGGTATTTCGGCTTCGTGGACAAGAGCCGCATCCTGGCGAGAGCCTACCCGATCTTCTGAGAGGAATTACGTGCCCATCGAGAAACTCAATCCGCTGCACTACATGGGGCAGGCCGAATACACCGGCTTCTGGCAGAAGCTTTTTGCTACGATCCTCTATGGTTTCTGGGGGCGCTGCTTCTTCGTCGCCCTGGTGGTTTCCGCTTTCTGGGTCGGGGTACGACAGCGAAATCCGACCCTGGCGGCCATCTGCCTGCTGCTGGCGGCTATCGTCGCCTATGGCGGCGGGGTCATGAACCTGGTCAGGTCATTTACGGGATAGGAGAGGACGTGTCGAAGGATAGTCATAGCACGCCGGATATAATGCCGGTGCCACCGAGCAACGAGATCCACCCGCGAGGGCTCCTGGAGGCGATATCCTACATAGACCAGAACTTTGCCAACGAGCTGGGGGGCTGCATGATCAAGTCACGCTTCCTGACCACCAAGCAGCGGCTGGAGTTCATGGAGGTGGGGTTTCGGAGTTCCTTTGCCTCGGGTATCGTCTCGGCGCTCCTCACTCCCATCGCCATCGGAGTGATCGAGCAGTACATTCCCATGTTCGGCGACCCGTCACCGACCCTGTTCGACAAGTTCAGCGCCTTCCTTCTGGCGCTAGGCTTCTCGCTGGGGTACGCCATCTTCATGGCCAAGGCTTCCACCTGCTTCATCGGCGAGTACACCCGGGCCATGGTGCTGAATCTCCTAGGTGGCATGGTCTTCGGGGCAGTCGTCAAGGCAGTGGTGGCCTTCATCGCCTTCCATTTTCTCTACTTCAAGATCTTCTCCGACAGCAACATCCTCTGGGCCGTGGCGAAACTCTATTACGCCAAAACCACGCCCGCAACCGTCGCCAAGGTCTATTACTGGGTTCAGGGTTTCAAGGGGATCTTTCTCATCTCCGCCTACTTCGTCCTGGTGTCGACGGCGGTGTTTATCATCATCCCCATTGCCGCCATGTTCGTCGCATGGCTGCGCAACCGCAAACTCATCGCCGCAGGAGTCGTGCATGTCAATTCGGACCGTATCTAGGCTGGGGCTGGCGCTCTTGCTGGTGCAGATCCCGACCATGGCGCTGGCTTTGGACATGGAGTTCTATGTCTGGGGAGGCCATGACGCCGTGGTGAACGCCTTCGGCAAGCTGGCCTTGATCTTCGGCGACAATGCCTATAAGTCGCTCTATTTCGTGGTCATCACTGCCGGGCTGTTCTTCGGCGGGGTGACAGTGTTCGCCAAGTCGCTGGGGACCGCCAACGGTTCGGTCATGATCTGGATCGTGCCGACCCTGATCGGCGTCATGGTCTACCTGGCACTGGTGGTTCCCAAGGGTACGATCCACGTTTATGACCCAGTCTTCAACAAGAACCAGGCTGTGGGAGGTATCCCGGATGGTGTGGTGGCCGTTGCCGGCATTCTGAACAAGATCGAGCGTGGACTGGTTGATATTGTCACCACTGCCGGTGATCCGCTGAACTACCAGTCTCAGGCCGGCGGGAAAGGATTCCTTGGGCTGGCCCAGCTCACCAGCATCCCACTGTCGGCGGTGGACAGCAACCTGGATGCCTCCATGCGTCGCTACGTCAAGGACTGCGTCTCCTATGCCCTGATGAATCCCAACGCCAACCTGACCGTGGATGAACTCCGAAAAACGACCACCAACTTTGTCGGTTCCCTGGACAAGGCGGTCAACCCGGCCATCTGGACAGTCTACTACGATGGTGCCAATCCCCAGGGGCAGGCTCTCACCTGCACCGACGCCTGGACCAACATCAAGGGGGCGCTCACTCCGGCCAACCTTGGTAAAAACATCGATTCGGTCTGCGCCAACCTCGGTTATGACGTGACCGATGCCGCCGCCGTTACCCAGTGCAAGTCGGTCCTGAACAATGTGAACAGTGGGACCGGGCTCGGGGCGGCAAGCATCGATGACTTCCTGAAACAGGCCTACATCTCACAGCGGTTGGAGGAGATCTTCCGTAGCGGCAATGCCAGCGGCGCCACCAATTATCAGTTTCTGCTGAACGCCTCCGGGGCCATGAAGTCGGCCAACGAGTGGCTGCCGATCCTGAAGGCGGCACTCACGGCCATTGCGGTGGGGCTCCTGCCGTTCCTGGCGCTCTTCATTCCCACGCCGCTAATCGGCAAGGCGGTGGGGATCATCGCCGGTTTCTTTATCTGGCTCACGGCCTGGGGGGTGACCGATGCCATAGTCCATCAGTTTGCCGTGGACTACGCCAACCAGGCCTACGAGATGGTGCGCCAGAACAAGCTGGGCATGGATGCGCTCTATTTCTTTCCCGACCAGACTGTGAAAATCCTCGGCATGTTCGGCACGCTCCGGATGAGCGGCATGATGCTGGCCACGGTTATCACCGGCATGTTGATCAAGTTCGGCGGTCATGCCATGGCGATGATGGCAGGAGGGATGGTCAGTCAGGTTCAATCGGCAGGGAGCCGGGCGGCCCATGAGGTGGAGGACCCGGCCGGCCGGGCGTCTGCCATGCAGCGTAACGTGACGGCCATGCCGACCCAGGCATGGAGCAATGAGCACAGTTTTCAGGCCAGGCAGGCGCAATCGCTGGTCGGCATGTCGGCCAAGACTACGGCAGCGAGCGACATGATCCGGGATTTCGGGATGGATTTTTCCAGCCGGATGGCTGCTGATGGGGAGCTGGGCCGTACCATCGGTTTCGGTGGTGCCGGCAGGGCCATGCGGGAGAACGGCCTGTCCTCGTCCTATGATCTGAAATCGTTCGATGGCAGGCTGGGGCTGGACAAGTCGGCAGCGGTCAGGGATGTGGTCGGTAACAGCTATGGTGGCGATACCCAGGCCTTTGCCCAGATGGGTGTTGCCAATGACCGGGCGCTGGCCAATGTCTTCGGCAACGGTGACAACTATGCAGGGTTCCTGACCGCCAACATGGACAAGAGTGTCGGGCAGCTTCAGGGGGAAATGGGTGCCTATGCCGGTGCGCGGTCGCTCGGCTTCAGCGGCAGCTGGCGCGAGTTCAATTCGCTCCGCTCGGAGATATCTGCTCTGGGCGATTACGCCAATGCCGATGCCGTGAGGACGATTGCCGACTCCTACGGGATCTCCTCAGCGCATCTGATGCAGATGAATTCACTGTTCAATCAGGGTAAGCAGGCTTCGGAGGTTTCCGGGCTCTCGAATCAGTTAGGCGGCCCGGTGGCGGCCGGAACGGAGGCTGGCCGTGTCGTGGCGACGGAGACAGGCGGCAAGATTCAGGGGATCTATGCGGGTGGCGGCTACGACAGCTACCAGCAGCTCATCGGTAATGACGTGTCGGGGCGAATTGCCCGCAATCAGTTGGTCCACTCCGCGGCTGATCAGATGGTTGGTAAGGTTGCTCCGCATCTCACCAACGATCCGGAGATGTACCAGAACGGCCACCTGACCGAACGGGGCTTTGCTGAGATGCAGAAAGCCATGGAGGGGCAGAACATCACCTTCACGACTAACGACGGCAAGAGCGTCGTCAATGTCGGTATGGATGGCGGCATTGTGAACTCCACCGAAGCCGGTACCGTCGCCAAGGGGGACAGGGCAAAGTCGCTCGATCTGCAGAAGCAGCTCAAGGCGGCCGGTTTCCAGAGCGCTGCCGCACATGTCGCCAGGTTGTCTGGCCAGGCGTTCGACTACAAGGCGGATTACGACCGCAACGGTAATCTCGCCTCATTCAGCGTCGATCAGGGCGGACGGGTGCAGAAGTTCGATCTAGGTCAGAGCCGGACCGGTACCGACATCGAACGTTTGGACCGGAACGTATCGACTGTCGACAAAGGACTGCGCAAGACAGTCGGGGATTTCATCAAGACCGGCTACGAGAACCAGTCACTGAATGTTTCCAGAAAATCTGGCAGCTATATGATCCAAGCTGGCGGCAAGCAGATGATGGTCAACGGTGACTGGTATTACGCCAAAAACGAGAAGACCGGTAAGATGGAGGTGGTGGGAGGCTCGTTCTCCAATGGCCTCGACGGCAATGTGCTGATGTACGCCAAGGACAAGGACGGCAATCTGCACTATTCGCAGGTGCAGGGGAAGATGGACAAGAACGGCAATCTGGTCGCCGGCAAGCGTTCCGAGATTACCGAGGATCAGTTCGTCCAGATGTCGCAGCAAGGTGCGGCGGTGGTTAGTACCAGGTCAGGCGGGGGGATTACCGGGAGTATTCATGCCGATGGCGGGGTCAAGGCGGATTATTCGAGTTCACAGGTTGTTGGAACGAGGGTCGAATCCCGACAGAATCTGGCTGGCAGTGCTGCTTCGCAGGAATTTGCCGATGGTCGTTCCATCAATGCGGGCTCGGCTGCAACTACGATTGCGGTTGGACAGGGGGCATTGAGTGAAACCGCTGGTTTGATAAATGACGTCAGTTCAATCATCCAGCCGAATCGGACGTTGGCAAAAGCACGATTTGAAAATGCCGAATCAACCAAGAGACTGGAAGAAAACGCAATCCGTGATACTGCAAGAACAGCGGAGCAGCAATCCCGAAATGTTCAGCAGCAACTCCAACGTACCAGCAAGATCTTGCAGCATCAGAGCAGAACATCGACTTTACCAAAAGGCGGTGGACCGCAGCCGAACGGTCCAAGGAGATAGAAAGTGATTGAAAAGTTGTTGTTTGTATCTGACGGAATAATTGCTCTTGTCGGATTTGATCCTGAGTTTCACGATAATCGTCCGGACGGTGCGAATCTTGAAGTTACCGAGTTCGGCGCAATTCTCAATTTGCCAGGCATTCAGCTGACTCTGCCTTCAACGGCGCTTGAGCATTTGGTGTATGCTGACGGAACAACTATCTTCTTCTATTTTTCAGAGCCTTATGTACTGGTGTCGACGTATTTGGGGTGTGTTGAATTGGAGAGAGATGAGGTGGTCAAAGTGAAGGGAGCGTGGGATTATATTTCAACAACCGTTACCGGTGCCGGTAATAGCGCCGGTAACGGATAAGTCTCCATTCGTCATTCAGGCAACATCCGCAATACACAGGCCTCTTATCAGTGCTTGCATAGCCGTATTTGAGTAGATCCCGAATTTTAAGGTCTTGCAGCACTCCAGTAAATAAGCGAACCGGAATGCGGTCTAGGCATGCGTAGAAGAATGCCAGTCCCGATATCCCACTAACCCAATACCAGAATGACGAAATGAAAAACACTCCTACCAATGCTCCAGCGAGCAGGCACGGGAGGATGGTTCCTAACGTCGCAATAACGAAAGCTTCAACTTTTCTCGCCAGCATGTCCTCCCTCTTTTCTCGACGGTCAATGCTCCTCTGAATTTCAGGTTAAGTTTGACCAGCCTGAAATGAATTGTCAATCCAAATTCACATCGTAATGTAAATATTTCAACATGTTGCACCACTCTGTCCTGTTCGGACAGGGAGCGTGATAGACTCAAATTGACTTTTGAGGCAAAAAAAGGTATTAACATGGCGTAATTTCATGCATTTGGAGGGTAAAGAGATGGGCTCTGCGCCCGAAGCAAATGTAACTACAATAACCGCCTGTTCGAGCATTTTGCCGTCGGGCGGTTTTTTCTTTTTGGGTTATACTAATGAGTAACGAAGCTGATACCTGTCGAAAACTTGTGTTGCCGAAGCTGGTGGAGGCTGGTTGGGATAATGAGCCTCACCGGATAAATGAGCAAGTGACCTTCACCGATGGCCGGATCGTTCTGGCTGGCAATAAGGTAAGGCGTCGTCCCCAGAAGCGAGCCGACTATCTGCTTCGCTATACCCGCGATTATCTCATCGCCGTTGTCGAAGCAAAACCGGATTACCTGACCGCCGGTGACGGTTTACAACAGGCAAAAGAGTATGCCGAGATTCTGGGCCTCAAGTTTGCCTATGCCACCAATGGCATTGAAATCATCGAATTTGATTACCTGACCGGACAGGAACGGCTACTTCAGCAATTTCCCACCCCTTCGGAACTATGGCAGAGGCTTCAGCAGGAACAGGACATCACCTCTGACGACAGTCAGCGACTTCTCACCCCTTACTACCACCACAGCGGCAAGAGTCCGCGGTATTACCAGGAAATTGCCATCAACCGGGTTGTGCAGTCAGTGGTGCAGGGGAAGAAGCGGGTTCTTCTCACGATGGCCACCGGCACCGGTAAAACTGTTGTGGCTTTCCAGATCTGCTGGAAACTCTGGAGCGCCCGCTGGAACACAACCGGCGAGCATCGACGCCCCAAGATTCTTTACCTTGCCGACCGCAATATCCTGGTCGATGATCCCAAGGACAAGATCTTCGCACCCTTTGGTGATGCCCGCTGGAAGATTGAGAACGGTGAGGCCAACAAGAGCCGCGAGATGTACTTTGCCATCTACCAATCGCTGGCCAAGGATGAACGGCGACCTGGGCTGTACAAGGAATACAAGCCCGACTTCTTTGATTTCATCATTGTGGACGAATGCCACCGGGGGAGCGCCCGAGACAGCAGTAACTGGCGGGAGATTCTGGAATACTTCTCTCCGGCATTCCAGCTGGGAATGACCGCAACACCGCTCAGGGAAGATAACCGGGATACTTACCTCTATTTTGGTAATCCGGTTTACCAGTACAGTCTGCGCCAGGGGATCGACGATGGCTTCCTGGCTCCCTACCGGGTCCACCGCATCATCACTGACTATGACGCTGCCGGCTGGCGGCCCAGCAAAGGTGAGCTGGATCGGTACGGCCGGGAGATTCCAGACGATGAATATCAGACCAAGGATTTTGAGCGAATTGTTGCCCTCAAGGCCCGAACTGAAGCCATTGCCCGTCACCTGACCGACTTCATGGCTAAAAACGACCGTTTCGCAAAAACCATCGTCTTCTGTGTCGATCAGGACCATGCCGACGAAATGCGACGGGCATTGACCAACCTCAATCAGGATCTTGCCAGTCGTTATCCCGATTATGTCTGCCGGGTGACATCCAACGAAGGGGACATCGGTCGCGGCCATCTGGGGAGATTCCAGGAGTTGGAGACCGAAACCCCGGCCATTCTTACCACCTCACAGATGCTGACCACCGGAGTCGATGCCCCCACCTGTAAGAATGTGGTGCTAGCTCGGGTGGTCGGCTCCATGTCCGAGTTCAAGCAGATCATTGGAAGGGGGACCAGGGTTCGGGACGATTACGGCAAGCTCTGGTTCAATATCCTCGACTATACCGGCAGTGCCACGCGACTCTTTGCCGACAAGGATTTCGACGGTGATCCGGCCTTCGTCAGTGAAGAAAAGATTGATGCTGCTGGTGCAACGTATGAATCAACCATTACCGAGGAGACGCCAATCGTTGAAGACGGCGGCATCCAGGATGATTACGGCCCGACCGGTGTCGTCATTGATGATGGTACACCTGAACCTCGTAAATACTTTGTCGATGGCGGACAGGTAGCTATTGCCGCCCATCTGGTTTATGAACTCGACCCGGACGGCAAGCAGTTGCGTGTCGTCAAATACAGCGATTATGCCGCTGACAAGGTGCGGACACTGTTCACCGGTGCCATTCGGATGCGTGAGCAGTGGGCCAGTCCCAAAGAGCGGGCTGAAGTTATCCGGCAGCTTGAAGAGCGAGGAATCAACTTCAATGAGCTGGCCGATTCAGTCGGTCAGCCGGAAGCCGACCCCTTTGATCTTCTCTGCCACCTTGCCTTCAATGCTCCATTACGGACCCGCCGCGAGCGGGCGGAACGCTTGAAACACGACCGTAAAGACTTTTTCGATCATTTCAGCCCCGAGGCTCGGGCTATCCTCGAAGAACTGCTGGAGAAATATGCCCAGCATGGCACCGCGCAATTTGTTGTTCCGGATATCCTGAAGGTGCCGCCGATTTCTGAGCGGGGGAACGTGATCGAGATTGCCGGGTATTTTGGTGGAGCGGAAAAGCTGAGGGAAGCGGTGAATGAGTTGCAGACGTTACTTTATGCGGGGTTTTAATTAGCGATCAATAGGGAAGCAGCTACTGCCAATGCAGAGTACACCGGATAACGCGATTGTGCGGTGTAGAATGCCTCTGGCACAAAGGAACTGGCACTATGCAAGAAGAAAACATTTCAGCGCCTGAGAGTGGCAAACGAGCGCAAATAGGTCGAGGAGCGCTACAAGTTGTTGGAGGTGTTGTTCCATTTGTTGGTGGCTTACTGTCTGCGATTGCAGGAGCTTGGTCAGAAAAAGACCAAGAGAAAGTAAATCGTTTTTTTGAACATTGGATTCAAATGATCAAAGATGAACTGAAAGAAAAAGAGCAAACGGTTGCTGAAGTTATGATGCGCCTGGATTTGCAGGACGATAAAATAACAAAGCGACTTGAGAGCGAAGAGTATCAATCTCTTATCAAAAAGACGTTCAGAGATTGGGCTGGCGCAGAAAGCGAGGACAAAAGAGTATTTATCCGAAATATTTTGGCAAACGCAGCTTCATCAGATATTTCAAGCGACGATGTCATCCGGCTCTTTCTGGACTGGATTGGCGTGTACTCTGAGCTACATTTCAAAGTCATTGGGGCTATTTACAATACCAATGGAATTACACGAGCCGGAATTTGGAACAAGATTGGAAAAGGTCGTGTACGTGAAGACTCCGCGGATGCAGACTTGTATAAGCTCCTTATTCGTGACCTGAGTACTGGTGGAGTCATCAGACAACACCGCGAGACAGATTACCACGGAAACTTCATCAAAAAACAAAACACAGGTTCTCGGGGTTTAAGTACCGACAGGATGAAATCAGCTTTTGACAACGAGGAGCTTTACGTTTTGACACAGCTTGGTCAACAGTTTGTTCATTATGCAATGACGGAACTTCCGCCCAAGATAACGTACAAGGTCCCAGAAGAAGATACTAATTAAACTGTGGTTTGATTGCAAAATTGAGAAAGGAGTGTGTTTAGGCCGATATGGGTGATAGGTGGGGGATTAACAATCCCTGTGACGTTTGTTGGCTCTGTAGCCCTTCAGTTATTTTTGTTGCGTTATATTAGTATTAGATTGATTCCATCGGATCAAGACAACAATAGGAAGGTGCCTATGGTAAAAACATTAACTGCTCGTACTCGTATTTTCTTCAGCTCTGCTTTTGAAACAATATGGGCTATCGGAGTCGGCAGCGTTGTAGCACACCTATCGACCTAAGCACACTCTTCTTAATCTTGCAGCCTTTCCACAATAGCATAAAGGAATCCCATGGCACGCATCAAGAAAACCGCTCAACCACAAACCACCGCCCAACAGTTGGGTTCTATCGTAAAATCCTCCCGCGACATAATGCGTAAGGACAAGGGGCTTTCCGGTGACATTGATCGGCTTCCCATGCTCACCTGGATCATGTTCCTCAAGTTCCTCGATGACATGGAGCAGATCAGGGAAGAGGAGGCGATTCTTTCCGGAGATAAATTCCGCCCGGCCATCGAGGCACCCTACCGCTGGCGGGATTGGGCCGCTCGTGAGGATGGGATTACTGGTGATGAATTGATAGCCTTTGTCAACAATGACGAGGCTGTCCGTCCCGACGGAACACGGGGATCTGGGCTCTTCGCCTACCTACGAGGACTCCAAGGGGACAACGGCGGTGACCGGCGCGATGTTGTCGCCACGGTCTTCAAGGGAACCATCAACCGAATGATCAATGGCTACCTGTTGCGGGACGTGATCAACAAGGTGAATGGCATCCACTTCACTTCTTCCGACGAGATCCACACGCTGAGTCATCTGTATGAGTCCATGCTCAAAGAGATGCGGGACGCTGCCGGCGACGCTGGCGAGTTCTACACGCCACGACCTGTTGTTCGCTTTATGGTGGACGTGCTCAATCCCCAACTGGGAGAAACCATCCTTGATCCGGCCTGCGGCACTGGCGGCTTCTTGGTGGAGTCTTATAGTCACCTGGAAAAGCAATGCAAGACGGTTGAAGCCCGTAAGACCCTGCAGGCGAGCAGCATCTATGGCGGCGAAGCCAAGCCCCTGCCGTACCTGCTGGTGCAAATGAACCTGCTCCTGCATGGGTTGGAATATCCCCGCATTGACCCGGACAACAGTCTGCGTTTCCCCTTGAACGAGATCGGCGACCGTGACCGGGTGGACGTCATCCTCACCAATCCACCCTTCGGCGGTGAGGAAGAGAAAGGAATTCTCAATAACTTCCCTGCCGAAATGCAGACCTCGGAGACCACTCTTCTTTTTCTCCAGCTCATCATGCGCAAGCTCAAGCGCCAGCCGAAACCGGGGCGGGCCGGAGTAGTTGTCCCCAATGGCACCCTGTTTGGCGACGGAATCTGCGCCAGGATCAAGGAGAGGCTTCTCACGGATTTCAACCTACACACAGTAGTTCGCCTTCCCAACGGAGTATTCGCGCCGTATACGCCAATTACTACCAATCTAATATTCTTCGACCGTAGCGGCCCAACAAAAGAAATATGGTACTACGAGCAGCCACTTCCAGAAGGTCGGAAGAATTATTCCAAAACTCAACCAATCCAGTTCGAGGAGTTTGAATCTTGCCTTTCATGGTGGTGTAACCGGGAAGAGAACGAGCACGCCTGGCGGGTTCCAGTAGAACAGATCGTTGAGAACGGGTACAACTTAGATATCAAAAACCCCAATGGCATGGCAGACTTTGCTCATTTGCCGCCTGAACAGCTAGTGGAGGATATTGTCCGGAAAGAACAGCGGATTCTGGAGATCATGGGAGAGATCCGTCAGGTGCTGGCGGGAGGCATTCAGTGAATAGTTCTTGGCCACTTATAGCGCTAGGGGAGCTGCTGAGGAAATCGGGAGAATCAACGTTTATTGATCCAAACGCCACCTATCAAGAAGTGACTATAAAACTCTGGGGTAAGGGAGTTGTGCTCCGTCGAGAAGTATCCGGCTCTGAGATTGCTGCTCCTAAGCGCTCAGTCGTACGAGCCGGACAGTTCATTCTTTCGCGTATAGATGCTCGTAATGGCGCATTCGGAATTGTCCCACCAGTCCTTGATGGCGCTGTCGTCAGCAACGACTTCCCATCGTTCAACCTTAATACTCAGCGGATTATTCCAGAATACCTTGGATGGCTCAGCAGGAGTGCGGATTTTGTTGATCTTTGTAAAGCTGCCAGCGAAGGTACGACGAACCGGGTTCGCCTCAAGGAAGAAAAGTTTCTTGCTGCTTCAATATATCTCCCCCCGCTATTCGAGCAACAAAAAATTGTCAACAAGATTAATCAGATAACTTCCCGAATTAGTGAAGTAAAATCTCTGAAAAGCAGTATAACTAGTGATCATCAGCAACTGCTTTCGAGTTCATTTTCGAGACTTTTGAAAAATTCAAAGTACATGAAAATGGGAGAGATTGCCCCTATTGTTCGAAGGCCGGTACAAATTGATTTTACGAGAGGTATGTACCCTGAGTTAGGAATTAGGTCATTTGGCAAAGGAACCTTTCATAAGCCAGCAATCACTGGTGCTGATGTTGGAACGAAGAAACTGTTTCGAATAGAACCTGGTGATCTTGTTTTCAGTAATGTCTTTGCTTGGGAAGGGGCAATAGCTGTTGCTAAACCGGAAGACAAGGGTAGATATGGTTCTCACAGATTTATTACGTGTGTCGCTAAAGAAGGATTAGCTGTTGCTTCGTTTTTACTCTTCTACTTTCAGACACCCGAAGGTTTTCAGAAAATAAAAGACGCATCTCCAGGTGGTGCCGGTCGCAACAGAACCCTAGGACTGGAACCACTTAAAAAGATTGAAGTTCCTTTGCCATCTTTTGACCAACAGCTTTGGTTTAATCAATTATGTCATCAGGTTGACTCCCTTAAGCGTATCCAGGGCGAATCAGCCATCGAACTTGACGCTATGCTGCCATCAATCTTGGATAAAGCATTGAAGGGTGAGTTGTAACCATGGATTCAGAAAATTATGGACTTCGATGAATTCATTGAGAATGCTCCCTTCGACCCATGGACATTGATGAATATGGGTGTATCTCTGCAGCCGATCTCTGGCATTTTTCAAGAGCTGACATCATTAAAACGACAGCTTGAACCCTTTCACCCATTAAAATCTGCTTCAGTTGTCGCTGGACTCCTCTCAGACCCCGCATTTCACGCGAACACTCTCAGGCTAGAATTGCTAATCAAGCTATTTGTCGCCTATTCACGGGGAAACCGTCATCCAAGCACTGGTGATTTAGACTGGCTTCTGAATCGAGAGCTTGGTTCATCATCATTTTCTTTGATGGAAGACCCGATCGAAGACGTATTTATTTCAAATGTTACAACACAATACGGAAATAGAAGGATATTTGAGGGAACATGGGAAAGTAGTGATTTTTATCTTCAGAGGATTCTAAATGTAATCGAAACGCTACCTGACGACCAAGATACGATCCAGTTGTTACGGCAGGTTCATGCTCTATTACGAGTGGGCGATGAGATTGCTGATCGGTTAGGTCTCGAAAGATACTGCCAAGGGTCGGGTGAGGATAAAGGTAAGATTCGAGTCCCTTCAGCCGCTCGCATAAGAATTTTGAAACAAGCGATTACCTTTTCCTGCGAGGATCTTACTCTTCTTGGGGTTTTACCTGCGGATCTTACTCCCTTTATGTTTCAGCCTAGTCGCCGGGATGCTCTAAAGGATCAAGAATTTGGCGATAATGATCTTATTCGTTATCCCCTTGTCTGTGATGAAGAAAATTGGGTTGTACTCCTGCCATCAGCAATCAGTGTTGCAATTCGACAGCATGTTTTGATGTGGATGTGCTCTAAAGGCTACCAGGACAGTTTCGACAAGCAGCTGGTCATGGAGTATCGCTACTTTTTCCGCGAAGCGCCAATTTTCGGATCAGCAGTTCCCAAAGAGATTCCACTCCCTTCAAAGAAGGCTGAGAACAAGGTTTTATTGGATGTCAGCAGGGAGGTGGACAAAGGAAGATACGTCCACTTTCTGGCCGTTGTTGACAGCATTTCTAGCTATCAGTCCTACGGTTTTTTAACTCCGGATCATGACCCAACTGAAATCAGCAACATTTTGGAATCTCGTATAAACACCACTCAAGATCATTTTCGCAAAATCCCGGGATTCAAGAAAGGTCTGACCTTAATAATCGGTTGTGGTTATGGGAGGCCAACAGTCTTTTATCCTCCTAGCAAATCTGATGACTGGATGATTGAGTTTGTCTCTGCTCCAGATTTTCAGTCCCTGTCGTGGATACCCGGAGCATCTTCATTAAGTCTCTGGAAATTGATAGAGCATGAAAACTTTTTGAATAGCCACAACGTTTCTATAGCAAATGCAAATGGCTTATTGAATCTTTACGGATGGTGGGTTAGCTCTGAGCATTTCATAATTCATCCGGATATCTATTTCCCTGATGACCAGACTCATACTCACATTGCCATCCCAACAGATTGCATAGCTGATATTCGTCTCAAGGTTCGCCGAGGATGGGATTTACATGCACTGCCTTTGCCAGATGGGCAATTCGTAAGGGTGCAACGCACTACAGGAAAAAGCTATTTCCTTGATGATAAAGACAAACCGCAGTACGCAGCTATTGATGCAGCTCGTTCGGGACAATTGTTGGTCGCATGGGTAGGTGATAAGAACATCTGGTGGTTGACAGCTGAACACGATAAGACAAGCCTTTCAAGAGATTTAATCTTTCAGGCGTGGGATGCGGTCAGCAATTGGTTGGAGCTGACCGTTCCGGTGCTTGAACAATACACACCTCATTCGGGGAGTGGCATCCTCTCAATCACTCTTGATTTTAATGATGCACATCAGCAACAAGAAAAGCCTATTGCGGAAAGTGTACTGAGGGCCTCAATTTCTGTTTTGTGCGATAAGGAAGAGAATCGCATTAGGATCTCTTTTCGCGATCCATTTTTTGCCGGGTTTAGGAACCCAAAGAATATCGCTGAACGCACAATCCTCTACAAACTCGCCGAAGGATATTTCAGTCTCATCTCTGAAGCACCCGAAGAACAGTTCGTTGAAGAAATTATCAACGAAATTGTACCCGATGATAATGCTCGGTATCTTCATTTCTTTGAAGCAATCCACTTTCGTGACCATATCCATTTTTATGATAGAGCAAAGAAGCTGTTCATCGATGATGCTGAAGTGGCTAGGTCGAAATTGGGACTCGGTTGGTTGGTTCAGGATAGAAATAACGGGAACAGATTCACTTCCGCTCCAGAAACCGTAGCGTTTTTGAATTCAGTTGTAGGTGCAATTTGGAAGCGGATGCGACCATGCCTTCACAATTTGGATCGGAAGGACTTTATAACACGTGCCCTATGGTATCTTGAGGGGGTTGAGGCTGATAAAAAACGTTGGCAACGGACGATCCGTGCCGTTCTTGCCCTAAGAAGCAATAAAGAATCAGCTAAAATGGTGGCGATGCAGCGAATAGCACGATGTAATGCCTCAGAGCTGGCTCTGCGTTTACTGGTAGAAATGGCAATTTCAGAATGCCCACTAACCGGAGGGAATGAAGTGGGCAAACTTGATCTGACACCTCTCATGTCAGATATTTTGATGATTTTTCATTTTGGCGGATGTTCTGATGCGATAAACAAGGGTGTGATGGATCCAGAGGTTAAAATCGCACCATGTGGTGATGTGCTGACTCATACTGGTTTTCAAGAAGAAGTAGCGAACCCGATGGGGGAACATTTTGAATCAGTTCGCCTCGATCATGAAGCAGACCAGTATGAGAAAAACTATGAAGAATTTAGGCCGGTACCTACGGTTATCGGGAGTTTTGATGCAGATTTCCTGGCAGCATTTGAGGATGAATTTGGATTTTCAGTTGATACCCTTCGGTTGGTAAGAGAGACCTTTGAGGATCTTGCGATTGAAAAGGAATCATGCGTCTTTGTTTCATCAAAGTCTGAACTTCTCGACCATTGCAGAAAAACCGAGCTCACAACTGTTGAAAATACTGAAAAAGTGCTGAATACCTTTTGTCTTTGGCCGCGAACCAAATGGGACGATGCCCCAAAAGGCTTTAAAAGAGCTGATTTGTATCCGTGGCGATTTGGCCGTCAGCTGTCATTAGTCAGACGACCACTTATTCAACTGGACAATACGTCCAATCCTCAATACGTCATCTCTCCAGGACTATTCGGTATCAGCATTGCCCTTACCATCAGTCGATATTTCGAAGCTGAAATAGACACGACTCAATGTAAATCAACTTCAATGAAGCGCTGGATTGACGAAGAGACGAATCGTAGCGGGCTCGCATTCGAAAAAGAGGTTTTTGAAAAAATGCGCAGTATGGGATATGAAGCGCGACACGGGGCTAAGGTCACGGCCCTCGTGAATGATAGTTTCGATCAAGACTACGGAGATGTGGACGTTTTAGCATGGAAGCCTAATAGCAACACTCTTCTGGTGATTGAATGTAAAAATCTGAGGTTTGCAAAAACAGCAAATGAAATTGCAGAGCAATTAAATCGTTTCAGCGGGCAAGTTTTGCAGAACGGTGATCGAGATAACCTGCTGAAACATGTCGATAGATGTGATGTTCTGAGAACCAGGATAAATGACGTCGTCAAAACTATCGGATTGAGCAATCAAAATATTAGCCTGCAGAATGTAGTATGCTTTAGCAAGCCGGTTCCGATGCAGTATGTGGCGAGTCGCTTTCCTGACGTAGCTTTTGTGACCATTGACAATGTAGCAGACATACTGCACGAAGATATCAGGTGTCCATGAGTCAACCCATAAATAACTCAGAAGAATTTGTATATCAGGTTTGTCACCGCTCATTTATGTCTTTATGGAGTTATGCAAACCCAATTGGTAAAGACAAAAGCAAAGAGCTGTGCGACATCCTTGTCGTCTGCGATCCCGATATTATCATTTTCAGTGTTAAGGAAATTGGCGTATCAGACAGCGGTGATATTTCCACAGATTGGGATCGATGGCGTAGGCGGGCCATAGAAGGTTCAGTGAAACAGATATATGGAGCTGAGCGTTGGGTCGCAAACGCAAACAATGTCATCCGGAGTGATGGCAGTGACGGGCTACCTTTCCCAGATCGTTCTAGCAGAAGAATCCATCGTGTTGCCGTGGCTCTGGGTAGCCAAGGTAAGATTCCTATACAATTTGGCGATTTCGGAAAAGGATTTGTCCACGTATTTGATGAGATATCGTTTCAAACAATTCTGAGCGAGCTTGATACGATAACTGACTTCATAAGTTATCTGATAGCTAAAGAAGAATTGTATAAATCTGGGAAAGAAACTGTGCTCCATGGAGGAGAGGAGGACATGCTTGCTCTTTATCTCCATCATGGCAGGAAATTCCCAGGTGAATTTGACCAATATGTTATTGATGACAATCTTTGGTCGGGGTTTATCAGCAAACCAGAGTATAAAGCAAAAAAAGAGGCAGATGCTGATAGTTATATCTGGGATCGAATGGTGAGTATGTTATCAGATGATATTTTGCGTGGACATATTGAATTTGGTCCTAACCTCAACGAGTCGGAACTTGCCTTGCGAGTAATGGCGCGTGAAGATCGTTTTAATCGCCGGATGTTGGGTAAATCCTTCGACGAGTTCTATGAACTTGCCAGGCAGAAGCAGGTCCGATCCAGAATGGTTCTCAGTAGGTCCGATGTAACATACGTTTTTCTCGTAATGCCTCACGGAGAAGACCGTAAGTATCGCGTCGCAGAGTTGGGAGGCCGGTGTTTTGTTGCCCGCGGAATTCACAGGGATCGTCATACCGTGATAGGTCTTGCCACCGAGAGATATGAGCAAGGAAAAGGATTTTCCTTTGATATCATGTATCAACACAAACCGACCTGGACTGATGAAGACCAACTGCAAATGGAATTTGCACAAAAAGAATTTGGCTATTTTGTAACACCACAAATGAAGTCGGTGCATGAGGATGAATTTCCGACCCGCTGAAAATATGCGCTAGATTGAGGTACTGGAGACATTTATATGCCTATCCGTCACGCCATTTGGAAAGTCGGCACCAAGCCTGAACCCTTGGCAGAAGTATCACTCGGTAAGGAAGCCTTGCTGGAGCAGATGATTACCGAAGATCCGACGATCCTCTCCGATCGTTGGCTTCTTATCGGACGACAAGTGCGTACCACCCACGGTGGCTTCATCGATCTTCTGGCGTTAAATCAGGACGGCCAACTTATCGTGATTGAGCTGAAGCGTGACATGACGCCTCGTGAAGTTGTCGCCCAGGCGTTGGACTATGCCTCTTGGGTTCAGGAGCTCAAGGCAGATGATATTGCGTCCATCTATAGCCGGTTTTCCGGTGGTGGATCATTGGGGGATATTTTCCGGCAACGCTTCAGTCTTCCTCTGGATGAGGAACAGCTCAACGGCTCCCATCAAATCGTCATTGTTGCATCGTCACTGGACCTGAGCACTGAACGCATTGTCAATTATCTGAACAGGATGGACATTGCGATCAACGTCATCTTCTTCCAGGTCTTCCAAGACGGCTCCAGTCAATATTTGAGCCGTGCCTGGCTGATTGATCCGGTTGAGACTGAAAGCAAAGCGACAGCAGGGCCAGCCGGAGAACGTGGTGAATGGAATGGCGAATATTATGTTTCGTTTGGACAGAGTGGTGATCGAGACTGGAAGGAAGCAGTGAAGTTTGGCTTCATCAGCGGCGGTGGCGGCAGGTGGTACAGCCAGACACTTTTCATGCTTTCACCGGGAGACCGTGTCTGGGTCAATATCCCGCAGCAGGGTTATGTCGGTGTTGGAAAGGTAACCGGTGGCGCAGTTCGGGCCAGCGAGTTCAAGGTCAATGTTGACGGAGTCGAACGGTCTCTGTTGGATGTCGCGCAGTCCAATTATCACAGGCAATTCAACGACGACGAAGAAAAGTCCGAATATTTCGTGCCGGTCGAATGGATATGCACAAAGCCGATAAACGAGGCCGTCTCAGAAGTCGGCTTCTTCGGCAACCAGAACACTGTTGCCCGTCCCAAAACTCACAAGTGGAATCATACCATTGAGCAGTTGAAGCAGCGGTTTGGTGTGAATTGAATAAACCCGGCAATTCTCTTTCCGACTTAGACGTAGACTTCCTTTCTTTAAATTGAATATAATGCCAATAAACAAGCATAGTATGTCCATTTATTGTGGACATACTATGCTTGTAAATGTTATTTTGATCCGTGTAGGAGATTGAGATCGTGGCAAATGCCCAGTTGCTTAATAGCATTCCCTATGAAGAGTTTGATTACCAGACTCTGCTTGACGCTGTGCGTGAGTATTCCCGGCCCCGGATGAAGATCTCTGGAATGTTGGCCAAGGGGGACATCATTCGCGTCAAGAAAGGGCTCTATATCCTCGGTGAGTCACTACGCCGTCGGCCCTTCTGCCGGGAACTGCTCGCCAATCTCATCTATGGCCCATCATATGTCTCCCTCGAATACGCGCTGCACTATCACGGTTTGACCCCGGAACGGGCAGAAACCCTGACGTCGGTTACCTGCGGTCGTTCCAGGACGTTCGACACGCCTGTCGGGACCTTTTCCTATCGCATGATTCCGCTGGAAGCATTCCGCACCGGCATGGACCGGGTAGAGCTTGACGACGGTCGTTCATTTCTCATCGCAGTGCCGGAAAAGGCGCTGGCCGACCGGATCGTTGCCGACCGGGGCGCCGGTATTACCACCCAGAAAGAGTTACATGAATATCTGCTGGCTGATCTCCGCATCGACCCTGCCAATCTCTGTGAACTCGACCCGACCAGACTTATGGAAATTGCCCGCCACTATCGATCCCGCAGGGTGAAGCTGCTGGCCGACTTGATTACCCGCCTGAGTAAAGGAGCACGATAATGCATGAGGCGGTAACCCGCATGCTTGCCAAGTATGAACCGAAGAGCGTTGACGATTCCGTCAGAGCACTACGGGAGATTATTCAGGAGGTGGCGCTACTCGGACTCTGGCGGGCCAAGTTTTTCGAGCACGCCGCATTCTACGGCGTGTCAATGGGAACGTAAAAGTGTACCAGTTACGGGAATTGAAAAGTGTACCACTCCCTGGGAGAGAACTTCTCAATC
>NZ_JAHCZI010000019.1 GCF_018501225.1 Geobacter hydrogenophilus | reverse complement strand
CGCCCCGTCAAAAGGAAACGCGTTTATACCACCCCCACCACATTCGGTCAAGATTTATTTTGATTAGCTTTTACTTAAATATAATCTTCGCGAAACGCCGCTTGCCAAACTGCAAGACATACTCTCCGACACCGGGAAGCTCGAGCATATCGTTGGTGACCTTTTCTCCATTTACCTTCACGCCACCCTGGTTGATTGCGCGGCGCCCCTCACTGTTCGATTTTACGAGTCCTGCTTCAGCCAGCAATCTGCCCAGCAGCACCTTGCCGTCCTCAGCCGACAAGATGTATTCAGGCATTTCTTCCGGAGTTTGGTTATCACGGAATCGTCTGACAAAACCCTCCTCCGCATTATCGGCTGCAACTGCACTGTGATAGCGAGCAACAATTTCGCGAGCAAGCTGCTTCTTAGCCGCCATGGGATGCACCTCACCATCCCGGATAGAGACTTTGAGTTTTTCGATTTCCGCAAGCGTCAGATCGCTGAGCAGCTCGTAATAACGGAGCATGAGTTCGTCCGAAATGGACATGATTTTCCCAAAAATTTCATCGGCAGGCTCATTGATACCGATATAGTTTCCCAGTGACTTGCTCATCTTGTTGACACCATCAAGACCTTCAAGAAGAGGCATGGTTATAACGCTCTGGGGAGATTGTTTCCATTCACGCTGCAATTCGCGGCCAACAAGGAGATTGAACTTTTGATCCGTCCCTCCGAGTTCAACATCAGCCTTGAGTGCGACAGAATCGTATCCCTGGATGAGTGGGTAGAGAAATTCGTGGATGCTGATAGGAAGCTGATTGGCAAATCGTTTACCGAAGTCGTCACGCTCCAGCATCCGCGCTACGGTAGATTGTGCCGCAAGCCCGATCATGTCGGAGGCCGTCATTTTCCCAAGCCACTCGGAGTTGAAGA
This sequence comes from Geobacter hydrogenophilus, assembly GCF_018501225.1. Taxonomy (GTDB): domain Bacteria; phylum Desulfobacterota; class Desulfuromonadia; order Geobacterales; family Geobacteraceae; genus Geobacter; species Geobacter hydrogenophilus. The sequence continues at coordinate 42,070 of NZ_JAHCZI010000019.1, read as the reverse complement.
CGACCCGCGTCTTCTCCGGATCCAGTATCTTGAACACCTGTTCTTTATAGGTTTCAGCATTTTTAAGAACATCTTCACGGGTAAGAGCCTTACGGGTCTCCGACTTGCCTGTGGGGTCACCGATCATCCCTGTGAAGTCGCCGATAAGAAAGCAGACTTCGTGGCCCAACTGCTGAAACTGACGCATTTTGTGCAAGAGAACTGTATGGCCGAGATGGAGGTCGGGTGCGGTTGGATCAAATCCGGCCTTGATTCGCAACGAAATCCCGGTACTCCGTGATTTTTCGATCTTTTCCTCAAGTTCTTTCTCAAGGAGTATTTCTGTCGCTCCGCGCTTGATGATCGCCATCTGTTCAGCTACCGACATGGAACTCTCTCCCTCCTCACGAACACGTAAGTGAAATCCGTTCAACTGAAAGCGCGGAACCGCTCATCTCATCGATTCCAAGGACTGCTCCGTTTAGACGTATATCTTTTTTTGCTACTTCGAACCGGACCGGCATCTGGGTTGTGAAGCGCTCAACAGCAAGCTCTTTTTTGACACCAATTACCGAATCGAAACTCCCCGTCATTCCAGCGTCTGTCATATAGGCGGTACCACCGGGAAGAATCCGCTCGTCGGCTGTCTGAACATGGGTGTGCGTTCCGATAACGGCACTCACCTTGCCGTCCAGGTACCAACCCAAGGCAACTTTCTCGGAAGTGGCTTCGGCATGAAAATCAACAAAGACAATGTTGGCTTGTTCCTTAAGCCGAACTATCTCCCGGTCAGCCGTACGGAATGGACAATCAAGACTGTTCATGAATACGCGGCCTTCGAGGTTGAGGATACCGATACTAATTCCTCCGGCGGTTCGCACGATCGTGCTCCCTCGACCAATCGTCTCAGGTGGATAGTTAGCCGGTCGCACAAGACGCTCCTCCCGTCTGATATAGGAATATGATTCCTTTTTATCCCAGACGTGGTTCCCGCTCGTTAACACATCAATACCGAGAGAAAAGAGTTCGCGGGCCTTCTCTTCGGTAATGCCGAAACCGCCGGCCGCGTTCTCACCATTGGCTATGACCAGATCTATCCGGTAACGGTCAATGAGGCGATGGAGCTCACGGGACACGGCCTGACGGCCCGGGGCGCCAACGATGTCGCCAATAAAAAGGATATTAACGGGCATACTCAATGGCCCGGGTTTCCCGGATCACGTTAACCTTGATCTGCCCCGGGTAGGTCATCTCGGCTTCGATCTTCTTAGCTATGTCTTTGGCGAGAACAACAGCCCGCTCGTCGGTGACTTCATCACTCGAAACCATAACCCTTATTTCGCGTCCTGCCTGAATGGCGAAAGAATTGTTGACACCGACAAACGACGTGGCAATACGCTCCAGATCATCAAGACGTTTCACGTATGTTTCCATCATCTCGCGCCGGGCTCCGGGGCGGGCACCGGACAAGGCGTCGGCGGCTTGGACAAGGACCGCCAGAACGGTATTGGGTTTCTCGTCTTCGTGGTGAGCCATGATAGCGTGAACGATCTTGGGGGATTCGCCATACTTGCGCGCAAGCTCCGCACCAATAACCGCATGGGACCCCTCGACCTCGTGATCAACCGCCTTGCCCAAATCGTGAAGAAGGCCGGCGCGCTTGGCTTGCTTAACGTTGACACCAAGCTCGGAAGCCATGATGCCGCAGAGGAACGCGACCTCCAGAGAGTGTTGGTAGACATTCTGGCTGTAAGAGGTGCGATACTTGAGGCGACCGATCAGCTTCAATATTTCAGGGTGAATGCCGTGTACACCAAGGTCGAAAGCAGCCTGGTCGCCAGCTTCTTTGATAGTCAGCTCAACTTCTTCTTCGGCCTTGGCCACAACTTCTTCAATGCGGCCGGGATGAATGCGGCCATCAGTGATGAGTTTTTCCAGGGCAATCTTTGCCACTTCGCGACGAACCGGGTTGAACCCGGACAGAATGACCGCCTCGGGAGTGTCATCGATGATGAGATCGATGCCGGTAGCAGCCTCCAGTGCCCTGATATTCCGACCCTCGCGACCGATAATCCTCCCTTTCATCTCATCCGAAGGGAGCGCCACGACCGACACGGACCGCTCGGCAACGTACTCGCCCGCGTAACGTTGGATGGCCAGGGCTATGATCTCCTTCGACTTCTTGTCGGCCGTCTCGCGGGCCTCCTCCTCGATGACCTTGATCCGCTTGGCGGCATCGAGCTTGGCCTCGCTCTCCATGGCATCCATAAGGATTTTCTTTGCTTCTGCAGACGAAAGGCCGGAAATACTCTCAAGTTTTTCCCTTTGCTCTGCAATGAGACCGTCAAGCCTCTCTTCCTTCTGCACAAGTCCTTGCTCGCGGTTAAGAAGCGCCTGATCCTTTTTCGTAAGGTCAGCGTCGCGCTGGTCAAAGAGGTTCATCTTCTTGTCGAGATTCTCTTCCTTCTGCTGGAGACGTTTTTCCAGAGCCTGAAGATCCTTGCGCTTCTCCTTGGCATCACGCTCCGCCTCAGCCTTTGCCTGAAATACTTCATCCTTGGCCTTGAGATCTGCTTCCTTGGTTATCGTTTCCGCTTCACGCTTTGCGTCATCGACAATCTTTGACGCAAGCTCTTCTGCCTTGCTGACGAGGGTGTCGGAAATACGCTTGCGCAGCATGTTTCCCACGAAGTATCCGAGCCCGGCGGCTGCAAGGATTAGGACAATGGCGATTTCTATCTTCAATGTCTTGATACCTCCCTTGATCTATTGATAACCGTGAAGAGCGATAACTCTCTTCTCGGTGATAATGACATCGACTGCGACGTCATGGGGTTCAGCGACAATCTCGTCCACAAGTTGGAAGTCGTAGCAAAAAGCAACAAGTTTCCCGCTCCCCTCAAGATGATGGAGCGCCCTGTCGTAGTAACCTTTCCCGAAGCCTATTCGTTTTCCGGCGCGATCGAACGCGACACCGGGAACGACAACAAGGTCAGCAGCATCCGGGGGATAGGCTTCGCCGGTAAGGCAGGGCTCGGCAATCCCGAAAGCTCCCTTGGTCATCTCGCTTGGATCTGAAACCTTGATAAAGCGGAGGCAATCCCCACAGACCACCGGAAAGATCACAATTTTTCCTTCCTTAAGGGCGGCCTCCATCACCTCACCCGTCTCCACCTCTCCTCCGATAGGCGAATAGAGAGCAACAATACGGGCCTCGGCAAACTCAGGAAGCGCAACAAATGCCTGCTGGATAAGGTGCCCCAAAAAGAGCCGTTCTTCGGCGACCAAGGTGCGCCGTTTATCGAGCATGCATTGCCGAAGCTTTCTCTTGGGCATGGAACCTTGTCACAGCTGAGTTGAATAAAAAGAAGCTTCGCGGGACGGAAATCGTCCCGGAATCGGGGTCTCCGGCAGGAGAACGGGGGGAGGAAAGCGTGACCAGCAACAGAGGGGGCGTATGCTTTAGAGTAAATCGAATATGGCGTGTGGTTACGGCATTACGTCAATCGTGCTTACCCTTTCAGCATCGGATGAACTTCTGCAGCCTGCTATCAGTGAAACAGTAGTGCCTTGAAACAGCCTCAAAGCCATTTCTGTCGTAACTGATCGAACTTTCCAGACCAAACCGTACTGCTTTATGGTGAAATCTCCCCAGGGGAGACCGCGAAACCACTTACATCCGCCTATACTTTCAGGGAAGAGCGCTGTCGATACGTTTGACCAACCGACTCATGACTTCCTTATCGGCCTGTCCCTTTTCCTCAAGTTCCCGGGAAAGGGAGATGCATGATTCAGCCAAATTCATTAGTGCAAGAATTATTGGAACCTGGGGATCGCCGACTACCGGCACCGACGCCTGAGCTTCGGCCAGCTTGCGGTTAACGAGTGCCTCCACTTCACGCACATGCTCGAAGGAAGCCGAACTCTTAACGGTAATCTCCTTGCCGAGCACGCTGATGCGGTGCGAAGCCTTCACGGACATCAGATCCCTTCGAGCTTCCTCAGAACACCGTCTATTCTTGACTTGACGGCATCCCGCTCCTGCAGGAGCCGACCGTTTTCCTCGCGAAGGACGTCATTCTCCCGCTTAAGGGCGGTGTATCGTTCCACGAGAGTCTCAACGCGCCGTTCGAGATCGGCGAACAGTTCTGTGTCCATTGGGATACCTTTTTTGGCCTAAAATATTATTGCAGAGCCCCTGTGAAGTCAAGGCAATTATTGGAAGAGCGCATCCACGAACTCGGCCGGATCGAAGTCCCGGAGGTCGTCGACACCTTCCCCGACACCGATATAGCGGACCGGAATTCGGAACTCATTGCAAATGGCTGCGACGATCCCTCCCTTGGCCGTGCCGTCAAGCTTGGTAAGGGCGATGCCGGTCACCTCGGCAGCCTCTTTGAAGAGCTTGGCCTGTGAGAGGGCGTTCTGGCCGGTGGCGGCATCGAGAACCAGCAGCGTCTCGTGGGGGGCGCCGGGGATCTCGCGGCCCATGATGCGGCGGACCTTCTTGAGCTCTTCCATGAGGTTTACCTTGGTATGGAGCCGCCCCGCCGTGTCGACGATGAGGATGTCCGCCTTGCGGGCCACGGCGGCCTTGATGCCGTCAAAGACCACGGCAGAGGGATCGGCTCCCTCCTTGTGGCGAACCACATCGCACCCGGTCCGCTCGCCCCAGATCTCGAGCTGCTCGGCCGCAGCGGCCCTGAACGTATCGCCGGCCGCGAGTACTACTTTTTTCCCTTCCCGCGAGAACCGGGCGGCGAGCTTGCCAATGGTGGTCGTCTTGCCAACGCCATTGACACCAATGACCATGATGACGAAGGGGGAGGCGGAATCAACGGCGAGGGGTCTCACCTCCCGGCTCAACCGTTTGAGAATCTCATCCTTGAGGGTCTGACGGAGAGCCGCACCGTCATTCAATTCATTGCGGGAGAGCCGCTCTTCCAGAATCCGGATAAGTTCCACCGTGGTCTGGACACCGATGTCGGCGGTGATGAGGATCTCTTCGAGTTCCTCCAGAGTGTCAGCATCGATCTCTTTTTTGCCGAGAACAAGCCGGTCAATCCGCCCCACGAGGCTGTCGCGGGTCTTGCTGAGCCCCTGGCGCAAGCGCTCGAACAACCCCGGCTTGGGCTCCTCCGGCTCCTCGGCCTGAACAGGATGTTCAACCATTTCTGCCTTCCGCTCGGGAATCGGGCTCTCTTCTGCCCCTTCGGCACCGGCAATCTTGTTCCACAACCCCTTGAAGAAGCTCTTTTTTTCCTCCGCCATATCAGTAAATCTCCTTGAGCAAAATATCCCGCACCTGCTCGAATTTGACCATAGCCCGACCGGCGATGGCTTCCCTGTCGAGGGTCAACACCAACAAATAGTCGTCTCCAATGGGACCAAGAATCACGCGCTGGTCAGCCAGCGTGATAACCGCCTCACGGACGGGATCGGCAGAGAGCCGACCCTGAAGCTCCTTCATCCGGGTCAGAATGATTCCCAGATGGGCTGCGGTGATTTTCAACTCGTAGTCGTCCCTGAGGGCGACATGATCCACCGTCTCCCCCTCCCAGTCGGCAATGATCGCACCGGTGGCCCCGGGAACGGACTGCACCAGCTCGGTCAGGATCGCTTTGAACGACACCGGTCGACCTCCTCTAATTCAGTTTGACGGAAACGATCTTGGACACCCCCGGCTCCTCCATGGTAACGCCGTAGAGGGTGTCGGCAACCGCCATGGTCGCCTTGTTGTGGGTGATGATGATGAACTGGGAAATCTCGCTCATTTCTCGCACCATGTCGTTGAAGCGCCCGATATTGGCGTCATCGAGGGGAGCATCAACCTCGTCAAGCAGACAAAAGGGTGACGGTTTGATGAGGAAGATGGAAAAGATGAGCGCCACGGCGGTCAGGGCCTTTTCCCCCCCCGAGAGGAGGGTCACGTTCTGGAGTTTCTTTCCGGGAGGCTGGACGATGATGTCGATGCCGGTTTCCAAAAGGTCCTCTTCGTTGGTAAGCTTGAGCTCGGCCCGACCGCCGCAAAAGAGGCGCGGGAACACCTCCTGAAATTTCTCATTCACAAGGTTGAAAGTTTCGAGAAACCGCTTGCGCGTGGTGCGGTTGATCCGCTGGATCGCCTGCTGGAGCGAATGGAGCGACTCCTCCAGGTCGGCCTTCTGGCCCGCCAGGAAGGTGAAACGCTCGTCCAGTTCCCGGTACTCCTCGATGGCGGTTAGGTTCACTTCCCCCATCTCATCGATGAGACGCGAAAGCTCTTCCTGGCGCTGGGATGCCGTTTCCTCGTCGAAGGGGGTGTCGGCATACTTCGGGAGGAGGGGCTGCATCTCAAGCCGGTACTTCTCCATGAGCGATGTGACGAGATGGTTGAGTTCCAGGGTAAGCTCCGATTGCCTGAGCCTGTCGGCGGCAACGGCATTTTTCGCCTGCTCGGCAAGGACACGGAGTTCCCGGAGAGCACCTTCCTCGACCCGGACCGCCTCGGCCTGGCCGTCGAACTCGCGCTTGAAGGCCGCGCTGGCACCTTCAGCTTCGGCGTGGCGCGCCAGAAGGGATTTCAGCTCGCCATCACCGCAGGCGAGAGAAGCAACCAGCCGCTCGCGTTCCTGAACGCACCGCTCCCGCTCTTCCCGATGTCGGGTAATCCGCGCCTGAAGGTCTGACTGGAGTTCTTCGGTCCGCTTCAGGGCGCGGCTGGCCGCCTCCTTTTTCTCCCGAAGCTGGGCTCCCCTGACCTTGAGGGTGGTGACCGCCTCACGGGCTGCGTCAATCTCGCGCTTCCTGACTGTGATGGTTTCCTGGAGCCGCTCAAGCTCTGCCTCAAGGACCCCTTTTTTCTCTTCGCGAACGGCTTTCCGGGTATCGGCGTCCACGATCTCACCTTCAAGGGTCTCACGCTCCTCCCGGAGCTGATCGTCCTCCATGCCGGTGACGGCAAGCCGCTCCTCGACGCGCTGGACTTCCTCCTTCGCCCGAATGAGATCCTTCTCGGCGTTGACGAGCTGGATATCAGTCTGGTGGAGGCTCTGGCGCACCTCCCGCAACTCCTCCTCGGTGCCGGACTGTTCCTGCTGCGTCCGGTCCCGCGTGGCGTCGAGATCATTCAACACGGCAGCAAGACGCTCCACCTCGCCGGTAAGCTCCCGAATCTCCCGCTTCTTGTGGACCAGCCCCGGACCTGCAGCTTCAGTCGACCCGCCGCTCACGATGCCGCCGCCAAAGGCAACGTCACCACGGGGGGTTACGAAGGTGCTGCGGGGGTGAAGCCGCGAAAGGGAACAGGCCGTCGCAAGGTCCCCCACCAGATAGGTGCCCGCCAGGATGTGCTCCACAACGGGGTTTCGTCCTTCGGCAATGGTAACGTGGGTGAGAATCGGTACCGCTCCGTCGGGCGCGGCGTCACTGCCCGACATGGAGGGGATTCCCGCAACAAGGGAACAGCGTCCACCGCCGCTCTCGGAGAGGTACGCGAGCGCCTCGAAGGCATCAGACTCCTGGGGACAGACCACGAACTGGAGCCGCTCGGCCAGTACCGCCTCAAGGGCGGTCTCGAACTCGGGCGCGGTTTCAACGAAATCAGCAATGACGGCGAAACGCCCCCTGAACGTATCTGCCAGCAGAAGATTCCTGACCCCCTGGCCATAGCCGGCAAACTGGGCCTCCAGTTCCTGGAGTGAGTGGAGGCGTGATGATTTCCTGCTCAGTTCATCACGGTGGGAAGCGATCTCCCGGTCAAGGTCGGCTAGGCGTTCCCGCAACTCCGTCTCCCGGCGGGTGAGCAACGGCAGGCGCTCCTGAAGCTCAGTCTTCTGGTCGCCCAGTCCTGCAACGGCCTTCTCGAGCTCAGTGGCCCGACCCGACGATTCCACGAGCCGCTCGTTGAGGAGGAGCCCCTCGCGACGGTTCCGCTCAGCCCGTTCGGCAAGCCCTTCCAGGCGCCGGGCAGCGGCGGTGCGCTGGTTGTTGAGCTGTGCCACCTCGGCCAGGAGGGAAAAATGCTCCCGCCGCACCTCCTCCAGGTCGGTGGAGAGCTCCCGTTCGGCAGCAGCCATCTCTTCCAGTTCTTTCTCACGGGTGGCGAGGGTGCCTTCTTCTCCCGCCGCCTCGACAGCATAGGTGCCGCTCTGCTCCACGAGGCGGGTGAGTTCTTCACCAGCCGCAGCAAGCTGGCTCTCCAACCCCTCAAGCTCTCCTGCAAGCCGTTCTTCCTGCCGTTCAAGCCCCCCGAGCTCTTTTCGCTGGAACTCGATCCTGCTCTCATGCCCCTGGATCTCCCCCTTGAGGGAAAAAACCACTTCCTGAGCGGAGGCCAGGGACCGTTCCCGCTCCACCAGCGCTAGACGCCGCTCGTCGAGCCCCAGCTCGCGCTGCTCCAGGTCCGTCGCCAGGGTGGAGGCCCGGGAAACGCTCTGACGAAGCGCCTCCTCCACCTGCTCCTTGGCAGTATTGAGGGTCAAGAAGCGCCTGACCATGGCGGCCACCTCGATCTCCCTGAGTTCCTCCCGGTACTCCCGGAACCGCTCGGCCTTCTTGACCTGGCGCTGGAGCGAGTTGAGCTGCCGCCGAATCTCAGCCAGAATGTCACCGATACGCAGAAGATTCTGACGGGTGAGATCGATCTTTTTCAGGGCCACCTGCTTCTTGGCCTTGAACTTGGTGACGCCGGCCGCCTCTTCGATGAGGAATCGCCTCTCCTCGGGCTTGGAGTGGAGGATCATCCCGATCTTCCCCTGCTCGATGATGGAGTAGGCCCGGGCACCGACACCGGTATCCATGAAAAGCTCGGTGATATCCATGAGCCGGCAGGGGGTCTTGTTGAGGAAGTAGTCGCTCTCGCCGTCGCGGTAAAGGCGGCGCGTCACCTGAATTTCGCTGTAGTTCAGGTATTTCGCCGGCACCCTTCCGTCTTCGGTGGAGAAGACCATGGAAACCTCGGCCATGCCGAGGGGTTTGCGGGACTCGCTCCCGCCGAAGATAATGTCCTCCATGGACTTGCCACGGAGGTTCTTCGCCGACTGCTCCCCCATGACCCAGCGGATGGCGTCCACCACATTGGATTTGCCGCAACCGTTGGGGCCGACGATGCTGGTTATCCCCTGCTGAAAGTCGAGGGATACCTTGTCCACAAACGATTTGAAGCCGGATATGTCGAGGCGTTTGATTTTCATAAATCGTGTCATACTATCAGAGAGGAGGGTGTCAATGCAACCAGACCGGCACCGTGTCCGGCCTTCCCCCATGACACGAAGATGGTTGCCTCCCCGGACCGCCGAAGAGTATACTCTCCAGCGGCCCAGACTAAACGAAAGGTCCCCTTCCCATGATCTCCCGCGGCGCAAAGACCCTTCTCATCTCCATACTGCTCATCCTGGGCATAGCTGCCGGCGGTGTCGCGACCTTTTTTCTGGCGCGCTTCCACGAACTCGACACCTACAAGGACCAGATCCTTGCCGAAGTCCAGAAGAACCTTAACCGCCAGGTCACGTACGAGAAAGGGGAGGTAACGTTCCACTTTACCCCTGCATTCAGCTTTACCAAGGTTGTCATCAAGGAACGGGACGGTCTGACAACGTTCGCCACAGCAGACCGTGTCAGCTTCCGCCTTGCGCTCCTGCCACTCCTTGAAGGGAAAGTCGTCGTTGGAAAGCTCATGGTGGAACGGCCGACCATCCAGATCATCCGCAACAAGGATGGCACCTTCAACATCAGCGACCTGCTGGAAGAAAAAAAGGGGACCCCTCCTCTCCGTATGAGAGGGATCAGTATCCACGACGGGAGGATTACCTTCACCGACCAGGCGGCAACCGCCAATGGAGTTGTGACCAAACTGGAGAAAACCGATCTGGAACTGGACCGGATCGTCCGCGGCAAAGAGACAGAATTCACCCTAGCAACCACCCTGGCGCAAGGAGCGACCACCGGGATGCTTTTCGCCCGCGGTTCGGCAGATCTCCCGCGAGCGGGGCATCCCATGACGGAAACGCGTATCGATGCGAAGGTCGAGGCCAGGAACCTTTCCGCTGCCCATTACTGGCCCTACTATGGCCGGTTCGTCCCCTTCGATCCCCTCGCGGGGCTCTTCGATGTCAAGGCGTCCATCCACGGGTCGGCGGCGGACTTCACCTCAAAGGGGACAGTCCACGTCGCCGGTCTCCGCTTTTCCTATCCCAAGGTCTTCCACGCCGTTCTCACCCCCCGCGACCTGCAACTGGACTACAAGCTGAAGCGGGACCGGCGTCAGGTTGACGTCTCAGCGGTCGATTTCCGGATGGACGGGCTCATGGTCAAGGGGAATTGCGCCATCAGAGACATCGACACCAACGATCCGCGGATCGTGGCCCGGGCCGTCATCGATCCCTTCAAGCTGGAGAGGTTCTTTTACTACATCCCCTTCGGCATCATCGCCGACGATGCGTCCCAGTTCATCGAACGGTACATCAAGGCGGGAACGTACCGGTTGGACGAGGGACGGCTCGATGGCAGGGTGAGCCAGATCCTCCACATGGAGAAGGACCAGAACTACAACATCCTCTCCATCAAGGCCCGGGCACTGGAAGGGGGTGTCGTGGACCTGGGGAATGGCGTCCCCTCCTTCAACAGCATCAAAGGGGATCTGTTGCTGTCGGGCAAGAACTTCATCCTGCGCAACATGTCGGGAAAGTTTGGTACGTCACCATTCACCCTGAACGGAATGATTGCCGACTACCCCCTCGACACACCATCGTCCTATCCGTTCAACGCGGCATTCACCCCTCAACAGCAGGAACTTGCTTGGCTCCTGGGAAAACACCTGGGCGGAGGACTTTCGTTCTCGGGACACACGCCATTAACCATTACCGGTGCCGGGTTTACGTCCGCGTACACCCTATCCGGCCAGTGGAATCTGGCAAATGCCGGCTACAACGTAACCAATGTCATCGCCAAGCCGGCTGGGGTGGCCAACCAGCTGTCCTTTAGCATGAGCCTCTCAAAGCCAGGAATGAGCGCCTTTGCCTGCCAATACAATCTCCCCCCCCTCTCGCTGGCCCTGTCGACCCGGTATCGGCCGGGAAAAGATGTTCCCAACCATATCGACATACGGACGAACCAGTTCGAGATGGCGACCCTTGCCCCCCTGCTCCCACGGGTGAAGTCCTATCAGCCCCAGGGGAGGATACAGGTTGCGGCCCGTGCCGACGGGAGCGCGGAAACCATCGGCGGACTGAACTGGACAGGGGATGTCCTTCTTGCCGGAGCGGCATTCCAACCACCGGGGGGCATCAAGCGCGTCCACAACATCAACGGTGCTATCCGCTTCAAGGGCACCGCCCTGGAAACACCGCGGCTCTCAGCCATGCTGGGGAACTCTCTCCTCGTCGGCACGGGAACCGTGACCAACTTTGACAACCCGGCCATCTCCCTCGAATTCTCCGCTCCCGCTCTCGACGTGGCCGACCTGGGGCTAAAGGCCCCTGAGGGAAAGAGCCTGAAGATCAAGAAGGTGCAAGGTTCCGTCACCCTTGCCCAAGACACCCTCCAGGTAAAGTCACTGTCCGGCATGGTGAATGATTCTGCCCTGAATTTGAAGGGGGCAGTGGAACGGCTACAAAGCCCGCGGGTCGACATGACGGTTACCTCTCCCTTCCTGAATGTCGAAGATGTCCTCCTTCTTGCCGGTCTGGAACGGAGCACAAAAGCATCGGCCCAGAATGGCACCGCCACCATCAAGGCGTCGGTCACTGCGGAAGAGGGAAAATTCAAAGGATTTCGGTTCAGGAAGCTCCATACGGTTGCCATGCTCGACAACCGGATTCTCTATCTCCAGCCCTTCGAATGCGGCGCCTTCGGTGGCCAGGTTGCGGGAACTTTCAGGGCCGACTTCGGCTCTAACGGCCCGACCCGCTACCAAACAAATCTCAAGGCTGATAAAATTTCCGCCGATGACCTGGTCCAGGCGCTGAACCTGAGGCTCCACAATGAAATAATCACCGGCTCCCTGTCGCTTCATGCAGACGTCACCGCCAAGGGAGAAACCGCCGATGAACTGAAGCGGACCATCCTCGGCAGCGTCAAGCTCCATCTCGAAAACGGCAAACTGCGGCGGTACTCGGTGCTCTCCAAAATATTCTCCCTCCTGAACGTGTCGCAACTCTTCACATTCCATCTCCCCGACATGGTTGCCGACGGCATGCCCTATAACCGGATCGACGCAACCCTCTCTCTCAGGGATGGGATCATGTCTTCAAAAGACTTCTTCATCGACAGCAACGCCATGAATATTTCGGCTGTGGGTTCCATTGACCTCGTCAAGGAAGAGATCGACGCAACAGTGGGCGTTCAGCCGCTCCAGACCGTCGACAAGGTGGTAAACCGGATACCGATCGTCGGCTGGATCCTTACCGGCAAGGACAAACACCTCATCTCCACCTATTTCGAGGCCAAGGGGAAGTGGAGCGACCCCGTCGTCAAGGCCGTGCCGGTCAAGTCCATGGCCAAGGGAGTGCTCGGAATCTTTATACGGTTATTCCAGCTTCCCGCCAAACTCATTACCGACACGGGTGAAGTCATCATCGGGAAATAAAGGGTTTTTTTTGCTGTTGTAAATTATTTGGGACCTATGGTACTGTTCAGCAGTTGAGAAACGTACACCATACAGGAGGACACAGGTGAAAAAGACAGTATTGGTCGCTCTTGCAGTTGCATCGCTTGCCGCAGCCGGATGCAAGGAGAAGCCGAAAGCCCCTGAGACTACCGCACCGCAGCAGAGCGGCATGCCCGCCCAGCCTGGCCAAGGCCAAATGCCCAGTGATGCAGTCCACGGCGGCGCCAACCCCCACGCCGGCCTGAAGGCCGTCGAAGTACCTGCCGGTGCAGGCCATAAGGGAAAGGTTGTCTCCACCATGGACGCTGCCGGATACACCTATCTTGAGGTAGAGGAAAAGGGCCAGAAACTTTGGGTTGCCGTCATGCAAACCAAGGTCAAGGTTGGCGACGAAGTCGAATTCCCCGACTCACCGCCGATGGTCAACTTCCACAGCAAGACCCTCAACCGGACCTTCGAAAAGATTATTTTCGCTCCGGGCGTCCGGATTGCCGGCAAGTAATTTCCGGTAACACCGCAACGAAAAAAAGGCGACATCCTTCAGGTGTCGCCTTTTTTCGTACCACGCTTCCCCACCGCCATACGCAAACGCTCCCCGACATCGGGATCCCGCGGATTAAGCCTTTTCGCCGTCTCGTATAGCTGCTTCGCTCCCCTTTGATCACCCTCCTCTAGGCGCAGGTCACCAAGAGCCAGGTAAGCGGGAACATGTGCGGGAACAAGTGACATAGCCCGCTCAAAAGCCTTTCCTGCCCGCGTCACCTCTCCCCGTGAACCATGGAGACCTCCAAGGGCCAGCCACCCCCAGGGATTTTCCGGTTGCCGCTCCACGATCTCACGATACAGGGTCTCAGCCTTTCCTATATCTCCTTTGACTTCAAGCCACTCACCCTGCCCAAGATTCGTCCCGTGGCAGTAGCCAAGGAACTCGCGCTGGGCAGCGAAATCGGCCGGCCCAAACCGGGCTTTCCTCCCGACACGGGTTAATGCCCGCAAAAGCGTCTCCATCGAGCGGGTAACGAACGGATCGCTTCGCACATACAGGGCCGCTCCCCTCTCCCTTTCAAAGAGATCAGCGCTCACCCTCCCCTCTCTCACCGCTTCATCGAAGAGAGCAGTCCCGGGGTAGTATGCCAAGGGCGCCACATGGCCGTCATGGGGGAGGACGTCGTTGACGAGCGTAAGGGTCGCCTGCAGGTCATCGTCGGTTTCCCCGGGCACTCCGGTGATCAGGTAAATGGAGAGGCTTATCCCGGCACGGCGGGTGGCCCTAGCCGCCCTTCGCACCTGCTCAGGGGTGATCTGCTTACCGAGATAGGCGAGTATTTTCTCCGACCCCGACTCGACGCCGTACTGGACGCATTCGCACCCGGCCCTACGCATCCAGATGAGCATCTCCTCGTCCACGGCATTCACCCGCGACTGGCAGTTCCAGAGGATATGGACCTTTTCCTCCAGGAGCAACCGGCAAAAGTCAATCACCCGATCCTTGCGGACAGTAAAGGTATCGTCACGGAGAGAAAAATAGATAAGGCCGTAGCGGTCGCGAATGGCGCGGATCTCATCGACCATGACTCGTGGCGAGCGGAAACGGAGCGACTTCCCCCAAAAGCGCGGCGACGAACAGAAGCGGCAGGCAGCGGGACATCCGCGGGAGGTGATGATGAATTCCAACTGGCGGCGCACGTCGCATCCCCAGGCATCATCCATGTGAAGTGCCGGCAGCGGGAGCGCGTCGAGGTCCGCAACAGGGAGGCGCTTCGCGTAGTGAACCTTGGTGCCCTTGCGATAAGCCAGTCCCGCTATGCCGGCCAGACTGCGATCGCCCCGCTCGACAGCCCGTGCGAGGTCGAGAAAAGTCTCCTCTCCCTCACCGAGGATCACCGCGTCCACCTCCCGATACTTAATCAGGATCGACTCGAAAGCATGGGTTGCATGGGGACCACCAAAGATTGTCAGACAGGCGGGGTCGACTTTCTTCGCCAAAGCGGCCAGACGAAGGGATTCAAAACGGTTGTGGGTAAAAACTGAGATGCCAAGGATGGCAGGACGCTCCCGTCGGAGCAGTTCTTCCACTTGGCGCCAGGAAGCAGCAGAGAGGTTGGCAAGGGAGGACGCAAAACCGTTTTCGCTCAGAACAGCGTTGAGGTAGCCGAGCCCCGTGGGCAGGAGTGAGGTGAACGGGTCACGGGCACCTTCGGGATGGGGCCTAGAGACGAGTAGTATCCGCATCGCTGAACTCGTGAACTATCTTCTTTGCCAGAGGGTAGTCGGCGGGAAGGAGATCGAACCGGAGAATATCCGCGGGATCAGCCCAACTGTGGCCGGCCACGTCCAGTTCGCGTAATTCCCCACCGGTCCAGGCGCACCGGTAGGCCAAAACCAACACTGGCCGCTCGGGATAACGGTAATAGACCACATCATATATCCCCTGAACAGAAACATCCATGGCCAGTTCCTCGCGAACCTCCCGAACAATGCAAGCTTCGGGGTGTTCCTCGGGCTCCAGCTTGCCACCGGGGAACTCCCAGAGCAGCGGATAGGGAGCATCGGGCTTTCTCCTGGTTAAAAGGATCTTGCCTTCATGCTCAATAACGGCGGCTGTCACGATAAGAGGAAGCATGGACACCTCAAAAAAAAATCCGGCCGCAAGAGCCGGATTTTTTCGTGCGCAAACGACGCAGGGCGAAAACCCTATTTCAAAAGACTGACCCCAAGGGTGTCATTCGTCAAAATTTCCTCGAGCCCTTCTTCCTCAACACCGGAAATCAGGTCATCGAGTTTCAGGATATCAGGATTAACTTCGGCAATCCTCTTCGCGCCAAGGAAGCGGGAACGGTAGTAGGGAGTATCGACAGAGGAAATAACGACCCGACGGTCTCGCGACGAGGCGTGAATCATCTTGTTGTTGCCGAGATAGATGCCAACATGGGACGGGAAACGCGCGTAGGTCTGGAAGAAGAGGAGGTCACCCCTCTGCAGGTCACCGGGAGCAACCGCATTTCCCACATGAAACTGTTCCCGGGCCGTGCGGGGAAGAGCTACGTCGAGCTCACGGAAGACGTGCTGGACAAAACTGGAGCAGTCGAGCCCCCGACGGGTGGTGCCGCCGAAACGATACTTGGTGCCGATGAAGCTGTAGGCAGTTTTTTTGAGTTCAGAGACGCCATCGACATCGAGTTTTACGCTCTTCGTGAAGTCAGCTGGACGGTTCGGGTCCAGCTCCACCAACTCGCTCAAACTCTGCTCGTATTCTTTTTCATCATAGATATCAAGGTTTTTCAGGGGCTTTTTCAGGGAAAGCTTCGCGGTAACCGCTTCATCGGATTCCACTGCCCGGAGCGCAAGGAGACGGCCAGGCTTGAGCCTGCCTTTCCCTATGCCGTTCAAACGTCGCAGCTCAGCCACGGAAACACCGGTTTTTCGCGCAACCTTCGCCAGAGTATCACCTTTTTTCACCTTATAGCTGGCAGGCGTGGAAGAGTCGGCGCTTGACTCTGCTGCGGCGCGAGACGGAATGACGAGCACAGCTCCCGGCTTTATCCGGGCATTAGTGAGGTTGTTGGCCGACTTTAGATCTTTCGCACTAACGTGGTACTTCTTTGCGATGGAGTAAACGGTTTCGCTTTTTCTGATCTTGTGGGTTTTTGCGGCGTGGGACAGGGCGGGAAAGGCTAAGAGGATTACGGAAAGCGCAGTAAGTCGCAATCGCAGGCTCATATCCCCTCCTTTATTTGTTTTATTAAATCGAAACGAAAACGTGCTTTTTATAACAAACCATCTCTCATCTGTCAACCTTTATTCCCCCCGGCCGGCATCAGCGTCTTCCCGTGGTCACGATCCGCACCCTGACGGGCTCGTCATTCAGGATCCTGAGCTGCGACGACGGCGAGACAAGCCTTGACTCGACAACGGCACTTTGGCGGATTCCCTCCAGGTTAATTACTTCGGTGTTAAGGGTATCGAGGCCCGCCAACACATGTTCCGGCCCCTCCACAACCACCTCCTGAGGCTCAACACGCACCCGTTGCAGCCGTTGCCGCCCCGAGGGGATCCCCTTTAGTACAGGTCGGACCTGGAGAGTCTTCTTGATCTTCTTGCTGATGCTCACTTTTACCACCGACGGATTCACGCTGGTGACCACAACCCCGAGAGGAAGGTTCAGGTCACTCTCCGTGATAGCCAGAGTATTGCTCCCCTCCCTTACGTTGGCGAGATCCAGGTCGGCTACGACGTCGAGTTGCTTCGGCGACGGGATGAGGCTCGAAAAGACCTTGAGTTGGGCCTCCACCTCCTCGGGACTGCTTTTCAACAGCACCGCATTTCCCGGCAAGTTATGGAATTTGATCGGGACAGTGACCGTAAAAATCGCCCCCTGCTTAGTCGTAATAATGAGCCAGCTGACAAACACCACCAACGTAGTCACAAGCTTGGGGACAAGATTGCTAACCAACCGCTGTCCCAGCGAAATATGAACCTTCTCCTGGCGCTGGGGATAGAGGAGTCCCTGGAGTTTTTCCGCTAGACTCTCGGCTGTTGCAATTGTCTCAATCTCTCCTGCAAGTGCCAGGCCAACCTCCCCCCGTTCTTCGGACACGATTACCACGGCGGCATCACAGCGCTCACTGAGGCCGATTCCTGCACGATGCCTGGTACCGAAATGACGGGGGAGTTCTGTCTTCATCGAAAGGGGAAGGTGGCACGATGCCTGGGTTATACGCCCCTCCTTAACGATTACGGCGCCGTCATGGAGAGGAGTTCCGTCCTGGAAAATGCATTCGATGAGCTGCCCGTTCGGAATACTGTCGAGGGGGACACCATGAAGAAGGTAATCATCGAGCGATTCATGCCGCTGAAAGACAACGATTGCGCCGGTGCGCTCTTTGGCAAGGCGAAAGATTGTTGCGGAAATATCCGCAAGGTCAATCAACCCTCCGCCATCCTGCCTTCCGAAGAAATTCCGCAACAGACTGAAGCGGTAGAGAGCCTGCCGGATCTCCGCCTGAAAAATGACAATAATGAGAACAAAGAGGACCGTGCCGAGTTCCTGGAGTATCCAGCTCGTCATAAAGAGCCCCAGGTTCTTGGTAACAAAATATACCCCCACCAGAAAGACCATGCCGATAAGAACCTGCATGGCCCTGGTATGCCTGAACCAGCTGTAAAGCTGATAGGCAAGAAAGCTCATAATGATGATGTCGGCGACATCCTGCCACCGGATCACGGGAACCATCTCCACTTACCCTTCCCTTTCTCGATTCGCCCCAAGTCCATGCAGGGGGACGCCCCTGGGAACCCGCACCACCACGCTCCGAAAATCCCTTTTTTCTGGCATGGAGTGAGGTTTTGTGCTAAAAACATCGGGCTGTATGCCCAGAAAGAATCAGGATTTATACCACCATTACCCACAAAAGGATAGAAAATTTACGATGTATAAACTGAGCGAAAAAGGCGAGCAAATCCGGGAGATGTTCTCCGACATTGCCCCCCGGTACGACTTCCTCAACCGGCTTCTGAGCTTCGGCATTGACCGGCGCTGGCGGCGCATCGCCGTGAAGTGCGTCCGATGGAGCGAGGGGGGGAAAATCCTCGACGTTGCCACCGGAACCGGCGACGTGGCGCTGGAAATTGCCCGCCAAACCCCCGACTCGGTCTCCATCGTCGGCATCGACATCACGGAAGGAATGGTGGTGCTCGGCCGCGAGAAGGTTGCGCAATCCCCCTATGCCCGCCGAATCACCCTGGAAATCGCACCCTGCGAGGCGATCCCCTTTCCCGACAATACGTTTGACTCGGTCACCATCGCCTTCGGCATCCGCAACGTGGTCGACCGGCGCCAGGGGCTGGCGGAAATGCTGCGGATCCTGAAACCCGGTGGCCGGGCCGTCATTCTCGAATTCTCCACTCCCCGCTCACAGTTCTTCAAACGGGTCTATTATTTCTACTTTCTCCGTTTGCTGCCTGCGATCGGCGGGCTTTTCTCCAACTTCAGCGCCTACAAGTACCTTCCCGATTCCGTGCTGGAGTTTCCGTCGCAAGAGGAATTCAAGGCTCTCATGGGCTCCGTTGGTTTCCGTTCCACCACCCACCGCGATCTCACCTTTGGAATCGCGACGGTCTACACAGGTGAAAAAGCCGCTCAAAGCTGACGCTTTCTTGACACTTGGCCGCTGTTTCCTGTATAACGCGACAGTCGTTCATCCACCACCAAGGGGCACACCATGTTCGTGCTTGCCAACTTCCTCCTGGCCGTCGCCAAGATTGCCGACATCCTCCTCACCATCTATCTCTACATCCTCATCGCCCGGGCAATCATCTCCTGGGTTAATCCCGACCCCTACAACCCCATCGTGAACTTCCTCTACCGGAGCACCGAGCCGATCCTCTCGCGAGTTCGCAGGTTCCTTCCCGACATGGGTGGGCTCGACCTGTCACCGATCATCGTGCTCGTCGCCATTTACTTTCTTCAAAGCTTCCTGGTGCGAAGCATCTACGACCTTGCCTACAAGATGAAACTCGGAATGGGAGGGATGCCGTGAGAATTACCCCGCTTGACATCCAGCAGCAGCAGTTCAAGGGCAAGATGCTTGGCGGGCTCGATCCCCATGAAGTGGACGCCTTTCTCCAGACGGTCGCGGAGGAGATGGAAAGCCTCGTGCGGGAGAACGCCGAACTGAAGGAGCAGTGCAAGAGGGCAACCGTCGAGATGGAACAGATGGCCCAGCAGGAGAAGAACCTGCGGGAAACCATGCTCGCCGCCCAGAAGATCACCGAGGAAATGAAGGCGAACGCCCAGAAAGAAGCGGCGCTGGTCGTCTCCGAGGCCGAGGTGAAGGCAGAGAAGATCGTGGCCGATGCCGAACGCAGGCTCTCCCAACTCAACGACCAGATCCAGGAAATCCGTCGCCAGCGGCTCCAATTCGAGAGTTCCTTCAAGTCCCTCCTCGACACTCACTACAAAATGCTCGCCCTTGATGAAGAGTGACACCCCTTCCGGGGAACTCAGAATCACGGAAAACACTGATGGCGTCACCTTCTCCGTATACGTTCAACCCCGTGCCTCAAAAAACGGAATCTGCGGCATCCAGGGGGATGCCATCAAGCTTCGCCTGACATCCCCCCCCGTTGAGGGGGAAGCGAACCGCCTCTGCACTGAATACCTCGCAAAACTTCTTAGGGTCCCCAAGTCAGCCGTCACCATAATTGCCGGGGATAAATCGCGGCACAAGACGATTCGGGTTGCCGGTGCCACGTCTCAGTCTGTTCGCGACCTACTCCCCTAGTTTCCCCACCGTTCATACATTGCGCCACCAATCATCCACACACGGGGTTGACAACTTCCGTAGTGAATTACTATAGTGAATCAACGATTACCGCAGGAGGTTGTGTCATGCCACTCTACGAATACCAATGCACCGAGTGCAACAAGCAGTTCGAGCTGCGCCAGAAGTTTTCCGACGAACCGGCGAAGGAATGTCCTTCGTGCGGCGGTCCCGTGCAAAAGCTCATCTCCCAGTCGGGGTTCGCCCTCAAGGGAGGAGGATGGTACGCCGAAGGGTACAACAGCGGCGGCAAGAAGTCTGAAGCCCCGTCCTGCCCCTCGGGCGGAAGCTGCGCCGGCTGCCCATCGGCAGCAGCATAACCTGGCAACCCCACTTCTTTTTCCACACCATCACATCCCCCGGCTCAGTGAGTCGGGGGATTTTTCGTTTAGCTCCCGGTTAAAAATCTTTACATCACAGCGACGCTTCCGTACTATTTTGGGATTGTTACCAATCCATTAACGGTGCCGGTTTGGGACCGTTCCTGGCAAAGGAGCCGTAGCATGTCGACAATCATTGACGGAAAAGCCATCGCTGCCAAGCTAAGGGCGGAAATTGCCACTGAAGTTAAGATTCTCAAGGAAAAGGGGATTATCCCCGGCCTTGCCACGGTCCTCGTGGGGGAAGACCCCGCCAGCGAGGTCTATGTACGGATGAAAGGCAATGCCTGCCAGGAGTTGGGGATGCACTCCGTTAAGCACACCCTGCCGGCGACTACGACCGAGGCAGAACTCCTCGCTCTCGTGGCCCGGCTCAACAGCGACCCGACCATCCACGGAATCCTCGTTCAACTCCCCCTCCCGAAGCAAATCAATTCCGACACGATTCTCGAGGCCATCTCGCCGGTGAAGGACGTAGACGGCTTCCACCCCTACAACGTCGGTCGGCTTATGGTCGGCAAGCCCACCTTCCAGCCCTGCACCCCCTATGGCGTGATGGTCATGCTGCGTGAAGCGGGCGTTGACCTAGCCGGCAAGGAAGTGGTCGTCGTGGGGCGCTCAAATATCGTCGGCAAGCCGGTGGCGCTCATGTGCCTCCAGCAGCATGCCACCGTCACCATCTGCCACTCGAAAACCCGTGATTTGCCAGCGAAGGTCAAAGGGGCCGACGTGGTCATCGCCGCCGTGGGGGTTCCCGAGATGATCAAGGGAGAGTGGATCAAGGAAGGAGCAGTGGTCATCGATGTGGGGGTCAACCGGATCGGCGAGAAGAAGCTCGTGGGAGATGTGGAGTTCGCCGCAGCATCCCAGCGGGCATCGGCCATAACCCCCGTTCCCGGCGGCGTCGGCCCCATGACCATCACCATGCTCCTCTACAACACCCTTGAGGCGGCGAAAAAAGCCGGGACCGGGGACCGGTAAAACCCCTATTTTTTTACTGGTCCCTGGTCCCCAGTCCCGGATTCTTTTATGATAGTCAGCAAACAGAAACCCTTTATCGAAATCCTCTCCGCCCTGGAGCCCGTTTCCCGGGTCTTTCTGATCGGCTGCGCCAAATGCGCCACGGTCTGCAAGGCCGGCGGCGAAGAGCAGATCTGGCAGATGCAGGAGGATTTGATCGCTGCCGGCAAGGATGTGACCGGATCGGTGGTGATCGACGAGGCGTGCCACATGCTCCGGGTCCAGCGGGACCTGCGGGCAAAAGGGGAAATGGTGAAGGGCGCTGAAGCGCTCCTCGTCCTTGCCTGCGGGGCAGGTGTCCAGTCGGTCTCCGCCGGTTCGGACCGGTTGACAATCGCCGGCCTCGACACCCTCTTCCTCGGCAACATCCGCAGATTCGGCCAGTTCGAGCAACGCTGCTCCCTCTGCGGGCAATGCCTCCTCAACGAAACGGCCGGCATCTGTCCGGTCACCGTCTGCCCCAAGGGACTCCTCAATGGGCCCTGCGGCGGAATGGACGAGGGACGGTGCGAAGTGAACGGCGACGCGGAGTGCGTCTGGTACCAGATATACCTCCGCCTTCGGGAGAGGGGCGAGGAGGCCCCGCTCACTGCCATCAAGCCGCCCCGCGACTTCGCCAGGAACCTCAGGCCCGGCAGCCTGAAACTCGACAAATGATTACTCCGGCCCCCATGTCCTCAACCCTTCGGGAAAAGCTCGAATCGAACCATTTTGTCGTCACGGCCGAGGTCTGTCCCCCCAAGGGATGCGACTGCGGCGAGTTCATGGAGAAGGCGCGAAGCCTCAAGGGCCTTGTCGACGCCGTCAACGTGACCGACAACCAGGGGGCAAACGTGCGGATCTCCCCCCTTGCCCCTGCTGCCCTCCTGACCAGGGAAGGGATCGAACCGATCCTCCAGCTCACCTGCCGGGACCGCAACCGCATGGCCCTCCAGAGCGAGCTTCTGGCAGCCGCAGCCCTTGGCGTAACCAACATCCTGTCACTATCAGGCGACTACATCTCCTTCGGCGATCACGCTGGTGCGAAGCCGGTCTTTGACCTAGACTCGGTGCAACTCCTCCAGACCATCGCAACCCTGAACGCCGGGAGAGACATCTCCGGCGCCCCCCTGGAGGGAGCCCCGTCGTTCTTCGCAGGGGCGGCCGCGGCGCCGGAGGCGGAACCATTCGACCTCATCCTTCCCAAATTGGCCAAGAAAGCCGCGGCGGGGGCACGATTCTTCCAGACCCAGGCGGTTTTCTCTCCCGATCGGCTTGCCCGGTTCACCGAGGCGGTGCGCCCACTGGGCGTCAAAATCATCGCCGGCATCATTCTTCTGAAATCGGCGGGCATGGCCCGCTACATCACGAAAAACATCCCCGGACTCAAGGTTCCCCCCGAGGTCGTTGCCGAACTGGAAGCCGCCGAGAGCCCCCTCGAAACAGGAGTGGCGATTGCCCGGCGGCTTGCGGCAGCGGCGCGTCCCTTCTGTGACGGCATCCATATCATGGCCATGGGAAGGGAAGAGCTTATTCCGGACATCGCGGCGGGACTGCGAAACGAAGACAATTGACGAGAAACGCAAGGAGTGCACCGATGCAGGTAAAAAAGGCAGTCTTCCCCGTGGCGGGCCTCGGCACCCGCTTCCTTCCGGCCACCAAGGCTTCACCCAAGGAGATGCTCCCCCTCATCGACAAGCCCCTGGTCCAGTACGTGGTGGAAGAGGCGGTGGCTGCCGGCATCGAGCAGATACTCTTCGTGACCGGCCGCGGCAAGCGGGCCATTGAGGACCACTTCGACATCTCCTTCGAGTTGGAGGCGCTCCTCCAGGAAAAGGGGAAGAACGACACCCTCCGCGAAGTGCGGGACATCGCCGAAATGGTGAACATCTTCTACGTCCGCCAGAAACAGGCCATGGGTCTTGGCCATGCAATCCTCTGCGCCCGGGAGTTCGTGGGTAACGAGCCCTTTGCCGTGCTCCTCGGCGACGACATCATCGATGCCGAGAAACCGTGCCTCGGCCAGCTTCTTGATGTCTACCGCAAGTACCGGGGGCCGGTTCTCGCCCTGGAAAAGGTGCCCATGGAGAACATCTCCTCCTACGGCTGCGTCAGGGCCAACGGCATAACCGATCGTATATATGAGGTTACTGATCTGGTGGAAAAGCCGAAACGGGAGGAGGCCCCCTCGGACATGGCCATCATCGGCCGCTATGTCCTTACCCCCGAGATATTTCCGATCCTGGAGCGGCAGGAACCGGGCAAAGGCGGGGAAATCCAACTCACCGACGCCCTCCTCAAACTCTCGAAGGACGAAGCAATCTACGGCTGCCTCTTCGAGGGAAAGCGCCACGACTGCGGCGACAAGCTGGGATTCCTGAAGGCCACGGTTGACATGGCGCTCAAGCGGGAAGAGTTCAATACGGAATTTGAGGAATATCTACGGGAACGGCTGTGCAGAAGGCAGGATTGAGGCCGGTCAGCGGAGGGATCTGCTCGCTCCCCGAACGATGCCGTACTGGAAGAAGGCGATGAGGTGAAACTCGTCCCGGTCGTAACCCTTGGGAAAGGGTCCGACCGGTCCCACCATACGCAGGGTCCGCAGCACCTCGTCATCCAGGATTCTGCTCCCCGAGCTCTGCAGAATTTCATACTTTACGATGGCCCCACTCCTGTTGAAGGTGATCTTTACCGGCGTAACCCCCTCGATGCCGAGCCGAGCCGCTTCCTGGGGATAGCGCCATACCCCGTAGATTGCATTCTCGAACCGGCGCAGGAACGAGCCGAACTGAAGGTCGTCGGTGTCGAGAAACTTCGTATCCCCGTCCGCCACATCATCCCGGTACTTCTTCCGGTAACTTTCCTCGATCTTCGCAAGCCGCTGGGCGCTCGGCATGAGCTGGGCCAGTTCAGGCGCATCCGCCGACGCGCGTGGTTTCAAAATGCCGCCTCCTCGGGGAGCCTCCCGCACCGGAATCTCCCCTGTCCTGCCGTTTGTGGCTGACGGCCCCACCCCCTCGCCCCGACGGGGTTGCGGCGCGGCCTGATAGGGAGCTGCAGGCCGGGATGGTATCGGCCTCGCAACGGGAGGCAGCGAGGCAGTATGGTCCCGTTCCCGGTCTCCCCGCGGCGCCATTTCCCGCGGCACCCGCCGGGGCTGCTCGGCTTGGCGGCGCACTTCCCTTCTCGAATCGGTCGGCGTCGGTGCCTGGCGCAGATCGGGAATATCCTCCAGATCGATCATGATCGGCTCCTGGCGCAGCACCGGTTTTGCCTGGGGATACAGGATGATCAGAGCGAACAGACCCGCGTGAAGAAGGAGTGAGAGGGCTACGAGATAGAGAAAGGATTTTTCGACGTATTTATCAGGCATCAGGCTCTCTGCCAGGATAGGTATCCGGCAACCATTGTACGGATGCGATGCCGAAAAAGCAATCGGTCAACGGCCGGAAAAGGCCTGATAGAGAACAATGGCACCGAAGACAAGGAAGAGGACGCCTGCCGCCTTCTGGATGGTATAAAGCGATACGACTCGGATAAGCTGTCTTCCCAGGAAGATGCCGACAAGAGAGACGAGCCATAGGGCAAGGGTGGACCCCGTGAAGACCGCCAGAGGAGAATCGTACTGGGCAGCCAGACTCGTGGTGACGAGTTGGGTCTTGTCCCCGAGCTCGGCCAGGAGAATCATCACGAACGACGTGACCACCGGCCCCCGGGCAGACGCCTTCTTCCCTTTCTCCTCGTCATCATCCTCCCCTCCTCGCAGGGTGGTGACACCGAAAAAAAGGAAGAGCCCCCCTGAGACAAGCTTTATCCAGAACAGCGGAAGGACCGCGAACAGAATCTTGCCAATGAGAACCGCCCCCACGTTCAGGAGGGCAAAGGCTGCGGCAATGCCCACAAAGACTTTTTTCCAGGGGTAGCGGACGGCGAGTGCCATGGCGGTAAGCTGGGTCTTGTCGCCGAGTTCGGCGAGAAAAATAATGCCGAAGGTGGTCATCAGAACGGCGGTATCCACGGTTCCTCCTGGGTCATGACGAATGGCGCGTCATGGGATCAATCGCCAATGAACCGTGGATGCTATAGGATTCCATCTTCAAAAGCAAGGACAGGCGTGCCTTGAAGGAAAACCCTTGACACGGGAAAGCGGAATCATTACCCTGAAATACGTTAAAGGGGAGTAGCAATCGGCACACCGTGCCGACCCAAAGTCCGTCACCACGGTGGCAACACCCGGGCCAGGGGCTTCCGACTATTGTCGAGGCATGCAAGACCTTTATCCAAGGCCAATTGACGCCGTGGGTAAAGGTCTTTTTTATTTGCCCCGGCAAGACCCTAAACGCGCCTGCCACATCCCACCTCTGGGGGGCAAAGAAGCGTCGGCGGCGTAAATGGAGGAACCAAACATGATGAACCGACTCAAGACCACCCTGCTCCTTACCCTTCTCACCCTCCTCATGGTGGCCATGGGGAGCGCCATTGGCGGCAAGTCCGGCATGGTCTTCGCCTTCTTCATGGCCTGCGCCATGAACTTCTTTTCCTACTGGTTTTCGGACAAGATCGTCCTGAAGATGTACGGAGCCAGGGAGATCACCGAGGCGGAGAACCCGGCCTTTTACGGCATGGTGCGGCGCCTGGCCACCCAGGGAGGACTGCCGATGCCGCGGGTCTATGTGATCCCGAGCGACAGTCCCAACGCCTTCGCCACGGGGCGCAACCCGAACCACGCTGCAGTAGCCGCCACCGAGGGGATCCTCCGCATCCTCTCCATGGAGGAACTGGAAGGGGTCATGGCCCATGAGCTTTCCCACGTAAAGAACCGCGACATCCTCGTTTCCACCATCGCGGCCACCTTCGCGGGGGCCATCTCCATGCTCGGCAACATGCTCCAGTGGGCCGCCATCTTCGGCGGCGGCCGCAGCGATGACGACGAGGGGGCCGGCGGCATGATCGGCGGGCTCGCCATGGCGATCATCGCCCCCATCGCCGCGATGCTGATCCAGATGGCGGTCTCCCGCTCCCGCGAGTACCTGGCCGACGAGTCGGGGGCCCGCATCTGCGGCAATCCCCTGGCTCTGGCCAACGCCCTCAAGAAGCTGCAAATGGCATCGCAAATGATCCCTATGCAGCAGGCGACCCCCGCCTCGGCCCACCTTTTCATCGTGAATCCGCTTACGGGCGGTGCGCTCCTTAACCTCTTCTCCACCCATCCCCCGATGGAGGAGCGGATCGCACGGCTTGAGCAGATGGCTTACAGCAGAACCTTCTGACGCACTTCACTGCGGTGACGGTAACGGGCCGTCCCCGCCCTCCTCCACCACGACCACCATCCACGGAGAATCACATGTCACTGCAGACCATGATGTGGCTCGGGTTCGGAGCGATCATCCTCGTGATGTTCGTCATCGACCTGGGAGTTTTCAGCCGCAAGAGCCACGAGATCAGATTCCGCGAGGCCCTCGCCTGGACCATCGTCTGGGTTTCCCTCGCCCTTGCCTTCAACGTCTGGATCTATTTTGAGATGGGTTCCACGAAGGCTCTGGAGTTTTTCACCGGCTATCTCATCGAGCAGTCCCTGTCGGTAGACAATCTCTTCGTCTTCATCATGATCTTCTCCTTCTTCCACATCACGAAGGCCCACCAGCCCAAGATACTGAAATGGGGGATCATCGGCGCGCTTATCATGCGGGCCATCTTCATCATGACCGGCATTGGGCTGATAGAACGGTTTCACTGGATCATCTACCTTTTCGGCGGGATTCTCGTGGTGACCGGCTTCAAGATGGCCTTTGGGGGAGACGAAAAGATCGATCCGGAGAAAAACTTCCTCATCCGGCTCGTACGGAAGTTCGTGCCAGTCACCAAGCGGATTCGCGATGACCGGTTTTTCATCAACAAGGGGGGTATCAGGGCGGCCACGCCGCTTTTCCTGACCCTGGTCATGATCGAGTCCAGCGACCTGATCTTTGCCGTCGACTCGATTCCCGCCGTCCTGGCGGTAAGCCATGACCCGTTCATCGTCTACACATCAAACGTGTTCGCGATCATGGGGTTGCGGTCCCTCTACTATCTCCTCTCCAACGTCATGGAGATGTTCGTCTATCTCAAGCTGGGGGTTTCCGTCATCCTGGTCTACGTGGGGGCGAAGATGCTCTTGGTGGATGTCTACCAGATTCCCATCATTTTCTCTCTCGGCACCATCGTGGGAGTGCTCGCCATCTCCATCCTCATCTCGGTCACCATAGGCAACCGACGGGCCAGGGCAGCGCACCGGACCTGATATCGACAAGTTACCAATAGGGCTCTCGTGCCGTAGGGGCAGTTCATGAATTGCCCCTACCCTCCCCCGTTTCCACCTCATCCCGATACATCTCGAACAGCGCCAGGAAAAGCGCCAGCACGATGGGACCAGCCACAGCGCCCAGAAGCCCGAAGGAGGCCAACCCTCCGAGTCCGCCGATGGCAATGACCAGGACTGGCAGCTTTGCCTTGCCGCTGATGAAGAAGGGCCTGATCACATTGTCGATGGAACTCACTGCCACGAATCCCCAGATGATGAGCCCGATTCCCTTCGCGACCTCGCCGTTTGCCAGGAGGTAAATGGCGGCGGGAAGCCAGATGAGCCCCGTCCCCACCACCGGAATGAGGGCGCAGACCGCCATGATGGCCCCGAAAAGAAGCGGCGAAGGGAGCCCCGCAGCCCAGAACCCGATGCCGCCGAGAGCCCCCTGAACGAGACAGGTGAGAAAGACACCATACATGACCGCCTTCAAGACTCGCCGAACCGTGTCGGTGAGGATATGTTTGTTGGCGTCCGTGAGAGGGATAACGGCAAGGACGTGGCGCTGGACTCGCTCGCCGTCACGGTAGATAAAAAAGAGGGTTACCACCATCAGGATCAGTTTGATGCTGAAGATGAAGACGTTCTTGACGATCTCCTTGGAGTAGTTGAGCACCCTTGCCGCCACTTCCTTCATTTCGGGGAGGAACCGGGTGTCGATCTCAAAGCCGAGGGGGCCGGTGTAGGCCTCGATCCGCGCAAGCCACGGCCTCACCACAGGATGATTCTGAATGCTCATCACCAGGGATTTGCCGCCGTCGGCGGCGATCTTTTCGAGAAAGCCGTAGGCGACGGCCGCCTCCTGAACGAGAAAAAAGGTCAGACCCACAAAGGGTACGACGAGGGTGAGAACTGTGGCAGGAGTCATGAGTCCAGCGGCAAGCGTGTCCCGTCCGCCGAGACCCGTACGCAGTCGCCGATAAATGGGGAAGGTAAGTATGCCGATCACGGCAGCCCAGCCGAGGGAGTTCAGAAACGGTGAGACAATGGCATAGACCACGTAACCTAGTATCGCACAAAAGGAAAATGCCACCAGCGCGTAGAAGTGTCCTCTATCCATCCTTGACCTCAGACCTTCACGGCCCCGTCTTCTTCATGGCCTGAATCCGGCGGTACCGTTTCCACGATCCGGACCTTGACAACGGCGGTCTTTTTCACCTCCTCGCAGATGAGGGTAAATCGGTCCCACTCGACGCGCTCACCCTTTTCCGGAAAACGGCCGAGCCGATCGAGAATGAGCCCAGCCAGGGTATCGTAGGGGATATCGTCCCCAAGCTTTATCTCAAGATGCTCCGCAAGGTCGCTGATGGAGACGAGGGCGTCCACCAGGAGGCTGCCGTCCGGAAGCCGCTGGATGCTCCCCGGCTCGCCGATGTCGTGCTCGTCCTCGATCTCACCCACGAGTTCCTCCAGGAGATCCTCCGTCGTGGCAAGGCCGCTGATGCCGCCGTATTCGTCCACCACCAGCGCCATGTGAATCCGCTTGCGCTGCATTTCCTTCAGCAGTTCATTGACCTTCTTTCCCTCGGGGACATAAAACGGCGGACGAATGATCGACTCGATGTCGAAGGCCGGGTCAGTCACGATCCCCCCCAGGAGGTCCTTGCCGTGGATAAAACCGGTCACGCTCTCGATGCTCCCCCGGTAGACGGGATAGCGGGAATACTTGTTTTCGAGCACCGTGTTGACAAGTTCGTCTCGCGAAAGTCCCAGATCGAGGGCGACAACGCGGGTACGGGGCACCATCACCTCCCGGACACAGGTGTGGGTAAAATCAAAGATATTGCGAATGAACTCCTGCTCGGTGGAACTGAACACCCCCGCCTCGTGACCTTCCGCCACGATATGCTGGACCTCCTCGGGGGTGACGAAGGCCTGATCTCCTTCGGCCTTGATTCCCAGCACGGCGAGGACCGCCCGATTGGAAAGGGTGAGAAAACTTACCACCACCCCGGTGATGCGGGCCATGAAATTGATCGGCTTGGCCACATGGAGGGCCATCCGGTCCGCGTACTGGAGCCCCACGGTCTTGGGGACCAACTCGCCGAAAATGAGGGAAAAGTAGGATATCAGGACCACCACGATGCCGATGGAAAGTGGTTCTGCGGCATTATGGAGAAACCTGATGGAACTCCCCTCCAGGAGGGGCTTCAGGTAACGGACCGCCGTTGCGCCGCCGACAGCCGAGGCAAGGGAGCCCACCAGCGTGACCCCGATCTGAACGGTGGCGAGAAACCGGTGCGGGTCGTCCTGAAGTTGTTCGACGATCTTCGCCTTCGGGTCGCCGGCGGCGACCAGTTGCGCGATCCTGCTCTTACGGGCAGAAATGATGGCAAGCTCTGAACCGGCAAAAAAACCGTTACCCAGGATAAGAAGGAATATGACGACCAACTCGCCTAAAACCGACTCCAAACAGTACCTCCACAAAGCAAGCGCATAGCACGGGACCAACGCGCAATTAAATAGTTGAATAGTAGCATAATTTTGGCATAGTGAAACCGCGGCCCGCGCTCCCACGCACGCGGGGACAATTCAGCATCAAAAGAGGTGCCCCCATGGGATTTCGCCGCCTTGCCCTAATGGCGCTGTTCTTCTTCCTGACCGGGTGCGCTACCGGTGATCGCTCCATGATGACCACACACACGTATCCCCACAGCCACTCATTCTACGATCTTCGGGTCTCCTGGGAGACGACCGGCGACAGGGGAAGCGTCACCATCGACGGCACCCTGAAAAATCAGAGCTACTACTACCTGAGCGATCCGGAGATCACGGCGACGCTTCTTGACGCCAACGGGAAAATCATTGGCGAAGGCACGTTCCTTTTCTTTCCGCACCAGTTCTCCCTGGATGAAATTGCCCCCTTCACCATCCGGATTCCCGTAAAGGAAGGAGAGGTTCCGAAAAGGATCAGGTTCACCTACCGCTACCGCCTCGCCGAGGAGGGGATGTCTGGCTCTCCTCGTTTCAACAGTTTCGAGGCGACGCCGTAATCGCCCTACAGACGGCCGTAGCCACCGCGCCCTCCCATCCTCGCAAGCAAGACAAAGGTCACGCCGGCCACGAACCCGCCGATGTGGGCAAAATAGGCGACCCCTCCCCGCAGCAATTCTCCTCCCCCCAGCCAGGTGGCATTCAGAAACTGGATGAGCACCCAGTAACCGATGATGATGAACGCCGGTATTTCCAGGAACGTAAAGAAGAACAGAATCGGCACCAGGGTCAGTATCCGCGCTCGGGGAAAAAGGAGGAGGTAGGCACCCATAACCCCTGCCACGGCGCCGCTCGCCCCCACCATCGGGATGTCCGAGCCGGGCGCGCTCATGACCTGTGCCAGGGCGGCTACCCCACCGCAGGTGAAATAAAAGAGGATGAACCGTCCACGTCCCAGGACATCTTCCACATTGTTGCCGAAGATCCAGAGGTAAAGCATGTTTGAGCCGATGTGAAGCCAGTTGCCGTGGAGGAACATGGAGCTGAACACGGTGGGCCAGGCAAGGAGAGGGTGGGAGGTGAGGGCCGCCGGAACGAGGGCAAAGTCGGCGGAGAGCCCACCGACAAACTGCCTCGTCCTGATCAGCCCCCGTGAGGTTTCAATGATCAGAGGCTCGTAGTGACCTGAGATGCGGTCAAGGATGAAAATTATGACATTCAGGACGATAAAAGCGACGCTCACCAAGGGAAAGCGTCGCGTCGGATTATAGTCCTTTATCGGGATCACTGATGGTTAACCTGCTCCCCGGTCACTTCCCCTGCCCTTCATCACACACCTTCGGCTCACCAGGAGTAGTTCCTGGCCGGAGGTTACACTTGCCGATGACCTTTTCGATTAGCGGGATATTTGCGCCGTTCACGAAAGTTCCGTCGACCCAGAAGGCAGGGGTCGACTGGATGCCGAGCTTTGCGACAACAGCCTTATGGGCATTGAGCAAACCCTTGTCGTCATAGGGCTTGTTCAGCTTCTCGCGGTTATTGTCGAGTTCCCCCGAATAGACTTCCCAGAGGGCTTGCTCCTTATTGTCAGCCGCCAGGATATAGCGGGCCTTCTTTTCGGCATCCTTGTGCATCGCGAGGGGGAGGAAGAAGACGTAACGCGTCACGTCGGGACGGTTTCCCCAGTACTCATGCATCTTGCGGCAGAAGGGGCAGTCAGGGTCCGTTATCTCGATGACCACGTGCTTGCCGTTCCCCACCTTCACCGCCTTCTCCTTGTCGGCCTCGGTGATGAGCTTATAGCGCTCGGCAGTCAGGCGGGTGCGAGCCTCGGCCGTCAGGTTTTTCCCCTCCCGCGTAAAAATGTCGCCAACAAACACGTGACCGGTCTTCACGTTGACATAGAGAATATTCCCGTCAGCCACAACCTCATAGAACCCGTCAATATCGGTTTTTTTCACCGCGGTGGCGGGAAGCTTCGGAAAGAGCCTCTTTACGGCCGCCTCGGGGGTTTCCCCCTTGGCTTGTTCTTTCGGCGCCGCAAAAGCGGCCGGTGCAGCAAGGCATACTACCAAGGAAAGGGTTCCCATCCATCGTAACTGGTGAAGTCGCATAGTTCCTCCATGAGTATTCTTGGGTGATTCCGCAACAATGTCCGTCAGGCAAACTGATACCATTTAATACCATATTCATCAAGTTACAACTGAACGAGCGGTGTCGATGCTCGGGGTATGGAGGCGTTATGCGGTATGAAATTAGGGTTGTGTTGCATGGTGAAATATCCTATGTTGAGATTTATCTTAACACATGGAAGCATGTCCGTCGCTGGTGGGCGGCCCGGTCTTCAAAACCGGTGGGGGGGATGAGAAATCTCCTCGGTGAGTTCGATTCTCATATGCTTCCGCCATCTAGTCATAAATTCTTTGACTGTGTAACTTGAAGCATAATGTGGCCGTTTTGGACACGTTTTACTTCGACCCCCGTTTGACACGTTTTACTTCCACCTTTTTTGCGCGGGGTGGCCGGGGGGGGTGAGTTACACCGGGAACAGACTTTATTATTTCATAGAAAAGCCACTCGGGTTCAGAGTGGCTTTTCACGTTTCAACGACCGGAGAAGTGACAAGAAGAGCAAGCTAATAAATGAAATTCCCATTGAACTAGGGAACGCTGGCCTGCAAGGCCAATTACCGGTACCCCCAAATATTCCCCTACAAATAAATCACATGCTTGAAGAGGAAGGATATTTGCTCCGTATTCTCTTCCACTCCGTGCTATATAATGGATTGAGAAACATATTGCGATCAGAGACTCAAGCAATCTTCGCTAATCCATAGGGAATATCGTAAAATTTGAAGCGGCGGTTAAGGAGGCGACAAATGATAGACAGAGACGAAGCTCTCGCGGTATTGAAAAGCTTCAAGGATGAATTTGCTGAACGCTACGGTATCAGTGCCCTAGGGATCTTCGGGTCGGTGGCACGTGCACAGGCTACCGGCACTAGCGACGTTGATGTGGTGGTGAAGATGCGTGACCCGAACCTGTTCACCCTCGTCCATGTGAAAGAAACCCTGGAGGAAGCTCTCCATGAACCTGTAGACATCGTCCACTATCGTGAACAGATGAACTGTTTTCTCAAAAGTCGCATCGACCGGGATGCCATCTATGTATGACGTAGATTTGGTCTGTGAGATACTACGACAGATACTTGAAGCAGGCAGAAGGATCGAGCGCCGATTTTCTCCCGTTCGACAACCTGACGATTTCCTGGCCACCGACGACGGGCTCGACCGCTTGGATGCCATTTGCATGATGCTGATTGCAATTGGAGAGAGTCTGAAAAATTTGGACAAGATAACGAACGGCGAGCTCCTGCGAAGGTACCCCAATGTGGACTGGAAAGGTGCCAAGGGGGCGCGAGACATCATATCCCACCACTATTTCGACCTGAACGCCGAGGCGGTGTATGGCATCTGTCGGAAAGACCTGCCAATCCTTACAGCTACCATCGAAAGGATGGCAGCAGAGCTTCGGTTTTCTGATTCCAGGTAACATCCGGACGAACCGTGATTGGTTACTTTTCAGGCATTTGAACTTTTTGTCACGTTCCCAAGAAAGAGCAGATGCTCCGTTTACAACCGGAAATCAGGGCATTTATTGCCATTTTATGCTTCCACTCCCTGCAAATCAATGCTTCTAGTTACATACTGTGTAACTTGAAGCATAATGTGGCCGTTTTGGGCACATTTTACTTCCACCTTTTTTGAACGGGGAATGAGTTCCACAGTAGCAGACTTTATTATTTCATAGAAAAGCCGCTCTGCTTCGGAGCGGCTTTTCACGTTTCAAAGTTCAGACTCCTTTTGAAATTGAACGAAAAATGGCGCAGTCCTTTGAGACTTCGCTTCTCCAGTAGCCT
The DNA here is from genome assembly GCF_018501225.1 of Geobacter hydrogenophilus. Taxonomy (GTDB): domain Bacteria; phylum Desulfobacterota; class Desulfuromonadia; order Geobacterales; family Geobacteraceae; genus Geobacter; species Geobacter hydrogenophilus. Next base: position 8,113 of record NZ_JAHCZI010000019.1, on the reverse strand, counting down.
AAGTGAGGATGGTCTGGAACCGTACCCTTTGAGGTTGCTACCAACTCTCCGGAATCACCCTGCCAACCGTGCCGTCCACAGTTACCATCTGGCCATTCATCAGGTTTTCCAGCACGCCACGGACGCTCATGACCGCCGGCAGCCCCACCTCGCGAGCCGTGACCGCACCATGGGACAGAGGTCCGCCGCTCTCGGTGATTACCGCGCAGGCCTTGTAAAAGAGCGGCGTCCAGGCTGGGTTGGTAGTTCGGGCCACAAGCACAGCACCAGCGGGAAAATCCGCAAAGTCGTCATGGGAAAACACCTTGAAAACCGGTCCGCTGGCCATCCCCGGGCTACCCGGCAAGCCGGTATATTCGCCAGACGTGCCGGCTGCCGTCGCGGTCCTCCCCAGCTCCCATTCGGGTGAGCGGGTGCGATTGGCCAGATAGTGCTCTTTCCCGCGACTGATCTGTTCCGCCAGGTCTTGCCACACTGTGGCTGTATTTGCCCGCACAGCATGATCAAGCATCGCTGCCGAGGCAAAAAAAACGTCCATCGGCTCCTGCACCACCCCCATGGCCATGAGGGCCTCACCCATGGCACGCAATCCCCGGCGGAACGGCAGCGTCAACCGCGTAGTCTGGTAATGTTCGATATCATCCAGCGATGTGTAGACCCGCGCCAGGCGCAGAAGCTCCTGCACCGGGAAGCGGAGCCCCTCCGGCAAGACGGCGACCAGTTGCCGCTCCGTTTCGGCCATGGCGATCTTGAGCGAGCGTTCCTTTTCGGCCGGGTCTTCCAGGTGAGAATCCAGCATCACCTTCAGGTTCTCCAGCACCAGCCAGGGCGCCTCAAGCCAGGTGGCGTGGTAGGGATCGAACTCCACCTCCCGGTGGCCATGATCCTGCAAAAACCGCTGGAACAGGGCGGCGATGTCCGGCTCCTGGCTGAATCCGCCCCTGGCGAGGAACGTCCGGCTTTCGCTGCTGCGAAGGGTGTTCGCCAGGCGGGGGCGTTGGGCGATCTTGCGGGCCAGCCGGTACAGTTCCTTGTTGACAAAGCCGGTCTTGGTCTCGCAATAGGCCAACAGACGGTCGAAACAACCGGCGGCGGCCTGCTTTCCGACCGCCGCCTCGACGATGCCGTACACCAGTTTGTAGAGGGTGCGCTGGGTGATGGAAATGGCGATGTTGGGGAGGAAGTATTCCGCCCCCAGCCGTTTCACCCGCAGCACATAGTCCCACAACCGGTCCACCGGCAGCCCGGCCAGCGGCTCGGCCATCAGTTCCCCCAGTCCGAGCAGGTAGCGGTCAAGATCACGCGACCAGGCGAACGGCAGATCCTGCACCCAGCCATAGCGGCTGCGCAACGTGGGTAGGGCGGCGATCAGCTCTTCGGCCGAGCGGACGCTCAGCGCCCGCGCCGTCCCCTCGGCATAGATTTCCACCGCATTCTGGTTGCCATACACGTAGTTGTCGAACAGGGCAAACCATTTACCGTGGAATGGCGGCAGCCCCATCAGTTCAAACGAGTAGGCCAGCGACTGGTGAAACCCCTCTTCGACCAGATCCCATGCCAAGGGGGTGATGACCGAGGGGAAGCGTTCCGCCGATTCGTCGCGGGTCCAGCGCGGCGGAATGCGGGTGATCGGCCGGGCCTGCAGCAGCCAGAGCTGCCCTCCTTCAATCCCCCATTCGATGTCTTGGGGGTAGCCGTAATACGCCTCGACCCGCCGCATCAGTTCGGAGAGGGTAGCCAGCTCGCTTTCCGAGAGACAGGGAAGATCGGCGTCACCTGACGGTACATCTGCTACCCAGGTGCCGTCGGCGCCGGCGACGATCTGCCCCGTCTTGCAAGCAATATGGGCCGCAAGCACTGCCCCGCCCTTTTTGTCGAGCACCCAGTGATCGACCGAGAACTCGCCGCCAACCACCGATTCCCCCAGCCCGTAGTTTGCATCAATCGACTGTTCGGCAGGATTGCCGGTAACGGGATTGATACAGAAGCCGACCCCTGCTACGCGGTTGAAAGCCATCTTCTGCACCACGACCGCCATGGCCGTATCTGTCAGGCCGACCCCGGCCTGGAGTCGATAGCTGACGGCCCGGGCGCTCCAGAGAGAGGCCCAGCAGTCGCGGATGCGTTCAAGCACGCTGTCAGTGCCCACGCAGTTCAGGTAGGTCTCGTGCTGTCCGGCGAACGCCGCTCCCCCAAGATCCTCCGACGTGGCGGAGCTGCGCACGGAAAATGCCGTCCCGTCCGAAAAGGCGGCCAGAGCTTCGGCAACGGCGTCACAGAGCTGAACCGGCACGGGAAGCCGCGAAATGCGCGCGCAGAGATGCCGGCATGACTGTTCCAGGGCGGCGGGGTCGTCAAGCGGCAGTGCATCGAACTCGTCCTCCAGGCCTGGATCCTGCGCCATAAATATCCGGTAGGTATCTGGAGGGAGCACGAAGCCGGGGGGTACCGCGAAGCCCCCTTGCGTCAACCGGGCCAGGTTGGCCCCCTTGCCCCCGGCAACGGCTGGGTCGAGCAGCAGCGGGTCTTTGAACTCAAGCAGCAGTGACATATGCGGCCTCCTTCATGGCGTAACGGGAATAGCGGCGCGCTTCACACAAGGCAAAGACAGCCAACGCAAAACCGCTGAGGACGTCAATCAGATAGTGGTAGCGCAGGTACATGGTGGAAACCCACAGCCCCGTCACGGGCACCACGAGGAAGAGAAACTCGCGGCGATGGTGCCGCCAGGCAAAACCGAGGATGTAGGCGGAGACCGCGCAGTGCAGGCTGGGCCAGACGTCGACACGGATGCTGCCATGTTCGACCATGGCCTGATTCGCCAGCGTTATCGGCCCGCCGGAGAGGGGCACGCTGAACATCCCGGCGTGGGCCAGCCACGGCCCGGCCGCCGGCAGCAGCAGATAGCCCAGAAAGCCAAGGCCGTAAACGGTGAACAGCCCGGTGTAGAATTCCCCCAGGAGTTCACGCTGCCGGAAGAAATAGCGAACCAGGCTGACGAACAGGAGCGGCATGAAAAAGAAGTAGCAGAAGCTGAACAGCTCGGTAAGAACAGGAGAGGTGACCCGCTCCAGCAGGACCGCTGGCGTTTCCCCCATCAGCAGCCGATCAATGGCCAGCAGTTGGGCATCAAAACGCGTTGCCCGCACCGCCGGTATCGCGCCGGCCATGGCCTGGTAGGACACATTCATCCCGATGGCCAGGAAGGCGCAGATGGCGGCCATGCTCCGCCACCCCGGCCGGCTGGCGTACCGGTTGCCGAGCCAGAGCATCATGACCAGCATGACGCCGAATAGCACGGCCCAGTTACTCAGGCGCAGCGCCTCGGCGGCGGCAATGACGGCAAGGTAGACGCTGAAATAGCGAAGCGGCGGATCAAGGAGACGTTTCATCGGACAAACACCTCATCAGCGTGCGGTACGCAGCCAGCAGGGGTTGCCGGGCCGCAGCATGGCACAGCCCGTTGCACAGGGCAATGGACAGCTTGCGGAACCGGTACCACACCACTACCCCGGCAACGGTAATGAACCAATAGGCAATCCCCCCGATCGGGCCCGACCAGCAGATGATCAGAAGCGAAACGACAGCGGTCCAGACCAGTGCCGCTGGCAGACCGATCACCATGCGCCAGAAGGAAATCACGTTGCGGTCGTCCGGCAGCTTTTGGCTGGCAACGACACCGGCGAAGAGGACCGGGGCATTGAGCAGAGAAAACAGCGCCACCAGCGGCGCAAGAATCAGCCAGTAACCGGCATACAGCGGCCAGGGACCAACCGGCATCAGCGGAATCCCCTGGTGACGGCAAAGCCTCTCCTGCCGGGCAATCCTGTCCAGTTCACCGCCGATGCCGAGCAAGTCAGGCGGCATATCCCGCTCAAATCGCTTGAGCGCCTGGGCATAGGATACCGTGGTGCCAAGGGTGCAGGCATAGGCCAGCGCCTCGGCACGGCGCTGCTCCTCCTCGTCGGCAAAGTTGGCGCCCACAACCTCCAGCCCCTCAGTGATGCGCTGGTGAATGGCTCTTGCGGTATCGCCGGCTGCCGGGCGAATCGCCTCGCCGACCAGCACCTCCACCCGGCTCTGCCATGCGGTCGGGTCTTCATAATGGACGCCGAGCGGGACGATCAGCGGAGCAATCCCGGCCTCCAAAGCAGCGGCGCCTATCCAGGCAGCGCCGCGCTGAAGCGGCAGGTGCCTGGGGCCGAGGGTACTGGTCCCCTCCGGCATGATCAGCAGCTGTCCTCCTTCTTTCAGGACACCGAGGCACTGTCCCATGGCCTCCAGATTGTCGGCCTCGATGCCCCGTGCCCGATCCTTTGGCCGGGACACGGCGATGCCGGCGAACAGCAGGCGGCCCAGCGGAAGGCGGTGCAGTTGGGCGGATACCATGGGAATGGCGTCCGGAACCGTCGCGACGTACGGCGCCGCATCCAGAGCGCCATTGCGGTGGGTGCCCACAAACAGCACCGGCCCGGCCACCGGCAGGGGTCGACCGACGATACGGATTCGGTTGAAGGCAATCCGCCCGATCAGGCGCCAGAGGAAAGTCCTGATTTTGTGCCGCGTCGTAGACGGTCTCATGATGCCTGCAAGAGATTGCGGAAGGAGGTCACAGGGTCTCGCTCTTCGGGTAAAGATGCACAGCGTAGGCATCAATCTTCTCCCGCAGTCGCCCTGCAAGGCAAGGACTGGCTTCGCCAAGGGAGTCAAGGATCGATACCGCTTCGGCACGGTAAGATTGTCTTTTTTCCGTTGTCCAGTAGGAAGGCGGCGGCTGCAGGTTTGTAATCCGGTCGGCCAGTTTCACCATCCAGACTTCACGGGACTGTTCCCTGATGCGGCGCAGGCTGTCCGCCAGCTGCTCCTGCTTGGAGGGAAACCGTTCATCCTTGGTCAGCGCCAGCACCCCGGCGGCAACCATCGGGCCGAAATCCGCCAGCACCTGCTCATAGGTAATCGCCGTGTCTTCAATCACGTCATGCAGCAGTGCGCACTGCACCGCCAGCGCGGTATCCACATCCGGCTCCGCAGAGAACGAGGCAATCACCTCCATGCTGACCAGGCTCAGGTGCATGAGGTACGGGATGTCGGTATCCGGCACGGTCTGGCCGCTGTGGGCCAGTGCGGCGAAGCGGTAGGCTTTGATATACAGGTCCTGCCAGGTCAGTTGCGTCATCATCCCCTCCATTTCAGACATAGTGCCCCCAGTGACAGCCATTACCGATGCACCTCTCCTTCGCGGAGATGCGGAACAACCTCAACGCTGACCTGCACTTCATGAAGGCCACGGCCCTCCGGAGAGGTCACGACGTACGACCTGCCGCGGCGCCAACCAGGTTCATATACCAACCGGGAGAGATTCCCGTCGAGACGCCCATCGGTGTCAAACAGGAGCAGACCATCCAGATATCGCAGGTAAAGTTCGGCGCGGTAGGTGGCATACCGCTCGTGGCTGACAATCTCAACCCTCTTCGTCTCGCCGTTGGCAATCTTCAGGGCAACCGGCTGAAAAGAACGATTTTTGCTCCCAAACCGGAACTGCCCCCCTTGTATGGTGACCCGGATCAGATCGCCGTAATGACCGGCATCGCCCCGGTAGATACCCTCCACCTGGCGCTGCATGTCCTCCTGCCGACGGCGGGACTCCATGGCCTGGATCTCTGCCTCCTTCGCTTCACGCTCTGCCTGGCGCAGCCGCTGCTCCTCGCGCAGCTTTTCCCGCACGTTGTACCCCCGGATCGCCTCCAACCTCTGCGCGTCGGTCAACTTCTGCCACTCGGGCTGCGGAACGCCGTAAATGGCCGGGGTGCAGGCGGAGCAAGCCAGCATGAGCGTCACAAACAATCCGGTGATGGCAACGTATCTCATCACATCGTTTCTCCTTTTCACGTCCCGGCCAGACCTTGATCGAAAACCATCTCTCCTCGCCAGAGGCGATAATAGTTTTGACGGACAAAAACTTCAGACCGGCTCACAATTTTCCACCACAATCAGCTCTCGAATATCCAGATCCAGCGCCACCAACGCTCCCTCTCCCAGCTCTCCCTTACTGAAACAGCCGTTGTCCAGATTGACGTGGCGGCTCTGCAGTGAATTGCGAATAGCAAAAAGCGGTGTCCGACTGTGGCCGGTGACGAGGGTTCTCCCTCCAAGCTTGGCCGGATCAACGCGATAATCCCGCGCCCAGAGCAGATCGTAGGACGAGGTTTCGGCGATCGAGCAGTCGGCGCAGAGAATATAGATACAGCCAGGAGACAAGGATCGAGGCTGTGGCATAGAGGTAGATTGAATTGAAACCGCTGGGGAGATGGATAGCCAGAATTCCGAGAGGGAGGACAGCAAGAAACGCGAGGCCGGTGATTAGGAACAGGTTGCGGAAGGTGATCACAGCGGCCTCGCGTTTACCAGATAGCGCTTTTCTTTTCAGCAACACCCGAGAAGCCTTCAGGATCAGCATCTGAGTTTGCAACCCTGTCGGCAGCCTACAAGGGCACTAAGACCATTATTTACACTCAAACACCTCATGGAGCATATACATAGTCACCCACCATCTTTTGTCACTGCAGGATTCGCAGGCTTTTCTCCTGTCATAATTAGAGATGTATGAACAATCGCCTTCCGCGGCTTTTCTTAAATTGTAATCAGTTACATAACTTGTGTCGCCTTCGCACAGCTTTCTGGTATTATAATCTGTAATATAAGAGCAATCACCCTCACAAGCTTTTCTGGTATTGTAATCAGAAATGTCATCGCATCCAGAAAATGCAACCGTTGAGCTCATCAAGACTACCGAAGCAATGATAATTGAATAGATTGCATTTTTCATATTTTCTCCTTCGAAAGACTAGAAGTAAAGTTTTACCATTACCCACCTTCATTTAGATGGAACTAATTTTTAACCGTACCAATAAAAGCGACGCCTCCATGGTTCTCACAAGCCTGAGCAGCATCAGATTCTGAAGGTATGATGAATGATTCTCCATCATTGCAAAAAACAGCCAGTTCATCGGCCATAGCAGCAGACACATTGACAACAGCAAGCGATAAGAAGGTGATGAAAACAAGCAATCTCATGAATGTTCCTCCGATTAGTTTTGAATTTAATCTGCTGCAATTAGAGGTTGCCCCCGGAATCTCAACAACAATTCTGAAGTTTAACCATTCAAACCTCCCTTCATTTACCCATGGAGAATTCTCTACGGAAAAGCATTTAGATCTTTTTTGGATGCCCACACAAATATTTAATCGGTTAAATCAAATATAGCTTTAACTAAATTTTCGCCATTCTCCGGCAAAACGCTTTAAAGGCAACTTCTCTCCAAATAATCTATTGTATCGCCAGACTGATATCGCCCCTCGCCTTTCTCGTGAAGTCGAACAGTGCCGGGGTTTGGTAGGGATTCTTTTTTGCCGGGGAGCTTTGCTTCCGATTTCCCAGCTGAATCACAGTGCCGCGACTGGCTTCGCCACGACCGAAACTGGAGAGGGTCCCGGTCTTGATTTCTTCATAGAGTGTCGGCACCCGATTGACACCGTAGGCAAGCCATTCGCTCAGGGTGATCGCCTTGTTTTGCGGCTTGAAGTCGGCCTGGAATGCATCCATGCCGTCATGCACCAGAGCATAGGTAAGGAGTCCCTGCTGGAGTTTGTCACTCTCCAGGGCCACGTCGTCGGCCTGACTGGCGGCCAGTATTCTCATCCCCTTGTCGTAGGCCAATTGCCCCAGGCCACGGCTGCCCATGGGGCCGGGCTTGAACCCGTCGCCGACGGTTGCGGCGGAATGGCAGGCGTCCACAATCATGGCCATATCCCCGGCATCCACATAGCGCAGCCACCGGGAAAGCTCATCGCTGGAAACTATATGGGCAAGCAGTGCAGGAGTGATAGTTTTGCCCTCTCCCTGGCCGGTGTCGTGGCTGAAGGTGTAGAAGACGCCGTTGTCATCCACATGGCCATGGCCGGAGAACGAGATGAGGAGCAGGTCTTCCGGAGTGGCCTTGGACACCCTATCGACGTTGGGGATGGCTTTCAGCGCCTGTTGTCACTGGTAATGCAATAATGGCCCAAAAGCGGGAATGAAAAGTGTACCACCCTGGGACCTATGGTATCCCTC
>NZ_JAHCZI010000018.1 GCF_018501225.1 Geobacter hydrogenophilus | reverse complement strand
AGAGGGATACCATAGGTCCCAGGGTGGTACACTTTTCATTCCCGCTTTTGGGCCATTATTGCATTACCAGTGACACACCGGCCGGCAAGAATCCGACCCGTGACTTCAAGGGTGAGAAACTGGCCAACGAAACTCACGCATCGACCACTGATCCCGAAGCCAAGTATTACCGTAAGAGCATCAACCAAGAGCCCCGGTTGTCGTTTGCGGCCCATCTGCTGACAGAGAATCTGAATGGACTGGTCATGATGAGTACCGTTACCGAAGCCAACGGCTTTGCTGAGCGCACTGCCGCCGAGGCCATGATTGCCAAGGTCGCACCCCGAAAACGCCGCATTACGGTAGCTGCTGACAAAAATTACGACACCAGCGGGTTTGTCAAGGCGATGCGAGAGTTGAAGGCAACTCCGCATGTCACCCAAAACCACATGAAGAAAGGCGGTTCATCCATTGATGGTCGCACCACTCGGCACAGCGGCTACGCAGCGAGCCAGAAGTTCCGCAAGCGCATCGAAGAGGTTTTCGGCTGGCTCAAGACGGTGGGCCTGTTCCGCAAGACCCGCTACCGAGGAGTCAGGAAGATCGACTGGCACTTCACCCTGGCGGTCACGGCTTACAACCTAGTTCGAATGCGAAACTTGGGGGTTTATGCCACCTGATATAGGGCAATGCCGCCGAAAAGGCAAAAAATGGCCTGTCCGGCCGGCTGAAACTGTTTCAAAGAGCAAGAAAACAGCAAAATAATCAGCAAAAATCAAATTGACCGTCCCCGGTAAACCTCAAACGGAGATTGTAGGGGCGAAATTAAGGAGTTTTTCAAAGACCTGATATAGGAAACATGTTTCTTATATAGGAAAACCTATTATTTACGAGTTAGGCAGAGAAAAATGAATCCTGACATAAATGAAATGCTGGAACTGATGGGCCGAACGTTTCGGGACTTCGAGAGTGGGATGCCGAGTAGGCCCCGGATGGTAAAGCTATCCTTCGGGTTTGCTTATCGATTCGTAGAAAAAGATATTTATCAAGCAATGTTCCTGAAACTAGCCCGTGTGCAGAGCCTTGTTCGAGCTGCTACCGTGCTATTGGCGAATGGCTTTGTTCAAGAACAAGGCATCCTTCAGCGGACTATTGATGAAACGAATGAAGACATAATGTTCTTAGTGTACGCTGTGACCAACGACAAGATCACAGAATTACACAAGAAGTTTCTGGGAGCGTTCTGGGAAGAAGAAATTGATGAATCAGGAACGCTGATGAATTCCAAGCAAAAAAGACCAATGATTCCGAGAAAGCAGATTCAAGCATATCTGGCAAGAATTGAAGGAGTCAAAATAGATCCAAGCAGACAGCAAGATGCTGCAAAAACTATATACAAAACTTATTCCGGCTATGTGCATGGTGCATCCCCCCACCTCATGGATATGTACGGTGGCAATCCACCGCACTTCCACACTAATGGGATGTTAGGGACACCAATAGTTGAAGAACATGCAGATGATCTCTGGAATTACGCTTACAGGAGCCTCATCTCGCACATTGTTGTAGCTAAGGCTTTGGGCGCCGAAACACATGCAACAATTCTGAGCCAACACTTGAAAAGATTTGAACAGAATGCGGAGATGAGGAGGTAGGAATACCTAACAATCGGGTGCTGCCGTCAAGTCGGCAGACCCTCAAGACGTTGTGGCTAAAGCGCCATTACGATCTGTTACTCAATAAATCAACAATGCCCCCCTGTAGCTTTGGAGAAAACGTGAACGACTCAGATATAGAGCACCTCTTACAATCCCTTTCAATAGATTCGATTCTTGGCTATAGCTATGTTAGTAGACTAGTCGGGGGGCTAGCTGCAACTGCACTGCTTTATTCAAACGGAACAGAAGAAATTGTCCTAAAGTTACTCGTCATGCCACGAAATGCTGAGGAGTTAGCTTCTTTCAAAGATGAAGCTGAAGCGATCAATGATGCTATATCCATTGCCTTCGTACCGCACATAAGAATACCTTTCACGAAGGTTACTAACCTCCCCGTTTACTACTACGGAATGGAGTACCTAAAGGGGATCACGTTAAAATCTTACATAGATACTGATCCATTACCATGGAGTTGGGATAAAGCTCTCACTGTTCTTGCAAAGGTCGCTAAAGCTCTTGGTATTTCATTGTTCTCACTGGTGCATAGGGACTTGCACTCAGGAAACATATTGGTTGTCGATGAATGCAAGATGATGGACCCTGATGTTTATTTATCAGATCCTGGAGTGCGGATTATTGATTTGGGTTGCCATAAAAATCTGTTTCAAGAGACATACGGAGCATGGAAAGAGAAAGATCTTTTCCGGCCAATTGGAGCCATTTCGACGTGGTCGCCAGAATTCTGCAAAAACCCTGAATCTATAAGTTACAAACATGATACATGGGCTTTAGGGACTCTTCTGTACAGGCTATTGACTAACTGTCTTCCTGTAGAAGGAAAAAATTTTGGCGAAGTTGTCTCGAAGCTATCAATGGAACCTTTACAGATAGATGTGTCAAAAATTACGGCACCTTACGGGGTGCAGGCTTTCGTACTCAATCTACTTGATCCTGATCCCTCTAAGCGAGGCCATACCTCATCTATCGTCAAGTTCTCCTATGATGCCCTTCACACCAACTTGCTATCGATGAAAAATGAGTTTGTCGATCTCTATATTGGTTATGGTGGGGAGGTTTATCTCTGCTGTAGATGCCATCATTTCACAGTTGGATACGGCAGCAAGTGCGGAAAATGCGGTCAAGTATTAGATGAAGAAACGGTTCACACCATAGTGGACTTCAGAGAAGTAGCAGCCTCTTTAGAAATGATTTATGAATCATTCTAGGTACCGGAGTGAAAATGAATAGCAGCATAATATATAGGGGTATGGATACCGTAATAATTGGAAAACAAGAAATCGTAAATGATTATCTCCTTTCACCACGTTTACCTCGTAATATGCCATTCAACCTGCACAATGATGCAGACATATGGTTTGGTGAGAAGTTCAAATTTAAGTTCAGATCCCAAGCTATATTCTGTACCGGATCCATAGCTGTGGCTCGGACGTTTGGGGCGCCCGCAGCAATCTGTCCTATCGGAGAGCATCTTTTCTGCTGGAGTCCTGACATCGGAGACCTGTATATCTCCTACCAAACCTCCTCACTATCCATGCAGCAGTTGTTGGAAGCTAGCTTCTATACCACCTTTACCTATTCAGATACAGAAATTATGAAAAAAGCTCTTGCCAGTGGAAATGAAATGATGCTGTGGTGCAATTCATACTTAGCAACAGAGCTTAACCGAATCTGTCTGACCTAAGAGTTTTAGGGGACGCCCTTCACATATTCAAATTTGAGGAAAAAGGATGTCCCAACTCTCGTGTGGACTCGGTCGCCGCGGTAAAACTGCCGCGCCGGTCACACTCATAGACGTTGGTAAGTTTCTTCGGTTACTAGAACAATCTCGTGGATGACGGGAGCGAGACAATAGAGATGACTAATACAAAACGTTTCGTTGGGAAGTACGCGTTGCCGTCAGGACAGGAAGCGGTTGGGGAGTTGACTCTGGCTGGGAGCAAGACTCTGTTGACCCTGCACTCGGACGATTTTTTGCAGAACGTTGAGCCGGGTGCGTGCCTGACTGGTGTTGCCTACAATGGCGATATTCTAAGCCTGATCGACTGTAGGAGTTCGGGGACCGGGCATACCAGTTTTAAAGATGGCCCAACAAAGTACCACGCTGATGTTTTTCCTCATTTTGTCGCTGTGGGCAGGGTTCACTTGAGCCCAGCTGAGGCGCGCATTGCTGGCGTGCACTTCACAACCACAGACCTGTCAACTCTTTTCTACGACTTCGATGCCTTTAGTCATGTAATAGATGCTAGACCGATCATTGATGCCGTCTTGAGCGAGAGGCGTACAATTCGCGATGTTGAGGCTGGTGATTATCCGCAAGTGCTTTACTTCACAGGGAAAACATGCATTGCCGAGGTGCAGACGGTTATCGGCAAGATCTCAGTTCACCATTGTCCACGATCAAATATGGGTGGCCCCAGCGGGATCTACATAAAGAATCGCATCGTCGTGTCTATTGAGCCAGACTCTCCCGTTACGTTCGACGAGGCGATGAACAAGATGTACGAGGTATGTTCCTTTCTTTCCTTTATCGCAGGTCGTGCCCAGGGTATCGAGCGCATACATGTTACGACAACAGAGACCGTCGATGGCTTTCCACAGATGGTTACGGTCCACCAGAGCTATAAATGGAAATGCAGTGGTGGAGAAGAGCACCGACCGCATCCTGCCGACGTTCCGCTTGACCCAATACGGCGCAAGGAGGAATTCAACAACGTACTAGTAGACTGGATCACGCGGAATCGAGACTGGCGATTAGCGCGGGGACGTTACTTAGGATGCTTGCAAAAAAGCAACAAATATACAACAGACCGACTCGTCGGCGCGGCCAATATGTTCGACATTTTGCCAATGACCGCTCTCCCAGCTAATCCACCGTTGGAAGAGAATCTAGCCAAGACGCGGGATGCCTGTGTGGAGATGTTTCAGAAACTTCCAGTTGGACTAGATAGAGATAGTGCCCTGTCAGCTCTGGCCAGGTTAGGACAACCGTCATTACCCAAGAAGGTGGCGCATCGTGTAGCCATCGTGGAAAGAAAATTTGGTGAGACTTTACCAGACCTGCAATTTGTCACTAAAACTGCTATCCAGTGCCGGAACTTTTACGTTCATGGCAGTAGAGGACGGATTGACTTTGAGAAAATAGAGCCCTTGATGCACTTTCTCACAGATGCACTTGAGTTCGTTTTTGCAGCGTCAGATCTTTTAGAGGCTGGATGGGATCCGGCCCAGTGGATTGCTGAGCCGAAAGGATGGGGGCATAGCTTTGCTAGGTTTCGCGCAGAGTACAACTTGGCATTAAGAGAACTGCAGCGAACGATAAGTCCCCGGAGGAGTCTGCCCTTGACACGAGGCAAAAGTAAAAAGGCAGAAGGCTAAAATACGAAATCCCAACCAGGCAGTTCGACACCGGTCGGGCGGTAAAGCTGCCCGAACGGGTCAACTGCACAGCCCGTTATGCAGGGAAAATAAAGGCATGAAAAAACCAAATCTGACAACCATCTTCTTGACATGCGTTTTCGCCACGAGGACAGCAACAGCGCATGCGGACGTAGTTTGGCCAGCACTATACGTGGCAGATTCACAGAAACAGAGCAACAGCAAGAAAGAAAGGCAACGTCCAAGTGCCATTTGTGGAAGAAGCTGAATTTTATTTTTTAAAAACTGTGATCCCGAGTCGGAAGGCGACGAGGGATTACCTGCAAAGGAGTTGATAATATGAAAAAAATCAAACTTGACGATTATGAAAAGGAAATACTCGATGCTTACGAAAAGGGGGAGATGAAATCAACTGTCACCTCTGAATCTGATCTTGAGAAGTACCGCTCAGCGGCACGCGAAACCTTTATCAAAGATCGGCGTGTTAACATAAGGCTCTCTACTCCAGACTTGATGGACATTCAAGAAAGGGCAATTGAAGAGGGAATTCCATATCAAACGCTGATTGCAAGTGTCTTGCATAAGTATGTTAGTGGGCGCCTTATAGAGACTCCTTCTCGCCTAACCGCGCGCTCCACCGGGCGCGCAAAAAAGCTGCGCGCCGGTTAGCTCACAGCCTTTGGCAAACCATGCACAATTACAACTCTGGAGCAAAACGTGCCTGAACTCCCCGAGGTGGAACTGACCTGCCGCAGGCTGGAGCGGGAACTGACGGGCAAGAGGATCGAGCGGGTGATGGTCCGAGCGCCGAAGCTCCGTTTTCCGATCCCCCAGGAGCTGCACGCTTTACTGACGGGGCGGACAATACGATCCGTCGGGCGACGGGGCAAGTATCTGCTGTTCGACTGTGAAACGGGGTGGCTCATCGTCCATCTGGGGATGACCGGCTTTCTCCGCCTGCTTCCCGGGACGACCCCTCCGGGCAGACATGACCACCTCGATATCGTCTTTGACGATGGCGCGGTGCTTCGTTTCCACGACCCGCGAAAGTTCGGCACCGTGGTCTGGACCACGGATCTTCCCGCAACGCACCCGCTCCTGGCCGCGATCGGCCCGGAACCGCTGACCGCGGCCGTTGACGGCGCCTATCTCTTCAGGGTGAGCCGGACACGCAGGGTTGCGGTGAAACAGCTCCTCATGAACGCGGCGATTGTTGCCGGGGTCGGCAACATCTACGCCAACGAGGCCCTGTTCCGCGCCGGAATCAGTCCCGACCGGCCCGCCTCTTCCCTCAGCCGACCTGAATGCGAGCGGCTGGCCCACACCGTTCGTGAAGTGCTGCAGGAGTCGATCGATCAAGGGAGCACCTACCGGGTGGAGGAAGAGACGGTCGCCTACCATCCGCTGGATTTCGACGTTTACGGGCGCGGCAAGGACGCCTGCACCCGCTGCGGCGGGGCGCTGAAGGAGATCCGACTCGGCAACCGGAGCACGGTCTTTTGCCCCCGCTGTCAAACGTGACCAGACCTATGATTTCGGAGACCTCATGCTTACGAAGAAAAAAGGAAATTTATGCTCGGCTCCCTAACCCTGATTCTCATCTGCCAGTTGATCGGAGAGATCATCACCAGGCTCACCAAGATACCCGTGCCTGGTCCGGTAATCGGGATGATTCTCCTTTTTTGCGGCCTGGTCTTTTTCCCTCGGCGGATGCCCAGTGAAGTGGAAACCGTCGGGGGGTTCCTGCTCCGTTACCTGGCTCTGCTTTTCGTTCCTGCGGGGGTAGGCGTCATCACCCATCTCGACCTTCTGATGAAGTCATGGGCTCCGATATCCGGCGCGATCATCATCGGAACCCTTGCGACAATTGCAATAACCGGTCTGGTCATGAAATTCCTTAATCGCCGATTCGCCTGCGCACACGAGGAGGCCCGGCAATGAGCGCTGAAATGCAGCAGGTATGGGTTTACCTGTCGACCTCTCCCCTGTTGTGGCTGACGTTGACCCTGATCGCGTACCAGATCGGCACCTGGGTCTTTCGGAGGCTCGACTGCCCCCCTTTGCTGAATCCGGTGCTGACCGCCATCATTCTGCTCGTTGTGCTGCTCAAGGTGAGCGGCATCGATTATCAGACCTATTTCCGGGGAGCCCAGTTCATTCACTTTCTGCTCGGTCCGGCAACGGTTGCCCTGGCAATACCGCTCTATCGGGAAATGGAGGTAATCAGAAAGTCCTTTATCCCGATTATCATCACCCTGGCCGTGGGCTCCGTAGCGGCCATCATCAGCGCGGTCGGCATTGTCTGGGCGCTGGGGGGAGAAAAGATCATTCTGTTGAGCGTGGCCCCGAAATCGGTTACGACGCCGATCGCCATGGGGATTTCCGAACAGATCGGCGGCTTGCCGTCGTTAACCGCCGTGGTGGTGGTTCTGACCGGCATCACCGGGGCCGTTGGCGGCGACTTCATACTGAACCTGCTGAGGATCAATGACGACAATGCCCGCGGCATGGCTCTGGGAGTCGCCTCCCACGGTATCGGCACCGCCCATGCCATTCAGAAGAGCCGGGTTGCCGGTGCGTTTTCGGCGCTGGCGATGGCGCTGAA
This sequence comes from Geobacter hydrogenophilus, assembly GCF_018501225.1. Classification (GTDB taxonomy): domain Bacteria; phylum Desulfobacterota; class Desulfuromonadia; order Geobacterales; family Geobacteraceae; genus Geobacter; species Geobacter hydrogenophilus. The sequence continues at coordinate 44,343 of NZ_JAHCZI010000018.1, read as the reverse complement.
CGGGTTGTTTACCGCTCTGCTGCTGCCGGTGCTCGTTCATTTGCTGCAATAGTCGAAGGAAATAGAGAGGTGGCCCCCATGAAAAGACCAACTTTCCCTGCGCCTTACAAACATGAACACGCTCCGGTCAAAAACGTCAACGAGGTCGTCAATGAACAGCTGACCATAGGCCAGAGGGCGGCGGACTGGATCGCCGCCAAGGTCGGCTCATGGGAGTTCATTATCGGGCAGTCCGCAATCCTTACCTTCTGGGCGCTGCTCAACGTCACCGCCTGGGTCCGGCACTGGGACCCGTATCCATTCATCCTGATGAACCTTGTCCTGTCCCTTCAGGCGGCCTACACGGCGCCGATGATCATGATGAGCCAGAACCGGCAGGCTGCTTACGATCGGATCGAGGCCCACAACGATTACGAGGTCAATCTCAAGGCGGAAGAGGAAATCAAGGAAGTACTGGAGAACCTCGCCGCGCAGAACATCGCCATTGCCGAACTCCACGCGATGCTTGAAACCCTGCTCGCCCGACCGGAGGATAAAGAGTAGCCCGTATTTTCGTTACTCTTGCATGGGACTCGGCCCTGAATTCTGGAAGGAGGGCTGCCGTGGATACAGCACATCTGCAGAAAAAAACCGGTTATGTCATACGCCTGTCCGAGCATGCCCTGATAACGCTCATCCTGAATGGACTCGAAGCCTATTCCGTTGAACATGACAGGAAAACCCCGCATCTAGAGACATGCGGTGCCCTGTTCGGGTACCAGGTGCCGTTGAAGGACAACAGGATTCTCTACCAGATCGAGATTGCCAATGTTGATACGTCAGCCAAAAGAAACAAACGGTCGGTGACGCCGAATACCGATGCCATGAAGCTGAAGGCGGAAATCATGGGGGCCTTCTGGCCGAACCTCGAATACCTCGGGGACTACCATACCCATGTGTATAAATCCGTCAGCGATGTCTATTCGGTGGAACTGGAGGAAGGCGACCGCCGAGGGGACGACAAAGGCTATTACATCTCCAACGGGGACCGCCGCTGGCTGGAAGCGAATGCGGCGTTGTGCCTCAGCTACGGCTACCGGATAGGGCTCGTCGTTACCATTGCAGGGATGAAAAGAACGGGAGGCGTGGGTGCGAAACCCGCCAACACCAGATCACAGGCAATTGAGTTTAACCTGGGAAAGAAGAAAGTATGGCTATCGGCGTACTATGTGTACGAAGAAAACGGCACCATTAAATATTCAGCCAACAACGACCGGCTGATTACCATCGAGTGCCCTTCCCTCCTGGGGTTTCGGGGCGAAATCTGATCCGGATCCTTTTACCCTTCACTATTCTAAACAATTCCAGCCCCTTCCCTTGCGACCTCCCGCATCGGTTCTATACTTACCCATGAACCGCACCCCATACGAATAAGCAATCGCCCCCCTTGAAACATAACCGGTAGCGCATCCTCTCTCGATACGAAGGAGCACTTCATGGCCGACGACCCGAAGCAGCCCGTCAAACTCCGCATCCCCGGCACGGAAATCTCGGAACCGCCGCCGGCGGAAGCCAGCGGCAAGATCACCTTCAAAAAGGTGCAGACCTTCCAGATCAGCGCGGCGCGGTCCGGGGGAACGGAGACCCCGGTCATCGAAAGCGACCCCGACGACATCGTGGAGGTGGAACTGGAGGACGGGACCCGGTTCTGGACCTCCCAGGAGCGACTCCGGACCGAGGTGCTCAGCCTGGCCGGCACCAGGGGGGCGGAGGGTGTGGTGGAACTGCCGGCCGCCATCGACCGGCGGGGCGCCTCCCGGGGGCTCATCGGCAAGATCGTCATCAAGACCCTGAAGTTCTTCAATATCGACGTGGCGGCAGACGCGGCCCGCTTCATCGCGGAGAAACTGGAGAACCATCTCCTCGGGACAAAGGATGAGAACCGGGGCCCCGGGCTCTACCGTTTCCTGCCGGGAGACGAACTGGCGATCACGCCGGTTTCCGAGGCGGTGCTCGACCTCCCGGCGGACCGCCCGTCACTCCTCTTCCTCCACGGCACCGCCTCGTCCACGGCGGGGAGCTTCGGCAAGCTCTGGACCGAGAAACGCCGCCCCCAGCGGCAACAGCTCCTCACTCCCTACGAGGGGCGGGTCTTCGGTCTGGAGCACGAGACCCTCTCCAAGAACCCCATCGACAACGCCATCGCCGCTGCCGAGCGGCTGCCGGCCGGGGCGCGGCTTCACCTGGTCTCCCACTCCCGGGGTGGGATGGTGGGGGAACTCCTCTGCCGGGCCGGCATGGAGGGTGGCCGCGACCCCTTTGACGCCTCCGACCTCAGCTTCTTTGCCGAGCGCAACCCCGACAAGGCCCGGGGGGACTTGGAGCGCCTGAACAAACTCCTCAAGGAAAAGCAGTTCAAGATCGAGCGGTTCGTGCGGGTGGCCTGCCCCGCCCGGGGGACCACCCTCGCCTCGGAGCGCCTCGACATCTACCTGTCGGTTCTCTTCAACCTCCTGGAGGGGTACGGCTTTGTTGCCCAGCTCCCCGGCGGGATATTCACCAGCATCTTCAGCGAGCTGATCATGGCGGTGGCCAAGGAACGGACCGACCCCACGGTGCTGCCGGGGATCGAGGCGATGATCCCCTCCTCTCCCCTGGTGGCGCTCCTGAACCGGCCCAAGTCCCCCGTAGCCGGGGAGCTGCGGGTGATTGCCGGGGATATCGAGGGGGACAACGTCCTGAGCGCCATCGGCACCCTCCTGACGGACCCCCTCTACCAGGACGACAACGACCTGGTGGTGAATACCGAGGCCATGTTCGGGGGGGCCGAGCGCTCCGGAGGCTCCGGCTTCATCTTCCGGAGCGGTCCCGATGTGAACCACTTCAGCTACTTCGAGAACGCCGACAGCGCCGACGGGCTCGCCCGGACCCTCTCCCGGAGCGGCTCGGAGGCGGACGGGTTCGAGCCCTTCTCGGTGCGGGCCACCGACAGCGGCACCCCCCCCTACGAGAAGCGGGACGTGGCCGACATGGCGCCGGTGGTCTTCGTGCTGCCGGGGATCATGGGGAGCCACCTGGCCATCGATGACAACCGGATCTGGCTCGACCCCTTCGACATTGCGCGGGGAAAATTGCAGCTCCTGAGCTACGGCACGCCGAACCTGGTGAAACCGGACGCACCCATCTGGCTCTTCTACGGCGACCTGGTGAAGCACCTGGCCAGGACCCACCGGGTGGAGCCCTTCCCCTTCGACTGGCGGCTCTCGATCTTCGACGAGGCGAACCGCCTCGCCGACGCCATCACCAAGGCCCTGGACGCCACCGAAAAGAGCAAACAGCCGGTGAGCATCGTGGCCCACTCCATGGGGGGGCTCGTGGCCCGGGCCATGATCGCGGCCCGGCCGGAGGTGTGGGAGCGGATGAAGGGGCGTGCCGATGCGCGCATTATCATGCTCGGCACCCCCAACGGCGGCTCCCATGCGGTGGCCCAGGTGCTGACCGGGCGCGACAGCCTCATCCGCAAGCTGGCCCTGCTGGACATAACCCGCCGGAAGCGGGAGCTGATCGGCATCGTGGCCCAGTTCCCCGGTCTCCTGGAGATGCTCCCCGCCTTGTCCAGCTTCGATCTTTTCAGCGCCGCGGCATGGCAGAACCTGGCGGACGCCGACCCGGAAAACGACACCTGGCAGCCCCCCACCGCCGCCGCGCTGGCAACGGCCAACGCCAACCGGCAGAAGCTGGCCGCCTCCCCCATCGACCCGCAGCGGATGCTCTACATCGCCGGCTGCGCGCCGGCCACGCCGGTGGACCTGACCATCGAGGACGCGGGGGAAAAGAAGCGGCTGGTCTTCCACGCCACCCCCCGGGGCGACGGCAGGGTGCCGTGGGAGAGCGGCATTCCGGACGGGGTCAAGGCCTGGTACCTGCAGGCCTCCCACGGCGACCTTCCGAGCGCCGAGGAAGGGTTCGACGCCATAACCGACCTGTTGCGGCGCGGCACCACCGACCTTCTGCCCACGGCCCCGCCCGAAGCCCGCGGCGTGCCGGAGCGTTTCGAGCTTCCGGCGGAGAAGGAGCCCCTCTACCCCGACTTCACCGACCTGGCCCGGACCGCAGTGGGCGCCGGGCGCGCGAAGCGGCCCCGCCGCACCGAACACAAGATCCGGATCAGCGTCCGTCACGGCAACCTGGCCTTTGCCGGCCATCCGGTCCTCGTGGGGCACTACAAGGGAGACACCATCATCAGCGCCGAGGCGTACCTGGACCGGACCCTCGACGGCCGGCTGGGCGCACGGCACAAGCTCGGGGTATACCCCGGGGCCGACGGCACGGCTGAGGTATTCCTGAACCTCACGTGGGAGGAGTCACAACGAAATGACGGCAAGCCCGCCGGAGCCATCGTCATTGGCCTCGGCAGCGTGGGTGAGCTCTCCCCCGGCCAACTCCTGCGGGCCGTCTCCCGCGGAGCGCGGGCCTATTCCGTCGCGCGGGCCGAATGCCTCCCGGTCAGGAGCGGCACGCCCGGCCCCGCCGGCATCAGCGCGCTCCTCGTCGGCACCGGCGCCGGCGGCGTCTCGGTGCAGGACGCGGTGACCGCCATCCTGCGGGGGATCATCGACGCCAACCACGCCATCGCCGATTCGGGCCGCGCCGACTGCGCCCCCATCGAAGAGGTGGAGTTCGTGGAACTGTACGAGGACCGGGCCATACAGGCGGCCAGGACCCTTGCGCGGTTGCGCAGCGACCCGGACATCTCCCGGGCCTTCGACATCGATGCCACCCCCCTTGTCATCCCCCTGGAAGGGGGGATGCGCCGGGCCAGCTTCTTCGAGGAGGACCCCTGGTGGCAGCGGCTCCAGATCACCGAGGACGAGGAGGAGCGCCTCTCCTTCAACCTCCTCACCGACCGGGCCCGGGCCGAGGTCTACCTGCAGCAGTCCCAGCGGAGCCTGGCCGACCGGTTCATAGAAGAGATGTCGGAAACCACTGCCAGCGAAGAAGGGGTTGCCGTGACCCTCTTCGAGATGCTGGTCCCCAACGAGCTGAAGGAGTACACCCTTGACCGGCGGGACGTGGTGCTGGTGCTGAACGACACGGCGGCCCGCTATCCGTGGGAGATGATGCAGGAGCGCAGGCGTGGCGACAGCGCCGCCCGGGCCGAAAAGCCCCTGGCCGTCCAGGCCGGGATGGTGCGGCAGCTCCTGGTGGAGCGGTTCCGCGAGCAGGTGGTGATGGCACGGGATGCCACGGCCCTGGTCATCGGCAACCCCACCACCCCCTTCACCAACCTCCCCGCCGCCGAGCAGGAGGCACGGGAGGTGGAGAAGGCCCTCAAGAACTACGGATACACCATAACCCCCCTCATCGGTCCCGATGCCACGGGGCCGGCCATCATGACCGAGCTCTTTGCCCGGGATTACCGGATCGTCCACCTGGCCGGGCACGGCGTGCTGGACTACCGCCCGCCGGTGCCGTGCGGCTCCTGCCACCAGCAGACCGAGGGGAACCCCGTCACCGGCATGGTCATCGGCGAGAACCAGTTCCTGACGGCGGCCCAAATCCGGCAGATGCGCACGGTGCCGCAACTGGTATTCGTCAACTGCTGCCACCTGGGAAAGATCGACGACCGCCAGCCCCCCCGCAACCTGCCGAATCTGGCCGCCAACGTGGCCACCGAACTGATCCGGATGGGTGTACGGGGGGTGGTGGCTGCCGGCTGGGCCGTGCAGGACGATGCGGCGTCTCTCTTTGCCGCCACGTTCTACCGGGGGATGCTGACCGGCAGCACCTTCGGCCAGGCAGTTCTCGCGGCCCGCATCGCCACCTTTGCCGCCCATCCCGAAGCCAACACGTGGGGCGCCTACCAGTGCTACGGCGACCCCGACTTCACCCTCGGCAAGGGGGACGGCGCCACTGTTCCCCGCAGCCGCGGAATCGCCTACACCACAATCTCCGAGGCGATCGTCGACCTTGAGAACATCGCCGCGGCAGCAAAGACCTCCCGGGGACCGGCCGCTGACGCGCATCTGAAGGCCATCCGGGGCATCGAGCAGAGCGTGCCACCGGCATGGCTCGCCTGCGGCACCCTCCAGGAGGCGCTGGGGCGGGCCTACGGCGAACTGAAGCAGTTTGCGGAGGCGGTGGAGCACTACCGCAGTGCCACCGACGACGACAAGGGGCTCGCCACCATCAGGACCGCGGAGCAGCTCTGGAACCTCCAGTCGCGGTGGGCCCAGGAGCTGGCCGCCGCCGACCCGGCCAAGGCGCTTCACCTCGTGACCGAGGCGGAAGAGAGGCTGACGGGGCTGAACAGCGCCCTGGGCGAGACCGTGGAACGGCTGTCGCTTCTGGGGAGCGTTGCCAAGCGGCGGATGATGATCGCCACGGAGGTCCCGGAAAAGCAGGTGGCCCTCCACGCCATGGCGGATCACTACTACCGGGCGTACGCCCTCGGCGTTGAACGGGGGAAACCATCCTACTATCCCCTTGTCAATCACCTGACGGCCCAGACCCTGGCCCACCTGCTGGACGGAGAAGAACAGCTCCCTCCCGATTTCGAATCCGCCGTGGACAAGGCTGTGGAACTGGCGGAGGACGAGCACAACGCCAGCCCCGACTTCTGGAACACGGCCACGCCGGTGGACTGCCGCCTCCTCAGGCACCTGGCCGCGGGGGATCTGGCCGATTACACCGGCGACATAATCGACGACTACGCCAGGGCAAAGAATGTGGGATCGCCTCGGCAGTTCCAGTCGGTGCTGGACCAACTGGCGTTTCTCAAGAACGTACTCTCATCGGTACCGCAAGATCTCGAAAGACAGGGGCTCATGGCGGCCCTGCAGGAAATCCGTGAGGGGGCGGAAGCAGCGGGAAGCGGTGACGAAAAACGCGGGATCGGGCCAGTCGACATAGTGACGATGCGGGCGGGCGGTTCAGTGGCTCGCTTCACTCCCGACGACATGCGATCCGTGGACACACACACAACTATTACTCTCGGCCGCCCCCTCCGGCTGAAAAAACTCGAGCTATCAGAGCCGTCACAAGGGGAGCCATCACCTGTCGGAGCAGAGCCTCCTCCAACCGTCGGGGGAGGGCCTCCGCCGGCACCTGCGCCCAAAATGTCCGGCACCCTGCCGGGTGCGGTCGAAGAGCTGCAGCCGGTCCAGCTCGGCGCCTCGGCCCCCCGGCAGGCGAAGCCGGGGAGCGAGTTCACCGCCCGGTTCGTGGCTTACGAGAAGGCCATGGAGCAGGAGGTCCGGGATCTCCTCACGAAACTGGCCCCCTCCGCCGAGCCGGTGCTCGGCATCCAAGAGTGCCGCTGGAAGCGGGATACCCGCGTCACCGTGAAGCTTTCGGGCCGGGGGCTCACCGTCGATCCTCCCGAGCGGGAATTCACCTGGCAGGGGGGACGGTCCCTCCTGGAGTTTGACGTGACCGTGCCCAAGGGCGCCGAGGAAGGGACCATCCCCCTCAAGTTCGACGTGGCCATCGAGGGGATCATCGTGGCGCGCCTGCGGCTCGACCTGGAGATAACCGCCGCGCCGAAGAGAAAGCGAGTCGCCACCGCCACCGGCGAACCGGCAAAAACCGCCTTCGCCTCCTACTCCTCAAAGGACCGGCTCCGGGTCCTGGACCGGGTGGACGCCATCAAGATCGCGGCGGGCATCGATGTCTTCCAGGACTGCCTCGACCTGAACCCCGGGGAAGAGTTCAAACCGCGCCTCGACAGCGAAATCAGGGAGCGGGACCTCTTCCTCCTCTTCTGGTCCAAGAGCGCCAGCGAGTCCAAATGGGTCGGGTGGGAACTGGAAACAGCCCTGACGGAAAAGGGGGAGCAGGCACTGCAGCTCCACCCCCTCGACCCGGGAGTTGATCCGCCGCCAGGTCTGGAGAAGCTGAACATCGGGAGCAACGCCATGTGGGTCCGCAAGGGGTATGAAGCGGTAGTGACGGAACGCGGGAACTCCGGCCCGCAGTGAGGATGGACACTGATGGATCGGAGACGCACAGAGGAGAGCTTTATGAAAGCGACAATCATGACTATCCTGAAGGTGGCATGTATCGTCATCGTCATGCTCGCGATGCCGGTAGGCACAATAGCGCAGGATGAAGGGGAAGCCGAGCAGGCGGCCAAGTTCAGCAAGCAAGAGCTGACTCAGATGCTTGCGCCGATCGCCCTGTATCCCGATTCATTGATCGCCCAGGTGCTGATGGCATCCACGTATCCGCTTGAATTGGTGGAGGCGGAGCGATGGCGGCGGGACAACATGGGGCTGAAAGGGACCGAACTGGACAATGCCCTTCAGAACAAGCCATGGGACCCCAGCGTAAAATCGCTCTGCCATTTCCCGGACGTTCTCTTCGCCTTGAGCGACAAGCTCGACCAGACGAGGAAACTGGGGGATGCCTTCCTGAGCCAGGAGGATGATGTGATGGCCACCATCCAGGAATTGCGCAGGAAGGCCGAGCAACAGGGGAATCTAAAGACGACCAGCCAGCAGAAGGTTGTCGAGGATCAGGGAGAGATCCAGATCGAACCGGTTGACCCGGAAGTCATCTATGTGCCGGTCTATGATCCGTCCTATATCTATGGCCCGTGGTGGTATCCCGGCTACCCCCCCTACTACTGGTATTACCCGACCAGTTACCCCTTCGGGCTGAGCTACATCGCCTTCGGTCCTCCCTTCTATTTCAGCTTCAACATTTTTTCCTGGGCCTGGTGCGACTGGCGTTCCCATCGTATCCACATAGACTTCGACCGGGCGAGTCGGTTCCACCATTTCAACGCCAGGAGGGATATTGGCAGCCCCATCTGGCGCCATAACCCCGTCCACAGAAGAGGGGTTGCCTATCGGGATATACGAACGAACGAGCGCTTTGGGCTGAGACCAACTCGAGTGTCGCCCGCCACGCCGGAAACACGCGGTTATCCGGTCAGGGGGCAAGTGAGACCGGGATCGAGGGGCACACAGGCGCCTTCTGAGCGCGTGCCTGCTGAACGGAGGGAACGGGCCGTTGTGCCGCAGAGGGGACAAGAGCCGGCAGTCCGGCAGGCTCCGGTCGAACGGCGGGAAGGCACCACGGTAACGCCAAGAATGCAGGCACCGAGGGAACAGGTGCAGAGGCCGGCAGGCCGGGATACCCCCTTCAGGGGGGTCGGTGAAGGGACCTTCGAGCGTCGCGCGATCAATCGCGGCGAGATGAGCATCCGGAGTGGTACGCCGCCGCAGGGGGAGACCAGAGGCGGTTTTCAGAGAGAGATCAGGCAGCCTTCAGGCGGCTTCCGGGGCGGCGAGACAAGACAGCCTTCCGGCGGCGGCTTCCGGGGCGGAGGAAGACGTTGATACGGGCTGTCTGGAGCAGAGCTGCATGCACACAGGGAGGCACCATGAGAGTAAGCGCATCGAATCACACATGCGGCACGGGTTGGGCGATGTTGGCCTGCGTCGTGGCCGTTGCCATGATCATTTCAGTGATATCCACACCATCTTTTGCGGCGCAAACGCGGCAGAAGAGTTTCGCCTCGCCCGACAACGCGGTGAAAGCCCTGGTGACCGCCGTAAGGGAAGGCAACGAGAAAGAATTGACGCTCATCCTCGGCCCCGGCAGCAAGGAGCTGATATCGTCCGGCGACGAGGTTGCCGACAAGACGGACCGGGAAAAATTCCTCGCGGCCTATGACCGGATGAACAGCCTGGAGCACAAGTCCGCCACGACCGTGATCCTGCACGTGGGACCGGATAACTGGCCCATGCCCATACCGATCGTAAAGAAGGGGGGGAAATGGGCCTTCAATATCGGGACGGGGAAAAAGGAGATCCTGAAACGGAGAATCGGCAGGAACGAACTCCATGTCATCGATGTGCTCGACGCCTATGTGGATGCCCAGCAGGAATACGCGGGCAAAGACTGCCGAGGCGGCGGAAAGGTTGAATTCGCCCAGAAGCTCATCAGCTCCGAAGGGAAACGGGACGGCCTGTACTGGGAAGCGAAGGAAGGAGAACCCGAGAGCCCCCTCGGCCCCCTGGTGGCGCGGGCGGCGAAGGAAGGGTACGCCAAGGAAAGCAACCTTTCCCCCTTCCATGGCTATTACTTCAAGATACTCAAGGGACAGGGGAAAAACGCCGCGGGGGGGGCATACCAGTACGTGGTCAAGGACAGGATGATCCTTGGCTTTGCGCTCGTTGCCTATCCCGCCGAATATGGCAATTCGGGGGTCATGACCTTCATCGTCAATCAGGCGGGAACCGTGTACGAGAAAAATCTCGGCAAGAATACGCGACGCCTGGCAGAGGCAATGGAGCTGTTCGATCCCGACAAGAACTGGAGAGTGGTCAAGACCGAGGAAACTCCCAAGCAAAAATGATCGCGGTTTGACCAGCTCTCAACCTCCATGGAAGGAGATCGCTATGGAAGCTCGCCGGCTATTGAAACGGATGTACCAGGGGTTCTGCCTTCTTCTCCTTGGGGCAGGGGCAACTGTCTCGCTCATCACCTTCGAGACTGCCACCTCCCCCACCGCAGCCCTCGCCCTCACCATGGCCGACTGCCGTGTCTGCCACGCAAGCGGCAACAATGTCACACGCCACCACAACCTCATAACCACAAAAGGTCTCGATTGCCTGGACTGCCACCGCCTGGTGCTCGACCCCGTCAGCAATACCTATGTGTTTGCTCCTTTCAGGGACTGCACCAGCTGCCATTCGACCTCTGTCCACTACGACAAGCACGGCCTCTACATCGCCAACTGGCAGACCATGTCCGGTGTTGTGCCGGGAACTGCCCCCCTCTGGACCCAGATCATGACCTTCTCCCTCATAACCCCCGCCCAGAATCAGTATCAGGTCTGCTACAAGTGTCACTCGTACAACGCCTTCGGCCCGGCGCCCACGGGCGTCAGCCCCGTCGTGAGCCACTCCAGCATCAATCTCACCGACCAGGCCATGGAGTTCAACCCCAACAACCGGTCGGCGCATCCCATCCAGGTCCCCCTCAATTCCCAGACCGGCTCCTATGCGCCCAGAGCGCTCAGGTCGAACCAGATGACTCTAACCTGGACCAACGTGGGAACCCAGACAATGGTCTGCTCGGACTGCCACGCAGCGCCCCCCTCCGGGAGCACGGGAGCGACCAAATTTCTCCTCAAGGGGCCCCGCACCTACTGGCCCTACAACAGAAACGGCCAGCTCTGGACCCTCGGCGATGTCAGACGCAACGCCAACAACTGGTCCAACGATCTCTTCTGCGTCAACTGCCACCCCATCTTTTCGGGCGGATCGTGGAAAAACAACGTCCATGATGAGGGGGACCACAACGAGGACTCAATCACCATCGGCGGGATACACTACAATGGAGCCCCCTGTGTCTCCTGCCACGTGGAGGTTCCCCACGGGTACCGCATCAGCCGGCTGATCGGCTACGATACGGATCCGACCCCCTACGCGACCCTCCAGCCCAATGGCACGAAGGTCCAAGTGCTTAAGGGTTTCAGAAAGGCGTCTTCGCCCTTCAATTACGACGAAGGGAACTGCTATTCGACAGTCGGCGCCTGTGACGAACACAACAGCCGGCATATGACCTACGACTGGTAACGTCACCCGTAACATTTCACAGCAGGCCAGTAATCGATGGGGGCTGCCAGGGAACTGACGGCCCCCATCGATTCGAGCCCAGCAATTTCAAGCCGTTTCCTTGATGTAGCGTCAAGCTGGTTTATACTTAATGAAACAACATTGACCAGCACGCACCGCCAAGGAGCCGGCCATGCCCGCTACCGACCCCACCACCATCGCCCTGACCGGACAACTGCCGTTCATCCTGAGCACCGGGGCCATCCTGGCGCTCCCCCTCTCCTACCTTCTGCTCCGCCTCTATCGCAGGGCCCTCCTCAAGGGGATGAACCGCAGTGGGGAAAAAACGGGCAGGGGACGAGAAACCGCCCGTGCCGAACAGGCTGAAGCAGCGCCCACTCCTGCCGGGGAGTTCAGGCTGACGGTGCTCGATGCCTCCTCCTCGGCTGGCAGGGAAGGGGCTGGCCCCTTGCTGCGCCGCGCCCGATCTTCACCCTGGCGGGCCGGCTTGGTCTATGGAGCCGGTGCGGCCGCCTTTGCGGCGATCATGGCCTTCTCCTTCCTTCGCTCCAGCAACACCGAATTCCTCCCCCTCCGCTACCTGATCCTCTTCTGGGTCTACACGTGGCCCCTTGTGTTGACACTGTCGCTGGTGGCTGCGACCAGGCGGCGCACGAAGCTCCTCCTGGCAGCGGCCCATGGAGTGGTGTTCGTCGCCCTGGGCGCGGCAGTTCTGGCACGGAGCCCCGACTCATCCATCGGGCAGCTGGCGGTTCTCTGGCTCAGCACCAACCTCCCCCCTACCCTGCTTCTGCTCGTCTTCCTCATCCGCAAGGTGCGGGCCGTGGGCCCCCTGGTGGTTACCTTCATGGTCATGGCCCTCACCGGCTCGAACCTGCTCCTCTCGGTGCTTGACCGCCACCAGGGGCTTTTGCGTTCCGTGGCAGACGTCGGCTTTTCGCTGGGGCTCGGTGGAACTGCGGTCTTCTGGGCGCTCAACCTGATCGGCTTTCTCCTGTTTGCCGTTCTGGGATGGTTCGCTCTGCAGTGGGTCCGCCGGCGCTACCTGGCAAAGGGGACCAACGACCAGTCCCTGATCCTGGACGCCCTCTGGCTGCTGTTCGGGATTACATACTCCATCGGCCTCGTCTTCGAGGGGGCAATCTGGATACTCTCGGGACTGGCGGCATTCGGCGCCTACAAGGCAACGGTTCTTGCTGGGTTCCGCATGGGCGTCGTCGACGCTCCGAGCCGGAGCGCCCGACTGCTCGTTCTGCGTGTCTTTTCCCTGGGAAAACGGAGCGAAGAGCTCTTCGACGCGGTGACCCGGCACTGGCGCTACCTGGGCGATGTACGGCTCATCTCGGGGCCGGACCTGGCAGCGACCACGGTGGAGCCCCATGAATTTCTCGACTTCCTGAGCGGCAGGCTCGACCGCCAGTTCATCGACGGGACAGAGGCTCTGGAGCAACGGATCAAGGAACTGGATACCCGCCCCGACTTCGACGGCCGCTTCCGGGTGAACGACTTTTTCTGCCACGACGACACCTGGCAGATGACCCTCGGGCGGCTGGTGGGGACATCGGACATGGTGCTCATGGACCTGCGGGGTTTCTCGCCCCAAAACGCCGGCTGCGCCTATGAGCTGCACGAACTGGTCAACACCGCCCCCCTGGAGCGGGTGGTCATCGCCATGGATGCAACGACCGACGCCGGCTTCCTGGAGCGGACGCTGCGCGACGCCTGGGCTGCGATGCCCCCCGACTCGCCCAACCGCTCGGCGAAGGCAGAAGCGCACATAGTGCGACTCCCTCCATCGGCCGAGCAAGGTCTGGTTGCACTGTTGGAGCTTCTCTGCACGGCGGCCGAAAGCACCGACGCCTGACTGGAGGGACCACCATGGAAGGCATATTCATCAGCTACCGCCGCGAGGAGAGTGCCGGCCACGCCGGCAGGATTTACGACCGGCTGAGGGAACGTTTCGGCAGGGATCGGGTCTTCATGGATGTCTCCGCCATCGAGCCGGGAATGGATTTCGTGGAGGCCATCGACCGGGCAGTGGGCTCCTGCGCGGTGCTCCTGGTGATTATCGGCCGACGGTGGGTTGACTGTACCGACGCGACGGGCCGACGCCGCCTGGACGACCCCCATGACTTCATCCGCCTGGAAGTGGGGACAGCCCTGCGGCGGAACATCCGGGTGGTTCCGGTGCTGGTCCAAGATGCCGCCATGCCCGGCGATGCGGATCTCCCCGACGACCTGAAGCTCCTGGCCCGCCGCAACGCCATCGAGATCAACGACACCCACTGGGACTCTGACCTGGCGCAACTGGTGGATACCCTGGACCGGGTTCTGGAGGGGACGGCCGGAACGGCCCAGACGGGCAGAACCGGCACCGGCGCCGTGCCGGCGGTACGGAAGAACCGGCTCGCCTGGGTCATCAGCTCCGTCACCGCAATCGTGGTGGCGCTGGCGGGGCTCTTCACCGGCGTTGAATCGTTGCGCACCAGCTTCGTCAAGCTGTTCAAGGGATCACCGCCAGTCACGACCACGACCGGCACCACCGCCCCTTCCGGCCAGGGGCAGACTGAGCCGGCTGCCGTCACCGTCCCCCGGGTCATCGGCATGGAGGAGCAGGAGGCCGTCAACACCCTCCGTGGCAAGGGATTGCAGCCCCAGGTGGAGCGGCGGGCATCGCCCGACGACCGCCCGGGCACGGTCTTTCACCAGGATCCCGCTGCTGAGACGAGCCTTTCCCCCGGGGCAGGAGTCATCCTCCTCGTGGCCAAGGCGCCGGAGCCGGAAGCACCGCCGCCTGGCGGACAGCAGGAGCCCCCCCCGCCGAAGCTCATCACCGTGCCGAAACTGGCCGGAAAAACCCTCGACGATGCCAAGGCCGCCCTTGCAACAGCCGGTTTGAATGTGGGAACGGTGGAAAAGCGGAAAACCGGCAAGTCAGAGCCGGGCACGATCATCGGCCAGACCCCCAAGGCTGGATCGAAGCTGGCGCAGGGGAAAAAAGTCAGGCTGGTGGTGGCCGTGAAGCCCCCGGAAACGGAACAGGTGACGGTGCCCAACGTGGTGAGGCAGCCACGGGAACGAGCAGTAAAGATGCTAGTGGATGCGGGACTGCAGCCGGGGACCGAGACCCGGCAGCCGACGACCCGGGCGCGTGCCGGAACAATCCTCAACCAGAAGATCAGGGGTGGAACCACGGCAACGCGCGGGACACGGGTAGATCTGGTGGTTGCCGCGCAGCCTGCCGCCGGGGGGACGGAAGAAAGGCCACCCGTAACGGGGAAGGTGATCGCCCAGGGAAGGGGCGAAATTCGCCAGACCTATCTCTTTGACCTGGATGCAGGGAGCATTGCCCAGAACGGCGACGCGGACATCTGGTTCGAGGCGGAAACAGAGACGGAGCGTTACCTGACGCCGCGCAATGGGGCTTCCATCGGTTTCACCCGGGAAAAGCCCACCTATGAAAACTGCTCGAAAGTCAAGATGACGCAGCGGCGCATCCCCATCCAGAGGATACCGGAGAACGCCAACGTCTGCGTCCGGACAAGCCGGGGCAACCTGTCCGCCTTCAAAATCCGGGAGCCGGTCGGCCCCAGCCCCGGCGTTATGAAGATCAGCTATATCACCTGGGAACGGGCACGATAACGTCGCGTCTACGCATTGCATAGTGCCACAACACTACGACGTATGCAGGAGAACGGATTGCACCCCTTTAACGACTCCCAATACATGCCGGGCACAGGAGAATCCCCGGGGGGACGCCTCGCACGTACCGTTCCTCTTACCGGGACCATTGGCCAGGCCTATGTCGAGCGAAGGGGCATACCCGGAGACATCGCCGATGCCGCAGGTGTTCGTTTCGACTTGAACTTCGGCGGCCGACCTGCAGTTCTCGTGGGAATGCGGGACAAGGAGGGTATAGTGGTGGCGGTGCACGGGCGATACCTGCATGTTGTGCGCGGACAGAACAAGATGCTCACGTTCGGGCCCGGTGGCGGCGCGGTGAGCGTACGGGGAGGCTGGCGCGTTGATCCGCTGATCCTCGTGGAGGGGCTGTTCGATGCCCTGTCGCTGGCCACCTGCGGATGGGGCTCCGTGGCGACCATCGGACGCTGGGCGCCATGGCTGCCGGAGGTGTCGGCTGGCCGCGTAGTATGGCTCGCTTTTGACGCCAGTAGGTCGGGTGAGGCCGAGGTCGCTCGCTACGCAAAGCTGTTGTGCACATCAGACATTCGCAGGTTGCTGCCGCCACCACTGTGCAAGGACTGGAGCACGGCACTGGTAAAGCGCGGGCGTAACGCCGTGACGCGCTGGGTGCGCGACCGCCTTATGGCAAAGGAGACATCACCGGAATGAGCGTGATCTATGTCAGCACCGACGTCGAGGTGGACGGCCCGATCCCCGGTCCCCACTCCATGCTGAGCTTCGGGTCCGCGGCTTTCCTGGCCGACAAGACCCTCGTCTCAACGTTTTCGGCAAACCTGGAACTCCTTCCCGGGGCATCGGGCCATCCCGACACCATGGCATGGTGGGCCAAACATCCCGAGGCGTGGGAGGCCTGCCGCCAGGACCTTCGCGCGCCTGCCGGAGCCATGGCCGACTACGTGAAGTGGCTCGACGCACTCCCTGCCAAGCCCGTCTTCGTGGGCTACCCGGCAGCCTTCGACTTCATGTTCGTCTACTGGTACCTGATGCGCTTCGCGGGCCGGAGCCCCTTCAGCTTCTCGGCGCTGGACATCAAGACCATGGCCATGGTGATGCTCGACAAGGAGTATCAAACCATCACCAAGCGGACCATGCCCAAGCGCTGGTTCGATCCCCTCCCCCACAACCATGTGGCGCTGGACGATGCCATCGAGCAGGGTATGCTTTTCTGCAACATGCTCGCTGAATGCCGCCGCTGAAACACCGTGAGGCCCTGCCATGACCCTCCACCTGCCGCCGGCAATCTGCTTTCGGGTCACCCGTTCCTGCAACGCCCGGTGCGGCTTCTGTCTCGCTCCACCGACCGGCGACCACCAACCCGCTGAAGCCCTCATGCAGCGCATTGACTGGCTCCTGTCCCACGGGGTGAAGACCATCCACTTCTGCGGCGGCGAACCCACCATCCACCCGGCCCTCCCGCAACTGCTCGCCCATGCCCATGCACGAGGGGCCAAAACGAAGCTCACCACCAACGCCATCACGATCTCCGATGCCTTGTTGCCGCTCCTCCGGGCAACAGGCACCCAGGTCAAGGTCAGTCTCCACGGCGACCGCGAACACCACAACAGCATCGTCGACGTTGACGCCTTCGACCACACCACGGGCAATCTCAGCCGTCTCATCGCCGCCGGCGTTCCCACATCGGTCCAGACCACCGTCATAGCAGGGGGCACCTGGGTCGTGGCGTGGATGATCGACTTCTGCCTGGAGCACAGGGTGCGGCGCCTGAGCATCCTCCCCTTCATCCCGCGCGGCAACGGCTTCGAACGTCAAGACGAGTTTGGGCTGCGACAATCCCAGCGCCGGGAGCTGCATGATCTCGTAACCGCGAAGCGACGCGCCCTCAGCAATCGACTCGATATCCGGTGGCTGGACTTCACCGCCCGGCCCGTCCATGTGGTCGAACCTGGTGGAGACGTGGTTCTCGAAGGCGCAACAGGAACAAACGACGAGGTGCTCTGCCGCATCCCCTGAATATACATGGCTTGTACTTTTCGAAGACCTCGGCAGCAGAAACAGAACCTATCTCCCCAGCCTTATACCCTTCCCATCGACGAGATGATTCCTCGGCCCAAAGTTTTTCAATCTCGGTATCAGGCATATCAAGGGATTCAAGGAGATAGTCAATAAGCTGCAGCTTGTCCAAAGGGGGAAGTCTGGTCACCTCGCGGATTAGTGGATTATTTACGGTCAATCGTGGAGCACCTCATCTTGTTCAGACTGCTTGTACAGGAAAGCAACCGGTTATTCCCTGCAAGAAATCCGGAACGTTGCGTGGGGTATAGTTCTCTCCTTCAGCAAGGTCAAGGCAGCAGCCCTCCCTCCCCTCTCCGCTCTGCATGACCCGGAACATACCTTCGTAGGTGAAGTGTTTGATGGAGGTGGTGAGGTCGGTCATTGCCGCAAATTCAATAAGTTAATCGCCACAAGTTGACAAATTGACTACGTCCCCGTTCCCGTCCCCAAACGCCTTCTGTTTGCCAGACGCGAGACGATCATTCCCAAACCCATACCGAAAAGGGCGATGGTTGTCGGTTCAGGAATGGCTGTGGGGGTGAAAGAGACAGGTCCGATGGCAAAATCATTCTCAGGGGTATCGGGAACTCCGCTGATCCCGCCCACGATGAGGCGGGTGATCACCTCCCCCTCAGTGGCGCGCACCCCGAGGAAGGTTGCCGTATCGTTCGCCAGCTGGCCACTGACCCCATTTACGGAGAAATCGCCCACAAGGGTGCCTCCATTGAACACGGACAAGAAGAAAGATTCGGGACCCACAAAGTCGTTTTGCGCCCTGAACCCCACCTCTGTCACGCCGCTGCTGAACACAATCTCAATGGGGCCGGCCCCGCCACCGCCAATGTCCCCGGCAGTATTGGTGTTGGTAGAGAGCAGCTTCGTCCCGGGGGCAAAGTTGCCCACCATGTCCCCCATCTCATTGCCCTGATCGGCGCGCCTGAAATCCCCCTGGGCGAGGGTGAAGGTGAGTCTGATCCCCCCGACAGTCAGGGTGTAGGGCGAAGGGAGAATGTCAGGGACGTCGCCGGTATACTCTGCCGTAACAGCTGCGGCATTCAGTTCTTGTGGTGAAAAGAGCTGGATGGTGCCGGCATGGCCTGGAACGCTCATCCCTGTCACCAGCACCATCGCACCAGTCAGTACGATCATCGATAGGGGTCGCATCTCGTTTCCTCCCACAAAAACCTGTCAGCTACGGATCGTTTACCTGCTCTCTTATGGATGCGTGCGTTCGTGTCAGTATTCCAATGTGTCAAAGTGTAGACCTGACACCTAATTTTCATGACACCGACTTTTCACCTTTTGTTTCATTCATGAATCCTATTGATTACCCATTCGAAATGACCTCCTGTGATTTCTTGAGAACCCTTATCTTCAATATTAATATTAAGCATCGCACGGCGCCACGGTTCGGCATCACCCCTAAGGTTTCCTTTCCCATTTGCACAAAGTCGTATAACAAATCCAACAGAATCTTTATACTTGTAAGTATAATCGAGTTTAATAGACATGGTTTCTAACTTAAAAAGATATTCTAATGCTTGACTAATTGGAATTGGTATTTCTTTATTGAATACTTTTTTAATAGCTTTAAGTAATTTGTCATAATCTTGATTTCCCATTTCTAACTCTACAAGGTCGTATGTAATTTTGCATTCTGCACACTTGTCATCAAAATTTTGATATTTTGTAGACAGATTTGTTATATTGTAGAAATACCAATCTTTACCGAATAGATAACTGATAGATGCTGTTCCAGATTGATTATCACCGGCAGCTTTACAACTCCCTTTTTCGCACCGATTATTTTGTTTTATCGGAAGTGTCATTGATCCGGTAACCCCCCAAACATCTATTCCCCAAACAAAAAGCTCCCTTGTCCCAGTGGTTACCAATACCTGTTCTAGTCCCCAAGGATCTGTAAGATTCGGAGAATTGCCCCAAACATACTCGTAGAAATTGATACCCGTGAAATAGCTTAATGGATCCCTCTGCAAAAACCTTCCCTTCTCACAGTCATAATATCGCGCCCTGTAGTAATAGAGCCCAGACTCCTCATCCAACTGTCGCCCGGTAAACATCCACGGATTGCCGATGGCGCCGTGCGGCGTGCCCCAGGCATTCTTCGACACAGGATTGCCAGCACCGTCGGTAATGGTCACGCACCCATAGGCATCATAGGCATACCGCTCAACCACATTGGCCGTACTGTTGGTGACCGCCGCCACCGACCATAGTGCATTCTGGTGGTAGTAGTACGGCTGCCCACCCCGGTCCATAGTCAGCACTTCGTCGATGTAGTTGCCGTAGACATAGGTAGCCTTGGTGAAGCCGCCGGCGTCCTGCTCCTCGATGATCCGGGCATCGTCGTAGAAGTAGCGGGTTTCAACCGGTCCGACGGCCGGATCGGCAACCTTGGCGATGCGGCGGCTCAGGGCATCGTAGCGGTACTGTCCCACCAGGCGGCCGTCAGCCTTGCGGGTGACGCCTGTCAGACGGTTTTCCTCGTCGTAGGCATAGGTGTAGCGCTCGTCCTCCATCAGGTTCCCATTGTCGTCGTGCCTGATGGTCACGGCGTCGATGGCGGTTATTTCATTGACCGCGTTGTGCGTCCGGTTCTGGGGCGTGCCGTCCTTCACCTTGCTGTCCCAGTTCCCCAGCTTGTCCAGGTTGTACTGGGTCTGGGTGACCGGCACCGGAATGGTCGAGCCGACCAGATTCCCCACCTTGTAATCGATCAAGCGGTAGATGGCGTCGTACTGGTACGCCTCGGACTTGGTCGTGTCGTGGCGCTTGTCCTCGTACTTCTTGTTTCCTTCCCTGTCGTAGTCGTGGCCGAACCCGGCGATGCGGGTGGCACCGGCTGTGTGCTCAAGGGAGGTGATCCAATTGTTGGCGTTATAACCGTAGGTCGCCACGGTGCCGTTTCGGTAGGTGCGGGTTTCAACCCGGTTCCCCAGGTCATAGGCATAGGCGGCGATGGCGGTCAGGCCGCCGTCGTTGATGGTGCCGAGCCGCTGGCGGAGATCCATCTGCTCGATGATGACCCTGCCGCCGGGGTAGCTGACGGTACGCTTGCCGTTCTGAATGTCATAGGCGTAGCCGACGTCCTTTCCTCCCTGGTTCGTCTTTTTAACGCGATTGGCCTTGTCATACTCGAAGGTGACGATCCAGCCGCCACGGCCGGCGCGGAGCATCCGTCCCCCCGTGTCATAGGCGAAGCGGTCGTCGGGGTCGGCCTCGTAGTCGCGCAGGGTCAGGTAGTAGAGGTCATTGTACTGGTAGGTGGTGGTCCTGTTCTTCTGATCCCTCCTCGTCTTGAGGTTGCCCGCCCTGTCGTAGCTGAATTCACGGGTGTTCTTGCCCAGGTCGTGGGGCGGATAGGATTCGACGGTGAGGCGGTTCACCTCGTCGTAAATATAGCTGGTCACCTCACAGTCGGCCGGCGGCGCGCCCGAGGCGCAGACATCCGGGGTGCTCCCCTTTTTGGCGGTGATGAGACGCGTGACGTTCCCCACCGGGTCGTACTCAGTCCGGGTCCAGATGTCATTGGCGCTGAGGAGGGCGCAGGTGGTCCCGCCCATGAGCTGCGCCATCTGGGTCCGGCGGTTGATGTCGTCATAGAGGTAGCAGGTCACCCTCCCTTCCCGGTCGGTGGTCTTGGTGAGGTTCCCCGTCTTGTCGTAGCTGTACCGGGTCGTCTGCCCCATGGCATCGGTCACGGCGACGAGGCGATTGGCGGCGTCGTAAGTGTAAGTCGGGCCGTTGTTGTTGCCGTCCCGCTCATGCAGCCGGTTGCCGACACCATCGTACTCGTAGGTGGCAACCAGGCCGACCCCATCAACCACCTGCTTCAACTCGTTCCGGTCAGTGTAGTCGTTGGTGGTGATGTTGCCGTTGGGCGCCTTGAACGTTTTCACGTTTCCCACGTGGTCATAGGTGTATTCGGTGGTCTCACCCTCTGCGTTGGCCTCGGTCTTGAGCCAGTTGTTCAGGAAGTAGGTGAGGACCGTCGGGTTGCCGTTGGCATCGGTGCGGGTCAGGACATTACCCGCCGAGTCGTAGTCAATCTTCTCGACCCAATCGTCACTATCGATGACGCCACAGTCGGTATCGCCCACCTTCCGAATGGTCGCCTTCCTCCGGTCGATCTTGTCATACTTGAAGCAGGTGACCTTATCCTCGGGGTCGATGATTTGGGCGATATTGCTGGAACCGGGTGTCGGGCCGCCGCAGGACGAGCAGCCGCCACCGCTGCCGTTGTCGTAAAAGTACTGGGTGACGATGTCGTCGGCGTCGCCGGGGGTGCACTCCTGGATGCTGATCTTCTTGACCTCCTGGCTGAGGCGATTGAGTTCGTCGTACATAAAATGGGTGTAGTGGCTGTTGGCGTCGATGGCGCAGGTCCGGTTGCCGACGCCGTCATAGGTGGTTTGGGTGGTGCTCCCGAGGGCATCCATCACGGTCGTCAGCCGGTTCTGGACGTCGTACTCGAACTTTGTGGTTTTTCCGCGTGGGTCGGTGGTGGTAAGGCGGTTGTTGTTGCCGTCGTAGGTGTACGCCGTCACCAGCTCCAGCCCCCCAGGATCGCGGGTCTCGCGGATGAGGCGGTTGCGCAGGTCATACTCGTAGCGGGTGGTCTGATATTCGGGAGGCGTCAGCTTGACCTGTTTCTTCACTTCGGTCCGGTTGTTGTTGCCGTCGTAGGCGTACTCGGTGGTGTAGCCAAGGGGGTCGGTTTCCCTGGTGAGACGGTTCAGGGCATCGTATTCATAGGTGGTTTCGTGGCCGTTGGCGTCGATCACCTTGAGCCGGTTGCCGAGGATGTCATACTCATACTGGGTGACGTTGTTCTCCGGGTCGGTGACTTTGCTCCGGTTGCCGTACGTGTCGTACTCATAACGCGTAATCTGTGTTTCCATGCCGCCCGCCATAACGTTATCCACCTCTTCCCTCTCGACGTTGCCATCCACAAAATAGAACCACCGCTTCACCAGGTTCAGCCCCCCGACATCGCGGGTTTCCTGGATGCGGTTCCCCTTGGCGTCGTACTGGTATTTCGTTACGGCGCTGTTCGGGAAGGTAACGGTTGTCACATTGCTGAAGACCTGTTCGTAGGCATAGCGGGTCTCGTTGCCCAGATGGTCCCTCACCAGTGTCCGGTTCCCCTTGACGTCATACTGGTAGGTGGTGGTGTGGAGATTGGCGTCGGTCTCCGTCTTGACGTTCAGCGTAGCAGCGTCATAACTGTAGGCGGTAGAAGCTCCATCGGGAGCGACCACTCTGGTGATGAGGCCGTCTTTGTCGTAGTGGTACTGCCAGAGATTGCCGCGGCCATCCTTCTTGGTGGTGACTGACGGCACGTAGGTACGCTGCTTGTTGAGCAGGAGGTCGGTGGCGTTGGTTGCCCAGTTGCTGGAATTCGTCATCCTGAACAGGGTGGCGCCGTTCTCATCCACCGTTCCGGTCGGACGCCCCGCGGCGTTGTATTCATACCGCCATTGGTGGCCATCCTTGTCGGTCTTGCGAATGATCTGGTGACGCTCGTTGTAGCTGTAACGAACGGTGTTACCCAGAGGGTCCGTAATGGATGCGAGATTGCGAAACCCGTCATACGTACAGTACGTGCTGCGCCCCAGCGGATCGGTGATTTTCCACAGCCGCTCGTTCGAATCATAGGCGAAGGTGATCTTCCGCCCGTAGGTGTCTTCAACCTGGTCAAGAAGACCACTGACGTAGGTAAGTTCCGTGACATTGTCGTTTCTATCGGTAATTCTCTTGAGCATCCAAGGGGTGGTGCCCAGTATCGTGATTGGGTTACCGGGGATCTTTTCGAAGCGGAAGGTGAGACCATCATTGTTTCGAATTTCAATGGAGCCGTCGGCATTCTCCGTGATGGTCTGCTGGTGTCCCCTCGTGGCGGTCAGGGCGCCGCCGCGCGCCGCGCGCTGGTACTTGGTGGTGAGGCCGCCGGGACTCATCTTGAAGATGTCGCGCCCTTGGATGAACAGAAAGATGTTGTAGGAATGGCTCCAGCCATAGCCCATGACGGTGTTCAGGGTCGCCTTTTCCCCGTCGGCCACGTAGCTGGCATAGTGCAGTGAAAGTTCGAGCCCGGCGCCGTTTGCGTTGCGGGCGCTGACCACGGGGTAGGTTTCGCCCATGGTGCCGCTGGAAGTGGAGGTAAAACTGCCGAGAAAGATGTCGGGGCAGGGTCCTTTCCCCGACGGGACATCGGGAAGCGCCTGGCCGCAGCAGTCCCGGCAGGGGGCATCGGCGCCGATAAGTTTGGCAGAGATTATCTGGGGGGTGCCTGCCGATATAACCACTCCGACAATGAGGGCTGCGAGCGTCGAAACCGTCCTGGTTGCCATAGCGTGCCTCCTCTGCACTTCTTGATTACTTTATGTCCCCCCCTCGACTTCCTGTCCGCAGGCAGACAGCCGATATATGCCTATGACTTTCTTCGTCCCTTCCAAAAGAGGAACCCACAGCCAACAGCCACAAGGGCAACAGTCCCCGGCTCCGGTACAGCATTGGCTCCGTACACCTCGCTGTCCGCCTCGGCGGAGAGGTAGTACGAGGAATAGTATTTGAAAGCTGCATCCAGTTGTAACGTACCCGTATACGTCCCGGAGAACTCTCCCCTGCCGGAGTGAATCTCATTTATGAGGTCGGACCCGAGCAGCTCACGGTCCCCTACTTCCCATACCTCCAGTTTGCCCGCCAACGCCGTACTGAAGTATCCCAGACTGTCAGCATTGGCGCCGAGGTGCCCCAGGTAATCGAGAAGGAATATCCCCTGCACCGTTGTTCCCGGCACATCGGGATCATTTTTGACGATGGAGAAGAAATTGTCGAAGAAGCTTAGTGCACCGCCATCTCCCTGCGCGCCAAGCTCGGAAATTTCCAGACTTGAGTGCGTCATTGCCACGATAGACGCACCGGGGCCAATGGCTACGTTTGCTCCATTGGCTACTTGGTATTCTGCCCAGGAGTGAACAAAGAACGAATCTGCCTGAGCCCGGATTTTTCCGTCGTTGTCCAGCAGATAATTGGAATCGCCGTTACTGCCGGTTGCAGTGTCTTGGGCATAGGCGGTGACCTGTCCATACCAACGATCATTCCAGACAAGCCGAGCATTGCCATCCGTGGTCGAAAAAGAAAGGTTGTAGAGCTTCATGTCGCTTGTGGCGAAGACATAGGCATTGGACGTCCTAACCAGCGAAAAACAGCAGAAAAACATCATGAAAACACTGAATATTCCTTTCGCGAGGCACATACATATCTCCCCTCTAATGAACTAAACTGACGGTCTCATTTGACGGATTACCACGATGGCGAATCAAGAAAGAATTACAAAGAGAGGACTATCGGCGGGGCATGGAGCCTTTTCGAAGCTCCGCATCAGCAGCATAAGGAACGACTGGAAATCGTCAGAGGATTTCCGACAAGAGATTGCGCCATCCATTGCATAGTTTTATGCGATTAATTTCAACTAATGCAAGACACATTCCAGACGCTAATGTGCTGATTCGCCGTATTTTTGAAATCCGGAGGGGAGCAAACTGTAAGCAAAACCGACTAAATCCAGGGACTTAATGAGATTTTATGTAGCAATTTCCGACACTTGGCGCCGGAGCGGGAGGAGTGCATTGAGAAGGCGGCATCTTGCGGCGCCACCCTGTTTCCGGTTACTTGCCGACGGTTACCCCTTTTGACAAACCCAAAACCGACAGTACACTTTGCTAATTAGAACACCATCTTCCCCGCCCCTCCCTTCACTCGCGGGAATGTCTGCTTCCGCTTGCCAACAGTCTCACCATTTTGATGTCAACGTGTGCTATGCCAAGGAGGGCACGCATGAAGACCCCTCGACTTTCGTTTGAAACGCTTTCCGATCTTCGGATTCCCCGGCTCGACCCTGCCGACCTCTCGCTGGCGGCACTACGCCGCGCCCCCAAGTCCGCCACCTTCGACTGGCTCGGGAGGGCGGAGGAAGCCATCCTCGGCCCTCGGTCCGCGCGAGCTAAGGCGGCTCCGCCGAAACCGGCCGCCAAAGGTCCGCCGCCGAAGTTCATCACCATCGGTCCTTTTTCCCTGGTCTTCGACCAGCTCCAGCTGACTCTACAGGAACAGGGGAGCAACCGGTTCTGGCACCTGGAGACCGCCTGGTTTGGCGGCACCCCCAAACTGACGGTGAGCCAGAAGGACGGGGGCGTGGATATCGCCCTGGCCGGCGCCTTCTACCCTGGCACCACCATCCCCGCATCCCTCAGGGCCGCGATCCGCCTCGTCAACGGCATCTGGACCCTGCGGCTGCGGCTGAAGTACGGAAGCTTCGACGCCACCCTCCCCCTGTCGCCGTGGCTCGGGCGGACCCAATGGGCCGTGTCGCCGGTCCACCTGGACCTGGAATGCTCTCCCTTGGGTCCGGCCTCGGCGCTGGAGGCCAAAGGGGGTGGGATCGCCGCATTCACGCCGGACTGGCTCCTGGGAACCCTCACCGTTGACGGCTTCAGCTTTTCCGGATTTCCCGGGAACGTGACTGCCGATGCGGCCCTGGTGGGGCTCCTGCCGCCGGGGGCTCAGACCTTCTTTCTCCCGAACACCTTGCGGCGGACCGGTATCCTCTTCGCCGCGGACCAGCAGTTCCCGCTGCAGCCCGAGTTCGCCTCCCCCGGCCCCACCATCCACCTGGGGGCGTTCCGCTTCGACGGACTCTTCCTGGAGACGGCGCTCCTCCCCAACGACCAGGCCATCCGCTTTCTCTTTGCCCAGTCGGTGGCCGACCCGACCCTGGCAGGGCTCGAAACCGGCGGCGGACTCAGGGGAAGCGACGGCGAGCCGTTCCGGATACCGCTCCGCAACCCGCGCTACGGCCAGCTCTTCGACGACAGCCGCCAGCGGACCGTTGCGGGGCTCGTGGCCCAAGTGGACGAGGTCCCCTTCTGGCTCCACAGCCAGGGGGTGAGCCTGCTGCTGGCCCAGTCCCGCCAGGTTCCCTCTACCGGCATCCTCCAGGTGGGGGCGACGACGCCGGTCATGGTCTGCCGCCTGAGCCTCATGAAGAGCGCCCCCCGGATGGAGGGAATGCTGGTCCGCCCCGAGCCGGCTCCGCCGCGCTCCGAGGTCCTCGTCACCTGGCGGCCGCTGCCGGGCACCCTTCAGCCCACCTTCGGCCATGTGGAGATCGACGCTGTGGCCGGCACCGCCACGGTGCGGCTCCCCCGCAACACCACCCTGGCCGTGATCCGCCGCGACGATTTCCTCCACCTGGGATACCGGTGGACCAACCTGCGGCTCGTGACCGAAGGAGCGACGCGGCGTCTCCAGCCGTTGACCACGGGCCCCTCCTGGCTGGCGGTGGTCTTCCCGCCCCAGAGTATCGGCGAGGAGACTTTCTTCGAGACGGACCCCAGCTACAAGGTGAGCGATTCAGACATGCCCCCTGCCCAGCAGGTGAAGGAAGGCCCGAGCATCGCCAACCCGCCGTCGCCGCCGGTCAAAGCCCTCATGGCCAAGCAGAGCCGTCTCGTCTTCTCCCTCCCCCAAGGGGACCAGGCGTTTCTCCTGAACGGCACGACCATCCTCGACTGGCAGCCCCTCACCCCGTCCCTGGCCCCCACGGCCCTGCCGGGGGCGGTGCGGTTGAAGCGGCCGGGACTCCCTCCCATCATCCTCCCGGGCCCCGAGCCGATTTTCAAGGTGGCGGCACCCCTCTGGAACCGCCCCCCGGTGGTACTCTCGAACCGTACCGCGCCGGTGCAGCGGGCAACGGCAACCCTTACGCGCCAGGCGATCCTCGGGAACCTTCGCCCCATCGACACCATCAGCATCCTGCCGGGGCTCCTCCTGAAGCCCGCGCCCCCCTCAGCCACCACGACCCAGATCGAGCTCCCCTTCCGCCTGATCATCTCCCCAAACCACTATGGCACCTGGATCCACGCCAACGCCCCGGTGACCCGGGACGGCCGGACCGAGCTCTGGCATACGCGGCTGGCGGTGCGCGCCGGTGAGGCAATCACCGAGGAGCCCCACCAGTACCGGACCGTGCGGGCCATCTGGTCCCGCGACCACGACATCCCCACCGATTTCGACAAGCCGTTCCTGATGCCCATGGACCAGGACGATCGGCGGCAGATCGTAGACCTGACCGCCGACTTCACCATCGGCACGCCAACCCCGGTGGGCATCAACAAGCTGATGCTCTCGTCCCTCGGCGGGTGGCTCGACAGCAACCTCCAACTTGAACCGCCGGTGGGATATTCCGTGGAGCAGTGGCGGCACCGGGCCACAATGGGGCGCGACCATTTCGTGCGGGTAGTCTACAAGGGGTTCCTCTTCCCCTTCGGCCATCGGGCATCCCTGGTGAAGATCAGCGAACGGAAGGTGGAGCTCTCCCCCACCGGCGACCCGGTGGCGTACATCCGGCAGCGGATGTTCATCATCGTCCGGGAGCCGGAACGGACCTACGGGGGCGACGTCTACACCTTCAGCGGCCGCGAGACCCCCCTGCGGCGCGTCCGGATCACGACGCTCGTCACCCCCAACCTGAACCCGCCCCAGGAATCCCCCTTGGGTGCCGACCCGGGCCAGCGCCCCCTCGGGGGGCCGGTGGGAACGCCACCCATCGCCGCCTTCTGGCCCCGGGTGGGTCCGGGCGACTTCCTCTTCCATCTGAAGGGGTGGGACTGGGAAGGGCACGAGGTGGACTTCGTGATGCCCCTGGCCTTCGTCCGCTCCGACATGCTCGACAACGCCGCCGAGATCAAGGTGGCGGTTGATGCCTACAACGCCGACAAGGAGAAAGACCGGCGAAAGACCTCCCTCGGCGGCCAGCAGGTGGCCATGGCCGAGGCAACGGGGTATGCCGGCAAGACCACCTTCGACACGGCGGCCCTGAGCTTTGTGGCCCTTTCCCCCGCCGACGGCACCCGGGAGCCCCCCTGCTACCCGAAGCTGGACCAGGCCCAGATTGCTATCGCGGCACTGCGGCAGATGACCGGCAGCAACGATCCGGCCACGGTGGAGCTGGCCCCCCGGTATCTTGAGCACAGCTTCGACCCGACGAAAAACAAGGCGGGGCTCTTCGCCCAGGTGCCGGCCATGCTCGCGACCCCCTCCCTGGACTACACGGCAGGGAAAAGCTCCGACCGCTCCGGCGGGGTCGCCACCCCCAGCATGATGATCCGCGGCCTCTCCCGGGAGCTGGGGATTGTGGGGGACACGGCCGACAGCTTCGCCGAAGGGAATTTCGACCCGCTCCAGTTCTTCGCCGGCCTCGATGCCCAACTCCTTGGGGGGATCACCCTGGCCGACATCCTCGACTCCCTGATTCCCGGCGACTTCCTGAACCAGGCGCCGAAGCTCGTCACCGCCAACAGCGCCACCGAGATCACCACGACGCTCCACTGGGAGACCACGAAGCTCAAGGCCAGCGGCCCCTTCGTGAAGGGAGCCGCCTCGAAGCTCACCCTCGACAGTCTCCTCAAGACCCCCAAGGCGGGGGGGGCCAAGACCTTCCAGCTGACGGGGAAAATCGTCGACTTCACCATCAACCTGGCCGACGTGGTGACGGTGAAGTTCGACCAATTCTCCTTCACCTCCGTGGACGGCAAGAAGCCGGACGTCCATGTGGAAATCGCCGACATCACGTTCACCGGCGCACTGGAGTTCGTGAACGAGCTGCGGAACTACCTGCAGCCTGCCAACTTCGCCGATCCCCCCTTCCTCGACGTGACTCCCCAGGGGATCACCGCCGGCTACTCCCTCACCATTCCGGCGGTCTCCGTGGGGGTGGTCTCCATCGCCAACATCGCCCTCGGCGCCCGGCTTTCCCTCCCCTTCACCGGCGAGCCGATGCGGCTCCGCTTCAACCTCTCGGAGCGGCAGAGCCCCTTCACCGTGTCGGTGGCCCCCTTCGGCGGCGGCGGGTTCTTCGCCCTGGCGGTGGGGATGGACGGGGTGGAGACCCTGGAGGCCTCCCTGGAGTTCGGCGGCTGCGTGGCCATAGATCTCGGTGTGGCCAGCGGCGGCATCTCCCTCATGGCCGGCATCTACCTCAAGATCGAGGTAACGAGCAACCATTCGCAGCTGACCGGCTATGTGCGGGCCAACGGCTCCCTGGAGGTCATCGGCCTCATCACCGTGTCGCTGGAATTCTACCTGGGGCTCGACTACGACTTCGGCGCCGGCAAGGCCTGGGGCGAGTGCCGGGTTTCGGTGAAGGTGGAGGTGCTCCTCTTCAGCGCCAGCGTCACCGTCACCATGCGGAAACAGTTCGCCGGGTCCAGCGGAGATCCGCCCTTCGGCGTCATGATGCCCCAGCCGCGCTGGGAAGCCTACGCTGCGGCGTTTGCATAGGGGGTTACTGCCATGAAACAGACAATCATCTGGACCGCTCTTCCGAAAGGGATGAGCGCTGACGGAAAGAACCTCCTCCTGTCGGTGGTGGTATCGCCCCGGCTCGACACCGGCGGGCCCGCCCTGAAGCTCAGCGCCTTTCCCGCCTTCACCAACTGGCCGGCCCAGCCCCTCGCCATCTCCATCCAGTTCAACGGCCAGGCGCCAGTGGTTGCAACCATCATCCCTTCCGGCGCCGACCCGGCCCTCTGGCAGGCCCTCTTCCCGCCGGAGGAGACCTCGGTCCGCTCCTTCGTCCCTGCGGACCAGTCGAAGCAACTCATCCACTCATACCCGGTGGCCAATGTGGTGGAGCACCTGCGCAAGCTCTACGCCACCGTGGGGGTCGCCTCCCCCACCGACCTCCCCCTGATTGCCGAACTGGCCCAGAAGGGGGCGACCCTGGTCCGGACCGTTGAGGGCCAGGGGCGCGAGTGGTTCAACCTTGACGACCATCTGGAACAGGACCTCCTGGGGCGGTACAAACGGCTGAAGACCACGGCCCTTCCGCCGGGCCCGCCGGAGCCGGCCATG
The DNA here is from genome assembly GCF_018501225.1 of Geobacter hydrogenophilus. Lineage (GTDB taxonomy): Bacteria > Desulfobacterota > Desulfuromonadia > Geobacterales > Geobacteraceae > Geobacter > Geobacter hydrogenophilus. Next base: position 14,116 of record NZ_JAHCZI010000018.1, on the reverse strand, counting down.
GATTTCTTCCGGGCCAAGCACTTCTTCCGCTTCAAGGGGGGTAACCGCGACACCCCGGTGCCGGTGCCGGAGTTTGACTTCCACGAGGCCGTGGCCATGGTGGGGAACCACCCCCTCCTGATGCGGCGACTCGGGCTCGTGATCGAGGTGAGCGTCCCCCTGGCCGGCCAGTCCGCCAGCGGCACCGTGCAGGTGGCAAGCGTTGGGCACGAATTCGTGAGCGACGACCAGCCCCTGCGGGTCCATTACCTCCTCGATACGGCAAAGAAGCGGTTCCTGCCGGCGCCGGCGGCCACGTCGGACCTGGCGGACGGGATGCTCCGGCTCGGCACCACCGACTTCAGCATCCAGCAGGTGGACGCGGACGGCGCGGCCCTGAAGGCCATCGACTATGCCAACCAGCTCCAGATGCGGCAGCAGGGGCGGCTCAAGACCGCCGACTCCCCCCCCGACGACGGCCTCCCGGCCCTGCGGTCCGGCGGGGTCTCGGTGCTCCGGACCGGCCGGGCGGTGCGCCTGGCCAACACCTTCAAGACCGTGACCCAGGCCAACACGAACCTCAATCCCCAGAACCCGCCGGAACTCTGGGCCGATGACGTGACCGGAGGGTTTCGGGTGGACGTGCAGGACGCTAGCGGCACCTGGCGCTCCCTCTGCCGGCGGGGCGTCACCTACCGGGTGGGGCGGCTCGCCGGCCCCCAGGCCACCATCACCGCCGCGGACGAAGGAACCGTCACCGCCGCCGCCATGCAGGACGTGGACCCCACCAAGAACGATTTCTATCTCCACGAGGCCCTCTTCCACTGGGACGGCTGGAGCCTCGTGGCCCCGCGCCCCGGCGAGGCGATCCAGAACGACGGCCTGAGCCACGGCGAGAACCTGGGGCCCGACGGCAAGGCCAGAAACCCCTCGGGAACCTCCCTCAATCTGGAGATCACCGCCGAGCCAGCCCCCAAATCCCTGCCGCGACTGCGGTTCGGCGGCACCTACCGGATTCGGGCCCGGGCCGTGGACGTGGCAGGGAACAGCCTCCCCTTCGACTCCACTGACGCCTCCCAGGCTTCGCCGCAAGTCACCTACCGCCGCTTCGAGCCCATCGAGGCGCCGGCCGTGGCCATCGTCTCCGCCGTTCCCCTCTCGAACCTGCCCGGGGAATCGGCGGCGCGCCTCGTCATCCGGAGCTACAACGGCACCCCGGCCGACGACGGTGTCCTCTCCCCCGAAACGTCGGAGCGGCTCCTCCTCCCTCCCCGGACCGCCGTGGCCACCATCGAGCAGTACGGCCTCCTGGACACCTCCACGGGAGTGGACGCCACCCCGGCCACCTGGAACCGCCTGGCCACAAAGGATGCGGCAACCATCCCGGAGGTGTACCCGAACGCCGCCGCGCTCCCGGCCGAGGTCCCCTATCTGGCCGACCCCTTCGCCAACGCGGCGGTCCTGCGGGGGCTCCCCGGCACGGCGCCGGAATCGGCCCAGGCCATCACCTTCGACGCGGCCCCCGGCTGGTGGCAGGGGAAACCGTTCCGCATCGCCGTCATCGAAGGGAACGGCCCGCCAATCTGGGACGCCACGGAGCGGACCCTCACTGTGGAGCTTCCCAAGGCCACCGTGACAAAGGTGCGCCTCAGCTCCCGGGTCACCCCCGCCGACCTGGATAAGCTCGCCGTCTGGAAGTGGATCGAGGAAGAGGCCTTTGACGACGAGGACCGGGCGCGGCTGAAGCAGCTGGCCCTGGACGGGCTCCACTGGATGCTCACCCCTTTCCGGGAACTGACCCTGGTCCACGCCGTGCAACAGCCCCTGGCGCCGCCGGTCATCGAGGTTCTCAACCCCCGGAAAGCGGCCCTGGGAGATACCTTCGCCACCGTGGAGGGGACCGTGGGGATCCATGCCCCGAGCACCGGCAAGGTGGACCTCCTGGCCCGCTGGAGCGAGCCCACCGGCATCGGCTTCGACCGGAATAACGGCGAAGCCCACGCCTTCGACCTTCCCGTCGCCTCGCCGGACACCCCGTCGGTGCCGTGGGGGAACCGGCGCCACGAATTCGGCGACACCAAATACCGCAAGGTCAGCTACTACGCCACCGCCACCACCCGGTTCCGGGACTACTTCGACCCCTCCCTCACCACCGATGAGCTGACCCGGCCGCCAAAGGCCGAGCTTCCCCCAGCGTCCGACACCCACCTCTTCGAGGCGGAAGTGCTCAACTCAGCCCGTCCCCTGGCGCCGAACCTCCTCTACGTGGTCCCCACCTTCGGTTGGGAGGAGGGTGAGGATGAGCGGGGGACCTTCAGCCGCCGCACCGGGGGGCTGCGCCTCTACCTGGAGGAGCCATGGTTCTCCTCCGGCGACGGCGAGCTCCTGGGGGTGGTGGTCTGGCCCGGCGAGCGGGACTGGTGCCTTTCCGGCAAGCCGCTCCGGGACACCTTCGTACGGATCGAGGTGCCCGACGAGCTGAAACCCTACGCCAGCCAGTGGGGCCGCGACCCCATCTGGCTCTCGGGACCCACCCAGCAGGTGCCGTCGCTCCAGAACTTCACCAAAGCCGTGGCGGTGCAGACCTCCCTCACCATCGAGGAGCGCCCCGACGCCCTGGTGGCCGTAGCCGGCCATGCGGTGGGGTACGACGAGGAGCGCCACCTCTTCTACTGCGACATGGACATCGACGCCGGCGACTCCTACTATCCCTTCGTGCGGCTGGCCCTGGTCCGCTACCAGCCGAAATCCATCGGCAAGGCGGAGCTCTCCCGGGTGGTGCTGGCCGATTTCGCCCAGTTCGCCCCGGACCGGATCTGCTGGGTGGCCCGGGACGCCGCCGACCCGACGGCGCTCCGGATCACCGTCTCCGGCACCGGCTACCGGAGAAACGCCTCCTTCAACTGCACCAGCGAGATCGAAGCACGGCTGGAGCGGTGGCTCGGCCCCGGCGAGGGGGACATCGGCTGGGTGCCGGTCTCCGTTGAACCGATCACCCTCTTCAACGCCCAGGCCCTCAAGACCCTCTCGGTCTGGGAAGGGACCATCACCCTCCCCCTCGACGATCCTGACGCCCGCTTCCGGGTGGTGGTGGAGGAGTACGAGGCATTCCTCGGCGATGCCCCCGAAGCGGGGCTCACCGAGCGGTTCGGCTCAGGCCGGGAGCGGCGGCTGGTCTACTCCGACGCTGTCGAGGTGCGGATGGCGTAACGTATTCAAAAATTGCGGAAGGATCGCTGAGAGGAGTGTCGGGTGGGCAATGAAGATGTCATCAGGACTGACAGAAAATCGACATGTACGCGTTAACGCAGGCGGCCAATAGCCCGTAACACCAGGAGCCCTCACATGCCAGGAATTTTCATCAGCTACCGGAGACAGGACAGCGCGGGGTGGGCGGGGCACCTGACCGACCGACTCAAGGAGCAGTTCGGCGCCGACAACATCTTCATGGACATCGAGGCCATCGAGGCGGGGGTCGATTTCGTGGAGGCGATCAATACCGCCGTGTCGTCGTGCCAGGTGCTGCTGGCGATCATCGGCCCCCAGTGGCTCACCCTTACCGACCCGCGCGGCCGTCGCCGCCTCGACATCCCCGAAGACTTCATCCGCCTCGAAATCGCCGCCGCCCTGAACCGCAACGTCCGTGTGGTGCCGGTGCTGGTCGGCGGGGCGGAGATGCCGAAGCCGGAAGAACTCCCGGAGGATATCAGGCCGCTCACCCGGCGCCAGGCCCAGGAACTTACCGACAGCCGCTGGGACTACGATGTGGAACAGCTTATAAAGACCCTCTGCAAGGTTCTCGGTATCCCGTTCCGCAAGGACGAGCCCCATCCGCAACCTCAGCCGTCCCCGTCGCCCACTCCGCCCCTCCCAACACCGGAGAAGAAGGAATCTTTCTTCTCAAGCCGGAAGATCATAGGCGGCGCGGCGGTTCTCTTCATCCTGACGATGATTGGGCTGTGCAGCCAGCAGCGCCCCACCCCACCCATCCAGTCCGTCACCCCTGCGCCGGAGCCTGTCCGGCCGGCCGTAGCGAACGTGGCCGGCCGCTGGTCCAGTCCTGACGGCAAAACATACCTGATCGTTCAGACCGGCAACCAGATCGCGCTCAGCGTCATCATCAACAACCAGGTCACGGAAGTACAGGCTCAGGGGACGATTAACGGCAACGTCATGGAACTGCGCTGGCAGTCGATGCACGGCCACTGGGGGAGCATGGTGCTCACGGTGTCGTCGGACGGCAGGACCGTTAACGGCAACATCAACAACGACACGATCCGTCAGACGTATCCGCTGGTGCTGAGCCGATGACAACAGGAAAACTGCACCCAATCCCTGGAATTAATCAGAACCGGTAGCCGATTCCTCCCATGAACAGGTCGCTGTCCCGGCTGTAGTTTGTTATGACCCGGCTCCAGGAGGTTCTGAGGTGCCAGTGCGGCGTTAACCGGAAACTGGCCGAGGACGTGAAGATTGTGGGAATGAAGACCTCATTGTCACCAGGGCGGCGGCGGTCGACGGCGAAATAGGGTCCGTAGCCGATGCCGAGAGCAACGTGGTCATCGAAAAAGGGACGTGCGAGCCAAAGCTGAGTGGTCAGGCCGTACCGATCGCACAACGTGCTTCGCCCCTCATACAGCGCTGCGGCGGTAAACTCCACGAATTTCCAGATCCCCCGACGGTATTCAAGACTAATGGCCTGGGAATGCCCGTCGCCGGGAACGTTGACGATCGACTCCCCGCCCAGAATGGTCAGTTCGTTTTCCGTCGTCCTTTTTGTTTGGGGAGGTGCTTTGGCAAGCGGCCCCGGCGTGGAAGGCGCTTCGAACTGATAGCCGATCCCGACCAGTGCCGAGAGGGTGTCAAAACTCGCATTTGCCTTGACCCAGTAAGTCTGGAACTGGAAAAGGAAGCGACTTTCCGTATACCACGTCGCCGACAGGCTGTACATGCTTGCAAGACCATGCTTGTCCGCGGATGGCTCGCCGGCGGGAGGATGGGTGGTGTCGTAATAGTACATCACACCGACCCCGGCAGCCAGGGAGAGCTGGCGGTGGAGCTGGTTGGTGCGGAGCCATAGATTCAAGGAATTCCCGTCGCGGTGGTGCTCGGGAAAGTGCCCTTGGTTGAGATATGAGAGGCTGAACGCGAAATGCTCGCCAAGCCCTTCCAGGTATTGGACCTGATAGGCTCCAGCCTTGCGGTTCGGGTTTGAATCTACCCCGTATCCCCCGAGAACATAGAGCTCCTGGGCAGCCACCGGAGAAGCCAGGACAAGAAGCACAATCGTCAGAGCGATCCCTCGCATATCTCAATCCCTCCCTAGTAAGTAGAGCGATAACAAACGATAACAAACCATAGCATATCGTTAGATAATTTCAATTCATGTAACCACATATTGACCACACTGATTCTTTCTTGTAATTTTTTTGTTGACGTTAGGTTTTTCGTCGCGTATTGTCAGACAAAATAATTTGCAGGGAAGATAGACGACAATACTAAACCATTCGTGAGAATGGGGCGGAAAGCCTACAGGGTCTTACTGAGACAGCCGGGTTGCCGAAATATCATAATGATAATCGGCCCCGGCTGTTCTGTTTTCCCAGTCCCTATCTTCAGTATCGATAGACGATAATACTAAACCATTCGTGAGAATGGGGCGGAAAGCCTACAGGGTCTTACTGAGACAGCCGGGTTGCCGAAATATCACCAGATATTCGCAGCCCGGCTTTTTTGTGGACTGCAGCCTCGAAAACAGCCGGGATGCGAAGAACCAGGAAAGGAGGAACCTTCTGTAACCATGGTGTCTATTACTTACAAACATGGTACAGACACAGTTAATGACAGGCAGATCATCTGCACATTGTCATTACTGAACGAAATCAGGATTCAAGTAACAAATGAAAGGGATTTCAACAATGACCAAAAACACAATGCAAGGAGTTTCAAACATGTCTAAAGCTTTGAAGATGGCAGTTCTCTTTCTGGCACTGACAATCGGACAAACAGCGGTAATTTCCTCGGGACATGCCGACGACGACTATGCAACGAAAATAAAGAAGGCTTACAAGGAAAAGGCTGAGAAAGAGAAAAAGGAACGGGAGAAAAAGGAGAAGGAGAGCAAGAACCATAAACCGGCTCCGATTCCCAGGCCGAACCCGACGCCGGTTCCCCCGATCCCTGCGCCGACTCCCAAGCCTACCCCGGCGCCGACCCCCAAGCCGACCCCTGCTCCGACGCCGGCACCTACTCCCGCTCCGAACCCGGCCCCGGCTCCGACTCCGGCGCCGACCCCCGTTCCTGCTCCGGCGCCTGCTCCGACCCCGGCTCCGGCCAAGACTTGGGCTCTGTATAACCAGTACTGCGCCGGGTGCCATGGCACCTCGAAGCAAGGCAAGTCTGCTGCCGCCACTCAGAGCGCCATCAGTGGCAACGTCGGCGGCATGGGCTTCCTCAGCAGCTCTCTGACCGCCGCTCAGATCACTTCTCTTGCGGCCGGACAGTAACTGTCAGCAGTAAAATAGCTGTAACGCTCAACAACAAAACACAATCGGAGGAAAGTACATGTTTAACAAATCCAAGAAGTTCGTTTCTGTCTGTGGTGTCACCAGCCTTCTCGTTGCGGGTATCGTCTCTGCCGGCTATGCCGACTTCGACCGTGAACACGAAAAAAGGGATGACGACATAAGAAAAGTTCGCCGGGTGCCGACTCCGAAGCCGATCCCTGCTCCGGCCCCCAAGCCGACCCCTGCTCCGACCCCGGCACCTACTCCCGCTCCGACACCGACCCCGATTCCTGCTCCTGCGCCGACCCCGGTTCCCGCTCCTGCGCCGACCCCGGTTCCTGCTCCGGCTCCTGCTCCGGCGCCGACCAAGACCTGGGCTCTGTATAACCAGTACTGCGCCGGGTGCCATGGCACCTCGAAGCAAGGCAAATCTGCCTCCGCCATTCAGAGCGCCATCAGTGCCAACATCGGCGGCATGGGCTTCCTCAGCAGCTCTCTGACTGCCGCGCAGATCACTTCTCTCGCTGCCGGTCAGTAACTCTCGGCAACACCATCAAACAAAGCCCTCCCCTCCCCGGGGAGGGCTTTTCTTTCGTTCTCCCTCATGGTTCCAGCAATAAATTAACCCCTCACATGAAATCCCTTCTGTGAATGCTATAATTAGCTCACTTGCCAACAGGGGGGCTCATCATGAATTTTCATTTCCAGTCGACATCTTCCAAACAGCTCCGCGGCTTCCTGCAGGTCAGCGCCTGGCAGGCAATTCTTCTTGCAATGGCCTCTCTCTCTGCAGGCACTGGCCATTGCGAAACCGCACCAGACACGTTGAGTCTTTCACGGGGAATGGCGATCGAAATGGCGATCCGCAAGAACATTGATCTGCGGGTCGAATCCCTCAATTACTCAATGGCGGAAACGGACGTTGACCGGAGTTGGGGAATCTATAACCCGATTCTTGTCGTTTCCGGCACAGGCGGCGTAACGGCCGTTCCGGGCGACCCCTTCTTCAGCAGCAGATACTCAACCGGCTCCATCGGCCTGACGCAGTATCTCCCGACAGGCGGATACTTGTCCGCATCAACCCAAAGCGGTTACACAAACGCCGAGGTGAGCAATCCGGACACATCCACGTCGACATGGCAGTCAACGGCCGGGCTCGCGCTCTCGCAGCCTTTGTTGAAAAATGCGGGCAAGCAAACGATGGAGTTGAACATCACGCTGGCTGCCAATGCTCTGGAGGATTCAAGGGAACGCTACCGATTCACCACCACCGAGACCGTTCTGGCCGTCATTACCACATACAATCATCTCTACACCTTGCGGCAGACCCTGGAGACGAAGAAGGGAGCCCTGAAAGCCGCTCAGGATTTCCTCGATGAGTTACGAAAAAGACCAAAACCGACCGCGCTTCAGAAGATAGAGATAGCCAACACGGAATATACCATCGCCCAGAGGCTTAAAGATCTCGTCGAAGCGGAGAGAAGCGTAAGGGACCAGGATGCGAGCCTCCGATACCTGATCGGAATGGAGCAGAAAACACAGATCATCCCTGTTGATCCGCCCGCGAGAGAGGAGCCGCAGACAACGGAAGAGCAGGCGATCAAGTCTGCCCTGGAGTATCGCTCCGACCTGAAACAACTCCGCACAACATTGAAATCGTCCCAACTACAAGAACGGGTGGCGGATCATCAGAGATTGCCCGAACTCACCGTCAGCGGCAGCGGAGGTTTCACCGGGACCGGCACCAACTTTGCGGAAAGCTACCGGAAGATAGCCCAGAAGCCGGGAACTTACTGGGCGGCGGGCATGCAATTAAACGTACCGCTGGGCAACACCGCCGCCTATAACGATTATCTTAAAAACAAAATAAGGACTGAGCAGGTGCAAAACCAGATTGATGCGCTTGTGTGGAAGATACGGAACGACGTCGAGGCCGACATGCGGGCGCTTATTTCCGCGCGGTTGCAGATACAGACGACCGAAAAGGCGCTTCAGTACGCCGAGCAGCGTCACGACGAATATCGGAATCAAACCAGGGCCGGCGCTACGACGGTTCAGGATTTCATCAATGCGGAAAACGACCTTATTGCCGCCAGAAATGCTCACCAGGAGTCAACAGAAGCATTCGCGTACGCCGTCTCGAAGCTGTGGCGCGACACTGGCGAGCTTCTCGACCGCCAGGGCGTGCGTATAACGAGCCCGGATCAATACAAGCCCGACAAATAGCGCCGGTTCGGCGACTCTGCGTCACATGGCTATGCCGAAGAGTCTGCCAACACCGGCGGTCAGTCCCATCGCAAGTGCTCCCCAGAAGAAGACTCTCAGGGCTCCCCTGGCGACGGAAGCTCCGCCGGCGTATGCGGCGGAGCCTCCCAACACAAGGAGCGTGATCAAAGCTGTCGCTGATGTGACTTCGGCAATCCATGCCGATGGGGAAAGCATCACCGAGGCAATGGGAATAACGGCGCCAACAGCAAAGAATACAGCTGAGAAAAGGGCAGCCTGGATTGGTCGCGCCCGGAGGGTCTCGGTAATGCCAAGTTCATCCCGGGCGTGGGCTTCGAGTGCATTGCCCAACATCAGCTTCTCCGCCACCCGCCGCGCCAGGGGCTCATCGAGCCCCCGGTCAACGTAAATTGAGGTTAACTCTTCGAGTTCTCGTTCCGGCTGGGTTTCCAACTCATACCGCTCCCTCTCGATGTCCGCCTCTTCCGCATCTGCTTGCGACCTCACTGACACGAATTCTCCAGCCGCCATCGACATCGCTCCAGCCACCACCCCCGCCACTCCCGTCAACAGAACGCTGCTTTGGAGAGCGCCGGACGCGGCTACCCCAACGACGAGACTTGCGACTGATATGGTCCCGTCATTGGCGCCAAGGACGGCTGCCCGAAGCCAGCCTATTCGGTCGAAGGTGTGAAACTCCCTATGAATGCGAGACATAAATGCTAATTCTCCAAATATCGGTTGGGCCGTGGGGCCAGCTTATATCCACTTTTTCCTTCTGAAAAAGACGAGCATCCCCCCGATCACCATAAGCATGAGGAAGAGCACCGCGGGATAGCCCCAGCGCCAGTTGAGCTCGGGCATATAATGGAAGTTCATGCCGTAGAGTCCGGCGATGAAGGTGAGGGGCATGAAGAGGGTGGCGATGATGGTCAGCACCTTCATGACTTCGTTGGTGCGATTGCTGATCGTGGAAAGGTAGATGTCAAGAAGCCCCGAGAGGATGTCACGGAAGGTTTCCACGGTGTCGATGATCTGCACGGTATGGTCATAGACATCGCGCAGGTAGATGGCGGTCTCTTCCCGCACGAGGGATGACTCGCGCCGTTCGAGGCCGCTGATCACCTCCCGGAGAGGCCAGACGGATTTGCGCAGAAAAATCACTTCCCGCTTGAGAGTATGAAGCCTGCCGACGGTTTCGCGCACCGGGTTGGCCACCAGCTCCTCTTCGAGTTGCTCGATTCGCTCCGCCAGGCTTTCGAGAATGACGAAGTAGTTGTCGACGATGGCGTCGATGAGGGAATAGACGAGATAGTCGGCCCCCAGGGACCGGATCTTCCCACGGCCGGCCCGCAGCCGCTCGCGGACCGGATCGAAGGGGTCCCCCGCAAGCCCCTCCTGGAACGAGAGAACGAAGTTCGGACCGAGAATGAGGCTCATCTGTTCCGCGGCCACCCCGTTGTTGCCATTTTTGAGGGAGAGCATCTTGAGGACGATGAAGAGATAGGCGCCGTAATCCTCCCGCTTGGGGCGCTGGTCGGTGTTGAGGATGTCTTCCAGCACCAGGGGGTGAAGACCATAGCACTCGCCCAGTTTCTGAAGAAGATCGACGCTGTGGATTCCCTCCACATTGATCCAACTTACTCCCGGCTGGGCGCGCAAAGGGAAGCAGGCGGACAAGTCGTCGAAAGCCTGTTCGTAAACGCCTTTATCGTCATAGGCGATGATGGAGACCCGGGCCGCTTCGCTACGCTGTTCGCCGATGTGGACGAGGGTTCCGGGCGGGAGCCCCGCCTTGGCGGAGCGCTTCTTGACAAGCCTGTTCTTCATAATTTATCAGTCTGCTCCATCGTTTCAGAACGGCTTAAGCCTGATGCCGAACTGATCCTCCAGGTGGAGGTAGTTTCCGTGCACCATCCCCTCGCCGTGGGCGATGGCCACCTTGCGCTTACGCACATCCTCTATCCACCGCGGGTTGCAGGCCTCGGCCCGGCGGTTGGCCACGATGACCAGGCGAGCTTCTTCAGCCTCATCGGTACTCAAGTCCTTCCCCAGGCGGGCGAAGTCGGCCATTATCTGGGATTTCACCAGGGGCGAAATGCTCCCGTTCTGCGTCTTGATGTCGAACATGAGCGCCACGCCACGCTCGGACCAGAGACCATACTCGGCGCAGAGATCCTTGGCGTCATCGAAGAGTTTGCCTGCCGCGTTTACCTGGATCTCTTGAAACTCATCGGTGCGCCCCAGTGTGGCGAGGAGCCCCTTCCAAGGCTCGAACAAGGAAAATCGCTTATTGTCCTGGACGGAGCGGACCCAGACGAGTTGGTCGTCCTTATCTGAGGTGAAGATGGCCTTTAGTTCCGAAAAGTAATCGTGACAGATGCCTTGCAACTCGTTGGGGTACTTTTCAGCCATCTCCTGGAAGAGTGGCTGCAGCGACCCCTGTCCCAGATTCCACTGGAGGGCGCCGAAACTAAGCCCCTGGCCGTCAAAATCGCCGGAGGCAGAAGCAAAGCAGTCGGGTATCGGTTTGCCCGTCTCGATGGTACCTGTCAGGGCCAGGCAGCGATATGCCAGTGTCTGCTTGCATATCTCGGGCTCCTGCAGATCCTCTCCGGCGAAAAGTTTTTTCCAGGTATCCTCACCAACGATTCCATCCACATCGAGTCCGTTCTTCTGCTGAAAATTCTTCACAGCGCTTTCGGTGCCGCCACCGAAGACGCCGTCAACATCTCCGATGTAAAGGCCCAACTCCGCCAACCGTACCTGGATTGCCTTAACCTCAGCTCCGGTGCTTCCCCGTCGATATGCGTTCGTCATTATTCCTCTCCGTTATTGTGATGATCTACTGAAGTCTCTCTACGCAGTACCCTCGCTCGCCGATACCAGCGATACGGGGAGAGGTTCCGATTCCCAGGTTACATCAGGGAAGAGGACGTTATCAAGGCGAAGGTAAGTGCCATCGACCCCGGATTCTGCCCACCAGCATTCTTTACCCCGGAGAGGAAGATCCTTGAACAGGTAGAGTTGTTTGTCCTTGTCTCTGGCTACATACATGGCATCGGTTCCTTTCAGGGCGCTGGACTCATGACAGCTCAATAGGTGCATCCCCTACCCACTCCACCGTGTCTGTGCCTCGAATGCAAGTCAGAGTTCGGTTAGGGCTGACAATGTTCTAATGAGCAAAGTGTACTGTTGGTTTCGGGTTTGTCAAAAGAACATTGCACCTCCAAGAACACACAAAGCAACAAACCAGTACTAAGTAGCCAGGATACACGGTAGTGTATAATTTGCAGTCTTTCACTGATCAATAATTGATCTTAGATTCAGCCAGCAAAATCGTATTGTGCTGCAAATTCAATCACCTGCTTATATTTGCATCAGCGCTGCATTATTGGTGCATCAACTGCATATATTAGTGGCGCCAACCCACGAATACAAGTGGCGCTATCCAGAGCACATGCCGCACAAGCTCACAATTTCATCACAAGGAGGAAGCATGTCACCGCAACTTATCGACGAAAGACTCGCTGGCATCTACCAAGATGTACTCAAGCGCAACCCCGGTGAGGTGGAATACCACCAGGCCGTGGCCGAAGTCCTTGAATCCCTCGGACCGGTCGTGACCAAGCACCCGGAATACCTTGAGCGCAAAATCATTGAGCGCATCGCCGAACCGGAGCGTCAGATAATCTTCCGGGTACCCTGGCAGGACGACAAGGGGCAGGTGCACATCAACCGTGGTTTCCGCGTTGAATTCAACTCCGCTCTCGGCCCCTACAAGGGCGGTCTCCGTTTCCATCCGTCCGTTTACCTTGGCATCATCAAATTCCTCGGTTTCGAGCAGATCTTCAAGAACTCTCTCACCGGCATGCCGATCGGTGGTGGCAAGGGTGGTTCCGACTTTGATCCGAAGGGCAAATCCGATGACGAAGTGATGCGTTTCTGCCAGAGCTTCATGACCGAACTCTACCGCCACATCGGTGAGCACACCGACGTCCCGGCCGGTGACATCGGGGTTGGCGGTCGCGAGATCGGCTACATGTTCGGCCAGTACAAACGGATCACCAACCGCTGGGAAGCCGGCGTCCTCACCGGCAAGGGGCTTAAGTTCGGCGGCTCCCTGGTCCGTCCCGAGGCCACCGGTTACGGCGCGACCTTCTTTATCAACGAGGCCCTCAAGGTACGCAAAGATTCATTCGACGGCAAGACCTGCCTGGTGTCCGGTTCCGGCAACGTGGCCATCTACACCATCGAAAAGATCCACCAACTGGGTGGTAAGTGCATTGCGTGCTCCGACAGCAATGGCGTCATCATCCACGAGAAGGGGCTTGATGTAGAACTGATCAAGCAGCTGAAGGAAGTGGAGCGTCGCCGGATCGCCGACTACGCCACCTACCACAAGGATGCCAAGTACATTGCAAACGGCAACATCTGGGATATCCCCTGCCAGGTTGCCATGCCGTCCGCCACCCAGAACGAGATTAACGGCAAGGATGCCAAGACCCTGGTGAAGAACGGTTGCATCGCCGTGGGCGAAGGGGCAAACATGCCCACCACTCCGGAAGGGATCAAGGTGTTCCTCGAGGCCAAAATCGCCTACGGTCCAGGCAAAGCCGCCAACGCCGGCGGAGTTGCCACCTCGGCCCTCGAAATGCAGCAGAACGCCCAGCGCGATTCCTGGTCCTTCGAAGAGACTGAGAAGAAGCTAGAGAAGATTATGGTCGGCATACACAAGCTTTGCTATGAAACCGCCGAAGAGTATGGCGACAAAGGGAACTATGTCCTCGGCGCCAACATCGCCGGATTCATCAAGGTGGCCGATGCCATGGTCGCCCACGGTCTGGTATAAACAGCATTCGTTTATTCGTAACAAAAAAGCCCGGCAATTGCCGGGCTTTTTTTGATTCTTCGACTATCCTCGTGATCTGATTCCGAGAACTGCTTGACTTCAGAAACATCCATGCCGCCGTACTTGCTGCGCCAGGTATAAATAGGTGGCGCCGCTGATGCCATGCTCACGACAAAGATCGACGATCTTTCATACCGGCCAGGGTTTGCTTCAGGATGCCAATGATCTGCTCTTCGGGTAAAGCGTCTCGGTTTCATGTCTAGTCTCCTTCGGGAGGTTCTAGTTCTCGGGGGGAAGGTCAAACAGCTTATGCAGATGGTAGGTTTCAGCGCTTTTGGGACCTTTTTTTCAAGGAATCTGAAGCTGCCGAAACCCCTCCATCACTCTGGCGCTGCAATAAAGCCCAGCAGTTGCCGGGTTTCTAGTGAAAGGGATTTGGGGTACAAGTGGATTGGAAGGGGTAATAATAGCAATTGGGGCATAGGAGCAGCAAAAGCCCCGCACTCAGTGATGAGAGCGGGGCTTTTGGATAAAACTCCCGGCGGCGACCTAC
>NZ_JAHCZI010000017.1 GCF_018501225.1 Geobacter hydrogenophilus | reverse complement strand
TTTTCTTCGGCCCGTTGATTTTTGCCATCCTGACACCTCCGTTAGGTTGAGGTGTCTACACTACCGGGGGAACTTCCGGACCGTCTGCCACGCTTAGTTAGGTTTACTCTGAGCGAACCATCCTGAAGCATATTCAATATCCTCTGCGAAGGGACTGGTTGCTTCAGAAAACTCACCACGAATGGCATCAAAAATTGCCAAATAAAAGCTGTTATGTGGAACTGGATGACCAGCAAACGCCGAGAGAAGTTCTAGCGGGTTAAGTCCAACTCGCTCTGTTTTCTCTAAGACCAACAACTTGCTGGAATCAGATCTCCAAGCCAAGTCGCCAACATATCGGCCCTTAATTAGTTTAATACGTTTTTTTTCTTTAAAATCCGATGTGCTCACGAGAGATATTTCTTTGTGTTTGTGGTTAATGACACTGTCAGGGTTACCAACTGATAATGCAACCCAATGAAAATCTGGGCTAATGGCTATCTCAGAAAAAAACTCTTTATCTGCAAGTACTTTTTTGAAGTTGGGAGCTTCAGATGGATTCCGTTCTGTCCAAACTGTCCAAGGCAGACTAGTTCTGATAAAGTTGTCCCAAGGAATATCCTTCGATCCTTCATTATAGGTCTTAATTTTGGTTATATTTCCTGAATTAGCTGCAAAACCATAATCATGCACAAACTTGTGCTCACGAATCCTTATCAACAACTCGAAATCGGGATTGGCAAACAACTCATTCGAAAAAGCCACACTGAAGAGCACGGCCACGCAACATAGCATTCCCATTCTTTTCGTCATTTTTTCACCTAACGTCGTAGGGGCGCAGCGGCGAAGCGTCAGCGTAGGCCGCTGCCGCCCCCTGGTTGAATGTATGTCACTCAAAATCAAAAACTGCTTGAATTTGCTCGATATTTGACAAATGCAATTTTGGTTTTTTATACATAGAAACTCGTTCGACTGTGGCCGTTACTCTGACTTTCTCCTTGTAATATTTGACGTAGTGCTTTGTGTTCTTTCCGTTTGGTGGAAAAAGTTCAAGATTATAAACAGTCCCAGAGTCTATGTATTGAAATGTGAGGCTGTCTCCTCTTGTGCTTTTTAGGCTGGTGATTTCACCTTCAAGGATGACTTCTACCCCGTTTACAAAGTCTGGCAAGATCTCATTATCTTCTGTTAAATAGTCTTCAAAGTTTGAATCGTTAATTCGCGCACCAGCATGCTTGAAATCCTTGTCTGGACTTATTTCAATTTCACCGGCAGTTTCATTTACAATGGGGGAAATGAATCCTTTGAATCCGTTCCTTTTTATAAGGCCATATAGCTCCTTGGCTATTCTCTTTGGTAGCTCTGTATCTTCTGGGACTGGCTTAAACTTTTGCTCTCGTGCCTTCGTTATCAGATAAGCGATTGCGCCCGAAAGCAAAGCAAAGTCTACGGGTCGCTGCGAAAAATAAGAGTTCAACCCTTCTCTGATGTTATTGAGGTCGTTAAAGTACTCTGCGGCTTTACGCCAACTGTCATCTCCTACCAGCTTCAAGTATTGAATCAGGTATTCTGGTGAGTCGAAGGGAAGCTGACCAATTGCTCCATTGATATGGATAATTGTGTCTACTATATGCGAACCTTCTCGAGTGGCAGTTGCCGTGACAACAACCTCCCCATTAATGCGGCATATTTTGATAAGGTCAGCGACAAGTTTTTCGAATGAGACGAGAGATTTTCCTAGGTCGGAAAGGGGTATTTCTGAATCATTTTCTGTGTATGAGCCAGTGTACTTAATAAACAATTCAGTTTTCATGGGTTTTCCCTCTCATGTCATTCAACGGCTGAGGGTTCACCGGCACTCCGGGCCGGTGTAACCCGTTGGTGTACGCCCGGCATGGGCGTGAACTAATGGGGTGCAAGTCCCCTGTACGTAGAATTCAGCACTGTCGAGAGACAGCGTAACAAAGTACTAGCCGACGGCAAGGGCGTCTCCGCGAGGAGGGGTCTGAAGGAAGCCCGAGCGCAAAGCTATGAGCCGACGAACAGAAACAGCATACAAGGCCGTCATCCGGGCAAGTCAGCACAACATGACGAAGTCCCACGGATTCAGGAGAAACGGTAAATGCTGCGGTTGTGTAGCGACAGTTCACGTTCTTATCCGGGGAGATCTGTCTCACTTGCTATCGCTTCCGATGGCGCGGCATCTGGTAACAGCTGCCGTGATGGGGCAGAAGTCAGCAGAAGCCATAGTAGGCGATAGGACGTCGTTGCCAAGCGATGCAGCGACTGGAAACAAGCCGACATAGAGAGTCGGAAGACTTACCTCGCCGAAGGGCCGAACGATGAAGAGGAGAAAAGCCCCAATGAGCTTTCACGACACACAGAACCCGAATGGGGGAGTGCCGATGGAGCGCGTCATTGACCAGCCGACTCCGGAGAATCACCTACTGGAACGGATACTTGCCACAGAGAACATGGAACTGGCGTGGAAGCGGGTACGTGCCAACAAAGGCGCACCCGGAGTCGATGGAATCACCATCGACGACTTCCCCGACAAGTTCCGGCCGCTTTGGGGTGACATCCGTGCATCGCTTGCAACAGGTACATACCAACCAAAGCCGGTTCTTCGGGTGGAGATTCCGAAACCGACGGGCGGGACCCGTCCTCTCGGCATTCCCATCGTGCTCGACCGGCTGATCCAGCAGTCAATTGCCCAGGTGCTCACGCCGATCTTCGATCCGGGTTTCTCCGGATCGAGTTTCGGTTTCCGCCCCGGCCGCTCGGCGCATGATGCCGTGCGGCAGTTGCGGGAGTATCTGCAACAGGGCTACCGCATCGCCGTGGACATCGACCTTGCCAAGTTCTTCGACACGGTCAACCACGACCTCCTCATGACGATGGTGGGGAGGAAGGTCCGCGACAAGCGGGTATTAGCGCTGATCGGCAGATATCTTCGAGCCCGGGTAGAGGTTGACGGGCGGCTGGAAAAGACCCGCAAAGGGGTTCCCCAAGGCGGTCCTCTTTCCCCGCTTCTCGCCAACATCCTCCTCGACAACCTGGACAAAGAGCTTGAAAAACGTGGCCACAAGTTCGTCCGCTACGCCGATGACTTCGTCATCCTCGTCAAGAGCGAGCGGGCAGGCGAACGGGTCATGGGGAGCGTGAGGCACTATCTCACGCGCCAACTCAAGCTCACGGTCAACGAAGACAAGAGCAACGTCGCCAGAAGCGGCGACATCAGCTTTCTTGGCTTCGTCTTCAAAGGGACCAAAATCCTCTGGTCAGACACGGCGTACCGGGAATTCCGCCGCCGGGTCAGGAAGTACACCGGACGAAGCTGGTTCGTCTCCATGGAGTACCGGCTGAACAAGCTGTCCACCTACCTCCGGGGCTGGATGGGATACTTCGGCATTGCCGAAGCCTACCGCGACATCCCGGAAATAGACGGCTGGATCAGGCGCAGGGTGCGGTTGTGTTACTGGAAACAGTGGCGGTGGTGCCGCACCAAGATTCGGAACCTGCTCAAATTGGGTGTCCAGCTTGGCACCTCCATCCGGGCAGGGCTGAATCGCAACGGCCCGTGGGCCATGTCCCGCAGGCTGGCTGCCCAGCACGGTATGACCAATCAGTGGCTGAAAGATCAAGGTCTCGTATCTGTCAAAGAACTGTGGGTGAAGATCCATCACCCGGCTACGGCCCGGTGACTTCATCGAACCGCCCGGTGCGGACCCGCATGCCGGGTGGTGTGGGGGCTGGGGGGCTAAGACCCCCGGCTACCCGATTCACCGCAAGACACCGATACATTCACTGAATTCGTCGGAGGGAGCTAAGGCAGGGGTTTAAAGGCTGGAATAAACATTTCGCCGCGAAGCGGCGTGCCTGTCTGCTCCTACGCCTCAACGGCGTTGAGCAGCGGCTCGCCGCTTCGTAGCATGGCTTTTGTCTTTATTCAAGCCTTTTAATCTTCTTGTCTTGCTCCCTTCGACTTTTAGGATTCAGTGCATTTCATTCGGTTTTTTGGTTTGTTGTTATTGGTTTATCTTATTGTTTTTATTAGTCTTTTGCGGTGAACTCGTTATTGACCGGTTAGACCGGCGTATCTACATATAGATGCAAGCATCTACCGATATATGCTTGCATCTATATGTAGATGACATTTTTGTATCTAAATGTAGATGCTTTTGAGTTTTTGGCTACTTATCCAATGTATCTACATATATATGCTTTTCCAATGCCGTGCCCGCAATGTTGCCGTAGGTAACAAACCAGAGTTTCTTGTCTGGGTTCCATTTCCCTCCGGCTTCTTTGATCTTTTTACGGAGGTCGATTTCATAACCTTCAATTTTTACCGCAACAAGAGTATCTGCGGGATATTTCTCCGGTGGTGGGTTCCAGTCTATGCGCTCGACGATCAGTTCAACAGTTTTGATCCGTTGTCGAGTCGCGGCATCATATCTGAAGCGCACGCAGACAAGGTTGTCGCCGTATGTATCGGAGAGACGTTTGGTGCCACGTTGACCGGGTTTAAGAATGAGGCGGGTTTTCATTGTTCTCCCGGGGCAATAAATTTCGCCAACTATACGCAACATTTGATGAAATTTAAATTAAAAATCCTGAATGCGATCCATTATTACGAACAAGCGCTACACCGTGACGCACGCCCAGTCCCAGTTTTATCCCGATTCCCCGAACTTCTCCGCACTATCCGTTAATTCACTTTCCGTTGCAGATGTCCCCGAGGAGGCCGGAGAGGGCACAAAAAAGTGCTTGACACTAAATCGGTAATGAAGTACTAATTTACATAAATAGAACGTGAAACGTTGTTTTGAATAGTAAGTCTTGTACGTAAATATCCAATGGGGAGGAAAAGCAATGGCGAGAACAGACGAGATAATCGCAAAGACCGCACCGGGGCATCTGATCGATCACAACCTTATCGATCGCGAGGTGGAGAGCCTCTGTGACGGCATGGTCCGTTACGAGAAGCGCCCGGCCAAGCGCCGCGACGGTTCGGTGGTGGAGGGGCTCTACAACGCCTGGATCATCTTCAATAACCCCAAGCAGTACAACTCCTACACCACCGACATGGTCAAGGCCACCATTCTTGCCTTCCGCCGGGCCTCCGTCGACCGCGAGGTGAACGCCGTGGTCTTTACCGGCGTGGGCGACAAGGCATTCTGCACCGGCGGCAACACCAAGGAGTACGCGGAGTACTACGCCGGCAACCCTCAGGAGTACCGGCAGTACATGCGGCTGTTCAACGACATGGTCTCCGCCATCCTCGGCTGCGACCGGCCGGTCATCTGCCGGGTGAACGGGATGCGGATCGGCGGCGGCCAGGAAATCGGCATGGCCGCAGACTTCAGTATCGCCCAGGATCTGGCCAACTTCGGCCAGGCGGGCCCCAAGCACGGTTCGGCCGCCATCGGCGGGGCAACCGACTTCCTCCCGCTCATGATCGGCTGCGAGCAGGCCATGGTCTCCGGCACCCTCTGCGAGCCCTTCTCGGCCCACAAGGCGGCACGGCTCGGCATCATCGCTGATGTGGTTCCGGCCCTCAAGGTCGGCGGTAAATTCGTCGCCAACCCCACCGTTATCACCGACCGGTTCCTGGACGAGTATGGCAGGATAGTCCAGGGTGAGTTCAAGACCGGCGCTGACTTCAAGGCGGGACAGGCCCAGATCAAGGAAGGGGAGATCGACCTCAGCCTCCTCGATGAGAAGGTGGAGGAACTGTGCGCCAAGCTCCTGGACACCTTCCCCGAGTGCATGACCAAGAGCCTGGAGGAGCTGCGCAAGCCGAAGCTTCAGGCGTGGAACCTGAACAAGGAAAACTCCCGCGCGTGGCTGGCGCTCAACATGATGAACGAGGCCCGCACCGGCTTCCGCGCCTTCAACGAGGGGACCAAGGAGACCGGCCGCGAAATCGACTTCGTCAAGCTTCGCCAAGGTCTGGCCAAGGGAACTCCCTGGACCGAGGAACTGATCGAAAGCCTCATGCCGACAGGTCAGAAGTAAGGAAGCAAGCGCGTCCGGCGCCCCGATCCTGAAGGGGCACCGGACGCGGAAGCGCGGAAATCGTTTCGAGAAAAACGTCTAATCAAATATTGTTTGACAGAAAATAAGTATTGTAGTACTAAATTACCAAAGAGCAACAATGTTGCATCGGTCCCGATAGGCGGAGCCCGTATTAAGGTTACTTACGAAGGGGTAATAATATGAGGTATGCAGAGACCGGATATGTTCTGGAAGTCGATCTGACCAAGGGAAGCATTGAGAGGGTGGCCACGGATCCGAAAGACACCGAGCTTTATCTCGGTGGACTGGGAACCAATGCCAAGATTCTGTGGGACAGGGTTCCCCCCGAAGTCGAGCCATTCTCGCCGGAGAATCTCCTGATTTTCGCCGCAGGCCTGTTGTGCGGGACGCCGGCAACGGGATGCAACCGCACCATCGTCTCCACCGTTTCTCCCCAGACCAAGTTGATGGCCTTCTCGATGATGGGGGGGTTCTGGGCGCCGGAGCTGAAGTATGCCGGGTATGACAAGATCATCTTCCGCGGCAAGTCGCCGGAGCTGGTCTACCTCTATATCAACAACGACAAGGTTGAGATCCGTGACGCCTCCCACCTGAAGGGGAAGGGGGCCATTGAGACGGCGGAGATCATCAAGAAGGAGTTGAATGAGCCGCGGGCCCAGGTGGCGGCCATTGGCAAGGCCGGGGAAAACCGGGTCTTCTATGCCTCCATCGAGCAGGGGCGGTCCAGCGCCAGCCGTGGCGGCATCGGCGCCGTCATGGGGGACAAGGGGCTCAAGGCCGTCGTCGTGCGCGGGACCAAGGACCTCTGTGTGGCCAAGCCGGAGGAGTACATCGGCCTCTGTAACGAGGTGCTCGACTACATCAAACATCGGGAAGAGAATCCGATTCCGGACGTCATGCCGATCCTGGCCGGCCTGGGTTCGCCCCAGGAGATGAAGGTGCACGACGAAAAGTGGCACACCGAGAACTTCAACTGGGGGAACGCCCGGACCCGCCGCAAGGACTTCTGGACCGACGAGGTGTCGCACGCCTGGGAAGAAACCATGGAGAAGGCCCGGACGCGCCTCATCAGCTGCTACAACTGTCCCATGAAGTGCGGCGCCACCATCTCCATGGAAGGGCTCCCCACCTACATGATGAAATGCTTCACCAAGCTCACCTATACCATGGCTGCCTTTTCGAACCTGGATTTCGGGCTGCGGATCGCCCAGAAGGCTACGGAATACGGGCTCGACGGGTTCTCCGCCCCCCAGGTCATGGCCTTTGCCTTTGAGCTCCTGGAAAAGGGGATTCTCAAGGAGTCCGACTTCCCGGGGCTGCCCGAGAGCAACGAAGAGAGATTCTTCTACCTCCTCGACAAGATCGTCAACCGGGACGGAATCGGAGACGTGCTGGCCAACGGCACCTACTGGGCGGCGCAGGAGATCGGCAACGGCGCCGAGGAGTACGCCCACAACAACATCAAGAAGCACGAGCAGCTGCCGCTCAAGCTCTCCATGCTGAACCCCATCTACTATCTCATGTACTGCACCGGCGAGAAGATCAACATCACCCAGATCGAGGGGCAGTTCCCCCAGGCGCCGTATCCGAAGCTTGAGCAGCGGGAAGCCTTTGTCAAGGATTGGATCCAGGTGCCTGACGAGAAGTTCAAGAAGATCTTCCTGGAGTGGGAGCCCCGCGGCGAGAAGTCGATGCCCCACTTCCCCACCGTGGACATGTGCTGCGACATCGTCGACTGGCAGGAGATGATGCACTACATCGACGACGCCCTCGGGCAATGCGCCGGCCTCTCCTCGTTCCCCCTGAAGCCGCCGTATCACATCCACAACTATCCCAAGTTCATCGCGGCCGGCGCCGGCATCGAGATGGACACGGAGAAGCTCAAGAAGGCGGCGAAGCGCTACCGCACCCTGGTCCGGGCCTTCAACATCAGAAGGGGGATGAGAAGGGTCGACGAGCAGCCCCCCGCGAACCACTGGAAAAACAGGTTCCCCGAGCTTGAGAAGGAGCTTCTGGATTCCTACTACAAGCTCAAGGGATGGAACGATGACGGCATCCCGACGAAGGAAACCCTGGACGATCTGGGCCTGGGCTACGTGGGCGAGGAATTCATCAAGCGCGGGATTCTGTCGGCCAGCTGAAAAGGCTTCCGCGGCAACAGAGATACTTGAGAGTGGAGGGCGAGAACTTGAACAGCGAGACGAAGAAGAGAATAGTCAAGACCATAAATATCGATGCCGACAAATGCAATGGTTGCCGGGCCTGCGAAGTGATCTGCTCCGCCTTCCACGCCATGCCGAGGTACAGCAGCAACAATCCGGCCCGCTCCCGGGTCAGGGTGGTGCGCGACCCCCTGAGAGACATCTATGTGCCGCTCTATGCCGGGGAGTACACCGAGTCGGAATGCATCGGCAGGGACAAGTTCACCATTGACGGCAAGGAGTACGACGAGTGCGGGTTCTGCCGGGCATCCTGCCCGTCCCGAGACCTGTTCCGGGAGCCCGATTCGGGCCTGCCCCTCAAGTGCGACCTCTGCGACGGCGAGCCCGAGCCCCTCTGTGTCAAGTGGTGCCTCGTGGGCGCCCTGAGCGTCACGGAGCGGGAGGTGGAAGAGCCCGATGAGAGCACGAAGCTGAGCGAGATGGAAATCGGCCTGGAATCGCTCATCAGCAGGTTTGGCGCGGACAAGGTAGCCGATACGGTTGAGCAGCTCACCAAAAAACGCTAACTCGACAGAACAGGATGGGTGCCATCGTGGAAACCGTTACTCCATACAAAGAGATCATCGATGTCATAAAAGAGAAGGGGGGCGACTCGCTCAAGTACTGCTACCAGTGCGGTCTGTGCGATTCGGTCTGCCCCTGGAACCGGGTACGGCAGTTCAGCATGCGCAAGATCGTCCGTCAGGGGACGTTCGGCCTGACCGAGATCGAGCAGGAAGACATCTGGCGCTGCAGCACCTGCGGCACCTGCCCCAGCCGCTGCCCCAGGGGGGTGAACCAGATCGAGGCGGGAGTCGCCATGCGTCGGATCGGCGCCGAGTACGACGTCTATCCCGGCCACGTGGGGACGATCCGCAACGTGGTGGCGAGCCTCACCTCCGAGGGGAACTCCCTGGGGGGCGACCGGACCCAGCGGGGCGATTGGGCCAAGGACCTGCCGGTCAAGCCCTATGCCGAGGGGATGGAGCTTCTCTATTTTACCGGCTGTTACCTGAGCTACGACCCGAGAATGAGAAAAGTGGCCGCTGCAACCGCCGCGATTCTCAACAAGGCCGGCGTTGATTTCGGCATCCTCGGATCAAAGGAGAGCTGCTGCGGGGAGAGCATCCGCAAGACCGGCAACGAGGAGCTGTTCAAGCGGCTGGCCAAGGAGAACATCAAGCAGTTCATCGACAACGGCGTCACGAAAATTCTTGTTTCCTCTCCCCACTGCTACCACACCTTCGTGAACGAGTATCCCGAGTTCAAGGTGAACTTCGAGGTGGTCTTCATCTCCCAGTACATCGGCCAGCTCATCGCCGAGGGGCGGCTCCGGATCACCGGCGAGTTCGCCAAGAAGGTCACCTATCACGATCCCTGCTACCTGGGGCGCCATAACGGCATCTACGACGAGCCCCGGCAAGTGCTGCAGCAGGTCCCCGGCCTCGAACTGCTGGAGATGGCGGATAACCGGGAAACCAGCCTCTGTTGCGGTGGCGGCGGCGGCCGAATCTGGATGGAAACGCCCAAGGAAGAGCGGTTCGCCGATCTGCGGATCAGGCAGGCGGTCGACGTGGGGGCGACGGTGCTGGCAACCTCCTGCCCTTACTGCATCACGAACTTCACGGACAGCAGCCTGGATCTGGCCGAGCACGAGAAGGTCGAGGTGAAGGACCTGGCGGAAATCATCCTGGAAGTGATCTAGGAACAACGGAAGCAGAGCATTGAACAGCATTCCAGTCGAAGGGCGAACTCTATGAATACCTCAGACAGAAATATTGGTGACGTACTTATTGTCGGCGGCGGGATCAGCGGTATTCAGGCCGCTCTCGACCTCGCCAATTCGGGATTCCGGGTCTTTCTGGTCGACAAATCTCCCGCCCTTGGCGGCAAGATGTCCCAGTTGGACAAGACCTTCCCCACCAACGACTGTTCCATGTGCATCGAGTCCCCCAAGTTCATCGAATGCGCCCGGAACCCCAACATCGAGATCATCACCTACACGGAAGTGGAGCGGGTGGATGGCGAGGCCGGCGACTTCCGGGTGACTCTGACCAAGAAGCCCCGTTACATCTCCGAGGAGAAATGTACTGGCTGCAACATCTGCGTGGACTACTGCCCGGTCAAGATCCCTGATCCGTTCAACCAGAACCTGTCCGAGAACAAGGCGGTCCACATCTACTTCTCCCAGGCGGTGCCGCTGGTCACCTACGTGGACCCGGAGACCTGCCTCTACCTCAAAGAGGGGAAATGCCAGATCTGCGTCGGCGCCTGCAAGACCAAGGCGATCGATCTCCACCAGAAGCCCGAGACCATGGTGGTGGAGGTGGGGGCGATCATCCTCTCCCCCGGCTACGAGACCTTCAACCCGAAGCTTCGCGGGGATTTCGGCTACGGCAAAATGCAGAACGTGGTCACCAGCCTCGACTTCGAGCGGATTCTCTGCGCCACCGGTCCCTACGAGGGTGAGATCCTGCGCCCCTCGGACAAGAAGCACCCCCACAAGATCGCCTGGATCCAGTGCGTCGGCTCGCGGCAGGTGAACGAAGGGGGGAACAACTACTGTTCGGCGGTCTGCTGCGCCTACAGCCAGAAGCAGGTGATCCTGGCCAAGGACCACGACGCCGACCTGCAGGCCACCATCTTCCACAACGATATCCGGGCCTACGGCAAGGACTTCGAGCGCTTCCACCAGCGGGCGGAAAAGCTTTCCGACGTGCGCTTCATCCGGAGCTACGTGACCGTGGGGAGAGAGATTGAGAGCACCAAGAACGTCACCATCCGGTACTCGACCCTTGACGACGGCGTGAAGGAAGAAGAATTCGACATGGTGGTCCTGTCGGTGGGTCTCAATCCGCCGAAGGATGTGGAGGCGCTGGCCCAGAAGATCGGCATCGAGCTCACCAGCCAGCGGTTCTGCAAGAACAACCCGTACAACCCCATCGAGACCTCCCGCAAGGGGATCTTCGTCAGCGGCGCCTTCCAGGGCCCCCTGGACATCCCCGAGTCGGTCGTGACCGCCAGCGGCGCCGGCGCCCTCTGCGGCCAGCTCCTCTCCTACCGGCGCGGCCGGCTGGAGCGGGAGCGGGTCTACCCGCCGGAGAAAGATGTCTCGCAGGAGGAGTTGAAGATCGGGGTCGTTGTCTGCTACTGCGGCGCCAACATCGGCCGGGTCGTCAACATCCCCGAAGTGATCGAATACGCGGCCACGCTCCCCAACGTCGCCTGGGCCGGCGAGAACCTCTTTGCCTGCTCCACGGAGAACGCCAAACAGATATCGGACGCCATCGTGGAAAAGGGGCTCAACCGGGTCGTCCTGGCGGCCTGCACGCCGCGGACCCACGAGCCGCTCTTCCGGGATACCTGCCGGGAAGCGGGGCTCAACCAGTACTTCTTCGAGTTTGCCAACATCCGCGAGCACTGCTCCTGGGTCCACTCCCGCGAGAAGGAGAGCGCCACCCAGAAGGCAAAAGAGATCGTCAGGATGTCCGTTGCCCGGGCCGCCCACCTGGAGCCGCTGCAGGAATTCCAGCTGCCGGTGGACCACACGGGGCTCGTGGTCGGCGGAGGGGTGGCCGGCATGACCGCCGCCCTCAACATGGCCGAACAGGGATTCGAGGTCTACCTGATCGAAAAAGACGACGACCTGGGAGGGATGGCACGGCGCCTCCACTACACCCTGGAGGGGATGGATGTCCAGTCCTTCCTCGCGGACCTGGTCAAGAAGGTCTACCGCCACCCGCGGGTGCATGTCTGGACCGATGCGAACATCACCGATGTCTCCGGTTACGTGGGGAACTTCGTTACCACGGTGGCCTCCCAAGGGCGCAACCGGGAAGTGAAGCACGGCGTGGCCGTCATCGCCACCGGCGCCCAGGAATACAAGCCGACCGAATACCTCTACGGCCAGAGCGACCGGGTCCTGACCCAACTGGAACTGGAAGGGGAGATCGTCAACCAGAGCGAGAAGGTGACGGGCGCCCAGAGCGTGGTGATGATCCAATGTGTCGGCTGCCGGCAGGCTGACCGCAACTACTGCAGCCGCGTCTGCTGCAGCCAGGCCATCAAGAACGCCCACAAGCTCAAGGAGATCAATCCGGAGATGGAGATCCAGATCATCTTCCGGGACATGCGGACCTACGGCCTCAAGGAGACCTACTACCGCGAGGCGTCGGAGAAGAACGTGAAGTTCATCCGCTACGAGGCGGATACCAAGCCGGTGGTGGAGGCCGCCGGGGATGGCTTCAAGGTAACGGTCCCCGATCCGGTCCTGGGGCAGATGATGGAGCTCGAAGCCGACCTGGTGGTGCTCGCCGCCGCGGTCATCCCGGCCGAATCGAGCCAGGACGCCGGGAAGTTCTTCAAGGTCTCCAACAACCCCGACGGCTTCTTCCAGGAGGCCCACGTGAAGCTCAGGCCGGTGGATTTTGCGGCGGACGGCGTCTTTCTCTGCGGCACGGCCCACTATCCGAAGCACCTGTCGGAAACCATCAGCCAGGCCTATGGCGCAGCGGGACGCGCCGTGGGGATCCTCTCGCGGGAGACGGTCACCGCCTCCGGGGCCGTATGCGATGTGACCGAGAGCGACTGCGTATCCTGCGGGGCATGCATCACCGCCTGTAAGTACGGAGCCATCTCCTTTGTCGACACGCCCCAGGGGAAAAAGGCCAGGGTCGAACCGATCCTCTGCAAGGGTGACGGTCTCTGCAACGCGAAATGCCCGACCGGGGCAATTTATCTGAAGCACTACACCGATGACGAGATATTTGCCCAGATCGACGCGGCCTTTCCTGAGCACTAAGGAAGGCACTACACAGAGGGCAGCGGCTGTTGCCCGGGAAGGAGAGTACAGATGAGTACCGATCATAAACCCAGCGTAGTCGGTTTTCTGTGCACATGGTGAGCGTACGGCGCTGCCGACCTGGCTGGAGTTTCCAGACTGCAATATACAACTGAAACAAAGATTATCCGCGTAATGTGTACCGGCAGAGTGGACCTGGCATTCGTGCTCAGGGCATTCTCCAAGGGGGCGGACGGCGTGTTCATCGGCGGCTGCTGGCCCGGCGAATGCCACTATGTCACCGAGGGCAACTACGATGTGCTGAAGAACGTGCACATCGCCAAGAAGATCCTGGAACGGATCGGCATCAATCCCGACCGGCTGCGGCTCGAATGGATCGCCGCCTCGGAGGGGATGCGGTACGCCGAGGTGATGAACGACTTCGGCAAGAAGCTGAAGGAACTGGGGCCGTTGGGCAAAGGGGAGGGGATAGAGCCGGGCGCCCTCAAGCTCAGGCTGGAAGCGGCCAACAAGCTGGTCCCCTACGTGAAGCTGGTGGAACGGGAACGGCTGCGGCAGCGCTTCAAGACGGAGCAGGAGTACGCTGATTTCTTCGCCAGTGATGAGCTGAAAAAGCTCTTTGACGAACTGGTGGCGAACAAGCTGGCGGTGAGCCAGATCACGCTCCTCCTCCAGGACAAGCCCCTGAACACGGGAGAGATCGTAACAACCCTCGGCCTGAACGCATCTGAAGTATCACGGCATTTGAAGAGCGCGACCATGCACGGGCTGGTCAGGTTCGACGAAGAGCTGAAGCGGTACGCACTGGCCTGAGAAACAGGGGTTTCTGATTACGGAAGAAAAGGAAGGCGACCATGGATATCTCAAAAATAGACCAAATCATTGACAAGCATGACGGTGAAGCCAGTTCGCTCATCCAGATCCTGCTGGATATCCAGAGCGAGCACAATTGGTTGCCCAAGGAGGCGCTGAAAAGGGTCAGTGAGAAACTGCAGGTGCCCATGAGCCGCATCCAGCACATTGCCACGTTTTACAAGGCCTTCAGCCTCGTTCCGAAGGGGCGTCATCAGGTTCACGTCTGCATGGGGACCGCCTGCCACGTCCGGGGCGCCCAGCGGGTCCTCGACACGGTGCAGGAGGTGACCGGCGTCAAGTCCGGCGAAACGGACTCAGACCTGAAGTTCAGCGTCGAAACCGTTAACTGCCTCGGTTGCTGCGCCTTGGGGCCGGTAATGGAAGTGGACGGCAAGCACCACGGCAACATTGCCCCGTCCCAGATTGCATCCGTGCTGAATAACTGCGAGTAAGGGTGATTTATGACAAGGTTGAACTCCCCTGAAAAATTGGAATGCGCCAGGAAGGATATCGTCTCCCGCATTGACCCGACCAAGCCGTGCATCTCGGTTTGCGCCGGCGCCGGCTGCCTCGCCTCCGGGGCAGCCGAGGTCATCGCGGCCTTCAAGACGGAGCTTGATTTCCATGGCCTGACGACTGAAGTGAACACCAAGGGAACCGGCTGTCCCGGCTTCTGCGAGCGTGGGCCCATCGTGATGATCTACCCCGAGGGGATCTGCTATCTCAAGGTGAAGCCCGAGGACGTCCCCGAGATCGTCTCCCACACCATCAAGGAGAAAAAGGTGGTGGACCGCCTCCTCTACGAGGACCCGGCCACGGGGACGAGGGCGCTGCGGGAGTCGGACATCCCCTTCTACAAGAACCAGCAGCGCAACATCCTCAGCGAGAACATCCGGCTCGATTCCAAGAGCATGGACGACTATCTCGCCATTGGCGGCTACTCGGCCCTCTCCAAGGTCCTCTTCCAGATGACCCCCGAAGAGGTGATGGGGGAAATCAAGAAGTCGAACCTGCGGGGGAGGGGAGGGGGCGGTTTCCCGGCCTGGCGCAAGTGGG
The DNA here is from genome assembly GCF_018501225.1 of Geobacter hydrogenophilus. Classification (GTDB taxonomy): domain Bacteria; phylum Desulfobacterota; class Desulfuromonadia; order Geobacterales; family Geobacteraceae; genus Geobacter; species Geobacter hydrogenophilus. The sequence continues at coordinate 48,020 of NZ_JAHCZI010000017.1, read as the reverse complement.
AGGAATCCCGCAACGCCCCGGACCCGATCAAGTACGTGATCGTCAACGCCGACGAGGGTGACCCCGGCGCCTTCATGGACCGGGCGCTCATCGAGGGGAATCCCCACTCGATCCTCGAAGGCCTGATCATCGGCGCCTATGCGGTCGGCGCCCATGAGGGGTTCATCTACGTCCGCCAGGAATATCCCCTGGCCGTCGAGAACATCAACCTCGCCATCCGGCAGGCCAGTGAGCGCGGGTTTGTCGGCAAGGATATCCTCGGGTCGGGTTTTGATTTCACCGTCAAGGTCCACATGGGTGCCGGCGCCTTTGTCTGCGGCGAATCCTCGGCGCTCATGACGGCCCTGGAGGGGCGTGCCGGCGAACCGCGGCCCAAGTACATCCATACCGCCGTCAAGGGGGTCTGGGACCACCCGAGCGTCCTGAACAACGTGGAAACCTGGGCCAACGTGCCGCAGATCATCAACAAGGGGGCCGACTGGTTCACTTCCTTCGGCACCGCTGGGAGCACCGGGACCAAGATATTCTCCCTTGTTGGCAAAATCACCAACACCGGTCTCGTGGAAGTGCCGATGGGCGTTACCCTGAGGGACATCATCACGAAAGTGGGGGGCGGCATCCCCGGCGGCAAGAAGTTCAAGGCCGTGCAGACCGGCGGCCCCTCCGGCGGCTGCATCCCCGAGGCGCAATTGGACCTGCCGGTGGATTTCGATGAGCTGACCAAGGCGGGGTCCATGATGGGGTCCGGCGGCATGATCGTTATGGATGAAGACACCTGCATGGTGGACATCGCCCGGTACTTCATCGACTTCCTCAAGGACGAATCCTGCGGCAAGTGCACCCCGTGCCGCGAGGGGATCCGCCAGATGCTGGCGGTCCTCACCAGGATCACCGCCGGCAAGGGAAAAGAAGGGGACATCGAGCTTCTGGAGGAACTGGCGGAGTCCATGGGGGCGGCCCTCTGCGCCCTGGGCAAGAGTGCCCCCAACCCGGTCCTCAGCACCATCCGCTACTTCAGGGACGAGTATGAGGCCCACATCAGGGACAAGAAATGCCCGGCCCTCTCATGCAAGGAGATGATCGCCTTCCACATCGATCCGGCCAAGTGCAAGGCCTGCGGCAGCTGTTTCAGGCAGTGTCCCGCCGAGGCGATCCACGGCGGCAAGAAGCTGATTCATATCATCGACCAGGAAAAGTGCACGAAGTGCGGAACCTGCCTCGACGTCTGCCCGTCACGTTTCGGTGCGGTGCGGAAGATTTCCGGCGAACCGGTTCCGGCCCCTGTCCCTGAAGATAAACGAGCCATTGCCTGAGAGAGAAAACCATGAGCGAAATCAACTTGCAGATTGACGGGAAAGAGGTTGTCGCCACCGAAGGGATGACCATTCTGGATGCGGCGAAGTCAGTCGGGATTTCCATCCCCACGCTGTGCCACCACGAGAAGCTTGAGCCCTACGGCGGGTGCCGCATATGCACGGTGGAAGTGGAAGTCCGCGGGTGGCCGAAGCTGGTCGCCGGGTGCATCTATCCGGTGGAGAAGGGGCTGGTGGTACGGACCAGGACCGAGAAGGTGGACAAGATCCGCAAGGTGCTGCTGGAGGAGATGCTGGCGCACGCGCCTGACTCCGAGGAGCTGAAGGCGCTGGCCCAGGAGTACGGGGCGGACAGGGATCGCTTTGAGAAACATCCCTCCTTCTGTATCCACTGTGGCCTCTGCGTCAGGTACTGTGCCGAGATAAAAAAGAAGAATGCCGTAGGATTTGTTGACAGGGGGTCAAACCGTGAGATAAGCTTCATTCCGGAAATAGCCGCCAAGGAATGCTGGGACTGCAAGGAGTGTTTCCCTCTCTGTCCCACTTCGGCGCTGCAGGCGGCATACGTGTTGGCCGGGGCGCTGATGACACCTCCCGAGGAGGCACATTCAGGCGGCTGCGGGTGCTCATGTTCATGCGGCTCCGCGCCGGAAAAACAGGCCGGATAGAATCTTACCTCAAGGAGGAATCACGTGAACCCATTGGCTGTTGAATTGAATGATCTGCTTGCCCAGCACAATCCCCACGTCCTGGAGATGCTGTCCGATCTCGGCAAGAACCTTTTCTTTCCGAAAGGGATCCTTACCCAGTCGGCTGAGGCAAAGGAGAAGGCTCACAAATTCAATGCAACTATCGGCATTGCCACGGAAAACGGCGGTCCGATGTATCTGCAGTGCATCCAGGACAAGCTGTCCGCCTTTGATCCAAAGGACATCTATCCCTATGCTCCCCCCGCGGGCAAGCCGGAGTTGCGCTCCCTGTGGCGGGAGAAGATGCTGCGGGAAAACCCCAGCCAGCAGGGTAAGCACTTCAGCAACCCCATCGTCACCAACGCCCTGACCCACGGCCTCTCCATCGTGGGCGACATGTTCCTCGACAAGGGAGATCACCTGCTCCTCCCGGACATGCTCTGGGGGAACTACAACCTGACCTTCGGCACCTGCTGTGGGGCCGTCATCAGGAAATATCCGACCTTCACCGTAAACGGCGGCTATGACGTCGATGCGTTCAAGGCGGAGCTGAAGAACAGCGCCGAGGAAAAGGGGAAGGCGGTTGTGCTGCTCAACTTCCCCAACAACCCGAGCGGCTACACCCCGACCGTTGCCGAGGGTGATGCGCTGGTGGCAGCCATCAAAGAGGTGGCGGAGGGAGGCTGTAACATCGTTGCCATCACCGACGATGCCTATTTCGGCCTCTTCTACGAAGACAGCCTGAAAGAGTCCCTGTTCGGCAAGCTCGCCAACCTTCACCCCCGCATCCTGGCGGTCAAGCTGGATGGCGCCACCAAGGAGGAGTTCGTCTGGGGCTTCCGTACCGGCTTCATCACCTTTGCCGATGGCAACGGCTATGAGAACGCGCCGGTCATGACCGCCCTTGAGAAAAAGGCCATGGGGATCATCCGCGCCCGCATCTCCAACTGCCCGCACCCTTCCCAGACGTTCGCCATCGAGGCGCTCCGTTCGCCGAAGTTCCTGCAGCAGAAGGAAGAGAAATTCCAGGTGCTCAGGGGGCGCGCCCTCAAGACGAAGGAAGTCCTGAACAGCGGCAAGTTCGACAAGGCCTGGGACTACTACCCCTTCAACTCCGGCTATTTCATGTGCCTGAAGCTCAAGACCGTGGATGCCGAAAAGCTGCGCGTCCATCTGCTTGACAAGTACGGCGTCGGCGCCATATCCATCGGCAAGACCGACCTGCGCATCGCCTTCTCCTGCATCGACGAGAAGGATATCCCCGAACTCTTTGCCACTATTCACCAGGCGGTGCAGGATCTTTCGTAGTCACTCCACGTAGCGGACACTGTTAACAAGCAAAGGCGGTTGGGTTTTCCCATCCGCCTTTTTTTCATTTTTGAGTATCTAGTCCCCCCCACAGAGAGGAGGGGGACGTGCCGCTCCCCTCATCCGGCCTTCGGCCACCTTCTCCCCAAGGGAGAAGGATTTAGCGAAATATCTGTGTTAGTCAGATATTTTTCGCATTAAAGTGCTTGCCAATAATCATGTATTGTGGTACTTAAATACCATAATAGTTATCGGTGACAGTTTCGCTGAAATCATGGAAAATTCCTATCCGGATACGCATATGAAAGAACAGATTATCATCCGCAACGCCAGGCCGTCTGATTTCGACGCCGTACTTGCCCTGGATGAAACGGGTCATATCGAAGGAAAACAGGCCACTTGGCGCAGGATCTTCGAGCACTACGTGAACTGCGGAGACGACGACTGTCATTTCCTTGTGTCCGAAATCAATGGAAAGGTCGTCGGTTTCATTGTTGGTGAAGTCCGTGCCTGGGAATTCGGTTCCCCCCCTTGCGGATGGGTCTTCGCGCTTTCGGTTTCGCCACGGAACCGGAAGATGGGGATCGGGCAGCGGATGTTTGAGGAGATCTGCACCTGCCTGAAACATTCCGGGGCTGCAACCGTGCGGACAATGGTGGAACGCGAAGACAAGCTGACCTTGTCCTTCTTCCGCAACCAGGGGTTGTCTTCCGGCAGGTATGTAGAGCTTGAGAAGTCATGAGCGAAGCAGGGGGAATCGGCCATGAAGAGCATTTACCACTACGACAAAGGCAAACTGGCGGCAACTGAGAAGGAGTTCGTGGGTGAGTTTCCGCTCCTCCTGAATGTCAACGGCCGGGAGATCGCCACCCTCATCGCCTCGCCCCATGATCTCCGTTTTCTCGTCGCCGGATTCCTGCGGTTGCAGGGGTTTGTGGAGAAGGTTGAGGACTTCCAGCTTCTCTCGGTCTGCAATGATTTCGGCATTGCGCGGGTTCAGATCAAGGGTGATCTGCCGGAGAAACTGAAGCCGGTCCTCACGTCGGGATGCGGCACCGGGATTACCTTCACGATTCCGCAGGCCACGAAGGGACGGTCCGGCACCTCTGCGGCTAGGCACTTTTCGCCCATGGCAGTATTCGCCATGATGGAGGAACTGGCCAGAAAGGCGGAGGGGTACCGCAGCCACGGCGGGATGCACTCGGCGGCAGTGGGGGACGGTTCCATCGTCCTCTACGCGGAGGATCTCGGTCGGCACAACACCCTGGACAGGATAGCCGGAGAGGCGCTGCTGAGGGGGGTAGACCTGGCCGGCACGATGCTGGTCACGTCGGGGCGGGTCTCCACGGAGATGGTGGCGAAATGCGTTCTTCTCGGCATTGAGCTCATTGCCTCCCGAACCTCTCCGACGGATATGGCGGTCAGGATGGCGGATGAAGCGGGTATCACCATGATCGGCTACGTGCGGGGCGGAAGGTTCGAGCTCTATACCCATCCCGAGCGACTGCGGGTTGACTCAATGGAGGAGGGCCGTGCGTGTGCCACCGGAATATAGTCACTGGTTCGGCCAGGACGGAATCTGTCCGGGATTTATTTCAAGCACGGTCAAAATTCTCTTGACTTAAAATTGGTATTCCGGTACTTGTTTACTTAAAGGTGACAGTGTTTTATTTGCCGCATGTGGGAATAGGGGCAAGTCATATACAAACTGCCTGGGAAAGGCCCGAAAGGAGACAAAAATGAGTGTTACTACAGAACTGACGGATTACATGGGGTTCCAGGGACTTCTGACGGACGAGGAGAAACTCGTTCGCGAGACTGCCCGCAAGTTCGTCAATGATGAGGTGCTGCCGATCATCGAGGAGCACGCCCTGAACGAGACCTTTCCCAGCCACCTGATCCCCAAGATGGGCGAACTCGGTTTTTACGGTCCGAACCTCCCCGAGAAGTACGGCTGCGCCGGCCTCTCCAACGTGGCCTACGGCCTGCTGATGTATGAACTGGAGCGCGGCGACTCGGGCCTTCGCAGCTTTGCCTCGGTCCAGGGCTCCCTGGTCATGTATCCCATCTACGCCTATGGCAGCGAGGCCCAGAAGGAGTACTGGCTCCCCAAGCTTGCCGCCGGTGAGAAGATCGGCTGCTTCGGACTGACCGAGCCGGATTTCGGCTCCAATCCGGCCGGGATGCGCACCAACGCCGTGCGCGAAGCAAACGGCAAGTGGCGGATCAACGGCTCCAAGATGTGGATCACCAACGGCAGCGTTGCCGACGTGGCCGTGGTCTGGGCCAGGACCGACGACGGCATCAGGGGCTTCCTGGTGGAGAAGGGTACCCCGGGCTTCTCCGCTCCCAAGATGCACGGCAAGTGGAGCCTGCGGGCCTCCGTCACCTCCGAGCTCGTCTTCGAAGACGTCATCGTTGACGAGGAGAAAAGCCTCCTTCCTAACGTAAAAGGTCTCAAGGGACCCCTGGGATGCCTCACCCAGGCCCGCTACGGTATTGCCTGGGGTGCCCTGGGCGCGGCCGACGCCTGTTATCAGGCTGCTCTTGAATACGCCCTCAGCCGGATCCAGTTCGACAAGCCCATCGCTTCCTACCAGTTGCAGCAGCGCAAGCTGGCGGAAATGGTCACCGAGATCACCAAGGGACAGCTCCTCGTCATGCAGCTGGGTCGCCTCAAGGACCAGGGGAACTACTCGCCGGCCCAGGTCTCCATGGCCAAGATGAACAACGTCCATGTGGCCATCAATATCTGCCGCACCGCCCGGACCATCATGGGGGCCAACGGCATCATGAGCGAGTACCCGATCATGCGCCATGCCAACAACCTGGAGGCGGTCTACACCTACGAGGGTACCCACGACATGCACCTCCTGATCATCGGCGAGAAAGTCACCGGCATCTCGGCCTTCCGGTAAGGAGCGAACAAATATGAGTGACGTCTATGTAATCGAATCCCTGCGTACCCCCCTTGGCTCTTTCGGGGGGGAGTTGTCCGACGTGGAGGCTCCCCGTTTGGCCGCCGCGGTCATCCGGGAGCTTGTTGGCCGCTCCGGCCTGCCTGCCGATGCAGTGGGCGAAGTCATTGTCGGCCAGGTCCTGAGCGGAGGGGCAGGGCAGGCGCCCGCCCGTCAGGCTATGCGTTATGCCGAACTTCCCGACACTATCCCTGCCATGACCATCAACAAGGTCTGCGGCAGCGGCCTCAAAGCCCTCATGCTCGGTGCCGATTCTATTCAGCTCGGCAATGCCGACGTGGTCATCGCCGGCGGCATGGAGAATATGTCCCTGGCCCCGTATCTCCTTGGCAAGGGGCGTTACGGCTACCGCATGGGAAACGGCGAGTTGATCGACCTGCTGGTGAACGACGGCCTTCTCGACCCTTACAGTGGTAACCATATGGGAGTGATCGCCGAGGCCACCACCGAAAAGCACGGCATCTCCCGCGTCGACCAGGATGCCTTTGCATTCCGCTCCTACCAGAAGGCGCAGGCGGCGGTAAAGGAAGGGATCTTCCGGGATGAGATCGTGCCGGTGGTTAAAAAGGGGCGCAAGGGAGAGGTGACCGTCAGTGATGACGAAGAACCGTTCAAGGTGGACTTCACCAAGATTGCCGGCCTGCGGGGCGCTTTCAAGAAAGACGGCACCGTTACCGCCGGCAACGCCTCCTCCATTAACGATGGGGCAGCCCTGACGCTTCTGGCCAGCGGTGAGGCGGTGAAAAAGTACGGCCTCAAGCCCAAGGCACGCCTGATCGCCTATGCCTCCAACAGCCAGCACCCGGATCAGTTCACCGAGGCGCCGGTGGGGGCCATCGAAAAGGCCCTTGTTAAAGCTGGGCTCAAAACAAGTGATATCGATCTCTTCGAGATCAACGAGGCCTTTGCCGCCGTGACCATGCTTGCCATCAGGCAACTGGGGCTCGACCCGGAAAAGGTCAACGTCAACGGCGGGGCCGTGGCCATCGGCCATCCCCTGGGGGCAAGCGGCGGACGCCTGGCCGCAACCATCGTCCGCGAGCTTCATCGCCGCCAGGCCCGCTACGGGCTCGCAACGCTCTGTATCGGAGGCGGTGAAGCAGTGGCGGCCATCTTTGAGAGGGTATGAAACGCCACTTTTCCGCAATATTTGAGGAAGTCTACGGATTGCTTGTGCGACGTAGCGCTGCTACGCCTCCGCGCAATCCCTCGACAGCCTTGATCTTGCGATAAATTGTCGTTTTCGAAATTTCACACGCAACCCTGGAGGGATGTGATGATCAATAAAGCCGGAGTACTCGGCGCTGGGCAGATGGGGAGCGGCATCGCCCATGTCCTGGCCCAGCAGGGAATAGAGGTGGTGCTGTTCGATATCGCCGAGGCCCAGCTTGGCAAGGCTGTGGCCGGCATCGAAAAAAACCTGGAGCGTCAGGCCAAGAAGGGGCAGCTGGAAAGCGCCGCTATCCCGGCCATCATGGGGCGCATCCGCACCACCCAAGCCATGGAAGACCTGGCCGACTGCGACATGGCCATCGAGGCGGTGACCGAGAAGGAAGCCCTGAAGCTGGAGATCTTTAGAAAGCTGGATGGAATCGTGAAGGCAGGGGCGATACTCGCCTCCAACACCTCGTCGATACCCATCACCCGCATTGCGGCGGTGACCGGCCGGCCCGACAAGGTCATCGGCATGCACTTCATGAACCCCGTGCCGGTCATGCAGCTCGTGGAGGTGATCCGGGGGCTCGCCACCAGCGACGAGACCTTTGCCGCCACCACGGCTCTCGTGGCAAGGCTCGGCAAGGAGACGGCGGTCTCCGCCGACTATCCCGGCTTCATCGTGAACCGCATCCTCATCCCCATGATCAATGAGGCGGCCTTTGCCCTCTTTGAGGGGATCGCCACGGTGGAGGACATCGACAAGGGGATGAAGCTCGGCACCAATCAGCCCATGGGGCCCCTGACCCTGGCCGACTTCATCGGCCTCGATACCTGCCTCGCCATCATGAACGTGCTCCACGAGGGATTCAAGGACAGCAAGTACCGCCCCTGTCCGCTCTTGGTCAAGATGGTGGAGGCCGGGTATCTGGGCCGTAAGACGGGTCGGGGATTCTACACGTATTGACTTGCGAGCGACTGCGTACAGGCGGTTTGTCGGCACGTAAGTCAGGACAGAAGGACCCCCCTCAATCCCCCCTACCTTGTAGGGGGGAAGCGAGCAAAGCGAGCAGGGGGGTGAAAAGGAGATATGCCATGGGAACCGAGAATCTGCTAGTTGACATAAAGGATGGCGTGGCCCTTCTGACCATCAACCGGCCCAAGGTGCTGAACGCCCTTCACACCTCGGTGATTGCCGAGTTGCAGGAGACCTTCGAGGCGTTGAACGCCAATCCTGCTGTCAAGGTGATCGTTATCACGGGCAGCGGCGAGAAGGCCTTCGTTGCCGGCGCCGACATCGCCGAGATGGCGGTCATGGACGCCCAGCAGGCCCTCGTTTTCGCCCGCACGGGACAGAGGCTGGTGAACTTCATCGGCGCCATGCCCAAGCCGGTCATCGCCGCCGTCAACGGGTTTGCCCTGGGGGGAGGGATGGAGCTGGCCCTGGCCTGCGACTTCATCTACGCCTCGGACAACGCCAAGATGGGGCTGCCGGAGGTGACCCTCGGGATCATGCCCGGGTTCGGCGGTTCCCAGAAGTTCGCCCGGCTCCTGGGGCGCAGCCGGGCCAACGAGCTGATCTTTACCGGTAAGATGCTCTCCGCAGCCGAAGCGAAGGAGTGGGGGATCGTGAACGCCGTCTTCCCGGCCGCGGAACTGGTGGGAAAGGCGCTTGAGACAGCCGCCAGGATTGTCGGCAACGGCCTCCTCGGGGTCGCCCATGCCAAGGAAGCCATCCGCCGGGGCCTCGATATGACGGAACCGGACGGCATGGACTACGAGTCGGTTCTCTTCGCCTCCCTCTTCGCCTCCTGTGACCAGAAGGAAGGGATGGGGGCCTTTGTGGAAAAGCGGAAACCGAACTTTACCGGGTCGTAAGAGTTTGTTCGAGATGTGAACCTATCAACACTATTGGAGATTGAGCCATGGAAGCTACCCGCGAACTCTATTGGAATATCGGCCACGGGGCATCGGTCCTCATACCGATGTATCTCTTCACCTTCGCCGCCCTGGGATTTCTGGTGCGAAGCGGGTTGCAGCGGCTGAATATCTACAAGCAGGGAAAGCCCCTGAACCGCTTTGACCAGCGTGATGTGCGCATCAAAAACCTCCTGAAGAACGTCCTGTTGCAGAGCAGGGTGCTGAAGGTAAAGGGGCCGGGCTATGCCCACGGGCTCTTCTTCTGGGGGTTCTTCCTCCTCTTCATCGGCACCTGCTTCGTGGCTGCCCAGGCCGACTTCACCGATCTTCTGTTCGGGTTCCGCTTCCTTCACGGGGACTTCTACCTCGTCTTCTCGGCAGTGCTCGACCTTGCCGGCCTCGTGGCCATTGCCATGCTGGCCGGGTTCTTCGTCCGCCGCTATCTGGTGCGCCCCGAGGGGCTTGAAACCACCCGCGACGACGCCATCATGCACGGCCTCCTCTTCGCCATTCTCATCACCGGTTTTGTCATCGAAGGGGCACGGATGGCCGTGACCGAACTCCCCAACAACATGGCCCTGGCGGCGTGGTCGCCCGTCGGACTCGTGGTGGCCAAGGGACTCTCAGGCATGGGTGAGGGTTCCCTCCGGGGACTCCACCAGGGGATGTGGTGGCTCCACTTCGCCCTCGTCATCGGCTTTATCTGCTCCATTCCCTTCACCAAGTTCCGTCATATCTTCACCACCAGCGCCAACTACTTCCTGGCCGACCTCGGCCCCAAGGGTGCCCTCGTCACCCTCAACATGGAGAGCGAGGACGCCGAGAGCTTCGGCGCGGCCCAGATCAAGGATCTCACCTGGAAAGACATCTTCGACACCGACGCCTGCACCAAGTGCAAGCGCTGCCAGGACCGCTGTCCGGCCCACAACACCGAAAAGCCCCTCTCCCCCATGAAGGTCATCAACCAGTTGGGTGAGGTGGCTGGCACCAATCCGGACGCGAACCTGATCGAGACCGTGAGCAAGGACGCCCTCTGGTCCTGCACCACCTGCCGGGCATGCCAGGAGATCTGCCCTGCAAGCATCGAGCACGTGGGAAAGATCGTGGACATGCGTCGCAACATGGTGCTGATGGAAGGGGAATTCCCCGGCGAAGAGGTCATGGTGGCCATGGATAACACCGAGGTCAACGGCAACCCCCTCGGCCTGGCGTTCGCCTCCCGGGGCGACTGGGCCGAAGGGCTCCCGGTCACGCGCCTCTCCGACGACGCCGAGGTGGACATCCTCTACTTTGTCGGCTGCTACGCCTCCTTCGACAAGCGCAACATCAAGGTCGCAACCAGCTTCGTGCAACTCTGCGCCGCGGCCGGCGTCAAGGTCGGCATCCTCGGCAAGGAGGAGAAGTGCTGCGGCGAGCCGATGCGGAAACTAGGGAACGAATACCTCTACCAGTCCATGGCCACCGAGAACATCGAGACCATGGAGTCGTACAAAGTGAAAAAGGTCGTGACCGCCTGCCCCCACTGCTTCAACACCCTGACCAAGGACTACCGTGATCTCGGCTTCAGCATCGAGACCGAGCACTACACCACCTTCCTGAACCGCCTCATCCAGGAAGGGAAACTCAAGGTGAAGGCCGACGGCTTCGACTGCACCTACCACGACTCCTGCTACATCGGCCGCCACAACGACCTCTATGAAGAACCGCGGGCCTTGGTGGCGGCAGCGGGCGGCACCATCCGCGAGATGGAGCGGAGCAGGGCGGAGGGGTTCTGCTGCGGCGCGGGCGGCGGGCGGATCATGGCCGAAGAGAAACTGGGGAGCCGGATCAGCGGCAAGCGCGCCCTGATGGCGGCGGAAACCGGCACCGGCACCCTCGTCTCCAACTGCCCCTTCTGTCTCACCATGTTCGAGGACGGGATCAAGGGGGCGGAGCTGGAAGGGAAGCTCGTTCCCCGGGATATCGCTGAGATCCTAGTGGAAAGGGTGATTGCCTGAGAAATGAGGCTCCTACAAGGCTGTTGTTTGCAGGAGTCTCAAGAGTAGCTCCAGGGAGAATGCGATGAATTCAAACCCTGATGAACGGGAGCTGCTTGCCGTACCCCGATGGGGCGGGGCAAGCAGCTCCCCTGCCATTCCCATGCATGGCTATCGATGCAATAGGACAAATCTCGCCCTCTGTTGCACTGATGGTCACTTCCATATGCCGCCATGAAAAGTGAAAAAATTTTGCTTGCCATTAAATCGGTATTGAAGTACCGTATTGCTAAATTGGTACTGCGATACGTGAATTAAAAAACTGACTCGCGGGAGGAATCGGATGAACATCCACGAATATCAGGCAAAAGCAATCCTACGCAGATTCGGCGTACCCGTCCCCGATGGGCACGTCTGCTATAACGGCGCCAGCGCCCGTGAATGGGCCAAGCGTCTCGGTGACGGCCCCTGGGTGGTGAAGGCCCAGATCCACGCCGGTGGCCGCGGCAAGGGTGGGGGGGTGAAGCTGGCCCGCACCAACGAGGAAGTGCAGCTCATCGCCCGGAACATGCTCGGCATGACCCTGCGCACCCATCAGACCGGTCCTGACGGCAAGGTCGTCACCCGGGTCCTGGTGGAGAACGGCTGCAACATCGACCGGGAGCTGTACGTAAGCCTCCTGGTGGACCGGACCACGTCAAAGGTGACGGTCATGGCCTCCACCGAGGGGGGGATGGATATCGAAGAAGTGGCGGCAACGACCCCGGAGAAGATCTTCAAGGAAGCCATCGATCCCCTGGTGGGGCTGACCCCGTTCCAGTGCCGCAACCTGGCCTTCAGCCTGGGGCTCACCGGGAAGCTTCTTCCCAAGGCGCAGAAGCTCCTGGAGAATCTCTACACCACCTTCATCGCCTGCGACTGCTCGCTTCTTGAGATCAACCCCCTGGTCGTCACCAAAGAAGGGGATCTCCTGGCCCTGGACGCCAAATTCGGCTTTGACGACAACGCCATCTTCCGGCACCTGCAGATCGCCGACATGCGCGACTACGACGAGGAGGATCCCAACGAGGTTGAGGCCTCCCAGCACGACCTCTCCTACGTTTCCCTCAACGGCAACATCGGCTGCCTCGTGAACGGCGCGGGCCTCGCCATGGCTACCATGGACATCATCAAGTTCTCCGGCGGCGAGCCGGCCAACTTCCTGGACGTGGGGGGCGGGGCCACCATCGAGCGGGTCACCGAGGCCTTCAAGATCATCCTCTCCGACAAGAACGTAAAGGGGATCTTCGTCAACATCTTCGGCGGCATCATGAAGTGCGACGTCATCGCCACCGGCGTCATCGAGGCGGCCCGGCAGGTATCGCTCCAGGTGCCGCTCGTGGTGCGGCTCGAAGGGACCAACGTGGCCCTTGGTAAGCAGATGCTGGCCGAAAGCGGCCTCAACATCGTGGCCGCCGACGGCATGGCCGACGGAGCACAGAAAATCGTCCAGGCCGTTGCCGCCTGAGGAGGGGAGAGAGATGAGCATTCTTATCAACAAGGACACGAAAGTCATCACCCAGGGCCTCGGCGCCACCGGCCTCTTTCACGCCCAGGGTGCCCGGGAGTACGGCACGCAAATGGTCGGCGGCGTCACCCCCGGCAAGGGGGGGACGGTCATCGACGGCTTCCCCGTCTACGACACGGTGCGGGAGGCCGTATATGCCACCGGCGCCACCGCCTCGGTCATCTACGTGCCGCCGCCGTTTGCGGCCGACGCCATCATGGAGGCGGTTGACGCCGGCATCGAGCTGGCCATCTGCATCACCGAGGGAATCCCGGTCCTCGACATGGTGAAAGTGAAGCAGTACATGCAGGGGAAAAAGACCCGCCTCGTGGGCCCCAACTGTCCCGGCGTCATCACCCCGGGAGAGTGCAAGATCGGCATCATGCCCGGCTACATCCACAAGCCGGGGAAAGTGGGGGTCGTCTCCCGCTCCGGCACCCTCACCTATGAAGCGGTCTGGCAGCTGACCAACGTTGGTCTGGGGCAGTCCACCTGCGTCGGCATCGGTGGCGACCCGGTGAACGGCACCAACCACGTGGACGTGCTCCGGATGTTCGAGGAGGACCCGGACACCGAGGCGGTGATCATGATCGGTGAGATCGGCGGCAACTCCGAGGAGGAGGGCGCCCGCTTCGTCAAGGAGCACATGACCAAGCCGGTGGCAGCCTACATCGCCGGGATCACCGCTCCTCCGGGGAAACGGATGGGTCACGCCGGCGCCATCATTGCCGGCGGCAAGGGGACGGCCACGGAGAAGGTCGCCATCCTCGAAGAGTGCGGCATCAGCGTGGCCCAAAGCCCGGCCGACATGGCCAAGGCGCTCCTGAAAGTGTACAAGCCCGGCGGGCTGAAGATAGCGGTTTAACGAACGAGGCTCGTGCAAGGCTACCGCGGGTCAGTCTTGCACGAGCCGCGAACCCCAAGGAGAAGTTCTATGCTCGTGATCTCCTGCATCAAACAGGTGCCCGACACCACCCAGGTGAAGATCGACCCGGTGACCAACACCCTGGTCCGGGAAGGGATCCCCTTCATCGTCAACCCCTACGACACCCATGCCCTGGAGGAGGGGTTGAACCTCAAGGACCGCTACGGTCTGCGGTCGGTTGCCATCTCCATGGGGCCCCCGAACACCGAGGCGACCCTGCGGAAGGCCTGCGCCCTTGGCGTTGACGAGGCGATTCTGCTCTCCGACCGCGCTTTCGGCGGTGCCGATACCCTCTCCACCAGCAACGTCCTCTCGGCGGCCATCGAGAAGCTGGGAGCCGAGGAATCGGTGGGGATCGTCTTCTGCGGCAAGCAGACCATCGATGGCGATACCGCCCAGGTGGGTCCCGGCATTGCCACGCGCCTTGGGTATACCCAGCTCACCCTGGTGGACCGGATCGAGTTCCTCGATCTGAAGCGCAATGTGATCCGGGTGCGGCGCAAGCTTGAAGGGCGGCACGAGATCGTCGAGGCTCCTTTGCCCGTGGTCATTACCGTGGTCCGGGAACTGAACCGTCCCCGCTATCCAACGGTGCCGATGCGCCTTGCGGCCCAGGAGACCGAAGTCAAGGTATGGGACAACTCGGTTCTCAAGCTCGACGTGGAAACGGTGGGCCTGAAGGGTTCCCCCACCTGGGTCAGCAAGATTTTCTCCCCGGAGCGGGACAAGGGGGAGATCATCGGCGACGGTGTCGGTGATCCGGAGGGGACGGCCAACCTCCTGATCGACAAGCTGCTCAGCAAGGATCTCTTGGCAGTGTGAGATGTGAAGGGGGAATGACAATGACTGAAACGAAGAAGCCAATCAAGAAGCCCCGCGGCAAGGCCCGCATCGTCGAGGGAAAGTGCATTGCCTGCGGCGCCCGGTGCGAGAGTTCCTGCCCGGTGGACGGCATCGAGATGAATGCCGTCGGTGAACCATCGGTCCTTGCCGAGAAGTGCATCGGCTGCGCCAAGTGCGTGAAGGTCTGCGCGGCCGGCGCCCTGGAGATGTTCTACACTCCCGAGGAACTGGAGCTCCTGAAGCAGTGGGAGAAGCAGCACGGCGCCGTCGAGGAAGAGGTTGACGAAGGGGAGAAACAGCTTCGGGAGATGCTCGCCCGCTATCGGGGCGTCTGGGTATTCATCGAGCAGTACGACGGCGAGGCCGCCAAGGTCTCCTGGGAGCTTCTGGGAACCGGTGCGGAACTGGCTGAGAGCCTCGGCGTGGAACTCTCCGCGGTGATCATCGGTCACAAGGTGGAACACCTCTGTGACGAAGCGTTCGGCTACGGCGCCGACAAGGCCATCACCCTCGATGCCCCTGTGTTCGCCAACTACCGGACCAAGCCGTACACCGACGCCATCTGCCACCTGATCAACAAGCACCGGCCCGAGATCATCCTCATGGGAGCCACCGGCCAGGGGCGCGACCTGGCAGGCGCCGTGGCCACCGTGGTGAAGACCGGCCTCACCGCCGACTGCACGGGGCTCGGCATCGACGACAAGCGCAACCTCATGCAGACCCGCCCCGCCTTTGGCGGCAACATCATGGCCACCATCATGTGCGACCGGTTCCGGCCCCAGATGTCTACGGTCCGTCCCCACGTCATGCCCATGCCCGAGTTTCAGGTGGGGAGGACCGGGGAAGTGGTGCGCGAGCAGTACAACCTCCGCGAGGAGGATGTGCTGGTCAAGGTTATCGAGGTCTTGAGCGACAAGGGCGGCAAGGATATCGACATCGCCGGCGCCGAGATTATCGTCTCCGGGGGGCGTGGCCTCATGAACAAGGAGAACTTCGCCATGCTCCAAGAGCTGGCCGACGAGCTGGGCGGGGTGGTCGGCGCTTCCCGGAGTGCCGTTGACGCCGGCTGGATGCCCCACAGCCGCCAGGTGGGCCAGACCGGCAAGACCGTCCGTCCCAAGATCTACGTCGCCTGCGGCATCTCCGGGGCAATCCAGCACCTGGTGGGGATGCAGGACTCCGATGTTGTCATCGCCATCAACCGCGATCCCGAGGCCCCCATCTTCCAGGTGGCCACCTACGGCATTGTCGGCGATCTGTTCCAGATCGTTCCGGCAATCATCCGCAAGGTCCGCAATCTGAAGGGCCAGCGCGGCGGTGTCATCCCCGACCGGGTCGCGGTCTGATTCTGCGCCGTCATCGCAATATCGTTTGTGAGGTGTATCATGGCAATCAACCACTCGCTCTTCATTCCGCTCTTTGTGGTCGCCGTCGCGACTTTCTGCTTCAGCTGCTATCAGCGCCTGCAGCTGGTTGCCGTCGGCGCTTCCGAGAACCGCTTCGACAACCCGGCTGAGCGGCTGGCAGGGATGTTCTCCTATGCCTTCGGCCAGAAGCGGGTTCTGGCCAGGCCCTACGGCTTCAATCACTTCTTCCTCTTCTGGGCGTTCATGCTCCTGCTGGTGGCCAACGGTGCGTTTCTCCTGGAGGGGCTCTTTCCGAGCTTCAGCCTGGCGGCCCTGCCGGCGCCGCTCCACCACGGCCTTGAGTTCCTCTTCGACATCGTGTCGCTGGTGGCCCTGGTCAGCGTGGCGATTGCCTTTGTGCGGCGGGTCCTCTTTCCTCCCGCGTACCTGGGGAACGACTACACCTCGCCCAGAAGCGGCGAGGCCCTTCTCATCCTGGCCATGATCGCCACGCTGATGGTTGCCTTCTTTCTCCTCAATGCCGCCCAGATCGCCATGGGGCAGCCGGGGAACTGGAAGCCCGTATCGTCCGCGATTGCCACCTTCCTGGACGGATTTTCCGGAAGGCCCCTGGAGAGCATCGCCACCGTATCGTGGTGGGTCCACGCCGTGGTGCTCCTCCTCTTCATGAACCTTCTCCCCCGCAGCAAGCACATGCACATCCTTACCGCCATCCCCAACTGCTACTTCCGGAGCCTGGACAAGCCCAATGTCCAGCCCCGGGAAGAATTCAAGGTGGGGAATCGCTTCGGGGTGAGCAAGGTGGAACAGTTCTCGTGGAAGGATCTCCTCGACAGCCTCTCCTGCACCGAATGCGGCCGCTGCCAGGACCTCTGCCCGGCCCACAACACCGGCAAGCCCCTGAACCCCCGGCGCATTGTCCACGACATCAAGGTAAACCTGCTCGATAACGGGTCGGCTCTGAAGCATGGCGACCGGGGTGTTGTCCCCCTGATCGGTCCCCAGGGTGAAGGGTCCAATCACGAGGATGCCCTCTGGTCCTGCACCACCTGTGGCGCCTGCACGAGCGTCTGCCCGGTCCTCATCGAGCAGATGCCGAAGATCATCAAGATGCGCCGCCACCTGGTCCAGGAGAAGGCCCGGTTCCCCGAGGAACTCCTGAACCTCTTCGAGAACATGGAGCAGCGGAGCAACCCCTGGGGGATCGCCCCGTCGGACCGGGGGAAGTGGGCCGCGCTGCTGGGCGAGCGCCCCTTCAAGGCCGGGGAGACCGACTATCTCTTCTTTGTGGGGTGCGCAGGCTCCTTCGACAGCCGCGCCAAGCACGTCACCGTGGCCCTGGCCACGATCCTGGACAAGGCCGGGGTTTCCTGGGGAATCCTGGGGCGTGAAGAACAGTGCTGCGGCGACAGCGTGCGGCGTCTGGGGAACGAGTTCGTCTTCGACAAGATGGCCAAGGAGAACGTGGCCCTCTTCAAGGAGCGGGGTGTCACCCGGATCGTCACCCAGTGTCCCCACTGCTTCAGCACCCTCAAGAACGACTACAAGCAGTACGGGCTGGAGGTGGAAGTGCTCCACCACAGCGAGCTGATTGCAAAGCTCGTGGAGCAGGGGAAACTGAAGCTCCCCAAACAGGCTGACCAGGGGAAGATTGTTTTCCACGACTCCTGCTATCTGGGGCGGCACAACGACACCTTCGAGGCTCCCCGGGCGGTGATCAAGGCGGCAACCGGCAAGGCTCCGGTCGAGTTCGAGCGCAACCAGGAGAACGGCTTCTGTTGCGGCGCCGGCGGCGGCCGCATGTGGATGGAGGAGCAGATCGGGAGCCGGATCAACCTGGAACGGGTGAAAGAAGCCCTCAAGCAACAGCCCGACACCCTCTGCGTCAGCTGCCCCTACTGCATGACCATGATGGAGGACGGCCTGAAAGACGAAGGGGCCGAGCAGGTTCGGGTGAAGGACATCGCCGAGGTGATGGCCGAGGCCATGGCGTAAGGGGAATCCCCCGGCTCTGCCGGGGGATTGCTTCGTCGTACGGTTCCTGACAGCCGGAGGGAACACGAACCATGAAGACAAAAAGCAAAGCGGTTCCTGTGATAAAATCGGTCGACCACGCCTTCGAGCTGCTGGAGCAGTTCCGGGGGGATGTCAACGAGCTGAGCCTGAGCGAGCTGGGGAGGCGTCTGCAGCTTCCCAAGAACAACGTGTTCAGGCTGCTGGCGACCCTGGAGTCCCGCAGGTTCATCGAGCATAACTCGACCACCGGCAGCTACCGGCTCGGCCTCAAGGCCTTTCACCTCAGCCGGATGGTTTCCCGGCAGATGAGGCTCGTCAGCCGGGCGAGACCAACCCTGGAGGCCATGGTCAGGGAGAGCAACGAGACGGTCTGCCTGACGGTTCTGAGGGATTTTTCCATTGTCTGCCTCGATGCGGTGGAGTGCAGCCAGCCGGTGCGGGTCGTACCCCCCATCGGCATGAGGCTTCCCGCCTATTGCACGGCGGCCGGGAAGATACAGCTGGCCCACCTCCCGGAAGACAAAGTGGCAAGGTTTCTTGCGGAGCACAAGCTTGAGCGGAACACCCCCTCTACGATCACCGATCCGGCATCATTTCTGGAGCACCTCCAGCCGTTGAAAGAGCAGGGGTACGCCGTCAGCCGGGAAGAGCTGGAGGTGGGAGTCACCTGCGTCGCGGCTCCTGTTCACGATTACAGTTCCAATGTCATCGGGGCAGTTGTTCTTCCCGGCCCCATCACGCGGTTCAGCGAAGAGCGGATCAATGAGGTGCTCATCCCCCTCGCGAAAAAAGGGGCTGAGGAAATTTCCAGCCAGCTCGGGTATTTCTGAAATGGGTATTCATGGGGAGGCGCGCGTGTCCGGGACACTGTTTACCTATCGACGAAAAGTCGATTTCGGAGACTGTGACTCCGCCCGCATCTACTTCACGCCGCGGGCTGTCGATTACGCCGTGGAGGCCGTCGAGGCCTGGTACGGGGATGTGCTTGGCGTCTCCTGGCCGGATCTGCTCCAGGGGCACGATCTCGATGTGACGTTCGTGCGGATGGGGTGCGAGTACTTCCGGCCGGTGATTGCCGACCAGACAGTGTATGTGCGGGTAAGGGCGACCGCTGTCGACCGCTCCTCAGTGACTTTTAGCGCCGCCGGAGAGGACGACTCCGGCGGCGTCTTTTTTCGGGCCACCCTCGTGGCGCAATTCAGCGCGGGGCGGAACCGCGCACCGGTTCCGATTCCGCCCCGTTACCGCGAGCGGATTGAGGCCTGTCTGGAGCAGGCAGACGGGGAGCCGGGTACTGTCGCTCAAAGGATTTGCGGCGAACCGTTCCCCTCCCGAGTGCAGTCCGATGGGGTCCCCTTTACCGTCCGGCGTCGCGTGGCCTATGGGGATTGCACGCTTTCCGGCACTGTTTACGCTCCGCGACTTCTCAACTACGCCGTCGAGGCGGCGGGGGAGTGGTACCGGGAGACCCTGGGCATTTCATGGCGGGAGCAGTGCATCCTCCAGAGGGGAGCCCCTTTCCGGGAGGTCTGGTGCGAGCGGCTGGCCCCCCTTGTCCCCGGTCAGGTAATCACCATGGCGGTCGGGATTCCGCGGTTGGGGAAATCGAGCATAGGGTATGAGGTTGCCGGGTATGATGACCGGGGTGAGCCCTGTTTCCATGCTGAGATGTCGGCCTGCTACATCTCGGAGGAAACCGGCTCCTTCAAGGTGATACCGTTTCCCGACGACATGCGGAGCCGGATCCTCGCCTATCAGGCGCTCTGCGATCAGAGTATAATTCCTGCCACGGCCTCTTAGAGTGCCTTCAGAACGACCAGGGAGACGTCATCGGTCAGGTTCTGGTTTGCGGCGAACGATCTGACCTCGGCGAGGAGATTGTCGATAATCTGCTGGGGATGGAGTGCGAGATACTCGGCGAGAAGGGAACAGAGCCGGTCCTCGCCGAACAGTTCGCCGGCGGGATTTGCCGCCTCGGTGATGCCGTCGGTATAGAGCAGGAGGATGTCTCCCGGTTCCAGTCGCACCTGTTTCTCTTCAAACGCGATCTTTCTCTTGATGCCGAGAATGAGTCCCTCCGCGTCGAGGTACTCACAGGCCCGCGAACCGGACCTCCTGAGTATCGGCGGATTGTGACCGGCGCTGGCGAAGGAAAGCAGCCGCGTCCCGGCATCGTAGTTCAGGTAGAACATGGTGATGAAGAGTTCGGCACGGGTGAGGTCTTCGTAGAGAAAGTCGTTGAGGACGCCCAGTATCTCGCCGGGACCCCGGACGATCTTCGCCTCTGCCTGGATGATGGTGCGCACTTCCGCCATGAGGAGGGCGGCACCGACGTTGTGACCCGATACGTCGGCGATGACCAGGTCGAGACCCGTGGCGCCGCGTGCCAGGAAATCGTAGTAATCTCCCCCCACCTCCCGGGCTGGGACACACGTTCCCGCCAGGGATATTCCCGCCACATCCGGTGCCCGCGTCGGCAGGAGCCCCATCTGGATAGTCCGGGCGATCTGCATCTCCTTTTCATGCTCCTTCGCCTGGATCAGCTTCTCGGCCTGGAGGGCGTTGCGAAGGGCTATCCCGATCTGTCCCGCCAGATTGGTGAAGAGTTCAACGAACTCGTCGGTGAAGATCCCCTTCCTCGACTTTGAGAAGGCCGACAGAATACCCACGGGTTTCCCTTCGACCGTGATGGGGGCATGGGCAAATGACCTGATTCCTTCACGTCGCGCGACCAGGGCGGAGGCGGGCTTGTCCATGGAATCCGCATCGTTGACCACTACGGCGGAGTTTGTGAGGAATGCTTCGCCGGAGTATGTTCCCCTGCTCAACTCACGATCCGATTCATTCAGGTGATCGGAGCTCATCCCCTTCTGGCTCTGCACGGTAAGTGTCTTCATTTCTTCGTCAAGAATGCGGATAACGCACGTGTCGAACTTGAACTGCTGCTGGAGAAGCTCAAGGATGCTGTCAAGGATGGTCTTCAGGTCGGACTTTCCTGCCACTAACCGCGCAGCTTCGTAGAGAACACCAAGCTGTTCCCTGCTGGCGGTGCGGCTGAGGGAAACCGTGCCGAAAATGTCGAAAACGTCCTCAAGTTCACTTCCCCGCGCAGCCAGATAGCTGTCCACGATGATCCCTGCCGATGCTGCCCCCACCGAACCGGCCAGAACCTTCTCGGTATACCGTTTCAGGATAGGAAGCTCGTATTCCGAGAGGCTTCCTTTTTCATCGATCTGCTTGTGTTCAAGGAATCGGGCGATGGCGGCGTGGGCCTGGTCCTGGCCGATGAACTTGGTCATCAGATCCACGAATTCCACGACGGCGAATGACTTGCTCATCCTCTTGCGCGTGACCGGCTCTTCGCGCACCTCGAAAACATCCACAAATTTCACTGCCTGTTCGGTTTCGCTGTCGTCCGGGTCGCTCAGGAGGGAAAAGGCAATGAAGGCCCCCAGGTTAAAGAACAGGGTCCAGAACAGTGAGTGGGAGATCATGTCGAGACCGCTCAGGCCAAACAGTTCCAGGGGGCGCAGGAATCCGAGGCCGAAGGGGCCGTTATCAAGAAGATCGCCAGGCAGCCAATCCGAGTTGACAAAGAGGGGAATCAGCAAGGTGTAAAACCAGACGACGAATCCCAGCACGATACCGGTCAGCGCCCCGCGACGATTTGCACGCTTCCAGAAGAGCCCCCCGATGACGGACGGCGCGAACTGGGCCACGGCGATGAACGTGACGACACCGGTGTTGATCAGTGCGTATGATTCGCTGATGAACCGGTAGTAGAGGTAGCCGAAAAAGACGACGGCAATGATCCCCGCCCGTTTTGTGTTCAGGAGCACCCTCGATATGTCCGAAGCTTCCAGCCTGAGCTTCAGAATCACCGGCAAGGCCAGATGGTCGAGAATCATGGTGGAGAGCACCACCGATTCGACGATGACCATTCCCGCCGAAGCGGAAAAGCCTCCTATGAAAGCCAGCAAGGCCAGCCAGGGATGACCGGACTCCAGGGGGAGGTGGATAACAAAAAAGTCGGCCATGGCGGTATCCCCTCCGCTGAGGATGATGCCTCCCAGGGCTACGGGCATCACGAACAGGGCGAGGAGAAAGGCATAGGTGGGGAGGTGCCACATGGCGTCTTTAATGTGCCCCTCGTCGGCATTCTCGATAACCATGACATGGAACATGCGGGGGAGGAACATGAACGAAATCATGATCATGAATAATCGCGAGAACCATTGGGAATGGGTGACATGGGAGGGGCCCACGAGAAAGAGCTTCGTCCGGTCGGGGAATTGGGCTGCGAAGCGGGAAAAGATGTCTCCGAAGCCGTCGAATAGGCCGTAGGTGACGAAAATACCGACGGTGACGAAGGCGACGAGCTTGACCACCGATTGCAGGGCGATGGCGGCAACCAGCCCCTCGTGGCGCTCGGAGACGTCCAGGTGCCGCGCTCCGAACAGGACGCCGAAAAGGGCGAGGAACAGGGTGACGATGAAGGCGGTATCCGCGAAAGGGGGGAGCGCGGGGATGAGATTGTTCAGACTGCCGGCGATGTGGGGCGGTTTTGTGAGGAGATCGAAGGTGTGGGCCACTGCTTTGAGTTGCAGGGCAATGTACGGAGGGAACGCCGCAATGACGATAATGGTGACGATCGCCCCCAGGAGCGGTGACTTTCCGTAGCGGCTGGAGATGAAGTCGGCGATGCTGCGAACGTTCTGCTCCTTGCTGACCCGCACCATCTTCCGCAGCAGGAACCACCAGCAGAAGGCCATGAGGGTTATCCCTAGGCTGTCGGTGAGGAATTCGATGCCGCTGGTGGCGGCCCGTCCCACGGAACCGTAAAAGGTCCATGATGTGTAAATGACGGCCAGGGAGAGGGAATAGACGAAGGAGTTGGCAACGATGCTCCGGCCGGCCTCATGCCGTCTGTCGGCAAAATAGGCTACGGCATACAGAAGGCCAATATAAAGGAGAGATAGTGTGGAAACGATCTCAATCGGGATCATCCTCGGGATTCCCTCTCTGCCGAGTCTTCTGTGGCGCTTCATCCATTCCGGGCATCCAGGCAAGCGGACCGGAATCGGTCGGCCCTTGGAAGCAGTCGGGTGTCTTTACCTAATATCACAGAATGGTGGGTTGTCATGAACCGTCCTCAAGGGATTAAAAAGATAGCAATAAAATAGAATGCATGCTAACTATATTTCATGCACAAAGACAATGTGATTGACATGCTTACCCTTACC
Source organism: Geobacter hydrogenophilus (assembly GCF_018501225.1). Taxonomy (GTDB): domain Bacteria; phylum Desulfobacterota; class Desulfuromonadia; order Geobacterales; family Geobacteraceae; genus Geobacter; species Geobacter hydrogenophilus. Next base: position 24,741 of record NZ_JAHCZI010000017.1, on the reverse strand, counting down.
GTACGCAGGCAACTCGTCCTCCAGCGGCCACAACTGATGCTCGCGGTCCGCGGTACCGCTGCCGCCCTCATTTCCCTTGCGGTAGCCGTGCTGTTGCGTCTGGAGTCTCCCTACTGGGCGGCAATGACGGCGATCATCGTGATCCAGCCGACACGGGGGCTTTTGCTGGAGAAGAGCTATTACCGCCTCGTCGGCACGGCCATCGGGGCCGCGGCAGGGCTGCTGCTCATGCTGCACGTCACGTCGCCTCTGGTCCTCACCCTTGCGCTTTCCCTCTGGCTGGCAGGGTGTGTCGGCATCGGCAACCTGATCTATGGCCTTCGCTCCTACGCCATTCTTCTGGCCGGTTGTACCTGTGCCATCATTGGCGCCCGCGCCTACCAAACCCCCCTCCATCTCCATGACCTCGCCTTCGGAAGAATCGCCGGGACGATCGTCGGAATCATGGTCGCGACGACGGTCACGCTCCTGTTTACCCCCCGCCAGCCGAAGGACGACTATGTGGACCGACTGCGCCGGGTTTCCGGGGAGGCCGTCGCGTGGCTGGCGCTGCTGCTGCGTCATGGGGGCGAGAGTAGCCAGGCGCGGCTGGAACAGGAAATTCTGCTGGAGATCGCAGAGATCGAAAGCCTCATCGATGTTGTTGGGGCGGGGTCGCTGCGCTTCAAGAGGAAAAAGCGCCACATTCAAAGTCTCGTTGCCTCGCTTCTCTCCCTTCTGGCCGCCGGTCGGTCGGTTGCCCAGGGAAGCGGTCGGCATGCCTCCAGCGACGATCGATTGAGCCAACGTGTCCTGCGCCTTGAGGAGGTTGCCGGCAACCTGAAAGGAGACACGACTGCCGCGTCATGCATCGACGATCTCCAGGAGATTGCGACCGAGACCGTGGCCAATCTTCCCATTCTGGGGGAGGCGCTGACAGACCTCGTGTCGGCCCTTCGACTCGTTCTGTCGGCGTTCGATACTGCGCCCGGCATACCCGAAGAGGAAAGCGCGAGTCGGCTCATTCGCCATCGGGATTGGAGTGCGGGGCAGAGGGCTGCGCTGCGAGCCGCTGTCGCTATCCTCACCGTGGGGCTGATCTGGCAGGTGACCGGGTGGAAGCAGGGGGCAGTGATGCTGATGCCCGCATCCATCATGGTCAGTCTCTTTTCCACGCGGGATTTTCCCGCCGATACACTGGTTCACGTCTTTGTCGGCGCCTCGATTGGTTCCGCGGCTGCTCTTTTTTGCCGGCTGGTTTTGCTGCCGGGGGTGACCAATCCCCTCGTTGAAGGAGCCGTAATCGCTCCGTTGATCCTTCTCGGCGTTTTCGCCATGCAGTATCGACAAACGGTGGCTGCCGCCACTGACGCCACGCTCATCTTCATGTTCGTCGAGCAACCCGGCGTCCCGCTCACCGGTACGGCTTATGACCTGCTGACCGGCGCCTTTGCCACCGTTGCCGGTATCGGGATTGCCTGGGCTTCGTTTCACTACCTGATGCCGATCAATCCGGCAATGCGGATGCGTTCCCTTCTGAGTGCCATTGTGCGGGACCTTCACGCCATGGCAGAGAGTGAATCCTCCCTCATGGCAGAGCGATTGCTGGCGCGCCTTCATCACCGTGTCATCCGCCTGGTCGCCATGGCAAAGAGCTTCGACGCCAACCATCTTGTGGTGGTGGAGGGAGGACTGGCGGCACTGGTCATCGGCAGGTGTATCCAGCGCCGGAAGGAATTGGAAAATAATGGCCTCCTTTCTGCGGAGCCCCATGGGGCATATCAGGAGACCGTGGCTCAAATAGCTTCTGTTCTGCAGCGACCGGAAGGAAGTCTCCCGGTGCTGGAGAGCGCGGCTGCCAGACTCTGTGCGGCACTTGGCCCCCACTATTGCCACCTCAACCCTCGAAGCCAGGAAAATCAACAAGTTATTTCCGGTGCAGCAGTGCCTCCTGGAGACGAACGCGTCTGTTTTGAATAATTGCTAGTGTCCCAGATAAGAGGCGTAAATTTTTGTTGACATAAAATAGGTATTGCAGTACTTATTTACCATAATGCTTAAATTTTGAACGCCCGGCCCAGAAGCAGGATGCCGAATAACAACACCAACCCAGAAGAGTCAAAAAGGAGGAAGACATGGAGCTCAAAGGAAAAAATGCAATTGTTACCGGGGCTAGTCTTGGTATCGGCAGCGCCATAGCGCTGGACCTGGCGAAAAGCGGTGCCAACGTCGCCATCAACTACCGCAAGCACAGCGAAGAGGCCAACGCCATCTGTGCGGAGATCCATAAGATGGGGCAGAAGGCCATAGCGGTCCAGGCCGATGTTGCCAGCTTCAAGGATGCCCAGACGATGGTGGACAAAGTCGTTGCCGAATTCGGCAGCGTCGACATCCTGGTGAACAACGCCGGCGTCAACCGCGACGCCGTCATCTGGAAGATGACCGAGGAGCAGTGGGACGATTGCCTCGCCATCAACCTGAAGGGGTACTTCAACTACTGCCGCGCCGTGGCACCGCTTATGAAAGAGCAGGGGAGCGGCAAGATCGTCAACGTCACCTCCATCAACGGCATGCGCGGCAAATTCGGCCAGACGAACTACTCCGCCGCCAAGGCCGGCATCATCGGCCTGACCAAGGCCCTTGCCCGCGAACTGGCCAAGTCCAACGTCAACTGCAACGCCATCGCCCCCGGCCTCATCGAGACCGAGATGATGGCAGCCCTGCCGGAAGACGTGAAACAGAAATCACTGGCCGACATCGTCCTTGGCCGCATGGGCAAGCCGGAAGAAGTCGCCTGGCTGGTCACCTTCCTCTGCTCCGAGAAGTCCCGTCACATCACCGGCGAATGCATCAAGGTGGACGGCGGCCAGTACATCTAATTAACTCTTAATTCGCAAAGCGATGGAGGTTCCAATGCGTGAAGCAGTAATCGTCGATGCTGTCCGTACTCCGGTGGGGAAATTCAACGGCGCCCTGAAAAACGTCCGCTCCGACGACCTGGCCGCCCACTGTATTTCCGAACTGGTGAAGCGTAACAATCTCGATCCGAACTTGGTCGAGGACGTGGTGCTCGGTTGCACCAACCAGGCGGGCGAGGACAACCGGAACGTCGGACGGATGGCGGCGCTTCTGGCCGGTCTGCCGTATTCGGTTGCGGGGCAGACCATCAACCGTCTCTGTGCCTCGGGCCTGAATGCCATCAACAGCGCGGCCCAGGCGATCAAAGTGGGCGAAGGGGATGTTTTCATTGCCGGCGGCACCGAATCCATGACCCGTGCTCCCTTTGTCATGGCCAAGTCCGAATCTCCCTTTTCCCGAGACATCAAGGTGTTTGATACGGTTATCGGCTGGCGGTTCACCAATCCGAAGATGACTGAACCCTATGCCAAGGAAGGAATGGGCGAAACCGCCGAGAACGTGGCGGTGCGGTATGGCCTCACCCGCCAGGAGCAGGACGACTTTGCCCTGGAAACGCAGCGCAAATGGGCTGCCGCCGATGCGGCCGGCAAGTTCAATGACGAGATCGTTCCCGTGGTCATTCCCCAGAAGAAGGGGGACCCGATCATCGTCTCCAGGGATGAATTCCCCCGCGGCAACGACGTCACCATGGAGCAGCTTGCCAAGCTGCCGGCTGCCTTCAGAAAGGAAGGCACCGTCACCGCCGGCAACTCCAGCGGCATCAACGACGGCGCCGCAGCGCTCCTCCTCATGGAGGCCGAAACCGCCAAGAAGCTCGGCTACAAGCCCCTTGCCAGGGTCGTGGCCAGCGCGGTTGCCGGCTGCGATCCCTCGTACATGGGGCTCGGTCCCATCCCGGCGGTCCAGAAGGTGCTGCAACGGGCAGGCCTGAAGATCGAGGATATCGACCTCTTCGAGCTGAACGAGGCCTTTGCCGCTCAGTCCATCCCCTGCATCCGTGAACTGGGGATTGACCCGGCCAAGGTGAACGTCAACGGCGGCTCCATTGCCATCGGCCACCCCCTCGGCTCCACCGGCGCCCGGATCACCGCCACGCTGGTCCATGAGATGAAGCGCCGTGGCTCCCGCTACGGTCTCGTGTCCCTCTGTATCGGTGTCGGACAGGGAATTGCGACGATCTTTGAACGCGTGTAAGTGAGCAATGGGAGGTGGCATGGAGATCATGCCACCTCTTTTTTTATGGGAGCTTGATATCCAGCATGAACGGTGAAGTATTAAATGTTGCGGCTGTGCCGCAGTTGAAGGATTCCTCCCTGGAGCTGCACGGGGGGGTAGCTCTCCTTACCTTCCAGCGGGACGATGTGCGCAACGCCCTGACCGGAACAACCCTTGTCGATGATATCGTGCGGACGGTGCAGTGGGCCAACACCTCGTCGGAAGTCTCGGTGCTGGTTGTCACCGGCGCGGGGGCGGCGTTTTCTTCCGGCGGCAATGTCAAGGAGATGCAGGAGAAGAGCGGCATCTTCGCCGGCGGGCCCGTCGATGTCCAGGACCAGTACCGGCGCGGCATCCAGCAGGTTCCGCTGGCCCTCCACCGGGCGGAGATCCCGGTCATTGCCGCCGTCAATGGCCCGGCCATGGGGGCCGGTCTCGATCTGGCCTGCATGTGCGATATCCGCATCGCCTCGGACAAGGCCTTGATTGGCGGAACCTTCATCAATCTCGGCATCATTCCGGGGGATGGTGGCGCCTGGTTCCTGCCACGCCTCGTGGGGTACCAGCGGGCCGCGGAGATGCTGTTCACCGGAAGGGTCATGAAGGCGGCGGAGGCGCAGCAGTTGGGCCTGTTCCTGGAGGTCGTGGAACCGGAGGAGTTGCTTCCGCGGGCACGGGAGCTGGCCGGTCAGATTGCCGCCAAACCTCCCCAGGCATTGCGCCTCATGAAGCGTCTGCTCAAACTGGCCCAGCGCAGCGACCTGCCGGATTTCCTCGATGCGACCGCCTGTTTCCAGGCCATGGCCCACCATGCTGACGATCATCTGGAGGCGGTCACGGCCTTTCTGGAAAAACGGGCGCCCCGCTACAGCGGGCGGTAGTGGCCGCCCGTGCTGAATATTCTACGGCCGGGAGCGCGATTATGACCTCTGAGATTATCGATGTCCACATGCATTGCTTTGTGGGACGCCAGCAGGAGGCGGCTCTTGCCCGCGATATGGCCCTACTGCGCCGTGAAGGGCTCAGGCGGATGGTTGTCGCTGGTTTGGTGAATACCCACCCGGATCCTGAAACCACCTGGAACCTGATTCCCGATTACGTCGAAAATCATGGGGATCCCCATTTCAACGAAGCGGATGATTTGCTGGCGCTCGCGGAATCCGTGGATCACGCCCTCTTGCCGTTCGTCGATACGCGCTACCTGCGGGGCGACGTAGCGACAGCCCTTGACGGGTACATGGGGCAGGGGTTCAAGGGGGTCAAGGGGATCTATCTCCCTGACAACGAGAACGACCTCGGTGTCGGCAACGTGCCGGATACCCTTGGCATCAGTCTCGAACAGTATCGTCGCAGGGAATGGGACCTGTTTGCCTACGCCGAGAACCATGATCTCCCGCTGCTCTACCACATGGACGCCCGCCGGTACGGCGACGTGATGAAAGACCTTCTGGACGATTTCCCCCGGGTACGGGTCAATTTCCCCCACCTGGGGATCGGCCGCAAGGCGTTCAGTGCGTTTCTCGACCGCTATCCCAACATCTTTACCGACATTGCCGGTCTCCTGCCATACATGCGGAGCAATCCTGCCGGCTACCGCGACTTTATCATGCACTATCCCGACCGGGTCTGCTTCGGAACTGATACCTTTCTCTACCAGGCCGGCGCTGCCCTTGACTACATCAGCATGGTCAGGGAGCTGAGATTGCCCGAAGATAATGAAACCCAGGTGTTCAACGGTAATCCTGCAAGGTTCCTGGGGCGGGCATTATCTGCCGTATAATATGGGCATGCATTTAGGTGAAATAATGTTTTATTAATTGACAATTGTCTAACCTCTTGCATAAACTCAATTATATTGTGCAGAAAGATAACCTGGAATAAACGCTGTCGCGATCCCGGTTAATAATTTTCAATATGTGATGATTGGTGTGTCGGGTGAGCGAGGGGAAGGTTTTTCATGAAATGTGCCGATGATAACGCACTGGCTGGGTCGAACGGGAACCCATTGGCAGAGTCCGGCAGCGCAGGGGTTCTCAGGATAGATACCGACCTCGCAATTGTTTCTCTCGACGAGACCGCTGGAAGACTGCTAGGGGAAGCTCCTGAACCCCTGCTGGGAAAGAGAATCGGCGATGTGATCGATCTGGCGAACCTCGGCAACCTCATGCGAGGTGGCATCAGTTTCAGCAACCAGGTCATAAAGGCGAAGACAGGCTCCATAGTCTGCGATTACGTGCCGATCGTCGATGGCGACCGGATCGTGGGGGGGACACTCTCTCTCATCAGAATGCTCCCCGACGACCTCACCAACTCGACTGACGAGTTGGGCGAGATTCTTCGCTCCACCAATTCCTTCCTTAATTTTGACCATGACGGCATCATCGTTGTCGACCGCAAAGGGGTTGTGGTCCTGGTCAACCAGTCCTTCGCCAAGCTGTTCGACACGACCCCTCAGGCCATGATCGGCAAGCACATTCGCCAAGCCTACACTACTACCTCCCAGCCCTCGCGCATGCCGATGGTTATGGAAACCGGCAAGCCCGAGATCGGGGTTGCCCATTACCTGAACGGCAAGCAGGTTTACGCCAGTATCTTCCCGCTTATCAAGGAGGGGAGGGTCATCGGTTGCGTGGGAAAGATCCTCTTCAGCGACATACGGGAGATCACGCTCATCGCCAACAGGCTTCAGGCCGCGGAACCGCAGAAACAGCAGCGACATACCACGGGGGCCGAGATCCACTTCAAGTACGATATCAACAGTATCGTCGGTCAGAGCAGAAAGATCGTGGAGTTGAAGGAGACCCTGCAGCGAGTCGCCCTCAAAACCTCCAACATTCTCCTGCGGGGGGAGAGCGGGACCGGCAAGGAGCTTTTCGCCCACGCCATTCACTCCGCCAGCAACCGGCGGTATGCGCCATTTGTCAGCATGAACTGTGCGGCCATCCCCGAACACCTTCTGGAGTCGGAGCTTTTCGGCTATGTGGAGGGGGCCTTCACCGGTGCCAAGAAGGGGGGGCAGCTCGGGAGGTTCGAGCAGGCCCATACCGGCACCATCTTCCTTGATGAGATCGGCGACATGCCGCTCTATATGCAGGCCAAGATGCTGCGGCTGTTGCAGGAGAGGGAGCTGACGCCGCTGGGGAGCACGGTTTCGAGGAGTGTTGATGTCCGAGTGGTGGCAGCGACCAACAGTAACCTGGAGCAGCAGGTAAAGGAGGGGAAATTTCGGGAAGACCTCTACTATCGGCTCAACGTGGTCACCTTCGCCATCCCTCCGCTTCGGGAGCGGAGGGAAGATATACCCTTGCTCATCAGCAGCTTCATCTCCAAGTTCAACACCGAATTCGGCCTTGACGTGCAGGGACTTGATGACGACGCGTGGGACATCATCAGCCGCTACGACTGGCCCGGGAACATCCGCGAACTCCGCAACGTCATAGAAAGCGCTTTCAACGTGGTTGTCGGGCCTCTGATCCGAAGAGAGCATTTACCCGACCAGCTTTGCCGGCTCTTTCCCCGCGAAGGTATTGAGTCCGCCCGTGTCGCTGCCTCGGGAGCCGAGGAGTTTATCCGCGCCAGCCTCGGCCAAAAAGACATCAGCCAGATTATCGACGACTTTGAAAAACTCCTCATTCATGAGGCAATCGAACTCAGTCATGGGAACAAAGTCCACGCCGCCCATCTGCTGGGAATCTCCCGGCAGGGACTCTACAAAAAACTGCATAAGCATGCCGGCGATGATGGCTGTCCGAGCTGAATGTCCCATCCATTATTACGAATCTCAATCATGTTGCCACTTGATGGTTTCCCCGATCCCCCGCCTGCTTTTACTTGTCCTCCGATTTCTCCATACATCCCCTCCTGAATCCGATAAACAATGTTTTAAGGCAAAACACCTTGCTTGCCTGAATAGGGGCTTGGATTTGATAAAGCGTCCGTACCATTCCCGCGAGATAGCGCGCAAACAGAGTAGTGACAACAGTCGTTTACATTTGTTTCTTAGGCTGTAAACAAATGAGTTTTTATTGGATTGACGATGATCTTTACGGTTGTTGCAATTAATTACCATCTGTCCTGTGACAACGGTGGTTTACTGCATAAATGTTAGAGATTATTTAATAATTGAAGGGTGTTTGATAATCCTGTGGATTTACAGCGCATTAGCGACGGCATCGTGCTTTTTGAAAAAATAACATTGTTTGGTATTGAGATTGCTATAGGTAGTGTATCGATGTTTGGCGCTGAGGGGACATCGCCCGCGAATGGAGAATGTCCCGAAGGATGTATATGCGATTGGTGCAGTGAAGTGTCCAGTCCATCAGAACATACTCACATAGGGAGGTAACGGTCATGAACGTCGTCACACTGAGCAAAAAGAATTTCCAGCAGGAATACCAGCAGAAACTCTGTACAGCGGCGGAAGCAGCATCAATCGTGAGGTCTGGCGACCACCTCTGTTTTCCCCTTGGCGTGGGGGAGCCGACTCTTCTCGTGAAAGCCTTGGCGGCACGCAAGCGCGAACTGGAAGGAGTTGTTGTCAACCAGCAGCATCACCTCTGCCCCGACTATTTTACCGAGGACTCCGTTCCCCACATCAAGGTCAACGCCTGGTTCACCAGCCACGTTTCCCGCGAGGCGGTCCAGAAGGGATGGGCCGACTTTGTCCCCAACCACTTCAGCGAGGTTCCCAAGCTTATGAGGGAGTATTGGCCCGTTGACGTGGCGGGGACGGTGGTTTCCCCCATGGACGAGTACGGCTACTTCACCTGCAGTCTTTCCGTGGGCTATACCATGGAGGCGATTAGAAAAGCCGTGCAGACCGGCGGCAAGGTTGTGGTACAGGTGAACCCCCAGTGCCCCCGTACCCACGGCAACTGTCATATCCATATTTCGGAAGTTACTCACATCATTGAGTGCGACGAGCCCCTCAAGGAGCAGGATATTCCACCCATCTCTCCCATCGAAGAGGCAATAGGCGGCTACATAGCGGAAATGATCGATGACGGGTCCACGGTCCAGATGGGGTGGGGCGGCATTCCCAACGCAGTCTGTAATGCTCTGCTCAAGAAGAAGGATCTGGGAATACACACCGAACTGATTTCCAATGGCATCGTCGACCTGATGCTCGCCGGCGCGGTAAACAATTCGCGCAAGAACCTTCACCGCGGCAAGACCGTCGGCACGTTTGCCCTGGGGACGCGGAAAGTCTTCGATTTTATGAACGAAAACCCGACGATCGAGATGCATCCCGTGGACTACGTCAATGATCCGTACGTCATTGGCCAGATCGACAACATGGTCGCCATCAACGCCACCATCCAGGTGGATCTCCTGGGGCAGTGCTGCTCCGAATCCTTTGGCCACCTGCAGTGGAGCGGCACCGGCGGACAGGCCGACTTTGCCCGCGGCGCCAACAGATCCCGTGGTGGCAAGGCCTTCATCTGCACGGCGGCAACTGCCAAGAACGGAACGGTATCGTGCATCGTGCCGACACTGGCGCCGGGAGCTTCCATCACCACCAGCAAAAACGATGTGGACCATGTCGTCACCGAGTTCGGGGTTGCCAAGCTCCGGGGCCAGACAGCCAGGCAGCGGGCCATGAACCTGATCAATGTCGCCCATCCCGACTTCAGGGGCGAGCTCATGGAGGCAGCCCGGAGAATGAACAGGATCTAGCAGCAATAATAGATTTGGCCCGGTACCCTCCCGGACTGGGACCAAGCACCGTACGCCCGGAAGCAGTTTTCCTGCGGCGTATGGTGCATTTTTTTTGACGGACACGCATGGAGAGGCCCGGCAGAGAAATGCTCCGGGTTTTTTATTTTTATGATATGCTGCGATTCCCGCGTAGCGGAATTGAATCGCTAGAGGGGAAGAGGTACCACGTGTCGACCCGTATCAGAATTCTCCCTGAAAACCTGACCAACAAGATTGCTGCCGGCGAGGTGGTGGAGCGCCCCGCCTCGGTGGTGAAGGAGTTGGTGGAAAATTCCCTGGACGCCGGATGTCGCGACATCATTGTTGAGATCGAGGCGGGGGGGCGGCGCCTCATACGGGTCACCGACGACGGGAGCGGCATGTCCAGGGAGGACGCCCTCCTTTCCCTTGAACGCCACGCCACCAGCAAGATCGCCTCCGATGAGGATCTCTTCGCCCTCGGCACCCTCGGTTTCCGGGGAGAGGCGCTCCCCTCCATTGCCTCCGTCTCCCGATTCTCCCTTGCTACCCGCCAGCGGGGAGCCATCGAAGGGACGGAGATCTACGCCGAGGGGGGGCGAATCAAGGAGGTGAAGGCCTGCGGCATGGCCGAGGGGACGGTCATCACCGTGCGGAACCTTTTCTTCAATACGCCGGCGCGGCTCAAGTTCATGAAGAGTGCCGAGACCGAGGCCGGCCATGTGGGGGATCTCCTCACCCGCCTCGCCATCTCCCGCCCCGAGGTGCGCTTCACCTATGTGAACGACGGCAAGACCGTTTTCCGGGCCCTGAACGGCACCATGGAGGAGCGGGTGGCAGCGCTGCTGGGGCGCACCATTGCCGGTGCCCTGTACCCACTGGATTCCACCGTGGAGGGGGTGGCGGTGCGGGGGCTCGTGGCCCGGCCCGATGTGAGCCGCTCCGCCGCAGGCCATCTCTACACCTTCATCAACGGCCGCTTCATCCGGGATCGGGTGGTGCAACACGCTGTCCTCCAAGCCTACCGCAACTTCCTGGAGCGGGGGCGCTACCCCGTGGTGGTCCTCTTTATTCAGGTGCCGGCAGGGGAGGTGGACGTGAACGTCCATCCCACCAAGCATGAGGTCCGGTTCCGGCAACAGGGGGTCGTTCACGACGTGATCCAGGGGGTGATCGAGGAGGCGCTTCGCCCGACCCCATGGTTGCGCAAGGATTCGCCGTCAACGGTTTCCTCACCCGTCCCCGAGCGTCGCGAGCCAGCCACGAGTTCGGAACGGGTCGCCGAGGTGCGGGAGCTCCTCGTCAACTACCGTCCATCGCCGGCCCCCAGCCGTCCCTTCTTTCAGCCTCAGTCTGCCGTTATTCCGGCACCAGACCATTCCGAGGAGGAACCGGACCGGTCCATGGATCGCGGCTACTTCTCACGGCTCGCGATCATCGGTCAGTTCCATGCCTCCTACATTCTCTGTCAGGACGGAAGCGACCTGGTCATCATCGACCAGCATGCGGCCCACGAACGGGTGGCCTTCGAGCGCCTCAAGGCCCAGTTCGCCGCCGGCGGGGTGGAAGGGCAGGGGCTCCTTTTCCCCGACACCCTTGAGCTCTCCCATCGTGAGGCGGCGGAGTTGCGCGAACATGGCGAGGAACTGCGCCGCCTCGGGTTTGACCTGGATGAGTTCGGCGGCACCACCTGGGTGGTGAAAGGTGTGCCGCGGCTTCTGGCCGGGAAGGACTACCTCCGCATCCTGAGGGATACCCTGGAGGAGTTCCAGGCGGTCGGAGCGAACCGTTCCGTTGCCGACGCCGTAGAGGAGATCCTTACCCGCATTGCCTGCCACAGCGTGGTGCGGGGAGAGCACCCCCTCACCACCGCCCAGATCGAGTCCCTGTTTGCCCAGATGGACGCCACCGACTACTCAACCAACTGCCCCCACGGCCGCCCTGTCCTTCAGCGGCTCACCCTCGCCGAGGTGGAGCGGATGTTCAAACGGTAGGAGTGATGGCGTGAGGGAAGAAGAAAAGGCCAGGCTCGTCATCGTCCAGGGACCAACGGCTTCGGGAAAGTCGGCGTTGGCCCTGGAGCTTGCCGAGCGGATCGGCGGCGAGATCGTCAACGCCGATTCCATGCAAGTCTATCGGGGCATGGACATAGGCACCGCAAAGCCTTCCCAAGAGGAGCGCCGGCGGGTTCCCCACCACCTCTACGACATTGTCGATCCCGATGTGAATTTCACTGCAGCCGACTTCCGCGAGCACGCATCCCGGGCGATCACGGAGATTGGGCGTCGGGGGAAGCGGGTCGTTCTGGTGGGGGGCACCGGTCTCTACATCAGGATTCTGACTCAAGGGCTTGTGGATTCTCCCGGCGGAGACGACAATATCCGCCGCGAACTGGAAGACCGGGCCCACAGCGAAGGCTTGGAGTCCCTGCACCGGCGTCTCGCCGCGGTCGATCCCGTTGCAGCAGCCCGGCTTCACCCCAATGACGGGGTCCGAATCGTGCGGGCGTTGGAGGTCTTTCTCCTGACGGGGCGTCCCCTGTCGGCCTTTCAGGAGGAGCACCGCTTTGCCGACGAGCCCTACCGCTGCCTCAAGATCGGCATATCCGTCGAGCGGGAGCTTCTCTACCGAAGGGTGGAGGAGCGGGTGGACCGGATGATCGCCGAGGGGCTTGTTGAGGAGGTGAGGGGACTCCTGTCAGCCGGATATCCTGCAACCCTCAAGGCCATGGGCTCCATCGGCTACCGGGAAATCTGCGCCCACCTTGCCGGTGGATTCTCCCTCGATGAGGCCGTGCGGCTCATCAAGCAGAACACGCGGCAGTATGCAAAACGCCAGATGACATGGTTTCGCCGGGATTCGGAAATTATCTGGGTTGAATATCCGGGGAAGTTTGATAGTATCTTGAGTACTGTCATGGGATTTTATCATTAAAGGAGCGGCATATGGCAAAAGCACCGTTCAATATCCAGGATCAATACCTCAACCAGTCGCGGAAAGAGCGGATCAAGGTTGCTGTTCGGCTCATGTCGGGAGAAAAGCTCGAAGGGTACATCAAGTCATTCGACAATTTTTCGGTTCTCATGGAGATCCAGGGCGATATGCTGATTTACAAGCATGCCATTTCGTCCATCACCTCCGTTGACGGTACCTTCAAACTTCACCAGTAACCCCCTTCCACCGGGGCGTAACCGGCCCTTCCCCCATTGACGGGGGAGGGCCGGTTGCGTCTTGCCGGCAGATATTTTTCCGTGATCACCTATCTCAAAGAATACTCTCCATTCATTATTCTCGGAGTGCTCGTCCTGGCGGGGCTTTTCTTTGCCTGGTCGCTCAGTTCCATTTTCCTTCCGGTGCTCCTTGCCCTAATCCTCGCCTATGTGCTCAATCCGCTCGTGTCATGGCTGGAAGGGAAGCGGGTTCCGCGGGTCGTGGCAATCCTGCTGGTCATGGCCGGGATTGTTGTCGGCTTTGCGGGGGCATTCGCCTTCTTTGCCGGTTCCATCCAGAACGAGCTGGCGGCGGTGCAGATCAACCTCCCTGATTACGCGAACCGTTTTTACGGCCTTATCCCCGAGAAGGTGAAGGTTTATCTTCAGATTGAAACCCCGGATAAGCTCTACCGTCAGGTGGACCGGATGCTGAACGAACTGCGCGGCATCTCCTTCGACATTGCCCGTGGGGCCTACGATTTCGTGAAAAAGGCCTTCTCGTCGACCCTGGGGTTCATCCTGACCGTGGTCGGCTATTTCATCACGCCGGTTTACCTCTACTACTTCCTGGCCGATCTGCCCCATTTCAAGGAGGGGGTTCTGAAACTGGTGCCCGAGCGTTCCCGGGAGACGGTAACCGGTCTCGGCAGCGAAATCGACGGTGTCCTTTCCGCCTTCGTGAGGGGGCAGCTCTCGGTCTGCGCCATTCTGGCGGTCCTCTACAGCATCGGCCTTTCCCTGATCGGCGTTGACCTGGCAATCGCGATCGGTACCCTCTCCGGCATCCTCTTCATCATCCCCTATGTGGGGACCATCTTCGGAATTGTGGTGTCCATGACCATGGCTTTTCTCAAGTTCCACGACCTGCTCCATCCACTCCTCTGCCTCGGCTGGTTCGTGGTCGTGCAAGCCATCGAAGGGGCGCTCATCACCCCGGCCATCGTCGGCAACAGGGTGGGGCTCCATCCGGTGGTCGCAATCATCGCTCTTTTCATCGGCGGGCAGTGGTTCGGCATTTTCGGCATGCTCCTGGCGGTCCCCGTGGCGGCCGTTCTGAAGGTTTTTCTCCGCCACCTCACCGGCTGGTATCTCACCACTCCATTCTACCGGGGGACCTGATGGAAGGACTTCTTATCGACTACGTTCAGCCGGGGACCATTGCTGAAGAGCTGGAAATAGAGGCTGGTGACCGCCTTGTGGCCATAAACGGCCAACCGCTCCGCGATATTATCGACTTTTCGTTCTATGCCCATGACGAGGAGCTCACTCTGGAAATTGTGAAACCCTCAGGGGAGCGCTGGGAGGCGGAGATAGAACGAGACGGCGATGAGCCCTTAGGCCTCGTTTTTGCTCCGCCCGTTCCGGCCCAGTGCGGGAACAAGTGCGTCTTCTGCTTTGTCCACCAACTCCCCAAGGGGCTTCGGCGACCCCTCTACGTGAAGGATGAAGACTACCGCCTCTCTTTCCTCTACGGCAACTACGTGACCCTGTCCAATATCGGCCGTGACGACCTGGACCGGATTGTCGCCCAGCGTCTCTCTCCCCTCTATATTTCGGTCCACGCCACGAACCCCGCTCTGAGGGAACGGCTCCTGGGTCGCACGGAGATCCTGCCGATTCTTGACGTGATGCGGGAGCTGGCTGCTGCCCGCATTGCCATGCATACCCAGATTGTCCTCTGCCCCGGCCTGAACGACGGCACCGAACTTGAGAAGACGGTCCGGGATCTGGTCGAACTTCACCCCTGGGTTGAATCCCTTGCCATTGTCCCGGTTGGCCTCACGAAACACCGGCGTGGACTCCCCGCGCTGGAGCCGGTCACGGCCAGCTATGCCAAGGCCTTCATTCGTGACTGGCAGCCTGCGGCGGAGCGTCTGGAGCGCGAGTTGGGAGCGCCGTTTCTCTTTATCGCCGATGAGTTTTACATCAAGGCCGGACTCCCGTTTCCGCCCCTTGAAGCCTATGGCGACTTACCTCAAATTGAGAATGGTGTCGGCATGATTCCGCTTTTTCTCGACGAGGCAGAGCGTGTCCTCAAGAAGGCCCGGAAGGGGAAGCCTGTTACGGTCACCGTCGTAACCGGCGAATCCCCCTATCGCTATCTGGCTGCATTTCTCGAAAGGCTCTCGGCGAGGACAGGTGCCACTTTCAAACCCGTGGCGGTTCATAATCGACTCTTTGGGGAATCGGTTACGGTGACCGGCCTCGTTGCCGGCAGCGATATCGTCGAAGAGTTGTCGGGAAGGGATCTTGGTGATGCGGTCTTGATTCCCGATGTGATGCTCAAGGAAGGAGAGGGAATATTTCTGGATGACCTGTCGGTGGATGGCCTGGGAAAGTCCCTCGGGACCCGGGTGTTGATTGTTGAGGCAACACCTCAGGGGGTAGTGGATGCGTTGAGGCGGGCGCGGTCCATGTAGGTCGTTGCCGCTTGTTTATTCAATGGTGCCACAAACCAGAAACGGCGGAGTGTCCTAACACTCCGCCGTTTCTGGTTTGTGTATATTTACATTGGTATTACATGTTGTGACACTTGACGCAGTCGTCCTTCACCGAGAAGGCGTCCTTGCCGTTGTGGCAGGTGCCGCAGGAAGCTCCCGCTTCCATCTGGGCCATGGTGGCAGAGGAAGCACCCTTCCTGTATTTGAATACTTTTGTGTGGCAATCGGCACACTTGAACATCCCGAGATGGAACCCATGGTCGAAGAAAGCATCGCCGACGCTTGTCTTGTAGGTCAGCTTGCCCGGCTTGAGACCCGGGTGGCATTTCCCGCAGTCACCGGTGGAGGCGAAGGCGTCCTTGCCGTTATGGCAGGCGCCGCAGGATTTGCCGTTCGCCATGTCGGCCATGGTGTTATGTTTGGCGCCAGCCCGATATACGAAGAGCTTTGTGTGACAGTTGGCACATTTGTACATGCCAAGATGGAACTCATGGCTGAACGTGGCGTCGGCAACTCCCTTGATCTTGAACGCTACGGTTTTCGGCGGCGCCATTCCCTGGTGACACTTGCCGCAGTTGCCGGAAACGGTAAACGCCTTCTTGTCGTCGTGGCAGGCGCCGCAGGATTTCCCTTTCTCCATCTGGGCCATGGCAACCTTCTTGACACCAACTATGTTCGGGTTGCTATGGCAGGTACGGCATTTGCCACCGAGCTTGGGAACATGGATCTCATGCTTGAAAGCTACTTCAGTGGCCCCCTTCATCTTGAAGACTACTGGGCGGGGTTTGCCTTTGTGGCAACGGACGCAATCAGCGTCATTGGCAACACTGAAGGCTTTGATGCCGGTGTGGCAGGCGCCGCACGACTTACCTTTTTCCATCTCGAGCATTGTGTAACGTTTACGATTCTTAAGATTGAAAAGGGTGTTATGACAAATACGGCAGTTGTTGTTATACTTGGCAAGATGATAGTCGTGGCTGAAAACGACAGGTTCCGCGTTCTTGAGCTTGTAGGTTATCTCTTTGGTTTCCTTGGCCGTTGCCGGCAATGCACAGGCAAGGAAGAGCATGCAGGTGATCGAGATTGAACGAAAATTCATGATGTGTCCCTCATATAGTGAAGTTCGGCTGATTGACAGTTTATAAACGCCGTACTATACACTTGAGGTGCCTGGTCGTCAACGCAAAATAGCCAGTTGCCATGCGGCATTGGGGCTGATTGTATAGCATGAGGAGGCATTGATGCGGAGGTGGCAAGAACGATGAAACAACTTATCATCGCTTTGGCAGTAGTGACTGGGTTCAGTGGTGCTGCTCGGGCTGATACCTATCGATGGGTCGACAATAAGGGGGTTGTCAATTTCACCGATAATCCCGACCTAATACCATCCAAGTACCGGAAGCGTGTCCGGAAGAGTCCATCGATGGCAAGCCCGACGCCCTCAACGGAGAGTAAGCCAGAGTCCCGCCCGCAACGGCAATCAACGCCCCCTGCAAACAGTTCCGAGAAGAAACCCACCGGCGGTCTTTCCGAGCAAGAGTGGCGTTCGCGATTTGCGGCTCTTCGTTCGGAACTGAAGGCTCTGCAGGACGGGCTACCCAAGAAACGGGAGGCCCTCGATCAACTTCGTCGCAAGCGGACCATTTATCAGCGCCCCCAGGATAGAGTGGCCTACAATGAGCAAATGGACAAGATCGAGCGGGATGAAGCACGCATCAAGGAGTTGGAAGCACAGCTTTCCGCCCTTGATAACGAGGCAAGCAGGTCAGGGGTGCCGTTTGAGTGGCGGAAGTGAAAAATGGTGTTGTTCAAGTAAGTAGCCTATTGATGTTTGTACGATATTTTGCTCAAGAAATTTAGTGACTTGACGAAAAGGTGTGAGGAGGAATTTAATTGGATAACGTCAAAATAAACCGGAGAGAAAAAAATGGACAATAACATTGTTCAAGAAGAGTTTTTGAGAAATATCGGTCTGTTGACGGTTGAAGAGCAAAAGCATCTCAATTCCTCACGGGTTGCGGTTGCCGGCGCAGGGGGAGTTGGTGGCATCCATGTTCTTACCCTGGCCCGGCTTGGAGTTGGTCGCTTCACCATCGCTGATCATGATACGTTCGATGTGGTCAACATTAGCCGGCAATTCGGGGCATTCCACAGCACCCTCAACCGCAATAAGGCGCAGGTGCTGGCGGATATGGTGAAGGATATCAACCCGAATGCTGAAGTTCGCGTCATGGAAGAGGGAGTTACGGAAAACAATATCCATGCTTTTCTTGAGGGCGCTGATGTCTATGTGGATAGCATTGATTTTTTTGAGATAGACATGCGCCGTCTGATTTTCAACACCTGCCGTGCAAAAGGCATCTACGCACTGACTGCTGCACCCCTCGGTTTCGGCGCCACGTTGCAGGTTTTCGACCCTGAAGGGATGAGTTTTGATGACTATTTCGGCATTGATGACCAGACTCCTCCACTGGAGAAAATAGCAGCTTTTGCCGCCGGTTTGACTCCCAATCCCTATCATCTTTCCTATATGGATGCTACTAAGGTGAGTTTTAAACGCCGGACCGGTCCTGCCGTATCTCCCGCCTGTACCATGGCCGCTTCACTCGTTGCGACGGAAACGGTCAAGATCCTGACCGGAAAGGGTGAGATTCGTCCCATCCCCTGTTATCTTCAATTCGACATGCTCCTCAACAAGGTCAAAATGGGGAAAATTGCATTGGGGGCGAAAAGCCCGTCTCAGAAGAAAAAGCGTCGTCTCATCATGGAAAACCTGCTCATGAAGTCGGAGGAACAGCAATGAAGTATCGTGAAGTGCTGGAAGCCGCCGTCCGTGCACCCTCGGGTGACAACTGCCAGCCGTGGCGTTTCGCCATCGAGAACGACGTAATACGCATATTCAATATACCCGACAAGGATACGTCGCTCTTCAATCTTCGGCAGAGGGCATCCTATGTGGCACACGGCGCTCTGCTTGAGAATCTTGCCATTGCCGCATCAGTATTCGGTTATGCTCCGGACATATCCCTTTTCCCCGACAGCCAGCTTCCGAACCTTGTTGCCGTGGTTCGGATGAAAGAGGAAACCACTCCCGCAGACTCTCTCTATGAGTACATCCCCAAACGCTGCACGAACCGTAAGCGTTACAATGGGGGGGCTCTCTCTGCCGCCGAGAACCAAACACTCCTGACTGCTGCTGGGCATATACCCGGTGGAAAGGTTGCGCTGACGGGGAGTGACCGGGAAAAATCTGAAGTTGCCGAAGTTATTGCCCTGAACGACCGCCTGATTTTCGAAAACGAGCATCTCCATGCCTTCCTTTTTGAGCATGTGCGATGGAGCGACGCTGAAGCGCGTGAACGGGGTGACGGGCTCGATATAAAGACTCTGGAACTGGCGCCGCCGGACTCCCTTGCTTTTCCGCTGCTTAAGAGCTGGCCGCTGGTGAGCTTTCTGAAGAATTTCGGCGTACCCCGAGTAATAGCGGGATCCGCTCGAAAACTTGCCCTTTCAGCCGCTGCAATCGGGGTTGTTTCGGTTCCGGGCAAAGGGGATAAGGATTGTATCACTGCAGGCCGGCTCATCGAGCGAGTGTGGCTCGAAGCGACGAAACTCGGTCTAAGTTTTCAGCTTATGACGGGGATAACGCTTCTCATGCGGAGGGTGCTCGATGGAGAGACAGAAAATATTTCTTCTCGGCACGGAGAGCTGATAAGGAAGGCCTATGGGACGCTCGCCAATCGTTTCGGAATTGAGGATGGTTCTCTGTTCATTATGTTCAGAGTTGGCAGGTGTGGACCGCCCAATGTGTATTCGATGCGGTATCCTCTGGAAAAGGTGATTGGTATCTCTTGATCAAATTGTCAATTACGGAGCGGGTTCTGCTTCCAGAAGATGGAGCAGTCCATCGTCCAGACGCATCAGAAAGCGGGGTTCATGGGCTGAGGAGAACAGCGAAGCCCCGTAGTAGTCCTTTGAGGTATCGAGCCTGCCAAGAATCAGGGGGGTGCTCCATTCCCCGTTTTGATAGCTCAACATCACGTCACCCTGCCGCTGAAGCACCTCATAGTTCGTTGTTTCGCAATCGATCCGCCGGTAGAGAACCCACAGCCGATGCGTCAACGACAGCCCGAATTCCTGGGTTCGCTCGACGTATTCCGGAAAATCCTGGAAGATTTTTCTCTCGTCGGCCGTTATCCGCACAATACTTACCAGTGAGCGTTTAGCGAAAAAATATGGCTCCATTCGAAGGGTGGTGCCTTGAGTACAACTGCCATTCATGAAATTCCCATCTCCATCAGAAGCATACATGATCTCAGAGCGATTGTTCTGATAGGCAAGAACAATCGTTTTGTTAACGGAATCGGCAAGGGCTGAAAGGTAGGGGAACTCTCCTTCAGGTCCGTGGATTCCATCCTTTCTTCCAATGAAATCAGTTCTGAGCCAATCGAGCTTGACCCCTTCCATCGTTTCCTTCAGATGGAGAACACTGATCTCGTGATAGCTATCCCGCTTGAAAAACACCCAGATGCTTCCGTCAGTTGGGTGCTGTGCCATGGCCCAGCGCGTCGCGACCGGGGTTCCTTCTTTGCCGGGTGCTAAGATGGGATAGTTGGTCTTAATCTCCCCCTTTGGGCCGACGTGGACAAGACCTATGTCCAGCCGACGATCTGGATGGTATTCGAACTGGTACCAGACTGCGATGACTCCTCCACTCGACAATTTCAGCATTGCTCCTGGCCGGGTATCTTCATCCCCCACCTTGGTTACAGAGACACGTACTGCCTTGTCCGGCAATCGGCTGTTGTTGGATTTCAGCAGTTGGTAATGTCGCAACATCGTCCGTCCTAATACCCCTGACCATATCCAGAGATCGGAGGGGCTTGTCAGGAGATATTCGGCATTGGCGCGGTCATTCAGATCAAAACGGTCTGGGAGTGGTATGTGTGACTCATTTCCAGAGCCATCATACATATAGAGCCAGTCTCCGGAGGATTCCGTCCGGTAGAGAAACGCCGATACTTCCCTGTAGGAGGCGATTCTCCCTGTACCCCATGGCAAGAGCTGCCCGTTCGTTGCAGGATTTGTGACGATCCTATTCTTCACGAGATAACCAGCATGGGCGTCTGGACGGAAATGCAGCATTATCAGCAGCCCTATGATGAGGGCGGCAACAGCCCTGTTGAATCTCATGAACTCCTCCCTCAGAGACTCTTACCACACTGACAATCAGTTTCAAGTACTGGTGAATCGCTGGAGCGATAAAAAAGGGAGATGGTTTCCCATCTCCCTTGGTACAGAGGAGCTAATTATTGCAGTGAATTGCAGAATCAATCATCGTGATGACTATCACTGCTTTCGTGGTCGAAGAAGTTGAGACAGCTTGATTCTCCGTCGTGCGAGCCGCAGTAGGTACTGCTGTAGTGGTCGTCGTCATAGCTTGAGCATGATGAAGACGATACCCGGCAGAACTTCCCGCCATTCAGGCTATACCCCTCCACAACGGTGAAGGAACCAATTCCCATCCCTGGATAGATCGGTTTGGAGCAATCCGTGTAGATCGTAGCTTTGTAGCTGTCGTTAACGTAGATCTTCACGTATTGACCCATGGTTCCATTGGTGGACTTGCCGGTGAAGTTGAAGCTGCTGTCCGGTGCAACAGAGCCGTAGAACAGCGTCTGGCCATTGCTGTCTTTCACGACGACCTTTGCAATACAATCACCAGTGTACTTGAGTACCAGCTTCGTTGTCCCACCACTGCATTGACCGCAGGTCGGTGCAGGGGGAGGCGGAGGCGTGCATGAACCGCTCCCGCCGCACACCAGTTTGCCATTGATGTAATCGTCAAGTGTCAGATACCAGGGTTCTGCCTGCTTCCAGGCATAACTGTCACCGGCAACTCCACTCCCGACAGGGTGCAGAGCCATCCATGCGTCGGATTTGGCGATGGTGTCGGTTACGCAGGAAGAGTCGCCGCAGCCCATGGCATCCAGTTTTGCTGCCACCAGTGCCTTGAACAGGGTGTATGTCTTGTCTCCGCAGACCGGAGTGTTCATGAGGCTGATGGCCTGGGCCTTTGTATACGTCTTGCCACCGATGGTGATTGATTCCACCGGCCAGGCTTCAGGATGGTTCTTCCAGTAGCCGGGGGATTTCGGCGCGGTTCCGTCGCACCCGTAATAGTAGCCCTTGTCGGTATCAGTAGTGGTTACGCCGCCATATGTTCCTGTTGCCGTAGCGGTGTTTACCTGGAGTCCGGCCTTGGCCGGCAGGGGCCCGATTGTGCAGGTGAAGGAACCGTTGGGATCCAGCGCGGCCGGTATTGTGCAACTGCTCACGCTGTTCTTGTCGTCGGTGAGAGTGAGGTTCGTCAAGGTAGTTGATCCGGTATTGGTCACGACGTACTTGAAGTAGACCTTGCCGCATGTCGGTGAGGGATAACCGCCACTTCCGCTGCAGCTGGATTCCCGATCGCTTTCCTCTCTTGAACGCTCTTCACACCTTGTCTTGTCATAACTGTCGTCGCAGCGATAGTGACGCTTGGAATCGCCGTGATCCCTGTCATGATCATCACATCCGTAGGGACTGTTCTTGCAATTGTCGATGTCGCGCTCGTCGCACTTGCCATCGCGGTTGTAGTCGGCGTGGTCCCTATCATGCTCATACTCGGCCTTATCCTGGCACGAGGTCTTGTAGGAACTGTCATCGCAACGATAGGTCCGTTTCCTGTTGCCGTGGTCGCTGTCGAACTTGTCGCAAGCGTCGCGATTGTACTTGCAGTAGCTGATGTCGCGCTCGTCGCACCTGCCGTCGCGATTGTAGTCGCTGTCGTCCTTGTCACTCTTGTTTTGCGAATACCGGGCCGATTCGCAGAGGGTCTTGTTGGAGCTCTCGTCGCAGCGGTATGAGCGGGTGAAGTTGCCGTGCCCCTTGTCGTGCTTGATGCACTCCTCATCGTTCCCCTTGCAGTAGTCGATGTCGCGCTCGTCGCGCTTGCCATCGCGGTTGTAGTCGCTGCGGTCCTTGTCTTGCTCCTGTTGTGCGTAGGAACCACATGAATACTTGTTGTAGCTGTCGTCGCACCGATAGGTACGTTTTGTCAGCTTATGGTCCCTGTCGTGCTCGTCGCACCGCTCCTGCTCATTCTTGCAGTAGTCGATGTCACGCTCGTCGCACTTGCCGTCGTGATTGTAATCGCTGCCATCCTTGTCATGTTCACGCTGGGAGTAGGAGCCACAATCTTCCCTGTGTTCGCTGTCGTCGCACCGGTAGGTGCGCTTGCAGTTGCTGTAGTCACGGTCTTGCTTGACGCACCGATCCTTGTTTTCCTGGCAGTATTTGATGTCGTCCTCGTCAAGCTTCCCGTTGTGATCGTAGTCACTGCGGTCATGGTCGTGTTCTTTCCGGACCCTGTCCTCGCACGATGACTCGTTGGAACTGTCGTCGCAGCGGTAGGTGCGCTTGCCGCTGCCATGGTTCTTGTCGTGCTGATCGCAAGCAGAGCGATTGTACTTGCAGTAGTCGATGTCGCGCTCATCGCACTTGCCATCGTTGTTGTAATCTCCGTCATCCTTTTCGTGCTCTGTGCGTGCCATATCCTCGCACTTCCCGCCGCTGGTGCTGTCGTCACACCGGAAGCGCCGTTTGAGGTTGCCACGGTCCCTGTCAAACGAGTCACAGGATGACTTGTTGCTTTGGCAGTAGGCTACGTCGCGCTCGTCACACTTGCCGTCGCGGTTGTAGTCGCTACGCTCCTTGTCAGACTTCTCTTCATCCTTCTTCTTGCTTTCGCACGTGGTCTTGCTGGAGCTGTCGTCGCACCTGTAAGACCGCGTAGCGCTGTGATGGTCGGCATCGTGCCGGTCGCAGGTGGATTTGTTGTACCTGCAGTAATCGATGTCACGCTCATCACACTTGCCATCGTTGTTGTAGTCGCTGTGATCCCGCTCGTGCGCATCCTCTGCCTTGTCTTCGCAGTAGGACTTGTTCGAACTGTCATCGCAGCGGTGCTTGCGCTTGTTGCTGCCATGCTCGGAGTCGTGCCTGTCGCAGTCGTATTTGCTCGACTTGCAGTAGTCGACATCCTTTTCGTCGCACTTGCCATCGTGGTTATAGTCGCAATGCTCCTTGTCGTAGTCCTCTTCGCAGGTGGCACACAGCGCGACCTTGAGGACATCACTGCTGTCCGTGTGGAACCAGGTTTTTCCGTCGATGGAGACGTATTTTGCGATGTCAATCTTTGTAGTAGTGACTGTGACCGTAGAATCGTCGCAATCAGTTACCACGACGGCGCCAGCCATTCCTTCCGTACATGCGGTGTTTGTGAAGCCGTTGAGCACCATCGGAGCAGTACAGGTGTAGGAATAAACCTGCCCCGGGTTTAGGGTGCCGATGGTCGTATTGCATGCAGGCACCAACTGATCGGTAACTTTGACATTGTTCAATGCCACGTTGCCGGTGTTGGTGACAACGATTGCAAATGGAACATCTGATCCGGCAGCAAAGCTTCTGGTATCAGGGCCTTCTGCCTGCTTACGGATGTCAATGCTCGCCTTGACACCGAAGTAGTGGCTCGGATTCTGATCGGTAACGGTAGTGTTGCCATACGTGCCCGTTACGGTACCCATGTTGACATACTGGCCCATAACAGCGGTGCCCGTCTTGGTGCAGGTTTGGGAAGCACCAACTGCCAGGGGACCAATGGTACAGATAGCGCCGAGCTTATCGTCGGTGACGACAACGTTGGTGAGATCCACGTTGCCGGTGTTGGTAACTACGTACTCCCACTTGACTTCGCCGCCAACCGGGATGTAGGGACCGGGAGCCAAGTCGGCGTCGTCGCCGTTGGTGTATTTCTTGATGCTAATTAACGGCATTGGTGTGAAGAAGCCGAAGTCGATGGTCTGGTCGGAGGAATTGTTAGCGGGCAGCGTCACGGTTGCGGGGCTGCCGTTGCTGTCGGTAGCGGGGGTACCCTGGCCGGTGGGCGACGGGGTGTAGCCCGCGGGGGTCGGCACGGTCACCGTGTAGGTGCCCTGGCACAGGCCGGTGAACTGGTACATGCCGCTGGTGTTGGTGTTGACCGTCATGTTGACGGGGGTGCCGTAGATGTTGGTGCCGGTGATGGTGACCGGAACGCCGGAGAGGCCCGGCTCGCCAGCATCCTGGACGCCGTTGTGGTTCAGGTCGTTCCAGACGAAGTCGCCGATCGATCCGGTGCAGGGTGTGAAGAAGCCGAAGTCGATGGTCTGGTCGGAGGAATTGTTAGCGGGCAGCGTCACGGTTGCGGGGCTGCCGTT
>NZ_JAHCZI010000016.1 GCF_018501225.1 Geobacter hydrogenophilus | reverse complement strand
GATTGAGAAGTTCTCTCCCAGGGAGTGGTACACTTTTCAATTCCCGTAACTGGTACACTTTTACGTTCCCATTGACAAACGGCACACAGGAAGGAGTCGGGCGGGGGTATAATCCCGGCCGGCACGGTCGGGCAAGTCATCATCCGCTGTTGGCCTTTATCGCAGAGGCCCGGTTGGTTGCCAATTTCTGGCTTCGGCCCGGCGATACTCACAGCGCAAACAACATCCTTCAGTTTCTGGAATCCACCCTTGCCCACCTGGCGGACAAAACAGTCGGTCTCCTGCGGGCCGACAGCGGATTTTTCGACAATGCCTTCATGTCGGCATTGGAGAGCAAGGGTATCAACTACATAGTCGCGGCACGGCTGACAACGCCTTTGCAGCGGGCAATCCATCAGGCCGCGAACTGGTGGGCGTTGAAGCCGGGCATCGAAATCGCTGAGATCATGTATCAGGCCCAGGGTTGGACTGCTGCTCGCCGTATCGTGGTTATACGGCAGTCAACCCAAGACGCTCCCGGCAAAGCACTGAAACTGTTTGCCGACGATCCAGCCGTTCAGGGGTGGCGCTACGGCGCCTACACAACTACACTTGATTTACCAGCCGTAGAAGTGTGGCGACTGTATCGCGGCAGAGCTGATGCCGAGAACCGGATCAAGGAACTCAAAGCCGACTTCGGACTCGACGCCTTCAACATGGGTGACTTCTGGGCCACTGAGGCGGCACTGGCAGTCGCCATGCTGGCCTACAACCTGATGAGCCTGTTCCGTCAGTCGGTCATGAGGAGCCGGGTTCAGCATACCCTGTCAACACTGCATGGCCTTGTGCTGGCAATTGGTGCCAGATGGCACGGAGGGCTCGGCAGTGACAGGCTATTGCTGTCAGTGCCCCGTCGAAAACGGGCATGGTTTGCAGGACTGTGGGCCAATGCTACGGGACCACCCGTCTTGGCAGCTTGACTAACAAAAACCGCTAATGGAAAATCCGGGATTAATTTACCTTTGAGCCAACTCGTTATTAGTAGGTTTTCCTATATAAGAAACTTGTTTCCTATATAGGATGCTTGTTTCTTATATAGGAAACCACAACGGTATCCTATATAGGAAACCTACAGCCTTTTGCTTCCATCCATGAATTCTTCTGGAATTCTCGTTTCAAGCTCAGTGCCACGAATCAATCGATAGGGCACCAGCCATAATTTCGCCTGAGGGTCCCATTTCGCTCGGGCCTTGCGGAGCTTTTCACGCAGTTCCGTTTCTCCGAACTCCACCTTCACCGGTGCAATGTCTCCATCCCTGAAGCGGAACGGTGGCTGCCACGGTTTTTCTTCTACAATGATCTCTACGGTTTTCAGACGAACTCCACGATTTTCATCGTACCTATACCGGACACAAAGCAGTGATTTGCCGTATTGCTCAACAAGTCGCCTTGTTCCCTTCTGCCCCGGTTTCAGGTGGCAGTGTGTTTTCATCTCTTTCAACATCTGATCTCCATCCGGCCATGGTTGCGGCAATTCATTCCGCAACGCATTCAGGCAAGGCAATTTGCTCGAAAATATACGGATTCTTCGCTAGGGTGTAAATTAAAATCCTCACGTAAAGGAATGGTAATGTTATCGCTTCCTCCCGAACTTATCGCACGCTTTCAATCGCATCTCTCAAGGGGCGAAATCAAGGACGGGAATTCGGTTGAGTGCCTGAAGTGGCTGAGATTTTTTTTGGATTTTTGCCATAAATACAAGGTCTCGGGTAAAGAATTCCAGTGCCTCGGACTGTTTCTGGAAAAACTGCGCGAAAAGAATCAGCCTGAAGAGCATATCCGCCGCGCCTCCCGAGCGGTATCCCTCTATTTCGAGATGAGAAGGCAAGAGCGATCTTCTTCATCGGCTGGAGCTGAATCCCGTTTGCATGAGGCTCCAGGACCGTTGCAACCCGTTCCGCAGCAGCAGGCTGGGCACGGACTACCTGCAGCGAGATTTTCTCAGTATTCCGAAGCCGGATATCAGGTGAAATCAGATTCGTCCGAGTGGGACGAAGTGCTGGAGAAACTGGCGGCAGAGATCAAGGTGCGCCACTATTCCCGCAAAACCCTGAAAACCTACGCCCTCTGGTCGCGAAAATTCCAGTGGTTTCTGAAGAACAAGTCTCCTCAAGAGCTTTCAACCACCGATGTGAAGGAGTACCTGACCTATCTGGCAGTAAAGTGCAACGTCGCAGCCTCGACCCAGAACCAGGCATTCAATTCCCTTCTCTTTCTCTTTCGCCATGCCCTCAAGAGAGAATTTGGCGATCTGCGGGATGTGCCGCGGGCGAAGAAGTCCCTGTATGTGCCGGTAGTGCTCTCCCGCGAGGAGATCGACGCCATTCTGGACCATCTGTCTCATCCGTTCAGTCTGGTGGTGAACCTGCTCTTCGGCTGCGGGTTGAGATTGTTCGAGTGCCTGCAGTTGCGGGTGCGGGATTTCAATTTCGACGCCGGCATCCTGACGGTGCACGGCAAGGGGAAAAAAGACCGGACCGTGCCGCTGCCGGAGTCGATCCTTCCTGAACTGACGGCACAGATTGAACGGGTAAAGGCTTTACACGAAAAGGATCTTGCAGCGGGATACGCGGGGGTGTTTCTCGATGACGCCGTGGAAAAGAAGTATCCCCATGCCCCGAAGGAGCTGATCCACCAGTGGTTCTTTCCCCAGCAGTTATTGACGCTGGTGGCGGAAACCGGGGAACTGAGACGCTATCATCTCCACGAGTCTCTGTTACAGGAGGCTCTGTACGTGGCTGTGCGCAGGGCGAAGATCCCCAAGCGGGTCACGGCCCACACGTTCCGGCACTCCTATGCGACCCACCTCCTGCAGGCCAATTATGACATCCGCACCATCCAGACCAAGCTGGGGCACGCCAGCCTCAAAACGACGATGATCTACACCCACTGCGTGCCGGTCCGGACGGTGAAAGAGGCGAAAAGCCCTCTGGATTTCTAGTTCAGACACCTCCCAGATCAAGCCACTTCTCCGCCACCGGGGACCGGTAGGCGCGGAAACGCTCCAGCAGCCCTTCGGGCCGCTCTTCCACGACAATCATCTCCCGAAGCTCACCCTTGACGAATCCCTCGGCCACGGCGTGATCGAGAAACGCGGTCAGCCGGTCGTAGTACCCCGCCACATTCAATAGCCCGCACGGCTTGGCGTGGATGCCGAGCTGGGCCCAGGTGACCACTTCGAAGAACTCGTCGAAGGTACCCATGCCGCCGGGAAGGGCGACGAAGCCGTCGGCCAGCTCGGCCATGAGGGCCTTTCGCTCGTGCATGGTGCCCACCACGTGGAGGGCGGAGAGCCCCGGATGGGCGATCTCTTTCGCTTCCAGGGAGCGGGGGATGACGCCGATCACCTCGCCGCCGGCCGCCAGGGCCGCGCCGGCCACGGCACCCATGAGGCCGACGCTTGCCCCGCCGTAGACGAGGCCGATCCCCTCCCGGGCCAGGAGCCGGCCCAATCCCTCGGCGGCGTCCCGGTAGGCCGGGTTCACCCCCGGGCTGGAGCCGCAGAAGACGCAGATTCGTTTCATGATGTCACCTCCCGATCCACGCGGCGCCGATGACGCCGGCCGAATCGCCCAGCAGGTTCCTGAGAATCGGCGTCCGGAGCGCGTCGTGGAATGCGTACCGGCGCACCCGTTCGACGCCAACGGTATAGAGTTCGTCGATATTGGAGAGCCCGCCGCCAATGACCACGGCATCGGGGTCGAGGATGGAGATGAGCCCCCCGAGGCAGCGGCCGAAGTCGTCCAGGAAACGGTCGAAGACGGCGGCGCAGCGGGGCTCTCCCTCCCGGGCCAGCCGGACGATCTCTTCCATGGAGAGCGCCTCGCCGTGCTCGGCAAGAAAGGCTCGCGCCACGCCGGAGCCGCTGATCTTCGTCTCCACGCACCCCCGGTTGCCGCAGTAGCAGGGGGCGCCGGCAGGGTCCACCGACACGTGCCCCCACTCGCCGGCGATCCGGTGGGGCCCCTCGCGCACCTCGCCGTCGATACATATCCCGCCGCCGCAACCGGTCCCCATGATGACGCCGAAGACGAGGCCGTACCCGCGGCCGGCCCCCATGCGGCACTCGGCCATGGTGAAGCAGTCGGCATCGTTTCGCAGCGCAACGGGGAGCCCCAGAAGGGACTCCAGGTCCTTCTGGAGCGGCCTGCCGATGAGGCAGGTGGAGTTGGCATTGCGCACGAGCCCCGTGACCGGGTCGACGGAGCCGGGAATGCCGATGCCGACGGTCCGGTGTTTCCCGTTCGGCACCTTGCCTGCCGCCTCGCGGGCCAGTTCCCCCACGGCGGAAACCACAGCTCCGTACCCAATGTCTGCCGGAGACGGAACCCGCCGCCGGAAAAGCTCCTCCCCTTCGGGGCCAAGAAGCACCGCCTCAATCTTGGTTCCCCCCAGGTCTATGCCGATGCGATAGGGGTTCATGGCGCCCCCTCTTCCACGGCGGGTCGGGGCGCAGGGTGCAGGGTCGCCGCCACCACTGCCCCGAAAAATGCCACCCCGGCAGCCAGGAGGAACGCCGGGGCGAAGGAACCTGCCCCATCGGCCATGGCTCCGGCCACGGCCGGGCCGAGCACCTGCCCCGTACCCAGGAAGAGGGTGATGAACCCCAGGGCCGCCGGCGCCAGGCGCGGGCCGAGGATGTCGCCGCAGGCGGCGGCCATGATGGCGGGAATGCTCCAGGCGGAGATGCCGAAGAGGATGGCCGAGGCGGTGAAGCCGGCAGTGGTGGGGAGGAGGGCGAAGAGGGCGAAGGAGACCGTGTGGATGAGGGAGACGATGACCAGAGCCCACTTGCGGCCGATCCGGTCCGACACCGCGCCCCAGAGGAGCCCGCAGACGAGGCTCGCCCACCCCATGGCCATGAAGAGGGCGCCGGCGGCCTCCCGGCTGTACCCCCCCTCGGCCACGAGGCGCTTCACGAAGAAGGTCACGTAGATGATGTAGGAGAAGCCGAAGGCGATGTAGACGAGCCCCAGGTGCCAGACGGCCCCGGAGCGGTAGACGAGCCCCCAGGGGAGGCCGGCGGAGGGCGCCGGGGACGGCGCGCCGTAGGCGGTTCCAAGGTCCACCCCTTCGGCCCGATGAGCGTTGCGGATGACCGCAACGCAGAGGAGAGCCACCAGGAACGTCGTCGCCCCGAAAACGTACCAGGAAACCCGCCACCCCGTTGCCCCGAAGGAGGCAATGAGCCGCGGCACCAGGGGCCCGGTGGTGATGAGGGCCAGGGACGACCCGGTGACCGCGATGCCGGAGGCGAGCCCCCGGCGATGGGGCGGGAACCAGGCGGCCCACATCCCCATGACCGCCACGTTGGCGGCGCCGCTCCCCAGGCCGGTCACGCAGCGCCAGAGGGCGGCCGTGCCGAATCCGTCGGCCGTGCCGGTGAGGCACATGCCGCCGCCGGCCACGGCAAGCCCCAGGGCGATGACGGCCCGGGGCCCGAAGTGGGCCGCCAGCGCTCCCCCCACGGCTGAGAGGGCCAGATAGCCGGCCAGGTTGGCCGTGGCCAGCATGCCGGCCCCCGTATTGTCGAGGGAGAGCCCCGCCTGCATGGCCGGCAGCACCACCGAGTAGCCGAACCGCGCCAGCCCCAGCGCCCCGAAGACCGCCAGGGTCCCCGCCGCGAGAACGATCCAGCGCTGCATTCTACCCCCCTGCCCGCTTCACGGTGTAGCCCCGCTTGGTCAGCTCCGCCACCAGGAGATCGGCGTGGTCCCCCTGGATCTCGATGTTCCCGTCCTTCACCGTGCCGCCGGTGCCGCAGCGGCGCTTGAGCTCGCCGGCCAGGGCCGCGATGCCGTCGCTCCCCAAGGGAACGCCGGTGATCACCGTCACGGTCTTGCCGCCGCGCCCCTTGGACTCGCGCCGGACCCGGACAATGCCGTCGCCCGCCGGGCTCTTCTGCTGTTTCTTACAGACGCATCCCGCCGCCGGCTTGCCGCAGCCGGGGCAGACCCTGCCGTGCTCCGACGACCAGACCAGGGGAGCGTCGGAAAAACCCTCTCGCTTTTTCATGATCCCTCCATCAGCATCACACTTTCAGCAGCACCATCCCCGAGGCGGGGTCCAGTTCCCGGATGGCGGTCACTCCCCTGATCTCGGTGATGACCGCTTCAAGGACCAGAAACACCTCGGAGGCCTCCCGCAGGCAGCCGACCCGCACGGCATCCCCCTTGCCGTAGGCGCCATGGAAGTGGACCTTGGGCCGGTCCCCCTCCCAGAAGATGGTGCCGAACCCCACCGCCTCGTGGCTTTCCTCAAGCCGGCGCCAGACCGGCACCGGCGGCAGTTCCTCGGCCTCCGGCCCCACCACGTAGCGCCCCCCCTTGAGGGCCCCCACGAGATGGAAGGCGGCGGCGCGCAGCCCCTCGCGGCGGGCGATTTCCTCCAGCCCGGCCAGGACATCCTCGCCGTGATCGAACCGGGCCACCACGATGCGTCCCGGCGTTCCTGTCTGATAGTTCATGGGATATCTCTCCTTCCTCCATGCGTTGCCCAGACCATGAACGGGACGACAGCCGTTGTCAAGAGCCGTGTCGCTCCCGTTACCCGCGGGTGGATGCAGGGATTGCCATTAGCCCCGTCAGCCGGTACACTTGTGACCGGAAACCACCACCCGGAACAGGACACACATGGCCATCCCAGCGCCTCTCCCCATACCAACCACCCGCTTCCGGAATATTCTCTTCTTCGTCCGGGCAGGGTTAGCGCCTGCCGTGTTCCTCTGGATCCTGCTCGGCGGCGCTCTCCTCCTCCGCGCCGCGGAACCGGTGGAGACGGTGGTGGAAGGGGTGGAGGGAGAGGCCCTGGAAAACGTGAAGAAGTCCCTTGCCCTTCCCTACGGCCTCGTGCGGGACGGGAAAGTGGACACCCAGTGGCTGGAGCGTTTCGCGGGCCAGGCCCAGGAGCGGGTCCGATCGGCCCTGGAGCCCTTCGGCTACTACCGGGCGCGGATCACCACCTCTCTGGTGGAAACCCCGGAGGGGAACTACCGCCTCAAGGCCGACATCGACCCCGGCCCCCCGGTTATCGTCTCCAGCGTTCAGGTGACCCTGGCCGGCGCGGGGAGCGCCAACAAGACCCTGACAGGGCTGGCCGGCCAATTCCCCCTCCACACCGGCGATCTCCTCGTCCAGCCCAACTACGAGGAGGCCAAGGGGGTCCTTCGGTCCAAGGCCCTGGCCCTCGGCTACCTGGATGCCGCATTCTCGACCCACGAGATCCGCATCTCCCCCGACCGGACCAAGGCCGACATCCGGCTCGTCCTCGACACGGGCACCCTCTACCGCTTCGGCGAGGTGACCATCACCGGGGCACCTGGCTATCCCGACGAATTTCTCCGGCGCTACGTCACCATCAAGCAGGGCCGCCCCTTCTCCTATGCCAGGCTGGGCGAAACCCAGCTCAACTTCACCAATACCGAGCGCTTCGCCGAGGTGATCGTCACCCCCGACCGGGAACACGCCCACGACCACCAGGTTCCCGTGACCATCACCCTCAAGCCCGGCCACACCCAGCGGCTGCAGCCGGGGATCGGCTACGGCACCGACACCGGGGCACGGGGCTCCCTCACCTATCGTCACCTGAACGTCCTGGGCCTGGGGCACGAGTTCCAGTCCCAGCTCTATCTCTCGGAGCGCCTCCAGGGGATCGCCGCCAACTATGTCATCCCGTCGCCCCGAGACACCCGGACCTTCTCCGCGCTGCAGCTCAACCTGCAGAAGGAGGATGTGAGCGCCTACGTCAGCCGTCTTGCGGCCCTGGAAGGGAGCGTGAACCGGAGCATGGGGCGGGGGAAACTCGGCACCCTCTTCCTGAGGGTCCACCAGGAGGGCTTCACCATTGCCGGCGAGGACTCCAGCTCCCTCCTGGTCCTCCCGGGGATCCGCTACTCCGAGCACCGCTTCGACAACCTGGTCCGCCCCACCAAGGGGTATCGTTTCATGGTCGAAGGGAGCGGCACCCACCAGCTCCTCGGCTCCGACACGGGGCTCATCCAGGTGCGGGCCGAGGGAAGCGCCATCGTCCCGCTCCCCTGGCGCCTCTCCCTCCTCAGCCGGGTCGCCGGCGGCCTCACCTTCCTCAACGACCCCCTGGCCGACCTGCCGGCGTCGCTGCGGTTCTTCGCCGGCGGCGACCGGAGCGTGCGGGGCTACTCCTACAAATCCCTGGGGCCCCGGAACGCTTCAGGGGAGGTGACCGGGGGACGGAACCTCCTTGAAGGGAGCATCGAGCTCCAGCGTGCCCTCTTCACCAACTGGGGAGTTTCCCTCTTCTACGACGCGGGGAACGCCTTCAACGACCTGGCCAACATCCGCCTCTACCAGGGTGCGGGGTTCGGCATCCACTACTACACCCTCGTTGGCGCCATCAACCTCTACGTGGCAAGGCAGATCGGCGTCGACAGCCCGGCCTTCCGCATCCACCTGACCATAGGGTTCGAGCTGTGAAACGGGCCATCGCCTACCTTTTTCTTGTCCTGATCCTGGGAGCCCTCCTGGCCGGGGCCATCGCGACCCGCTGGCTTATGGGGACTCCGGAGGGTGCACGCTGGCTCTTGGCTGCCGCCTCCCGCCTCACCCCCCTGACGATCACGGCTCGGACGGTGGAAGGAGAGGCGGGGCGCGACCTGCGCCTCGGCGGGGTGCGCGTGGCGTGGCCCAAGGGGTATCTGGAGGCGGAGCGGCTCCGGTTCCGCTGGCATCCCATCCTCCTCCTCACCGGCACCGTGGCGGTGAGGGGACTTTCCCTGGAGGGGGTCATGATCCAGGACAACGCCCCCCCAAGCACCACGGCGCCGGACCTCACCTGGCCCGCCGTCACCGGCGTGGCGGCCCGCCTCGACGGCTTCGTGGACGAGTTGGGGATCGCGGGACTCCGCTACCGGCGCGGGACCGGCCCGATGCAGGACCTGGGGAGTCTCTCCGCGCGCGTCACCTGGAACGACCGGATCCTTACCGTCGGCAGGCTCTCCGTCAAGAACCCCGCCGGCGCCATAACCGGCCAAGTGGTGGCGGGCTTCGAGCGGCCGGCCCTCCGGGCCGATCTTGCCGCTGCCACGGCTGATGCGATTGCCGGATACCGCCGCTTCACCCTGGCGACGCGGCTCACGCCGGCACGCGCCCCGGAGCAGATGGCGGGTCCCCTTTCCCTTACCGCCGCAGGGGAGGCGAAACGCTCCGCAACCCTGGCTGGAGAGGTGGGGATGACCCGCTCCGGCTTTACCCTCCACGCTCTCCGCCTCGCCGAAGCGGGAAGACGCGGCACCGTCACTACCGATGGGTCCGTAACCCTCACGGCCAGAGACCCGGTGGCGGATCTGCGGGCCAGACTCGAATCCCTCGACCTGGCCCCGGAAGTGGGAACCGCCACGAATCTCTCCGGCACCGTGGCCCTTGCCGGGACCTGGCGGGAGTACCGGGGGCGCGTCGATCTGGCCAATGCCGGCAAGGCCTGGCGGGCCGCACGGCTGGCCGCAGCCGTGAAGGGGACCGACCGGGGAATGGCGCTCTCCTCCCTGGCCGGGAACCTCCTGGGGGGAACGGTGAGCGGGACACTGAACCTCGGGTGGAGCAAGGGGTTCGCCCTTGCCGGCTCCCTGCGGGGGCGAGGCCTCGATCCGGCGCGGATCACCCCCGGCTGGAACGGTGCCGTGAACCTGGACCTGGCAGGGGGCGCCCGCTGGGCCGGCACCCCCCTCCCCACGGGAACGGTGAACCTCACCCTGCGGGAGAGCCGCCTGCGGGGACAGCCCCTCACCGGCGCCCTGGATGCCCGCTCCGACGGCAGCGACCTGGAGATCAGGCAGCTTGCCCTCCACGGCAGGGGGTTTGACCTGGATGCCCAGGGGGCGCTCAGGGAACGGATCAGCTTCACGGCCGATATCACCGACCTGGGGGGGCTTGTCCCCGACACCCGGGGACGCCTGGCCCTCGAAGGGTGGACCCGCTACCGCAACGGCCGGCTGGGGGGGAGCATCACGGGGACGGGAAAAGACCTGGGCACCGGCACCACAACCATTACCTCCGCTGAGTTCTCGGCAAGCCTTGCCGATGACGCAGCGGGGGCCCTCGCCGCCCGCGTCCGCCTGACAGGGGTCAATGCCGGGACGTTCCGGGCCGACACCGCCACCATTGCCGCAGCAGGCACCCTCCCCCGTCACACCATCGACGGGGAGCTGCGCTCCGGCGAGTACTCCGCCGCCGCAACCCTTGCCGGCGGCTATGCCGACGGGAGCTGGCGCGGCCGGATCACCCGCCTCGCGGCCCGGGACCCGGCAGGGCCGTTGCGCCTCACGGCCCCGGCAGACCTGGCCGTCACCCCCGACGCCATCACCCTCTCTCCCCTCGTTCTTGCGGGCACCGGGGGCGAACGGCTGGAACTGGCCGCGGATCTGGGCCGCAAAACGCTCCTGGGGACCATCAGGGGGAGCTGGCAGGAGCTGGACCTGGCCCACGCCGCCCCCTGGCTTCCCCGTGAGTCCCATCTTGCGGGACGCCTTTCGGGGAACGCCACGGCCCACCTTCTGCCGGATGCCCGCATGGACCTTGCGGCGCGCGGGAGCCTCGCCGCCGGCGCCTTCCGATGGGCCGGAACCGACGGGGGAATAACCGCCTCCGGCGCCAAGGCGGAGTTCTCCCTCTCCCGGCGGGGTGGGCTCGGGGCAGGCG
This sequence comes from Geobacter hydrogenophilus, assembly GCF_018501225.1. Taxonomy (GTDB): domain Bacteria; phylum Desulfobacterota; class Desulfuromonadia; order Geobacterales; family Geobacteraceae; genus Geobacter; species Geobacter hydrogenophilus. The sequence goes on along the minus strand of NZ_JAHCZI010000016.1, from coordinate 64,606 downwards.
CCCGTCCCCGACCCGATGACCGGCTGACATTCACCGGCAACGCTGCGGCCCAGGCTGCGGTTACGGCAGGGGGACAGGAGATTGCCATCCCGAAACTGGCCCTCGCCCTCCAGGGGGGGCCGGAGGGGATGGAGACGCGGCTCGATCTGGAGAGCGCCGACGGCGGGACGCTGCAGGCCCGCTTCTCCTCCCGGGGGGCGGCCCGCTTCGCCGTGCCCGAACGGGGAGAGTTCACCGCCACGTGGAAGGGGCTCGATCTGGCCCTGGCCCGGCCCTGGCTCCCGAAGCCGGTGGCCATCTCGGGCCGCCTCGCCGGCGAGGCGACGGGAAGCATCCTCCCCGGCTCCCGCATCGAGGCACGGGGCACGGCGGCTGTCAGCCAGGGGACAGTCCGCTGGAACGACGGGGTGCGGGAGTACACGGCCCACCTGCGGCAGGCCGACACCTCCTGGGGGTGGCGCGACACGGCCCTGGCGGGGAATCTCTCCCTGACCCTCGCCGAATACGGGGAGGCCAAAGGGACCTTCCGGCTCCCCCTGGTCGCCCGGATCCCGGCCACCCTCGATCCCCAGGGGCCGGTCCAGGCCACCCTCACCGGTGAACTCCGGGAACGGGGCGTTCTCGCCCTCCTCTTCCCGGGGGTGGTTCAGGAGAGCCACGGCACGCTCCGGCTCGATCTCGGCGTCGACGGCACGTGGCAGGCACCGCGTCTCGGCGGCACCTTTGCCCTGGCCGATGCCGGCGCCTACCTCCCCCCGGCGGGGATCCGCCTCGATGGGGTCGCCCTGAACGGCCGCCTTGCCGGCAACGAGATCACCATCGAATCCCTCAGGGCCACGTCGGGTCCCGGCACCCTCACCGCCACCGCCGTGATCGGGCTCGACCAGTGGCGCGTTGCCGGCTACCGGGGGACCGTGACCGGCGAGCGGTTCCAGACGGTCAACCTCCCCGAGCTTCAGATGCTCGCCACCCCCAAGCTCACCTTCGAGGGGACTCCCGCCAAGGTGGCGGTCCGGGGCCAGATCAACGTCCCCGAGCTCCTCGTCACCGCGGCGGGAACCGGCGGCCCCGTCAAGGCGAGTCCCGACGTGATCCTGGAGGGAGCCCCCCCCCGCGAGGAGGCGGAGTTTCCCCTGGCCCTCGACATCCGGGTCGGGGTGACCCTCGGCGACCGGGTGTTTGTCAAGACGGAAGGGATCGACGCCCAGCTCGGGGGGAGCGTGGACCTGGCGATCCTTGGCCCCGACAGGGTAACGAGCACCGGCGCCATCCGGGTGATCAAGGGGCACTACAGCACCTACGGGGTGAAGCTGGAGATCGTGCGGGGGAGGGTCTACTACGCCGGGGGGCCCATAAACCGGCCAACCCTCGACTTCCTGGCGTTGCGCACCGAGGGGGACGTGAAGGCGGGGGTCACGGTGACCGGTACAGCGGATCAGCCGGTGGTCAAGCTCTACTCGGAGCCCTCCATGCCCGACACGGAGATCCTCTCCTACATCGTCCTGGGGCGCCCCCTGAGCGGAAGCGAGGGGGAGACCGGTCTCCTGATGCAGGCGGCGGGGGCGCTTCTGTCCGCGGGGCAGTCGGTCTCCCTGCAGGACCAGTTCAAGCAGCGGCTGGGGATTGACGTGCTCGACGTCGCGGCGGCCAAGGGGACATCCTACGGAGGGTATCGGAAGATTGCCGTCGCCCCCGGCGGAGCGGCGTCGGCGGCGTCAACGGCGAGTATCGGCGAGACCATGGTCACAGTGGGGAAATATCTGACTCCCGATCTCTTCCTGAGCTACGGGAGGTCGCTCTTCAGCGAGCGGAACCAGGTGGTCCTCCGCTACCGGCTGATGAAACGGCTGGAGATCGAAACCCAGGCCGGCACCGAGCTGGGGGCGGACATCACCTACCGGATCGACTTCGACTAACGGCATAAGGCTTCAAATGCTTGTCTCATCATGAACGGTAAAGAAGAACGTCGCCCCCCTGCCCGGTTCGCTCTCGGCCCAGACCCGGCCCCCGTGCCGCTCGATGATCCGCTGGACCGTGGCCAGGCCGATGCCGGTCCCCTCGAATCCCTCGGCCGCGTGGAGGCGATGGAAGGGGAGGAAGAGCTTGTCCGCGTACTGCATGTCAAACCCCACCCCGTTGTCCCTCACGAAGAAGACCGGTTCCTCCCCGTCGGTGCGGGAGCCCACCTCGATCCGGGCAGCGGGATTGCGGGAGCTGAACTTCCACGCGTTGTGGATGATGTTTGCCAGGGCCGCCCCCAGCAGGGACGGATCGCCCGTGGCCCGGAGTCCCGGCGCGATGGCGAACTCCACCTTCCGGTCGGGGTGGCTCCGGGCGAGGTCGTCGGCGATCTCCCCTGCCAGGGTGGTCAGATCCACCGGAACCCGGCTCAGTTCGTCCCGGTTGACCCGGGAGAGCTCCAGCAGGTCGTCGATCAGCTCCCCCATGCGGTTGGCGGCGCCGCCAATCCGCTGGAGACACTCCTGTCCCTCTTCGTCAAGGCGGTCGGCGTAATCCTGCTGAAGAATGGAGCTGAACCCGTGGATTCCCCTGAGGGGGGTGCGGAGGTCGTGGGACACCGTGTAGCAAAAGGTTTCCATCTCCCGCAGGGATTGCTCCAGTTCCTCGGTCCGCTCCCTGACCCGCTGCTCAAGCTGGGCATTGAGGATCCGGATCTGTTGCTCCGCCCGTTTCCGCTCGGTGATGTCCCTCACCAGCTCGATGCCGGCAACAATCTCGCCAGTGGCATCACGCAACGGCGACGCGGAGATTGCCACGTACTCCGCGTCCCCCCCCGAAGTGTTCGGGTTTTCCCGCATGTGAACCTTGCCGTCGGCGAAGCATTGGGCCACGGGGCAGTCATCGCAGACATGGTCGTTACGACGGTAGGCCTCGTAGCAGAATTTACCCACATGGTTGCCGCCGGTAATCTTCCGGTGTCCCTCGTTCTGGTACAGTATGCGGAAGTTCCGGTCCTGGATGCTGATCCCCTCACCAAGGGCGGCAATGATGGCATCGGACTTCTCCCGCTCGTCCTCCGCCCGTGTAACGGCTGCCCGCAGCGACTCCTGTTTTTCCCTGAGGGCGCCCATCATGGTATTGAAGGCGGTGGCAAGGGTGCCGATCTCGTCGTTTGACTCCACCGGCACCTCGCCCTCGGGCTCCGTGGTCATGGACTTGATATGGCCGGTCAGGCGGGAGAGGGGCGAAATCAGCCGCTGCATGGCATACCAGCTTACCAGGAGCATCAGGACGAGCCCCAGCACCATGGCGCTTACAAAATACGCCCGCGCCCGGTAGAGGGACGCGTAGGCCTCATCGAGGGGATAGACGGTCCCCAGAATCCAGTTGACGGAGCGAAGGTGCTTGTAGGAGGCAAGGACCTGAATCCCTCTGGCGTTCACCGTTTCGCCGCTCCCGTCGAATCCGGCCATGGCCCGGTCGAAGAGCGGGTTGAGCCCTACCGGAACCGGCGTCATGATGCGCGACCTGTCCGGGTGTATGAGCCGTGTCCGGTTCCCGTCGATCACTACCGCATAGCCGCTCTTGCCGATGGTCAGTCGGCCCAGGTCCGTCAGGAAATTCTCCCCCAGCAGATCCACATGGCCTGCCAGGATGGCAATCATCCGCCCCTTGGCGTCGAAAAGGGGAAACGTCAGCATGACCGCCGGATGGCCCGGGGCATAGGTGGAAACGAACGGGGCGCTGATTTGGGGTTTTCCGGTGGCAACGGTCTTTTTGAAATAGTCCCGGTAGGAATAGTCCCGGCCCCGGATTTCGGGCTTCCGGGGGCTTTCGATGAGGAGCTTCCCCTCGGGGGAAAAAATGACAAGGGCGTCGAAGAGGAGATGGAGGGTGGTCTTGATGTCGAGGGCCTCCTGGAGCGCCTCCTCATTCCGAAGCACATCCTCCGTCAGCTTGGGGGCAAAGGCCTGAAGGGATTTCTGGGCAAAGAGGAGTTTGCTGTCCAGGTCATTGGAGAGGGACGAGAGGAGCGCCTCCTGGTGGGTGGATATGGCTTCCTTGAATTTCTGCTGGAAGTAGGTGAAGGCGAAAAATCCGGTCACCGAGCCGAAACAGAGGAACAGGAGGGCGACGCCAACCGCCATGCGGGTCTTGAGACTGAGCTGCGTCATGGACTTACCTCTGCCGCCGTGCGCGGCGGCACCGTTACATTCCGCCGCGCCAGGAAGCCCGACACGTCGGGGAGACGGGGTATCCCCTGCTGGGCCCCCACCTGACGGCACTTCATGGCGGCCAGGGCCGAGGCGAAGACGACCGTCTCCCGTACACTCCACCCCTGGAGGATACCGTAGCCGTAGCCGCCATGGAAGACGTCGCCGGCACCGGTGGTATCGACCGCATCCACCGTGAAGGCGGGGACGTGAAGCGGCTCATCTCCGCTCCAGGTGAGGCTTCCCGCCGCGCCAAGGGTCACGGTGACCACCGGCGCGCCGAGGCCGGCCGCCAGCCCCCTGAAATGCCCCGGCGTGCGATCCCACCCCAGGTCCAGGAAAAACTGCTCGGCGGCCACCACGTAATCGCACTGCCGGGCGATGTCGAGCATGCCGGGGCGCATCCGCCCCGCATCAACCATGACCGGAATGCCGAGGCTCCGCGCCCTTCCGGCGGCGTGGAGCGACGCGTCGGCCATGAGCCCGTCCAGGAGCAGGAGGGAGCTGCCGACCAGGAAGGCATCGGGCACCTCCCGGGGATCGAGGGGGTCGCCAGTGGGGCGCCGCCAGACGATGGTCCGGCGGCCGCTCCCCCGTTCGATCATGATGAACGCCCGCTGGGATGCTCCCCCGCGCCTCGTGGCCAGGAACGCCCCGTCCACCCCCTCGGACTCAAGGGCCTGCCGGATCCGGCTGCCGGCGTCGTCATCCCCCACCACCCCGGCGAAGCGGCAGGGAATCCCGAGCCGCGCCAGGGCCACCAGCGCCGTGGCCGTGGGCCCGCCGGCCTGCTCCTCCCAGACCGCGGCCTCGGCCTTGCTGTCGGGGGAGGGATAGGAATCGACCACCGCAAGGGTATCCCAGCAGCACTGCCCCAAACCTGTCACCACAATCGCACGCCCCCCGTTACGGCCAGTTCCCCTGTTCTTCCATTATCCCCAGTAATTAGCATCAGTTAGTAAAACATCATTTGCATGGCGGCACCCTTGGCTTTACTATTGATGGATGCAACCGGCACGGAGTGTCGGGATTCATCCCGGAGCAAAGGAGTGCACCATGAAATCGCTTATTGCGGCAACCGCAGCCCTTGTGGCCCTTTCCGTCCTTTACCCCCCCACAGTACCAGCCAGCGCAGAACAACCCGCCCAGCAGGAGAAGAACGGCGGCGACATGGAACGCAATGCCTCGGAAATCGGCCGAAAGATCGACGAACTCGATGCAAAGATGAAGCAGGCTACGGACGAGACCAAAGCAGCCTTCGCCCGGGAGATGGCCGATCTGCGCAAGCAGCAGGACGCCCTCCGCGAAAAGATGAAGGAGATGAAGGGGGCCAGCGGCAAAGCATGGAAAGAGATGAAAGCCGGAACGGATAAGGCCCTCCATGAATTGCAGAAGTCATACGACCGGGCCCGGGAGCGGTTCAGGGAGTAACTCCTTTCATGTCCCGAGCAGCTCGACCAGTTCATCGAGGCTCTCCACGGCGATGTCGGTCAGTTCCGGCCAGCGAAAGCTCCCGCTCCGGTCAACGTGGACGGTGGCGGCGCCGGATGCCCGGCCGCTCTGGAGATCGAAGAGGTAGTCCCCCACCATCACCATGGACCTCCCCGTGGCTCCCCACCGGGTGGAGAGGATGGCGAGGCCGTGGGGATCAGGCTTCGGCTGGGCATCGTGGCGTCCCAGGACATCGTCCGGCGCGAAGCGTCCCCCGACGCCGATGGCCTCCAGCACCCGCAGGGCAATCTCCCGGGTGTTGCGGGTCACGATCCCGAGGCTCTTCCCCCGGCGGTGGAGCGCCTCCACGAGGCGCACCGCCCCTGTCGCCGGCTCGGCCCGGGCTGCCAGACATTCCTCGATCGCGTCGAGCCGCTGGTGAAGGCGCCGCGCCTCCTCCTCGGGAAGCGAATCGATATGTCCCAGGATATCGGTCCCGTCCGGGATGCCGAGGTCGGCCCGGATGGCCGCGAAGTCATGGACCGGCACGGTCAGGGTGCCATCGAGGTCAAATACCCAGTGGGGCCGTGCCATGATCTCGGCAATACTGGCCATGGACGTGCGGTGCTCCATCGTTTCTCCTTGTTGCGCCGCCTTGCGCCGTATTCGTCCATACTACCAAACCACGGCGCAAAAAAAGAAGTTAAACGCACATAATTATACTAGGTATAATTTTTAAGCACAATCTGTGCCGTCAGGGAGCTGTGCCGTTCAAGGGAAAGGTCGCCGTCGTCACCGGCGGCGCCCAGGGGATCGGAAAGGGAATTGTTAGGGAACTGAGGGGATGACCCGGAAGATAATCTACTGTGTAGACGGGATCAGATCTCTACGATCTTGCCGCCGGGAAGAAGCCTGAACAGGCTTCCCCGCCAGCGGACACGGTTTCCCGCGAAGGAGAGGGCCCACGTGGCGAAGGCGAGGAAGTCCCGCAGGGGAAGGAGCCAGAGCCAGCGGGGAAAGATGCCGTCCTTCACGTAACAGCGGCTGAAAGCAATGGCCACGGCGGCACGAACCAGGTAGAGGAGGAGGACGGCTCCCCAGCCGGCAGCGGAAAATCCGGAAAGGACCAGTGCCAGGCACGCCAGGGGAAAGGACTGGGTGATGCCGGAGCCGAGATAGCCGCCAGGGCGCGAGACCCGCATGGTGCGCGACCAGCGGAGCTGGCGGGAAAGGACCGTGACCAGGTCCTCCCGGTGCATGACGCTCTCCACGAAGCAGTCGGAGAGCTCCAGCCGCCACCCTGCCTTGTGGACTTTGTTGCCGAGCTGGTAGTCGTCGGCCAGGTAATCGGCCAGGGCGGGAAAGCCGCCGATTGCCTCCAGGGCTTGCCGGCACACCGCCATGGAGGCCCCCAGGGCAAAGGAGAGCCCTTCCAGCTTCATGGCTACCATGACGTTGGGAATCATCTCCACGGTAAAACCCATGGCCTCCACGGCCGTGGCGGCGCCCCGCACGCCGGGGCTGCGGTAGAGAGAGGTCACGAGCCCCACCTGTTGGTCGGCGAAGGGGGCTGCCACCTCCCGGAGGTAGTCGGGGGAGACCCGGATGTCGCTGTCGCAGACGATGAGGAGATCGTGCTTAGCCTTGGGGCAGGCGTTGATCAGGTTCGAGACCTTGTGGTTGGGCCCGTGGAGAGTGGCATCCACCACCAGCTCCATGTCGATGGAGGGAAACTCCCCCATGAGCCGCTTGATGACGGGAATCACCGGGTCGGCGGGGTCGGCGACGGCAAAGACGATCTGCCACGGGGCAGGGTACTCCTGGCGGCAGAAGGAAGCGAAGTTGTCGAAGCTCCCGGCGTCCATCCCCTTTACCGGCTTGAGGATCGAGATGGGGGGCGTGTGCCCCGGCGCGGGACGCCGGCGGCCAAAGTACGACCGGGCGCAGCCGAGGGCAATGACGCCGTAGGCAAGGGGGGGGAGGATGCAGAGAAACGGGAGCACCGTGGTGAGCATAATGCCGAAAACCTCGCGGGATTGTTCTTGCGCCTATTTACCCCTGTTCGCGGAGCCATTGCAACGCAAAACTCGCCCACACCGGGGTTTGCCTCTTGCGAAAACGGCTCGCCGTGGACTACTATCGGACTGACCATTCACCAACAGGACTCAGCCCGATGACACTCCCCCATGCCGACATCGACATAGAGATGCTCTCGACGCTGGTCATCGAGATGAACATCCTCCGCCGCCACGTGACCGCCTACCCGGCAGGCCACCCGGTCACCCGGGATGCGGCCGTGAAGGTGGCCCGCCTCCTGGATCGCCTCCTGGACAGGGCCGAGAGCGTTACCCTCGGCATCGCCCGGGACACGATCCTGTTCGGCGACTACCCCCTTGACCGCAGAAACCCCGTCTACCGCGATTTCGCCCGGGTCCTCTCCGACCGGGGGGTCGTTGCCCTCACCTGCCGCCGGCACCTGGACGCCGACGAACTTCTCCGTTTCGGGGCCCTTCTCTCGCGAAGCCGCGATGAGATCGGCGCAGCGGGGGGGATCGAGGAGGCGGCCCGTGCGGAAGGGTTCACGCGCCTGGAGGTGCAGGGGGTCAACTATGATCTCTTCAGGGTCACCGAGGAAGAGGAGCTCACGGGCCAACCGGAAGAGGGAAGCGGTTCGACGTCCCTCTGGGAACAGTTCGTCAGGGGTCTTCTGGACGGGACCATCGACCCCTTGGGCGATGCGACGGCGAAGCGCCCTCCCCTCGACCCGCTCCTCCTGGCACAGGTGCTGAACGGCCATGCCTTCGGCGACCAGGGAAGTCCGGACACAACCTATGATGCGGTGATCGCCGCCTTCATGCGCCGCATGGAGCGGGATTCCGACGCGGAGCAGACGGCCCGGGAATGCGCCGAACGGTTCGGCACCCTCGTGGAATCCCTCAACCCGGACCTTCGCCATCAGTTCCTCGGCAAAGCCTTCGGCTCCCTGGCCGAACGCCCGGACGCGGCCCGCCGGCTCGTGGCATCCGTGGATGACGGCATCATCCTCGACACCATCGCGGAACTGAACGAGCGCAACGTCACCATTCCCCCTCTCATCCTGAACCTCTGCCGGAAACTCGGCTCATCCTCTTCCGCAGGCGACGATGCCACCCCCCTCTCGCGAACAGAGACTTTGCGGGTGGGGCACAGGCTCGGCACCGTGCTCCGGGAGGGGAATTTCGATCAGTACATCCCCGACGCCTACCAGGGGGGGCTGGAACAGATCGTTGCCGCCGGGAAGATCGCCTCGGGGCTTGCCGAGTCAGGGGACCTGAAGGAACTGCTCCAAGGGGAAAACCATGAGGCAAAGGTGGGGGCCATCATCCTCGAAGTCCTGGAATCGGACCCCGAGGGGGAAACCTTCGGCATGGAGGAAAGCCTCTGCGAACTCTGCGCGTACTATCTGGACGCGGGCGATTTCACAGCCCTCCGGGCCGTCTGCGACCACCTCCCCACCCCGGGAGAAGCGCCGTCAACACCGCTTCAGCAGCGACTTCTGACGACAATCGGGGCACCATCCTTCACGACCCCGCTGATGGATGCCCCGGCCGTGTGGGGAAAGGAGCGCTACGATGACATCCGCACCGTCATCACCCGCATCGGCTTTCCCTGCGTGGCGCCTCTCCTTGACCGGCTGGCCGAAGAGGAAAGCATGTCGCTTCGGCGCTACTACGTGGCGTGCCTCCTGTCGCTGGGACAAGCAGCCTATGGGGAAGTCGTGGCGCGGCTGTACGACGGGCGCTGGTTCTACGTCCGCAATCTCGTGGCGATTCTGCGGGGGCTCAACGACCCCGCCGCCATCCACCCCCTGCACCGCCTTCTCAACCACCCGCACCCCCGGGTGCGCCAGGAGACCCTCCGGACCCTGGTCCATTTCCGGGACCCCGAGGGGGAACGGATGCTCCTGCGGGAACTGGGGAGCGGAAACCGTGACACGCTCCTGACCGCCATTCAGCTCGCGGACCGCAGCCGCAGCCCCCGGGTACGGGAGCGGCTGCTGGGACTTCTGCACAAGGGGGGGATTACCGGCCCCGATTTCGACGTTCGCTGCGCCGTGGTCAGGGCACTGGCCGAAACGGGGGACCCGGCGGTGCTCCCTGCCCTGGCACGCATCCTCCGCACCCGGAGCATCCTCCGCACCGCCTCCGTGACGCGCCTCAAAGTCGAGATTGCCCGATCCCTCGCCCGGTATCCCGCCGCGGATGCGCTTCCCCTTGCCCGGGAAGCGGCCGCCTCAGGGGTGCCCGAGCTGGAGCAGGCCGCCCGACAAGCCCTGCGGACCATGACAGGGAGGCACCCATGAACCGGAGTGCCCTGGAACCGCTGCGCAACGCCGTGCGGCACCTGGTAACCGCCGTCTCCAGCGCGGCCCTCTACTCCTTTGACCACCAGCAGGTGACACGGCTGCGGGCCGCAACCCTCGACAACCTGACGGCCACTCTGCAGGAAGAGCCCGACATCTCCCTCGTCATCATCGGCGATGAGCTCCTGGCAGGGGGAGTCCCCCTCGATACGGGCCTCTACGTGGGAAGGTTCGTGGAAATGCTGCGGGCGCGGGGAATAGGACACATCCGGTTTCTCCGGGGAATCACCGAGGAGGAGCTGTCATCCCTGGCCGCATCCCTCGGAGGAGGGCAAAAGGGGGGGGAGAGCCGGTCAACGGAGCATATCCGTCTCGGCAGGGTGGAGGTGCGCTTCAACCGGTCAGGAGCGGGAGACGAGAAGGATCCCCTCGCTGCTTTCACGACCGAGGAGGTCACCCGCATAACCGAGCTCTACGAAGATGTCGCCCGTAACCGGAAACTGCGGGCCGCCGGCATCACCGACATGGTCGGGGGGATCATCACGGCCCTGCGGGAGCAGGCCCGTCCCCTCATGGCCCTGGCCCCCCTGCGCGACATGGACGAATACACCTTCGCCCATTCGGTCAACGTCTGCATCCTCAACCTGGCCCAGGCCATGTCATTGGGGATCGACGGGGCGCTCCTGCAGGAGATCGGCATTGCCGGCCTCCTCCACGACATCGGCAAGATGTTCGTCCCCCGGGAGATCCTCACCAAGCCGGCACAGCTCACCGAGGACGAATGGCGCATCATGCGCCGCCACCCCCACCAGGGGGCCCGCTGCCTCATCGAAACGCCGGGGGTACCCCACCTGGCGGCAGTGGCGGCCTTCGAGCACCACATGAAGCACGACTTCTCCGGCTACCCGGCCGTGCCCCCCGGCTGGAACCGGAGCCTTGTCAGCGAAATGACCTCCATCTCCGACTTCTTCGACGCGCTGCGCACCCGCCGGGCCTACAGCGACTCCGTGGAGCTGCGCCAGATTGCCGGCATGCTCCTGGACCGGCGGGGCCGGGAATTCCACCCGCTCCTCACCCGCAACTTCCTCCTGATCCTGAGCCGGATGATGGCGTGATATTCACCACCACCATGCAGATGTCGTCCGCCGGCGGCCTGCCGCCGGTGAACGCAGCCAGTTCCGCCAGCACGGCATCGATCACCGCCTCGGGCTCCTCGTCATGCTGCGTTGACAGGAGCGAGCTGAGACGACCAACCCCGAAGAGCTCTCCGCTGCCGTTGTCGGATTCGGTAATCCCGTCGGTATAGAGAAGAAGGATGTCACCCGGCCCCAGTCGCACCTCCCGCTCCTCGAACGTTACCTGTGGCTTAACCCCGAGGATGAGCCCCTCCGCATCAAGTTCCAGACACCTCCCCTCGGCCCGCCGGTAGAGGAGCGGCGGGTTGTGCCCCGCGCTGGCGTACGTGAGGATGCCCGATGCCGGCCGGTAGGAGGCATAGAACATGGTGGTGAAGAGCTCCGCCCGGGAGAGGTCTTCGTAGAGGATCTCGTTGAGGGAGCCGACAATCACGGAGGGAGAGCCCCCGGAACGGGCCTGGGTGCGGATAACGCTCCGGGCCTCGGTCATGATGAGGGCCGCGCCGACACTGTGGCCCGAGACGTCGGCGATGACCGTGTCGAAGGAACCGTCGTCCCGGGGAAAGAAGTCGTAGTAGTCTCCCCCCACGTGGGCCGCGGGGACCCACCGCCCGGCGCAGCGGACTCCCTTTACGGCCGGGGGGGCCGACGGCAGGAGCGCCCCCTGGATCTGCCGGGCCAGTTCCATGTCGCAGGACATGCGGGCATTCTCCAGGAGCGCCTCCTGGGCACGCTTGCGCTCGGTCACGTCCTCCTTGATGGCGACATAGTGGCGAACCACTCCCGCCTCATCCACCACGGGGGTGATGGTCTGGGCCTCGGGGTAGAGGGAACCGTCCTTGCGGCGGTTGATCATCTCGCCGCGCCAGACCTTTCCGGCCCTGATCGTCTCCCAGAGATGCCGATAGAACTCGTCGCCGTGGACCCCCGACTTGAGGATGCCGAGACCGCGGCCGGCGATTTCCTCCAGGGTGTAGCCGGTAAGATTCGTGAAGGCGGGATTGACCCAGATGACCCGCCCGTCGGGATCGCTGATGACAATGGCGTTCGCCGCGGCATTCAGCGCGGCGCTCCTGAGTCCCAGCTCGATTTCGGCGGTCTTGCGGGCGGTGATATCGGCGATGAGGCCGTCGTAGGCCGCGAGCCCCCCTAACTCGTCATAGCGGGGAACGATGGTGTTGCGGACCCAGCGGATGGACCCGTCCTTGTGGATGATCCGGTGCTCCAGGGAAGGGATGTCTTCGCCCTCCAGAAGCTGTTGCGTCTGCGTCGTCACCCGCTGTTTGTCCTCTTCGTGGATCATCCGGTACCAGAGGAGCGGATCCTCCTCGAACTCCTCGGGGCCATAGCCGGTGACCGCCGCGCAGCCGGGACCGTGGTATGTCGCCACAACGTTCCCCCCACGGACCTCCACCGTATAGATGTAGTCGGTAACCGCCGCCACAAGCCGCCTGTAGCGGAGCTCGCTGGTCAGGAGCGCCTCCTCCGCCTCCCGTTTCTTCCGACGCAGCTCCGCCTCCTTCAACTCCCGCTGGATGGCGGGGACGAGCCGCGAAATGTTCCCCTTGATGAAATAGTCGTTGGCCCCCGCCCTCATGGCCCCCACCGCCGTATCTTCGCCGATCTTCCCCGAGATGATGATGAAGGGGGCGTCAAAACCGCTCTGGCGCCAGATATTGAGGGCATCGATCCCGCTGAAGCGGGGAAGCACGTAGTCGGAAAGGGCGATATCCCACTGACGGACGGCAATGGCCTCCATCATGGCCTCGGTGGTCTCGACCCGCTCGTACTCGGGCTCGTACCCCCCCTTCCTGAGTTCGAGGAGAACCAGAAGGGCATCGTCTTCGGAATCTTCGATGATCAGGACGCGGAGCGGAGTTGCCATAGAATTCCTCGATGAAAAAAATGTCATGTTCATTGTACTACGGGAGGAGCCGCGGACAAGCGTGAACGGGAAAAGACGGGCCTACGCGGGAGTCCGCTCGGCGACCAGGAGATAGGGAGCCGCTCCGGACCGGTTCCCCTGGCGGCAGCGCCAGACGTTGAACCGGCCGGGGGAAAGGGCCGCAGCCCAATCCTCGACGGCGGCCCCCTCGTCGGCGCCTCCGGGATGCCCCGTGTAGACCGCGACGGTTACGAGCCCCCCAGGGAGAAGGAGCGCCGCAGCCTGTTCCAGGCCGGCAATGGTGGTTTCGGGGGTGGTGACGGTCTCCCGGGGGGCACCGGGGAGAAACCCCAGATTGAATACCACGGCCCGGACCGGACCGGTGACCACCTCGGCAAGGCGCTCGTGACCGCCGTGAACAAGTGCGACCCGCTCACGGCAACCAGCCTCGGCGAGACGCTCTTCCGTGGCGGCCAGAGCCTTTGCCTGGACGTCGAAAGCCCACACCCGCCCTTGCGGCCCCACCAGATGCGCCAGGAAGAGGGTATCGTGGCCGTTGCCGCAGGTGGCGTCCACTGCCCGGTCACCCGGTCTCAGTCGCTCCTGGAGAAAGAAGTGCGCCAGCTGCACCGCGCCGGAAAGTCCCCTGCTCCTCACGCCTCCCCCCTCACCTCTTCCCCACCAGCGTCAAAACCGCCGGCAGCACCAGCACGAAGGCCGCCTGACAGGCAACCATCCCGAGGCTCATGACCGCGCCGATGGAGAATACTCCCTGGTGGTGGGCCACCATGAGTGCACCGAAGCTCGCCATGATGGTAAGGGTGTTGTAGACGACCCCCAGGCCGGTGCTGCCCGTGATGACCGTGGCGGCGTCGTCGCCCTCGCGGCGGAAACGGTTGATGATGTAGATGCCGGAATCCACGGCGATGCCGAGGATGAGGGGCATGACAATGATGTTGGCGGAGTTGAAGCTGATCCCGAAGAGCCACATCCCCCCCACCATGAGAAGGATCCCCACCACGAGGGGAACCAGCCCCACGAGGGTGTAGGTGACGCTCCGGAAGGTGACGAAGAGGATCACCACGATGGCGGCAAAGGCGTAGACAAAGGCCCGCAGGTAGGCGTCGCGCATGATGGTCATGGACTCGTAGACCATGACCGGTTCGCCGTTGGTCCGGGGTGCCACGCTCCGCACCTGGTCCAGGAAGCGCTTCAGGGGCTCCCGCTCGAAAATCTCCTCCTTGGGGGCCACCTGGAGGAGGTATTTCCCGCTTTTCCCCACAAACAGTTTCCGAAGCTGGGGCGGAATATCCGCCTCGGTCACCGGGGTGACGGCGAGGCTGTCGGCAAACATCCCGATCTTCTCCGGGAAGGAGGCGAGCATTCCCCCCTGGAAGTCCCGCAGCATCCCGAGGGCGTTTTTGTCCTTCTCCTTTTCGAGGGTAGCGAAGAAGCGGTCGAGGGTGGCCAGGAAGGCGCCGACCCGCTTCGCTTCGGGCTTTTTCGACCTTTCCAGGTGAAGTTTCAGCCGCTCCACGGAGTTTCTGAAGTTCTCGAAGACCGTGGGGAGCTCCATGACCCGCAGGTCCTCCTCGTAGGGGGCGGGCTTCACGTCGGCCAGCTCGCGCCTCAGGGCAGCCAGCTCGACCAGCTTCGCCTCCTGGTCATCGGGGACAAAGGTGGCGAGGCTCACCACATGGTCAACGGCGGGGAGCGCTTCGAGGCGCCGGGTCAGCTCACGGGCCTCCGTGGCGGACGAGGCCACGACCTCGGCGAAGTAGCCCGAATTCTCCTTGCTCCGCATCAGCTTGTAGGCGTACTCCACCGGCTCCAGCCCCTTGGCCTGGAGGTTCATGAGGTTGTAGTCGAACCGGGTCTGGACAAGGGGATAGATGGACGCGGCACAGAGGACAAGGGTAATCCCGATAACCGTCTTCGGGTGGCCGAAGAGGAACCGCTCCAGGGCCTTCATCCGGGGGGAGCGGGCGAGAATGGTTGCGGCCCGGGCCTCCCGCTCCTCCTCCTTGCGCTTGCGGTACGGCGCCAGGAGCACCAGGACCGCCGGCAGGACCGTGAAGGTGGCCAGGACGCAGACGCAGACCCCCAGCGCCGCGATGATGCCCAGCTCGGAGATCCCCTTGAAATCGGTGAATACGAAGGTAAAGAAGGCTGCGGCAATGGTGGCGGCGGCCATGACAATGGCCCAAATGTTGCGGTTGAGCCCCGTACTGATGGCCTCCAGCTCTCCGGCCCCAAGCCCCAGTTCCTCCTGGTAGCGGAGCACCACCTGGATGCCGTACTCGATGCCGATGCCGATCAGCATGATGGCAAAGACCATGGAGAGGATGTTCAGGTGCCCCACCACCAGCGTCGCCAGGCCGAAGGAGACGCAGAGCGCCACGATGAGGGTCACCATGGCCGCCATGACGTTCAGGAACCCGCGGAAGGCCAGGAGGAGAAGCACCACGGTGAGGGCCAGGGAAAGGACCGTGGCGATGGTGATGTCCCGCTCGCTGGTGGCCATCTCCTCGTATTCGAGGACCGGCGTCCCGGTGAGCCCCACGGTCACCCCGGCAAACTCGGGGAGCGCCCTGAGGGCTTTGACCTCCTTGCGCACCGCGCCGATGGCCTCCACGGCCGGGACGAAGCTCCCAGGGTCCTTCACCGGCCGGACCGTCAGGATCTGCATTCGGCCGGCCCGAGCCAGGGCCGAATCCCCTCCAAGGAATACCTCCTCCAGGGAGAATGAGCCCTTTTCCCCGCCCCCAAAGGCGTCAATGCCGGCGCCGAGCTTGTCGAGCATGAAGGTGATGCCGGCCAGCTCAGCCTCCCCCCCCTTCCCTCCTCCGGCCACATAGGCGTCCATCCGGCCGGTCAGGTGGGTAAAAAGGGTCTGGACGGTGGGCGATGTTGCCAGCTCCTTGAGAACCGGCTTTGCCATGGTAAAGTTCTTCCGGAGGTTTCGGATATCCTCCAGAGGCATGAGAAGGAGGCCGTGCTCCCGGAAGAACGGCATCCCCCCGGGAAAAAAGACCTCACGGAACCGGGTCCGGTCCGCGGCCAGTCTTTCCTGGAGCCGTTCGCCGAATCGGGAGGCCGTTGCTGCGTCGGCGCTCTCGATGACGACCGCGATCTCTTCCCGGTCGCCGAACTCGGCCCGGATGGCCCGATAGTCCCGCTGGAAGGGGGCGTTCTTCGGCATCAGGTCGTCCCGGCCCGTGAGAAACTCCATCCGCTCCCTGGTATAGACCACCGAGAGGGCTGAAAGGAGGAGAGCCACCGCGAGAATCAGCCGCGGGTGGCGGGCAACGAACCCGAAAAGCCCGGCAAAGCGCTTCGCACCACTGTTCTTTTCCATATCGAATCGTATCCTTCATCTGTCGGTATCGGGCAAAACTTGCGAAGCGTACCATACCCCACCGGCAAAGACAATCTCCCCGCCCCGAGCCTTCCCTTGTGCCCCATCGGCACGGGCAACACGGGAAAACTATGTTTTTTTTGTTAATTCTGTGCTAGAAGTACATGCTTATTTTTTCTCACTCATCCCGGCATCGGGAGTGAGTGTTCTGAGAATCAAGGAGCAGCATTGCGATGAAGATCTCCAAGCATCCCATTTCACACGCACTCACCTCCTTCAACGAAACAGCGAAAGAGACAAAAGAGGAGCCGCAGAAGAAACGGGGAGGCAAGGTCCACCACCTCCCCGCCTCCATCTGGAAAAAGCGGGACGTGGAAACCACGAGCCCCCTCGACCAGGCCATCGAACGAACCCAGGAGTTCTTTTTGCGGGAGCAGCTCCCCGCCGGGTACTGGTGGGCGGAGCTGGAGTCCAACGTCACCATCACCGCCGAGTACATCATCCTCTTTCACTTCATGGGGCTGGTGGACCGGGACAAAGAGCGGAAGATGGCCACCTATCTCCTCTCCAAGCAGACCGAGGAGGGATACTGGTGCATCTGGCACGGGGGGCCGGGCGACCTCTCCACCACCATCGAAGCATACTTCGCCCTGAAGCTGGCCGGCTACCCCGCCGACCATCCGGCCATGCAGAAGGCCCGCGCATTCATTCTCGGGAAGGGGGGCATCCTCAAGGCTCGGGTCTTCACCAAGATCTTCCTGGCCCTCTTCGGCGAATTCTCCTGGCTGGGGGTCCCCTCCATGCCCATCGAGATGATGCTCCTGCCCAACGGTTTCACCTTCAACCTCTATGAGTTCTCCAGTTGGTCCCGGGCAACCATCATCCCCCTCTCCATCGTCATGGCCGAGCGGCCGGTGCGCAAGCTCCCTCCCTGGGCACGGGTCCAGGAGCTCTACGTGCGCCCGCCGCGCCCCATGGACTACACCTTCACCAAGGAAGACGGGATCCTTACCTGGAAGAACATCTTCATCGGGATCGACCATATCCTCAAGGTCTATGAGGCGAGCCCCATCCGCCCCGGCATGAAGAAGGCCATGGCCATTGCCGAACAGTGGGTGCTGGACCACCAGGAGCCCACCGGCGACTGGGGCGGCATCCAGCCGGCCATGCTCAACTCGGTCCTGGCCCTCCACTGCCTCGGCTACGCCAACGACCACCCGGCCGTTGCCAAGGGGCTTCAGGCCCTGGCCAATTTCTGCATCGAGAGCGACGACGAGATCGTCCTCCAATCCTGCATCTCGCCGGTATGGGACACGGCCCTTGCCCTCATGGCCATGGTCGACTCCGAAGTTCCCACCGATCATCCGGCCCTCGTGAAAGCCACCCAGTGGCTCCTGGACCGGGAAGTCCGCAAGATCGGCGACTGGAAGATCAAGGCCCCAGACCTGGAGCCGGGGGGATGGGCCTTCGAGTTCCAGAACGACTGGTACCCGGACGTGGACGATTCGGGCATCGTCATGATGGCCATCAAGGACGTGAAGGTGAAGGATCCGAAGGCCAAGGATGAAGCCATCCGGCGCGGCATTGCCTGGTGTCTCGGCATGCAGAGCAAGAACGGCGGATGGGGGGCCTTCGACAAGGACAACACCAAGCACATCCTCAATAAGATTCCCTTCGCCGACCTGGAGGCCCTCATCGATCCCCCCACGGCGGACCTGACCGGCCGGATGCTGGAACTGATGGGGACTTTCGACTATCCCAAGGGCCACCCTGCCGCGGTGCGGGCGCTTCAGTTCGTGAAAGAGAACCAGGAACCGGACGGCCCCTGGTGGGGGCGCTGGGGGGTCAACTATATCTACGGCACCTGGTCGGTGCTCTGCGGCCTCAAGGCCTACGGCGAAGACATGGGGCAGCCTTACATCCGCAAAGCAGTGGAGTGGCTCGTCGCCCACCAGAACCCCGACGGCGGCTGGGGTGAGTGCTGCGAGTCCTACTGCGACCCGAAGCTGGCCGGCACCGGCCCCAGCACCGCCTCCCAGACCGGATGGGCCCTTCTCTCCATGCTCGCCGCAGGCGACGTGGACCACCCGGCCGTGGCCCGGGGGATCCGGTACCTGATCGAGACCCAGCAACCCGACGGGACCTGGGACGAGGACCAGTTCACCGGAACCGGCTTCCCAAAATACTTCATGATCAAGTATCATATCTACCGGAACTGCTTTCCGCTCATGGCCATGGGACGCTACCGGGCGCTGAAGGGCCACAAGGGATAACCAGCCAGTCGCAGAAACGGGCACCTGCGTAGGGGCGGTTCATGAACCGCCCCTACATCAGTTTTTACAGAAAAGGATAGGCTTTTGTGAAACGTCATGAGGAGGCCGGGATGCTAGGCGCAAGCGAGCGAGGAAGCGAGGCGTACCTGTCGGTACGTTGAGCTTTCGAGCGAGCGGCAACAACGCAAACCGGCCCCGCAGTAGTTTTGCAAAAGCCTCAGGAACCATGAAGGTTTTCGTTACCGGCGCAACCGGCTTCATAGGCGCAAGCATAGCAAGGGAACTGCTGAAGGACGGCTGCCATGTCAGGGTCCTGGCCCGGCCCGGCTCCGACCGGCGCAATCTCGATGGCCTCGATGTGGAAGTGTGCGAGGGGGACCTCTGTTCCCCGGAATCCCTGGACCGGGGGGTCAAGGGGTGCGAGGTCCTCTACCACGCCGCGGCCGACTACCGCCTCTGGACCCGCAACCCCGCCGCCATGTACGCCGCCAACGTAGAGGGAACCCGCCACGTTTTGGAAGCGGCCCTGCGGCACGGGGTATCCCGGGTCGTCTACACGAGCAGCGTCGGGACCCTGGGGAATCCCGGCGACGGCACCCCCGGCACGGAAGCCACCCCCGTCACCTTCGCCGACATGGTGGGGGACTACAAGAAGAGCAAATTCCTGGCGGAGCGGGAGGCTGAGACGTTTCTGGCCCGGGGACTCCCCCTGGTCATCGTCAATCCCTCGACCCCGGTGGGCCCCCACGACGTGAAACCGACCCCAACCGGCAAGATCATCGTCGATTTCCTCAACCGCGCCATGCCCGCCTACCTGGACACGGGGCTCAACATCATCGACGTTGAGGACTGCGCCCGGGGACACATCCTGGCGGCGCGGCACGGCAGAATCGGTGAAAAGTACATCCTCGGCCACGAGAATCTTACGTTGCGGCAGATATTTGCCCTCCTCGAAACGGTTACGGGACTTGCCGCGCCGAAAGTGCGCCTCCCCTACACGCCGATCCTCGCAGCCGCCTACGTGAACGAGGCCCTGGCGCGGGTCACCGGGAAAGAGCCCCTCATCCCCCTGGCAGGGGTGCAGATGGCCAGAAAATTCATGTATTTCGACTCGTCAAAGGCGGTGAAGGAACTGGGGCTTCCCCAGCGCCCGGCCGTCGAGGCCCTGGGGCGTGCGGTGGAATGGTTCCGCGCCAACGGGTATGTACGGTAAAAATATGTAGGGGGCCATTCATTGCTCCCGGGCGTGATGAATCACCCCCTACGCAACCGATGAAGGAGAGCGTTATGTACAAGCTGCTCGACACCATAACCGGCCCGGCCGATCTCAAGAATATTCCCCGGGAGGAGCTGCCGGGGCTGGCAGACGAAATCCGCCGGTTTCTCATCGAGACGGTGTCGCAAACGGGCGGCCACCTGGCCTCGAACCTGGGGACAGTGGAGCTCTCCGTCGCCCTCCACTACTGTTTCGACTCCCCGGCCGACAAGCTCATCTGGGACGTGGGGCACCAGGCATACACCCACAAGATCCTCACGGGGCGGCGCGAAAGCTTCCACACCCAGCGCCAGTACAAGGGGATCACCGGCTTCCCCAAGCGAAGCGAGTCCCCCCACGACGCCTTCGGCGCCGGCCACTCCTCCACCTCCATCTCGGCGGGGCTCGGCATGGCCGCGGCCCAGGATCTGAAGAAGAGCGGCAACCGGGCCATCGCAGTGATCGGAGATGGCTCTCTCACCGGCGGCATGGCCTATGAGGCCCTCAACCAGGCGGGGCACCTGAAGAAGAACCTGATCGTGGTTCTGAACGACAACGAGATGTCCATCTCCAAAAACGTGGGGGCCTTCTCCTCCTTCGTCTCCCGCAAGATGACCGGCAGCGATTTCCGCAAGCTGAAGAAGGAGATGCAGGGACTTTTGGAGAACATCCCGGCCATCGGCAAGGACATCCTCCACTTCGCCCGCCGGGCCGAGAACTCCCTCAAGGGGTTCCTCACGCCAGGGATGCTCTTCGAGGCGCTGGGCTTCGACTACATCGGCCCGATCCCGGGGCACGACCTGCCCCAGCTCCTGGAAGTCTTCGAGAACGTGAAGGGGCTCGAAGGGCCGGTGCTGGTTCACGTCATGACCACCAAGGGGAAGGGGTACCAGCCGGCCGAGGAGAACCCGGATGTCTTCCACGGGGTCGGACCCTTCGACGTGGCCACGGGCAAGACCACCGGCGGCAAGCCGGGGGCAGCCTCCTACACCGGGGTCTTCGGCGCCACCCTCGTGAAGCTGGCCGAGGAGGACGAGAAGATCATCGCCATCACCGCGGCCATGCCCGACGGCACCGGCCTCACCCCCTTCGCGAAGCGGTTCCCGGAGCGTTTCTTCGACGTGGGGATCGCCGAGCAGCACGCCATCACCTTCGCGGCGGGCCTTGCCGCCGACGGCTTCCGCCCCGTGGCGGCCATCTACTCCACCTTCCTCCAGCGGGCCTACGACCAGGTGTTCCACGACGTCTGCCTCCAAAAGCTGCCGGTGACCATGGCCCTGGACCGGGGGGGGCTCGTGGGGGACGACGGCCCCACCCACCACGGCACCTTCGACCTCTCATACCTGCGGCACCTGCCGGAGATGACCCTCATGGCCCCCAAGGACGAGAACGAGCTCCAGCACATGCTGAAGACCGCCCTCTATGCCGGCCGTCCCGTGGCGCTCCGCTACCCCCGCGGCGCCGGCTACGGCCTTCCCCTGGACCAGGAGCTGAAGGCCCTGGAGATCGGCCGGGGCGAGCTTCTGACCGAAGGGGACGATGTCGCCATCGTTGCCATCGGCTCTACGGTCTATCCGGCCCAGGAGGCGGCGAAGCTCCTGGAGGCCAGGGGAATCCGGACAACGGTGGTCAACGCGCGCTTCGTGAAACCCCTTGACCGGGAACTCATCCTCAGCGCGGCACGGCGGACCGGCTGCATCGTCACCGTGGAGGAGAACGCCCTCCAGGGAGGCTTCGGGAGCGCCGTCCTGGAGTTGCTGGCGGACGAAGGGCTGACCGCTGTGCGGGTAAAGCGGATCGGCATCCCCGACCGCTTCATCGAGCAGGGGCCCCAACCCCAGCTCCGCAAGGATCTGGGCCTGGACGGCGCCGGCATCGTCGCCACCGTCGAGGCGTTTCTGACTGCAAAAGGACAAACGGCGCTGTCGCTGGTGAAATAATCACGCACAGGGGCGCACACTGCGCCCCCACACAAGCATCAATGAAAGGAAGTACCGTTTAATGCGTTTTCCCCTGAAATTGAACGCTGACCTCACGAAGTACATCATTTCCAACAAGGTGAAGAAGATCGAGAAGTTTCCCCTGGTCCTCATGCTCGAACCGACCCACCTCTGCAACCTGGCCTGCTCCGGCTGCGGCCGCATCCGCGAATACGCCGACACCATCCAGCAGATGATGAGCCTGGAGGAGTGCCTCCGCTCCGTGGATGAGTGTCCGGCGCCGGTGGTCACCATCACCGGCGGAGAGCCGTTCCTCTACAGCCACATCTATGAGCTAATCCCGGCGGTCCTCAACCGCGGCAAGCACGTCTACCTCTGCACCAACGGCCTGCTGCTGGAAAAGGCCCTGGAAAACATCAAGGTCCACCCCAACTTCTATCTCAACGTCCACATGGACGGCCTCGAAGAGACCCACGACCGGATCCTTGAACGGAAGGGGACCTTCAAGATCGCCATCGAGGGGATCAAAAAGGCCAAGGCCATGGGGTTCCGGGTCTGCACCAACACCACCATCTTCAAGGACACGGACCTGGTGGAGATCGAGATGCTCTTCTCCCTCCTGACCGACCTGGGGGTGGACGGCATTCTCGTGGCGCCGGGGTTTGACTACGAGGCGGTGGGGGAGAACCTCTTCCTCCAACGGCGGGAGATTGAGAAGAAGTTCGAGGAGGTCTACCGGATGAGCAAGCGGTTCCGCTTCTGGTCAACCCCCATGTATCTCCGCTTCCTCAAGGGGGAGAAGAAGCTCGACTGCACCCCATGGGGAAACCCGACCCGCAACCCCCTCGGCTGGAAGGCCCCCTGTTACCTCATCACCGACACCCACTATCCGACATTCAGGGAAATGATGGAGAAGACCGACTGGGACAAGTACGGCGTAGGGAAAGACCCCCGCTGCGCCCAATGCATGATGCACTGCGGCTTCGAACCCACGGTGGTTTCCGAGATCGGGAAGAGCTGGAAGGATATTCTCGAGATGGCCATCTGGAACATGAGCTGACCGTCTCTGCGTCGGCAATGAAAAACCCGCTTGCCATTCAGGTTAGCGGGTTTCTTTATGTGATGCATGGGTAACCATGTAAATCTGCAAAATGGTTGTAACAATCATGCCCCCCCTGCCCCTCCGAACATCACACCCGCCCTACCCGCACTCGTACTGAGCGCCTGGCTGACCTTCCGCAACAACTGCTCGCTGGTAAAGGGCTTCGGAAGGAAATTGCCCCCTTCTTCCAGCCTGCAGTTGTGGATTTTTACCTCGTTGGTGTAGCCTGAAATAAAGACCACCGGCAGATCGGGCCGAAGCCTTTGCAGCCGTTCAAAAAGCTCAGGACCGTTCATCCCCGGCATGATCACATCGGACAGCAGCAGGTCGAAGGCGTAGGGTGCGGCCTGCGCAATCTCGTACGCCTCGTCGGGATTCGGGGCCACCAGCACTCCGTAGCCCGCGTATTTCAGCATCTGAACAATCATCTCCCTGACCATCCTGTTGTCCTCGACCACGAGAACCGTGCTGCTGCTTACTGAATGTTCCGGATGGCTGCCATTGCCCTTTGGCTCCGGGGCACTGGCTGATACCGTCTGGGCCTTTGCCGGCAGGTAGATGGTAAACGTGGTCCCTTTCCCCACGCGGCTTTCCACGGCAACATATCCCTCATGCTGTTTCACAGTGCCGAAGACCGTTGCCAGCCCCAGTCCCGTTCCGTGGCCAACCTGTTTGGTGGTAAAAAACGGCTCGAAGATGTGGGACAGGGTTTCGTCATCCATGCCATGACCGTTGTCGGCAAAGGCGAGCAGGATGTGGGGCCCCGGCTGCATGCCGGGATGGAGCCTGGCGTATTCGTCGTCCAGGAGAACATGACCGGTGTTGATGGTGATGGTGCCGTTCCCTTTGATGGCATCCTGGGCGTTCACCGCCAGGTTGAGAAGCATCTGCTCGATCTGCCCCCGGTCGGCCATGACAGGGGCGGTGCCTGGGGCCAGATTCATGCGGATGGCGATGTTCTCCCGAATGGTGCACCGCAGGATGTCATGGAAGGATTGGATTGCCTCGTTCAGGTCCAGGGGCTGCATGTTGAGTCTCTGCCGACGGCCGAAGGAGAGCAGTTTCTGGGTCAGCCCCTTGGCCTTGTGGGCGGTCTTGAGAATGCTTTCCGCCATTTGAGCCTGTGGCGTTTCTTGCGGGAGCCCCCTTTTGATCATGTCCGCATAGCAGAAAATAGGGGTCAGCAGATTGTTGAAGTCGTGGGCGATTCCGCCCGCAAGCTGGCCAATGGCTTCTATCCTCTGAATGTGGCGAAGCTGTCCCTCCAGGTGTTCGCGCTCTTCCTCCTGGCGGACCCGGCCGATGGCGATGCTTGCCAGATGCGCGGCCGACTCCAGCAGGGCACGCTCCCTATCATCCGGGGAGTGTGGCTCCCGATGGTAGACCGCGAAGGCCCCGAGCAACTCGCCATCCGAGGAGAGAACCGGCTGGGACCAGCATGCCCTCAGCCCCGCTTCCCGTGCGGGCTGGAACCCCTTCCAGTAGGGGTGGCGCGTGATGTCATCGACGATTACCGGTTGCCTCAGGTGGGCCGCAGTGCCCGACGATCCCATCCCCTGGGCGATGCGCAGCCCGTGCACTGCCTGGTTGTACTCTTCCGGCAGGCTGGGGGCGGCGCCATGGAGAAGACGCTTGCCGGTCTCATCGGCAAGGAGCAGGGATCCGATGGCACCGGGAATCTGCTGTTCCACAAAGTAGACAATCTGGTCGAGCAATGACGCAAGGGGAGCCCCGGTCGCCAGTTTCTCCAGTATCATCAGGCGGGCCAGCTCACGCATTTCGGACCGTTTCCGTTCCCGCACATCCCGCGCAATACAGAGGAGGAACGCTCCCCCGCCGCTCTCCATGGGGTGAGCGTGGACCTCGATGGGTACCGATGAGCCGTCCTTGGCCAGGAGCGCTGCATCGAACATGGCTTCGCCATCCCTCATGGCCAGCAGCAGGTTGGTTTTCGTGTGGTCCACGCTCTCCGGAGGCTCCAGGTCATGGAGCACCATGTCCGTCAACTCATCATGACTGAATCCGCTCATTCGGCAGAGTGCCTGGTTGAAGTGCACCAGGCGCCCTTCATGATCGATCTGCAGGATGGCGTCATTGGCGGCGTCGATCTGGGCCGCCTTGATCCGCAATCTCTCCTGGTGGCTGCGCAGGCCGGTCTGTGCGATATTCAGCCGGTCAAGGTGGCGGAACATGAGGCGTGTCAGACTGACGATGACCAGGCAGAGAGCGAATGTTACAGCCCCCTGAAGGAGCGCCTTTCGGGTCCAGGGCTCAAGGACGTCGTCACGATTGAGTGACACCGCCGCCACTGCGGGAAAACGGGAAAGACGTTTGTAGGAAATTATTCGCGGAGTTTTGTCGATGATACTGGAGCTGGCGTGAAACGTACCGGAAGGCGACGAGGGCAGCCAGATGCGGAACAGTTCTGAGTTCCGCATATTCGATCCGTAGATATTGTGCACATAGGGCTCAAATACCAGCGGGGTGCCGTCGGTGCGGAATACGGCAATCCTTCCATGGGAGCCGATGCTTGAGGCGGTGAAGAATTTCTTGAAATAGTCTACCTCAAAGGCGACCGCCAGAAAGCCGGCGAATTCCGTACCGGGCGGGTTGAGGGGCCGGATGAGGTTAAAGCGCCATCGTTTTACCAGCCGGCTCATGACCGGTTTGCTCAGGTACAGGTCCGCTGCGGGATTTTCGAGGTAATGGCGGAAGTACTCGCGGTCGGAAACGTCGATCTGCCGGGGGGGATACTCCTGGGAGTTGTTGAACATGATGCCGTTCTTGCCGGTGATGAACAGGGCGCCGATCTGCGGCGAATCCCCTCCCTGCCGCCGCAGAAGCTCATAGAGCTCCGCCTGGGGGATCCGCTCGGCCCCCCCGGCCATTTTGATATCATGAATCAGGTCCTTGATTACCCGGTCGGTCTCGGCAAAGGCGCTTTCCGTATGCTCGCTGAGGGCCTGCGCGTATCCGGACGCGGTCTTTTCCGCCTCACTGAGGATGTCCCGGTATTCAGTCGCGATGCTCCACACTGAAATGGAGATAACGGCAGCCAGCACAATGCCGACAAAGATGCTGAGCCGCCGCTTGAATTCCTCAATGTTAAGTTCCGGCATAAGGTGCTGTGTTCCTAACCTCTGTTTACATGAGGCTCAATGCTTTCCCCTCACCCGGCCTTCGGCCACCCTCTCCCCACGGGAGAGGGGCAGGGGCGAGGGGTAATTGTGAAACATCAGGAGCCGGTTACATCCTGAACTGGGCCACGATCCGCTTCAGCTCGTCAGCCATGCCGGCCAGCTGGCTTGCGGCATTGGCCGTGTTCTGTGAGCTGCCCGAGGCATCGGATATCACCGCGGTTATCTCGTACATGCTCTTGCTGATCTCGTTGGTGGTGGCGCTCTGCTGCTCGGCGGCAGTTGCTATCTGGTTGATCTGGCTCGTGAGCTCCGCAACCTGGGCCAGAATTTCCTCGAGGGCCTCTCCTGACCGGCCCGCTTCCGCGGTCCCCTTTTCCACCTCGTGCACCCCCTCTTCCATGGCGGCCACGGCGGATTTGGTCTCCTGCTGGATACTCTTGATCATCTCGCTGATTTCGCGGGTGGCCTTGGTGGTGCGCTCCGCGAGGGCCCTCACCTCATCGGCCACCACGGCAAAGCCGCGCCCCTGTTCACCGGCCCGTGCCGCCTCGATGGCCGCATTCAGGGCCAGGAGGTTGGTCTGGTCGGCGATGTCCTCGATGGTTCCCACGATGTTGCCGATCTGCTCGGACCGGACACCCAGGGATTCGACGGTTTTTGCCGACTCCTGGACCTTGTGGGCAATGCGCTGGATGCTGCTGACCGCGTGGCTCACCACCTGGGACCCATCCTGGGCTGTCTGGGTTGCACGGTTGGCGATCTCGACGGTCCGGATGCAGTTGTGGGCGATCTCGGAAGAGGTGGCTGCCATCTCCTCGCACGATATGGCCACCGACGTGGACTGGGTCGAAGCACGCTCCGTTCCGCTGGCGATATGTCCCGCGGTCTCGTTGAGGTGGTCCGCCGATTTGGCCACATCCACGGCGTTCTGATTGATCCGCTGGACGATCTCCTTCATGTTGTCGAGGAAACGGTTGAAAGAGCGGGCCAGCGAGCCGGTTTCATCTTCCCGCTCCACGGCGAGGCGCCGGGTGAGGTCTCCGCCACCCTTGGACATATCATCCAGGTTCGTGTCAACGTAGCCGAGGGTCCGGGTGATCCCCCGGCTCACAAAATAGGCAAGGAGGAGGCTTATGAGGGCCATGAGGCCGTTCAGGGCCAGGAACATCCACCGGACCTTGCTGATGTCCTTTTCCACGTCGTCGATGTAAATGCCACTTCCGACCACCCATCCCCACGGCTCGAACTTCTTGACATAGGACAGTTTGGGGTAGAGTTCGGAGGTTGTGCCCCCCCCCTCCTTGGGCTTGTTCCATTCGTAGTTCACGAAGCCGTGCCCCGACTTCTGCACCACCTCCGCAAAGGCAACAAAGAGGTTCTTGCCGTCGAGGGGTATCTCCTTCCCGTCCGTTCCCTCGATCATGCCGGTCGCCTTGTTGAACTTGGGGTCATCCAGCACCTTGCCATCAAGTGCCGAGAGGGTTGGATGCATGATCATTTTGGGGGGATTTCCCAGGTCATTGATCCAGAGGTATTCCTTTTTCTCATAGCGCATCTTCGAAAGGATATTCGCAGCCTTGAGCTGGGCCTCTGCGAGGGGCTCCTTGCCGCTCTTGACCAGTTCGTTCTCCACTTCGAGAACCGCCATGGCTGTTTCCACCACATGCCGCGTTGCGTCCCGCTTCTCCTTGGTGATCTTCGTCTCGAGTTTCGGCAGGAGAAAGGAGAAGAGCCCTCCCAGCATCAGTATGACGCTGAGGACCGTTATGAACATGATTTTGTTCCGGATCTTCCAATTCTTGTACCTGGTTACTCTCATGTGCCTTCCCCCTTTGGGATGCGGTTGGATGGATATTATGTGAAAAGTTCCGCAAGCTTGTCAGCGATTCGTTCGGTGGAGAGGACAAAGTCGATCATCCCCGTGGCCTCGGCCGCTTTGGGCATGCCATAGATGACGCTCGTCGCCCTGTCCTGGGCAATGGTCACTGCTCCGCATCGTTTCATGTGGGCGATGCCATCGGCGCCGTCATGGCCCATTCCGGTCAGGATGACGCCGGCCATGCGGGCGCCGGGTTTCGGAATGACGCTCTTCATGGCGACGTCGATGGACGGGCAGACGGAGTTGACCTTCTCGCCGGCTGCAAGGCGTATGGTCTGATTGGCGACGAGGTGCAGGTGAAGCGCTCCCGGCGCCAGGTAGACGGTGCCATGGCGTATGGCATCGCCATCCCGTGCCAGTGCAACGGGCATGGCGGAGACCCGCTGCAGGGAAGCGACAAAGGACCGGTCAACGAGCGGGATAATGTGCTGAACGATCACAACACCGGCATTGAGGACCGGAAGACGGGGAAACAGCGACTCAAACACCTTGAGTCCTCCCGTCGATGCCCCTATGACCGCCAGGTTGGGCAATGGCATGGCTCAGTTCCCGCCTCGCATCTGCTCCAGGCAGCCAAGGTACGTACGGACCGTTGCAATCATCTCGGAAGGTTCGAACGGCTTCGTAATGTAGTCGAACACCAGTTCCTGCAACCCTTCCATCTGTTCATCGGGCTCGTCGACGGAGGTCAGCATGGAGATGATATTGCCGGCCACAAGGGATTCGTCAGCCATTGCGCGGATGGTTTGCCAGCCGTTTCTGTACGGCATCATGACGTCCATGAGAATGACCCCCCTGAACCCTTTCCGCAACAGGTCCAGGCATTCGTCCCCGTTCTCCGCGGCCACCGCGGCAATCCCCTCGCACGCGAGGAGTTTAACCACCGCATCCCGGATGAAAGGTTCGTCGTCCACGATCACGACCTGTGCTGTATCCGGATGGTCTGTTGCCATACATGCCTCCTGCCTGAAGCGTGAACCGGTCTCTGAACCCTCTTCGCCGCTTTCGGAAAGTCTGGTCAGCGGACAATTCCCGTGACCGGCGAAACGCGTAAGCGAGGCGATCGGCGCCAAATTCTGGAACTTAGTTTGCTTTGCGATGAAACGCCGTTTCCTTGCTTATCGTCAGGAGCGGGAGAAACTTTAGCCGAATTGTCAAGACAGGCTGGCGGAGCACCGAAAACCAACATCCCCTGTGGCGTTTGTGAAGGAGATACTTTTGCTTCGGTTGAAGGATGGTTGATGTAAATATGAAAAAAGGGCGACCGTATCGGCGGTCGCCCCCTCCTTTGTTCGTGCCCGGACGACTGTTACGCCACCCTGAACCGCCCCACCAGATTATTGAGCTCGGCGGCAAGTTCCGCTACCCGCGATGCCGCCTGGGCCGACTCCTGGATACCCATGGCGGTTTCCTGGACCACCTCGGAAACCTGCTGGACATTGCCGCTGATCTCGCCGGTGGTTGAGGTCTGCTGCTCGGCGGCGGTGGCGATCTGGTTCACCTGCATGGCCAGTTCGTTGATCTGGTCCATAATGTCGCGCAGGGCAGCGCCGGACTGTTGGGCATCGGCAGTCCCAGCCTCCACCTCGTGGACCCCTTCCTCCATGGCGGCAACCGCGCCCCGGGTCTCCTGCTGGATCGTCTTGATCATCTCGCCGATCTCACGGGTCGCTTTCGTGGTCCGCTCGGCCAGTGCCCGGACCTCATCGGCCACAACGGCAAAGCCGCGCCCCTGTTCGCCGGCCCGAGCCGCCTCGATTGCGGCGTTAAGGGCCAGGAGATTCGTCTGGTCGGCGATGTCCTGGATGGTGCCGATGATTTCGCCAATCTGCTCGGAACGGGAACCGAGGCTCTCGACGGTCTTGGCGGAACTCCGCACCCGGTCGGCGATCCGCGCCATGCCGTCCACGGTCCTCTTCACCACCGTGGCGCCGCCGGTGGCCGACTCCGTTGCCCGGCGGGCCGCGTCGGCGGCCATCTGGCAATTCTGGGCGATCTCCGCGGCGGTGGCCGCCATCTCCTCGCCAGCAGTGGCAACGGTTCCGGTCTGGGCCGCCACCTCCTCGACGCCGGTGGCCATCTGCTCGGCGGTGCAGTGAACCTGTGTTGCGGCCGTGGCCACCTGCTCCGCATTCCCCCGTATTCCCGCGATAACCTGGGCAAAGGAATCGGCAGTCTCGTTGAAAGATCCCCCGATGGCCCCCAGCTCGTCGTTGGAGAGCCCGGTGGCGCGCCTGGTCAGGTCGCCGGCGGACACGGCCGCGGCAACGGATGCCAGCTCCTCGGAGCTGCGGCGCAGGGAACGGATGATGATAAGGCTCAGCAAAATTCCTATGGCTATGGATGCGGCAAGTCCGGCAAACATGATAAGCCTGTCGGCACGGTAGGTCTTGTCGTCCTGCTCGAAGTCCTCTTTTGCCGCGGCAAATTCCCGCTTGATCATTTTTTCCAGTACTTCGTTGGCCGGTTTGAAGAGCGGGTTCACCTTCTTGAGGGTAAGCTCCACGGCGTCTTTATATTTCCCGGCCAGGATCGCCTCGCGCACGGGAACGAGCCCCTCCTGCACAAAGGCTTCCCTCGCCGTCTTGAACTCCGCGGCGAGCTTCTTGTCTTCCTCGGTTTTGGGAAGCTTCTCATATTCCGCCAGGAGAGCCGTGATCTCCTCGATATTCTTGGCCACAATGTCGATGTGCATGGTGAGGGGATGGTCGTGGAGGGCGCTGAATTCACTCTTGGGATCATGCTGGAGACTGAGAAGGAGCTGGATGCGGTTGTCGCGCATGAGGGCCGCGATCCTGCTGAGGATCTGCACGCTCTTCATGTTCTCCTCATAGAGCGCATGGCTGGTTTCATTGGCGGCCTTCATCCCCGACAACCCGAGCATGCCGAAGACGATGAGCATGACCGAAAAAAACGCGACGATGAAAACGATCCGGGCCTTGATGGTGAGTCTGAACGCCATATGCTTTTCCTCCCCTGAATGCGGATTTCCGCCCCGCCACACACGACGCGCAGAGATCCTTACATCTCGTTTCGGAGAATTTTCGCAAAACTTGAGAGGAATGTTTTTACTGGACCGCCGCCCCGAATTCCACCCGTGCGGCCCCCCCCTTCTCGGCGGGCGCCTTGTGGATGTCGTCGGCCCTGAGGAAGAGGCGGGCCGGGTCCACCTTCCCCGGACCCGCCAGGAAAGCCTTCACCGCCCCCGCCCGCTCGGCTGCCAGCGCCTTCAGCTCCCCTTCCCCCACCCGGGTATTGGCGAGGATCAGCTTGCGCATCTCGGCATCGGGAAGGTCCTTCTCGAACCCCAGGATGTTGCGGGGCTTGGGGAATTTTTCCTTCTTGTAGACCGCCTTGAGGTAGCGGGATGCCTCATCGGGAGCTATGACCATGGTTTCAGCCGAATCCCCCGGCTGGTTCCGCTTTTCCTTCACGAGCACCAGGAATTTTTCGGCCTTCATCTTCCGGGTCAGCAGTTCGACGCGGTACCCCTCGGGGTCCCGCTCGTTGTCCACGTATCCCTTGATGTCCACCTTGAGGGAAGGCCGGTCGTTGAGAGCCTGGGCGATCTTTGCCAGCTTGGCCTGCTCGGCCTCGGCCAGATGGGCCGATCCGGCCGCGAAGGAAATGACGCTGAAGTCCTCCTTGCCGCCGAAGGCCGACTGGAGAAGGGAGAAGGGAGAGGTTGCCGCCTTGACGAGGAGATTCTTGAGGATCTGCCAGACCACGCGCCAGACTCTGAACTGGGGATCGTCGGTGCGGCCGGTGACCGGTATGTCCAGGTGGATCTCGCCCTTGCGGTCCTTGAGGAGAGCCACGGCCAGCCTCACCGGGAGGGTGGTGGCCTTGTTGCTCTCGATCTTGTCGCCGAAGGTGAGCTGGTCGATGAAGACCTTGTTCTCGGAATTGAGCTGCTTGTTCTCGATGGTGTATTTCAGGTCGAAGGAGACCTTGCCCCGGTCGATGCCGTATCCCACGTAGGTTCCCGAATAGGGGGTCAGGGGGGTCAGGTCGATGTCGGCAAAGCGCACCGTGATGTCGGCGTAGAGGTCGTCGCGCAGAGGGTTGAGCTTGCCGGTAATTTGGAGCGGCGAGAGGTTCTCCAGGTTCCCCCGCAGGTCCACGTCGGCAAACCGGCTCGCCTCGGAAGAGAGCCCGCTGATCCTCCCGCCGAGATTGTAGAAGGTGGTGTCGTACTCCCGGCTCATGTGATGGTCGGAGAAGGCAAGGGTCCCCTCCTGGAGGATCACGGTATCAATGGCGATCTGGCGCTGGGGCTTTGCCGGCTGAACCGACTGCATCGCTTGCGGTGGTGCCGGTTGCACCGCTTTGGTAACAGGGGCCCGTTGCCCCCCCTGTTGCTCCCCTTCGTTCCCCTTCCCCCCTTCCGGCGTATAGAGCTTTTGGAGGTTAAGGCGCCCATCTTTGCCAATGACGATCTTGGAGAAGAACTTGGCAAGGGAAACCTCGCCGATCTTCAGAGAGAAGGGGGCGAGGCGACCCGACATTTTATCGAGCTGAAGACTGTCCCAGGTGAGGAGGTCATCGGCGTCGGCGTCGAGACAGTGGAAAGAGCGGACGCCAAGGTTGCCGGCAAAGGTGCCGCCGACCCCCTCGCCCCGTTTTGCCACGGCATAGGTAAGGCGGGTGTCGAGGGCGCCGTCCGCCAGGATGATGTTGAGCCCCTCGGGGAGGTAGGCGTCGAAATCAGTGAGGGGAATCCGCCGCAGGGTGATCTCCCCCTTCGCCGCAAGGGGGGCGGGGGTGACGCTTCCCGAGGCGGCGAGCGCCCCCCCTTTCCCATAACCAGCCGCGAGGCGGTAGGGGATGGTCTCCAGCCGGGGGCCGGTGATGTTGCTGACGTTGAAGCCGATGCGGCGCAGGTCGAAGCGGGGATTGCCGACGGCCTTTCGGTCGGTGAAGGAGAGGCCGAGGCCGCTGGCGGCCACCGAGGCGATACGGTAGCTGAAGGGCTTGCCGGCGGGAGGACGGGGTTTCCGCGCCGCCGGCCCCTTGGTGGCCTCGGTCTTTTTCACGAGCATGAGGGGGGAGAGGTTCCCGACCTCGTCCCGGGAAAGGCGGATATCCCCGCCCGCCAGGGTCACCTGGGCTATCTCCAGGCGGTTTTCCTTCTGGCTGAACCTCCCCCCTGCGGCCTCCACCCGGGCGAGACGCGCCCCCTCTTTGGGGCCGAAGGGGGCGGCAAGGTTGGCGAGCCGCACTGCGATCTTGTCGGCCGACAAGCCGGCCGCGGCATCGTAGGCCACCTCTCCGGACAGGTCGAGCTTACCGGTGACCGGGGCGGTGAGAGCACCGGCTAGGTAGGGGTAGAAGGCGTCGAGCACGACCCCCTTCAGGTCGACCGCGGCGGTGGCAGCCAGGGGGTCGGGGGAGAAGCCCCCCGTGATGCGGGCGGTTTCCCCCCTGCCCGTGGCAAAGGAGAGGGTGTAGTCGGCCTTCTTTCCCGGCCGGGTGGAAAAGCCGCGAAGGGTGCAGGCGATCTCCCGGGCCTCGGCCTTGAAGCCCTTCGGCGGCATGGCATCGGCCACTGTCACGGTGCCGTTGCGCAGCGTCACCTCCGCCACGTCGATGATCGGTTTCCCCGGGGGCTTTTCCTTGGATTTACCCTGGGGCT
This sequence comes from Geobacter hydrogenophilus, assembly GCF_018501225.1. GTDB lineage: Bacteria > Desulfobacterota > Desulfuromonadia > Geobacterales > Geobacteraceae > Geobacter > Geobacter hydrogenophilus. The sequence continues at coordinate 31,055 of NZ_JAHCZI010000016.1, read as the reverse complement.
TTGCAGCCGGCTCCTTCGGCTTCTCTCCCGTAGAGAGGCGGGACACGTTCCACACCCCCTTCCCGTCCCGCGCCAGGTGGAACACGGGACTATCCAGGGTAACGGAGGTAAGGGAGATGGCGGGGGCAAGAAGCTCGCTCTTGCCGATAACCACGCCGAGCCGGTCAAGGGCGGCCAGGGGCGCGCCGTCCGTCCCGGCTGCCTTCAGGTTGGCCAGGGACAGCTCCCCGGTCATGACGAGTTCGGGATTCTTGTTGGCGTCGATGCGGTAGGTCAGGGCGAGCTTCGTGGCTGCCGTCCCCCGCTCCACGCGGACCGGAAGCTTTGCCGGCACGTAGGCCAGGTAGTAGGGGATATCCAGATCCTTCAGGTTGATGTCGAGGGAATAATCTGCAGCAGAGACGAAGGGACGGAGCTTTCCGTCCAGGGCCAGGGGAGAGCCGTTCACCACGGCGCGAAACCGGGGGGCGATGAAGATCTCCGCATAGTGGGGAATGGTGCTGACAAAGGGGACGCCCAACTCCAGCCCGCTGACCCGGTGACGCTTCTCGGCGGCGAGCCCCTGGTCGATGAAGTCGATGGAGCCGTTGGTGATGGCAATATTGGAAACGGAGAAGCGGGCCCGCGCCTTTGCGGGCTCGGGTTTCTCGGGCCCCTTCTTTTCGAGGAGATCCGAGAAATTATAGGTGTTCGCCCCGGTTCGCACCAGATGGACGTAGGGAGAGCGAAGTCGGGCCTCGGAAGCGATGGGGGCACCGCGGAAGAGGGAGGCGGGGCTCACGGCAACCCGGGCGCTGGAGAAGGAGGCGAAGGTCGTGGTCCCGTCCCGCTCGGTAAGGCGCACGCCGCGCACCTCAGCGTTCCAGGTGAAGGGGTTGATGCTGACTGCGCCGATGGAGAGCTTTCGGCCGGTGGCCTCCTCCACCGCCCGGATGGCTCGCCCCTTCACGATTCCCGGCAGGACGAAGGCGGTGAACGCCGCCAGGATCAGGAGAAAAACGCCGCAACCGATGAGGATTTTGTGCCAGGTTTTCATGCTCGTCCTCCAGCCCCTAACCTCTGCCAGGCGGGGCGCTTCTCTCTTAAAATGTGCCAGAACCAGGCATCGTGTCAAAGAAAAAGGCCGCTTGAGCGGCCTGACTTCATGGTTTCAGGAAGTTACCTATACCTAGCTGTGTCGGTAGATGAGCTTGGCGGTGGGGGTCGCGCTGTCGGGATACTCCCCGCAGAAGAGGATGGCGCCGGGAAATGGCGCGAAGAGCCGCGCCAGCTCGCCGGGTTGGAGGAGAAATTCCTTCCGGTGGGGGACCGGCGCAGTGGGGGATTCGAGGATGGTATCAAAGATGATGACGCCCCCCGGGGTGAGGGCCGCCACCTCCCGGGGAATCAGCTCCCTGAGGAGAAAGTTGAAGTTGATGATGAGGTCGTATGTTTCGGTGAAGCGGAATTTTTCCAGGTCCGCGAGGCGAAACTCGCAATCGAGCCCCTCCCGCCCGGCCCAGTGGCGGGCTTTCTCCACCGCCACGGGGGAGATGTCGAGACCAGTGACGCTGAACCCCTGCCGCGCCAGGAAGATGCTGTTCCGCCCCTCGCCGCAAGCGATGTCCAGGGCCTTTCTGCCGGGACAGAGGCATTTCACCTCCTCAATCCGCTCCGCCAGGAATCGTGAGGGGGTCTCCCCCAGAAGGAGCTCCTCGCCCCGATACCTCTCATCCCACCGCGCGCTGTCGTCGCTCATGGCAGCCGCCCGTTGCAGTCGGATTCCTTAGCCATTCTCCCCGCCACCCCGCATTTTCACCTCCAGGTTCCCTTCCCGGATACGCACATCGCGCAGCGAAATATTGGAAACCTTGATCCCGTGTTCGTTGAATTTGTCATAAATGGCGAAATTGAGAGCACTGACGAGCATTCCCTTGCGGTGGACCATCGTAGTGGTCCAGGCGCGGAGTTCGAAACCAAGCCCGCTACCGGTATACTGGAGAAAGCGCACGCCGGGAGCGGGCTTTTCGAGGATGTCCTCATTTTCCGCCGCCGCCTCCAGAAGGAGCCTTTCCACCAGTCGCACGTCGCATCCATAAGGGACCGGCACCGGGATCTTAAAGCGCACATTATGGTTATCGTGGCTCCAGTTCACGACGTTTTCCGTGACGAATTTGGAGTTTGGAACGATGATGGAAATATTGTCGTTGGTCACCACTGTTGTGCTCCGGGCGTTAATCCTCCGCACGGCTCCCTCCACGTTTCCCACTTCAATCCGGTCGCCAACCTTTATGGGGCGTTCGAATAGAATGATGATCCCGCAGACGAAGTTGCTGACGATATTCTGGAGCCCGAAGCCGAGGCCGAGTCCAACGGCACCGGCCAGGACATTCAGGGCGGTAAGGTCGATCCCGGCAGTCTGGAGGATGATGACGAAGCCGACCACAATGACGAAGTAGCGGATGATGGTTCCTATCGCTTCGCGGACACCAACCTCGACGTAGAATTTGGCAAGGAGACGATCGACAAGCCACTTTTTCAGTTTCCCCGTTAAGTAGAAAAGGAGAAAAAACAGAACAATAAAATAGAGCACGGCCCAGAGGGTGATTTCCATCCCCTTGAGCTTGATAAGCGGAACATTCAGAAGCTTCCGGACCATTTCCAGCCAATCCGTAATGGAATTCACAGCGGCCTCCTTGTTTTCACGCCGGGCCCATGGAACCACAAAGATGTCATTGGTAATGGATTTTTAGGGCCCAGAAGCCGGGCATGGATAGATTGTAACGGCTCCCTTCAATATAGCAATCTGCATACGCGATGGCGCTTGGCAATTCTTCATCGGCTCTATTTCCATCCTGCCGCCAATCTCCTAAATCTTGACCAAGGTCAAAGATAACGGCATAGAGGTGCGCTATCACTAGATCACACGAACGATTGCAAATGAACGGCAAGCAGGTAAAGTTTAGGATACTTTCTCGCGCAAAAACTGTCACAACCACTCAAAGGAGGAAACAATCAATGGGAATGTTCTGTAACCAGTGCGAACAGGCTGCCAAGGGCGTAGGCTGCGACATCATCGGGGTATGCGGCAAGAATCCCGAAGTGGCCGCTCTTCAGGATCTCATGCTCTACGGACTCAAGGGGCTCGCCCTTTACGCCGACAAGGCCCGGGAGTTCGGCGTAAAGGAAGAGAAGATCGATTACTTCGTCCTTGAGGGGCTTTTCACCACCGTCACCAACGTGGACTTCGACCCGGTCCAGATCGCCGGCAAGCTCCGAAAGTGCTATGACTACAAGGAACGGATGAAGGCCCTCTACGAGACCGCCTACCGGGAGAAGACCGGCGGCCATGCTCCCCAGATCACCACCGGCCCCGCCGCCTGGGTCATCGCAGGCGACCTGGAAGGGCTCGTCAAGCAGGGAGAAGAGCACGGCGTCAAGAGCCAGCACACCGATCCCGACATCCTCTCGGCCATCGAGATCGTCATTTTCGGCCTCAAGGGCATGGCCGCCTATGCCGACCATGCCTACATCCTCGGCAAGAAGGACGAGGAGGTTTTCGCCCTCTTCCACAAGGCCCTGGCCGCCACCACCGATCCGGGCAAGGGGCTCATGGACTTCGTGGGACTCGCCATGGAGATCGGCAAGGTGAACATCAAGGTCATGGGAATGCTGAATGAGGGACATGTGGAGCACTACGGCCACCCGGTCCCCACCAAGGTCCCCATCGGCACCCGCAAGAACAAGGGTATCCTCGTGTCGGGCCACGATCTCCGCATGCTGGAAGAGCTCCTGAAGCAGACCGCCGGAAAGGGGATCGACGTCTACACCCACGGCGAGATGCTCCCGGCCCACGGTTATCCCGGCCTCAAGCAGAAGTATCCGCACCTCTATGGCAACTTCGGCGGCGCGTGGCAGGATCAGGCGAAAGAGTTCCCCGGCTTCCTCGGCGCCATCATCTTCAACACCAACTGCATCCAGCGTCCGGCAGATTCCTACAAGGACCGCCTCTTCTCCTGGGGCCAGGTTGGCTGGCCCGGCGTGAAGCACGTCAGCGGCTGGGACTTCTCCGAAGTCATCAACAAGGCCCTCGAGTGCCCAGACCTCCCCGACGCGCCGGAGAAGGAGATCCTCACCGGCTTCGGCCACAACGCCGTCCTCGGCGTGGCGGACAAGGTGATCGAGGGTGTGAAGGCCGGCGCCATCAAGCGCTTCTTCCTCATCGGCGGCTGCGACGGCGCCAAGCCGGGCCGCAACTACTACACCGAGTTGGCAGAGAAGGTGCCCAATGACTGCGTCATCCTGACCCTGGCCTGCGGCAAGTACCGCTTCAACAAGCTTGAGTTCGGCGACATCGGCGGCATCCCGCGGCTTCTCGACGTGGGGCAGTGCAACGACGCCTACTCGGCTCTCCAGATCGCTCTGGCCCTGGCCGACGCCTTCAAGTGCGGCGTCAACGACCTGCCGCTCTCAATCATCCTCTCCTGGTACGAGCAGAAGGCCCACGTCATCCTTCTCTCGCTGCTGCACCTGGGAATTAAGAACATCAAGATCGGCCCGGCCCTGCCGGCCTACCTCTCCCCCAACGTCCTGAACTTCCTGGTGGAGAATTTCAACCTGGGCCAGGTCACCACGGCGGAAGCCGACCTCAAGGCGGCCCTGGGGCAGTAACCTCCCTTCCCCACTCGCTGCAAAAAGGCGCGGAGAGCATTCTCCGCGCCTTTTTGCGTTTTCCCCGCCACTATTTCCCACACACGGCTGCCATAAAAATATTCTACTTAATATTACCAAATGATTACTCAAGACTTTGCACGCCATGCCGATACGATAACCATACACCCTTGGAGAATGCCTGCTCCCCCTTCGCGGATCACTAATCAGCTCTATACGGCTCCATGAATATTCGTTCGGAGGCATACAATGAAGCTCAGCACAAAAATCTCTCTCATCAGTGCATCACTTCTTGCGGTATCGGTGGTTCTGACAAGTGTCATCATCATGTCGGCCCTTCACCGGGACATGTCAAAACTGGCAACGGAATCCCAGGAAAGCCGAATGAAGACCTTCTGGGAACTGCTCGGGCAAAAGGGGACGGAATGGAAAGTGGCGGATGGCACCCTGAAGGTCGGCGACTACGCAGTCAACGGCAACTTCGAGCTTCCGGACAAGCTGAAAGGGCTGTGCGGAGGTACCGCAACCATCTTCATGGGGGACAAGCGGGTCTCCACGAACGTGCTTAAGCCCGACGGGAGCAGAGCTGTCGGAACCGCCCTGCAGGGGGCGGCCTACGACGCCATCTTCAAGGAAGGGAAGCCGTACCGGGGAGAGGCAAAAATCCTCGGCACCCCCTACTTCACGGCCTATGACCCCATCAAGGACGCCAGCGGCAAGATCATCGGCGTCCTCTACGTGGGCGTCAAGGAAAGCGAATTCATGAGCTCCTTCAACCGCCTCATCTGGATTGTCGGCGGTCTGGTGTTCGTTTTCATAGCCCTGTCGGCGGCATTGATCAAAATCTTTGTCACCCGTTCCCTGAAACGGCTCGACAAGGCGGTGGAGGTCCTCGCCCAGGCGGCTGACGGGAATCTTGGCGTACGGTTGGAGAAGAGACAAGGAAAGGACGAAATCGATCTCCTGACCGGATCGGTCAACACGATGCTTGACCAGGTGGGCGCTACCCTGACTGAGGTCATTTCCGCATCGAACCAGGTGGCAGCGGCTGCCGGCCAATTGCAGGGCTCGGCGATCCAGATCGCCACCGGGGCGGAAGAGGTGGCCGCACAGGCCGGCACCGTGGCAACGGCCAGCGAGGAGATGGCCGCCACGTCGCTCGAAATCGCCCACAACTGTACCATGGCGGCCGGAAGCGCCGGCAGGGCCAACGGGTCTGCCGATTCCGGCGCCTCCGTGGTAATGGCAACGGTCGAGGCAATGAACACCATATACGGCCAGGTTCGCGATGTGGCCCGGAGCGTGGCGAACCTCGGCACCCGAAGCGACCAGATCGGAGAGATCGTGGGGACCATCGAGGACATTGCCGACCAGACCAACCTGCTGGCGCTCAATGCTGCCATCGAGGCGGCCCGTGCCGGTGAGCAGGGGCGCGGGTTTGCAGTGGTGGCCGACGAAGTTCGGGCACTGGCTGAAAGAACGACCAAGGCCACCAAAGAGATCAGCCAGATGATCAAATCCATCCAGCAGGAGACTTCGGCGGCGGTATCGTCCATGAACCACGGCGTCACCATAGTGCAGGACAGCACCCAGAAGGCGGGCGAATCGGGAACCGCCCTCACCGAGATCAAGGCACAGATCGATTCAGTGGCGCAACAGGTGAGCCAGATCGCCACCGCGGCCGAGCAGCAGACTGCAACCACCACCGAGATCAGCAATAACATTCAGATGATAACCCAGGTGGTGGGAGAAACGGCCAAGGGTGCCCAGGAGTCCGCGGAAGCGGCAAGCCATCTCCAGGAGATCTCCGAAGGGCTCCGGCAAATGGTGGCACATTTCCGCATGGGCTGACTTCTGGCGGCAAGCAGCAGAAAAGGCGCGGAGATCGCTCTCCGCGCCTTTTTCTTCACCTTCTGTCGTTGCCGTCAGGGTTTACGCCTGATACTTCCCATAGTGGACAATCTCATCCAGAGGCTTGCGTGACGGCCCGGCCTTAGGCGCCTCAAGAGGATATCCCAAAGGAAAGAGCCCAACGATCCGAAGCTCCGCCGGGATACCGAGAAGTTCTCCCAGTTGCTGCTCGTCAAAGACGCCGACAAAGACGCTCCCCAGCCCCAGGTCGTGGGCGGCAAGCATGAGATTCTGGGCCGCAATACCCACATCGGTCAGGTAATACTGCTGCCCTCGCAACTCCCCGGATTGAGGCGGTTCGCCGCAGGCGATGATCACCACCGGCGCTTCGGTCAGGGCCTTCTGGGCCGGATTCGACTTGTACCCCTTCGGGCCGAAGTAGGCCTCCACGTAGGAGAGCTCGCTGATCTGCGCCTTGGTTGCCTGATCCTCCACCACAACAAACCGCCAGCACTGCATGTTTGCCCACGACGGAGCGAGTCGCGCCGCATCCAGCACCGCCCGAAGCTTGTCGGGCTCCACCGGCCGATCGGAAAACTTGCGGACGCTTCTCCTCGTTCTGATTGCTTCCAGTGTCTCCATGTCCAGGGTTCCTTTCTCCATTGAGATTTGTCAGCGTACCGCAACGCCTTTGTATCAACCAGCAATTTCAATCCGCCGTCATCTGAGGCTACCGGAACAACTCTCCGCGCGCACATCACTTGCCGGGAATCCACTCCACCAGCGTCGCCGTGACACTCCCCACCGTAACCTTGGTTCGCGCCCTTACCGGGATGCGCCGTTCGTCGTCGGTGAGCCAGATGTGGACCGTCCCCTTCCCCTCGAATACCCCCTCGGATGCCACCATCGGCTGGATGACGATGGTATCCACCTCGCCAAGGACCGTCTTGATCCGCTCCTTTCGCAAGACCCGGACCGCGATCCGCCGCTGCCGCTTGCTGTCGAGGATATTGACGGTCGGGGATTTCCCCACCTCCAGCGGCAAGTAGCGAATGTAGTAGAAGCTGCCGTAAACGTCAATGGTATCCATGGGAATGGCAATATCGGCCTTATCCCCGTTCGTGTTGTCGCGATAGCGGGCCACGCCCCGCTCCTGTTCGAAGAAGATCTCCCGGTCCCGTCGCCGGCTCCCCTCCCGGGTTTTCAACCGGTAATGGCGGGCCAGGCCAGGGAAGTTGCCGCGACTGCTGTCGTAGGAGCTTTCGATCCGGTCCTCCACCGGAAAGAAGGTCGACAGCCAGTCATTGGAGCGGGCCATGGAAACGATTTTCCGCGTGGCTCCGTCCTCCGTAATCTCCTGGCTCGCGGTGCCGACGGATATCCCGGTCCAGGAAAGATCGTAGACAAGTTTCTCGGGGACTTTCGGCTCTGCCATCGCCTGCGTGGCCCACACGACCAGCACGAGAACCATCATTGCACCGCGAATCAGTCCCATAACACCTCCGTCCCTCTCTCCCTCAAGTAAGTCCCGCGTCGTCTGTCAAGTATCCCACAGGGCTACAGGAACTCAACCCCCTTGACTACCGGCCGGCACAAGGCACAATTGAGTCAGGGTGTCCGCAACAGCATAAACAGAACGCGGACCAAAGGAGGATGCCATGCCGGAGAAACTGCTCGTGCCATCCATTGAACAGAGGCTCGCTGCAATGGTTGAGGTGGCCCGCCGGATGAAGGGGAAAACCGAGACCGAAAAACGTACCGGACACAAACCAACCATCACCATTTCGCGGGAATTCGGCTGCGAGGGATATCCCGTTGCCGAACAGCTCAGGGAGCTTCTCGAACACTCTACCAAGGACCCATGGGTCATCATGGACAAAGCGCTGCTCGAAGAGGCCGCGAAACATCATGACATTTCCGAGACGGTTTTCCAATCCCTCGGCCACCGCCCCCGCTTCCTCGACGACATGATCGCCACCCTCACTCCCCGTTGGAAGAGCGAACGGGACCACTACAAGCTTCTCTGCAACCAGATTGTCTCCCTGGCCGAGACAGGCAACGTAATCATCATGGGAAGGGGAAGCTCCATCATCACCCAGCAGATGAACAACTGCCTCCATTTCCGCATCTACGCCTCCCACCATTTCAAGGTGCGCTCCATTGCGCGGCGCGCAAAACTTTCGGCCCAGGACGCAGAGCATTTGATAGAAAGAAAGGAGAAGGAGCGGGTCAAGTTCATCCGCGACTTCCTCGACCGGGATATCAGCGACCTGAGTCTCTATCACCTCGCCTTCAATAACGACAGGAACTCGGCCGCGTGCATCGCCCAGACCATCGCCGACTACCTCTGTCGAAAGGCAGCAGGCTGAATCCTGAAGCTGACACGCAAGGGGAGAGCGACGCCCACCGCCGCTCTCCCCTTGCGTTCGCCAACGCCGGCGTCTATACTCCTCCCATGCTCACGTTTTCCATTGCCGAATCCGACCACTGCCGCAGGGTGGAGAGCTTTCTCAGGAACCTCCTCCCGAACGCCCCCCTCGCCTACCTTGGCAAGCTCACCCGAAGCGGGCACCTGACCGTCAACGGCCACCCGGCCACGCCCGACACCCTTCTCGTGGCAGGGGACACACTATCCCTCAAGGAAAGCAGTCGGACCAAGGAACTCATGGCCACTGCCCCTCCCTCCCTCGACATCCTTTTCGAGGACGACCGGATCGTCATCGTCAACAAACCACCCGGTTTGCCGGTACACCGGACCGCCGAAAATGAGCAAACCCTCGTGGATGTCGCCGAAACGTTCCTGGCCCAACGGGGTACCCCGACAAAGCTTCGCCCCGTGAACCGCCTCGACCGCGGCACCTCAGGGGCCACGATCCTTGCCAAAAGCGCCACCAGTGCCGGCATCTTCGGCCGCTTCGTCAAGGAGACCGGCCTCGGCAAGCTCTATCTGGCCATTGCAGACGGCAAGCTGCCGGCTGAAGGGACCATCGACGTACCACTGGAAGGCAAAGAGTCCCAGACCCACTACCGCACCCTCTTCCAAGGCAAGGATGGGGCACTGCTCCTTGTCACCCCCATCACTGGCCGCATGCACCAGATCCGCAAACATCTCGCCCTCACCGGCCACCCCGTGCGAGGAGACCGCCGTTACCGGGGTGCTCCCCTCGCGGCATACCCCGGTCACTGCCTCCACGCCTTTCTGGTTTCCTTCCGGCATCCCGTTTCCGGGGAAGAAACCGTCATCCATGCCCCTCTTCCCGAGGCTTTGCTCGAACAGTTGCGCCGGTTATGCGGCGACTTGTATTCCCCCTTACTCCTCTCGCTGTCATCGTTGCCAATGCCATAGGTCTGAAATACAGAGCCATACAAACGGCAACGGCAGAGATAGCTATTGCTCCCGGATTCATTCTCTTTCTTCAGGCGAAGTCAGTCGACAATTCGAAACAGAGCTTTCTCCCTGATTTCATTATGTTTTTTTTGCAAACTTATTACCTTTTTCTAATTGACTGAGCGCAGGAGAAGTGGCATAATTCACCCCGCTTCAGCCGGGGTACGCCCCGCTGCCGTTCATGTGAGACACGCTCCCCCACTGGGAAAAGGAGCAACTACCTTATGTCATGTGCGAAGAGCACAGAGGAGGAACGATGAATGTTGTAAGACGCATCAGGCTCTTTGCCGTTGCTGGCCTCACCCTGGCAGTCTCACTCTGCCTGGGAGCGGGAAGCCCGGCCAAGGCCGCCCCGGCCGCCCCGAAACTCGTTCAGGATGACTGCGTGAAGTGCCACGCCAAGCCCCCGGCAGACATCGCCAGCGCCGGCGCCGGCCACAAAAAGATCACCTGCTTCGACTGTCACGCAGGCCACCGCCCCGCATCGCAGAACAACATCCCCAAGTGCAGCCAGTGCCACACCGGCAAGAAGCACTATGAGCTTGCAAACTGCCTCGGGTGCCACAAGAACCCCCACACGCCGCTCAACATCGTCCTTTCCGGCAACATAACCGATCCGTGCGTCTCCTGCCACACGCAGCAGATCGAGCAACTGAAGCAGTTCCCGAGCAAGCACTCCAAGCTCTACTGCTCCACCTGCCACAACGTCCACGGCAAGATTCCGGCCTGCACCCAGTGCCACAAGCCGCACTACTCCGAGCAGACTGCCGGTGACTGCAAGAAGTGCCACAAGGCCCACCAGCCCAAGAACGTTGCCTACGGCAAGGAAGTTCCCAACAAAGATTGCGGCGCCTGCCACAAGAAGGCCCTCGACCTGCTGACCGCAAGCCAGGCCAAGCACAAATCCCTGGCCTGCGTATACTGCCACCAGGACAAGCACAAGATGGTCCCGGCCTGCCAGAGCTGCCACGGCGTTCCGCACCCGGCTGCCATGATGGCCAAGTTCCCGAAATGCGGCGACTGCCACAACATCGCCCACGACCTGAACCGCTGGAACGTTCCGGCTAAAGCAGAAGCGGGCAAAGCCGCTCCGGCGAAGCCTGCCAAGAAAAAGAAATAACTCAACTCCCCGTTGATGAAAAAAGGCCTGCGCACTCGGTGTGCAGGCCTTTTTTTTCACTCGATTATTCCTGTTGCACAACCAGAGCACGGATGCAAGGCTTAGAGAGAACGCCGCCGTTACCCTTTTTCGCCAGAAAACCTATCAGGTTCCGAAATTCGGCGCTCCATCAGGCACAGGCTCTTTGACGCGCACAACAAGAAAAGGGCGGCCCCAAATGGGAACCGCCCTCACCTGCATACATGTAAACCGCGACCTATTCGGCCTTGGTAACCACCACTTTAAGTGAAGCTGCAACTTCCGGATGCACCTTGACAGAGGCGGTGTACTCGCCGATGTGCTTGATCGGCTCGGCAAGGACAATCTTCTTCCGGTCGATCTCAATGCCCTTGGCCTTCAGGTGCTCGGCAAGTTCCATGTTGGTGACGGCACCGAACAGCTTCCCTTCCTCGCCGGCCTGATGCACGATAGAGAGCGTCAGCCCCTCGATCTTTGCGGCAAACCCTTTTGCCTGCTCGAGGACCTTGTTGCGCTTGTACTCGAGCTGACGCTTGGCATGGTCAAGGGCCTTGGCGTTCTTCTCGGTTGCTGCGATCGCATACCCTCTCGGAAGGAGGTAGTTGCGGGCATAGCCCGGTGCTACCTTCACGATGTCGCCGATGTGACCAAGATTTTCCAGATTTTCTTTGAGAATCACTTTCATTGTTTTTCCTCCCAGCCTGAATGTTACAGGTTTTCATAAATTCGCGGCCTGCGGAAGTTCGCCCACAGATCAAAAAGACCGAGAAGCGCTACCGCCAGAACCAGATACGCCTGCAGTAGGAGCAGGACATAGAAAAAAATCTTGAAGAACGCCGGCACTCTGTAGCTCGCAAAAAAATGGGCAACCACGGCGAGCCCCTGCATAACATAGAGAAATCCGGTAACAACCACTACATTAAGAGCTACCTCCTGAACGACGCCATTGTCGATCAGGAGGGCAAAACCGGCGGCAATCAATCCCCACACCAGATACTCGGGATTTTTGAAGCTGCTGAACGGGGTGTCCGGAAGTTTGACCGTCAGCCTTTCCCGGAACCGGCGGAGTATGAGCAGATTGATTCCGGCAACTGCAGCAAGGCTGACCAGAAGCATTGCCGGATATATCCGCCCAAAGATGTCGCCAACCTGTTGCAGTCCTTCTTTGAGAAACTGGAGATCTTCACCCGATGCGCCCTTTGCCTTGTAAAGAGCCAGGGTCTGTTCCAGATTTGTCTTGATCGCCGCCGTCACCTGACGGTCAAGATCTATCCCCGTTGCAATCCCATAGCTAACAACAGAAATGGTGGCGACCACTGCTACCGTGAATACCGCTGAGGCGAGTGCGCGACTGACGCTGTGCCCCCGTGCAAGAAAGTGGGGAAGAACAACCGAAAGAAGCCCTGCCTGAAGCAGATACAGGACAGCTACCGACAGGCCGCCAACCAGAATGAAAATCAGAGCTATTGCAGAAATTGCAATAGCTCCGACCATCCAGCGCCCCGACTTCAGTTGATAATAGAGAACGGGAAGAGGGGCCACAACTCCCGCTATCATTCCCAACAGAGGGACCTGCAGGTAGACGATGAAAATCACTACCGACAGGCACACCCCCTTGACGATGTCGAGGATGATACCCCGGTCGCCAGTTACCATCGAGCGTTCCGCCGCTTACGCGACAACGTGCGTGGAGGCAATCGGAATCAGGGCAATGTTGCGGGCCCGTTTGATCGCTTCGGTAATCTCACGCTGGTGCTTGGAGCAGTTGCCGGAAATCCGGCGCGGAACGATCTTGCCCCGCTCGGTTATGAAGGAGCGGAGGACGCGGGGATCCTTGTAGTCAATGACGAGATCCTTGTCCGCGCAGAAGCGGCAAACTTTCCGGCGCTGGAAGGGTCTTCTCTTGCGCGGGCCGTTGCCGCGGTACTGGGGCCGTTCGGGCCGCTCGGATCTTTCAGTTCTTTCGGGTCTTACAGTAGTTTCTTCGCTCATCTATCCTGAACCTCCGATCTCTTATTCAGCGGCTTCGGCGGCCGGCGCCGTTTCCACAGGAGCAGCCTTCGCTGCGGGGGCTGCGGTTTCCTTCTCGATCTTCACGCTCTGGTAGCGCAGGACCTTGTCATCAAGGCGAAGACGCCGCTCCAGTTCTGCGATCAGAGCAGCGTCACCGTCGAAGCGGACGTAGTAGTACCGGCCCCGCGCACTCTTATTGATCGGGTATGCGAGTTTCCTCACCCCCCAGTCCTCCAGCCGATGGAGATCGCCCTTCATCGTGGCAATGATGTCCGTCACCTTGGCATTGAGCCCCTTGAGCTCATCGTCGCCAAGGTCCGGCTGGACGATCACTACCGTCTCATACTTCCGTACCATGTGTATTTCCTCCTCGCGGATTAGTAGCCCCGGTCCGACCCGGAGCAAGGAGCGTGCGACCTAAGGTCGCTGCAAAAAAAGAAATTTACTACAGCTTACCCTGCTATTCAAGAATTTTATCGTGATATGCGCCCCTACCGGCCAATCGTCTTACTCCTACACGTTGAACCGGAAGTGCATGACGTCGCCGTCCTGAACAACGTACTCTTTCCCTTCGAGGCGCATAAGCCCTTTTTCCTTGGCCCCCGCCTCGCCACCTGCAGCCACAAAGTCACGGTAGGCGATGACTTCGGCGCGAATAAACCCCTTCTCAAAATCCGAGTGGATGACTCCGGCTGCCTGGGGCGCCTTGGTGCCGGCTGGGATAGTCCAGGCCCGGACCTCTTTCTTGCCGGCAGTGAAATAGGTAATGAGCCCGAGAAGATCGTATCCCATCCGGATCAGACGGTCGAGGCCCGACTCTGCGAGCCCCATTTCGGCAAGGAACGCCTTCTTTTCGTCTCCGTCGAGTTCGGCTATCTCGGACTCGATCCGACCACAGATAACAACGACCCGGGCGCCTTCACTCTCGGCCAGGTCCCGCACTTTGGCGACAAAAGGATGCGCCCCCTCCAGGTCGTCCTCGGCAACGTTGGCAACGTAGAGGACTGGCTTATCGGTCAGCAGATGCAGATCGCGCATCCAGAGGCGCTCATCGTCACCCACCTCGGCGTGTCGTCCGGGAATGCCTTTCTCCAGCGCCCCCTTGACGCGGGCGTAAAACTCGCTTTCATCCTTGAGCTTCCGGTCCCCGCTCTTGGCCTGTTTTTCGACGCGCTGGAATTTTTTCTCCACACTGTCCAGATCAGCCAGAGCCAGTTCGGTCTGGATCACCTCGATGTCACGGATCGGATCAACACTCCCGCTCACATGCACCACATTCTCATCATCAAAACAGCGGACCACATGGACAATGGCATCCACCGAACGGATGTGCCCGAGGAACTGGTTGCCGAGCCCCTCCCCTTGACTTGCCCCCTTGACCAGTCCGGCAATATCGACGAACTCGATGGTGGTGGGGAGTATCCGCTCTGGATTGACGATTTCAGCCAAGCGCTCCAGCCGTTCGTCGGGAACCTGAACGATGCCGACGTTGGGGTCGATGGTACAGAAGGGATAGTTTGCCGACTCGGCCCCAGCAGAGGTCAGCGCATTAAAGATGGTAGACTTTCCCACGTTGGGGAGTCCGACGATACCGCAGTTAAAACCCATGGTGCATTCTTTCTTTCGCGTTGGAATGACAGCAGGAGGGATATCAGGCTGTCGGTAGAAAATCCTTGTTGTTATAAAGGCTCATGGTTCGCGGGAGCCCATTCCTTACGAGTTCTCCGAGAAGATCAACCACACCGTCCAGGAGCGTAGGAAGGCCGGCCATTTCCGCAGAAGAAAAATTGGCAAGGACATAATCGGCGGCGTCGCCGCGCACGGGTCTCCCCACACCGATTCTGACCCGCACAAAACCGCCACCACCCAACTCCTGCATAAGGGAACGGAGACCGTTATGGCCGCCATGCCCTCCCCCCTCCTTGAGCTTTACCCGGCCAAAGGGAATATCGAGGTCGTCATGAATTACGATCAGGTCAGAAAGGGTCAGCTTGTGGAAGCGGAGCGCCTCGGCCGCGGATCTCCCGGAGAGATTCATGAAGGTCTGTGGCTTGAGCAGCAGCAGGCGATCACCATGCCAGCTTCCCTCACCATACAGTCCGGAGAAGTTCTTCTTGGCGACCGAAGTCCCCATGATGCGGGAAAGGTGGTCTAAAACCATGAAACCCGCGTTATGGCGGGTCCATTGGTACTTCGGGCCGGGATTCCCCAGCCCGATTATAAGTCTTGTAGCCATTGGCGTACTATGCGACGAGGAGGTTACCCCTCCTCGACAGTTACCTCTTCCTTAGCCTTGCCATGGACGCTGACGACGGTAGCCTTCGGGTCGTCAAGGGCTTTGACGCCGGCAGAGAGAACCAGTTCGCCCACGTGGATGGCATGGCCGATGGCCAGATTGGTCACGTCCACCTCAACGTGCTCGGGGATCTGCGAGGGGAGGCACTCCAGATCGAGCGAATGCATGACCAGGTCGAGCATGCCACCCTCCTTGACACCCGCAGCAGTACCGACGAGAGCTACCGGAACGTGAACTCGAACTTTCTCATCCATGTTGATCTTGTGGAAGTCCACTGAAATAAAGGTTCCCTTGAGGGGAGCCTGCTGAAGATCGGCAACGATAACCGTGTTCCCGTTGAGGCTTCCTCCCCCCTGGAGGGTGATCAGGTTGTTGCGGCCCCCCTCGCCAACGATGGCGCCGGCCAGTTCCTTGGCATCCACGGACACGGCAACCGGCTCGATTCCCTTGCCATACACGACACCGGGAACGCGCCCGACAGCCCGAAGTTTCCGGGAAACACCTTTACCGGCCTTTTCCCTCTGCTCTATGCTTATAGTTTTCTGTTGCATGATTTCCTCCGCTACCAGCGATTCAGATTCTATTCCACTGCGGACAGAGCCGCACGAAATCAAACGAAGAGTGAACTTACCGACTCGTCGGAATGAATACGACGAATGGCCTCGGCAAGGAGGTCCGCAACGGTCAGCACTTTAATCTTATTGGTTTTCTCGGCCTTATCCCCAAGAGGCACGGTATCGGTAATTACGACCGCCTCGATGTCGGAACCATTGATCCGATCAATGGCAGGCCCCGAGAGAACCCCGTGGGTGGCACAGGCATAGATAGCCTTCGCCCCATGCTCTTTCAGCGCCTTGGCAGCCTGGGTAAGGGTGCCGGCTGTGTCAATCATATCGTCAAGTATAATGGCTGTCTTGTCCTTCACATCGCCAATCAGGTGCATGACTTCGGCCACGTTGGGGCCGGTCCGGCGCTTGTCGATAACCGCCAGGGTACAGCCCAAGCGCTTGGCAAAGGCGCGGGCCCGCTCGGTGCCGCCGGCATCGGGAGAAACCATGACAATGCCATTCTCGGGGAAACGCTGCTTGAGATTCTCCAGGATAACCGGCGCGGCATAGAGGTTGTCGACTGGAATATTAAAAAATCCCTGAATTTGGCCGGCATGAAGGTCGACCGTCACGACCCGATCAGCGCCGGAGGTCGTAACAAGGTCGGCTACGAGCTTCGAGGTGATGGGAGTCCGGGGGGCAGCCTTGCGGTCCTGACGTGCATAGCCGTAGTAGGGGATAACCGCGGTGATGGTGGCCGCCGACGCCCGCTTCAGGGCATCATTCATGATGAGCAGCTCCATCAGATTATTGTTGGTTGGCGCGCAGGTGGACTGAACCACGTAGATATCGCGCCCGCGCACGTTCTCGGCAATCTCAACCATGATCTCGCCATCGGAGAAATTCTTGACATTGGCCTTCCCGAGGGGGAGACCAAGATTTTCACAGATCTTCTCCGCAAGTTGCCGGTTGGAATTGCCGCTGAACACCTTGATCTTGTCGTTCATACGCTGCCTTGCCCGCAAATTTATTTTCCTGCGGCGACCCGCAGATGATGCTGGAGTAAGTGGCTGGGGTGCAAGGATTCGAACCTTGGAATGCCGGAATCAAAATCCGGTGCCTTACCGCTTGGCGACACCCCAGTGTGGTTATTGTACTGCCTGGCAACGGCCAATCACACCAAAGCCCTGACTGCCGTAACGAACCAGTCGGATGAACTGGCAATGGACTGGGCCGCGCCACGCGCCTCCTCCTCGGCAGCAAAAAGCCCGAAAACCGTGGGGCCACTGCCGGACATGAGGGCCCCAGCAGCCCCTGCGGCGACCAGTCGCTCCTTGATTTCACCGATCACCGGATACCGCCCGATGGTCACCGATTCGAGATCATTGGCGAGGACGGCACAGACATCCGCTACATCCTTGAAGAAGCGAGGAATAGTATCGCCATTCCACTCACCTGTCAACCGTAAACTTTGGTACACCCAGGCGGTCGACACCGGGATATTGGGGTTAACGATCACAAGCCAGAGGGGCGGAACGGCGTCGATTGCCGTGAGGACTTCCCCAATCCCCTCGGCCAGGGCCGTCTTGCCGAAGACGAAGAACGGCACGTCGGCACCCAGGGTCACGCCGACCTCCATGAGCCGCTCGATGGAAAGGCCGAGCCCCAGAAGCTCGTTCACCCCCAGAAGAACCGTGGCCGCGTCGCTACTCCCGCCGCCAAGCCCGGCAGCAACGGGGATGTTCTTGGTAATGGCGATGTCGATTCCCGCTTCCTGCCCGGAGAGGGGCAGAAGCGCGTTGGCAGCCCGCCAAGCGATGTTTTCCGGACCGTCGGGCACCCCTTCGCGGCCGCAGGTGACCCGGACACCGGAAGTGTCGGACAGAGTAATCGTAATCTCGTCGCAGAGATCAATCCGCTGCATGATCATCCGGAGGTCGTGGTAGCCGTCAGGCCGACGACGGAGCACGTCGAGCCGGTAGTTGACCTTGGCGGGGGCCTTGAGCGTCAGGGATTTCATGGGGGCATCACTTTCTGTGAAAGGGTGGAAAGGTACCTTTCTAAACCAAAACTGCGCGACAAATCAAGGCATATCTCGTCACTTCACCGGCACATCGGAGAGTTTCACAAACCGGAATCCCCTTTTTCGGAGCTCGGGAATGGCTGCCATGACCCCGGCGGCGGTGCCCGACTCGGGATGGTTCATGTGGAGGAGGGCGATATCGCCCGGCCGGGCCTTCAGGAGGGCAGCGCGCACCTGCTCGGGAGAAAAGGTCGCCCCTGCGTCGCCGAGAAGGGAATAGCCGGCCACCCGCTCTCCCAGGGCAGCGACGATATCTACCGCCACCTCGTCATAGTAGGCGGTGCCTGAGCGGTAGAAGGCGGGGCGCTTACCCGTGATCTCCTCGATCCGCCGGGCGTTCAGTTCGATCTCGTCCACCACGTCGCCCACGGTGCGGGTTCCCACAATGCCGTAGGCCTTTTGCCCCGTAACCGACGCGGGACGGTGCCGATGGCCGTGGTTGGCGATCTCGAACAGGGGATTTGCTGCCAGGCGCCGGAACAGTGCCGGATTCGCGTCGATCCAGAGACCGCTCACAAAGAGGGTGGCCGGAATTTTCTCCCGCTCCAGAAAATCGATGAGGGGGGCGTCGAACCCCTTGCCCCTTGGACTGCCGCAGGCGTCAAAGGTTAAGGCAATGCTCCTGTCACCCCCAGCCAGGCGAGTCTTGACCCCTGTTGCCGTTTCGCTCCACTCCTTCGGCGTCCGACCGTCGAAGCGGATGACAAGGCTTTCACGCAGGGATGCGTACCCTTTGCCGGCAGATTCGTGGAGTGGGGCAGGCACCTCTGCCTCCGCAAGGGGTGCTGAACCGGCACCAGCACCAAGCATTAGAGCTGCTACCACCCAAAAGGACAGAAGCTTCATGGTATCTCCCGTACACGATTTTTCGGCAATCCTAGCCCCAACGTCAGCGACTGTGAAGAAAAAAGCGGGCCGCTCCCGAAAAGGATGGCCCGCTACAGAACCCCGCGTGCAGGAGATTATTATTTCTTCGTGATGACGAGCCCTTCTCCGCCATGGGAGAGGTCGGCCCGGATGGTGTCCCCCTCCCGGAACTTCCCTTCGAGGAGCATGAGAGCCAGGGGGTCCTGCACCTTGCGCTGGATCGCCCGTTTGAGGGGCCGTGCTCCGTAGGCCGGATCGTACCCCTCCTGAGCCAGGTATTCCCGGGCCTTGTCGGTGATCTCCAGGGTGATGTGCCGCTCGGCGAGGCGCTTCTTCAACCCCTGGATCTGGATGTCGATGATCTGCTTGATCCGCTCCAGCGGCAGCGCGTGGTAGATGACCACCTCGTCGATCCGGTTCAGGAACTCGGGCTTAAAGCTCTCCCGCAGGGTCTCGGTAACCATCTGCTTCATGCGGGTGTAGTCGCTGGCGCCATACTGCTGGATCCACTGGGAGCCCAGGTTGCTCGTCATGATGATGACCGTGTTGCGGAAATCCACTGTCCGCCCCTGGCCGTCGGTGAGCCGGCCGTCATCGAGGACCTGGAGGAGGACGTTGAACACCTCGGCATGGGCCTTCTCGATCTCGTCGAAAAGGACGATGGAGTAGGGGCGGCGCTTGACCGCCGCGGTGAGCTGCCCCCCCTCCTCGTACCCCACGTAGCCGGGGGGCGCGCCGATGAGGCGGGCCACGGTGTGCTTCTCCTGGTACTCGCTCATGTCGATTCGGACGATGGCCTGGTCGTCGTTGAAGAGGAACTCGGCCAGGGCCTTGGCGGTCTCGGTCTTCCCGACCCCGGTGGGGCCCAGGAAGAGGAAGGAGCCGATGGGGCGGTTGGGGTCCGAGAGCCCCGACCGGGCGCGGCGGATGGCGTTGGCCACCAACAGCAGGGCGTCGTCCTGGCCCACCACGCGGGCCTTGAGCCGCTCCTCCATGTGCACGAGCTTGTCCGCCTCCCCCTCCATCATGCGTGAGACCGGAATACCAGTCCAGCGGGAGACGATTTCAGCCACCAGTTCGCCATCAACCTCTTCGGGGAGCATCTTCCCTTCCTTCTGGAGCGCCTCCAGTTGCTGCTTTTTCTCCTCCATTTCCTTCTCGATGGCAGGAATCTCTCCATAGCGGATCTCTGCGGTACGAGCCAGGTTCCCCTCCCGCTCGGCCTTCTTCGCCTGCTCTTTCCTCTCCTCAAGCTGCTGCTTCAGTTCGCTGAGTCCCTTGATGATCTCCTTTTCCTGACGCCAGTGGGCCTTCAGTTCCGCCGCCTGGGCCTGGAGCCCGTTCAGCTCGTCAGTCAGCTTCTGGAGACGCTCCAGGGCGTGGGGGTCCTGCTCCCGCAAAAGCGCCTGCTTCTCGATCTCCAACTGGATGATCTTGCGCTCCACCTCATCGATCTCGGTCGGCATGGAGTCAATCTCGATCCTCAGGCGCGAGGCGGCCTCGTCGATGAGGTCGATGGCCTTGTCGGGGAGGAAGCGGTCGGTGATGTAGCGGTCCGAAAGTGTGGCGGCGGCGATAATGGCACTGTCCTTGATCCGGATGCCGTGGTAGGTCTCGTACTTCTCCTTGAGCCCCCGGAGGATGGCGATGGTGTCCTCCACGCTCGGCTCGCCGGTGTAGACCTGCTGGAAGCGCCGCTCCAGGGCCGCGTCCTTCTCGATGTACTTGCGGTACTCGTTAAGGGTGGTGGCGCCGATGCAGTGGAGCTCCCCCCGGGCCAGGGCCGGCTTGAGCATGTTGGATGCGTCCATGGCCCCCTCGGCGGCTCCGGCCCCCACCAGGGTGTGGAGCTCGTCAATGAAGAGGATCACCTTTCCCTCGGACTTGGCCACCTCCTTGATAACCGCCTTGAGCCGCTCCTCGAACTCCCCCCGATACTTGGCGCCGGCGATGAGGGCCCCCATGTCGAGGGCCACGAGGCGCTTATCCTTCAGGGATTCCGGCACGTCCCCCGAGACGATCCGCTGGGCGAGCCCCTCCACGATGGCGGTCTTCCCCACCCCCGGCTCGCCAATGAGAACCGGGTTGTTCTTGGTGCGCCGGGACAGGACCTGGAGTACCCGCCGGATCTCATCGTCCCGGCCGATAACCGGGTCAAGCTTCCCCTGGCGGGCCAGGTCGGTCAGGTCACGGGCGTACTTAGTCAGAGCCTGGTACTTGTCCTCGGGGCTCTGGTCGGTGACCCGCTCGCCACCGCGGATCTCCACGAGCGCCGCCAAGACGTTCTCGCGGGTGGCTCCGGCATCGAGAAGCGCCCGAGTGGCCGCGCACTGTTTGTCGGCGAAGAAGCCGAGGAGAAGATGCTCGGTGGAGACGAACTCGTCCTTCATGGCATCGGCTTCCCGCTGGGCCCCATCGAGAATCCGGTTCAGAGAGGGGGAGAGGTAGGCCTGGGCCGTGGCGCCGCTCACCTGGGGGAGCTTTTTAAGGAGCGCGTCAACGGAACTCCGCAGGGAGGCAGACGCTGTTCCCACCTTCTGGAGAATCGGGGCCACAAGCCCCCCTTCCTGCTCGAGGAGCGCTGCGAGGAGATGTTCCGGCTCGATGGCGCCGTTTCCCTGCCGCGCGGCGAGCTGCTGGGCGCCGGCCAGGGCCTCCTGGGTCTTTATGGTCATTTTTTCGGGTCGAATCATGGGGCGCTCTCCTTTCCTGGTACAGGAAAAACATAGGCACGCCCCGGGGGGAAGTCAAGGAAGGGGAAACATGAATTGTGAGGGGGATCAGGGGGAGGAAAGGAGATCCAACTCCATCTGCTTCCAGTTCTCCCGCTTGATCTTCGGGCCGGGATAGTAGCGGGGACAGGAGGAGATGACGGCCGTGGCCGCCTGCTTGCACTGGCGGCGGCAGGAGAGGCAGAGCTTGTTGACGTCGGGATTCCGCTTCATGGGCACCTTCATAGAGATGTGCGAATGATATCTCCGCTGCCGCAATAGTAGCAGAAAGTGGGGGCAAAAGAAAAGGCGGCGTTTCCGCCGCCCTTTCTCTCTAAATCATGCGATCTTGCGGGTCCAGCCGAAGGTGTCGGGAACCTTGCCGGTCTGAATGCCGGTCAGAGTGTCATAGAGCTGCTGGGTAATCGGCCCCACGCCGCCATTGCCGACCGTACAGACTTCGTCCTTGTACGTGAGAACGCCGACCGGGCTGATGACTGCAGCAGTGCCGCTGCCGAAAGCCTCCGTCACCTTGCCGGAACGGATGTCGGCCATGAGCTCATTCACGTCGATGAGCCGCTCCTCGATGGCGTAGCCGAGGCTCGCGGCCAGCTTCAGGGTGGAGTCACGGGTGACGCCGTTCAGGATAGTGCCGGTGAGGGGGGAGGTGACGATGGTCTTGCCGTAGGCGAAGAGCATGTTCATGGCCCCCACCTCCTCGATGTAGCGGCGCTCGACCCCGTCGAGCCAGAGAACCTGGTCATACCCCTTTTTCTTCGCCTCAAGGCCGGCCTTGAGGGAACAGGCGTAGTTGCCGCCGGTCTTGGCCTCACCGGTGCCGCCGGGGACGGAGCGGACGTAGTGGTCCTCCACCATGATCTTGATGGGATTGAATCCCGCGGAGTAATACGCACCAACAGGAGAGAGGATCACATAGAAGTAGTAGTGATCAGCGGGCTTCACCCCCAGGACCGGCTCCACGCCGATCATGGTGGGGCGGATGTAGAGGGAGGTCCCTTCCGACGAGGGAATCCAGTCGCGCTCCAGCGCCACGAGCTTCTCGATGCCGTCGAGGAAAAGCTCCTCCGGCACCTCTGGCATGCAGAGGCGGTCGGCGGAGTGGTTGAAGCGCCGGGCGTTCATCTCGGGGCGAAAGAGGGTAATAGTGCCGTCGGCCCACTTGTAGGCTTTGAGCCCCTCGAAGATCTCCTGGGCATAATGCAGAACAGAGCAGGCCGGATCGAGGACAAAGGGGGCGTAGGGTTCAATGCGGGCATCGACCCACCCCTGGCCGATTTTCCACTCGACCATGAACATCCGGTCGGTGAAGAGCTTGCCGAAACCGAGTTGGGATTCGTCGGTGTACTTGGGCTTTTTCCGGTCATCCGGGAGCGGCACGATTCTGATCTCCATCTGCTGGAACCTCCATTGATTCGGCGCGGAGCGTCGTAATATGAAACTCTTTACGGTTTATCACAGGAATACCGCAGGGGGCAAGGGGTTTCCCCCGGCAATCCGGACGCTCCCCCGGCCCTGTTATCCCTCCCTCTGGCCCGGCATGCGCTGCTCTGCACAAATGGAACTAATTACTACAACCCCTTGATTTTTCATTTTCCCCTTGTTAAGTTATTAGCACTCAGACAAACCGAGTGCTAACCCAGCAACAAAACCTTGCGACAGGAGGACCCCGATTCATGACCATGAATCTCCCCGTTGTTGCCGACAGCCTCACCCTATACCTGGCGGAAATCAGGAAGTTCCCCGTCCTCACCCCCGAGGAGGAACACCTGTACGCCGTAAAGTTCTATGAAGAGAAGGACCTGGAAGCGGCCCACCGCCTCATCACCGCCAACCTCCGGTTTGTGGTGAAGGTCGCTGCCGAGTACAAGTCCTACGGCATGAAGATGCTCGACCTGATCCAGGAAGGAAACATCGGCCTCATGATGGCGGTCCGCAAATTCGACCCCCACAAGGGGATCCGTCTCATCTCCTACGCGGTCTGGTGGATCAGGGCCTACATCCAGAATTACATCATATCTGCCTGGAGCCTTCTCAAGATTGGCACCACCCAAGCACAGAAGAAACTCTTCTTCAAGCTGAACCAGGCCAAGAACGCCATCCGGCGACTGACCGGAGGCGACGACACGGAAGCCACCGCCCTATCCCTCCACGTGAAAGAGTCGGAGGTGATCGAAATGGACCAGCGGATGCGGGGCGATTACTCTCTGGACGCAGAACTGGTGGACGGGGAAGGGCTCACCATGCTGGATACCCTTGTGGACGAGCGCCAGAACCAGGAGGAAGCCCTGGCAGAGCAGCAGGAGGCGTCACTCCTCCACGGCCAGGTGACCCAGGCACTGGAGCGGCTCAACGAGAAGGAGCGCTACGTAGTCGAGAATCGGGTAACGGCAGACGAACCACTTACTCTCCAGGAGATCGCCGACCACTTCGCAATCTCCCGCGAGCGGGTCCGTCAGATTGAGGAAGGGGCACTAAAAAAGATCAAGGCCTATCTGACGCCAATCACTGTCTAGCGCCCAAACTATTTTCCCCATTGAAACATCCAGACCCCGCCTTGACGAGACGGGGTTTTTTTATTATTACTGTCAAGAAACACTCATCACTCATGGGAGAATACCCACATGTTCACCGCAGAACAATCTGAGCGATACGCCCGTCACCTCATTCTGGAAAACGTTGGCGAGGTGGGGCAGGAACGACTCCTGGCAGGGCGGGTCATGGTGATCGGCGCCGGTGGCCTCGGCTCCCCCGTTGCCCTCTACCTGGCGGCTGCGGGTGTCGGCACCATCGGCATTGCCGATTCAGACAGGGTGGAGCTCTCGAACCTCCAGCGCCAGATAGCCCATCACACTGCCGACCTGGGGCGCCCCAAGGTCGTTTCGGCCAAGGAAAAAATGGCCGCCATGAACCCCGACGTAACCGTCATCCCTTTTGAAACGAGGGTCGGGGCATCGAACATCGCGGAGATCATCGCCGACTTCGATTTCGTCATCGACGCCACCGACAATTTCGCTGCAAAATTCCTCATCAACGACGCCTGCGTCGCAGCCGGCAAACCCTTCTCCCACGGCGGCATTCTCCGCTTCAACGGGCAGACCATGACCGTCCTGCCGGGGGAATCCCCCTGCTACCGCTGCATCTTTCCCGAACCCCCGGAGAACGACGAGGTGGCCACCGCCTGCTCACGGGCCGGCGTCATCGGAGTCCTCCCCGGCGTCATCGGCACCATCCAGGCCACCGAGGCGATCAAGTATCTCATGGGCATCGGCGAACTCCTCACGGGGCGCCTTCTCACCTACAGCGCCCTGGCGCTGAAATTCCGCGAAGTTCCCATCAAGAAAAAGCTAACGTGCCCCGCCTGCGGCTAGGCCGCAGGCAAAAAACCCCACCGCCCCTCAAAACCTCCCGAGCCTGTGGTAGACTGGTACCGTAGCTTTATCTACACGGCTTGGCCACCTCTCTTGCGAGCATATTCCCATTAAATCCGACTAGTTACCAGCACAGAGAAAACAACACCAAACCAGACATAAATACTGCGATTTTATTTCTTGACAATAACGATAAAATACCCAAAAATCAGATCGAACAATTCAACACCATGAAACTAAAGAGCCCCCCCGAGACGGTCCTGGAGCACGGCAATGGTGGTTGACAACACAAAACTCCAGAAACTCCTGGCAGACCCTCCCCTGCCTGTAACTTCACGGGATCTGCGCCGCGACGGAAACGTATTCCACGTCGGAGGCGAGCTCCCACCCCGGGAAACTCTGGAAACCCTCTTCGACAGCTACTGCCTTGCCCCGGCCGAACTGTTTCATCTCAGCTTCGGCGCGCCGGGCACCTTCACGAAGGGGGAGACCCTGGCGCGCCTCATCAAGAAAAATTTCAACACCCACATCCTGGGAACGATGGATTTCGCGGTGTCCCCGGCTCTTCTGGAGCGGGCGTACGCCTCCGGCGTCGACATCATTCATATCCCCTTCACCTTCGGGCGTTCCGACCAAGAGAGCCGTCTTGCCTCGCTCCAGTGCGCCCAGACGGTCTTCCCCCGCTGGGCGGTGGCATCGTCCCTCGTCCTGGGGGAAGCCCCCCTCGAAGCTCTCCTTGCGGGAATCGACAATTTCCTCTCCCGCGGCATCGTTCCGTTGCTGCAACTCCCCGCACCGGCAAGCCGCTGCGGGACTGAAGAGGTGGCAGCAGCCTACGGCCACCTGGCAACGGCATGGCGGACATCCAAAGCAACCGTGGCCCCGCTCCTGCCGCTGATCGCCCTCGCCACCCCCCTCGTCCCGCAGACGCAGGGGGGAACCCTGCGGGGCTTCATGAACCGGCTCCGGGACCGGCGACTCTTGGCTACCTCCGACCTGCGCCGGGCTCTGCGGGTGCGACAGGTGGAAGAGTCATACGAATCGGCGGGGCTCTGATCATGGAACGGGAACTCTTCGACAAACCGTTGAAGATCGACACCAGACCTCTCTGGCTGATCCTCATCGACCGGTCTGCGCGCTACCAGGTCTTTGCCGGGTTGATCATCGTCTGCGCTATTCTTTTCAGACTCACGCCTCCGGAGGGGCTTTCGGCGGCAGGGTACCATGCCCTCATCCTCTTTGGTGCAACCATCTTCCTCTGGATATCGGGACTGCTCCCCATCGCCGTGACGGCGCTCCTTTCAATGGCCCTGCTGCCTCTCCTCGGCATCATGGAAGCAAAAAAGACCTATGCCCTCTTCGGCAACGAGGCGGTCTTCTTCATCATCGGTGCCTTTATCCTGGCGGCGGCCATGACCGGCACGGGGCTATCAGCCCGGCTCGCCCGCGCCATGCTGGCCCGGTTCGGCAAGACGCCTCGCAGCCTCGCCCTGACGGTCTTCCTCCTTTCGGCGATTCTCTCGTTTTGCATGAGCGAGCACGCCGTGGCGGCCATGATGTTCCCCGTGGTCGCGGAGATCGGCACGAGCCTCGGTCTCGAGCGCGGCAGGAGCCGCTACGCCAAGCTCCTTTTCATGGCCATAGCCTGGGGATGCATCATCGGAGGGATCGCCACCTTCCTCGGCGGGGCGCGTGCGCCGCTGGCGGTGGGGATGCTCCGGGAGGCGAGCGGCCTCGACTATACTTTCTTCGAGTGGACCGTTGCCGCCATCATGATCGTCGCACCGTTGCTTGTCATCGGCTTTCTCCTGCTCATCCTCTTCTTCCCCCCCGACATTGCGGGAGTCGACGAAGGGCTTCGCTTCCTGAACCGCAAACGACTCGAAACGGGGAAAATGGGATACGGCGAGATGACCGTTGCCGCAGTAATGGTGGTAACCATCGCCTGCTGGATGGCCTTGGGCAAAGAGATCGGCCTGGCAAACATCGCAATCCTGGCCATGGTCGCCCTCTTCGTCTTTCGAGTGGTCTCCTGGCAGACAATAGAAGAGTACGTCAACTGGGGAATCATCCTCATGTACGGCGGTTCCATCGCCCTAGCCACCGCCCTTGAAAAAACCGGCGCCGCCCTCTGGATTGTCGAGCGGGGGCTCGGGGCCTTCTCACCGTCGCCGCTCATGGTGATTGCCGTCATCTCCCTGGTGTCGATCCTGCTGACCGAGTGCATCAGCCACGCCGCTGTGGTCGCCATCCTCATGCCGATCGGCATGTCCCTGGCAAAAAGCCTCGGCATGGATCTCAGGGTTATGACGCTCGCCATTGCGCTTCCCGCAGGTCTCGCCTACTGCCTCCCCATGGGGACGCCGGCCACGGCCATCGCCTACGCCTCGGGATACTTGCGGGGCAAGGACATCATCATCCCCGGTGCCCTGGTGATGGCCATTTCCTGGCTCCTCTTCATGGCCGCGGCAATCTTCATCTGGCCCCTGATCGGCCTGAACATCTGAACACCCTTTGCCCGGAGCGCTCACGCACTACGGACGCGAACCAAACCAGAGGTCCCACCATGACTGTAACCATTCAGAAAAAAATCCCACAACTCCCCCAGGACGCCACTCCACAGGACATCCTCAGGGCCGGAGTGTCAGCGGCCATGGGCTCTGTCAAGCTCGCCTGCTCCTTCTCTGTGGAGGACGTCATTATCATCGACATGGCAAAGGAACTGGGGTGCCCAATCGGGATATTCGCCCTCGACACGGGGCGCCTCCACGAGGAGACCTACGAGGTGGCAGACGCCATCACGGAGCGCTACCGGATCCCGATAGACTGGTATTTCCCGCGGCACGAAGCGGTGGAGGAGCTCGAACGCGAGAAGGGGCTTTTCTCCTTCCGTGAATCCCTGGACAACCGCCACGAGTGCTGCCACATCCGCAAGGTGGAACCACTTGGCCGGGCGCTTAAGGGGCTTGCCGGCTGGATCACCGGGCTCCGCCGCGAGCAGAGCGTCACCCGGACCGGCCTCTCTCCCATCGAAAGCGACGAAGCAAACGGCGGCATACTGAAAATCAACCCGCTCCTGGAGTGGAGTGAGGAACAGGTCTGGGAGTACGCCGAAAAGCGCCGGGTCCCGGTAAACCGTCTCCATAAACAGGGATACCCTTCAATCGGCTGCGCTCCCTGCACCCGCCCCGTGGCCCCGGGCGAGCATCCCCGTGCCGGCCGCTGGTGGTGGGAGAATCCGGAACATAAAGAGTGCGGATTGCACCGGCGCTGATGGAAGGCACAACCGTTTACGAGGATAACGACATGAGAACCACGCTGACCCACCTGCAGCAGCTCGAAGCAGAAAGCATCCACATCATCCGTGAGGTTGTGGCCGAATTTGCCAACCCGGTGATGCTCTACTCCATCGGCAAGGATTCGGCGGTCATGCTGCACCTGGCACGCAAGGCCTTTTACCCGGCACCGCCGCCGTTTCCCCTGCTGCACGTGGATACCACCTGGAAATTCCGCGACATGATCCAATTCCGCGACCGGATGGCGACCGAATGCGGCTTCGACCTGATCGTCCATGTGAACAAGGAGGGAGTGGAGCAGGGGATTTCCCCATTCACCCACGGTTCGGCCCTCTACACCGATATCATGAAGACCGAGGGGTTGAAGCAGGCGCTGGACAAGTACCGGTTCGACGCCGCCTTCGGTGGCGCCCGACGTGACGAAGAAAAATCGCGTGCCAAGGAGCGAATCTTCTCCTTCCGCAGCGCCAACCACCGATGGGATCCCAAAAACCAGCGTCCGGAACTCTGGAACCTCTACAACACCCGCATCAAGCAGGGGGAAAGCATCCGGGTCTTCCCGCTTTCCAACTGGACCGAGTTGGATGTCTGGCAATACATCCACCTGGAGAATATCCCGATCGTCCCCCTCTACTATGCAGCGGTGCGGCCGGTGGTGGAGCGCGACGGCATGCTGATCATGGTGGACGACGACCGCCTGGAACTCAAGCCGGGCGAGACAGTACAGCACAAATCGGTCCGCTTCCGCACCCTTGGCTGCTACCCCCTCACCGGCGCCGTGGAGTCGACGGCCGACACCCTCCCCAAGATCATCCAGGAGATGCTCCTCACCCGCACTTCCGAGCGCCAGGGGCGGCTTATCGACCACGACCAGGCGGGATCAATGGAGAAGAAGAAACAGGAGGGGTATTTCTAATGGCACACCAATCGGAACTGATCGAAAAGGATATCCTCGCCTACCTCAAGAGCCAGGAGGAGAAGTCGCTACTCCGCTTCATCACCTGCGGCAGCGTCGATGACGGCAAGAGCACCCTTATCGGGCGACTTCTCTGGGACTCCAAGATGATCTTCGAGGACCAGTTGGCGGCTCTGGAGGCGGACAGCAGAAAGGTCGGCACCCAGGGGGGGGCCATCGATTACGCACTGCTGCTGGACGGACTGCAGGCGGAGCGCGAGCAGGGGATCACCATCGATGTGGCCTACCGCTTCTTCTCCACCGACCGGCGCAAATTCATCGTCGCCGACACCCCCGGACACGAGCAGTACACCCGCAATATGGTGACCGGCGCCTCCACCGCCCAGGTGGCGGTGATCCTTGTGGACGCCCGCAAGGGACTCCTGACCCAGACGCGGCGCCACAGCTACCTGGTTTCCCTCGTGGGAATCCGCCACGTGGTCCTGGCGGTGAACAAGATGGACCTCGTCGACTTCGATGAACAACGGTTCGCCACGATCGTGGGCGACTACCAGGAGTTTGCTGCTCCCCTCGGGTTCGCCTCCATCACCGCGATCCCCATCTCGGCCCTGAACGGCGACAACGTCATCGAGCCGAGCAGCAGCACCCCTTGGTACCAGGGTCCTACCCTCATGAGCTACCTGGAGACCGTACAGGTCGCCGAAGAGCGCACAACAGAACCGTTCCGGCTGCCGGTACAGTGGGTGAACCGTCCGCACCTCGATTTTCGCGGTTTTTGCGGCACCATTGCCGCAGGCACCGTCCGCCCGGGGGATGAAGTGCGAGTCGCCGCCTCCGGCCTCACCAGCCGTGTGGCACGGATCGTCACCAAGGGAGGCGACCTGCCGGAGGCGGTGGCCGGTCAGGCAGTGACTCTCACCCTCTCCGACGAAATTGACATCAGCCGAGGCGACATGCTGACAGCAACCGATGTGCCGCCGCGTCTCTCTCGGCACCCAGAGGCCCACCTGGTCTGGCTCCACGACACTCCACTGGTGCCGGGGCAGATCTACCTCGTCAAGACCGCCAGCGCCGTGACCCCCGGCCGCATCACCCGCGTCCAGTATGCGGTTGACGTTAACACTCTTGAACAGAGACAGGTTCCGACGCTGGCACTCAACGGCATCGGCGTGGTTCGTCTGGAACTGGACCGCGCAGTGGCCTTCGACCCCTACCGCCAGAATCGCGAAACCGGTAGTTTTATCCTTATTGACCGGTTCAGCAATGCCACCGTGGCAGCAGGCATGGTAATCGCTGCTGCCCCGCTGGAGTCACCAGATACTCAACCGACGGAAACCGGTACCGACGAAGGTTCATACCTCCCCAGACGATTTATCCTGCGAGACAGCACCGTCATTGGCGCGGACATGGGGGTAGCTGACTTAACACGGGAATGGGGGCCGATTGAGTTCGAGGTCTCCGCGAGCTTCATCGATCATCTCGCCAAAGGGAACCGCGTCCTCTTCCGGCTTCGGGACGTGGGGCAACTGGAACCAGTTGCCCAAATGGCCTACGATCACAACCTTGTCTTTGAGTTCGGCCGGGACCGGGATCGGGTCACCGTGATTCTTTTCAAAAGTTGGCCTGAACCATGCCCAAAAGATGTCGACGAACGTGGTGGGCTTTAGACCTACAAAGGTGGTCCTATTTCTTGGGACCACCTTTTTTCTTCAAGGAATCTGAAGCTGCCGAAATCTCTCCGTCACTCTGTCACAGCGAAAAAGCAGTGCCGGGTTTCTCAGTGCAAGGGATTGGGGAATACGAGGCGATTGGAAGGGGTAATAATAGCACTTGGGCATAGGAGCAGCAAAAGCCCCGCACTCAGTGATGAGAGCGGGGCTTTTGGATAAAACTCCCGGCGGCGACCTAC
>NZ_JAHCZI010000015.1 GCF_018501225.1 Geobacter hydrogenophilus | reverse complement strand
GATTGAGAAGTTCTCTCCCAGGGAGTGGTACACTTTTCAATTCCCGTAACTGGTACACTTTTACGTTCCCATTGACATCTGGTTCCAAAGTTTCGCTGGGCCCTGCTTTGACGTTGCCTCCTCCGCCGATGGAACCAGGCTGGTTGCCGCCCGCCTCCAAGGTCAGATTCAGCTTTCGCGGGATGCCGGCGCGACCTGGATCGCGCGGGGGCCGGAGAAAGCCTGGTATTCGGTTGCATCGTCCGCCGACGGCAGCAAGCTGGTGGCGGTAGCAAGGGGTGATTACATCTATACTTCTGCCGATTACGGAGAGACATGGACGCAACGAGGACCGAGCCGGACCTGGGCGAGTGTGACCTCCTCGGCAGATGGCACCAAGCTGGCCGCGGTGGCGGAAAATGATTATATCTATGTCTCCACCGATTCCGGGGTCACCTGGACCCAACGCGGGTTGAACAAGCCGTGGCGGGCCGTGGCCTCCTCGGCCGACGGAACCCGACTCATCGCGCTCGGGGATTACACCAGCTACCGCTCGACAGATTCGGGGGCTACGTGGGACTACATGCTGTTCAACGTGCAAGGCAAACCGACGTATTCTTATTATCTCCAGTATTGGCAGTCCGTGGCCTGCTCGGCCGATGGTAAGCGGTGGATTGCCGGTTCCAGCTGGGATGATCTCTATCTCTCTTCGGATTACGGCTACACCTGGTACAAGGCCGGGGTGAGCGGTTATTGGAGCGGTGTTGCTTCCTCTGCTGACGGGCGGGTACTGCTGGCTGCACCCTATGACGATTTGCTTTATGTCTCAACCGATTACGGCCAGAATTGGCAGCGGCGGGGGGCGAAAAAAGCCTGGTATTCGGTGGCCACTGCGGCGGATGGCTCCTCTTCGGCCGCAGTCGATTTTGGCGGTCCGCTTTTCGTCTCTCACGACCTGTCCACTTCACTGGCGGGCACGGCTGGATTTCTCTACGGAGAGAACCGGGGCAACGATGCCGTCCTGCAGTACGCCGGCAATGGCCAGTATGACCTGATCAGCTATAGGGGGCGGGTGCTGTTTGACCGGCAAATCAAGTAGAGAATTAAAAAGGGGACAGGCTACTTCTTCAAAAAGTAGCCTGTCCCCTTTTCTTTTGCCTGTAATTGACAGTTCCCATAATGCAAATGGCGGCCACTCGGTCGCCATTGCTGTTTTTGGGCTTTGCGTCATTCCGTGTTGAAAGCCCGGCTAATGGTGTTGGTTATTCCGCGTGCCGCCGATCTCAACTCGTGGCAACTGTTACGCGTCACGGCAGAGTCAAGGCACGCCTTGTAGTTGGCAGGAATCTGTCCTCCCGTGACTACGAGGTCAACATCCGTCCCTTTTGTGATATGCAGCGAACCGCCCGAGTAATCGACTTTGAAGTCGTCCTTATAGTCGCATCTCATACGTCTCACCTCTTTTCATATCTCTATTATCGCATAGTTTGGAAATGCCGGAGCGTGTTTCTGTTCTTGGGGGAAAACGAGGGACACTTCCCATAGTTTCGTTGTCACTAATAAACGATAAGGCCTTATGGTTTATTAGTGACTCGCGCTAGGTAACAATCGATACATAGTGACAGGGTAGAGAAAGAAACCAATAAAAAAGGCGGCCAAATGGCCGCCTTTGATGTTTCCGGAGCATATGTGGTGGTGGACTACAGCTTCACGTCCAGCTCGTTCTGGGTGAGTTGCTCCCGTACCTGCTTCTTCCGGATCAGTACCAGTTCGCCGGTTTTGGTCCTCATGACGGCCCCCGGCTTGCGGTGGGAGTTGTAGTTCTCCGGCGACATGCTCTCGGAGTAGGCGCCGGTGCCGCCGATGACGACGTAGTCGCCGATCTCCGGTTCCACGATCATGACCGGCACGATGTTCCCCTCCTTGTCGAGCCGCACCGAATCACCGCTCTCGCAGCAGCGGCCGACGATGCCGAAGGGCTTCAGCCCCGCCGTCGGGGTCTGGTCGTACTCGCTGGATAGCAGCGTTCCGTCCTGGCGGACGATGGCGACGGGATGCTCGGAGCCGTAGAGGAGCGGCCGGGTCAGCAGTTCCATGCCGCCGTCGACGATGAGGAAGTTCATCTCGTTGGTGAACTTCTTGTCGATGATGCGGGTGACGATGTGTCCCGAGTTGGCTACCACAAAGGTTCCCGGCTCGATCTCCATCACCAGTTCGCGGCCGGTGGCGGCCTTGAACTCCTCGATCCGCTGCTTTGCATAGGCACCCAGGGAGGCGATGTCGGCCTGTTTTTCGCCCGGCATGCGGGCCACCTTGAGGCCGCCGCCGAAGCTGACGGTCGTGGCGTCCGGGAAATAGGTCTTGACGAAGCCGAGCTCCCGGTCGATGTTCTCCTGCCACTTCTCCGGGGCACCGCCGGAGCCGATGTGGACGTGGACCTGGGTGAAGCGGAGCCCCTTCTCGTCGGCCGAGGCCTTCACGGTCGGGACGTCCCGCAGGTGGACGCCGAAGCAGGAGTACTCGCTGCCGGTGTCGCGGGTGGCGCTCTCGCCGCCGCCGGCGGCGCCGGGATGGACCCTCATGGAAAGGTCGATCTTGTTCTGCGCGGCAAAGTCGGCGATCAGCTGGAACTGCAGCATGGAGCAGACGTTGTACCTGAGGCCGGCCTTGATCATGGCCTCCAACTCGGCCCGCTCCTCGCCGGTGGGGACCTCCTGGGTGGTGAGCATCATGCGGCTGTAGGGGATGCCGGCGGCATGGGCCCGGGTCGCCTCGTCCAGGGAGGAGCAGTCCAGGTCCAGCCCCTTGTTGGTGACGATGCGCAGGACGGTGCGGTCCGAGTTGGCCTTCATGGCGTAGCGGACGTGCAGGCCGTAGGCATTGGGCATGCCCAGCAGCTGGTCGCAGCTGTTCTCGATGTACTGCTGGTCGTGCAGGTAAATGGGGGTTCCCCACTCCCCGGCGATCTTCGGGATCAGCGTTGCGTTGAGTCTGGTCGGACCAAAGGAAGTCATTGTCATTCGATCAACCTCATGGATGTGATGGTGATGTCGCGTTTTCACGATGCCGTCACGGCGACGTGAAGATGTTAATTCACTTATGTAGCATTTTCCATGGTTGTGGTGCAACAGCTCTTTCACAGTCGTTCAGCCAAGAAGCTGTCGCGGGATTACGAGAACGTCTACACCGATGTGCAAGCGCTTGAACGGGTCGGACTCATCGCCCGCGCTTGCGCCGTGGGATCGAGTGGCGGCGGAAATAAGTCTGGCAGCGTAAGTGCATTAAGAAAACGGCCTCCTGAATTCGTCCCGGTGTAAGCAATTCCGCACACTTTTGTCGAATAACTTCACACATAGACTATGGGCATTTCTTCACAATGCCGGGATTACAGCTGATTACAGTACGGCATTGAATATGCTTAACATGCCAATAGGTTTAAGAAATAACCTACAAGAGGGGGGCATGTTCATGATTAAGAGAATCGCCCAAGCTATCATGGTTATGACCGCTTTACTCTTTTCTGCGACATCCGTGCTGGCAACAGACTTGTATTCGGTAACGGGCCTCGGCACCCTGGGGGGCCCTTACAGCGAAGGCTTTGGCATCAATAACAGCGGCCAGATTACAGGAACTTCGTATACTCGCAATGCCTATTTTCCTTACCATGCCTTCCTCTACAGTGGCGGCTCCATGCAGGACCTTGGCCCCCCCGGGTGGTACAGCGAAGGCTATGACATCAACGACAGCGGCCAGGTTACGGGGGTTTCGCATTTTGTAGGGAATGGTGACCACGCGTTCCTCTACAGCGGCGGCTCCATGCAAGACCTTGGCACCATCGCGGGAACTTACAGCGTAGGCCTTGGCATCAATAACAGCGGCCAGGTTACGGGATATTCGAATTCCAACATCTATGTTGGCCGAGAGGCCGTCTTCTTCATGCACGCCTTCCTCTACAGCGACGGCTCCATGCAGGACCTCGGCACGCTCGGGGGCACTTTCAGCGCAGGCTACGACATCAACGACAGCGGCCAGGTTACGGGACATTCGTATACTAAAGATGGGGACCATGCCTTCCTCTACAGCGACGGCTCCATGCGGGACCTCGGCACCCTCGGGGGCACTTACAGCGTAGGCCTTGGCATCAATAACAGCGGCCAGGTTACGGGATATTCGTATACTAGCAATGCCTATTTTGCTTACCACGCCTTCCTCTACAGCGGCGGCTCCATGAAGGACCTCGGCACCCTCGGTGGTACTTCCAGCGAAGGCATTGGCATCAACGACAGCGGCCAGGTTACGGGATATTCGGAAACTAGCGGGGACACAGCTACTCACGCCTTCCTCTACGACGACGATTCTATGGTTGATCTCAATAGCCTCATTTCTGACCCATCATGGGTGTTAACGTCTGCCACGGATATCAACGACGTGGGGCAGATTGTTGGATATGGGGATCATACTTTAAGTAGCGGGGTGGTGAGACAGGAAGCGTTTCTCCTGACCCCGGTAGCTGCCGTTCCCGAACCCTCCGCCTTCTTTCTCCTTGCCGCTGGCCTTGGCGGACTGGCTCTTATCAGAAGGAAGGCGGTGTTTCGGGGGCAGTACACAAAACTGAAGAAGGGCAGTTCAAATGGACGCCCTTTTGTCAGGACGAGTCGCTATTTCAGTGCCCCGCCCGTTCCCCCCAGATATCCCTGACTCGCTGGTCACGCCCGCAATTCCAGCGGTAGTAGTGATAGCGGACGGGATTCTTCTTGTAGTAGTCCTGGTGGTACTCCTCCTCGCCTTTGACCGGGTAGAAGGAGGAGGCGGCAAGGATCGGCGTGACCACGGTTCGGCCTGGAAAGCGCGCGGCGACCTGGCGTTTTGACTCCTCGGCGCTGGCTCGCTCGGCGGCAGTGGCAACGAAGATCGCGCTCCGGTAGCTGGGGCCGCGGTCGCAGAACTGGCCGCCACCGTCGAAGGGGTCGATGTGGCGCCAGTAGTAGTCGAGAAGTTGCCGGTAGCTGACCTTCCGCGGGTCATAGGTGACCTGGACCGCCTCCACGTGCCCCTCGTGGTTGCCGTTGTAGGTCGGGTTCGGCAGGGTGCCGCCGGTGAAGCCGGAGACCACGGCGCTGACGCCGGGGAGCTTTTCGAAGTCCGCTTCCATGCACCAGAAGCAGCCCCCGGCGAAGATTGCCGTATCTGCCAATGCGGGGGTGGCCGTGGCGAAAAGCAGAACCTGCAGGGTGAGCAGAACGATGCGTGGCATAAGAACCTCCTGGCAGGCAAAAAGGTTAGTCCTCTTCTCTGTATTGTGCCACAATCCGGTCCCGGATGCGAAGGGGCTCCCCCGGGAGCCTGGACGAGTTCCCCGAGTATCGGGACAAGGTCACCGCGAAACTCGGTGGCGAATAAAGGATGGAAATGAAAATACAGAAACCGACCATCGAGACCCGCCCCAAGGTCTACGCGCTTCTGCGTAGCGCCTTCCCCGGCAGTGACTATGAAGCCGCGCTGGTGCAGAAACTCCATGAGAACGGCAGAGTTATCCACGAATGGGTGTGCATCCATACCGGCAAGGTCATCGCCTACATCGCCTTTACCAACGCCTACCACGGCCGCGACATCTGCGGGCTGCACCTGGCCCCCATGGCCGTGGCTCCGGAATTCCAGAGGCGGGGGGTGGGGTCGGAACTGCTCAGGTTCGCCCTGCGGCAGGAGGCGATCAGCAGCCAGCCCCTCTTCGTGCTGGGAGAGCCAGGCTATTACAGCCGGTTCGGCTTCGAGCCGTGCCGTGTGCCCATCTGTCCCTTCGACAAGAACAACGCGCATTTCCTGAGCATGCGCAATGCCACCGCCACCAGCTTTGTGGTGGGCTATGAGCCCGAGTTCACAACCGCTTCCCCACCGGCGGGCTCGTCCCGGCGCACGAAGCGTGGGAGACGGTGAGCGTCCGGAACCGGATTCCGGAGACATTCACGCATGAATTGAAAAGGCGGCCGGTTAGCCCCCTTTATGGATGTGAACCGACGCCGTGCCGCTGCCTCAAGAACAGCCAGACCAGCGGCGGCAGCACCAGCAGGTAGGCGAGGAAGAGTAACAGGAAGCTGTTTCCTACCCCGTGGGCATCGGCATACCGGCCAAGGAGCGGGCCGGTGACGGCGAACAGCAGCCGGAAGCAGAGGGACTGGAGCGAGAGCATCCCCGCCCGGTTGGCCGACGGGATCTCGGTCTGAGCCACGTGCAGCAGGAACGGCCCCCGCATCCCCCGCATGGCCGTCAGAAGATAGTAGAAGAGAAAGCCCCATATCCCCGCTGCCAGTCCCAGCCCCAGGTAGCCCCCCCAGACGAGTATTACCAGCAGGAAGATCATGCCACGATCGCGGAGCTGCTCCCGCAGCCGGTGGCTGAACACGGCAACGATGGCCACGGTGAGGTTTGCCCCGGCCCAGATCGGGCCGAAGGAGGCGAGGGGGACCCCGGCGCTCCGCATGTAGGGCTGGATGAGCCAGACGGGGTAGAAGGAGGAGAGCCCGAGGGCGATGCTGAGGAGGACCGTCACCCGGAGACGCCGGTTCTCGATGAAGACGTAACGCGCCGAGGCGAGGGCCTCTTTCAGGTGGTTGGCCTGGTGGTGCCGCTCGCGGGGCGGTTCGGCCATGCCGCGGGTGAGGAGGAGCGCCAACACCCAGACCGCCACCTGGAGCACGAAGGGGATGAGCGGGTAGCGGGCGTAGATGACCCCTGCAAAGAGCGCCCCGGCAGCCTCGCCGGTCTGGCCGAAGAAGGTGGAGCGCCCCTCGAACCGGCCGTATGCCGCTTCGTCCGCCGTCCCCTTGAGGGATTCGTAGAGGAGCGCGCTGTCCGTGCCGCTGATGAACGAGGTGGAGATGCCGAGGAGGGTCTCGGCGATGAGGACATCCCGGAACGACGATGCGACCGTGTAGACCCCCCAGCCGGCTATGCCGAGGACCGACGCCAGGGTCAGGGCGGTGCGGTAGCCGAGCCGGTCGCTGATGTAGCCGGAGGGGTACTCCATCACCACCATTGCCACGGCGAAGATGCTCTGCAGGAGCAGGATCTGGGACAGCGAGAGCCCGATCTGGTCCTTCCAGAAGAGGGTGATGACCGCCATGGGGAACAGGGTCATCTGCAGGAAGGAGAAGCCGTAGAGGAGGGAAATATTGCGCCGGAGCGAAGTCATGGCGGCATTATGAAGCATTCCGGACCAATTATGAAGCGGGAAGGTAAGGCAGTAGATGGGCCGCCATTGTCGATTCCCCCCTTGCAGTTTTGCCCGACTTTGCACCACAATGGTTGGGACGGCTGGACCGGGAACGTACGTTCAACCAGAGAGAGGAGGCGAGGCGGGCACGAAGATGTTTGACGGAATTTTCTGGGACAACGACGGGGTGTTGATGGAGACCGAGCACCTCTACTATCAGGCCAATGCCGAGGCGTTGGCACAGGCGGGGGTGACGCTTACCCTTGACGACTTTCGCCGGATCTCCCTGCGCCAGGGGGAGAGCGTGCTCGACCTGGCCGCCGGCGCGGGGCAGGGTGACGAGGATGCTACGGCGCTGCGCCGGGTGCGGGACGAGATTTATTTCCGGCTCTTGGGGGAGGAGGCGCGGGTGATGTCCGGGGTGCGGGAAACCCTGGCACGGCTCCACGGCCGGCTCCCCATGGCGATCGTCACCAGCTGCCGCCGGGATAACTTCCTGCGGATGCACCGGCAGAGCGGGCTCCTGGACTATTTCGATTTCATCCTCACCCGCGAGGACTACGGCGCCTCCAAGCCCGATCCCGAGCCGTACCGGACCGCCTGCGTCCGGGCAGGGCTCGACCCCGGTCGCTGTCTGGCAATTGAGGATTCGGAGCGGGGTGTAACCTCCGCTGCCCGGGCAGGGCTTGTCGTTGCCGCGATCCCCGGCGACATGAACCGGGGGGGCGATTTCGGGGCCGCCCGCTGGCTTCTGGACGGCGTCCACGAACTGCCGGCGCTTCTGAAGCTCGACGAGGCGAAAGGATTGTGAGACCACGCGACGCGGTCCCCACCAGGCGTTGACAAAAACACCGCCTCCATGTCATAAAACTACTGCCCGACGGGAAGCCGCTTCCACCTCATGAAGCGGCTTTTGTTCGTCATGGGGAGGCGCGAAAAAACGATCCGGAGAACGTGTGTGGACACCAGAAAACAAGCATTGATCAGAAACAAGACCATAGCAACGGGGTTGATGATTGGCGCGGCGATCCTGTTTGTCATTGCCCGCCTGCAGAAGGGGCATGGCGCCTGGGAGTGGGTGGCCGCGTTCGCGGAGGCGGCCATGGTGGGCGCCCTGGCGGACTGGTTTGCGGTGGTGGCCCTGTTTCGCCACCCGCTGGGGGTGCCGATTCCCCATACGGCGATCATCAAGAACAAGAAGGACGCCATTGCCGGGAACCTGGCCGGCTTCATCCGTGACAAGTTCCTTGCCACCGACACGCTGATCGCCAAAATGAGGGCCTACAACCCGGCCGAGCACCTGGCCGTCTACCTGATGGCGCGGGACAATGCCACCGGCCTGGCCAGGGGGGTGACCCGCCTGTGCGCCGATTCCCTGGATTTCATCGATGACGAGCGGGTGCAGCAGTTGTTGAGAGCCGCCCTGAGCAACCGGATCGACGGCTTTGATGTCTCGACCTCCGCCGGAACGGTTCTCGATGCCCTGCGCAAGGACAATCGCCACCAGGTCGTGCTCGATGACCTGCTGCAGCGCTGTGCCGGGTGGCTGGCCGGCGAGGAGGCCCAGGCGCGGCTGGCCACGGCCATCGACGACATGTGCACCAAGGAATATCCCCTGCTCATGGCCTTTCTCCCCAACCGGGACAAGTTCGCCCGGGGAGCGGGGGAGAAGATCGTCAAGAGGATCAACGCCTTCATCCAGGAGGTCAATGCCGACCCCGGCCATGAGGTCCGGTACCGCTTCGACACTGCCGTGACCGGCTTCATCGCCCGGCTGAATACTGACCCGGTGCTGCGCGGCAAGATCGAGGCGATCAAGCGCGACGTTGTCCATAACCAGGCCATCAGCGATTATGCGCAGAGTATCGGCAGCGACCTCAAGAACTGGCTGAAAAACGATCTGCAGCAGCCCGAGTCGCAGATGCGGGAGAAGGTTGCGGCGGCGGTTGCCGGCCTCGGTACGACCCTGGCGCACAACAAGGAACTGCAGGAGTCCCTGAACGCACACCTGGAAACGCTGGTGCTGCACTACGGGGATACGCTGCGCACGGCCATTGCCGGCCATATAACTGGCACCATGCAGCAGTGGGAGCACGAAGACTATACCAACGAGATCGAGCTGAGCATCGGTTCCGACCTGCAGTTCATCCGGATGAACGGCACCCTGGTGGGCGGGGTGATCGGCCTGGTGCTGCACGCCATCTCGCTGCTGCTGGTGTAGTGACAGTTACGCCGTTTACTCAATTCAAAAGGCGGCCCATTGGCCGCCTTTCAAGTGCACGTGCGCCATGCATGAGGCATAGCGATCAATCAGATCGGCACGTCATCGACCACGTCGGCAGCACTGTCGATCCCGTCGTGAATCGTATTGCCGGCTACCGGAATGATCGAAATCACCGCACCGGTCACCCTCATGGGAACCGACACCAGCTTCGTCAGCACACACCCCTGCAGCATGAGAAGCATCCCCATAATAATCATCATTCGTATCATCGCGACTCCTCCTTGACAATGAGGGTCGGGAGTCTCCGCTCCCGACGGATATATCTGCGAATAGAATTATACCCCCATGAGTTGAATGCTCCAAAAGATGAGAAAACCGGCAAAGAGGACAAGGGTTGAAATCGGCTTCTCTTGCACCACATGGGCCTCCATCAGCAACTCCTCGGTGACGAGGTAGAGAAGCGCGGCGGCGCTGAAGGCAAGGGCTGCGCCGATTACCGTGTGCGAGGCACCCGCAAGAAGGAGATTCCCGAGAACCGCGCAGAGCAGTACCGTTACCCCGAGCCCCCCTGAGACAAGGACGATCTGGCGATCGCTGACCCGGTCGGAGGTGAGGGCCAACCCTAGAAAGAGCAGTTCCACCGACAGGCCGATGGCAAGTATCGGCCCAGTTTCCCCGCCGGCGGCGAACCCGGCGCCGATGATGAAACCGTCCACCGCCACGTCGATGAAGGTTGCCAGCAGGAGCCCCCGCCCGATGCCTCCCCGTATCCCGGCCAGCTGATCCTGATGTTCGAGGTGCTCGGCCCAGAACTTCAGTCCGTACATGAAAAGGCTCCCCAGGGCGAAGGCCCCGATCAAAACCGGACCGGGTGCGTGTTCCCGGCCGATTTCCGGCAGGAGTTCCACTGCCAGGGCCGCCAGAACCACCCCGGCAGCGAAATGCTGAATGAGGCTCCGACTCTGATGGTTCGGTTTCCAGTATGCGGCAAGGAACCCCCCGCACAGGGCGACGACGGCCGGAATCGAGATCAGGAGAAGATTATGCAGGGACACTGACACCTCTCGTGGAGTGATAGGTGTATCGAACGCACAACCTCGATTGATACACGCATATCAGAAGGAAAACAATAAGCATTCACGGGCCGTGCGTTCGAAGTTATCAAATTTCACCCGATGCCCATTACACCTGCTTCGGGTTCATCTGCCACAACGCCAGTGTTGCCCCGGTGGGATCGGTGATGACGCTGAACCAGCCGATGCCGGGAATCTCGGTGACCTCTTTGCAGATCGTTGCACCGAGGGCCCGGGCCTTTTCGGTGGCGGCGGCCGCATCGTCCACCAGGACGTAGGCCAGCCAGTGGGACGGTGAATCCGGTACGGGGCTCTTCATCATGCCGCCGCCGGTTCCTTCGCCCACCTTGATGAGGGTGTAGTCCATGTCCGGGATCTCTTCCAACTGCCAATCGAACAGTTGAGTATAAAATTCCTTGGCCTTGGCCACGTCGGTGGTCATCAGCTCCACGTGCACAAATGGGTTTGCCATGACAATCTCTCCTTTCCGCTCGAACTGCTGTGACTTGTAATCGGCACCGATTTCG
This sequence comes from Geobacter hydrogenophilus, assembly GCF_018501225.1. GTDB lineage: Bacteria > Desulfobacterota > Desulfuromonadia > Geobacterales > Geobacteraceae > Geobacter > Geobacter hydrogenophilus. The sequence continues at coordinate 70,376 of NZ_JAHCZI010000015.1, read as the reverse complement.
CGCGGTTGTTATCGGCCCGAAGGGCCTCTTCTGCCGCTCCTCAGGGAGTCAACGCTCCAGATGCCGCCTCCCTGCGATGCGATGAACAGGAACACGAAGCAGTACAGCGCCGCCAGTTCACCATTGTTCTGGATCGGCAGCAATGCCTTGGTCCCGTGCACCATCCAATAGGCGACGGCCATCTGACCGCTGGTTATGAAGGCCGCCCAGTGGGTGAACAGACCGATCATTACCAGTGTGCCTCCGATCAACTCGATCGGGCCGGCGGCATAGGTGATAAAAGCGGGAACTTCTCCCGGCATTCCGATCGGGAAGGCGAACAGCTTCTGGGAGCCGTGCCACAGGAACAGAAAACCGGTAACGATCCTCATCAGCGCGTAGCATTGGGAACTGTATAGCGACATGAATGATGTCATGGTGACACCTCCTTATCGGTACATGGTCGTCCGGGAATAGCGTGTGCTTTAAGACTATTTTAGTCTCTTTTGCGTCTTCCGCAACCCTCGGAAATGCGGCTTGCTTGCCAGCATCTCTGCCGGACACTGTTGGCGGTGATATAATGAAAATCAAAGGAGCCAAGAGAGATAAAGGAATGGGTGATCATCATGAAAGCTATTCGAGTGCATGAATTTGGCGAACCGGAAGTGATGGGGCTTGAAGACGTGGCCCCCCTGACCCCAGGACCGGCAGAGGTCGTGGTCAGGCTGCATGCCGTCGGCGTGAACCCGGTCGATGCCTATATCCGCTCCGGCCAGTACCGCCCCGACCTGAAACTTCCCTACACGCCCGGCCTCGACGGGGCCGGAGTCATCAGCGCCGTCGGCTCGGAAGTCAAGCACCGGCGCGTGGGGCAGCGGGTCTATGTCGCCTGGTCCCTGAGCGGCACCTATGCGGAGGAGGTCCTCTGCAAGGAATTTCAGACCCATCCGCTTCCCGACGGGGTCAGCTTCGCCCATGGCGCGGCCATCGGTGTTCCCTATGGCGCTGCGTTCCGGGCGCTGTTCCAGCGTGCCCATGCGGTGGCAGGGGAAACGGTGCTGATCCATGGTGCGAGCGGCGGCGTGGGTATCGCGGCAGTGCAGCTCGCCCGGAGAGCCGGCATGTGGGTGATCGGTACCGCCGGCACGGAGAAGGGTGAGGCGCTGGTGCGGGCCCAGGGTGCCCACCATGTCCTGAACCACCGCACCGAGGGGTATCTGGACAGGCTGCAGGAGTTCCCCTGCGGCAAGGGGGTGGACGTCATCGTGGAAATGCTCGCCAACGTGAACCTGGACCGTGACCTTGGGGTGCTGGCAAAGGGGGGCCGGGTGGTGGTGGTCGGCAGCCGCGGCCGGGTGGAGATCGATCCCCGTACCGCCATGGGAAAGGAAGCCGCGATCCTTGGCATGACCCTCTACAACGCCAGCGACAAGGAACTGGCCGGCATGCATGCGGCATTTGTCGAGGGTCTGGCCAACGGCACCCTCAGGCCGGTGGTGAGCCGGGAGCTCCCCCTTGCCGCCGCGGCCGAGGCCCATCACGCGGTCATGGAGTCCAGTACCCTCGGCAAGATCGTGCTGCTTCCGTGAGTGGGGCAGACGGCACTCACGAGGCGATGGCATGAGATCGTGAGGTTCCCCTCCCCATCAGCAGGGGCGATTCGGTCTGTACCGGAAGGATGGGAAAATGCGCCCGTGGGGGCGTGATTTTTTCTTTACCGTCTTTGTCAACACGATAGTTTTTGGAGCGTTTATAATAAGTAAAGTTTTCGTGGCAGTCCTCGATTGGATGTCGGAAGAGGGGCGAAATCACGATGACGGAAGGAGGCCTGTATGAACAGGATCGCGTGCGGTATCTTCGCGTTGACGGTTGCGCTCATGGTGAATGTCCTGCCTGCCCATGCGCGGGGTGGTTATTACGGGCATCATGGAGGAGGGGTGAGGTTCGGCGTGCATGTGGGGCCGGGGGCGTGGTGGCCGGGATGGTGGGGACCGTACGGCTACGGCTATTATCCCTATTATCCGCCGCCGGTCGTTGTGCAGCCGCCGCCGTCTGACCTCTACATCGAGCCGGCCCCCGCGCCCGAGGCGGAGGAACCCCGTTACTGGTATTACTGCAAGGAAGCGAAGGGATACTATCCCGATGTGAAAAAGTGCCCAAAGGGGTGGATGAAGGTTGTTCCTCCTGAAAATCCACCGGAGGAAGAAGAGGAGTGATGCCATGGTAGTCAATCGGTTGCAAAGATATGCGACAGTGGCGGCATTGATGGTGCTGGGGGGGTGTGCGACGGTGCCGTCCGGCCCGAGCGTGCTGGTACTGCCGGCACCGGGAAAACCCTTTGAGCAGTTCCAGGTGGAAGATGCGACCTGTCGGCAGTGGGCCGGGCAGCAGATCGGTCTCTCCGCCCAGGACACGGTCAACCAGAATACGGCCCAAAGTGCCGTCGTCGGAACGGCACTAGGGGCCGGTGCCGGTGCGCTCCTCGGCGCAGCGGCCGGCAATCCGGGTGCGGGCGCGGCCATTGGCGCAGGCAGTGGGCTGCTCGTGGGGACGGCGTCTGGTTCCGGCGCCGGGGAGGCATATGGATGGGAGGCGCAGCAGAAATATGATTACGCGTACGTGCAGTGCATGTACGCCAAGGGGAACCAGGTTCCCGGCCGGGTGCACCGGTACCGGCTGAAGAGAGTCGCCCCGTCGCCATCATCTCCCGACAGGTATTCCGTGCCGCCTGACTACGTTCCCTGATCTCCCGTTTTCCTCTGTCGGCATGCACATGCAAAAGGCCATACCCGTTTCAGGATATGGCCTTTTGTGTTCAAAGCCCTTGCCATGGCAGGAAGAGCCATGGGATTTCGGGGAACATCCCTCTTCCTCCCTAGCTCAACATGTCAGCGTCACCGCTTACATGGACAAAACCGTCTCTTTTTACTTCATGGTCGAGTTTGGGAATCGTCTCACATACCTCACAGAGATACTTCTCTCCTTTGTCGCTGAAAGAGCCGTGTTCACAGGCACCGCTCCACACCTTGATGTCACATCTCTTGGTTCTCATGATCCTTCGCCTCCCTTCTTCTTGAATATATTATACACCGGGGAAGAGGTTTACCGTGGGGAAAGATTAGCCTTACAACGTCCCGAAGTCCCATGCTATCCTGCACGGAACGAGCACTGAGGAATCCGTGGAGGATAACATGGAACACACTGAAGAGCCTGGACTCTGTCGTCTGCACACCCTGAAGGTCGCCCGCGTTGACAAGCAAGGCGTCTGGCTGGAGGCCGCCGGGCGCCTGGCGCACCTGCCCCGGCGGGAGGCGCCCCAATCGTTCCCCGGTGACCCGGTGGAAGTATTCCTCTATCAGGACGGGGCTGGAGAGTTGCAGGCCACGTGCCGTCTCCCGCTGGCCCAGGCTGGCGAGTTTGCGCTGCTGACGGTCAAGTCGGTCGGTTCCCACGGGGCATTCCTCGACTGGGGACTGGCAAAGGATCTGCTGGCGCCTTATCGTCTCCAGCCCGAGCGGATGCAGGTCGCCAGGAGCTACCTCGTGAAGGTCGATCTCGACCCGCAGGGGCGCCCCTTTGCCAATGCCCGTATCGACGATTGCCTTGACCGCGGACGGCCCGACCTGCGTGAAGGAGACGCGGTGACCCTGCTCGTCTGGCAGTTCACCGACCTGGGAGCCAAGGTCATTGTCAATCACCGCTATCCCGCCCTCCTCTACCGGGACGAACTGCCGGCCGGAACCATTGTCGGCATGCTGCTGTCCGGTTATGTGAAGCGACTGCGCGAAGACGGCAAGCTGGATGTTACTCTCCGCAAGGTGGGGGCCGAGGCGGTGTCGGACGCCCGGGATGCCATCCTCAAGGCACTGGCTGCCCATGGCGGCACCTTGCCCCTCCATGACCGGAGTTCACCGGCAGCCATCGAGGAGGCTCTGGGCATGAGCAAGAAGAGCTTCAAGAAGGCGGTGGGAGGGCTCTACAAGGACGGTCTGGTGACCCTGGACGATGAGGGAATTAGGCTGACGGGGAAAGACACGGCCAACACCCAGTCCCCGGAAAGGGACCGTCCGTTGCCATGACAAAAGTGCAGTTGCTGAACCAGATTACGGCGGCCCTCGATGCCGATCTTGCTGTCCTCGCCACCGCAGCCCGGTTCGCCCACGAGGCAGCGACCCACGAGGAGTGCATACCCGACAACAAGTACGACACCACGGCGCTGGAGGCATCCTACATCGCCCAGGGACAGGCTAACCGCGCCCAGGAAATACGGCGGGCGCTGGAAAGCTACCGGGTGCTGGAGTTGCGTGAATTCGACGACGAGACGCCGATTCGGCTGACGGCCCTGGTTATCCTGGAGGATGAGGAAGGAGAAGCAAAGCGTGTTTTTCTCGGCCCGGAAGCGGGTGGACTCAAAATCGCCGACGGTGCGGAGGAGGTCGTAGTCATAACCCCGCAGTCACCCTTGGGCCGCGTCCTGCTCGGCAAGGTGGTCGGGGATCAGCTGCAAGCGGGTATGGGGGGTACGCGAAAAACCTTCACGGTCGTCGAGGTCTGCTGAGGGTTGAGCGCGTATTCGAAGGTGTGAACGATGTTCAAAAGGCCGGCCAATCAGTTGGCTGTCGTTCGTTAGTCAGTCTCTCCCTCTTGGGGGGACTGTTCGGAGGCTTCTTCAGGGAGGGAGTCTTTTCTTGCCAGTTTGCGCTGAAGCTTTTCGTCGTTCTTTTTCTTCCGCTCTAGTTCCTTCTGCCGTTTCTGAAACTGGAAATTGGGTTTTGCCATCGATTCACTCCTGCGCGCATGGGATAGGGGGTCAGGTCGGTCGTGAGGGACATGATCCCGAGGTGTCTTTTTCTTGGGGTGCCGACAACTGCCGAAACAAAAAAGCCCCGAGGTTTTCCCGGGGCTTTTGAGGTCTGCTGCAGGGTTGTTATACTCTGGTTACGTTTGCGGCCTGAAGACCTTTCGGCCCCTTGGTTACTTCAAACGTTACCCTATCGCCTTCAGTAAGGGATTTGAATCCGTCACCCGCGATGGCGGAGAAGTGACAGAACACATCTTCACCGTTGTCCTGCTCGAGAAATCCAAAACCCTTGCTGTCGTTGAACCACTTTACTGTTCCGTTTACCATGTGCTTACTTTCTCCTGATACTTCCTGTTGTTTTTGTCCGGCTTAATGCCGAATCCTGTTACGACACTAACAGCTTTGTTCTGATAAAGTCAACCTATTATATTTACGCTGACATGGGCCTCATTAATTTAGCGTGCCAAGCATGAGGGCGCAATTTGTAATCATGCCTCTCATTAACGAGTGGCCATAATTGTGCAGTTCCGCAAATGTTTGACTGTTGTCAGCTTTGTTCATGATAGTACTAATATCAACGTAATAAATTAACGTCAAGATTCCTTGCTAATTCAGAACCTTGTCGTATATTATAGAAAGAAGTTAGAGTTGTATTGGTGATTTTTCGGGTTTTGTTCGCAAGGGCAGGTTTATGAGTTAAGAATTATGACTCATTCACCTCTACAAAAAGAAAGCGGTATGAGACAATGACAATCAAAGTCGGAAACATTGTAAGTCACACAGGAGGCCAGGAATGGGGCACCGGCAAGGTTCTGGAAATAACATCCACCTTGGCGATGATTCAGTTCAGCGACGGTATAAAACGGAAGATTGCAGTATCTCACTTCAGTACGTTGGAGCCTGCTGCGCCAGGCTCTTATTTGCCTCCTGTTGAAGTTCCTGTTGTGGCAAAACCTTCCCGGGCACCCAGGGCAAGCAAAAAGAAAATATAATTACGAGAGTTCATTCTGGGAACAGATATATACTTAATTCAAAAGGCGACCAATCGGTCGCCTTTTCTGTCTCTGTGCAGATCGTTGCTATGGACCGACAGCCCGTTGGGGTGAAGGGGGGTAACCTGATGCTGCATCTGTCGTTGCCGTTGCCCGAATGGGCCCGTACGTCCGTGGGGGATTCGGGCATTTTTGCAGGGGATGCCGAGAAAATGGCCTTTGCCATCGGCCTTGCCCACAGCAATGTGGAAGAGGGGGCCGGTGGCCCGTTCGGTGCGGCGATATTCAACCGGGAAAGCGGCGAGCTGGTGAGTGTGGGGGTGAACCTCGTGGTTGCAGGCATGAACTCCGTGCTCCATGCCGAGATGGTGGCCATCATGGCGGCCGAAGCGAAGCTGGGGACCTATACCCTGGCAGCCAGGGGACGTTTCGAGCTGTTCTCCTCCTGTGAACCGTGCGCCATGTGCCTCGGGGGGATCCTCTGGAGCGGGGTGGAGAGGCTGGTGTGTGCCGCTGCGGCCGACGACGCCCGGGCAATCGGCTTCGATGAGGGGCCGGTGTATCCTGAGTCGTACCGCTACCTGGAAGAGCGTGGAATCGAGATTGAAAGGGGCATCATGCGTGAAGAAGGGAAGAGGGTGCTGGAACTCTACCGGGAGCGGGGGGGTATCCTCTACAACCGGCGGTAGCCATTGCCCGCGAGTTGCTTCGGATTGTCGGATCGGCTCGGATAGGATCCTAAAGAATCAGGAGGTATTCTCACTCCTGGCCGTGTCCCTGCCGCTGGCGGATGGCGAAGAGCGGTTCGAAGATGAACTCGTCGCGGCAAACGGGGCATTTGCCGGGGGGGGTGAGGCGGTCGCGTTTGGCAAATATGAAGCCGCAGGCGCGGCATTCGGCCGGAGTGACCTCCAGGTATCCTCCAGTGGCGTGGATGCTGAGACGGATATGCTCCAGGTGGCTATAGACCTCCTTTTCGGCCAAATGCGCCTGGCTCGAGATCTCTCTGGCGGAGAGGGGATGGTCGCGTATCAGTTCCATGACGGCGTGGCGGGCCGTTTCCTGGGCGGGGCGCGGCACGGCCGGTTTCCGTGGTCTCTGTTTCATGGGTCCTCCCACGGGGGCTACTTCCGTTGGTAGCTGATCCGGTAGATGGCGCCGGCCTTGTCGTCGGAAACGAGCATGCTGCCATCGGGCATGATCTGCAGGTCCACGGGGCGTCCCCAGACCTTTCCGTTGTTAAGCCATCCCTCGGCAAAGGGTTCGTAGGAGACGGCCCGGTTCCCCTCCAGGCGCACCAGGGTGATGCGGTAGCCGATGCGCTCGCTCCGGTTCCACGAGCCGTGCTCGGCGATGAAGATCTGGTTGCGGTAGCGTTCCGGGAACATGGTGCCGGTGTAGAAGCGCATGCCAAGAGCCGCCACGTGGGGGCCCAGCTCCATCTCCGGCGGTACGAACCGGTCTTTCGTGCGTTTCGTACCGTACTCGGGGTCGGGGATGTTGCGTCCGTGCCGATAGGGGAAGCCGAAGTGGAGACCGGGCCGGGGGGCCCGGTTGAGCTCGTCGGGCGGGATGTTGTCCCCCAGCCAGTCACGGCCGTTGTCGGTGAACCAGAGCTCGCCGGTCCGGGGGTGCCAGTCGAAGCCCACCGTGTTGCGCACTCCCCTTGCAAATATCTCAAGATTGCTCCCGTCGGCGTTCATGCGCATGATCGTGGCGAAGCGGGGATCCTTTTCTTCGCAGACATTGCAGGGGGCCCCCACCGGTACGTAGAGCCTCCCGTCGGGGCCGAAACGGATGAACTTCCAGCCGTGATGGGACTTGTCCGGAAAGGATGCGTTGACTGCAATCGGCCGGGGGGGATTCCTGAGGCGCGCCTCGATGTTGTCGTAGCGGAGCACCCGGCTCACTTCTGCCACGTAGAGGGAGCCGTTGCGGAAGGCCACGCCGTTGGGCATCTCCAGCCCCTTGGCAATGGTGATGACCTCGTCGGCCACGTGATCGCCGTTGCGGTCCAGAACGGCATAGACCTTTCCCTCGTCACGACTCCCGACAAAGAGCGTTCCCTTGGTGCCGAGGGCCATGGAGCGGGCGCCCGGCACGTTGTCGGCATAGAGGGCGATACTGAAGCCGGAGGGGAGCGTTATCTTGGCCGGCATGGGCTGGGCGGCGTTGCAGAATGTGGCGGCCGCGAGCAGAAGGATCAGGGGGAGGAGGAATCGATACATGCTGTAGGGGGGCATGGCAACCTCCCGCGCAGGGGGGGAAGAGGGGGAGGCTTTCATGGCCTCCGCCTGTTTCGTTTCCGGCGTCAGGGCGTTGGAGTGAGATGAATGTCGCCGAGGTCAGTGGTTTGTCCGGTTGCCACGGGGACTGCGGCAGACGAATAGAGCTGGAAACCGTTGGCGGCGACGAATGCCTTGTAGGCGACTGTCGCGGTGCTGGGCGGAACGAATGCCGCAAAGGGGGCCTGCCACGCGCCGCTCGTGTAGTTGCTGAAGATCGTGCCAGCGGCGATGGGGGCGGTGTCATTGATGGATCCGCGGCGTTTCACCGATACCGTGACACTCGTCCACTCCTTGCTCGTCGACAGGACGTTCCCCGAAATGGAGCCGAACTGGGTAAGCCCATCGGGCATCCGCACAAGGCGGATCCCGGTCGGCTTCAGGTTGTAGTCGCCATTCCCCCTCGCAACGATGGCGGTGTTGGGGTCGAAGTCGATCATGACCGCATTGATGACGCCGGCCTTGACCTCTATTGGGCCGAGGACCTTTAATCCCGATTGCTGGCCGCTGGGGGTTTTGAGGGGGAAATGCGTATTGGTGAGGTCCGACGTCAGGGTCAGGTAGTTTGCCGGTGGTTGACCATTCTGGTTGGGGTTGAGAATGAGCCGGATCTGGCTGTAGGTTCCCGCCGGGATCACCACCTCACCGAGGGCCTGCTGCACGAACTGCAGCTGCACCACGTCTACAACCATGGGCGTAGCGAAACTGGCAATCATCGGGAGACCCGGGTCATTATCGGCCGCGTTTTCCATGCCGGCCGGCACGACGCGTATTTCTCTGATGCTGATAACCACGCTCTTGAAATCGTCGCTCTGCTTGTCGGTGATGGAAAGCTTCAGGGTTCCCGTGGATGCCGTCGTGCTGCTTCCCCCTCCCCCTCCTCCGCACCCTTGGATCTGAACCACTGCCAGGGTCCAGGCAACAAAGGTCATCAGCACTTTCATGATTATCTTAACTCTCTTCACCATCGATTCCTCCTCTCCTCGGTTTTGTGCGTTTTCGCACAAAAAAACCGGGCTGTCGAAAATGTGGTGACATTTCGGCAACCCGGCTGTCTCGATGAGACCCTGTGGGCTTTCCGCCCCATCCTCGCGGATGGTTTAGTATTATCGTCTATCACGCTGCCTGTGGAAATAGTGTATCGGGGGAAGACGGTAAGTCAATCCGCATCAACGCGAACAAGAGGCACGGAGTTTATGGACAAATGCGTTCGAAAAATGGCATTGGGTGGAAATGGCGGTAGACTTTATTGACATGGGCTCATGACGGGGTGTAGCCGGAGGCGTCCACCGCTCCCCATCATGAAAGATCACACCGAGGAGGGACGACATGGAAAACATGGGACAGTATCAGCAGATGGTTATCACCTACGCCACTGAAATCGGGATCAAGATCATCGCCGCCATTATTTTCTGGGTCGTGGGTCGCTGGCTCATCCACCTGGTGCAGCGGATGCTTCAGCAGGTCCTTGAAAGGCAGAAGGTGGACCCGAGCCTGATGCGGTACATCGGCAACTTCGTTGGGGTCACCCTGAACATCGTGCTGGTAGTTGCCATCCTCGGGTACTTCGGCGTGCAGACCACCACCTTCGCCGCCTTGGTTGCCGGTGTCGGCATCGCCGTTGGCGCCGCCTGGGGAGGGCTCCTCTCCAACCTGGCTGCGGGAGCGTTCCTCCTCGTGCTCCGTCCCTTCAAGGTAGGTGATTTCGTCACCGCTGGCGGCATCACCGGCACCGTCAGGGAGATCGGTCTCTTCGTGACTGCCATCAACACCCCGGACAATGTCATGACCATGGTGGGTAATGCCAAGATCTTCAACGACACCATCCAGAACTTCACCACCAACGAATACCGCAGGGTGGAGTTGAAATGCCAACTGGCCGGGAGCGCCGATCACGTGGAGGCCATGAAGCTCTTGCGGGAGAAGCTGGCGGCGGTCCCCAACGTGCTGGCAACGCCGCCGGTGGATGTGGAGATTCTCGAGTTCACCCTCGTGGGGCCGGTGCTGGCCGTGCGCCCTTACTGCCACAACGACCACTACTGGCAGGTCTATTTTGACGGCAACCGCACCATACGCGAGGCCCTGGCCGCAGCGGGGTTCCCTGCGCCCATGCCGGCCCAGCTGGTGATGGTCCAGAACCCGCAGGGATAATACCTCCTGCTGCTTCTGCAAATAATGATTGTCATGGGATGATTGTAAATGGTACAAATAAGACCAACAAAGTCTTGTTTGGGGGGATGTCCATGTCACAATCAGTCAAGAGAGCAATGGTGTCGTTCGGCGCGATGTTCATGCTTTTTTCCGTTGTAGTCGTCTCCTGGGGGGCCGGGCCCCTGGTGCTGGTTGACCAGGGTCACGGCCAGCGTTTTGCCGTCGAGCAGGAGGGTGAGCTTCACCTTTCCCGCTTGGCAGCCATCCTTGGTGAAGAGGGGCTCCAGGTGGCGACAAGCCGGGAGCGCCTCACCGACGAGTCACTTGCCAAGGCTGCGGCGCTGGTGATCTCCGGTCCCTTTGAACCCCTGGCGCCGGAGGAGGTGGATGCGGTGGTCCGTTTCCTGGAGCGCGGAGGGCGGGTGGCCCTCATGCTCCACGTCGGTCAACCCCTGGCCGGACTCATCCACCGGGTAGGTGGCGACTTTTCCAACAGCGTCATTCATGAGCGCCAGAACGTCATTGCCGAAAACGATATCACCTTCCGGATTCGGGACCTGGCGACCCATCCCCTCTTTAGCGGGGTGGAGCAGTTCAGCCTCTACGGCGGCTGGGCCTTGAACGGCCTCACTCCCCTTGCCCGGACCAGCGCCGAAGCCTGGGTCGACCTGGACGGGAACCGGAAGCTGTCAGCCGCTGATGCGGTGGATCGCTTCACGGTGGTTGCGGAAGGGAGCATCGGCTCCGGCCGCATCCTCATCTTCGGCGACGACGCCATCTTCCAGAACCGGTACCTGGATGACAGCAACAGCCGCCTGGCCCGCAACTTGGCCCACTGGCTGGCAGGGGGGTAGCGGCCCTCGGCGGCAGCCTTGCCTCTCGCTTCCGTTTCCCCCATAATGGAGCCATGCTCCTTATCCATCCTCCCGTTGCCAAAGTCGGTGAGCCCCCCGCCGGCGTCGCCCGTCTCGCCGGGGCGCTCCGGGCTCATGACCTCCCGTGTCGCGTGTTCGACGCAAACCTGGAGGGGCTCCTCTGGCTCATGGAACAGCCGGCGGCAGCGTCAGACACCTGGACCCGCCGGGCTGCGAAGGGGAGGGCCGCCCACCTTGCCACGCTGCGAGAGCCACAAACCTACCGCTCTCCCGACCGCTACGTGAGGGCAGTCAAAGACCTGAACCGCCTCCTGGCCGTCGCCGGGAAAGAGATGGGGGCCACGGTGGGGCTTGCGGACTATGAGCAGGCCGGCTTCTCGCCGGTGTCCAGCGCCGACCTCCTCCGGGCGGCGGCGGAGCCGGAGCGTAACCCATTTTTTACCTGGTTCAGCAGGCGTCTCCCCGAACTGCTCGACGGCGTCCGGGTCGTGGGGCTTTCCCTCAACTACCTGAGCCAGGCGGTCACCACTTTTGCCATCATCGGCTTCATCCGGCAACGGTTTCCGGGGCTCACGGTGGTGCTCGGTGGGGGACTTGTGACCTCGTGGGTGCAGCGTCCCGGCTGGCGCAACCACTTTGGCGGCGTTGTGGACCACCTGGTGGCCGGGCCGGGGGAAGAGCCGCTCCTGGCCCTCCTCGGTGCCGCGGGGCCCCAGCAGCCGGCGTTGCCGGCCTATGATCTCCTTCCCCTTGCCGACTACCTCTCCCCCGGGCTTGTCCTTCCCTACAGCGCCGCCAGCGGCTGCTGGTGGAACCGCTGCTCCTTCTGCCCCGAACGGGCCGAGGGGAACCCGTACCGTCCCATTCCCGCCTCCCAGGCCCTTGCCGAGTTGCGGACCCTTGTCGACCGGCACCGGCCGGCCTTGATCCATCTGTTGGATAACGCCGTCAGTCCCACCCTCCTGCACGCCCTTGCGGACACCCCGCCCGGCGCGCCGTGGTATGGTTTCGCCCGCATCGACGACAACCTGACCGATCGTGATTTCTGCCACGCCCTGAAGCGTTCGGGGTGCGTCATGCTCAAGCTGGGGCTTGAGTCGGGGGACCAGGGGGTTCTGGACCGGCTCCACAAGGGAATCGATGTGGGGACCGCCGGCCGGGTGCTGGAGAACCTAAGGGTGGCGGGAATCGCCGTCTACGGCTACCTCCTCTTCGGCACCCCGGCCGAGACGGAGGAGGATGCCCGGCGAACCCTGGAGTTTGTGGTCCGCCACCGGGAGGCCATAACCTTCCTCAACCTGGCGGTCTTCAACATGCCGGCGTTCGGGGATGAAGCCGCCGACCACGGGACCGACCCGTTCTACGAAGGGGACCTTTCCCTCTACACTGGCTTCCGCCATCCCCGCGGATGGGGCCGCAGGGAGGTCCGGCGCTTCCTGAGCCGGGAGTTCACCCGCCATCCCGTTGTGGCGGAAATCCTCCGCCGCGACCCACCTCTGTTCACCTCCAACCACGCCCCGTTTATTGCCGGCGGGTGAATCCCTTGGTTCCGTGGGCGAATGGTGGTATGGTGCCCGTGGTTCCATCCATAACCATGTTCAGGAAGTGACAGGCCCATGCCCCATCGCACTCACCCCTTCAGCACCCTTACTCCCGCCTTCATCATGGACGCCGTGGAGAACCAGGGGTTTGCCTGCGACTGCCGCACCCTGGCCCTGAACAGCTACGAAAACCGCGTCTACCAGGTTGGGATTGAGGATGGGGAGCCGCTCATTGCCAAGTTCTACCGCCCCGGCCGCTGGACCGATGAGCAGATCGTGGAGGAGCACGATTTCTGCACGGAGCTGGCGACCCACGAGCTTCCCGTGGTGGCTCCCTGGCGCAACGGCACCGGCCAGAGCCTTTTCCACCATGGCGGCTTCCGCTTCGCCCTCTACCCCCGCCAGGGGGGACGGGCGCCGGAGTTCGATAATCTGGACAACCTCCTGGTCCTCGGGCGGATGCTGGGGCGAATGCACCGCATCGGCGCCGTACGCTCCTTCGCGCACCGTCCTACCCTCGACAGCCAGAGCTTCGGCCACGAAAGCGTGGTCCTTATCCGCGACCGCTTCATCCCACCCGAACTGCAGGAGAGCTACACGGCAGTGACCCGCATGCTCCTGGAGGCGGTTGACGCAATCCTGGCTGAAGCTGGGCCGGTCCGGTTCCTGCGGACCCACGGCGACTGCCATGCCGGGAACATCCTCTGGCGCGACGATGCCCCCCACTTCGTCGATTTCGACGACGCCCGCATGGCCCCGGCCGTGCAGGACCTCTGGATGATGCTCTCCGGTGACCGCCCGCGAAAGCTCGCCCAGCTGGATTCGCTGTTGGAGGGGTACTTGGAGTTCAATGATTTCGATCCCCGGGAGCTGCGGCTGATCGAACCCCTGCGGGCCCTGCGGGTTCTCCACTACAGCGCCTGGCTCGCCCGCCGCTGGGAAGACCCCATCTTTCCCGCCACCTTCCCCTGGTTCAACACCCCCCGCTACTGGAACGACCAGATCATCGAGCTGCGGGAGCAGGTTGCGGCCCTGGCGGAGCCCCCCCTGGAGCTTCCCTGAACAATCCCTTTGCCGTGTCGCCGGTTGTGGCGCCGCGTATTCTGTGCTAAAAAGATATGAGCATTGAACTTCCTGATTTGTATACGAAAAATCGGGAGACGGTCATTGTAAAGGAGTGAGAGCTGCCATGAAACTGCTGGACGGAAAAAAGTGCGCCGAGAGCCTGGTTGCCGACATCGCCAGGAAGGTGGCGGGGTATGAGGAGTCGGGCCTCCGGAAGCCCCATATGACGGTGATTCTCGTGGGGGAGCACGCCCCCAGCGAGTCCTACGTGAAATCCAAGATCAAGTCGTGCGAGAAGGCCGGGTTCGAGGGGACGCTCCTCAGGTTCCCGGATACCATCAGGGAGGCGGAGCTCCTGGAGAAGATCGCCGAGATCAACGCCGACCAGACCACCGACGGCCTCATCGTGCAGCTCCCCCTCCCCCGGCACATCAACCAGCAGCACATCATCAACGCCATTGCCCCCGAGAAGGACATCGACGGGTTCCACCCCACGAACTTCGGCCGCATGACCCTGGGGCAGAAGGCGTTCCGCCCGGCCACCGCCTATGGCATCTGCAAGCTCCTCCAGTTCTACGAGATCCCGGTCTGGGGGAAGCACTGCGTGGTCATCGGCCGGTCGAACATCGTGGGCAAACCCATTTCCATCATGCTCTCCAACGACTTCGACATCGGCAACGCCACCGTGACCCTGACCCACATCGAGACCCCTCGGGAACTGCTGCTGGACGAGACGCGCCGGGCCGACATCGTCATCGTGGCCGTCGGCATTCCCGGCTTCGTCACCGAGGACATGGTGAAGGAGGGGGTGGTCGTCATCGACGTGGGGATCAACCGGCTGGAGGACGGCAAGATCGTGGGGGATGTGGACTTCGAGAACGTGCAGAAGAAGTGCTCCTGGATCACCCCGGTCCCGGGCGGCGTCGGCCGGATGACGGTTGCCGCCCTCATGATCAACACCCTCATGGCCTACCAGAACAATTTCGACCTGGTCTGAGGATGCCCGGCGTTCCCCGCGCCGGAATCTGCAGCATCTTCCCCGAACGGCGGCCCCTGGCCGCCGTTTTCGTTTTTTGTACAGCACCGCTGCCGTGAAGGTTGCGAACCGGACGAAGGGCGGTAAGGTATAGGGGCACGACATCACGGTCACAAGGTGGTGGCCCATGGCATGGCTACCCGGTCTACGACGGACCGGCTTTCGATCCTTCATCCCTCTCTTGCTGGTGGCGTTCGCACTTCTTCCCGGTGCTGCGACGGCCCACACGGAGGAGCAACTCCACGAGCACGGCCCCTTTGGCACGGATGCCGGAGCGGTTGATACGGCGAAGTTCGGCCTCACCGAACGGCTGGGGGAGAAGATTCCCCTCGACCTCACGTTCCGGGACGAAACCGGTTCGCCGGTCCGCCTGGCCGACCTGGTGACCGTTCCCACGATCATCCTTCCCGTCTACTACAGCTGCACCAATGTCTGCAATTTTCTCCAGGGGGGATTGGCCAGCGTCCTGAAGGATGTCAGGCAGAAACCGGGGGAGGAGTACCGGGTTATCTCGGTCAGCTTCGACGAAACCGAAACGCCGGAACTGGCCGCCAAGTACAAGCGGATGTACCTGGCCTCCATGAACGCCACTTTTCCGGAGAACGGGTGGCGTTTCCTGACCGGCGACGCGAAGAACATCCGCCGGCTGACCGATGGGGCCGGCTTCCGGTTCGCGCGCCGGGGAAGGGATTTCATCCACCCGGTGGCGAGCATCATCGTTGCCCGGGACGGAACCATCGTCCGCTACCTCTACGGGACGACCTTTCTCCCCAAGGACCTTTCCCTGGCGCTGCTGGAGGCAAGGAGCGGGAAGGTGGGGGCGACGATCCGCCAGGTGGTGGGATACTGCTTCACCTTCGACCCGACGTCGAAGACCTATGTCTTCAACCTGCTGCGGGTGAGCGCCACAATCGTCATCATAAGCACCGGGGCCTTTCTCGCCTTCCTGTTCCTGACCGGGAAAAAACGCCCGGTGTCTCTCCGAGGTCGCCATGAAGCCCACTGACCAGACCCCGCCCCCCGCCGCCAGCTTCTGGAACGACACCGGCAGGAGCGGCATCACCGCCTGGCTCTTCTCCACCGATCACAAGCGGATCGGTCTCCTCTACTTCTTTTCGGTGTTCGGCTTTTTCCTCGTGGGCGTGGTGCTCGGCCTCTTGCTCCGCATCGAGCTGATGGCGCCGGGCCGGACCATCATGGGGCCCCAGACCTACAACGCCCTCTTCACCGTCCACGGGGTGGTGATGGTTTTTCTCTTCATCATCCCCGGCTTCCAGGGCTCCTTCGGCAACCTCATCATGCCGATCCAGATCGGCGCCCGTGACGTGGCCTTTCCCCGCCTGAACCTCTTTTCATGGTGGCTCTACATGGGCGGCGCGGCGATCATCCTCACGTCGCTCTTCACCGGCGGCGGCCCCCCCGACACCGGCTGGACCTTCTACCTCCCCTTCAGCAGCCGGACAGGGACCAACGTCTCCCTGGCGGTATTCGGCGTCTTCATCGTCGGCTTCTCGTCCATCGCTACCGGCGTCAACTTCGTCACCACCATCCACCGCCTCCGGGCCGAGGGGATGACCTGGGGGCGGCTGCCGCTCTTTGTCTGGTCCCTCTACGCCACTGCCTGGGTGCAGATCCTGGCGACCCCCATCCTCGGCATCACCCTGGTGCTTATCATCGCCGAGCGGCTCCTGGGAACCGGCCTCTTCGACCCGTCCCGGGGGGGCGACCCCCTCATGTACCAGCACCTGTTCTGGATCTATTCACACCCCGCGGTCTACATCATGATCCTGCCGGCCATGGGGGTGATCTCGGACATTATCCCGGTCTTCGCCAGAAAACCGATCTTCGGCTACAAGATGATCGCCTTTTCCAGCCTTGCCATCGCCGCTGCCGGCTCCCTCGTCTGGGGGCACCACATGTTCACCAGCGGCATGAGCGATACGGCGATCCTGGTCTTCTCCTTCCTCACCTTCGTGGTCGCCATTCCGTCGGCCATCAAGGTCTTCAACTGGGTCTCCACCCTCTACCGGGGATCCATCTCCCTGGAGGCCCCCATGCTCTTTTCCCTCTCCTTCATCCTCCTCTTCTCCATCGGTGGGTTGACCGGGCTGATCCAGGGGGCGGCGGCCACCGACATCCATGTCCACGACACCCAGTTCGTGGTGGGGCATTTCCACTATGTCATCTTCGGCGGCTCGGGATTCGCCTTCTTCGCCGCCATGCACTACTGGCTCCCCAAGTTCTATGGCCGCCGCTATGCCGAAAAGCCGGCAATTATCGCTTGGGCGCTCATGTTCGTCGGCTTCAACATCCTCTACTTCTCCATGATCGTGCTGGGGTTGGAGGGGATGCCGCGGCGTTACTACGACTACCTCCCCGAATTCGCCCCCCTCAATCTGCTCTCCACCATCGGGAGCTGGATTCTGGCCGCCGGCCTCGTGCTGCTCCTGGTGAACCTGTTCCGGGGGCTGAGGAGCGGAGAGCGGGTCGGGAGCAACCCGTGGGGAGGGGCGACCCTGGAGTGGAGTATCCCGACGCCCCCTCCCACGGAGAATTTCGAGGAGGAGCCGGTGGTCAGCCACGGCCCCTATGATTTCAGGGGAGCCGGCATCCCATGAGCCATCCGACCCGCAAAGACCACGCCGGCGCCAAGCTCGGGATGTGGCTCTTCCTCTTCACCGAACTGCTCCTGTTCGGGGGGCTGTTTCTCCTCTACGGGACCTACCTGGCCCGCTACCCCCGGGAGTTTGCCGCGGCGGGGCGGGAGATGCATCTGGGGTTCGGGACGGCCAATACGGTGATTCTCATCACGAGCAGTCTGATGGCGGCCATGGCGGTCACCGCCATCCAGCGGAACGGACGTAGGCAGGTCGTGTATTTGCTGGGGGGGACGGTTCTCTGCGGTGCCGTTTTCCTCTTCAACAAATACCTGGAGTGGAGCGCAGAGATCGGCCGCGGCATCTATCCCGGCTCGCCCCGGCTGGCGGCGGGGCCTCCAGGGGAATCGGTCTTCTACAGCCTCTATTACCTGACCGTCGGGCTCCACGGCCTCCATGTCCTGATCGGCGGCACGCTGCTGACGGTGGTGGCGGCGCGGGTCGGGCGGGGGACGATCCACGCCGGGGATTTCGCGTGGCTGGAGAACGGCGCCCTCTACTGGCACCTGGTGGACCTGGTCTGGATCTTCATCTTCCCCCTCTATTACCTGGTTTTGTAGGGGGAAGTTCAAGGAAGCGAACATGGCATCTGAACGCACAGGGAGCCACATCATCGGCTACGGGACACTGACGGCGGTCTGGATCGCACTTCTGGCCCTCACCGCGCTCACGGTCTGGGTGGCCCTCAACGCCCCGGGAATAGGCCACGTGTGGGGCTCCCTCGCCATTGCCGCCGCCAAGGGGGGGCTGGTTATCGCCTTCTTCATGCACATGCGCTACGAGGGGAGGCTCCTGCGCTGGCTGCTGTTTGTGGCCCTCCTTACCCTGGCGATATTCATCGGCCTTACCTTTTTCGACGTTCTCTACCGATAAGGACCTGTCGTGGACCCGAACCTCTACACCACAACCCGCGCGGTGGACCCGATCTTCATGCTGATCTTCGGGATCAGCTTGGTGCTCCTTATGGGGATCACCGCCACCATGGTGGGATTCGTCATCCGCTACCGCCGCTCCCGGGCACCGGAGCCCACCTCCCAGGTGGCGAGCAACATCTGGCTCGAGATTGTCTGGACTGCCCTCCCCACCATCATCGTCATGGGGATGTTCTACTACGGGTGGGCCGGCTACCTGACGCTCCGCAACGTGCCGAAGGATGCCCTGGAGGTGACGGCCACGGCCCGCATGTGGTCCTGGAGCTTCGCCTATGCTAACGGCAAGACCAGCCCGAAGCTCTACGTCCCGGTCGGAAAGCCGGTGCTGGTGCACCTCGTATCCGAGGACGTGATCCACGGCTTCTATGTTCCCGCGTTCCGGGTCAAGCGCGACGTGGTCCCGGGAATGAAGAACCATGTCTGGTTCGTGGCGGACAAGCCCGGATCCTCTGATCTTTTCTGTTCTGTCTATTGCGGCCTCGGCCATTCCGCCATGGTCTCGACGGTGGAGGCGGTTCCCGAGGCGGAGTTCCAGTCGTGGCTTTCGCATGTGGAGGGAGAGGAGAAACAAGGAGAGGGAAGGGAACTCCTTGAGAAGAACGGCTGCCTCGGCTGCCATTCCCTGGACGGGTCGCGAAAGGTGGGGCCCACTTTCAAGGGGATCTGGGGGCGGAACGTGACGGTGGTGACCGGCGGCGTGGAACGGACCATCACCGTGGACGAGGCCTACGTGAAACGCTCCATCCGGGAGCCCGCGGCCGACGTGGTCAAGGGGTACCCGTCGGTCATGCCCCCCTATCCAGCCCTGTCCGACAAGGATATCGAGGAAATCGTGGACTTTTTTAAGGAGCTCAAGTGATTGCAGGGACTGGCCGGCTGCTTCGCCCCCGTCTCGCGCTGCTGAACGGCATCGCGGCGATGGCGGGGTGCCTCCTCGCCCCCGAGGGAGCGGCGATGTCACTCATCGGTGCCTCCCTGGCGGGGGTGACGCTTCTTGCCGCCGGGGGATCGGCCCTCAATCAGGTGATGGAACGGGACCTGGATCTCCTCATGGAGCGGACCCGGCACCGCCCCCTCCCCACGGGGGAGCTCTCTCCCCGGGCGGCAACGGCCATCGGCGGCATCTGCATCGTCGCCGGCCTCGTTGTGCTCGCCGGGGCCGGGGGGATTTTCCCCCCCCTCCTCGGTGCCGGTGCCCTGGCCTGGTACCTGGGGATCTACACCCCCCTCAAGCGCCGCACTCCCTTCGCACTTCTGGCCGGCGCCGTGAGCGGGGCGGTTCCACCCCTTGTGGGATGGGCCGTCACCGGCGGTAATCTGGTCGATTTCCGGATTGTACTCGTGGCGGGGCTCCTCTACCTCTGGCAGATTCCCCATTTCTGGCTCCTCCAGTGCCGCCACGCGGAAGACTACCGGCGGACGGGTCTCCCGCTCTTCGCTCCCGGCGTTACGGCCGGCTCACCCGTCTTCAGGGTCTGGATCGGGGCGTTCGCGGCAGGAACGCTCCTGCTTCCGCTGTTCGGCATCATAGGCGGCGGGGCAGCGCTCGGTTTCTGCGCCTTTTCCCTCCTCTTGGTCCTCCTTGCACTCTCCCGAGCCGACGTTGCCCTCTTCTCCAGCCTCAACCTCTTCCCGCTTCTGATCGTCCTGGCTCTCTATCTCCAGCGGTAAATTCCATCGGCTCCTTCATCGTGTTGCAATGCTCATGTGCTCCGCCCGCCACCACCGGCCCGGGGAAGCGACCAGTTGTAGCGGATGGCAAAGAGCCGCACCACGATGACCGTCATGGCGGCTGCGAGAAGCGACCAGGTGCGGGGGAAGGAGGTTCTGTCCAGGAGAAAGAGGAGGGCAGCGCCGGCGATGCAGGCCGAGGCGTATACCTCCTTCTGCAGCACCAGCGGGACATGGGTGGAGAGGACGTCCCGGATCATCCCCCCGGCGGTGGCGGTCATCACCCCCATCATCACGGAGCCCACGAACCCCATCTTGAAGGCGAGGGCCTTCCCTGTGCCGATGACCACGAAGGTGCCGAGCCCCACGGCATCGAAGTAGAGGAGGGGGTGATGGAGGAATTCCAGGTGCCGGTGAAAGAGAAATATCGCCAGGGAAACGGCGATGGAGAGGTAGAGGTAGGTCTCGTCCTTGAAGATGAAGGGGGGGGTGTCCCCCAGGAACAGGTCGCGCAGGGTTCCGCCCCCCGTGGCGGTGACGAGGCCGAGCATGAGCACGCCGAAGAGGTCCATGTCGCGGCGGATGCCGGCCCAGGCGCCTGAGGCGGCGAAGGCGGCGGTCCCGAGAAGGTCGAGGGCATAGAGCAGGTTCATGGGTTCTCCTTTCGCGGAGAGCTTACCTGCTCGCCAAAGGGAACGCAATGCGAAGTTTATATGGTTGGGGCTCAGGGGATTGCGCTCCCCCGGGCTTTCATTCATTATGCTTTGACGACCGTGCAGCCTCTCGCCTGCGGCGCCGGGCGCCCCGCAGGGCGAAGAACCCGCCGATGGCGGTCAGAATCCAGATGGTGGCCGTAACGATTATCTCGCTTGATGTCATGGTGCTCCTCCGGTCCGTGGGTGCGTGTCCGGCTGAATGGTAGCACCGGCGGGAGCCACCGGCATTGATGCAGGTCAAGGAAGGGGAGGGGAGTTTGGGGAATAGATGGCCAGCAGTGACTGACGGGACAACAGCCGTGCCCCTGCGGGCGCTGGAGCTCTTCTGCGGGATCGGCGGATTTGCCGCGGCGGTGGAGGGGGGAAACGTGCGGGTCGTTGGCGCCTTCGACCAGGACCCGGCGGCCCTGGCCACCTACCGGCTCAACTTCCCCGGTCACGGGGCCCGGCAGGTGGATCTGGAACGGGTAAGCGCCTGGGAACTGACGGCCGGGGGGATCGACCTCTGGTGGCTCTCTCCCCCCTGCCAGCCTTACTGCGAACGGGGAGCGTGCCGGGATCTGGCCGACCCCCGCGCCCGGAGCCTGGTTCATATCCTGGAACTGCTGGGGCGGATACCGGACGATCTCCTCCCCCGCCATCTGGCCCTGGAGAACGTGGCCGGCTTCGTGGGCTCCGAAGCCCACGGCCGGCTCACCGAGGTTCTGGCTTCCCGCGGCTTCCAGGTGCAGGAGCGGCTCCTCTGCCCCACGGAGTTGGGGATTCCCATGCGGCGGCCCCGCTACTACCTGTCCGCCTCCCGCGACGAAATGCGGCCGCTCGTAGCCCCGAACCCCCGCCCCCTGCGCCCGCTGGCCGGGTACCTCGACCGGCGGTTTGGCCGCGACGTACCCGATGAACTGCTCCTTTCTCCCGACGTTGTTGCCCGTTTCGGCGGAGCCCTCCCCATCCTTGATTCTGGCGACGGTTCAGCCTGTGCCACCTGCTTTACCGCCGGGTACGGGAGGTCCATCACGTCCGCCGGCTCTTACCTGCAGTGCGCAAGCGGCGTGCGCCACTTCTCCCCGGAAGAGATTGCGCGGCTCATGGCGTTTCCGGAGGGATTCCGCTTCCCTGACGAACTCCCGCTCCGGAAGCAGTGGCACCTGATCGGCAACAGCCTCTCGGTGGCTGCGGTGCGCGAGGTGCTCCGGGTGTTCCCCTCTCTGGCATTGTCGCCGCGAATCGACGATGAAAATCCGTCCAACCACCCCGAAAACATGATATAACCCGGCAGGTTGTTATTATTTCCGGCCTTCTGTCCGGCCCCAGGAGCCTCTATGTCCGATCCCCTCATTCCCCGCACCCCCTCGGCCTACGACTATCCGCTGCTGATCAAGAACCTCCTCTTCTGCCCCGTGGTGGACAACCCGGACCAGGAGATCGTCTACCGCGACTTCTACCGCGGCACCTACCGCACCCTGCGGGAGCGGGTCCGGCGCCTGGCCAGTGCCTTGACCGGCCTGGGGGTGAAGCCCGGCGACACCGTGGCGGTCATGGACTGGGACAGCCACCGCTACCTGGAACTCTTCTTCGCCGTGCCGATGATCGGCGCGGTGCTCCATACCATCAACGTCCGGCTCTCGCCGGAGCAGATCCTCTACACCATCGACCATGCGGAGGACGACCTTCTCCTGGTGAACAGCGAATTTCTCCCGATCCTGGAGCAGATCCGGGGGCGCCTCGACGCGGTGCAGGGGTACGTGCTCCTTACCGACGAGGCGAAGTCGCCCGAAACCGCCATCCCCTTCCTCGGCGAGTACGAGGCGCTCCTGGCCGCGGCATCGCCGGAATTCGCATTCCCCGATTTCGACGAAAACACCCGGGCCACAACCTTCTACACCACCGGCACCACCGGCATGCCCAAGGGGGTCTACTTCAGCCACCGCCAGCTGGTCCTCCACACCTTCGGTGTCATGACGGCCCTGAGCACGGCGGTGGGGCACGGGACGTTCCGCCGCACCGACGTCTACCTGCCCATAACCCCCATGTTTCACGTCCACGCCTGGGGGATGCCCTATGTGGCCACCATGCTGGGGGTGAAGCAGGTCTATCCGGGGCGTTACGTGCCGGACCATCTCCTGGATCTCATCGAGCGGGAGAAGGTGACCTTTTCCCACTGCGTCCCCACCATCCTCCACATGCTCCTGAAGCACCCCCACGCTGAGCGGATTGACCTCTCGGGGTGGAAGGTGATCATCGGCGGCGCGGCCATGTCGCGGACCCTCTGCCTGGAGGCGCTGCGGCGCGGCATCGACGTCTTCACCGGCTATGGCATGTCCGAGACCTGCCCCATCCTCTCCTTTTCCCATCTCACGCCGGAGATGCTGGAACTTTCCCCGGAGGAGCAGGCGACGATCCGCTGCAAGACCGGCCAAGCCCTGCCTCTGGTGGATCTGCGGGTGGCGGGTGCCGATCTGCGGGAGATGCCCCGGGACGGCGTGAGCAGCGGCGAGATCGTGGTCAGGACCCCCTGGCTCACCCAGGGGTACCTGAAGGACCACAAGGCCTCGGAGCGGCTCTGGGAGGGAGGATACCTCCACACCGGCGACGTGGCGGTCCGCGATGGGCTGGGATACGTGCGGATCACCGACCGGACCAAGGATGTCATCAAGGTGGCGGGGGAGTGGGTTTCCTCCCTGGAGCTTGAAGACATCATCGCCCACCACCCGGCCGTGGCCGAGGTGGCGGTCATCGGCCAGCCCGACGAGAAGTGGGGGGAGCGCCCTCTGGCCCTGGTGGTCGCGAAGCCCGGCGAGGCGGGGCGGGTGACCGAAAAGGAGCTGGCCCACCATGTGCGGGAGTATGCTGACAAGGGGGTCGTCAGCAAGCAGGTGGTCCTTGTCCGGGTCCACCTTGTGGAGGCCATCGACAAGACCAGCGTCGGCAAGACCAACAAGGTCGCCCTGCGGGAAAAGTACCTGTAGCACTTTGGAGTAACGGTGAGATTCCATCCTCCCTCACAGCCGGGTAAACGGTCACGGTTTCTTCTCGTGAGGAATCTCGTCATGGGGATCGTTCGGTCCGGCCGGGGTGGGGTTTGTGCGTCGGGAGTCGCGCTGATCGTCCTGCTTATTGGGCTGCTCACGGTGCCGGCCTTTGCAGCGGGGGAGCGTCCCATAGTGGTGGGGGGGGACCGGGACTATCCCCCCTACGAGTTTCTTGACAAGGACGGAAAGCCGGCCGGCTACAACGTGGAGTTGACCCGTGCCATTGCCGACGTCATGGGGATGAAGGTGGAATTCCGCTTCGGCGGCTGGTCCGAGATGCGCAAGGGGCTCACGGGTGGTACCATCGACATCCTCCAGGGTATCTCCTTTTCGGAGGATCGCTCCAGGAGCATCGACTTTTCCCCACCCCACACCGTCGTTCACCATGCCATCTTTGCTCGTCGCGGCACTCCGCCGGTCGGCTCCCTGGAGGAGCTTCGGGGCAAGGAGGTGATCGTCTTCCGCGGCGGCATCATGCACGATTCCCTCGTCGCGCTGGGATTTGGCCCCAACCTGACCCTGACCGACACCCCTGCCGACGCCCTGCGTCTGCTGGCTTCGGGGAGGCACGACTACGCCGTGGTGGCCATGCTTCCCGGCATGTACCTGATCCGGGAGCTTCACCTGAGCAACCTGGTGCCGGTGGCGAAAAACATTGCGGCTCAGCGCTACTGCTATGGGGTCAGGCACGGGAATGCCGAACTCCTGGCCCGCTTCAGCGAGGGGCTGGCCATTTTGAAGCAGACCGGCCAGTACCAGGCGATCTATGACCGGTGGCTGGGGGTGTACGAGCCGCCAAGGTTCACCACGGAGCGGCTTCTGAAGTATGGGGCCATGGTGCTCCTGCCGCTGCTGACAGTTCTGGCGGCGACCGTGGTCTGGTCCCGGACCCTGCAGCAGCGGGTGGCCCAGCGCACCGAGGAACTGGCCCGGGAAGTGGAGGAGCGCAAGCGGGCCCTGGAGGAACTGCGCCTCCACCAGGCAAGGCTGGTACAGGCCGACAAGATGGCTTCCCTCGGCATCCTCGTCTCCGGCGTGGCCCATGAGATCAACAATCCCAACGGCCTCGTCCTGCTGAACCTGCCGATCCTCCGAGATGTCTACCTCGACGCAGAGGAGCTTCTGGAGGCCCGCTACCGGGATGAGGGGGATTTCCTGCTGGGGGGACTCCCCTATTCGAGGATGCGCCAGGAGATTCCCCATATGCTGGAGGAGATGACCGACGGGGCCACGCGAATCAAACGGATCGTCGAGGACCTGAAGGACTTCGCCCGGTCGGATGTGGTTGACCGCATGGAGCCCTTCGACCTGAATGCTGTGGTGCAGGCGGCGGTGCGGCTGGTGGAACCCTCACTCCGCAAGGCGACCTTCCACTTCTCGGCCGACTACGGTGAAGAGTTGCCATTGGTGCGGGGTAATTCCCTGCGGATCGAGCAGGTGGTGGTCAATCTCCTGATCAACGCCTGCCAGGCGCTGCCGGGTACCGACCGGGCCATCTCCCTGGCCACGGTCCATGACCCCGCAACCGGCACCGTGGTGCTCACCGTCCGGGACGAGGGGGTGGGGATTCCCCCTGAGCACCTCTCCCGTCTCACGGATCCGTTCTTCACCACCAAGCGGGAAAGCGGCGGCACCGGCCTGGGGCTCTCCATCTCGGCGGGCATCGTCCAGGAGCATGGCGGGAGCCTCGCCTTCGACTCAGCACCCGGCAGGGGGACCACCGTGACCCTCACCCTGGCTGCCCTCAAGGAGGATATGATCCCATGACGGAACTGCTCGCACCCCCCTTGGGGGTTTTGCTGGTGGACGACGAGCCGGCCTGGCTCCGTTCCGTGAGCCTTACCCTGGCCCGGGCGGGGATCACCAATACCGTCACCTGCCAGGACGGCCGCCTCGTGATGGATATTCTGGCCAAAGGGGGGATCGGGCTGGTGCTCCTCGACCTGACCATGCCCCACTTGGCCGGGGAGGATCTCCTGG
This sequence comes from Geobacter hydrogenophilus, assembly GCF_018501225.1. GTDB lineage: Bacteria > Desulfobacterota > Desulfuromonadia > Geobacterales > Geobacteraceae > Geobacter > Geobacter hydrogenophilus. The sequence goes on along the minus strand of NZ_JAHCZI010000015.1, from coordinate 44,666 downwards.
CGCTGATCGGCGAGCGTTGTCCGGAGATCGCGACCATCGTGGTGAGCGGCATGAACCAGGTGGAAACCGCGGTTCGCTGCATGAAGCTGGGGGCCTTCGACTACTTCGTCAAGACCGTCGAAGAGGATCGCCTCGTGTCGGGGGTCGTCCGGGCCCTCCGGATGCTGGAGCTGGAACGGGAGAACCGGGCCATGACCGACCGCTTCGTTTCCGGCCAGCTGCGGCACCCGAAGGCGTTCGCCAGTCTCGTGACCGGCGACCGGACGATGCATGCCATCTTCTCCTACATCGAGGCGGTTGCCGCGAGTCCCAAGCCCTTGCTGATCAGCGGCGAGAGCGGAGTCGGGAAGGAACTGATCGCCCGGGCCGCCCACGGTCTCAGCGGTTGCTCCGGGCCCCTGGTGTCGATCAATGTGGCCGGTCTCGACGATACGGTTTTCGCCGATGCCCTGTTCGGACACGTGCGGGGGGCCTACACCGGTGCCGACCAGACCCGGAGGGGGATGATCGAGGAGGCCGCCCATGGCACCCTGTTCCTGGACGAGATCGGAGACCTCAGTATTCCCTCCCAGGTGAAGCTGTTGCGCCTTCTGCAGGAAGGGGAGTATTTCCCCCTGGGGAGCGACCGGCCCAAGCGCCTCAAGGCCCGGATCATCGTCGCCACCCACCGGGATCTGGCGGCGCGGGAAGCGTCCGGGGGATTCCGGCGCGACCTCTACTACCGGCTCCGTACCCACCAGATTCACGTACCGCCGCTGCGGGAGCGGATGGATGACGTCCCGCTGCTGGTTGAGCACTTCCTTGCGGAAGCCGCCCGAACCCTTGGCAAGAAGAAACCGACCCCCCCGCGGGAACTGTTCCAGCTCCTCGCAACCTACCGGTTTCCCGGCAATGTCCGGGAACTGAAGGCGATGATCTTCGACGCGGTGAGTGTCCACCGTGGAGGGGTTCTTTCGCTGGATACCTTTATCAGGGCCATCGGCCCTGTCAGCGGCGAGGCGTTGAACGTGCCGCCGCCTGAAAAGAGCCTTTTCGCCGGTCTCGACCGTCTTCCCACTTTTGCGGAAGCCGCCGAACTGCTGGTCGTCGAGGCCATGACCCGCTCCAAGGGGAATCAGACCATCGCCGCCCGGCTGCTCGGCATCTCCCAGCCGGCCCTCAGCAAGCGGCTCAAACTCGCCCGCCAGTAGTTTTTTCCCCGATTGCCAGAGCAGCGCCGCAAAAGGGTATAACCACGGTTATTGTTATAACCCAGGTTATACCTCTTCTCCTTTCGTGACGTGTCGCACGGTTTCACCACTCCTCTCCCCTCGTTGCTATAACCTCGGTTATACCCCTTTGTGGTAGGCAGACAATTTTAAAACAGTGTTTATTGCTATATTTAAGCATGTTACGCGACTGTTGCGATTTGGTATTCAGTTTGCTGATATGACTTTATAGTCCATCGCGCGTTATGGTCGAAGTCGGCCACTGCACTGTACTCGGTACCACAACTTCAACGATGAGAGGGTGAGCGAATGAAACAGAAACGGTTCTACCAGCATCTGTATGTCCAGGTTCTTGCCGCCATTGCCGCCGGGGTACTCCTCGGCAATTTCTTCCCGGAGACGGGGGTCGCCATGAAGCCTCTGGGAGACGGCTTCATCAAGCTGATAAAGATGATCATCACCCCCGTCATCTTCTGCACCGTCGTCACCGGTATCGCCGGGATGGAAGACATGAAAAAGGTAGGGCGCGTGGGAGCCAAGGCGCTCCTCTACTTCGAGGTTATCACCACCTTTGCCCTGGCCATTGGCATTATGGTGGTGAACGTGATCCAGCCCGGCGCCGGTTTCAATGCCGACGTGACCAAGCTCGATACCAAGGCCCTGGCCGCCTACACCACCCAGGCAAAGTCCCACACGACGGTGGACTTCGTCATGAACATTATCCCCAACAGCGTAGTGGATGCCTTCGCCAAGGGTGACATCCTGCAGGTGCTTCTCTTTGCGCTCCTGTTCGGCTTTGCTCTTTCAATCCTCGGCGAGAAGGGGAAAGCTGTCCACGCACTGATCGACCAAGTGTCCCAGGTTTTCTTCGGCATCGTCAACATCATCATGAAACTGGCCCCCGTCGGTGCCTTCGGAGCCATGGCGTTCACCATCGGCAAGTTCGGCGTCGGCTCCCTCTCCAAGCTCGGCATGCTCATGGGAAGCTTCTACCTTACCTGCCTCCTCTTCATCTTTGTGGTGCTCGGCACCATTGCCCGACTCTGCGGTTTCAGCATCATCAAGTTCCTCTCTTACATCCGCGAGGAACTCCTCATCGTACTTGGCACCTCTTCATCCGAGTCGGCCCTGCCTCGCCTGATGACCAAACTGGAGCATTTGGGATGCAAGAAGTCGGTGGTGGGGCTCGTGGTCCCCACAGGCTACTCCTTCAACCTGGACGGCACCTCCATCTATCTGACCATGGCAGCGATTTTCGTTGCCCAGGCCACCAACACCCCCCTCACCCTGACCCAGACCGTGACCATCCTGGCAGTGCTCCTCCTCACCTCCAAGGGGGCGGCGGGGGTCACCGGCAGCGGCTTCGTCACCCTGGCCGCCACCTTCGCCGCGATCCCGACCATTCCGGTGGCGGGTCTGGCCCTCATTCTCGGCATCGACCGCTTCATGTCCGAGGCCCGCGCCCTGACCAACTTCATCGGCAACGGCGTTGCTACGGTGGTTGTCTCCAAGTGGGAGAATGAGCTGGATGCGGCGCAGATGCAGCGGGTCCTGAACAATGAGGCTGTCGAGGATGAGCTGCTGGTGGGCGAGCCGGACCTGGAGGCAGTGGCGGATTAGGATATCCCCCTGTCCCTCTGTGCTCCGCAGGAAGAAGGCGGCCATCCGGCCGTCTTCTTTGTTTCTTCTTCACCCGCCATAACGGGGGTTCCTTTACGGTCGCCGGACCCTGTGCTAGGATGCCGGGAAAGGAGACCTCCATGCCCCATCACAGCCGTATCCGCCGCCAGCGCTGGGTCATCTTCTCGGTGCTGGCGCTCATGTATATTCTGGTCTATTTCTACCGGGTCTCCCTGGCGGTGGTGGCAGGGGACATCTCCCGGGAGCTGAGGCTCACCCCCCAGCAGCTCGGCTCCCTGTCGGGGATTCTCTTCTACGTCTATGCCGTGGCCCAGCTCCCCCTGGGACCCATGATTGACCGGCTGGGGAGCCGGCTCGTCATCAGCGGCTGCGGCGTGCTGACCACCATGGGCGGCATCCTCTTCTCCCAGGCGGACACCCTTGCCATGGCCATGGCGGCCCGGGTGCTGATCGGCATCGGCACCGCGTCGGTGCTCATGGCCACCTTCACCATCTTCAGCCACTGGTTCTCCAAGCAGGAGTTCGGCCGGGTCTCCGGCTTCATGGTGGCCATCGGGAACCTGGGGAACCTTTCGGCCACGGCCCCTCTGGCCCTGGCGGTGGCCGCCATCGGCTGGCGTTCTTCGTTTCTGGTGATCGGCATCCTCCAGGCGGTGGTGACGGTACTGGTTTTTAGCATGGTAAAGGATCGCCCGCCGGTGGCGGATCCCGGAGACGCCGCCGACGCCGCTAGGCCCGCCGGCATGCTGGATGCCTGGGGAGAGATCTTCTCCAATCCCCATTTCTGGCTTTTGGGAGGGGTCTCCTTCTTCTGGTACGGCAACTACCTGGCCCTCCAGGGGCTGTGGGGCGGCCCCTACCTCATGGAGGTGATGCGCCTTTCCCGGGCCGCCACCGGCCAGATGCTCATGTTCACCTCCCTGGGGTTCATTACCGGGAGCATGGTGGTCGACACCGTCGCCCGCCGGCTCTTCCGTTCCTACAAGAAGACCCTTCTGGCAGGGCAGATTGTGCTACTCATCCTCATGTCCGGCTTTCTCGGGACCGCCGAAACGCTTCCCCGCCCGCTCCTGGCGCTCCTCTTCTTCGCCATCGGCCTGGCCGTCTCCAGCGGAGTCATGATCTACCCCATCATCCGCTCCATGTTCTCCGTGCGAATCGTGGGGACGGCTCTCACCTCCCTCAACTTCTTCGTCCTCATGGGTGCGGCGGCGACCCAGCAGATCATGGGGGTGATCGTCGGCTCCTACGGGCGCGGCGCTGCGGGTGCCTCTCCCGCCGCCTACCATGCCGCCTTCCTCTTTCCTGTGGCGGGTCTGGCCGGTGCCATTGTGGCGTATTTCTTTGCGCGGGATTATTCGGAGAAGGGGTAAATAGACTGACCTGTGGGGATCACGCCCCCCGCAGGTCCATCAAACGTGAAAAGGCCCGCCAAATCGTTCGGCGGGCCTCTTTTGTATTGCTTCTGTTCTCCCCATTTCAGGGTCATGCCGGCTCGGTACTTCAGCCGGCCACGTGCTGCCTCAGATTGTGTTCGGGAGTAGCTACCTCTATAGCGGGGCCCTCCTTCTGTTGACAGTCTGTTGCACTTCTGTTGCCGGTAGCGCTACCTGGTTCAACTATACCTTTGGAATAATTCTCTGCACAGACTGTAAAAAAATTTTTTTCCGGGTATAATGTGACATTGTGCCAAAGGGGGCGGAAAACCGCCTCCTTTCTCATTGAATATCTCTCAGGACTGAGGCGAAGGCCGCGACAGTCCGCGCCTTTTTGAGCTGTTTGAGCCCCTTTGCCAGGAAGGGATCGTCCATGGTGGCCAGAACCCCCTTGATCTTCCCCAGAACCTGCGTGTCGCCGCAGAAGATTCCGCCGTATCCCTTCAGCAACTCCCCCAGATAGCGCTTGAGTATAGCCACTCTCTCATCGCCGGTCGGCTCTGCCGGAGCCTTCCCCCTGAGCCGCTGGAACAGCAGGGGATCGGCGATGGCTCCCCTCCCCAGCATGAGTCCCGCCGCCCCCGTTTCCCGCAGGACCCGCAGGCCGTCGGCGGCTTTCCGGATGTCGCCGTTGGCGATGAGCGGGAGCCGTGTCTGCCGCACCACCTCGGCGGTAACGGCATGGTCGGCGTGGCCGGCGTATTCCTGCACAACCGTCCGGGGATGGAGCACCAGGAAGTCGACCCCCGCCCCCTCGAACAGGGGGAGAAGGGTCATTATCTGCCCGGGGTCGTCGTAGCCCGCCCTGACCTTGACGGAAAATGTCCCGGCAATGGCCCTCCGCAGGGCCGGAATGAGTGCTTCCAGCCCTTCGGGCCTGCGGAGCATCCCGCCGCCGGTGAGGCCGGAAGTCATCCGTCCGTAGGGACAGCCGAGATTGAGGTTGATGTGAACGGCCCCTGCCTCCTGGGCCGCCCGGGCCGCGGCCTCCAGGGCGTCATGGTCGTGGCCGATGAGCTGCACCGCCAGGGGGACGCCCCCCTCTGCGGCGGCCACCTCCCGCAGATCCCCCGCCCTGATTGGCTGCCGCGCTCCGCCGGGGTTCACCCGCATGAACTCGGTGAAGACCACATCGGGCCGCACCCAGTCAATGAACAGGGCACGCAGTGCCCGGTTCGTCAGCCCCTGCATGGGGGCCAGCATCAGGGGAATGTGGCCTGCCGGCCAGGGGAGGGGAGTGTTTGGAGTTGTAACGGATGATGGAGTTGTGTCGTGCATAGTGGCTAAGGGGGAAAGACGACAAAGGCGACCATGGGTCGCCTTTGCTGTTTTCGTACGCCGATTTTTTCGGGAAAATCCTAGAGGATCTCCACCAGCTCGAATTCGTAGGTGAGATCTTCGCCTGCCAGGGGATGGTTGGCGTCGAAGGTTACGCTGTCGGCGGTCACTTCAACCACGGCCACCCCGATCTCCTCCTCGTCGTCGTTGGCGAGCACCAGTTCCTGCCCCACCTCGGGAACCAGGTCCGCGGGGAGGTCGCTCTTGGGGACCGTGAAGACCTTTTCCTCGTCGTACTCGCCGAAGGCGTCCTCGGCCGGGATCGTGACGGTCTTCTTCTCGCCGGGGGCCATGCCGATCAGGGCCTCCTCGATCTGCTCGAAAAACTCCCCTCCGCCGATGGTGATCTCCATGGGGCCAGCCTCGCAGCCGCAGTCGTCGTCATCGCAGCCGTGGTCGGATTCGCATCCGCATTCGTCGCTATCGCACGCATCAGCTTCGAGGGTGCTGTCGAAAACCGTTCCATCCTCAAGCTTGCCGGTGAAATCTATTTTTACCCGGTCGCCCTTCTGTGCCTGTTTCATTCCGTAGTCCTTCCTACTCTTGTGATATGTCCGGCCCTTGGCCAATTGCAACATCGTACGCGGTCTTGTGCCCGGCAGTCCAGTGAAAATATCTTTATGCCTCTCCGTTACTCGGTGAAGGCGAGCTTCCTCTCAAGATCCATGGAGCGGGTGATCTGCTTGGCCTGGTCGAAGGTGATGATCTCCTTCTCGCAGAGCTCCAGGAGGTGCTGGTCCAGGGTCTGCATGTGGTAGAGGGAACGGCCGTTCTCGATGTGCTTCTCGATCTCGTCGAGGCGCCCCTCGCGGATGCACGCCTGGATGGTGGTGGTGGCCCGCATGATCTCCACCACCGGCAGGATGCTCTCGCCGCTCTTGTCCTTGATGAGCCGTAGCGACACCGTGGCCACCAGGATGTCGGCCAGGCGCTGGCGCAGGACCTCCTGGGCATCGGGGGGGAAGTGGCCTATGAGCCGGTTGATGGTGGAGACGGCGCTCTGGGTGTGAAGGGTGGAAAAGACCAGGTGCCCCGTTTCCGCAGCCTTGATGCAGGAGTCGATGGTCTCCAGGTCCCGCATCTCACCAACCATGATGACGTCGGGGTCCATGCGCAGCGCCGAGCGGAGCGCCGCGCTGAAGTTCTCCGTGTCGATCCCCACCTCCCGCTGAATGATGCAGCTCCGGTCCGAGGTGAAGAGGAACTCGATGGGGTCCTCGATGGTGATGATGTTGAAGGAGCAGGTCTCGTTCAGGTGACGGAGCATGGAGGCCAGGGTCGTGGACTTGCCGTTGCCGGTGGGGCCGGTGACCAGCACGAGCCCGTTGGGGGCCTTGGCGATCTCCCCCAGGACCGGCGGCAGGTTCAGCTCCTGGAAGCTCCCCACATGTGGAGGGATCACCCGCATGACGATGCCGATGGCTCCTCGCTGGCGGAAGATGCTGACCCGGAACCGGCCGCCGTTGGGGAGGGAGTAGGAGGCGTCCACCTCCCGCAGGTTGTCGGGAAAGGCGCGCCGGTTCTGCTCCAGGACGGTCTTGGCGATGAATTCCGTGTCCTGGGGGGTCAGGCGGGGGAGCTTTGAGCGGAGCAGCTGCCCCTTGGCCCGGAAAAAGGGGGGATTGTCCACCTCGAAGTGGAGGTCCGACACCCGCTTCTCGAAGGCTATCCCCAGTATCTGGTTCAGAAGGTTCATGTCCATGAAGGTACCTCGCTAACGTCTCATCCCATCAGGGGAGCGGCTTTTCACGCTTTCGGCGGTAGACGGCGTTTTCCAGCACGATCCCCGCCTCCCCGGCCAGGATTTCCAGGAAATCCACCGGGACCGGGGCCGGCTCCCCCTGGCCGAAGTCTCCGTAGATGAGGGAGACGGTCTTTCCGAAACTCCTGAGGGGGAGGAGGAGGACCGTGGGGCTGAGCGGTGCGCCGATGGCGGCGAAAAGGTGTTCCCGCACTATCTCATCGTCAGTTTTTCCGAAAAATGCACCTCTTTTTTCAATCATCTCGCGAAAAAGCGACGGCCGTGCCAGGGGAATCGTGAACCGGAGCGGCGGGGTGGGGCCGTCGCGCCGGTCGCCGCGGATCCCGATGGAGCGCTCGGCAATCAGTTCCGTATCGCGGACGATGAGGGTGAGTGCCCGGTTGAATTCTCCCGCCACCGACTGCAGCAGGGAGAGGGCGATCTCCGGGGGCTCCCCCAGCCTCCGCAGCGCAGTGACGCTGGTGGCGATCCTGGCGGCCGGCGTACTCCCCTGATCGCGCCCCATGGCCCGCAGGTAGGCGGGAAGCGCTCCCAGGAATCGGAGAGTGTCTTCCAGGAAGGTCTCTCCCCGTTCCTGGCGAACGGGGCGGGGGAGCACCGCTCTCACTCCTTCCTTGAGGGAGTCGAGGGCGAAGACATAGTCCCTGGGGGAGACCAGCTGCAGCGCCGCAACCTGGGGGTGGGCCTTTTGTTTCATGAGCCGCAACCCCTCCAGCTTGTGGGGTGAATAGTGGACGCCGACGCTGTCGGGGGTGTCGAAGACGATCACCGGAAGGGCTTTTTTCGCCAGGAGCTGGTCGACGATCGGATCCAGGTCCTGCTCCTCGGAGGTGGCGAGAACGGATATCCCGTCCTGCCGGCAGACGGTGGTGATGCAGTAGGCCATGAGCTCGTCGGCGCTGAAAAAGACCACGGACGGGACGGTCCCCTCCCTGTCTTCCCCCGTGCCGGAATAGCTGCCGAGGAAGGCCAGGAGTTCCTCCCGTTCCTTGTCCGAGAGGTCGGCCCCCAGTTCCTGGATCTTCAGGTGCGGGGTGCGGTCCTCCAGCCCCGCGAAGACCTTGGGAATCGTCTTTTCCAGGTTGTCCACGTCGGCCAGTCCCAGGTCGTCGGCGGAGATGATGAACCCGGTATCCTCGGTGGAGGTTTCCCGGGAAGGGGGCTCGTCGGTGATCTCTTCCACCACCAGGAGCCCGTCGCGCATCTTTTCATCGAAGATCCGCAGGGCGTCCATGAGGACGTTCTCGGCGTGGAGGGTGATTTCCTGGTGAAGGTTTTCGGGGAAATAGCGGTATTCGTCGGAGACCGTGACGTTGGCAACATCCAGCTCGAAGGTCCCCCGCTTCCAGGTGAGGATCTCCACCACCGTCAACTCGATAAGGGCCTCCAGCCCCCGGTAGGCATCCTCCTTCCGGACCCTCCCCCCCTCGATAAGGGTGGCCACCAGGGGGCGACGGTTTGTTCCGGCGTTCCGCTGCTCCTCCAGGGCCGCCGCGAGGGTTTCGGCGGTGATGACCCCTGCCTCCGCCAGGATGTTGCCGATCCGGAGGCTGTTGTCGTAATGGTTCGAGCTGATGATGTAGCCGTCGCTGAAGACGAGTTGGCTCTCACCCTTGCGTCCCTTGACCGTCAGGGCGCCCGACTTGCGGGTCGCGTGGAGCAGTTGAATGACGTCAACGATGGAAAGGTGTTCAAGGTCTCCGGTGAATGACATCCCGTGCGGCGCTCCTCTCGTGGCTGGTTCCGGCAAAGATTCTATTAAACTCGAAAAAGGTGCGGCATTCAAGCACTAACCGGCGGGAATCGTGGAGTTTGTTTCCCGCCGGGAGCCCACGACCTTCTTGACCCGGACCACCGGACCCTGTATGGTTTGGGCAGATTACGACCGGTGCTCCACCGGAAAGGAGATCTCCCATGGAAACCGTCCTGAATCCCTGCGAAATCCGCGTTCTCGGTTGTCTCGTCGAGAAGGAGCTGGCGACCCCCGAGTACTATCCCCTCACCCTCAATGCTTTGACGGCGGCCTGCAACCAGAAGTCGAACCGGGACCCGGTCATGACCCTGGAGGAGGCCGACGTGGTCCGGGCCCTGGACTCGCTCCGCATGAAGGGATTCGCCCGGCAGTCGGCCGAGGGGGTGCGGGCCATGAAATACTGCCACTGCTTGGCCGAGAAGTTCCTCCTGGAGCCCCCGGATCTTGCTGTCCTGGCGGAGCTCCTCGTGCGGGGACCCCAGACCGTTGGGGAACTCCGGACCCGGGCCGAGCGGATGCGCCCCTTTGCCGACCTGGCCGCGGTGGAAGAAGTCCTGCGGATGCTCATGGAGCGGGAGGAGTCCCTCGTCACCCGACTTCCCCGCCAGCCGGGGCGCAAGGAGCAGCGCTATGCGCACCTCTTGGCGGGAGCGCCCGAGGCGGAGGGAGAGGAGAGTGCGGCACCCCCAGAGGGGGCGAGGCTTCAGGTGCAGGCCGAGAACGAGCGGATAGCCCGGCTTGAGGAGGAGGTGCCGGCACTGCGGGCCGAAGTGGCCGAGCTGCGCCGGATGATGGAGGAGTTCAGGTCCCAGTTCGAGTAACGTCCGACACACCAGTACGGAGGCGCATCATGAACGCGATCATCAACGGCATCACCCTGGCCTACGACGACCATGGCAGCGGACCGGCAGTGGTTCTCATCCACGGGTTTCCCCTCTGCCGGCGGATGTGGTACCCCCAGATCAAGGCGGTGACCGAGGCCGGTTTCCGGCTCGTGACCATGGATCTGCGGGGTTTCGGGGAAAGCGACGCCCCCGAGGGGCCCTACTCCATGGATCTCTTTGCCGATGACGCGGCGGGGCTCCTGGACCACCTGGGGATCGGGCGGGCGGTTGTGGGAGGGATGTCCATGGGGGGATACGTCCTGCTCAACCTCGTGGAGCGCTATTCAGAGAGGCTCGCGGGAGCCGTCTTCATCACCACCCGCGCCACGGCCGACGACGACGCGGGGAAGGCCCGCCGGCTCCAACTGGCCCAGGATACCATGAAGTTCGGTCCCCAGATCATCGCCGACGCCTTCGTGCCGCTTCTCTTTGCTGAGGAATCCCTCTCCGAACGGCCGAAACTGGTGGAAGAGGTTGGGGGATGGATCGTGGGGACCGACTCGCGGGGGCTTGCGGGGGGGCTCCTCGCCATGCGGGAGCGGAAGGACTACAGCGGACTGCTGGGCGCCATCGGGGTCCCGTCCCTGGCCATAGGGGCCGAGGGGGACCGGGCCGCGCCGCCGGAGACCGCCCGGGCCATAGCAGCCGGCATCCCCGGCTGCCGGCTCGAAATCGTAACCGAGGCGGGGCACATGGCCAACCTGGAGCACCCCGGGGCCTTCAACGATGCCCTGGTGGGGTTCCTGAAGGGGCTGGGGAAGTGGTGATGCCTGTCAGGGGGGACACTTGCCGCAGACGGAGCGGAAGAGAACCGTGCTGAGGTAGCGGTCACCCCGGTCGGGGAGAAGGACGACGATGGTGCTTCCGGCCGGAGCGTCCTGTGCCACCCGGATGGCGCCTGTAACTGCGGCGCCGCTTGACATCCCCACGAAGAGCCCCTCGCGGACGGCCAGGTCACGGGCCATCTCGAAGGCGGGCTCGTCCTGGATAGTGAGCTTCAGGTCGAGGGCAGCGGGGTTGTAGATGGCCGGGACGATGGCCTCCTGCATGTTCTTGAGCCCCTGGACCTTGTGGCCGAGCCGGGGCTCCACGCCGACGATGCGAACGGACGGTTTATTCTCCCGGAAGTAGCGGCTCACCCCCATGAGGGTCCCGCCGGTCCCCATTCCAGCCACGAAAAAATCCACGGTGCCGTCGGTGCCGCGGTAAATCTCCGGGCCAGTGGTCTCGTAGTGGGCCAGGGGGTTGTTGGGGTTGGCGTACTGGTTGGGCATGTAGTAACGGTCGGGCTCTTCGTCGAGAATCCGGTGGGCCAGGCGGATGGCGCCGTCGGTGGCCTCCTCGGCCGGGGAGAGGACCAGTTCGGCGCCGTAGGCCTCAAGAACCGCCCGCCGCTCCAGGCTCACGCAGGCCGGCATCACGAGCTTCACCCGGTACCCCTTGGCCGCGCCGAGCATGGCGATGGCGATGCCGGTGTTCCCCGAGGTGGGCTCCAGAATCGTCCTCTCGGCGGACAGTTCCCCGCTTGCCTCGGCCTTGGAGAGCATGTAGAGGGCAGGTCGGTCCTTGACCGAGCCCCCCACGTTGTTCCCCTCCAGCTTGGCGAGGATTCTTACCTTCGGGTTGGGGTTCAGCTTTCTGATCTCCACGAGGGGGGTGGAGCCGATGCTCCCAGACAGGGAAAAGGGGGTATGTTCCATGGACGATGTCCTCTGCTTTGGTGGGTTAATAACCGCTTATGCTATAGGAATGTACGGAAAAATACAACCGTCCCGAGTGCGGGGATTGCCCGCGGGAAAGAACACATGCGCCTTCGCGGACCATCCTTGACATTCCCTGACATTGCAGCCGGCCTCGTATCCCATCCCCCCGTCGAGATTTCCTCTTCGGGGATGACGTCCGCCGCCGTGGCGCTCATCCTCCGGAAGGGGAGGGAGGGGCTTGAGGTCCTCTTCATAGAGCGGGCCTCCCATGACGGCGACCCGTGGTCCGGCGACCTGGGGTTTCCCGGGGGGAAAATCGAGCAGGGTGACGCGGGACCCCGGGCTGCCGCGGAGAGGGAGACCCGGGAGGAACTCGGCATTGATCTCACCACAGCCCATTATCTGGGGCGCCTGGCCGACGTCGCGGGGGCCCACCTGCCGATCCGGGTATCATGTTTCGTCTATGGCTTGTTCGGGAATCCCCCCATGCGGCCGGGGGGGGAGGTGAGGGACGCCTTCTGGGTTTCCCTTGCCGATCTTTGCGATCCGGCGCGCCACCAGGACGCCTCGGTCCGCTTCGGCGGCGAAACCTTCGAGCGGCCGGCCATAATCCTTCCGGCAGAAGGGAAGCCGGTCCTCTGGGGGATCACCTACCGGTTGGTCATGCAGTTCCTTGCGCTCGTGGCCGGCGTGGGCGTCACGTAGGTCGGGACAGGGTGCGGGATGGTTACGTGGTGATCCCCTCCTTGCCCGGGGCAAGGGTGTCGGCGTGGGCGAGGAATTCCTCCATGAGTTGCGGAGGGTCGTAGCCGAAGGAAAAAACCGATTCGTAACTGAGGATTTGGAGCGGGTCCAGATGGGGTGAGGCGAAGCCGATGCCGTCGGAGGCGGTGCGGACGATGCGGCCCGGCATGGTGATGGTGAGGGTGGAGGTGCCACTGAGAAAGTAGATGGAGACGAGGGCCTCTTTGCCCGGCTCATGGTCTCCCCGCATGGACAGAAAGAGGCCGTGATGGCTGATGTCCCGCACCTCGCCGTAGGTGACCCGCGAATCCTTCTCCAGGAATGCCGGTGCTGAAAAAGGGACCCGGGGATGTCGCCGCCGTTCGAATTGTCCCATGGCTTCCTCCTGCATGTATCGGTCATTTTTGTGAATCAATAAGCCTTTAAACTATAACGCAAAAACTTTTCATGTGCATTTATTTTCGCGGGAAAAATCGATGCTATCCCCAAGAGCCACCATGGAAATCCTTTACCGCGACGAGCATCTCGTGGCGGTCCACAAACCGCCGGGGCTACTTGTCCACCGCTCGCCCATAGATCGGCACGAGACCCGGTTTGCCCTCCAGGAAGTGCGTGACCTTCTGGGCCAGCGCGTCTATCCGGTCCACCGACTCGACAAACCCACGTCGGGCGTCCTCATCTTCGCCCTCGATCCCGCTTCGGCCCGGGGCCTTGTCGGCGCCTTCGCGTCCGGGAGCGTGACCAAGACGTATCTGGCGGTGGTTCGAGGAACCATGCCGGAGGAGGGGGTGATCGACCATCCCCTGGCAGAGGAGCCCGATCGGTTTGAGCCGGGAGGGGGGAATGTCGGAGAGAGGGCGCCCCAGCCGGCAGTGACCGACTATCGGCGCCTGGCAGACGTGGAGCTTCCTGTTGCCGTGGGGCGCTATCCCACGAGCCGCTATTCGCTGGTGGCGCTCTCTCCGCGCACGGGTCGCCGTCATCAGCTTCGCCGCCACCTCAAGCACCTCTTCCACCCCATCGTTGGCGACACGAAATACGGCGAAGGGCGCCACAACCGGTTCTTCCGGGAAGAGCTTCTGACGGTACGCTTGCTTCTGCACGCCGTTGAGCTTACCGTTCCTCACCCGGCAACCGGGGCGCCGCTGATGGTCTGCGCCCCGGTCGAGGGGGCCTTTGAATCACTCCTCGCCCGGTTCGGCTGGCTCTCTGCCGTCCCATCCCGTTGGCTAGGCCCCCAGGGGAAAAGCATGGCTGGGGAGGAGATACAACCGAGACAGCGGATTTCTCCTGTGCTACCTTTGTTGTAGTATTGATACAGTGTTGACAGGGAGGTTCACATCATGGACGAAACACCAGAACTTGAAAAGGCAACCTTCGGCGCCGGGTGCTTTTGGCACGTGGAGGCCGAATTCCGGCGGGTGTCGGGGGTGGTAGCCACTCACGCCGGGTACATGGGGGGATGGAAGGACCATCCCTCCTACGAGGAAGTCTGCTCCAAGGAAACGGGGCATGCGGAGGTGGTGGAGGTGGTCTACGATCCCGCGCGGGTCTCCTATGACGAGCTTCTCGGGGTCTTCTGGACAATCCACGATCCGACCCAGCTGAACCGCCAGGGACCGGATATCGGTACCAACTACCGCTCGGTCATCTTTTTCCATACCCCGGAGCAGGAGCAGGCCGCCCGGGTCTCGAAGGAGAAAGAAGGGCGTTCCGGCCGCTATTCCCGGCCAATCGTTACCGAAATTGCTCCCGCCTCCGCCTTCTGGTGGGCCGAAGAGTACCATCAGCAGTACCTGGAGAAGCGCGGCGGCGGAAGCTGCAACTGGTGAAGGGAAAGGAGCTAGCAATGACAGCAAGAGGATGGCTTGTGGGGATGATCGTCGCGGCGGCTGCGGCGGTCTGCGGCGTGGGAAATGCCGGCGCCGAGGTACGGCTGGCAAAGGGGCAGACCCTCTATGTGCCGGTCTACTCCCACGTCTACACCGGTGATCGGGCACTCCCCTTCAATCTGGCGGCCACTCTGGGGTTTCGCAACATTGATCCGGCCAGCCCCATAACCGTTACCCGGGTGGATTACCACGACTCCAACGGCCGCCTTGTGAAGCGTTTCCTGGCCGGTCCCCTGACAATCCCTCCCCAGGGGTCCACCAGCTTTTACCTCAAGGAACGGGACACGAGCGGCGGTTTCGGCGCCCATTTCATCGTGGCGTGGGAATCGGCCAGGGAGATCAATGAGCCCATCGTCGAGAGCGTTATGATCGGCGCCCGGTCGGGCCAGGGAATCTCCTTCGTGAGCCCTGCCCGGGAGATTCGGCCCCAGGCCAAGTGAGGATTGAGGTGCCACCGTGAAGACCATCGATCTGCGGAGCGATACCGTCACCAGGCCCTGCCCGGCCATGCGGGCCGCCATGGCTGCAGCCGAGGTGGGTGACGACGTCTATGGCGAGGACCCCACCGTGAACCGCCTCGAAGCCCTGGCCGCCGGGATGCTCGGCACCGAGGCGGCTCTCTTCGTGACGAGCGGCACCCAGTCCAATCTCCTTGCCATCATGACCCACTGCGGGCGGGGTGACGAGTACATCGCCGGCCAGACGGCCCACTGCTACCGTTTCGAGGGGGGCGGCGCCGCGGTCCTCGGCGGGGTCCAGCCCCAGCCCGTGGACGTGGAACCCGACGGAACCATTGACCTCGTGAAGGTGGCCGCGGCCATCAAGCCCGATGATCCCCACTTTGCCCGGACGCGGCTCCTCTGTCTCGAGAACACCCAGGCGGGGAGGGTCCTCCCCCTCGATTACCTGGCCCGCGCCCGTACCCTTGCCCGGGAGCGGGGCCTCGCCCTCCACCTGGACGGGGCGCGGCTCTTCAATGCGGCTGTGGCCCTCGGCGCGGAGGCCCGGGAGATAACTGATCATTTCGACTCGGTGTCGGTCTGTCTCTCCAAGGGGCTCGGCGCGCCGGTGGGGTCGCTCCTGTGCGGGAGCCGGGGGTTCGTGGCCGAGGCCCGGCGCTGGCGCAAGGTCCTCGGCGGCGGCATGCGCCAGGCAGGCATCCTGGCCGCCGCAGGGATTGTTGCCCTCACGGAGAACGTGGCGCGCCTTGCCGAGGATCACGCCAATGCGCGGCGTCTGGCCGAGGGGCTGGCCTCTATCGGGTTCGATGTTGACCCTGCCTCGGTTCAGACGAACATGGTGTTCCTCTCCATTCCCCCTGAACGGACCGAGGCACTGACAACCTTTCTCCGCGACAGGGGAATTCTCATCGCCGGTCGGGAACGCATCCGCCTTGTCACCCATCGGGATGTGACCTCTGCCGACATCGACCGGGTTGTGGGCGTCTGCGGAGACTTTTTCAGGCGTCTCTGACGCTTCATTCCTTCCATTGCAAAAGCCGCCCCCTGTGGTTTACTTGAACGTGTAGCCTCCCCGGAAAATGCCCTTTGGAGTCAGATCATGCCTATGAAGATTTTTGTGTGGATGCTTGCCGTTGTTGCGGGGGTTCTCGCCTCGTGTGCCTTCATTACCGTCAACGTCTATTTCCCCGAGAAGGAGGTTAAGAAGGCCTTCAAGACCTTGGACGAGAAATACCTGGGGAAGGAGGGGGGGGAGGCGCCCGTTCCGGAGCAGCCCCCGGCCGGTGTCGAACCGGCGCCGGCAGAGAAGCCCCAGAGCCGGTTCGAGGGAGCGCGATGGCCCTTTGCGGTGGCAGCCACCGCCTGGGCCGCAGAGGATGCGGCCGGCGGCCTGGTGGTTGAGCTTTCGCGGATGCCTGAGGTGGTCAAGGCCTACGAGGAGATGAGGGGACGGCTCACGACCCTCGATCAGCTGCGTGACGGCGGCATC
Source organism: Geobacter hydrogenophilus (assembly GCF_018501225.1). Classification (GTDB taxonomy): domain Bacteria; phylum Desulfobacterota; class Desulfuromonadia; order Geobacterales; family Geobacteraceae; genus Geobacter; species Geobacter hydrogenophilus. The sequence continues at coordinate 28,355 of NZ_JAHCZI010000015.1, read as the reverse complement.
GTGGGAGAAACCAACCAGGGGCTTGTCACCGTCCGCGATCCTTCCCGAATCGCCGGCCTGAAGGGAGTGGTGGATGAGGAGAACGCCAACCGCAAGACCGTCATTACCGGCATGGCTCGGGCAATCCTGAAGCAGGCGGGCAAACCCGACACGCCGGCCACTATGGGGCAGGTTCTCGGCAAGGCGGCCGCCACCTATGCCCAGACGAAACAGGATACGGCGCGGCCAGGCTGGTGGATCCAGTTGCAGAACGGAAAGTGGGTGCAGAAATGAGCCGATTCGTTCTCATCATCCCGTTCGGAGCCCTCACCCTCATGCTCGCTGCGTGCTCTTCCTTTCCCTGGTTGACGAAGGAGGAACCGGCCGCCACTTCCGTCCCTACCGCCAAGAACCGCTGCCTCCTCGAATCCGAGGATTGCCCTCCGCGGAAGATGACCATCACTGAGCTGATCGATGGTCTGAAGCATGAAATTGCCAGGGGCGAGGCGGTGTACACCCCGGCCGAGCTCCGGAAGCTCGAAAACAAGCTCAGTGATTACGAAGTGATGTACGATCGTCTGATGTACGGCAACAACGATTGATGCGAAATGGTTAGTGTAACGATTCCGAGGTGTTGATTGCATTGACGTGAGTTTTTGGGCATTAATTAATAATAAGTTATTGACTTTTAATGTAACACTGTTTACTCTTGCGGCACAAAACGCAGGAGGCGACGATACCTGATTCCGCAAGACAGGCGGACCCCCTTCGATTCCCTTTGGAATCGCCCAGGACATATTCTCCCCCACCTGCAACACATCACAACTAAAGCGTGGAAAAAAAGTGCTGACACAGTGCGGCGCGGCGTACACGGCGTGCCGGCCCGGCTCCGTGCTGTCCAGCGTCTTGGCAATGGCTGCCGGGACCGGATTGCTCAGTTTTTCCAGTGAGGGTTATTTCATGCATCTGACTGACTGTTTCACGGAACTGGTGGCCTATGTCACCCATTTCCTCCGCACGGCCACGGTGCGCCAGCCCTCCTACCAGGAGGTCCGCCGCGAAATCGACCTCCTCCTGGCCTCGGGAGAGTCGAACGTCAGGCGGGAGGGGTTCTCCCGGGACGACTTCGATCTGGCCCGCTTCGCCGTCTGCGCCTGGATCGACGAGGCAGTGCTTTCGTCGGCCTGGAACGAGAAGAGCCTCTGGCTCCGGGAGCAACTCCAGCGCCTCCACTACAACACCACCGAGGCGGGGGAGGAGTTCTTCTCCCGGCTGAACGCCCTGGGGCTCCACCAGCGGGAGGTGCGGGAGGTCTACTACCTCTGTCTCGCCCTCGGTTTCACCGGCAAGTTATGCAAGCCGGGGGACGAGTACCAGTTGGAGCAGGTGAAGACCGCCCAGCTGAAGCTCCTCGTGGGGAGCTCCGTGGGGCTTCCGTCCCTGGAGCGGACCGAGCTCTTTCCCGAGGCCTATCCGGCGGGAACGCCCGCCATGGCTCCGGCCCGGCGCCGGGCCGGCTTCACCCCCCTTGCCGCTGTCTGCCTCGCCGGACCGGCGGTGCTGTTTGTCATTCTTTTCTTCGTCTACCGCTTCACCCTTTCGGGGGTGGGGGAGAATTTCTTAAGGACGGTGCCGTACTGAGATGAAAACCAAGCTCGTGACCTTTCTCAAGTGGTTTCTCGTGGCGGGGGGGGCGGCGGTTGTCGTCCTTCTCGTTTTTGGTATTGTGCTTGCGCTCGATTGGCCCTGGTGGGTGGCCCTCTGCATTCTCCTCCTTCTGGCGGGGATCGGGGCCGGCACCGCGCTTCTGAGGGCCATGTGGCTCCGCAAGCGCGAACAGAATTTTGTCCAGGAGGTGATCGCCCAGGACAAGGGGGTGCTGAAGGCCCTTTCCGGCAAGGAGCGGGAGCATCTCACCCAGCTCCAGGAGCAGTGGAAGGATGCCATTGGCACCCTGAAGAATTCCCACCTCAAGAAGCAGGGGAACCCCCTCTACGTCCTCCCCTGGTACCTGGTCATCGGCGAGAGCGGCTCCGGGAAGACCACCTCCCTCAACAGCGCCCGCCTCTCCTCTCCCTTCATCGACGTCTGCCGCACCTCCGGCGTCTCCGGTACCCGCAACTGCGACTGGTGGTTCTTCGAGGAGTCCATCGTCATCGACACGGCCGGCCGCTACGCGGTTCCCGTTGACGGCGAGAAGGACCGTGACGAGTGGCAGAAATTCCTGTCGCTGCTGGTCAAGTACCGGAGGAAGGAACCCCTGAACGGCCTCATCGTCACCGTGGCGGCGGACCGGCTCCTGGCCGCCGGCCGGGAGGAGAACGTGGAGGAGGGGCGCACCATGCGGAGCCGCATCGACGAACTGATGCGTGCCCTGGGGGTCCGGTTTCCGATCTACGTCCTCGTCACCAAGTGCGACCTCGTTGAGGGAATGAACCGCTTCGCCGGCCTCCTGCCGGACAAGGCCCTCCAGCAGCCCATGGGGATGGTGAACCAGGAGCTGGACACCGACGTTGCCTCCTTTACCGACAAGGCGGTCGCCGCCGTGGTGGAGCGGCTCCGGACCCTGCGGCTTCTTCTCCTGCACCAGCCCGAGGCCCGGGAAGCGGATCCGGGGCTCGTCCTTTTCCCCGAGGAGTTCTCGGCCTTGCGGGACTCCCTCGGTGCCTTCATGGAGGGGGCGTTTCGTGAGAACCCCTACCAGGAGACCCCGGTCCTTCGAGGGCTCTTCTTCTCCAGCGGCCGCCAGGAGGGGAATCCCCATTCCCGCTTCTCCGAGGCCTTGGGTCTGACGGGGGAAAAGGCAGTTCTTCCCGGAACCAGCAAGGGACTCTTTCTTCACGACTTTTTCGCCAAAATCCTCCCCGCCGACCGGGCGCTCCTGTCGCCGACCCGTCGGGCCGTGGAGTGGCGGGCCCTCACCGGCAACCTGGGACTCGTCTCCTGGATGCTCTTCGGCGTTGCCCTCTGCGGTCTCCTTTCCTTCTCCTTCGTGAAGAATATGACTACCATCCGCCAGGTCTCCCATCAGTTCGAGCGGACCCCGCGGCTGGCCGGCAACCCCACCAACGACCTCCTCGTTCTCGATGCCTTCCGCCAAGGAATCCTCAGGGTGGAGGAACGGAACCGCTCCTGGTGGATTCCCCGTTTCGGCCTCACGGAAAGCGTCAAGGTCGAGCGGACCCTCAAGGAAAGGTTCTGTCGCCAGTTCCGGGACGGCTTCCTCTCCCCCTACGACCGGCAGCTGGCCGCTGGCGTCGCGGGACTCTCCGCCGGCACCCCCGACGAGCTCTTCGCCCAGTACGCCATCCACCTAGCCCGGCGAATCAATATCCTCAACGCCGGCATGAACGGTAAAAAGCTGCCGGAACTGAGCGCCATGCCCCAGCCGGCTTCAGTCTCCTTCCTGGCAGGCGAGACCGCCGCCGGGGCCGACGCCCGCAAGCGCTTCGGCACCCTCTACCTGCACTACCTGGCCTGGCGAGCCGATTCCCCCGATCTTGCCAAGGAGACGGCCCAGCTCCAGGGGTGGCTCCGCCAGATCATGGCCCACAAGGGGGGAAGCCTTACCTGGCTCGCCCCGTGGATCGACCGGCAGTCGGGACTTCCGGGGGTAACCCTGGCCGAGTTCTGGGGAGGGGGCGCGCCGCTCCCAGGAGAGCAGGCGGTTCCCCCCTCCTTCACCCGCAAGGGGAAGGGGGAGATGGACAGCCTCGTGACCGAGCTGGAGGCGGCCCTCGGCGACCCCCGCCTCGTGGCGGCCGGCAAGGGCGGTCTCGGCACCTGGTACCGGGGGAGCTGTCTGGCTGCGTGGCAGCGGCTTGCCGCGGCGTTCCCGACGGGGACCGACCGGCTCCGCACCATCCGCGACTGGCAGCAGGTAGCCGCCAAAATGTCCACGGAGCAGGGTCCCTATTTCGCCTTCATCAACCGGATGGCCACCGAACTCGATACCCTCGTGGGTAAGGAAGGGGTCCCCCCCTTCGTGGCCCAACTCTACGCCTTCCAGGTGGCCCGGGCAGGGGGCGCCGTCCCCGGCGCCGTGGGAAAGGCGACCGAAAGCGGCAAGCGCCTCATCAATTCCCTCGGCGACAGGATTCACCCCGACGCCGTGGCCAAGGGGATAGAAACGCCACTTGCCGCCCCAAAGGCCTGGCAGGAGTACCAGGCGGCCCTGGCGGCCATCGCGCCGGCGGCATCGTCGCGGCAGCAGGCTTTCCAGCTGGCGACCCAGACCTTCGGCGACGACCCGGCCACGGGAAAGACCCCCTTCATGGCCGCCTGGGGCGCTGCCGGCCGCCTTCGGGCCGGAGTCTCCGGCGTCGGCGCCGACGAGGCCTTCTGGCGGCTCGTGACCGGTCCCCTCGACTACCTCTGGACCTACGTCCGGCGCGAGGCGGGATGCCAGCTCCAGACCCTGTGGGAGGAGCAGGTGATCGCCGCCACCCTCGGGATGACCCCCCAGCAGGCGGGCCCCCTGCTTCTCGGCCCCGACGGCCTCGCCTGGCGCTTCGTCAAGGGACCGGCCGCGCCGTTCGTGCGGGGGACCGCCGCAGGCTACGCGCCTCGGCACGCCCTCGGCGGAGCCCTCCCCATCGAGGGTTCCCTCTTCGCCTTCCTCTCCAAGGGGGCCCAGGTCCAGGCCTCGACGGGGGGGCGGCAGCCCAACTACACCGTGGCCGTCAAGGGGCTCCCCACCGACGCCAACGCCGATGCCCGGATCAGGCCCCACGCCACCCGGCTGGAACTCCAGTGTGCCGGCTCTCCCCAGACCCTCGTGAACCAGAACTTCCCCGTGGGTAAGACCTTCTATTGGTCTCCCGATACCTGCGGCGACGTCATCTTCCAGATCGAGGTGGGGGATCAGGTGCTCACCAGGCGCTACGGGGGCCCCCAGGCCTTCCCCGACTTCCTCCGGGAGTTTGCCGGCGGATCGCGCACCTTCCCTGCCCGGGAGTTCCCCGGCGAGAAGGATGCCCTGGAGCGGATGGGGATCAAGCATATCCGCGTCAACTACCAGATCATGGGTGGGGGGCAGGTGGTCAAGCAGGGGAGCGCCATGGCCGGAGCCACGGCCCCGCGGGTCATTGCCCGGTGCTGGTGATGAAAATCTTCCCCAATCTCACGGACGAGAAGGAGAGCGACTGATGCTCGGCACTGACACTACGACAACCTGGCACTGGTCCGCCTTCGGCAAGCACCCGGCGGCGGCCGACTACTTCCGCCTCGGCCACTCCTCCCCCTTTGTGGATGGGCTCACGAAATGGGTGGAGAGCGGCTACACCCTCCAGTCAGAGCGAAGCGCCGCCCCGCCCCCCTTCTGCTCCTGGCGCTTCTGGGCCCGGGGCTTCGGCCGGGAATCCCTGGTGTTGGGCGTCGTCCGGGTCTCCAGCGACAGCCTCGGCCGCCCCTATCCCCTTCTCATCATGGGGAGCGGCCCCCTGGAGGGATGGGAGGGGCAGTGGGACCTCCTCCCCTTTGCCTGCGAGAAGAGCTGGTGCCAGATCGAGTTCCTGGCCACCAACACCTTCGGCGACCTGAAGAAGCTTGAGGAGGGGCTCCAGGGCTTGCGCCCCCCCACCTCAGACTGGGACGAACTGGCGGAGCGCCGCCGGGGGCTGAACCGCCTCGGTTCCCCACGGGACCCCTATGCTTCCTTCCTGGACAGTCCCCGGCTGGAAACGGTTGCCGCCGAACGGGCCGGAAAGGATGAATTCTCGGTGCGCCTCGACCGGGGGCCGGTCAACGACAAGATTACCCTCGTGAGCCTCTGGCACCTGCTGGCCAAGGGGGCCGCAAAAGGGGTCCCCAACGCCCTTTTCATGGGGGGAACCCTGGAGCGCTCCTTTCTCGCCTCCTACCGGCGGGCCCTGGCGCCGGGGGATTTTCTCCACCTCTGGTCCGCCTCGGACGCGGGTGGGTGGCCAAACAGCATCGGAACGGAGTACGCAATGGATATAGCAACCCTGGGAAAAGAGCCTGTTCGCCCCGACCAGCCGGTGGGGGAGGATGTCCGCTACGATCCCCTCTTCGACACCCTCCAGGCGGAGGTGGACAAGCTCACCTCCCCGGCAATCGCCGGCACCGTGGACTGGGAGAAGGTGGTGCGGCTCTCGGTCGACATCCTCGCCACCCGCTCCAAGGATCTCCTGGTGGCCAGCTACCTGGCAGTGGGGCTTGTCCAGACCCGCGGCGGGGACGGCTTGGCCTTGGGTCTCAAGGTCTGGCGCGACCTCCTGGAGCGGTTCTGGAGCGACCTCTATCCCACCAGGATGCGGGGGCGGCAGCGGAGCGTGGAGTGGTGGCTGGACCGGACCGAGATCGCCCTGCGCCAGCAGCGTCCCCAAACCCTCCCGACGGAACAGCACGGCATCGTGCTGGAAACCCTCGCTGCAATCGACCGCTTTCTGGGAGAACACCTGGAGGATGCCCCGTCCCTCACGAAACTGCGGGAACTGGTGTCGGACATGGCGCCGGAAGAAGGCGGGGAGACAGTATCCGAAGCCGTGGCCCCTCCGCCGGCCCAGCCCGAGGCTCCCGCCACCGATCTTTTCGCCCCCCCCCGCCAGGCCACCGTTCCTCCCGTGGAGCCTCCCCGGCAGACGATTGCTCCCGGCTCCTCCCTTCAGGCTCTGGAGGAGGGGCTTCGCCAGGTGGGGGAGGCGGCAGGCGCTCTCCTCCAGCAGGACCCCGCCGGCCCCGTTCCCTACCGGCTCTCCCGGCTTGCCGCCTGGGGGAAGGTGACCGAGTTGCCGCCGGCAGTGAACGGCCGTACCCGCATCCCCCCGCCCGAACGGCAGGTGCTGACCCTTCTCCAGGAGCTGGCCAGCCACGGCGACGGTGAGGCGCTTCTGAAGGCAGCGGAGGCGCGGCTCCCCCAGTTCATCTTCTGGCTCGATCTGAGCCGCCTCACCGTCGAGGCCCTCTCCCGCCTTGGCGATCGCTTCGCCGCTGCCCGGGAGGCGGTCTGCGCCGAGACGGCAGCATTCGTTGGTCGGCTTCCAGGACTCGATGGCCTGGCCTTTGCCGACGGCACCCCCTTCGCCGACCCGGAGACCCGCCAGTGGCTTGCGGGACTCGCACAGCGCGAGGCATCCGCTGTCCATTGCCCTGCCGGTGCCGATAGCGACGGCCGCGCCGAGGCCATCGCCCGGGAAGCGGAGGAAGCCCAGGCCCTCATCCGGAGCGGCAAGCTCCTGGAGGCGGTGGAGCGGTTCCAGAAGCAGCTCGGCAACGGCGCGTCCCGCAAGGAGAAGCTCCTTTGGCGCCTTGCCCTTGCCCAGCTTCTCGTGAACACCAACCGGGCCCGATTGGCGCTCCCCCACCTTGAGCAGGTCATGGCCGATATCGGGGCCTTCGGCCTCGAAGAGTACGACCCGGCCCTGGCCCTTCGGGGACTGAAGCTCGCCTGGGTTGGCTTCGACTCCCAGGCCGAGCCCCGCTTCAAGGAGAAGGCCGCCGATGCCCTCCACCGCATCGCCCGCCTCGACCCGGTGGAGATGGTGCGGCTTGCCAAGGGGTAAGAACATCTTGGAGGATACCAAGTGAAATTTATCTGGCTGGTAGGATTACCCATCATTTTTTTGTTAATTCTTGCCAAGCCCTGCGAGGCTTCCCGCAAGGCTGATGGGAATCTTTTGAAATGCAAAGGTCCCGGTTGCGAGGCTGTTGCGGTCGAGATCCCCTGGCCGGAAGCGCCATCAACCGATGAAAGCATTACGATTCTGTTCAGAGGACTTTCTTTCCGGGTGCCATCCGATGTGGCTTCTGTGGGGATAGGAGACAACCTGAGCGTCTTCAGGTTCAAGAACGGGGAGCCTTTGCTGCTCGGCTGTGAAACATTCAGTGCCCTCAAACTTCCCAAACGCGGACTGTCGGTAATCGAGGCAGCGAACGTTCTCTTTACCAAAACGCCTAAAGATCCAGAGCCTTCTGGAAAGGATAATCGCAAGAGCTGGCGACTGATGCTGTCGATGAAACGTGGGTTATTCCAGACAAATCCCCGGCTGGCTGTGTACCGCAAGGGTCCGGTTACGATCTACCAGATAACGAAAGGTCCAGGCCCGTACAGAAATGTGGCTCTAGTCTCTCATGCGCATTCCAGAAATTTCCTTATGCGTCTGGAGAGCAATTGTGAAACCAACAAGTTCGTAGAAATTCTGTCAACCATTTCCGTAAAGGAGAAATGACATTCATGGCATTGACCGATACAGAACAACATGATCTGAGGGTTATCGTGGAAGCCTTCTGGGGAAAGCATGAGACTGCTAATTGGGAAATGAATGAAGAGCTTGTTGCAGTAATATCAAAGATGATTTCGGAAGTTAAAAGCTGTTCGCAAGCCATGGATCTTGTCCCTCGTCCGGGCGTTTACCTCAACCCCAAAGATGTTCAGCGTGAATTGCGCAAGATGGCACGGAGAGTCAAAGAGAAGGGAAGTTCCTACTGGGTGTGCATGCTCATGGGTGCAACCAATTGGAAGACTGAAGCTGCTAGGGTTGCTCAAGGTCTTTGATGGATTTGCATAACCCTTACGCTGATTGCGTCCTCCACGGATGGAGAAACTGTCACCGTTACGATCGTACGAAAGGAGAAGGACATGTCGAAAGAAGCATCTGTAGCACCGAAGGAACGGGTCAACATCGTCTACCGTCCGGCCTCGGACGGAGCTGCCGAAGAGGTTGAGCTGCCGCTGAAAATGCTCGTCATGGGGGACTTCACCGGCACCACCGACGAGCGCCCCGTCGAGAAGCGGGATCCCATCGCCATCGACAAGGAGACCTTCAACGACGTCATGAAGGCCCAGGGGATCACCCTGAACATCGCCGTCCCCAACCGGCTCGCCGGAAGCGAAAGTGACGAGCTTCCAGTGAACCTCAAGGTGGAGTCCCTTAGGGACTTCGGCCCCGAGGCGGTCGTGGAGCAGGTGCCCGAGATGAAGCGGCTCCTGGAGCTGCGGGAGGCCCTGCGGGCCCTCAAGGGACCCCTTTCCAACGTTCCCGACTTTCGCAGGAAGATCCAGGAACTGATCACCGACGACGCGGCCCGGGCCAAGCTTCTGGCCGAAATCGGCATCGAGGAAGGGTAAGGAGGAGCAACAATGAGCGTAGAACAGCACAACACCGCAGCAGTCGAGACCCGGACGGAAGGATCGCTTCTGGAGGAGATCGTCCAGGCCACGAAACTCCAGCCCGCCGACGAGGCCTACTCCATCACCAAGAAGGGGGTCGAGGCCCTCATCGCCCAGCTCCTGGAGCCGGGGACCGAGACCCCGAAGGTATCCAAGGCGGTCCTTGACGACATGATCGCCGAGATCGACAGAAAGCTCTCCCTGCAGATGGACGAGATTCTCCACCATGCCCAGTTCCAGAAGCTGGAGTCCTCCTGGCGCTCCCTCCACTTCCTCGTGGACCGGACCGACTTTAGGGAGAACAACCGGATCGAGATCATGAACGCCACCAAGGAGGAGCTCCTGGACGACTTCGAGGACGCCCCTGAGGTGGCCAAGTCGGGACTCTACAAGACCGTCTACTCGGCCGAGTACGGCCAGTTCGGCGGCAAGCCCTACGGTGCAATCATCGGCAACTACGACTTCGGCCCAGGCCCCCAGGACATCAAGCTCCTCCAGAGCCTGGCCGCCGTGGCCGGCATGGCCCATGCCCCCTTCATCGCCGCCGCCTCCCCCCAGTTCTTCGGCTGCGACGACTATACGGCGCTGCCGAACCTCAAAGACATCAAGTCGATCCTCGAAGGCCCCCAGTACGCCAAGTGGCAGTCGTTCCGGGAGAGCGAGGACGCCCGCTATGTGGGTCTGGCGCTCCCCCGGTTCCTCCTGCGGCTCCCCTACGGCGAGGCCACCAAGCCGGTGAAGAGCTTCAACTACGAGGAGAGCGTCTCCGACAGCCACGACCGCTACTGCTGGGGGAACGCGGCCTTCTCCTTCGCCACGCGCCTTACCGAGAGCTTCGCCAATTTCCGCTGGTGCGCCAACATAATCGGCCCCCAGGGGGGCGGCGCCGTCCATGATCTGCCGCTCCACCAGTACGAGGCCATGGGGGCCATCCAGACCAAGATCCCCACGGAAGTGCTCGTCTCCGAGCGCCGGGAATTCGAGCTGGCCGAGGAAGGGTTCATCGCCCTCACCATGCGCAAGGGGAGCGACAACGCCGCCTTCTTCTCCGCCAACTCCGTGCAGAAGCCGAAATACTTCGGCACCAGCAAGGAGGGGAAGGAGGCCGAGCTCAACTACAAGCTGGGGCTCCAGCTCCCCTACATGTTCATCGTGAGCCGCCTCGCCCACTACCTGAAGGTCATCCAACGGGAGCACATCGGCACCTGGAAGGAGCGGGGGGATCTGGAAAACGAGTTGAACCTCTGGATCCGCCAATACGTCTCCGAAATGGACAACCCCATGCCGGGAGTGCGGAGCAGAAGGCCCCTGCGTCAGGCCCAGGTGACCGTTGAGGAAGTCCCCGGCGAGCCGGGCTGGTACCGGGTCGGCCTCAAGGTCACCCCCCACTTCAAGTACATGGGGGCGTACTTCACGTTATCTCTTGTCGGCAAGCTGGACAAAGAGTAAAGCCGGGACCAGGGACGGGGAACATCCCATTATTATTTTGCAATGCGGCCCATCACGGGCCGCGTATTCCACACCACAAGGAGGAAGTAATCAATGGCAATGCCTGCGCACCTCACCATCACCGGTGAAAAACAGGGGAAAATCGACGGTTCCTGCGAACTGCAGGGGCGCGAGAAAACCATCCTCGTCTTCTCCATGAACCACGATATCCATATGCCCAAGGATCCCCACTCCGGGCTTCCCACCGGCAAGCGGGTCCACGGACCCCTGAGCATCGTCAAGGAGTTCGACGCCAGCTCCCCCAAGATGTATCAGGCCCTCTGCACCGGCGAGCACCTCAAGGACGTCACCCTCAAGTTCTACCGCATCACCAAGCAGGGGACCGAGGAGCACTACTACACCATCAAGCTCGAAGACGCCATCGTGGTCAGCATCAAGCCCTACATGCCGGTCACCCTCCTGGCCGAGAACGAGCCCTACCGCCACATGGAAGAAGTGGCCTTCACCTACCGCAAGATCAAGTGGACCTGGGAGCCCAACGGCATCGAAGCCGAGGATTCCTGGAGCGTGCCCAAGTAAGCAGTTCGTATATGTGATGCATTGCCCTCCCCGGCCACGGGGAGGGCAGCTTTGATTACATGCCAAGGAGATTGTCGATGTACCGGAAACTTGCCGCAACCGTAGCCATAACCCTTGCCCTCGGCCAGACCGCCCACGCCGGCTTCAGCCTGAGCGGCCTCATCGATGCCGGCCAGGATCTCGCCAAGGCCGCCGTCCTCTCCGATGCCGACGTGAAGGCCGTTGCCGCCAACGCCAGCAGCAAGTATGACAGCTCCAACAAGGTGGCTCCCGCCTCCAGCGCTTACGGCAAGCGCCTGGAGAAACTCACTAAGGGGATCAAGATGGAAGGGGGCGTAAAGCCCAACTACAAAGTCTACCTCACAAAAGACGTGAACGCCTTTGCCATGGCCGACGGCACCATCCGGGTCTACAGCGGACTCATGGACGCCATGACCGACGACGAAGTGCGCTACGTCATCGGCCACGAAATCGGCCACGTAAGCCTCGGCCACAGCAAGAAAGCCGTCCAGACCGCCTACGCCGCCTCCGCCGCCCGCAAGGTGGGCGCCGCCAGCGGCAACGCCGTGGCCGCCCTGTCCGATTCGGCCCTCGGCGACCTGGCCGAGAGCCTGGTCAACGCCCAGTTCTCCCAGTCCCAGGAAAATGACGCCGACCAATACGCCCTGAACCTGATGAAGGCGAACAAATACGACACAAAGGCATCGGTAAGCGCCCTGCGGAAGCTGGAAAAGATGTTCGGCAACGACAAGAGCCTCTTCTCCAGCCACCCCGCCCCCGGCGACCGGGCCGATGCGTTGGAGAAGATGCTGTAAGAAGGATGTTTGATGTGATGCCCTCCCCGGTGACGGGGAGGGTGGTTCGATTGCTGAACCTATTCGTGAAGGAATTCAGCGCGCAATGAGGATCTCCCCCGTTTCGAGAGTAACCGGCGTCATCTTGGCAGCATTCACTGCTTTTGTTCTGCTTGCCACAATCGCGCAGGCCCAGAATAGTGTCCCGGAATTCAGGAATTACCCGGTGGCAGGCAAATTTACGGGCAAGAATGCTCCGTTGCAGCTTGGCCGGAAAGACCGCATGTTCCGGACGCGTTTGAAAGAGGCCGCACGGCAGAAGCCCAATTTCGCCGGACACTACATTCTCACGACGTGGGGATGCGGTATGGAATGCCTGATGGGGGCGGTAATCGATGCCAGAACGGGAAAAGTGTATCGCATCCCCTTCACTCTTTGCTGTTGGGGTGACGAAGGGAGCGAGACGTTCGTTCCCGTGGAATTCCGCCTCGACAGTAAACTGATCATCTTTTCAGGCGTTAGAGATGAAAAGCAAGGGGCTGAGGGGAAACATTTCTACACGTTCGAAAACAACCGCTTTGTGCCGATCTCCTCGGTCAGTAAAGCTCTTCCTTGATGTTCGTTGCTTTTCCCGCATAAGACCGTTGCTGCGGCAGCGAGCAGGTAATTTCGCCAGAGGAATTTTTTCATGTTTAATCACGCATCCGAAGCCCGTTTCCTTTTTTCCATGACCGGAACATCCGTTGAGGCTTCGGTTGTTCACCTGTGGGCGCGCGAGGCCCTGTCCGCCCCCTTTCAGGTGCAGGTCACCCTGGCCACCGAGTTCGAGATCGAATCTCCAAGCGAGATCATCGGCAAGGAAGCGCTGGTGACCATCATCAATGATGACCAGGCTTCGGGCGGCGAGGACCGGTTTTTTCACGGCATTGTGAGAAGATTCGAAGAATTCGGCAGCAGCGGAAAGTATCTCCTTTACGAAGCAGAAGTCGTTCCTGCGTTCTGGCAGCGGAACCTGCGCAGTAATTGCCGCATCTTCCAGGAAATGCAGGTCCAGGACATTATCAAGAAGATTCTCGAAGAAGGGGGTATCACCTCTGACCGCTACCGCTTTGCCCTGATGAACAAGAACCGTCTCCGCGGTTTCTGCGTCCAGTACCGGGAGAGCGATTTCGATTTCGTCTCCCGGCTTCTGGAAGAGGAGGGGATGTTTTATTCCTTCGAGCACTACCGGGACAAGCATGTCATCGTCATCGGCGACGCCGGGATCGTCCATGTTCCCATCACAGGGAGCCCGCAGATTACCTTTAACCCCAACGGCGGCATGGTTCCGGAAAAAGAAAGCATCCACTCCTTCAGCTATTCGGAAAAGCTCTGCCCGGATTCCTACACCCACCGCAACTTCTTCTTCAAGCACCCGTCCGTGGACCTGACGGCTCGGAAAAAGGGAGAGGCCGGACCGCAAACCGAAATCTACGACTACCCCGGCCCCTATGTGGCTCAGGAGCGAGGGGATTACCTGGCCAGGGTGCGCCACGAAGAACAGACCGCCCTGCAGTGCCAGGCTGAAGCTCAGAGCACCTCGTGCCGGATCATCCCGGGCTCTACCTTTTCCCTTGCCGACCATCCGGCGCGCCACCTCAACGCCGAATACCTCCTCGTCTCCGTCACCCACGTGGGCGAGCAGCCCCAGGCACTGCAGGAAGAGGCTGGTGGCGCTTGCAACTACGGCAACACGTTTCTGGCCATCCCCGCCTCCGTCTCCTTCCGCCCCCGGCGCGGGACACCCAAGCCGGTCGTGCGGGGGCTCCAGACCGCCATCGTCACCGGCCCCCCCGGCGAAGAGATCCACACCGACCGCTACGGCCGGGTCAAGGTGCAGTTCCACTGGGACCGCGAGGGAGAGCGCAACGACACGAGCTCCTGCTGGCTGCGCCCCGCCCAGGGGTGGGGCGGAAGCGGATGGGGGATGCTCTTCACCCCCCGCGTTGGCGACGAAGTGTTGGTCGACTTCCTCGAAGGGGACCCCGACCGGCCCATGATCGTCGGCAGCGCTTACAACGAGGAGAATCTCCCCCTCTACGAGCAGCCCTTCAACAAAACCGTCAGCGCCATGCGCACCCGCAGCTACCCTAATGACACCGGTTCCAACGAACTGCGCTTCGAGGACCGCAAGGCGCGGGAAGAAATCTATCTCCACGGCCAGAAGGACTGGACCATCGGCATCGAGAACGACAAGAACCAGACCGTCGGCCACGATGAGAGCATGCAGGTGGGGAACAACCGGACCAAATTCGTCGGCGTCAACCAGACCGTCACTGTCGGCCGCAACCACAGCGAGAGCATCGGCGACAACAAGCGCGTCAGCATCGGCCTGAACCGCACCGAGACCGTCGCCATCAACACCGCCGAAACCATCGGCGCGGCCAAGGAACTCACCATCGGCGGCCTTTACCAGATCAGCGTCGGCGGCGCCATGAATGAAACCGTTATCGGCGCCAAGGCCGAGGAAGTGGGAGCCGTCAAGGCGGTCTTCGTGGGCGCCCACATGACCCAGCAGGCCATGGCTAACCGCGAGAGCAGCGTCGGGGAAAACCTCACCACCGTCATCGACGGCAATCACACCGTCAAGGCCAAGGCAATTCACATGGAGGGCGGAGACGAGATCATCTTCAGAACCGGCAAGGCGATGATCTCCATGAAGAGCAACGGAGAGATCGTCGTGCTCGGGGGGAACGTCACCACCAAGGGGGCGGGTGAGGTGAGGATCAAGGGGAAGAGTATTGCGAAGTCGCAGTATACTCCTACTGAAGTTCCGAGCTTCATCAAGCCAGAAAAATGCAGCCTGCGTTGGCAGGTAGTCAGTGCTGTGGACGGGACTCCAGGCCCTGGAGTTGATGTTGTGCTTCTTGATCCGGTGACCTCGGCTTTGAAAGTAAGTCTTGTTACGGGTGAGGACGGTCGGACTGAACGTCAAATCAGCGAAACCAGCCCTGAAGAGTATATTGCTTTCGTGGGAAGCGGCGAATGGGCGATCGACATCACGACCGATGACGAGCCGCAGATGCTTGAATACACCGACTGGTTCGATCGGGAGGCCGAAGAATGAAGACTTATATCGTCAAACGAGGCGATACGTTGACGAAAATAGCCAATGAGTATAACACGACACCTCAGGCCATCGCAGAACTCAATCACCTGACAAATCTTGATTTCATCAGAATCGGCCAAAAGCTCTTCTTACCGCCAACGTCGTTTAGCCGGCCATCTCCCAGCCTTGCCCCGCCTGCCCCCAAGGAAGCCGGACGACTGTGGCTCACGTTTGTGGATGCTGCTAACAAGCCGATTCGCAACATGAAAGTGTGGGTTAAGATCGGAGGGGCTGAATTCGATTTTCTTACAGACCAGCAAGGCCAGATACCGGTTTTGTTGGTGAAACAGCCGGCTACGCCGGTGACGGTCTTTGCGCAGAAGGCGAATGACGAAAAAAAGCAAATCCAGACTTTTACCGCCGAGTTGAAGAATCAATCCTGCAGGATCACCAGCCCCAAACTCAAAGTAAGGTCCGTACAGCAGCCCCATAAGGGAGAAGCGCCCAAGAAGCCACCGATTGCGCCAAGCTCAACGACTGCTCCCGCCTCACCGGCAGTTCCCCCGCTGCCCGGCACCGTGGACGACACACGGAGCCCGGCTGGTCATCCGGTGAAACAGGTGGCGCTCGAATGTCCCAACAAGGAGAACCTCTGGTTGGGACCAAACTTCAAGTATCGAGACATCATTCTTGCCGCCAGTAAGCGAAGTGGGTTCCTCCCCCAGGCCATTGCGGCGTTGCTGGATGCCGAGTCTGCAACCATTAAAAGAGAGATTGAAAAACCGGTGCTTGACAAGAGTGGGAAGCCTGTGATCGATCCAAAGACCGGAAGGCCGAAGACACGTAAGAGAACGGAGGAAACAGGAGAATGGGCTGCAAACTCAAGAAACAAGAATTCTTCCGCGCGGGGGGTATCGCAGTTTCTTGATGGGACCTGGATTGGACAAGCCTTGACCAAGGGAACATTCCTGAATGCCCGCACAAAGGAGAAGGGCTGGCTCACAACCGCTACCATCAAAGGAAATGGGAGAACTGCGCTGAAAGTTGTGCCTGCTTTCAGCCTTGCCAACGGCATGCTCGTTACAAAGAGTCCTCTCCATAAGACACTCTCAAGCAAGCCCTACGTTACGGGCAAGGCTATGGCAAGCGACGCCAATCTCCAGAAGTTGCTGGATTTGCGATTTGACGTTGAATGTGCGATTCATGCGGCGGTGGACTACGGGAAACAAAACCTGGAAAGCCTCAGTGAGGAGGGTTATCGGATAAGCGGCCTGAGTGATGGGGAAAAGGCCAAGATTATGTATCTTTGCCATCACCTGGGTGCAGGAGATGCCCGCAAATTCATAAATGACACGATGACTGCCCGCCGCGCCCAACACCTACTAGTGCAGCAAGTGGGTGAGGTGTCTGCTGAAGAAAAGGCCATGGATGCCGGGGACGACTATCTAAGGGCACATCGAGAATGGCTGGCTAATTTCATCGATAAAAAAATTAGAATAACCAATCATATGTGTGATACATCTGGCGCGACAGATGGCCGTAAAGTCATTCCCATTACTAAAGCCATAAGGAGTAAGTAACCGCATGAAACTGTATCGTTTTTTCACCTGTCTGATTTTGCTTTCCATGTCAGTTGCATTCATATTGACTGTTTCAGCGCAGGCATCTGAAGAAAGCGACCTTGATGATTTGCACTTGCGATTTGCCACAAAGCACGGAGAGTTGACCTTTGTGAATAAGGAAGGAAAACTAGATGTTAATGCTGTGGAAGCTAAACTTGATGGGAAGTCGATTTTGTCTTCGATAAATCAAAAAGATGGATGGGGTGTATCACTTGTCATAATGATACCTGACTCTCACGCGAACCCGTATCAGCGAACCACGAAAACAAAACCTCCCACCAGACCGCTGAAAATCGACCGGATAGTTGTCGCCGAAGGCCGAAGTATCGATTGTGTCAACCAGTTCATAATCCTCGACTTTACTGGCGAGAAACCTTTCGTGTCCGAGCGTTTCGGCTACAATCCCGAAGGCAAGTCTTGCCTTCACTTCGTTCGGGCCAAATGGGGCAAGAAGGAATCCTACATCTATCTCAATGGCCCGGATAAGTTTGTCTATTACACTGGTGGCCGGGTAATTGGGCCTTTGGAATGACGGCACATTTTGGAAGGATATCCTGATGCCGTTGCCTTAATGACATGCAACACACTCAAAAGCTATATGCAATGCAGAGCGCTACAGCACAGCGGAGGATATATATGAAAGCAACCCATATTATAGCGCTATATGTTGTTTTAATCAGTCTCTGCGTGTTTCCACAACAAGTCCAATCCAAAGAACCTAATGAAATTACAACTATTTTTGTAAAATCTGCCATGGTAGATAACGAAGATCGTATGAGAATAAATGATTTTGCATTATTCGAATATCTTAGCGACAATAAATTTATAAGGTCAAAACCGAGTAGCAGTTACGATATGACTGACTACTACGTATTAGTAAAGCCCGCAACAATCATGGGGCACAAGCTTGTGTTGTTGGAATACGAAACACAAAAACCCTCCTTAGGGTGCTGTGCAGATTCGGGTTTTGGTGTAATTCTTTTGCTCTCTGGCAGCACAAAAGAGCTTGAAAAAGTAGCACACAAAAACATTTGCTCGATAGAGTATTTTAGTAACACCAAGCTACGAGAAAGATTGTTTTGGAAACCTCGCAAATCCGTCATTAAACCGGGGAAATATGCCTGGGTTAGCTGTAGAGAGAGCGACTTGCGGCAAATAGATAGCGAAGACTAGATTGCACCCTAAAATAGTCGTCCCTGAAAAAGTCTAAAAAATGGTTTCAGATAGCCTTCAAGGTTCAGCATTGGGAGCAGGTCGTGAATAAAGCAACCATTCTGATGTCATTACACCTTCTTCTGCTGTCAGGTGCCGCGTCAGCCGCTGATCCGTCCTGGCGCGGCGTCTGGAGCGGCACAATCGGTAAGCAGCAGGTTATGGTCTGCCTTGATCATGATGATTCATCGAGTTACTACTACCGCCGCCATTCCTATGACATCTCCCTCGAAGCATCAGATAAGAAAGGGCCCCGCTGGGCCGAGATGACCAAGGGGAAAAGGACTGGCGAATGGAAGTTCGAGTCGATCACCCGAGACAGGCTTACCGGCAATTGGTTTGCATCAAAGGGGAAGCGTTCGACGCCCATAGTCCTTGAGAGGGTAAGTGCTCCCGCGAATGAGGGTCAGCTCTGTGATGATGAGGCCTACAATGGTCCGCGGATTGACGCTGTTAAGATCAATGCGGGCAGTCCAGAGAACTTCGAAGGTAAGCGGTTTCGTACTCTCTCCGCTGGAGTGGATACCACTATTTCAACCGTTGAGCTTCTGGAGAGTGGACCTGGTGTTGCCGGCGTCAACCAGGCGTTGCGTGCAGAGCTGCGCGAAAGGATAGGAAATTACTATGAATGTCTTGGCTCGGATAATACCCGGGCCGAAGAGGTGGCTGAATACTCGGTGACTGAATCGCCGGTATTCTGGTCGTCACGATGGCTTGCGCTTGCAGTAGTCGCTGATGATTATTGCGGTGGCCTACGAATTAACCACCATTACTGGTACAGCACCTGGGACCTTTCCAGTGGAAAGAACGTCGACCTTTGGACCTGGTTTGAAGGCATGAAGTATGAAGCGTCGGCTGCACTCAATAAGATCATTGTTGCCCATGCCAAGTTTGATGAGGAATGTGCCGAAATGTTAACCGAGAACGTCACCTACAGCCTGCACCCCTCAAGGGAAGGAATGGTCTTTTCACCGCAGCTGTATGTTGGCTGTCAGGACGATATCGTTGTGCCCTATGACAAGTTGCTTCCCTTCCTCTCGCCAGTCGGCAAAAGAGAGGTCAAGGCTCTCATGAGCCCTCGCCGATAGGGTCAAACTCTGACCAATAATCATAAATGAAGGACACCCACCATGAGCTTGTTAAATCCCGGCTCCCAAGCCACATTCCTCTTCCAGATCGCTGGCTCGCCGCTGCAAACGTCAGTTGTAGGCTTTACAGCTTCTGAAAAGATATCCGATACATTCCAGATCGACGTCCAACTGGCCACGACGGAAGAGATCGAATCCTTTGCCGGCATCGTCAGCCAGGAAGCGCTTCTTACGATCCTCAACGACTCGGTGCTGTTGGACGGCGCAGCTCGCTACTTCCACGGCATCATCAGGAGGATGGAGCAGACCGGCATGGATGGCGACTACTATCTCTACCGGGCTCAGGTGGTCCCTACCCTCTGGCGCTTTACGCTGCGGAAGAACTGTCGGATTTTTCAGGAGACCACCACCCAGGAGATCGTCAAGACCCTCCTGGAAGAGGGGGGTATCACTGCGGAACGCTACCGCTTCGCTCTCACCAACAAGAACCGCCCGCGCGGGTTTTGCGTGCAGTACCGGGAGAGCGATTTCGATTTCATCTCGCGTCTTTTGGAAGAGGAAGGGATTTTTTACTTTTTCGAGCACTACCAGGACAAGCATGTCATGGTTCTCGGCGACGCTTCCCTTGTGCATGTCCCTCTCAACGGGGGGGAGCGGATCACGTTCAACCCCAACGGCGGCATGGTTGCCTCCGAGGAAAACGTCCACGCGTTCAGCTTCTCGGAGCGGCTCCGCCCCGATTCCTTTACCCACCGCAACTTCTTCTTCAAGCAACCCGCGCTTGACCTAACGGCGCAGCGGAAGAAGTCCGGGCAGCAATTCGAGGTCTATGATTACCCCGCCCTCCATGTTGACCTGGATCACGGAAGCTATCTCGCCAAGGTTCGCCTGGAAGAGCAGACCGTCAACAAGACACGGGGGGACGGTCACAGCTCCGTGCGGCGGCTGATTCCCGGCTACAATTTCACCCTCGACGCCCACCCGACCCGGAGCCTGAACGCCGAATACCTCATCGTGTCGGTGACCCACTCGGGCCAACAGCCCCAATCACTCAACGAGAAGGCTGGAGACGGCTTCAAGTACGGCAACAGCTTCACCGTCATCCCGACATCGGTCCCCTTCCGACCCCGGATTACCACCGAAAAGCCGGTGGTCCAGGGGCTCCAGACCGCCATTGTCGTCGGCCCGAAAGGGGAAGAGATCTACACCGACCGCTATGGCCGGGTGAAGGTCCAGTTCCACTGGGATCGGGAAGGGCAACGCAACGAAAACAGCTCCTGCTGGCTGCGCTCCGCCCAGGGGTGGGGCGGCGGCGGGTGGGGGATGGTCTTTACCCCCCGTGTCGGCGACGAAGTCCTCGTGGATTTCCTCGAAGGGAATCCGGATCGCCCTCTGATCGTGGGGAGCGTTTACAACGAAGCCAACCTGCCGCTCTATGAACTGCCGGCCAACAAGACGGTCAGCACCATCAAGACCCGGAGCTACCCCAACGACACCGGCTTCAACGAGCTTCGCTTCGAGGACCGCAAGGGAAGCGAGGAGATCTACCTCCACGGCCAGAAGGACTGGACCATCGGCATCGAGAACGACAAGAACCAGACCGTCGGCCACGATGAGACCCTGTCCGTAGCCAACAATAGGGAAAAGCACGTGGGGGTCGACCAGATGGTCACCATCGGCGCAAACCATACCGAGACGGTCGGCGCCAACAAGACCATTTCCGTGGGGAGCAATAAGACCGAAACCGTCGGCATCAACGCCATGGAGACCATCGGTCTGGCCAAGGAGCTCACCATTGGCGGACTCTATCAGGTAAGTGTCGGCGGGGCCATGAACGAGACGGTGGCCGGCGCCAAGGCCGAAGAGGTGGGTATCACCAAGGCGGTGCTGGTGGGTGCGCACATGACGGAAAAGGTCATCGGGAACCGTTCCATCACCGTCGGGCAGAATTTTTCAACCACCGTGAGCCAGACAAGCACCCTCAAGGCGAAGTCGATCATCTTCGAAGCCGACGACGAGATCGTCCTCAAGACCGGCAATTCCCTCATCTCCATGAAGAGCAGCGGCGACATCGTGGTCAGCGGCGGCACCATCCAGACCAAGGGGTCAGGAGACGTAATCATCAGAGGGGCGAAGATTTCGGAGAATTAGCATGTTGAATCTCTTCAGCCGTCGTCCCGCCCAACCATCACAACCGCCCCAGCAACAGCAGGTCGAGCGGATCGCCATTACCGGCATGGGACTCCTCTGCCCGGTTGGGGGCACCGCATGGGGGGCAGCCCTGGCGATGCGGAAGAAGATATCGTCCTTCATGGAGCATGAAACGGTCCTGGTGGCCGATGACCGTTATGGCACTGTGCTTCGCGGGGCTACGATCAGCCGAGTGCCCGATGAGGTTATTCCCCGTGACCTGTGCGGCTCTGACCGTGCCGTGGCGCTTCTGTCGCCGGCCATTCGCCAGTGCATAGTCGGGTTCTCTTCCCAATTGCTTAAAAGAGCCGTCTGGCTCCTCGACGATTTTTCGGAGCCAGCGGCTCAGGACTTTCGTGCAAGGCTCCGGGGAGCGCTGCCGGATCTTCCCATCCCCGAGGCCGTGGGTGACGATCTGACTGCGCCAGCCTACCCACGGTGCGCTTTCTTCGAGAGGATCATCCAGGCAGCGGAACGGTTGAGGCAGGGGAAGGAGCAACTGGCCATCGTGGGATGCGCCGACTCCCATGTCACTGCTCCCAGTCTGGAAGAGCTTCTTTATGCCGGACGGCTCAAGGACGCCGCCAACCCGGAGGGAATCCTCGTCGGCGAGGCTGCCGGCGCAATCCTGCTGGAAACGGAAACCCATGCCCGCCAACGAAACGCGACGATCCTTGCCACCATCGGCTCATGGGGACGGGGGACAGAGCCGAATCCCTGGACCGGGACGAAGCCATCCATTGCCCGCGGGATTACCGATGCATTCCTGGAGGCCTTTGAATCACTTGACGACAAGGGAGAGAGCATAGGCACCGTCATCGCAGACCTGAACGGTGAGCGGGCCCGGGCCCTTGAGTGGGGACTGGTGGAGGGGCGGGTCTTCCCCCCATCCGAGCGGGAGCGGGCGCTGAAACATCCAGCCGACACCCTCGGCGACTGCGGCGGCGCAATGGGGGCAGCTATGATGGTCGATGCCCTGGCCGGATTCATGCTCCACCACAATGCCCCCCGCCGCGTAGCGCTTTCAACGTCCGACGAGGCGGGGGAGCGGCGGGTTATCTTCCTGGAGCGGGGTGACCGCGTCGAGCGGCGTCCATTCATGAACGGCCTGCGTAAGGAGTTGAACATGGAGAAACAGCCGGCCCTGCCGGAGGAGGATACATAGTATGTCGACCAACACCATCGTCAACGGACAGACCGTGGTTCACAAAGACAGCGGAGGTGTCCTTACAACCGGTCCCGACGTCTGCAAGACCCCCATAGGGCCTTCGGTGGTGCCGATTCCCTACACCAACGTCGCCAAGTCGGCCGACACCAGTAACGGCAGCAAAACCGTCTCGGTGGACGGCAACCCGATCATGCTCAAAGGGTCCGTCTTCAGCGTCAGCACCGGCGACGAGCCCGGCACAGTGGGTGGAACTTCTTCGGGGGTAACCAAGGGGAAGGCGAAGTTCGTTAATTATTCCTTCGACGTTATGGTCGAGGGTAAACCGACCTGCCGGCGACTCGACCCCATGGTGAGCAATCTCTCGGCGTCGGGGAACACCCCGCCTGCGCCGCTGGTGCAGGGGAATGTGGGGGCAGAGGCCCGGGATGCCGTGTGCCATGTCCTGTCAATCGCCTTCGTGTTCAAGCATCCCCACGTGATAACGGGTCGCGCGGAGCAACCCCGCCTGAAACTGCCCTATACAGCCTCCGGCCCGGAAACCTTCAAATACGAAGGGGGGCATGACTATGTCGGAGTCCTGCTGGATCACGTTGAGCCGGGAACCTACACTCTCACAATTGACAAGTTTGACCTGGATGACCGGCCCATAGAGGAGTCGAAGGCATAGAAAATACCAGCAAGATAGCCCCCGGAAGGGACTGGTCGTGGTTTACGGAGATAGCAAATGAACGTCCGAATATTGTTGTCGTTATTGATGGTTTTGGTCATGGCCGGCTGTGGAAACGCTGCCGGAAACAAGATTGATAAAAGTAAGGATTTGAAGAAAGGAGCAACATCGGGGATGAAAACATATCACATGGGACGATTTGCCATAGATGTGCCGGCGGAGTTCAAGCTGGAGGTGCAGCAGCAGAAAATCAGATATGCGGAGGTTTCCGACTTTTTGTGGAAGAATAGCAACCATCGGGGAAAAGATAGGGAAGACTTGTGGCAACAAAAGATAAAATTAATAAACAAAAAACCTAAGCCTGTTAACAATAATAAAACAATCATCGAGGAAAGAATGTTGCAAGGCTTAGGTAAATGGGCGAAGGCAGTTGTCTATCATGGGAATTATTTAGTGCCAGAACTCATATATTGGACGTTGCTGGTTGATTACGGAGATGTTGCAGTGTGGCTAACACTAGATGGAACTAACAATGAAATGACAATAAATAATTTTACAAACATACTTTCTTCATATCATTACGGTTCAAGCCAAAACAACAAAGGGAATTATTCCTTGAGATACGGCGTCATTTCCCTTCCCTACTTGGAGCAGGAAAGCACCTATGCGAGGTTTGAGGGGCACCCGTTGATAAAAAAGCTGGAAATCACCATGAATGAAACCCATGAAGAAGAGTCCAAAAAAGATGGCCTGCTTGGCAGGCTTGCAGCAAGCCTGATGACCGGTTTCGCCAGTGGTGTTGATATTGACAAGGTCAGAACCGGCAAAAGAACGATTGCCGGGATGAAGGGCGAAGAAACCATCCTGAGGATGGATGATGGCATGAAAAAACGGCTGAATTTCATCTGGCGTTATGCAGGAGATAAGGATTCAGGCAATCGACCCAAAATCGTATTTGACATGGAAAGTGAGTTAGGTCAGGAAAAAGAAAAAATCAAGCTGTGGGATGCAATGCTCGATAGTATGAGGGCACAGTAATTCCAATGGATAACACAACAACGATTAAAATAACTGAAGTAGATTCTTCAGACTTGATTGAACCAATCAAGAGCTTTGACACAGACTGCCAGAACAGAATTGTGATTGAACGGCATGTGATGCCGATCATCTTTGTTCCCGGTATCATGGGTAGTCGTCTGCAGACTGCTGCCGGCGCAATGGTTTGGGATCCTGATGATTCAGGATTTATGCTCAAAAAATTTGGACTGATTACTGTGTCTGCCGCTGAAAAGAAGGCCATGGTAATTGGCTCAGAATTCAAAGATGAATATTTGCAAGTAGTGAGTGAAAGCGAACATATCTCTGACAAAAACGATAACACCCGCAAGGACCGTGGATGGGGTGGAGTTTCGTGGAGCAGTTACGGGAAAATTCTGAAGGAGCTTCAGAATCGCCAGTGGGACCAGACGGTGAACCTGTTTTTCGAGTTTCCGGTCCATGCCTTCGGCTACAACTGGACTGCCTCAAACGACCTTGCGGGCAAAATGCTTGCAGAATATATCAAGCAGGTCAAAGACCGTTACAAAGGGCGGAAGTGCGAGAAAGTCATCCTTGTTACTCATTCCATGGGGGGGCTAGTGGCCAGGTCTTCTATCAATCTGCATGGAGCCAAGGAAAACGTGCTTGGGGTTGTCCACGGCGT
The DNA here is from genome assembly GCF_018501225.1 of Geobacter hydrogenophilus. GTDB lineage: Bacteria > Desulfobacterota > Desulfuromonadia > Geobacterales > Geobacteraceae > Geobacter > Geobacter hydrogenophilus. The sequence continues at coordinate 3,687 of NZ_JAHCZI010000015.1, read as the reverse complement.
GCAGCCGGCCACCGGTTCGCCGACGGCCTACTGGCGGATGAAGGCGGGATTCGAGCGGCCCCATACAATCCCAGATATCGAGTTTATGCAGTGGTTCAAGAACCCGCTCAAGATGCTTAAGCATAAATGGGGGAGGTTAGTGCAACAAGGGAAACCTCTGAGCGAACTGGGGGGGCTTTTTAATATCCCTGTTCCCCTGCCGGACATCAATATCGGCAAGGGGAACATAACCGCCTGGGTTCTCGGCACCGACGGCGAAGAGGTGACGGCCCTTCTCGGTAACATGCCGGGCGGCCTGCAGCTCTTGCCGAACAAACAGTATAAAAACAATGACGGGTGGGAGCGGTGGCTGGAGTTGCTCGATGCCGAGGGAGAGCGGGTGGCTTACCCGGTATCCGATCCTTACAAGGAAATTTACCAGGAAAAAGAAAAGTATTATCGGCTCATTAATCCTGATTGGTTGAATCCTGAGAAAAAATCCAAATCTGTATTGAAAGCAGGTGTTGATCCGTGGACGTTTTATATACGTTACCTAACCGAAGCCGAAACATTCCACGACAAACTCGCAGCGGTTGAGAATAGAGGCGCCAACCTCCACCCCGAAACCTACCAGTTCTACTCTTCGGGAATCGCAAGCCCCGACCGGGTGGTGTTCGAGAAGAGCGAGGCGGGGTTCCTGGCGGGCGCCTGGCACGTCGTCAAGGAAACGATTGGACAGATTCCCGAAACGGCGAAAGATACGGCGTTGACCCTCGTTATGAAGAGCGCCCTGGGACCGGTTTCCTTCACCAAGGAAATCATCGAGACCGGCGCCAGTCTTGTGAGCGGGACGGTACTGAAGGATCGCCTGGCCAACAGAGGAGGGTACCGCGGCGAGGTTGACGATAATGACATTCCCGCTCACCAGGGCGAAAAACTGCAACTCGTCATCATGAAGCTCCCCGACGGTGCCGGCGACGGCACGGTGCCCGAATCTTCGGGTTTTGCACTGAAACCGAAAGAGGATCGCAAGCGGACCTTCTGTATTGCCGACAAGTCCGGATTTGAGGCGAATTTTGTGGACGAGAAGGCACAACGGACCAAGCCGAAACGCGATCCCGATTTCGATGAAGGTTTTTTCGACCGGGGACATGAGCCGATTTACAAAACCAAAAGCGCCCAACTGATTACCTTCACCGCCATTGAAAATATCTGCCGGCGGGAAATTCAAAACATACTGAACAAGAAGGGGTAGCGGTGGACCTCATCAACCCCACCCCCCTCGCCGTCGCCACTCCCCTTCTCACCGACCGCCACGGCGCCGAGACCCTCCTCGTCGTGGTCAAGGGAACCTGGCGGATCAATCGTGACGGCACCCTCTCCGTGGCGGACGAGCAGGTGCCGGTCCGCTTTGAGCCCGAGTATTCCGGTGACCCCACCTCGTCGAGCCTCATCCACGACACCGATGTGGTGTTGGAAAAGCCCGGCACTGACTGCATCCTCCTGGGCCATGCCTGGGCGCCGAAGGTGGGTGTCGCCTCCGTGGATGTTACCTTCGCTGTGGGACCGGTGCGAAAAACGGTGCGGGTCTTCGGTGAGCGGATTTGGATGAAGTGTTTGGGGAAGGTGTCCATGTCGAGGCCCACGCCTTTCGAGAAGATTCCCCTCGTATGGGAACGGGCCTTCGGAGGGGCGGATACGAGCTGGCCCGACCCGAAAGAGCACGTGTATTGTCTCGAAAATTCGGTGGGACGCGGTAACATTGCGCGCAAGACGAAACTGGAGGTCGACGGTCTTCGCCTCCCCAATCTGGAAAACCCGGCAGATCTCATCAAAAAGCCCACCGATTGCCCCAAGCCTGCGGGATTCGGGCCGATCCCGCCCCACTGGCTTCCCCGGGCCGGTTATGCCGGCACCTACGACGACCACTGGCGTAAATACGTGAGCCCCCTCCCGCCCGAGGATATGGACCCCCGTGTCCACTCCTGCGCATCCCCCGGGCTCGCATCGGCCCGGCATCTCATGGGCTCCGAACAGGTGCTGGTGGAAAACGCCTCCAGGGCCAGGTTGCAGTTTCAGCTGCCTGGAGGGGCTCCAAGCGTTTCGGTGCAAATTGGGGTGGCGGTCCATGAACTTGAGATGCGGCTCGATACGGTCATTGTCGAACCGGATGAGGAGCGGGTCGTCCTCGTCTGGCGTGGTCGGCACAACGTGCATGGACGAGTCCATGATGTGCACGGTGTCCGCGTCGGTTACAATGGTCTTTGAAATTCTTCTCCCTGAATGACTCCGCTGCTGCAACCGCACTCACCTTTCGGACACAGATCAATCGCCCGCGAAACTTGCCCGTCGGCTCAGAACCGGCCCCCCCGTCTCCTGGGGCAGGTCTCCATCTTCTCTCTGCAGACTTCAAATCCGGGATGTGTTTTTGTGACCGTTAAGTAACCCTGGTGATATTTTTTCTTGACGGCATTGGTATTAAATTGCTAGCCTGACTCCAATTGATTTAAGACAACTTCAATTGGATAGACGACAATACTAAACCATCCGCGAGGATGGGGCGGAAAGCCTACAGGGTCTCTCCGAGACAGCCGGGTTGCCGAAATATCACTCAGATATGCGGCCCCGGCTTTTTTGTGTCCAGAATCCAGGGTCGGAACCACAACCGGGAAAAAGGAGAAATTGCGCCCAAAAATCGATTCCCCGTACCGATCAAATGTTGAGAGAAGCAGGACGAGAACACGTATTGAGATCAGGGAATGAAAGGAGTGAAGATGAAAATTGTCAGTAAAACATCAGCGCAGTTCCTTTTCGCCGTGGCCCTGGGGGCAGGGGCTCTGACAGCGGTTCAGCTGAGGGGCACGGAGGCGCTGGCATATCCCGCGTACTTCACAAGCAATTGCGCCGGCTGTCATGCCGCGCCGGTGGCCGCCACATGCAATGGATGCCACCACCACGGTCCCGTGTCGCTGAAAGGCGCCACCAACAAAACATCCTACGCCCCCGGGGAGACCGTATCGGTAACCATAAGTGGCGGCAGCCAAAGCGGGTGGGTACGGGCCATCCTCTATGACCAGAGCAATAAGCAGGTAGCCATATCGAACGGCAATGAAAGCGGCATGGGGCACTCGACAACGTTCCCCGCGACCCTGAGCGCGCCGGCGCCGACTGTGCCGGGAACCTACACCTGGAAGGCTGCCTGGTTCGGTAACAGTTACGATTCCGGCAACCCGACCGCAAGCGCCCATGGCGAGGTTTCGGTGAATACCAATTCGTTCACCGTTGTGGCTCCGGCTGACACCACCGTCCCCGTCGTAAGCGCCTTCACCCTTCCTGCCACCTCTACAAGCCTTACCGTTGCGGTCAGCTCCTTCACCGCCACCGACAACGTCGGCGTCACCGGCTACCTGATCACCACGAGCGCCACCGCGCCGGCAGCCTCTGCCACCGGCTGGACAGCCACCGCCCCGACGAGCGTCGCCGCCGTAGCCGGGAGCAACACCTTCTACGCCTGGGCCAAGGACGCCGCGGGTAACGTCTCGCTCTCCAAGAGCGCCAGCGTGACGGTCACCCTTCCTGACACCACCGTCCCCGTCGTAAGCGCCTTCACGCTTCCGGCCACCGCCACGAACCTCACCGTTGCGGTCAGCTCCTTCACCGCCACCGACAACGTCGGCGTCACCGGCTACCTGATCACCACGAGCGCCA
>NZ_JAHCZI010000014.1 GCF_018501225.1 Geobacter hydrogenophilus | reverse complement strand
TCCCAGAAACCCACGACGGCATTCACCATGAGGAGGACGACGATGATTCCAAAATCCTCCCAGTGCCCCACGAGCGCCGAAAGCAGCGCCGCCGCCTCGATCATCCACGGGATAGGCCCCCAGAAGAAGGTGAGGAGTTTCCGGAAAGCGGAGAGATCCTTTTCTTGGAGCTCGTTGTAGCCGAACGTTTCGAGGCGCCGGGCAGCCTCGTCGGGGGAAAGTCCTTCGGGTGAAGAAGAGAGCCGGCCGAAGAGCTCGGCAAGGGGAATCGTTTGCAGCGGACGATCCCCGGTGGAGCGGTTGTCGTTTGCAGGGCTTTTGTCCATCCTTGCCAGTCCTTTCGGGTCACCGTGCGCACGTTCGGCTCGATGGATGAACTCACAGGCTTAAGGATATCCCTTCCCACTCCGCAGGCAACCGGAGTGGATACTTTTCTCGCAATGGTTCCGTGCTACACTTGTTGCAGGAGCGGCGTTCAAATTTACTGACAGGGGTGACTATCATGGAAGATTTCAGGCGAATTCTTGTGGTGAGCAGAATGACCACCTACTGCCAGGAGGCGGTTCACTGCGGCGTTTCCCTCGCGCGCAAGTTTGGTGCGGAACTTTTTATCATTCACGCAATTCACAATCCGTTCGGACTTGAAGGATGGAACCTCCCGATCGTCTCCCTCGAAAAGGAGTACGAGAAGATCACACGGCAGGCAAAGGAGGATCTGGACAGGATTCTGGCAAAGGAACGAAGCAATGGACTCCCAGTGACCGAGCTGATCAGGAAGGGGGAACCGACCAAGGAAATTCTGAAGGCCGTGGAGGAGTTGAATATCGATCTCCTGATCATGCTCTCCCACGAAGAGTGGCGCATCGAGCACTTCCTGTTCGGTCGAAGCAATGAGGAGATCGTTCGCAAGATGCCCTGCTCGGTTCTTCTTGTCAAAAAGGAACCACAGCCGGTGAAATGGTAGGAATATCTGGCCACAAAAATGGTATTAGCTAGATATATAAATTCCATTATTCATATTATGTGCTATAAACCTTGTCATTACTATGGAGGTCAACCATGAAGTTGCGGGTTGTCGTAATCGGAGCCAATGCCGCAGGGGCAAAGGCCGCAGCAAAGGCAAAAAGGATGAATCCCCATGCGGAGGTTACCCTGATCGATCGGGGGAATTTCATCTCCTATGGTGCCTGCGGCATTCCCTATTTCGTTTCGGATACTGTCGCTGATGTAAAAGAATTGATGAGTACCCCCGTCGGGGTGATTCGCGATGCGAACTTCTTCAAAAAGGTAAAGGGGGTTGACGTTATCACCGGAACCGAGGCGATTGGTATCGATCGGCAGACGAAAACGGTACAGCTGCTCGGGAATGAAGGTTCTAAATCGTTCTCCCTTGAGTATGACAGGCTGGTTCTGGCCACGGGGAGCTCACCGACACTCCCTCCCCTTAAAAACCGGGAGCTTGTTAATATTCTGACGGTCAAAGCCATTGAAGACGCTGAACTGCTGAAGGAGCAGGCCGTGGCGGGCAAGGCTGCGTGCATTGTCGGCGGTGGACTGATCGGACTGGAAACGGCGGAGGCATTGAAGAAGAAAGGAATGAAGGTCACCGTCGTAGAGATGCGCGATCAGCTTCTGCCGGGAGTTCTGGATCCCGAGATGGCAAGTTTAGTGGAAAAACATATCCGCCAGAATGATGTGGAAGTCATGACCTCGTGCCGAGTAATCGGCTTCGACGGCACCCTTGAGGTCCGTAAGGTTCTGACTGAGCGAGGCGAGGTGCCGGCTGACTTGGTCGTTCTTGCGCCGGGAGTTACACCAAACGCGAAGCTGGCTGCGGAGGCCGGGTTGGAGATCGGCGCTACCGGGGCAATCGCCGTTGATGCACGCATGCGGACCAGCGACCCTGCCATTTATGCCTGCGGCGACTGCTGCGAGACAACGCACCTGGTCACCGGCAGGAAAACCTACTTCCCCCTCGGCAGCACGGCCAACAAGCAGGGGCGGGTCGCCGGGATTAACGCCGCTGGGGGCGACGCGACCTTTGCCGGCATCCTCGGTACCAGCATCGTCAGGGTCTTCTCCATCAACGCCGGGAGGACCGGCCTCACCGAGACCGAGGCACGTGCCCAGGGATATGACATCGAAGCCGTCCTCTCTCCCGCCCCCGACAGGGCCCACTTCTTCCCTGGTGCGAAGCCGATCGCCCTGAAGCTTGTGGCAGAACGGTCTACCGGCAGGGTCCTCGGACTCCAAGCCGTTGGGGAAGGCGCCGTCGACAAGCGAGTGGACGCCGCAGCCGCGGCCATAACCTTTGGCGCCACCGCCGACCAGCTCTCCCATCTGGACCTTGCCTACGCCCCACCCTACTCCGCCGCCATGGACAACCTCATCGTGGCAGCCGACATCCTCAAGAACAAGCTTGCCGGCCACGCCAAGGGGATCTCTCCCCGGAAGGTGAAGCAGATGCTGGACGAGGGCGACGACTTCATTCTCCTCGACGTCCGCTCTCCGGCGGAGCATGCGGAAGTAGGCATCGAGGGGGCCACCCTTGTTCCCTTGGGAATCCTGCGGGAAAAACTGGAGGGGCTCCCCAGGGGAAGGGAAATTGTTGCCTTCTGCAAGGTCAGCCTGAGGGGGTACGAGGCCCAGAAGATCCTTGAGGCGGCAGGGTTCGAGAATGCCAAGTTCATGGACGGCGGCATCATGACGTGGCCCTACGAACTTCGGCGTGGTGCGCTGGCTAACGAGCCGGAAAAATAAACGGGGGGAGTGAATCCATGTGGAACGAACGTTACAGCCAGCCCGGCTTTGCGTACGGGACCGCGCCTAACGATTTTCTCGTATCAGTGACAGACATCATTCCTCTCGGAAAAATCCTGTCGTTGGCCGAAGGAGAAGGAAGGAATGCCGTCTATCTTGCATCCCGCGGCTATGATGTGGTTGCAGTCGACTCTTCGGGTGTCGGGATGGGTAAAGCCAAGCAATTTGCATTGGATTGTGGGGTCACCATCGCAACGGTCGTGGCAGACCTGCGTGATTTTCACATTGCGCCAGAAAGCTGGGAGGGGATTGTATCGATCTATTGCCACCTGCCTTCTGCAATTCGCGTCCCGCTCCACAAGTCTGTAGTGAATGGATTGAAATGCGGTGGGGTCTTCGTTCTCGAAGCTTTTAGCCTGCGTCAAATCGGTTATGGCACGGGTGGCCCGCAGTCTGAAGACATGCTGATGTCGCTCGATGCCTTGCGTCAGGAGTTGGCAGGCCTGCGGCTTATTCATGCCGTTGAAACAGAAAGGGAGGTTCTGGAAGGAAGACATCATACAGGGATGGCTTCCATAGTTCAGATAGTTGCAGTCAAAGACGACAGCTATCCCATAGACAGCAAGCCAAGCACGGTCCTTTCATAGCCGTTCGGCAAAGCCACAAGTCAGATCAATCCATGTGACGGGAGAGAAATGTGCAACCGAACATGGAATTGACATCCGGCCCAACGACAGGATCACCGCGTGGGGTTCCAAGGCCCGGGATAAAGATGGGGCTACCTATATCCTCACTCAAAGGATCGATAATCAGACAACAGGGGCTAAAGTTGTTCTTCGTAGTGAAACGGGGAGGCCAGCTTGGGCTGGCGGAGGGCGACAGGGGGGGAATCTTCACGTGGTCGCAGATAGAGGCGCGCCTGATCGGTTCTAAGACTCCAGCGAGTTTTAGAACACTTCAGAGAAGCACTTGCAATAGATCGTTATTCGGTATAAATATCGTCCTCATGAAAGGGCGGAGCATTTCTCTATTAGATAGAAGATTTTTTCTGCCGGTCATGCTGACCGTTTCCCTCTGTCTCGTCCTCTTGGGGATGAGGACATCTAACATAGCAAAATCCCATAAACCCAAGTCGCGGCCACGTGCCGTAATTGAAACTCAGATCAAAACGACACAGGCAGGTATTGAAAAGCACGGTCAGGCCATTGATCTTTGCTGGCAACCCGACCCTTTCAACGAACCAAAGCCTCATGTCTCAGCCTTCCATTTCGAAAACCGCAAGACCACTTCCCCTGTAGTCTGTTTCATTTCTGCCAGAGCACCCCCCAGAGCTTACGCCTGAACTTCTGATCTATCTACCCGTTGACGCATGGCATTTTCTGGGTTTCACCACCATGGCAGTAGGAGTGTGTGATATCTATTTGTGTCTTGCGCTCGATTTCTTGTCAGCGGATGCGGAGCATAATCCAGCTTTCTCGTTGATCCCATTCAGTTTTAGTAAGAATGGACGTCTTCGCGTGGTGATATTTTGACCTCTGCCTCCATTCGTTCAATTTAATACAGGAGAAGTATTGCTATGAGAATAATGTTGCGGCGTTTAGTGCTCTTAAGCATCGGGATACTTGTGGCGGCCGGTTGCGCCAAACAAGAGACGGTGAAGAAAGACGAGATGGTTCCTCCAATCGCATCCAGCAAGGCTGCTGAAGCGACTGTCGTCAAGCCGGCAGAACCGGAAGCTGGGATAAAAAAGCAACCGATTAAGGACGGTCAGATTGTCGGACAGGCCAAGGGTGATGTGGACCAAAAAACCAAGACAGAAGCTCAATTACAGGTTGCCCTGACAAAAATTTTCTTTGATTTCGATTCGTCCGAGCTTTCTCCCGCAGCCCGCGAAGCGCTGGTAAAAAACGCTGAATTGCTGAAACAGAATAATGGCTTCCAGGTGCGAATTGAAGGAAACAGTGATGAGCGTGGTTCAGACGAGTACAATCTTGCCCTTGGAGAGAGGAGGGCACAGGGGGCGCTGAAATATCTGATTACCCTGGGCGTTCCGGCCGCTCGTCTATCCACAATCAGCTACGGCGAGGAAAAACCTGCTGATCCGGGACACAGCGAAGCCGCATGGGCCAAAAACAGGCGGGATGATTTCACTGTCATTCTCAAGTAAAAGGTGCTGATGAGAAAGGGAGCCGACGATGGCTCCTTTTCTCTTATCGATCCAACAGTGAGTGCTGGATACTGCAAATGGGAGAAACAAATCAATCTGATTCGTTCGCTGTACGACTGGCCGAAGTTTATTGTCGAAGGATCACGGTTTGCGAAGTGATCAACTGTCAAATCAGCTCATAAACGATGAAGACGCAGATGAACAAATTCTTTTGATGGCTCCTGCTGGGACATTCTTTAACCCCATTCCGACAAACTCATGATGTTATTATTGGCAACAGTGTACCACCAGGTTGTTTGTCGGGAAAGATGGTGCGAGAGGAAGCTAAAGTTATGACAATATCAATAATTTGCATGGTGCTCGGACTATCCGCCGGCATTCTGAGCGGATTGGTTGGCATAGGCGGCGGGGTGAGTTAATTGAGCTGAACGGCGACTACCGGGGCGAGGGTGTTACGCACAACTGCCACCTGGAGGCCATTGTTCAGTGTGGCGCGGACAATTTCACTGGCAGTCGCTGACGGTATGGCGGCCAACGTGACAAGGAGCGCCGCTGTCGCAAAATGAAAACACCGAATGAGGGTTGTTTTCATACCGACTCCCGGCGATTCAGGCCTGTTTTTGCATGGCTCCTATTCCTTTTCCATTCAGACTTGTCGGAGCAGTCTGTTTATCTCATCTTTGATCTGGTCGTAACGATCCTCCCAAGCTTCATCGCTTTGCTCAGGCGCTCCTCTGAGCGATGTAACTTCTTTCCTGATCGCAGCGATTTCCTTTTGGGTCGCCTTGTCAATAAGGGCGTTTTTAATGGCTTTCTCCAGATAGGAGGAAGCCTTTTCTAGTTCTTCGACAGCCTTCGACTGCTCGTTTGTCGTTATCTGGTATGTCTCGGCAAAGGATACGTGCAGCTTTGCCTCAATGAGGTCGTCTTCGGCCCCCAGAGTAGTTTCAGACTCTTCCCATCGTGCGGCGAGGTATTCCGAATCCCGCTCCGCAAGGGCCTTAGTCTTCTCCCAGGTTGACTTGAGGGCAGCTTCGACGCCGTTCTCCCCCTTATGCACCTTCCGCTCAAGCTCGGCAATGCTACGGGAAAGTTTATCGGCTTCTTCTTTCCCCTTGGTGTTTCCTGTCTTGGCCGCCTGCCCGAGGTAAACCTTCCCCTGTTCGATGAAACTCCTCGCTTCAGCAGATTTCCCAGCCGCATAGGAGCGGGAAGCCTGCCAGAAACTCTTCAGGGCACCCCGAAGCGGCGACTCCGCGCTGAGCGCCTGAACTTTTTCTTCCGCTATCTTCAGGGCTTCATCGGCCTTTGCTCCCTCGTTTCGGGCGAGATATTCCCCAGCCTTTTCCACGAATTTCTCCGCCTTTGCCAGAGGGAGTTCCACCTCCACGACAACCAATTCGTTGGCTGCCAGGTGCAGTTCCCGTTGGGCACCCTTTTTCTCTCCTTTTTCCAGATACCTCTTGGCGTTGTCGATGTGCCGCTTTGCCTTATCCGTCGGGAAATACTCCTCTATCTCATGGAGAGCACTGTAGATGGGAGGGAAATCCTTCATCACCCTCGGCACGGTTTCGTACTCCAGATGTTTTCCGGCAACCCAGATGCTATCCTTTGCCACAGCAGTCGACAAGTTCGTCCGTATGGTCGTCATGAGACGTCTCGCCTCGTCCAGGTCCTGCCGTGCCATTTCCAGTTTCTCCTGATGAATGTCCGCTCGAGCCTGGACAATGGCGCGAAGCGCCATGACCGCAGTCCTGGAAATAACCTCTTCTTCCCGCTGGGTAATGCTCCGGTAAAGCCCGGACGCAGGGTCTGTTGCCGCTTCAGCGAAAGAGGATGGTGGGAAAAGCAGTGTGACCACCAGCTGTGCCAAGAGAAAAAGGTCTGATCTTTTCATGTTCTGCCGCTCCTTTCGTGACTTACTTACTCCCTGCGAGGCCCGTGCAACCTACGAAGCTTCCAGCGTCACGTAGAAAGTCTGCCCTCGCCGATTGAGCAGCAGGAGGACCGGTTGCCCCTTTCCTGCTTTCTCAAGGGCACTGCTCAGCTCTGCCAGGTTCCTAACCGGTTTGCGATTCACTTCCTTGATGAGGTCCCCCGCCTGGATACCCGCATCATCGGCGATGCTCCCCGGCTCCACCCCGGCAACAACAACTCCCGTCTTTTCCTTGATCCCGAGTTGCTGCCGCACCTTGGGGGTGATGTCGACAAACTTCATTCCAAAGTTTTGCGTCGGGGCCTCGGTCTGGGCGGCAATTTTTTGTTCCGTGAGTTCCTCGACCCTCACCCTGCAATGCACCTCTTTCCCTTCCCTGAGCACCGTGACATCCACCTCTTTGCCGACTGGCGTTTCTGCTACGATTCGTGGCAGTTCCATGGAATCCTTCACATTCTTACCGTCAAAGGAAAGAATGATATCCCCTCGCCTGATTCCCCCTTTGGCGGCCGGTCCCCCTTCCATGACGTCGGAAACGAGGGCCCCCTTCGCCTCCTTGAGGCCAAAGGAGGCGGCCAGGTCGGGGGTCACGGTCTGGATCGTAACGCCGAGCCATCCCCGCACCACTTTCCCCTTCTCCTGCAACTGCTTGAGCACCATCTTGGCCATGCTGCTCGGGATGGCAAAGCCCAGCCCCTGCCCGCCGGGAACGATGGCAGTGTTGATCCCAATCACCTCCCCTTTGAGGTTGACCAGCGGGCCGCCGCTGTTCCCCGGATTGATGGGAGCGTCGGTCTGGAGGAAATTGTCGTAGGGCCCGGAGCCGATCACTCTCCCGGTAGCACTGATGATCCCCTGGGTCACGGTGTGTTCGAGGCCGAAAGGGTTGCCCACGGCAAGCACCCAATCACCAACTCTCATTTTGTCGGAGTCGCCAAGGGGGAGAACAGGGAGATTCCTGAAGGGGGAGGATATCTTGATCAGCGCAAGATCGCTCTTGGAATCCCTTCCGATGACCTTGGCTTTGAATTCTCTGCCGTCAGAGAGCTTGACCTTTATCTCCTCGGCGTTATCCACCACGTGGTTGTTGGTGACAATGTACCCGTCCTTGTCGATGATGATCCCGGAGCCGAGGCTCTGCTGTTTCATCTCGCGGTCGGGCATGTCACCGAAAAAATTCTTGAAGAAATCGCCGAATGGCCCATTTTCCTCGGGGCCGAAAAAGTGCCTAAAGGGGTTGCCTGGTATTTTGACGGTTGATGTGGTGCTGATGTTCACCACGGCGGGTCTGATTTTTTCGGAGAGGTCAGCAAATGATTGGGGGAACCCGACGAACTCGGTCTTGCTCCTCCCGTCGCATCCCCCCAGGAAAATCAGCGAGATCAGGAGAAGAGCTATCAGCAGGGATATTTTGCCAGCGGATTTCAGCGTCCAATGCTTCATGGTGTTCCTCCTTGAACGAAAACCCATGGAGACCCTACGCCGTATCTCTATGTGAGATAGTCCCCCCACCATACTCGTGCATGAGGGATAAGCTACAAAAGTTTAACACGATTTAGTTGGGAGGAAAGTACGCCGCTCACAACTGTTGCCCATGGAACGAGAGGGATATCCTTAATTATGTATCGGGTCGAATACTCACAGACCAAGAGGCTCTAGATTGCGTTGCTCTTCACCATAGTCGTCATGTTCAGCCTCAACTCTAGGGCCCGGGCTGACAGGGGTGACTATCATGGACAGCCCGGCCCTACCACAAGGGGAAGAATATAGAAGCCAAGCTCTGCTACCAGGGACATACCCTGCTGGAGAATCGCAGTGGCCTCATTATCAGGACCAAGGTGACAACCGCAACCGGTTCCGGTGAACGCGACGCAGCAAAGGCCATGGTGCAGCAGTTGCCAAGGACGCCCGACGGATCACTCTAGGTAGGGACAAAGGCTACGACACAGAATCATTCGTCAAAGAGCAGCGTAGGCTCAAGATCACGCCGCACTTGGCCCAGAACACCACCAACAGGAGATCCTCCATAGACGGCAGAACCACCATACATCCGAACTACAAGGAGATTTGAAGGATATGGCTGGAAAAGCGGGAGAAGCTGCTACCGCTTTGCGTCGCGGGAGAGCCAAGTGTCTCAGTCGCTCCTTCCGAGAATGACGGGCATCCGGTCGTGGATGGGCCTGATGAGGCTGTTCGCGTTTGTGGTGAGGATGGTGCAGGTTTCGATGATCTCCGCTTCCGGGGATTTCCAGCTCTCCCAGAGGCCGGCGAAGATCATGGGACCGCCGTCCTTCATGCAGATATAGAGCGGCTGTCTCCTCCCCTTTTTATTTTCCCATTCGAAAAAGCCAGACGCAAAAACATGGCAGCGCCGGGAACGGAAGGCATGCAGGAAGGCGGGTTTCTCGTGGACCGTCTCGACCCAGGCATTGATCATGGGGTTGCCGACGGAGACATCCTTTGCCCACGGTGGAATGAGGCCCCAGCGAAGGTACGAAAGGTGCCTCTGGCCACCAGCGTCCTGGCGGACAACGGCCACCTGCTGGGTCGGGGCGATGTTGTAACGGGGCTGGATGCGCCCTTGCTCGATCTCGCCGATGACTTCGGCCAGCATTTCAGGGGGGAGAGCAAGGGTAAAGCGGCCGCACATAGGCTTTACTTGTTGATGCCGTTGCGAAGTATTGGGCTCGGCTTGAAGGAGAGCACGCGCGGGCCTCGATAGTAAGGTCCTCCCCTGTCTGAGGATTCCGGCCTCGTCGGTCGCCCTTCTTTTTCACCTCGAAACTTCCAAAGGCCGATATCTTCACCTTTTCGTCCTTCTCAAGGCCCTTCTTGATCACCTCGAGGAGAGCATCCACGAGCTCGGCGGACTCCTTTCTGGAAAGTTCGAGTCTGCCGGAGATGATTTCTGCGATGTCAGCTTTTGTCATGGGTTCCTCATGTAGTGGACAGTTCTAGCCCAAATTAAACCTTCTCCCCCTCCCCCATTACCTCCTCGTCGGGGACATATTCCATAATGTCGCCCACAGCGCAACTGAAATACCGGCACAGCTTGTCAATGTTATCGGTAGTCGTGTTGTAGCCTCGTGTTCCGGCAATCCGCGACAACGTCGGTTGTTTTATCCCCGTAGCCTCTGCAATACTCCCCAGAGTTATTCTTTTCCCCGCCCTGAACTCCTCGTTGGAGATCAATTCTTTCAATCGGAAGCGGATCATACACCCCCCATACCTAAAGTTTATCTTTCAAAGTCCAATCATAACAAGCATATCCATTCTCTTCAAACATAATTATTTCCACAATACATATTATTCTTGTCATGCATAATTATTCGTGGTATGATTACACCATAAAACAATACAGGAGGTTACTCATGGCAACTCAGACGTACATCACCACCGAGGAACTGGCAAGCAGACTCCACTACGAACCCCGCTACATCCGTGAATACCTCAAAGATTCGGTCCTCCTTGAGGGAATCCACTACATCCGACCGTTCGGTCGAAGGAAAATTCTGTTCATCTGGGAGACGATCGAACGGGACATGACAAAGGAGTCACGGGAGGAGATGCCGATGATTCCGCTGGCGAGAGGAGGGATTTGCCATGGGTAGTATCAGAATGAGAAAGGAAAATGGTCTGCTGATGTTCGACTTCCGGTACCAGGGAGCTCGATGCCGGGAGCAGACAACTCTACCTGACACCAAGGAGAACAGGAAGAACATGGAGAAGGTACTCAAACGGATCGAGGCCGAGATAACACTCGGGACCTTCGACTACGCGAGCTACTTCCCCAACTCACCGATGCTGCAGAAGTTCAGCGCAGAAGCTACTGACGGAGACGACCAGAGAAATGAGAACGGCTCGTCCCCACTGTTCAGGAAGTTTGCAGCAGAGTGGTACGAAGAAAACTGCGTACGATGGAAAAACTCCTACAGGAAGACAGTCATAACAAACATGAACCGGCACCTGCTCCCGGCGTTCGGCGAAAAAGAGGTCGGCCGCGTCACCAAGGCTGAGGTCCTTAAGTTCCGTTCCACACTCGGCAAAGTTGAAGACGGAAAGAAAGCGCTCTCAGCTGACCGGATCAATCATATCATGACGACATTACGCATGATATTGGCAGAAGCAGCCGACCGTTTTGAATTTACCACACCATGCATCGGAATAAAACAGCTCCGTGTCCCCAAGTCGGATGTCGACCCCTTCTCGCTAGAGGAAGTACTCAGGTTCATTGAGAACGTGAGGCCCGACTTCAAAAACTACTACACGGTCAGATTTTTCACCGGCATGCGGACGGCCGAAATCGACGGATTGAAATGGAAATTCGTTGACTTCGAGCGCCGGCAGATCCTCATCAGGGAAACCGTTGTCGACGGCCGGGATGACACAACCAAGACCCCGGAATCTGTCCGCACAATAGAAATGTCATCACTGGTTTACAAGGCCCTCAGGGAACAGCATACCGTTACCCGTGGTCTAAGCAAATACGTGTTCTGCACCCGAAACGGTTCCCCTCTCCAACATCGAAATATCACCAAAAGGGTCTGGACTCCTACCCTCCGCCGCCTGGGCATGAACCTCCGCCGACCCTACCAGACTCGCCATACAGCTGCCACCCTGTGGCTTGCCGCCGGCGAGAATCCCGAGTGGATAGCCCGCCAGATGGGGCATGTGAACACCAGGATGCTGTTCACCGTCTACTCAAGATTTGTCCCGAACATTACCCGCAATGATGGCTCCGCCATCGAGAGGCTCCTCGAATCCCGCATTCAGCCGGCAGTAACATATTCACAGCCGTAACAGCACATCGCAAGGAGAGAACAGCCATGACAAACATCGATACGACAAGAGTGACCTGGATAGATGAAAACCTCAAGATTACACACGATCAACTGACTCGTGAGGAAGCCCGGGACTGGCTCCGCTTCATGATGCGTGACAGAGAGTCGTTCCTTGCCAACGCCATATATGGTTTCGGTCGACGGCGCCAACTAGAACAGAATGCAACGGTCATCCCTGGTAACGAGGTTGGAGATTTCTGCAATGAATTCATCCTCAAGATCCAACTTGTGAACCGGAATCGCCGCCTGACCGTTTCCTTTCCCCTCTTTGAACTGGTCGGCAGGGATGTGCTCGTCAAGTTTGGCCTCATAGAGGGGCATGTAAACACGGATATCATCGGGAGTGCCGAATGAAAACCCAACTCGTCACCATGCACTGCGGCTGGCAAAATCCGGATGCGTCTTCAACCCAGCGTCACTGCAACCGCCAATGTTCGGGCTATTTTTCCCGGAATCTGCTGAGCAACCGCTGGAAAATCAAGCGTAAGCGTCAGGAAAAACCATATATCCCAAGCAGCAGCCCCCTGTGGGACAAAGCCAGTCATCACACGACAAAGGATGGGTATATCCAGTTGAGGGTTTATGACGCGACAACACGGCAACTCTATCAGCGCATGGAGCATATCGTCACCTGGGAACGACACCACGGTAGCCGGGTTCCTGACGGCTGCATCATCCACCACCGCGATGAAAATCGGGAGAACAACAGGGTAGATAACCTGTTGTGCATGTCCAGAGCAGCACATACAGAGATGCACGCCGAACTGAAACGGTTGAAAATGACGATTACTCCGGACGAGTACCTCGATCACCGTGAGAATATTATGCTCAAGTACCAGAGCGAGGTCTTTGTACCGGGTCCGCGGCACTGCTGATAAATAGTGAGAAAGGGGAAACACCATGAACAGACAACAACCGCAGCTTGATATCAGGAAAATACGCAAGGCACTGAAAAGGACCTACAAGAGCTACGGAAGGCTCCTCGGAATCCACTGTCATGGCCTGGACGGAAAGCCGGCACCAAGCCACAGAATCCAGGAATGGGAACGAAACTCACGCCCGGTACCCGCTTACATCTACCGTGCATGCGCGGAAACCGTTTCGGACGAGTGGGCAAGCCAGCGTCATGAAGCTCCACCCAGCGATCATGCGGGGCTCGATGAGTTCTTCGGCAGCCTCCTCAGTCCAGCCCTTGGGCGGCTTTTCGCCTTTTCCCTTATTGATGCACAGAACGGCAATAAAGTGGAGATCAGCGAGATATTCATCGAACACGTCCAGCAAATGTATGGCTTCGATATATCGTACGTTTGGGAGTAATCAATTCAAAATGGCACATCGTACCCGGTTAACAGGGTGCGATGCGCCATTTCTTTTGAACAACAGGTGGAGGCTCCATATGAATAAATCGGAATCGGACATATTCCTGGAATTTCACTCCAGCTACTCGATGCTGGAGATGTTGAGAGAGGGCGTCAGCTGTGAACTGCTTTTGAGTACTGCGGATTTGATAGGGATTTCACCACAGGAACTGTGTACCCTTCTGAAAGTTCCGTGGGTTACGATACGTCATCTGGGGAAAGACCAAAAGCTGCCACTTCGAGTTGGCAATCACCTGTTGCAGATCATCTTCGTTGTGAAACGTGCAACGGCGGTTCTGGGGAGTTTTGACAGCGCTGTGAAATGGCTCAAGGCTCCAATTCTCGCCATCGGCTACGATACGCCGATTTCACTCATGAATACGTGCACCGGTATCCACGTGGTCCTCGACACTCTCGGAAGGATCGAGCAGGGTGTTCATAGCTGAAAACAAGCGGTTGTCGGCCCGATTTCTGCCCTCTACTCGTGGTCCTTCGCCGACACCGACCCTTTAACAAACTCATGGAGAATCCTCCCCTGACCCGCAAGACGGCACGATTCAGTTTCCGTTAACAGTAACAGGATTTATCATTCCCCTCAACCGCCACGCCTGACAGAGCCGCAGTTCCGACACTTCAGCATCCCCCCTCTTGCGCCGGCGGCTTGCCCTCCCTCTCTTTGCGTGACCGGGTGTTGCCTGGTATTCTTTGTATTCAAGTCATTACATCATCCTGAGCGACAGGACACGGCCCTTGTCAACGCCCTCCAGAGCAGGGCGGCAGTGGTTCTCCAGAAGTCGCTCCGGGAGGGGTTCGGTCTCACGGTGGCGGAAGCCATGTGGAAGGGAACGCCAGTGATTGGCGGCAACGTCGGCGGTATTCGCCGACAGATCGCTGACGTCATCAACGGTTTTCTCGTCTCCTCCAAAGAGGGAACAGCCGACCGGATCGTAGATTTGCTGCGCTACGTCCGGTTGCGCCGCGAAATCGGGCAACGGGCGCGGGAGAGCGTGCGACGCTCTTTCCTCCTCGCCCGACTCATGCAGGAGTATCTCGACCTGTTAGCGGAGTTTCGACCGAAGTTTCAGCTTGCCGGAAACTGACGCCGTAGCGGCGTTGTTCCTGCCTGAACAAACGGGTATTTGTGGGAAATAACGACACGGTACATACCGGCACTGTTCGCCAGTCGCTGGGACTGGGGCTGGCAGCCCTGGGAGTCGTCTACGGTGACATCGGAACGAGCCCACTCTATGCCGTGCGCGAGTGCTTTCACGGCAAGCCCCCCCACCCCGCCACCCCCGACAACATCCTTGGTGTTCTTTCTCTGATCGTCTGGGCCCTGCTCCTCATAATCTCCCTCAAGTACCTGGTGTTTGTCCTGCGGGCCGACAACCGGGGCGAAGGCGGCATCTTGGCCCTGACGGCGCTGCTCAATCCTTGGGGTGATGAAAACCGGTCACCGCGAAAGATCCTGGTTTTTCTCGGCCTCTTCGGCGCTGCCCTGCTCTACGGGGACGGAACGCTGACCCCGGCCATATCGGTCCTGAGCGCCGTCGAGGGGCTCAAGATCGCAACCCCCTTGTTCCAGCCCTACATCGTTCCCCTCACCATCGTAATCCTGGTCCTGCTCTTTCTCATCCAGAACCGGGGCACGGCCCGCGTGGGCGCGATCTTCGGACCGGTCATGGTCCTCTGGTTCACGGTGCTCGCCCTGCTCGGAATCAGGGGTATCGCCATGGCCCCGGAGGTCCTCGGCGCCTTGAACCCGCTGTACGCCATCCGCTTTTTGATCCGGGACGGCTGGAGCGCCTTTCAGGTTCTCGGAGCGGTGTTCCTGGTGGTGACCGGAGGAGAAGCCCTGTACGCGGACATGGGACATTTCGGCCGGCTCCCCATCCGGCTGGCATGGTTCGGCTGCGTGCTGCCGGCGCTGCTGCTCAACTACTTCGGGCAGGGAGCGCTGCTGCTGAACAACCCCTCCGAGGCAACGGAGCCCTTCTACCATCTGGCCCCCACCTGGGCCCTCTACCCCCTGGTCCTTCTCGCCACCATGGCCACCATTATTGCCTCCCAGGCGGTCATTTCCGGCGTCTTCTCCCTCACCCGGCAGGCCGTCCAGTTGCGGCTGAGCCCGCGGATGAGGATCATTCAGACTTCGTCCGAGGAGATCGGGCAAATCTACATCCCGGCCGTCAACTGGGCACTGATGCTCGCCACCATCACACTTGTGGCCGGCTTCGGCAGTTCGAGCGGTTTGGCTGCGGCATACGGCGTGGCCGTTGCGACCACCATGGTCATTACCGCCCTTCTGGTTTGTTTTGTAATGCGTGAGCGCTGGCACTGGCCTCCCGTTACCGTCGCGGGGATTACGGCGCTCTTTCTGGCAGTCGACCTGGCATTTTTCAGCGCGAATATCCTTAAGGTGGGTACCGGGGGATGGGTCCCACTGGCAGCGGGACTGGCGGTTTTTACCGTCATGATCACTTGGCGCCGGGGGCGGGAGCTCGTCACGTCCCATCTGCTTGCCCAGGCGACACCCCTGCCGGCATTTCTCGAAAGGCTTGCTGCAAAGCCTCCCCAACGAGTGCCCGGCACCGCCGTGTTCATGTCGGGAAGGCTCTATCCCGCCCCCCCCAGCCTCATTCATCACCTGGAGCACAACAAGGTTCTCCACGAGCAGGTGGTGATCCTCACCGTCCTGACGGAAGACGTCCCCCGTGTATCTGCTTCCGAGCGGATCGACCTGAAACGGATGGGACAGGGATTTTACCGGCTTATCGTGCGCTACGGGTTCATGCAGAGCCCCAACGTGCCGGTCATCCTACGGGAGTGCCTTCCGCTCGGGCTCGTCACCGATCCCGCTACGACCACGTTTTACCTGGGCCGCGAAAACCTGATCCCCACCGAAAAGGTCAGCGGGATGCCCCATTGGCGGGAAAAGCTCTTCGCCTTCATGGCACACAATGCCCTCCAGGCCACGGCGTTTTACAACCTCCCGGCTGACCGAGTGGTGGAACTGGGTCAGCAGGTGGAGATCTGAGCAAGGCATAACGGGCGGCATTCCCTTGTGGTGGAACGCACGAAAAAAGGGGGAAGGTTTCCCTTCCCCCGATAGCAGTCTCTGATTCTGTGCGGTGTGCTTCTTAGTGGTCGATGGCCTTGGCCATGCCGATGCCGGTGTTTTGGCGGACGTAGATCTCGTCGAACATCTCCTCCGCGCGGCGGCTCGGGAAGGCGAGACAGCCGACGATGGCAGCGATGAAGCCGAGCGGGATGGAGATGATGCCCGGATTCTTCAGGGCGAAGAGAGGCTTATCCAGACCGAGCATGGATTTGCCATCCTTGTTCTTCTCGTAGTCGGCCCTGGCCTTGTCGAGATCCTTCATCTCCTTTTCGGTGAGGACCGCGCCGTCGGCCTGCTTCTTCTCCAGAACCGTAACCACCTTCTGAGCGTCGGCGGCAATCTTTTTCGGGTAGGTCATGTTGGGGGAGACCATCACTAGAGCGATGGCTGCCACTGTGCCCACCACGAGGCCAGAAATGACGCCGGCGGTGTTCATCTTGCGCCAGAAGAGGGACATGACAACGACCGGCAGGTTGCCCGAGGAGGCAACGGCGAAGGCCAGGGCCACCAGGTGGGCGACGTTCTGGTTCTCGGCGGCGATGCCGATGACGATGCCGGCGGCGCCAACGCAGAGGGAGGTGACCCGGGCGGCCATGACCTGCTCGTGCTGGTCGGCGTGGCCGTCCTTGATGACATTCACGTAGATGTCGTGGGCGATGGCGGCGGAGGCGGCCAGAACTAGACCCGACACGACGGCGAGGATGGTGGCGAAGGCTACGGCGCAGAGGAAGGCCAGGAGGAGGTCGCCAATGAACGGAGAGATGTCGCCGCCCAACTGCTGGGCAAGCATCATGGCGGCCATGTTGCCACCTTTACCGACCTTGGAAACGGCCTGGGGAGTAACGTGGAGGGCGGCGCCGAAGCCGAGCAGTGTTGTCAGAATGTAGAAGAAGCCGATGATGAACATGGCCACGATAACCGACTTGCGGGCAGCCTGGGCAGTCGGCACGGTGAAGAAGCGCATCAGGATGTGGGGCATGCCGGCGGTGCCGAGCACGAGGGCCATGCCGAGGGAGATCTGGTCGAGGGGCTGCTTCAGGAAAAGACCAGGCTCAAGGAAGCGCTGCCCGTAGTCGAAACCGGCCACGGCGATGGGATCCTTGAGAACCGTCTTCTGGACGTGCTCGATGATGTTCGAGCTGGTGGCGATGTCATTAAAGAACTGGAACGGGCTGAACCCCGACTTTGCAGCCACCAGGATGGAAAGGAGAAACGCTCCAGACATGAGAAGGCCGGCCTTGATGATCTGTACCCAGGTAGTGGCGGTCATGCCGCCGAACACCACATAGCCAACCATGAGGATGCCGACGCCGATGATGGCAAACTTGTAGGGTATGCCTATGAGGAGCTGCATGAGCTTCCCTGCACCGACCATCTGGGCGGTGAGGTAGAACGTGGAAACGGTTACCGTCGACAGGGCCGCCACGGCTCGGACCGGCTTCGGCTCGGTGCGGAAGGAGAGGATATCACCCAGGGTGTACTTGCCCGCGTTGCGGCACGGCTCCGCCACGATCAGGAGCACCGTGATGTAGGCCACGAGCCACCCCACCGAATACATGAACCCGTCATAGCCATAGAGGGAGATGATGCCCGAAATCCCCAGGAATGACGCTGCCGACATGTAGTCGCCCGCGATTGCCCAGCCGTTCTGGGTGCCGGTTATGCCCCCACCGGCGGTGTAGAAGTCGGCGGCCGACTTGGTCCGCTTGGCCGACCAGACGACGACTGACATGGTGACGGCGATTATGATCAGGAAGATCGGAATGGTGACCATCGGGTTGGCTTTGAGCTTCTTGCCCTCAGGGGCCGGTGCCGGCGTAGCTGCCTTGGCGGCGTCGGTTGTAGCCGCGGGGGCAGTTGCCGCCGGTGCCGAGGCGGCGGCCGGGGCGGAGACCGCAACAGGGGCGCCGGGGGCAGCGGTGGTCTTGGCGGGCTCTTCAGCGAAGGCGAACGAACCCAGTGAGAGGGCTAGGGTGATGCCGGCAATCCATTTTCTCATCGCAATCCTCCTTCCTATTTCAGTTCTTCCACCAACTCGCGGGTGAGCCGGTCGAAGTCTTTGTTGGCCACATGGGCGTAGTACATGGCGATCCCCCAGGAAACGAAGAACTGGGAGAGGGCGAAGAGATAGCCGAAATTGATCCGGCCCAGGACCTTGATTTTGAAGAGACTGGGAGCATAAGCCGCGCCGATCGGAAGGAGGAAGTAGAAGACGGTGGAGAATACCCACCAACCGACGAGAAACGTCGTTTTCTTCCGGTGGAGTTCGACAAACTTGGGATTCTTGGCGATTGCGCCCCAGTCGTACTGTTTTTCAGCCATGGGAGTTACTCCTTTCCTCTGTTTTTTATTGGTACCGGAGCGGCGTCCCGCTCCCCATTGTTGTGTTCTGCGCGTCACCACCTCCTTTCACACTATTTGGCGTGGCCTTCAGCATGGTCCGTGTCCCAGCTTCATGGAGAGCAGGGCCGCCCCTTCCCTCAGAGATGGGATAATCTCGCTCTCCAGCCTATCGGCCACTACCCTGAACGATGGCACGAGCATCGTGATCGCTCCGACCACTTTTCCGGCATAGTCCCGAACTGCCACGGCAACGCTCACGATCCCTTCCCCGAGACCGCCGCAGTCGACGGCTACACCCTTGTGGCGGATCTCGTGCAGTTCCTCCAGCAAGGTCCCCACATCGAGCAACTTGTTTTTTCTGCCCCGTTTTTTCAGCAGGTTCAGTGGATCGGCTCCCTCAAGGGCCTTGATGGCTTTGCCGGCTGCGTTCGTGAAATAGGGAAAACGCCGGCCGATCAGGGACGTGGCCTTCACCTGACGTTCACAATCGACCATGTCGAGAAACACAACGTCATCACCACGCATAACCGTCATATAAACGGCTTCATCATGCTTTCTCGCCAAGTCCTCCATGATCGGATGGGCGTGGTTCACGACAGGAGCCTGACGGAGCAACCTTTGAGCCAGTTCCAATGCCGCAACACCTATGGCATAGGTGCCAGTTTCCGGGTCCTGTTCCACAAGGCCCCGGTCGCACAGGGTTGAAAGAAGCCGGTATGCCTTGTTCCTTGACAGGTTGAGCGACTCTGCCAGCCGTCCAAGCGACGGATTAACCGGCCGCATGGCCAGCAACTCAAGCATGTCAAGTGCATTGCTGACTATCTGTATCGTATAGACAGGTCCTGCGGATTTGCCGTTTCGCATGCGTGTTCACCTCACTCTCTTGTAGAATTCATACTCTCTGAATCCAGGCACCGCCTTACGCATTTCTTGATGCAGGCGACAGAGGCCGGACAAGGCCGGAGTCACGGGTAACAGAGCATTGCTCCAGACCCGCCTCCACTCACTCCATGACTCAACACACAGAGAAGTGAACCGTCCGCGCATACCGGCGAGCCCGGCACGTACAGCCGTCCGTCCATTGGCAATACGATGAAATCTAAGATACGATTCGGCTGATCAGCCTGGCAAAACTACGAGAGAGGTGGTGCTCGTGAGGAATGGGATGTAAGAAGAGGGGGGTAAGGAGAGGGATAAACGTCAGGAATCCACGGAATATCCGATATTAGTGGGGAGGGGTAGGACACGATTACGGGCAGCGCCACGGCAGTCAAATCAAGCTGCGCGACAACCCTGTCCGAAGTCTTTGCAATGCTCTCGATGACGGCCCGGGGACGCGGCTTCGGCGCCGCTGAGCGGTTCAGATCCGGATTTCTCATTCCCAGGACGACAAAGAATAAAGAAATGATGCCCGTCACTATGAGGAGAGTTCTTTTACCCATGCCTTACCCAGCCCGTCAAAGTCAAACCGCAAAACTTCATCACCAGATTTTCAGAAAGCAACAAATTGAAATACTTGATTTTTAAAGCAGTAATACTGAGGCATGTGATGACCACCTGTTAAACTTGCAACCGAATATAACACCTTTTGATTTGTATGCAAACATTTTTTGTAAAAACAATTTAAAATAAATAAATGGTGTATTCAATACGGAATGTATTCAACCATTAACCGGCCAGTAGTGATTGCAGGCATCTTTTGCTGGATTTCGGCTCTGAGATTTCGCGGAAAAAACCTGTTATTATTTCAAAGGCGTCGGAACCCGCCCGAAAAAATGCCGCTCGAAGGAGTTGTCTGGTAATGGCCGAATCCCGCTTTGTCATCATTGGCCTTGGCACCGTGGGCCGCCCCCTCATAACCATGCTGTCCCGTGACATCCCCCTCGTCTGCATCGATCTGGGGGCTGAAGCCCTGGAGGCAGCCCGCCAGATCTACGGCGAAGCGGCAACCCTTATCCAGGGCGATGCCACGAGCCGCCTCATGCTTGAACGTGCCCAAATCGGCGAAGCCGACACGATCGTCATCTGCACCACCAGCGAACGGGTAAACATCGAAGTGGCACGCCTTCTTGCCGAGCATTTCGTGGTACAGAGGGTCATCGCCCTCGGCATCACCCAGGAGGGAATCGCCGAACTTGAACGCTACGGTGCCGAGGTGGAGAGCATCTTCACCGTCAGCGCCATTGGCCTGCGTAACCGCCTCGAGCTCAAGACAAAGGCCGTTCATGGGATAGGAATCGGCAAAAACGAAATTCTTGAGGTGGAGGTCCACCCCTTCTCCCGACTGGTCAACAAACCCCTCGCCTCCCTCAGGCCCCAGCGCTGGCGGATTGGGATTATCTATCGCGAGGGACAGATCGTGGTACCGACCGGTGCCGTTACCCTGAAGCCCCATGACAAGGTCATCGTTCTCGGAGATCCCCAGGCCATCAATACCATCGCCCAGATGCTCACCTTCCGTTTCGAGGCATTTCCCCGCGAATACGGCGACGCCCTCTACGTCTACCTGAGCGGAATGGAGGGCGACCGGTATCTGGAGGAAGTAGTCTACATTCTCGACACATTCCCCCTCAATCAACTGCTCATTTTTCATCCACCTGAAGCGACGAGCCGTGCGGAGAAGCTTCTCAAACGGGTGGACGAACGATGCTCCGAGCCGCCGATAGTTGAGGCAACCCCCCTGCTACCATCCATGGCAATCGGGGGGATCATGAAGCGCCACAGCGCCCGGCCCGCTCTGGTCATGCTCGCGCCTCCCCGCCCTGTTGGGGTCCTCTTTTCCTTCATCAGCGAACGGTCCGAGAAGCTCATGATGATGGAACTGTCCCGCATAGCCGGCGCGCCGCTTCTCCTTGCCCGCGGCACCTTTCCGTACCAGAAGATCGCGGTACCCTGTTTCGACGATCCGGGACTCCAGCAGGCACTGGGCACCGCTCTCGAGATGTCGTCATCGGTACATTTCGAAATCACCACCCTCTTCGCCACCCTCTCCCCCTATATCGCCACGGATGAAGAGATACGCGAGTTCGAAATGATGAAAAAGACCGTCCCCGACCTGGCTCTGCTGTTCAAGAAAAATGTCGCCATCAATCAGCTGGAGGGCAACCCGATCCGGGCCTTCCGGGAGTCCCTTGACTCCTTTGACATGACCGTGGCCAGCATCGGAAGCTGGCGCACGGACAACTTCTTCAGGAGAGTTTTCCGTCCCGACGTCTGCTGGCATACGGTTAAGCGTGCACCAGTGACGACCCTTCTGATACCATCTGCTCAATCCGCCATTTAACCACGGGTGAAACGAACGAACCGGCAACGTTATGCTCGAAAACCAGACATCCTTTCTCATGATCCTCTGCGGGGCCATGGTTATCCCGTTTCTTGGACGGCGCTTCCGCATCCCGTCGGCGGCCCTGGAGATAGTCTTCGGGGTCGTGCTGTTCAATCTGATCCTCCGGCAGAGGGTGCCGGAATGGTTCGAGCTCCTGAGGGAGATCGGCTTCATCTACCTGATGTTCATCGCAGGCATGGAGCTCGATCTGCGCCAGATCCGCAAGAGCGGCAAGAGCGTCTGGTACGTGCTCGTCGCCCTCCTCTCCTTCACCATCACTCCCCTTGTATTCGTCTACCTGGGGCAACCGTTCTATCTCGGGGTGTCGGTGGCCATGATATCAGGCGGCATCGTCATCCCCGTCCTCCGGGAACTGGGGCTCATCAAGACCCCCCTGGGGCAACAGATCGTCGGCGTATCACTTACCGGTGAACTCCTCTCGATCCTGGTCCTGACCTTCATCGACGCCTACCACAAGCACGGGCTCACCATGATGGCCGGCATGGAACTGGTCAAGCTGACCGTCCTCTTCGGGCTCGCCTTCGTGGTCCTCAAGGTTCTCTACGTGCTTGTCTGGTGGAATCCGGAACGGGTACGGATGGTCATGGAGAGCGAAGACCCCGTCGAGGAGGGGATCCGGACCGTCATCACCCTTGCCTTTGCCGGAGGACTACTGGCATCGCTGGCGGGGATCGAACCGATTCTCGGCTCATTCATCGCGGGGATGATCTTCAGCTACGTCTTCCGGAGCAAGGGAAAGTTCGAGGAGAAAATCAACGCCGTCGGCTTCGGCTTCTTCATCCCCTTTTTTTTCATCGGCGTCGGGGGGCAGTTCAACATCGACTTCCTCATGTACCCCCCAACCATCACCACCGCCCTGTACCTCACCCTGGCGGTGCTGGCCTCCAACCTTCCTCCGCTCCTGCTCCTGGCCCGGCCCCTCGGCATCTCGTTCATGGACGCGGGTCGCATGTCCCTTCTCATCTCGGCCCCTCTCTCCATGATCGTCGTTGCCGGCACCATCGGCGAAAAAATGAGGATACTTTCCCCTGCCATGAACGGCGCCCTCGTCCTCACCGCCCTCTTCGCCAGCATCATCTACCCGTCCTTCTTCCGCGTCCTCACCAAACGCCTCGCGCCCGAATCCACGTAGCTTCCCGCCTCAACCCTCTCCTCAAAGCCGGCCCGCCGTTGAAACAGCCATTGTTGCTGGTACAGTTTAAACGATGGCTTCGCTCTACTCCCATTAACGACGCGCAACGGGTGGCTCATGTTCAGAATTTTCCGGTTCGCACTTCACTTCCTGATTGTAATTGCTCTCTTCACCAGCGGGGCGGCGGCTTCCCCGCAAAAGGACGCACCTCCCCCCGTAACGCCCAGGGCTCCGGTCATGCTGGACGGGAAGGAACTCTTCTCAGTCAGGGAACGGGTTCTCTCCTTTTCTCCCGAAGACAGGGCGCGCATCATCACGGAGCGGCTCCAGAAACTTACGAGCGATCCCTTTTTCCGCAGCGATACCGTCGACGTTGTCGAGGGGGAAAGCTCTTCCGACATCGTAGCCGGCGACCTCACCATTATGACTATCACCGATCGGGATGCGTCTGCGGAGAGGAAAACCCACCAGAGTCTCGCCCGGGAGCGCGCGGCAACAATCCGGGCAGCCCTTGCCGAGCACTGGAGCAGATACGAGACAAAGAATATCGTTAAGAACTCCGTGTACGTCCTTCTTGCAACAGTGGTTCTCCTGGCCCTTCTCATCGTATTCGGGCGTTTATTCCCGGCGCTGTACCGAAAGCTCGATTCGTGGCGCGGGACCAAGATCCGAACACTCAAGATCCAGGCCTTCGAGATCATAAACGCCGACCGGATCGTGGCAGCCCTGAAAGCCTTGGCTAAGGGGTGCCGGATTTTCCTCACCCTGCTCCTCTTCTACATCTATATCCCCCTGGTATTCAGCCTCTTCCCCTGGACCCACGGCTTCGGCGCCAAGCTCCTCCACTATCTCCTGGCGCCATTCTCGACAATCGGCAGCGCCGTCTGGGACTCTCTTCCCAACATGTTTTTCATCATCGCCATCGTCCTGGTAACTCACTACATACTCAAGCTCATCAGGCTGGTCTTCGCCGAAATCGGCAAGGGGACCATTTCCATCCCCGGCTTTTTCAGCGAATGGGCGGAGCCGACCTTCAAGATCGTCCGGTTCCTCATTATCGCCTTCGCGGCGGTTGTGGCCTTCCCCTACATGCCGGGATCGGAATCGCCCGCATTCAAGGGGGTATCCATCTTTCTGGGCGTGCTCTTCTCCCTCGGCTCCACCTCGGCCGTCGCCAACATCGTGGCAGGGGTGATCCTCACCTACACGCGGGCCTTCCGGATCGGTGACCGGGTGCAGATCGCCGACACCATGGGGGACGTGGTGGAGAAAACGCTCCTCGTCACCCGGATCAGGACCATCAAAAACGTGGACATAACCGTGCCCAATTCCATGGTCCTCGGCAGTCACATCACCAATTACAGTTCCTCCGCCCAGGAATATGGTCTCATCCTCCATACGAGCGTCACCATCGGCTACGATGCTCCCTGGAAACGGGTCCACGAACTGCTCGTGGAGGCGGCGCGCCGAACAGAGCATGTCCTCGAACTGCCGGAGCCTTTCGTGTTCCAGACCGCCCTGAACGATTTTTACGTGAATTACGAACTCAACGCCTACACCGACCAGCCCCACAAAATGGCGAAAATCTACTCAGAGCTCCACCAGAACATTCAGGACAGTTTCAACGAGGCGGGCGTGGAGATCATGTCGCCCCACTACACCCAACTGCGCGACGGGAACACGGCAACGATCCCCGAGGGGTACCGTTCCGCCGGATATGAGCCGGCTGCCATCAGGATCAGGAACGTCGGTGAGAAGAAGCGGGACTAGCATCCCACTTTCTTCAACTACCCCTTGGCGGCAGGACGGGATCCCCGAGAAGGGAGAACGTCAGTACGAAGCCTGGTCATCAGGGAGGAATGATGAGACACGAAAAAACCAGGGAAGGTTTGACGCCTCACCTCCATGCCATGGATCCGGTCTGCGGCATGGAGGTGGATCCCGAGAAAACCACATTCACCCATGGGCACGCCGGCACCACGTACTTTTTCTGCAGCGGGCACTGTCTTGAAAAGTTCAGGAACGACCCTGCGGCCTACACAAAGGGAAAACCATCACCAGCACCGGAGCCCCCACAGCAGGGAGCCGTCTACACCTGTCCCATGCATCCGGAGGTCCGCCAGGATAGGCCGGGAAGCTGCCCCAAGTGCGGCATGGCCCTCGAACCGGAAACCCCGGCAGCGGAAGAAGAGGAAGACCGGGAACTGGTTGACATGCGGCGCCGTTTCCGGGTGGCGCTGCTCCTGACCGTTCCAGTCTTCGCCAGCGCCATGGGAGGGATGATTCCCGGGGTGCGCCTCGACGCCCTTGTTGCCCCGCACACCCGCACCTGGCTGGAACTCGCCCTGACCACCCCGGTTGTCCTCTGGTGCGCCTGGCCGTTCCTGGTCCGGGGATGGCGATCAGTGGCAACCTTCAACCTCAACATGTTCACCCTCATCAGCCTCGGGGTTCTCGTGGCGTACCTTTACAGCATCGCCGCAACGGTTGCCCCCGGCATCTTCCCCGCCTCGTTCCGCCACGCCGATGGCTCGGTGGCCGTCTACTTCGAGGCAGCGGCCATGATCGTCACGCTGGTCCTACTCGGCCAGGTGCTGGAACTCAAGGCCCGCTCACAAACCGGCGCCGCCATCAGGGGGCTGCTCGGCCTCGCACCCAAGACGGCGCGCCTCGTCAAGGAGAACGGCTCCGAAGAGGATATCCCTCTCGACCGGGTGGAACCGGGCAACCTGCTGCGGGTTAGACCCGGCGAGAAGATGCCGGTTGACGGCGAGGTTATCGAGGGTTCGAGTAGCGTGGACGAATCCATGATCACCGGCGAGCCGATCCCGGTGGAAAAAGCAAAGGGGGATCTGGTGACCGGCGGCACGGTGAACGGAAGCGGCACCCTCGTCATGCGGGCCCAACGGGTCGGGGCGGACACCCTCCTCTCACGGATCGTCCAGATGGTCGCCGAGGCGCAGCGGAGCCGGGCACCCATTCAGAAACTTGCCGACCGAGTGGCCGCCTGGTTCGTCCCCGCCGTGGTCATCATTGCCGGCATAACCTTCGCCGTCTGGGGAATCCTCGGGCCGGAGCCCCGCCTCGCGCACGCCCTGGTGAACGCCGTGGCTGTCCTCATCATCGCCTGCCCCTGCGCCCTGGGGCTCGCCACCCCCATGTCAATCATGGTGGCCGCCGGCAAAGGGGCATCGCTGGGGGTCCTCTTCAAAAACGCCGAGGCGATCGAGACGCTGCGGTTGGTGGATACCCTCGTGGTTGACAAGACCGGCACCCTCACCGAAGGAAAGCCGCGGCTCACGGCGGTCGATGCCCAGGGAATCGACAAAGGGCGGCTCCTTTTTCTCGCCGCGAGCCTGGAGCGGGGGAGCGAACACCCCCTCGCCGCGGCGATCGTAGCCGGCGCGGAAGCGCAGGGCGTCGAGCCGGGCAAGGTCGATGAGTTTCAGGCGCTGAGCGGGAAGGGTGTCACGGGACGGGTCGACGGCGTCGCCGTCGCTCTCGGCAACACCCGACTCCTTGAGGAACTCGGCATCGAACCGGGAGAGCTCAGAAAGCGGGCCGATCAGTTGCGGACAGAGGGGGCCACGGCCATGTTCGTGGCGGTCGAGGGGAAAGCGGTCGGAATTCTCGCAGTGGCCGACCCGATCCGGAAGACCACCCCCGAAGCGATCGGGCTGCTTCACGAGGAAGGTATCCGAATCGTGATGCTTACCGGCGATAACCGGACCACGGCTCGGGCGGTGGCGGAAAAGCTCGGCATCGATGAGGTAATCGCCGAGGTATTGCCCGAGGAGAAGGCAGACAAGGTCAGAACGCTCCAGGAAGAAGGGCACATCGTAGCCATGGCCGGCGACGGAATCAACGATGCCCCTGCGCTCGCCCGCGCCCACGTGGGGATCGCCATGGGGACCGGGACCGACGTGGCCATGGAAAGCGCGGGGGTGACCCTGGTGAAGGGAGACCTGCGCGGTATTGTCCGGGCCCGGCTCCTGAGCCGGGCCACCATGAGGAACATCCGTCAGAATCTCTTCTTCGCGTTTGCCTATAACTCCGTCGGAGTCCCCGTCGCCGCCGGCGTCCTCTACCCCGTCTTCGGCATCCTCCTGAGCCCCATGATCGCCGCCGCGGCCATGAGCCTTAGCTCGGTATCGGTGGTGAGCAACGCCCTCAGGCTCCGCGCGACGCGCCTCTGAGGCGAGGGTAACCCGCGAGCATCATCGCACGTAAGGAGTACCTTTTTTCTCGTGTTTCCAGTCCGTTGCGAACCTGGATTTGATTTGTGTACAAATCATTTGTATTATAACAAAAAATTCACTTCAGGATATTTCATGAATCTGTTCACCAATGCAGAAGAATTCATGTTGCCCCTTGCCTTCATTGCCGGGGGGGCCCTTGCAGGAATTATCGTCGAGAAGGTGGTACTGCGCCGACTGCGGACCCTCACCCGGCAAACCCCCTGGGAAGGGGACGAAGTGGTCGTAACCTCCCTGAAGGGAATTACCTTCTATGCCTTCTTTATCGCCGGCATCTATGGGGCACTCCTCAGGACTCCCCTGACGGAGAGAACACGGGAGGTGACCGGCAAGGCAATCCTCGTCCTCTTGCTCCTTCTGGCCACGGTGCTTCTGGTCCGCCTCGCCGCCGGATTCGTCACCCTCTACGCTAAAAAGGCGGTCCTCCCCTCCACCTCCATCTTCACGAACCTGGCAAAGGCAATCGCCTTCACCATCGGTATGCTGATCATACTCCAGTCCCTTGGAATCTCCATCACGCCACTGCTGACGGCCCTCGGCGTCGGGGGTCTCGCCGTTGCGCTGGCTCTTCAGGACACCCTGTCCAATCTCTTTTCGGGACTTCACATCATCGCCACGCGGCAAATCAGGCCGGGAGACTACATACGTTTGTCGAGCGGCGAAGAGGGATACGTGACCGACATCTCCTGGCGCAACACGGTTATCCGGACCCTACCGAACAATACCGTGATCGTTCCCAACTCGAAGCTGGCGGGTGCCATCGTCACCAACTTCCATCTGCCGGAAACCGAAATGTCCATCCTTCTTGACGTCGGGGTTAGCTACGACAGTGATCTCGAACACGTGGAGAAGGTCACCGTCGAGGTGGCCCGCGACCTTCTCCGGGAAGTCCAGGGTGGGGTGGCGACCTTCGAGCCCTTCATCCGCTACAACGCCTTCTCGGACTCCAGCATCAACTTCACGGTCATCATGAGGGGGTGTGAGTATGTGGACCAGTACCTCATCAAGCATGAGTTCGTGAAACGGCTACACCGGCGCTACCTCGCCGAGGGGATCGAGATCCCCTTTCCGATCCGCACGGTCCGCCTCCAGCATGGGCCGGCATCGAACATACCGGGGGAGACGCTATGATCTCCTGGCAACTCGATCTGGGTGCCCGTCCAGTACCCGGCGGGGTCCGTTTCCGGGTCTGGGCGCCGCTGGCGGCATCGGTGAGCGTGATCCTGTCACGAAACGGCAACGAAGAGGCCGCCCCCCTGGAGCGCGACGGCGAAAACTTCAGCGGAGTAATTTCCGGGGCCGCGGCCGGCGATCGTTACTGGTATCTGATCGACGGGTATCTGTACCGCCCGGACCCCGCCTCCCGCTGTCAGCCCGACGGTGTCCACGGACCGTCCCAGGTGGTCGATCCGGACGCCTTTGGCTGGACGGACGACGCATGGCGGGGAATCCCCCTGGAGGATCTCATCACATACGAGCTCCACGTGGGGACCTTCACCCCCGAAGGAACCTTTGACGGTGCCATGGGGCGCCTCGACTATCTCGTTGAGCTCGGCATCACCGCCGTGGAGCTCATGCCGGTCGCCCAGTTCCCCGGGAACCGCAACTGGGGATACGACGGGGTCTTCCCCTATGCGCCCCACCCCGCCTATGGAGGGGTCGCGGGGCTCAAGCGTTTTGTGGACGCCTGCCACCGGCGGGGATTGGCGGTTATTCTCGACGTGGTCTACAACCACCTGGGGCCCGAGGGGAACTACCTCCACGCCTTCGCTCCCTACTTCACCGGCCACTACCGGACCCCCTGGGGCGACGCGGTGAACTACGACGGCCCCTACAGCGACGGGGTCCGCCACTACGTCATCGCCAACGCCCTCCACTGGGTAGCCGAATACCACATGGACGGGCTGCGCCTCGACGCAGTCCACGGCATCTACGACTTCAGCGCCCGCCACATCCTCGCCGAACTGGCCGACGCGGTCCACAGCCTCGCTGGCTGCCTGGGGCGCCAGGTCCACGTCATCGCCGAAAGCGATCTGAACAACCCACGGATCGTCACCGATTCCGAGCATGGCGGCCACGGCCTCGACGCCCAGTGGAGCGACGACTTCCACCACGCCCTCCACACCCTCCTCACGGGCGAGAGGAGGGGCTACTACGAGGATTTCGGTGATTTCTCCCAGATGCTGACCGCCCTGCGCGACGGTTTCGTATACGCCGGCACCTATTCCCGCCACCGGCGCCGGCGCCACGGCAGCGCCTCGTCCCACCTGCCGCCCGAACGGTTCGTGGTCTGCATCCAGAATCACGACCAGGTGGGAAACCGCGCGCGCGGCGACAGGCTTTCCTCCTCCCTGTCGCCGGAGCAGCTGAAGCTGGCCGCCGCCATGGTCATCCTCTCCCCCTATCTCCCCCTCCTCTTCATGGGGGAGGAGTACGGCGAGACCGCCCCGTTCCCCTTCTTCACGAGCCACGGCGACCCGGACCTGGTCGAGGCGGTCCGGAAGGGCCGGCGGGAGGAATTCGCCGCCTTCGGCTGGGATACGGAGGTCCCAGACCCCCAGGCAGAGGAGACGTTCCGTTCGGCCTGCATCGACCCGGAAAAGCGCCACCGGGAAATGCACCGCCACCTCTTCGCCTTCACCCGGGAGCTGATCCGCCTGCGCAAGGCCCTTCCCCCGTTCAGTGACTCGACCCGGCAAGGGACATCGGTCACCGGCTTCGGGATGGAGCAGGTCCTCATGGTGAACAGACACGGCCATGGCGACGACGTCATCTGCATCTTCAACCTGAGCGGTGTCGAACGGCCGGTACCCGTAATCGGAATCCGAGGGCGACACCGGAAGATTCTCGACTCGACGGACAGCTGCTGGGGAGGAGGGAAGAGCAGTACTCCGGAACTGCTCGACCAAGGCGCCCTCCTGCTCATGCCGCCGTTCGCGGTGCTCATCTACCAGGAGGTGCCACTGCCATGAGCCGCCATATCTGCATACACGGCCACTTCTATCAGCCCCCGCGGGAAAATCCCTGGCTTGAGGCGGTGGAAATCCAGGACTCGGCCCACCCCTACCACGACTGGAACGAGCGGATCACTGCCGAGTGCTACGCCCCCAACGGCGTATCCCGCCTCTTCGACGGCGAGGGGCGCATCCGGGACATCGTCAGCAACTACGCCCGCATCAGCTTCAACTTCGGGCCGACGCTCCTTGCCTGGATGGAGGAATATTCCCCCGCCGTCTACCGGGCCATCCTGGAGGCGGACCGCCTGAGCATCGACTGGCGCTCGGGCCACGGCAACGCCCTGGCCCAGGTTTACAACCACCTCATCATGCCCCTGGCGAACCGGCGGGACAAGGAAACCCAGGTGCGGTGGGGGATCGCCGATTTCGAAAGGCGCTTCGGCCGTTTTCCCGAGGGGATGTGGCTGGCCGAGACGGCCGTGGACACGGAAACCCTCGACGTGCTCGCCGCCGAAGGAATCCGATTCACCATCCTCGCCCCCCACCAGGCCCGGCGTATCCGGACCCGCGGCGGACGGAGATGGCACTCCGTGGAAGGGGGGCAGATCGATCCGACCATGCCCTACCTCTGCCGCCTCCCGTCGGGGCGCTCCATCGTCATCTTCTTCTACGACGGCCCCATCTCCCGGGCCGTGGCCTTCGAAAAGCTCCTGGACCAGGGGGAGCGCTTTGCCGAGCGGCTCCTGTCCGGCTTCGACGACCGCCGCAACCGCCCCCAGATCCTCTCCATCGCCACGGACGGCGAGACCTACGGCCACCACCACATGCACGGCGACATGGCCCTGGCCTATGCCCTCTCGTACCTGGAGGACAACGGCCTGGGCCGCATCACCAACTACGGGGAATTCCTGGAGATCCATCCCCCCGGTCACGAGGTGGAGATCGTGGAGAAGAGCTCCTGGAGCTGCATCCACGGCATTGAGCGATGGCAGGGGGATTGCGGCTGCAACTCGGGAGGGTATCCCCACTGGAACCAGCAGTGGCGAGGCCCCCTGCGCCATGCCTTCGACTGGCTGCGGGACGAACTGGCAGCCCCCTACGAAATGGCGGCCGGGGCACTGCTCCAGGACCCCTGGCAGGCCCGGAACTACTACATCGGGATCATGCTCGACCGCTCCCCCGAGCAGGTGGACGGCTTTTTCCACCGCCATGCCCCGCGCCCCCTGGCCCACGAGGAACGGACCAGGGCACTGAAGCTCCTGGAGATGCAGCGCCACCTCCTCCTCATGTACACGAGTTGCGGCTGGTTCTTCGACGAACTCTCGGGAATCGAGACGGTGCAGGTGATCCAGTACGCGGGGCGGGCCGTGCAGCTGGCCCGGGAGCTTTTCGGCAACGGCATCGAGACGACGTTTCTCCAGCGGCTGGCGGCGGTGCGGGGCAATACCCCCGAATACCGTGACGGCGCGCGCATCTACGAAGCATTCGTCAAGCCGGCCATGATCGATCTGGTCAAGGTGGGGGCCCACTACGCGGTGAGCTCCCTGTTCCAGGAATACGGTGAGGAGACCCGGGTCTTCAGCTACCGGGTTCAAAGCGAGGATTCCCGACTGATTCAGGCGGGGCAGACCCGGCTCGCCATCGGCCGCGCCTTGATCAGTTCCGCCACCACCGGTGAGCGCGACCGGATAACTTACTGCGTCCTCTACTTCGGCAACCATGCCCTCAACGGCGGGGTCCGCAGCTTCCGCGGGGAGGAGGCCTACGGGGCCATGGCCGCCGAAATCACCCGGGCCTTCGAGGCGAGTCTTTTCGTCGAAATCATCCGCCTCATGGACGCCCACTTCGGCATGCACAACTACTCCCTGAGAGATCTCTTCCGGGACGAGCAGCGTCGCATACTCGGCATGGTCATCGGCGGCGTCCTCGCGGAGTTCGAGGACCGCTACACGGCCCTCTACGATAACTACCGCCTCCTCATGGGATTCGTCCGGCAGACCGGCATGCCGGTGCCGTACCGCTTCATGACCACGGCCCAGGTGGCTTTGAACCTGAAACTGGACCGGACCTTCGCCAAGCCGTGTATCGCCGATTCCGAAATCGACGTGCTTCTGAGGGAAATAGCCGACTGGGGCGTGGAGATAGAGCGGGTCGACCTCGAGTTCCGGATTCGCCGGCGTCTGGAAACGACAATGTTGATGCTTCGCGAGGCCCCCCTGGATGAGGGGCTCCTGGCCGATGCTGACAGGCTCCTGGACCTGGCGGACCGGGTACCCATCGCCCTCAACCTCTGGCTGGCCCAGAACATCTACCTGGAGATCGCCCGGCCGTACTGGCATAAACTGATGGAGAAATCAAGGGAAGGCGACACACACAACGACTGGTGGTTCGAGAAATTTCGCCGCCTGGGCGAGCGGCTCAACTTCAACACCCGCGCCGTTCTACCCCCCTTATCGGAGGAATGAATGGAGCAAACTGACACCCTGGGGGCCCGGATACCGACGGCAACCTATCGCCTCCAGTTCAACAGCAGCTTCGGCTTCCAGGATGCAGCGCGGATCATACCCTACCTGCACGCACTGGGCATAAGCGACGTCTATGCTTCGCCCTGTCTGAAGGCAAGGAGCGGGAGCATGCACGGTTACGACATCGTGGACCACAACCGCCTCAACCCGGAGCTGGGGAGCCGGGACGACTTTGACGCCTACAGCAAGGAGCTGCAGCGCCACGGCATGGGGCAAATCCTCGATTTCGTCCCCAACCACATGTGCGTGGAAGGCGGAGAGAACGGCCGCTGGCTCGACCTTCTGGAAAACGGCCCCAGCTCCATTCACGGCGATTTTTTCGATGTGGACTGGTCCCCGGTCAAAAAGGAGCTGGCCGACAAGGTGCTGATCCCGGTCTTGGGGGACCAGTACGGATCGATTCTGGAGAACAGCGAACTCATCCTCTCCTTTGAGGAAGGGGCATTTTTCATCAGCTACTACGAGCACCGTTTCCCCATTATTCCCAAGACCTACAACTCCATCCTCACCCATCGTCTTCAGGAGTTGGAAGGGCTTCTCCCTGCCGACCACGAGGCGTACCGTGAACTCCTGAGCATCGTAACCGCCATCACCCACCTCCCTTTCTACACCGAGCGGAACCCGGAGAGGGTTCAGGAACGCTATAGGGAAAAGGAAGTAATCAAGCGGCGGCTCATGGTCCTTTACCGCGACAACTGGCCCATTAAAGAGTTTATTGATGAAAACGTCCGGATATTCAATGGCGAGAAGGGAAATCCCCGCAGCTTCGACCTGCTGGACGGGCTCCTGCGTCAGCAGGTCTACCGCCTGGCCCACTGGCGCACCGCCACCGACGAGATCAACTACCGCCGTTTCTTCGACATCAACGCCTTGGGCGCAATCCGGATGGAGAACCTCCGGGTCTTTGAGGAGACGCACCGACTGGTCCTTGAACTGGTGAGGGAGGGAACAGTGACGGGCCTTCGGATCGACCACGCCGATGGGCTCTACGACCCCACCGACTATTTCCGGCGACTCCAACGGGCCTGCTTCCACGAAACGCGTATGGCGAGCATCAGCAGCACCGCTGAACCGTGCGCGGACTCCTTTGCCGAAACGATCCTCCAGATGTACGACGAGATGCTGGAGGTCTCGCCCCAGGCGAAACCGTTCTACATCGTGGGCGAAAAAATCCTCATGAAAAACGAACGCCTCCCCGAGGACTGGCCGGTCCACGGCACCACGGGGTACGAATTCGCCAACGCCGTGACCGGCTTGATGGTGGACACCCGCAACGGCAAGGAATTCGACGCCGTCTATGCGCGGTTTATCCAGGAGCGGCCCAACTTCGCCGAGATCGCCTACCAGAAGAAGAAACAGGTCATGCGGTTCTCCATGGGGGGCGAGATCAACACCCTGGGTCACTACCTGAACACACTTTCGGAGAGCAACCGCCATACGCGTGACTTCACCCTCGGAAGCCTCAACAGGGCGCTGGTGGAGGTGATCGCCCACTTTCCCGTCTACCGCACCTACACAGCCACCCGCAAGGTGGCAGACCGGGACCGCCAGTACATCGAATACGCGGTGGCAAAGGCCAAGCGGCGCAATCCCGCCATGAGCGAATCGATCTTCACCTTCATCGAGGATGTGCTCCTGCTTCGTTTCCACGACAGCACCGGGAGGGAGGAGCAGGAGCAATGGATCGATTTCGTCATGAAGTTCCAGCAGCTCACGGGACCGGTCATGGCAAAGGGGCTGGAGGACACCGCCTTCTATGTGTACAACCGGCTTGTCTGCCTCAACGAGGTGGGGGGTACGCCTGAACGGTTCGGCATGACCCTGGAGGCGTTCCACGGCCAGAACATCGAACGGGCCCGAAGCACCCCCCTCGCCATGCTGGCCACCTCCACCCACGACACCAAGCGGAGCGAGGATGTTCGGGCCAGGATCAGCGTACTGTCGGAGGATCCGGCGGCCTGGCACGACTGCCTCATACGCTGGAACCGCATGAACCGGGGCCGCAAAGTGTCTGTCCAGGGGGTCAAGGTGCCGGACCGCAACGAGGAATACCTCCTCTACCAGACCATTGCCGGGGCCTGGCCCACGGAGGTATCCACTGCCGAAGGGCATGCCGTGTTCACGGGACGGATCAGGGAGTACCTCCTCAAGGCCATGCGGGAGGCAAAGGTAAACACGAGCTGGATCAACCCGGATTCGGTCTACGAGGAGGCGGCCCTCCATTTCGTGGACGCCATCCTCCGGGACGTGCCCGCCAACGGGTTCCTGGCCGACCTGCGCCGGACCCTTCCCCCCCTCATCCGCTGCGGCATGCTGAACTCTCTCTCCCAGACACTGCTCAAGGTGGCCTCCCCCGGCATCCCCGACTTCTACCAGGGGACTGAGCTCTGGGACTTCAGCCTCGTGGACCCGGACAACCGTCGGCCGGTGGAGTTCAAGACGCGAACGGAGATGCTGGCGGCGCTGCAGAGCGTCGAACGGGAAAAGGGGACCCTTGCACTGGCGCGGGAGCTCCTCGAAACCATGGCCGACGGAAGAGTGAAACTCTTCCTGGCCTGGAAGTCTCTCACCTTCCGCCGGGAACACCGCGCCCTCTTCGAAGTGGGAAAGTACCTTCCCCTGGAGGTGTTGGGGGAGCGGAGCGACAACGTCTGTGCCTTCGAGCGGTACAGCGACGGGGAAACGGTCATTGCCGTGGCGCCCCGCTTCTTTACCCGGCTGGGGAATTCCCCGCTGGGGACGGAGACCTGGGGGGATACGCGGATCGCCGTCCCCTTCGAGGGGGCCGGCTGCGCCTACCGTAACGTCCTCACCGGCGAGCGGGTCATGACAGCCCTGCGGGAGGGACAGACGACCCTCCCCCTGGCCGCGGTGCTGGGGGACTTTCCGGTGGGGCTCCTGGAGGCGGTCGAGCCTGAGTAAAGGAACGGAGGTACCCCATGCGACGCAGAGTATCCTTGCCGGACGATACCCCCCACTGGTACCGGGATGCCGTC
The DNA here is from genome assembly GCF_018501225.1 of Geobacter hydrogenophilus. Classification (GTDB taxonomy): domain Bacteria; phylum Desulfobacterota; class Desulfuromonadia; order Geobacterales; family Geobacteraceae; genus Geobacter; species Geobacter hydrogenophilus. Next base: position 68,588 of record NZ_JAHCZI010000014.1, on the reverse strand, counting down.
ATCTACCAGCTCCATGTGAAGGCCTTTGCCGACTCCGACGGCGACGGGGTGGGGGACTTCCGCGGCCTCATGGAGAAGCTCGATTACCTCCACTCCCTGGGGATCACCGCCATCTGGCTCCTCCCCTTCTACCCCTCCCCACTTCGCGACGACGGCTACGACATCGCCGACTACTACAGCGTGAACCCCAGCTACAACACCCTGCGGGAGTTCCGGGAATTCCTCCGGGCGGCCCACGCCCGCCATATCCGGGTCATCACCGAGCTGGTCCTCAACCACACCTCGGACCAGCACCCCTGGTTTCAGCGGGCCCGCCGGGCCAGGCCGGGGTCGGTCCACCGGGATTACTACGTCTGGAGCGACACGCCGGAACGGTACCGGGAAACCCGGATCATCTTCCAGGATTTCGAGACCTCCAACTGGAGCTGGGACCCTGTGGCAAAGGCCTACTACTGGCACCGGTTCTACGCCCACCAGCCCGACCTGAATTTCGACAACCCCCGGGTCCAGGCGGAAATGTTCCGGGTCATCGCCTACTGGCTCCGGATGGGGGTGGACGGGGTGAGGCTCGACGCGGTCCCCTACCTCTTCGAGCGGGAAGGGACCAACTGCGAGAACCTCCCCGAGACCCACGCCTTCCTGAAACAGCTCCGGGAGCACGTGGACGCCTCGTTCCCCAACCGGATGCTCCTCGGGGAGGCTAACCAGTGGCCCGAGGACGCCGTCGCCTACTTCGGTGAGGGGGACGAGTGCCACATGCTGTTCCACTTCCCCATCATGCCCCGCATGTACATGGCCATCGAGATGGAGGACCGCTTCCCGGTGGTGGATATCCTCGACCAAACCCCTGCCATTCCCGAGGGGTGCCAGTGGGCCATCTTCCTCCGCAACCACGACGAGCTGACCCTGGAGATGGTCACCGACGAGGAACGGGACTACATGTACCGGATCTACGCGTCGGACCCCAAGGCCCGCATCAACCTGGGAATCCGGCGCCGCCTCGCGCCGCTGCTGGGGAAGGACCGGCGCAGGATCGAGCTCATGAACGCCCTCCTCTTCTCGCTCCCCGGTACCCCCGTCATCTACTACGGCGACGAGATCGGCATGGGGGACAACTACTACCTGGGGGACCGCAACGGGGTCCGCACCCCCATGCAGTGGAGCCCCGACCGCAACGCCGGCTTCTCCTCCTCCAACCCCCAGCGGCTCTTCCTACCGGTCATCATCGACCCCGAATACCACTACGAAGCGGTGAACGTGGATATCCAGGAGCGCAACCCCACATCGCTCCTCTGGTGGATGCGCCGCACCATCGCCGTGCGCCGCCGCCACCGGGCCTTCAGCCGTGGAGCCATGGAGATGCTCTATCCGGCCAACCACCGGGTCCTCGCCTTTCTCCGCCGCCACGAGGACGATGTGATCCTCGTGGTGGCGAACCTCTCCCGCTTCGCCCAGGCCGTGAGCCTTGACCTCAAGGAGTTCGCCGGCATCGCCCCCGAGGATCTCTTCAGCCGCAACCGCTTCCCCGTCATCCGCGAGGTCCCCTACCCCCTCACCCTGGGCCCCCACGACTATTTCTGGTTCATCCTGCGCCGGGCCGAGACGCCCCTGGCGGCCGAGGGGGAGCTGCCGCGGATCAGGCTCCGGGGGGGACTCCCCTGGTGGGAAGCCCTTCCGCATGCCCGGGGAGACGCCCACCTGGAAAGGATCACCACCGCATACCTCACGCGCAGCGGCTGGTTCCAGGGGACGGCCGGTGCCGTCATCGGCTACACGCTGCGGGACACCGTGACACTGCGGCAGGGGGAAACGGTCTTCCCTCTCTTTTTCCTGGAGGTCCGCTACCAGGACGGTCCGCCGGAAACCTACCTGCTCCCCGTGGCGTTCCTCACCGGAGCGGGGGCGAAGCGGGTGGCCGCCGAATCCCCCCGGGCGGCCATCGCGGCACTCTCGGCGGGTGATGAGGAGGGAATCCTCTGCGACGCGGTCTACGACCGGGTGTTCAGGGATGCGCTCCTCTCCCTGGCCCTCGGCCGGCGTCAACTCCACGGGAAGCGGGAGAGCGTCATTGCGCCGGTCCACGGCGGTGGAGGCCGTACCGCCCCGCCGGAGGAAACAGAGCACCTCGTCTCCGAGCTCCCCAAGGCCGACGGAACCAACAGCATCATCATCTACGGCGACCGCCACGCGCTCAAGCTTTACCGCAAGGTGGAGCCCGGCATCAACTCAGAGGTGGAGATGGCCCGGTTTCTGACCGGGAAATCCGGCTTCCCCAACGTCGCCCCGTTCCAGGGGAGCCTGGAGCTGCGGCATCCCGGCATGGAGCCGTGCACCATCGGCCTTCTCCAGGGATACGTGCAGAACCAGGGGGACGGCTGGCGGCTCGCGCTTCACCTCCTGGACCAGTACTTCGAGCGGCTCCTCTCCCGGCGGAGCGAGCTCCCCCTCCCTCCGGAACGGTTCTCGAGCCTCATGGAGGGCAGCGCCTGCGCCGTGCCGGAGCCGGCGGCGGAACTCATCGGCGCCTTCTACCTGGAGATGGCGGGACTCCTCGGCCGCAGGACCGCCGAACTCCACTTGGCCCTCGTCGCGGGGGGGAATGACCCTGCCTGGCGTCCGGAGGAGTATTCTATCCTCTACCAGCGCTCCGTCTACCAGTCCTTGCGCAATCAGGCCCGCCGCAGCCTCCAGCTCCTGGCCCGGCACCGCGGGGAGCTGCCGGCCCCAGACCTGGAGATTGCCGACCGGATGCTGGCCGCCGAAAAGGAAATCCTTGACCGGTTGCGCCTCATCGCCGGCCGCCGCGTTCAGGCGATGAAATCCCGCATCCATGGCAACTTGAACCTGGGAAAAGTGCTCTTCACCGGCAAGGATTTCATGATCATCGACCTGGAGGGGGAGCCGGACCGAACCCTCGGGGAGCGCCGCATCAAGCGTTCTCCCCTGCGGGATGTGGCGGGAATGATCCGCTCCTTCCACAACGCCACCCTCACCGTCCTCGCCCGCCACGGAACTGGCCACCCCGGGGACCTGGCGTTCCTGGAACCGTGGGCCGAGTCCTGCTACTACCACGTGAGCTGCCGCTACCTTGCAGGGTATCTGGACCGGATGGGGACAAGCCCCCTCGTCCCGGCGGACCGCGGCGATCTGGAGACACTGCTGCGCTCATTCCTCCTGGACAAGGCCCTCTATGAGCTCGGCTATACCCTCTCAACCCGACCCGACCGGGCGGCGCTCTCCCTGCGGGGGATCGAGACGGTGCTGCGGGAGTATCGGACGGCATAAATGGAAAAGGAGCCCATAGGCTCCTTTTCCTGCTTCGATTCGATTTATTCCCCCGATGTTCGCCTCTTTCGGCCGACTTTCGCTCGACCCCGGTTTACCTCCGGCGAGAGGATGAGCTGAGGAGGTAGGTTCTGGGCCCCGAGGATCCGGACCATGAGATCGAACCCCTCGGAAATAGTTTCGAGCTTTTCCCGGGGAATCTTCTCCAGCCCCGCGACGAGGAGCCCCTGAGCCACTTCGGGGGACCGGGCCACCAGATCCTTCCCTTGTTCCGTCAGGTCAACCATCACCACCCGGCGGTCCTCCCGGGAGCGGGTCCGCTGAGCGAGCCCCTGGGCCTCCAGCCGGTCTATGATCCCCACCACGGTGGCGTTATGGAGGTAGAGCCTGCGGGCAAGGTCGGAAACCCGGAGGGGCCCCTGGCCGGCAATGACCTTGATGGCCCAGAGCTGGGGACCGGTGAGTCCGGTCTCCCGCATGGCCCGCTTCGAGTGTTCATTCACTATCTGAAAGACCCGGCGAAGGTTGTCGGTCACTTGGGCAATGAGGTCGGCAGTCGGTTTCATTTTCGGCTCCGGTTCGGAATCAAGGTTGCGGGTCCTGGACCGTAATCCTAGCCCCACTTTACTGGCAGCACAAGAAAATCGATAATTCGAAAAGAAGAAATTGTTGCACGCATCACAGAGTCTCTACAAACCTGTCGCACCCCGCGACACGGCTTCCCCGGAGGCCCCTTCAGGGTAAGCGGCCACCCATTCAATTCGTAGGTAATCGTCGGTCTTGGCCCATTACTCCATCAGGCTCTTTTCCACAATCTCGAAGACATCCCGCGGCAAATCGGGAAGTGCCCGGATGAGCTCCAGCTCCTCCTTCATCAGCGCCTGCCGAGCCGTGTCGTATCGCCGCCAGCGGGTGAGAGGAATGGTCATCCGGGCGGCAACCTGGGGATTGATGGGAATCAGCCGCCGCAACTCCCGGCCTAGAAAGCGATAGCCTCCGCCGTCGGCAGCGTGGAATCGGACCGGGTTCGCCATGGCGAACGCCCCAATGAGGGAACGCCAGCGGTTCGGGTTGGTCAGCTCGAACGCAGGGTGATCAAGGAGCCGCTCCACTTCCGCCAGGGTGCCGGGGAGAGTGGACGTTGCCTGAAGCCTGAACCACTTGTCCACCACCTGCCGGTCGTCCCGCCACCGTTCGTAGAAGGCGGCCAGTGCTTCCTGCCGCTCCGGGCAGTTGCTGGAGGCCAGGGGAGCCAGGGCACCGAGGGTGTCAGTCATGTTGTCCGCCTCGGCCAGCTGCTCCAGGGCCAGGGCCACCATGGCGGGGTCGTCACGGGTCAGGAGGTAGGCGAGGCAGAGGTTCGCCAGGCGACGGTGGCCGGCCCGGCCGTCGTCGACGGCAAAGGAGGCGCCTGTGCGGCAGGCGTTACGCACCGCGACGAAGCGGTCGGCAAGTTCATCGGCCAGGGTCCGGCGGAGGAACTGCCGGGCGGCAAAGAGTGCGTCCGGGTCAATCACCGGCATGAGCTCGGCAAGATAGTCCTCGTCAGGGAGGGTAAGGGCCTCGGCCAGAAAGGCCTTGTCAGGATGGTCGCTTTCCAGGATCGCCCGAAAAGCGGCCACGAAACCGGGATCACAGGTGAGGTGTCGACCTGCCCGGTAATCGTCGGCCAGCCGCAGAAGGAGTGCCACGGCGAGCCGTTGCCCCGCCTCCCAGCGGCAGAAGGGGTCGGATTCGTGGGCCATGAGGAAGACCAGGTCGTCGTGGCGGTAAGGATATGAGAGCTTCACCGGTGCCGAAAAGCCCCGCAAGAGGGCCGGCACCGGTGCCGCGTCGATGCCGGAGAAGGTGAACCGCTCCTCGGCCTCCTTGATCTCCAGGACCCGCGAAGTCGGTCCAGGGTGCGATTCACCGGCGAGGGTCACCGGGAGTTCCTGCCCCGACGGGCCAAGCAGCCCCATGACAACAGGGATATGGAAAGGGAGCTTCTCTGGCTGGTCGGGTGTTGGGGGGGTGGTCTGTCGTATCGTCAGGGTGAAGGTCCGTTGGCCCGGGTCGAAAGTGCCTTCAGCGGCGAGTTCGGGGGTTCCCGCCTGGGAGTACCAGCGGCTGAAGCGGGAGAGGTCGATCTGTCCGGCATCGGCAAGGGCCTGGACGAAATCGTCAATGGTGACCGCCTGGCCGTCGAAGCGGGCAAAGTAGAGGTCCATACCGGCACGGAATCGCTCTGGCCCCAGGAGGGTTGCGAGCATATGAATCACCTCGGCACCCTTGTTGTAGACAGTGGCGGTGTAGAAGTTGTTGATCTCCACGTAGGAATCGGGGCGAACCGGATGGGCCAGGGGGCCGGCGTCCTCTGCGAACTGTACAGTGCGGAGGTATCGGACGGCGGCGATCCGCTTCACCCCCCGGGATTCCATGTCCGCGGAAAACTCCTGGTCCCGGTAAATGGTGAGTCCTTCTTTCAGGGAGAGCTGGAACCAGTCCCGGCAGGTGATCCGGTTTCCGCTCCAGTTGTGGAAGTATTCGTGGCCGATCACCTCCTCGATGGCCTGGAAGTCGTCGTCGGTGGCGGTCTGGGGGCTGGCCAGCACATAGCGGGAGTTGAAGATGTTCAGCCCCTTGTTTTCCATGGCTCCCATGTTGAAGTCGTCCACCGCCACGACCATGTAGATATCGAGGTCGTATTCCCGTCCGAACCGCTCCTCGTCCCAGCGCATCGCCTTTTTCAGGGAGCGCATGGCGTGGTCGCACTTGTGGCGGTTTTGCTCCTGAACATAGATCCGGAGCGCCACCTCCCGGCCGTTCATGGTGGTGAAGCGGTCCTCGATGCAGACCAGGTTCCCCGCCACTAGGGCAAAGAGGTAGGCAGGCTTTTTGAACGGGTCGTGCCAGGTGGCGGCATGGCGACCGTCGGGGAGCACCTCCGCCGCCACCGGGTTGCCGTTACTGAGAAGCACCGGATAGAGTTCCCGGTCGGCGACGATGGTTGTAGTGAAAACCGACAGGACGTCGGGTCGGTCCGGATAATACGTAATGGAGCGGAAGCCTTGGGCCTCGCACTGGGTGCAGAACATCCCTCCTGAGCGGTAGAGCCCTTCCAGGTAGGTGTTCTCCTGGGGGCGAAGCTCGGTCTCCACCTCCAGGGAGAAAGAGGCCGGCACCCGGTCGATCACCAGCCGCTCCGGTTCGATGGCATAGTCGCCACGAGCAAGCGGCACCCCGTCAAGCCGGATTTCCTTCAGGGCAAAACGGTGGCCGTCCAGACGCAAGGGGGAACGCTCACGGGAGGGATCGCCATTAAACCGGAATTCCAGGCGCGAATGGACAGTACAGATATCCTCCCCCAGCTCGAAGCGGAGTTGGATGCTCTCGACCAGGTAGTCGGGAGGGGTGTAATCGGCACGGTAGATGGTAGAATGGGGGGAAACGGGCATGGGCTCCTCGGGGTCGGTGATTGAGTGTAGCGAAGAAATTCTACCAGCTATCGGGACGGGGGGGAACGGATTTCAGCCATGGTGTGATTGCGAACGGCCGCCTCGGACGGCCCATTGGCGGCTGCAGCGGGAGAACCCACGGGAAGTGAAAGGCAAACCGACATGGCTGCGGAAGCTGCAAGGCTACCCTTCCGCCGTTGTACTGCCATCCCCAACGGATGAACGACCGGACATTCAACTCTTTCCGAGGGCATGCCTGGTCCGTTCGTAGCACGCATCGATCTTTTCCCGGTCATCCTTAACCTGCACCGCCTCACGACCGGTCCTCGCCACCAGGACGGCATGATGATTGAGAACCGCACGGTGCTCGTCCGTGCGGATGTGGGGAGCGACGGCGGCAATGGCCTCGAGAAGCCGGAGAAACACCGGCAGATGGAACGAGGCTGCATGGCGGATCTGTCCAAACGCCGCATTCACGATTTCCTCGAAGGTGACCGGCACGACGGCGAGGCGAAGGCTCCCCTTCTCGTCGTACCGGAGTGGCGAGGGGAATTTCCGCTGGGCGCTCCTCCCGACGGCGACGCCGAGCCAGTCTATGCAGGTCATGGCAGTGAAAGGATCGTTGATGCCAGGGGAAAGGGCGCGCAGGGCCACCTCCACGAGCTGCTTCACGGCGTACTCCATATCCTGCTCGTTGGTGCGCTGCCGGCCACGGATAAAGGTATCGTTCACCTTTTTTACCAGCGACTCGTTCCAGTGTTCCCGGGGCCATGCGGTAACGAGGGATGCCCCTTCGGCGACGAACTCGCCGGCATGGTAATGAACCCGGAGGATCAGGTCGTGCTCGCGGGCGAAGGAGGACAACCCCTCAAGGTCGATCGCCTGGAGATACCCGCTCCCATCCGCCGCCACCGGCCACCCCTCTTCTTCGAACCGGGCAGGCAAGGCCTCCGCCACCTCCTTCGGTCCCAACTCCTTCAACCCGTGCTCCTGCTGCTCGGGAAACAGCCGGTCGATGGTCGCCTCCAGATCACGGTAGACGGCGGTAATGATGCTGTCCGCCTGGATCGATGACGCAACGTGGTGAACGAAGTAGATGAGAACTATGGTGCTCATCAGGGCGAGCAGGTAAGTAAACGTAACCGAGAGATGGGGAACGAACGACTCCTGGTCGGTGCCCCGCACCACCCTGAGAATGAGAAGACAGTAGATGAACGTGGCGACGAATGTTCCGAGCACCACCTGGGTGCCGGTGTCCCGCATGAAGTTGCCGAGGAGGCGCGGCCCGAACTGGGAAGAGGTGAGCGAGAGGACCACGATGGTGATGGAAAAGACCACACCGGCGGTGGTAATCATGGAGCCGGCCACGGTCGAGAGGAGGGTACGGGCCCCTTCCGGCCCTCCGCTGTAAAGCCAGCCGAGACGAATTGCCACATCAGGAGGAAGTGCCTCATCGAGGGTGGTCGTTCCGATGGCGAGAACAATGGCGAGACCCGCCATTACGGCCGGCACGAACCAGTAGCTGGAACGGAACGAGTACCAGAGATTAAAGATGCGGGTTTTCATGGAGACTCTCACTTCATGGGAAACGGCACCACTTCCGGGGCGGTGTAAACCGTGCCCCGCAAACGGGGCTTGCGTGTCTGTTCTTCTCGCGGAGACTGCCGGATCAGACGAGCGTCGGCTTCCCGATCGGCAGCTCCCGAAACCTCGTACGGGTGGCGGCAATGATGGCGTTGCAGAGTGCCGCGGCAATGGGCGACACCCCCGGCTCCCCCACTCCAGCCGGGTTAAGGAGGAACTCATTGTTAATGAGCGGCGGGTTCACCCGGGAAAAATCTCGACCGCCTCCGCCATGATTCCGGCGATCTCTTCCTTACCGATGACTCCGAGGATGCTTTCGACAGTAACCGGGTTGCCTTGCGTGACGACGGCCATCTCGGCATGGGCGAGCCGCAGGTGGGCCAGGATGCTGTAGAGGGGGATGTTTCCGTTGATCGTTATGTAACTTCGGCATGCGGCATCGGCAGCCAGAACGGAGTCCCCCTGCGTGAGGATGGCCTCCAGTGCCGCTTGGCGGGAGAAAATGCCGATCAACTCATTGGAGTCCGCCACCAGGAACCAGGGAACGCCGGGCGCCTCCCGCACCAGGCACGCAAGGTCCCGGAGAGTCGTCGAAGCGGGAACGATTCCCCGTCGGGTCTCCATAATGTCCTTGGCGCGCTTGAGGTCATAAACGTTTGAGTGGAGTGACTCGGGCATGTAGTGCCCCCTCAGGACGAGCTTCATCGTGTAGATGCTCTGCCGGCAGAGGTGCCTCCGGACGCTGTAGCAGAAGGCAACGGTGACGGTCATCGGAATGACGACGTTGTAGTCGAGGGTCATCTCAAGGATCATCACGATGGCAGTCAGGGCAGCCCCGGTTGCCCCGCCGACCAGTCCGGCCATTCCGGCCACGGCAAAGGCGGGGGGACTGATGGCCAATCCCGGCAGCATCCTATGGAGGGCAATGCCGTAGGCACCCCCGAGGGTTGCCCCGATGAAGAGAGAGGGAGAGAAGATGCCGCCCGATCCCCCCGAGCCGAGCGTGAGCGCGGTGGCAACCAGCTTGAGAAGACAGAGGAGGAGAAGTATGGCTTCAGTCCCCATGCTCCCGGTCAGGACGTCCTGAATTGTGGCATAGCCGACCCCTTCCACATGGTAGTGCCCCGAGGTCTTCAGGAGGATGAAGGAGATGAGCCCCACCAGGAGCATCCCGGCCATGTGGCGGAGGTAGTCGTTGCGGGGGATGTACCGGTCGAAGAAACGTTCGAACGCATAAACGGACCTTACATAGAGAGCAGTTACTCCCCCCAGGATGACGCCGAGCCCCACATAGGCAAGGAGGACGAAAGGGTTGTCGAGACGGAAGTAGGGGGTTTCGAGGGCAGGAATCACGAAGGCCGGATGGGCGCCGAAAAACAGCTGCCCTAGGTAAGTGGCCGTGGAGGTGGCGATGATGACGGGCACGAGCGTCTTAACGCTCACCTCATGGAGGAGGATCTCCGTGGCGAAGAGCAAGCCCCCGACCGGGGTGTTGAACGTGGCGGCAATGCCTCCTCCCGCCCCCGCTGCGATCAGTGTGATGATCTGCCAGGGGGGCATCCTGAGGAGTTGGCCGAGGGTTGAACCGAAGGCGGAGCCGATCTGGGCGATGGGCCCCTCGCGTCCCACTGACCCGCCGCTGCCGATGCAGAGTGCTGAGGCCAGCGACTTCACCATGGCCACAACGGGTCGGATATTCCCCTTGTTGTAATAGATGGCATCCATCACCTCGGGGACGCCGTGCCCCTTCGCCTCCGGAGCGAAGTTTTTGGTGAGGTAGACGACCCCGACCGCCCCGATCGCCGGCACCAGGATCACCCATCCCCCCCACGGGCTGGCGGGGGTATGGACGTTGGCATCGAAGGACAAGGAAAGTTTCCCGAGAAAGAGCAGGTTGTGGAAGAAGGCGATCAGTACGCGAAAGACCAGCGCGCCGAGTCCGGCGATGATGCCGGTCAGGAACGAAAGGAAGGCGAACATGAACGTCCCGTATTCTTTTCGCTCCAGGGCTTCCGGCATGGTTACTCCTCGGGAATGTATCCATTTCCCAGCCATTGCTCCCTGCTCGCTGGGTACTCCTATTGAAGAATAGAAACGATCTATGTCAACCGCTGCCTGAAGGGCATCCCCCCCCCGCAAATCACCTCTCATCATGACGATTCAAGACTCTTGCATGAGGCTCATATGACATTCTCCACCTTCCCCAGGGTCACCGCAGCGGCAATCAACGAGAGATGGGTCAATGCCTGCGGGAAATTTCCCAGCATCTCACCGCTGCGGGTATCGTACTCCTCGGAAAAGAGTCCGAGGTCGTTGGCCGTATCGGCGGCACGCCGGAACACACGCCGGGTCTCCTCGATCTGTCCTTGGGCCGCCAGGCACTCGGCGAGCCAAAAGGAGCAGGCGAGAAACACTCCTTCCTCTCCATCGAGACCGTCATCGGCCCGGTAGCGCCGCAGCAGCCCATCTTGCTCGAGATCTTGGCGGATCGCCGCAACCGTGCGCACCATCCGTTTGTCGTCGGCTTCGATAAAACCGAAAATTGGCAGTAGCAGCAAAGAGGCGTCCATGATCGGGGTATCGTAAGCCTGAATAAAGACACCGCGCTCGCGATCGTAGCCTTTCTCCTCGATCTCCGAGCGGATCTGATCACAGGCCTTTTGCCATTCGTCGACGGGAGCCTCGCGTTCGAGATTCTTCGCTAGGCGGATGCCGCGCTCGATCGCGACCCAGCACATGGCCTTCGACAGCACGAAATGACGGGGCTCCCCGCGAATTTCCCAGATGCCCCGGTCGGGGTTGCGCCACTGGCGGGTTGCGGCGTCGACCAGTTCGACCAGGAACTCCCAGTAGTCATCATCGGGCGATTCGCCGAGCTTGTGCCAACTCCAGGCGAGGTCCAGCAGCTCGCCGTAAACGTCGAGTTGAAGCTGCTGTTCGGCGGCATTGCCGACCCGCACCGGTCTTGCGCCGCGGTAGCCCTCGAGTGACTCGATCTCGTATTCGTGCAGGCGGCGTTCCCCCCCCACCCCGAACAGGATTTGCAGCTCCTCGGCGCTTCCGGCACAGCTACGCTCCATGAAACGCCGGAAGCCGTCGGCCTCGTCGGCGAAACCCAATTCGGCCAGGGTGCGCACCGTAAAGGACGAGTCGCGAACCCATGAATAGCGATAATCCCAGTTGCGCGAACCGCCGGGAGCCTCGGGCAGCGAGGTGGTCGCGGCGGCGGCGATGGCGCCACTAGGGGCGTTGGATAACCCCTTGAGCACGATCGCCGAGCGCAGGACCAGATCGCCCTCGGGGCCTGTGTAATCGAGCTGTTCGGTCCACTTGTGCCACCAGTCGATGGTCTCCTCGAGGCGCTCATCAAGCTCCTCGATGGATGGCGGGCTCACCAGGCCGTCATCGAGGTCTTCGGGGCGCCCGTAGAGGATGGAGAGGTAACGCCGCTCCCCTGCCTCCAGGGTGCAGCTGCCACCGATACGGTGTCGGCCGCTGAATTCGAAGCAGTAGTCGCCGGAGATCAGCAGCCCGGTCTGGCCGCCCATGGCGAGATAATGATCCTTTTTCCTGCGTATCCAGGGGCGCATTGCACCATAGTCGAAGCAGGGGGCGCACTCGAGGGCAACCTCAATTTCTCCGCGAACCCCTTCGAGAATCCGTATAATCTGCTGGTAGGGATTGTGGCGTCCCCCCTCGCGCATGGGGAAAAAATCGATCATCCGCACCTCGCCGTCGGCGGACTTGAACCGGGTCTCGAGAATCAGGGTTCGCTCGAGATAACGGCGGGAAACCTCGCCCCCTCCCTTGGGGTGAATACGGCAGTAGCCCCCCTTCTCCCAGTCGAGCAACCGCCCGAAACAACTGGCCGAATCGATGCGGGGCATGCAGCACCAGTCGATGGAGCCAGCGCGGGATACGAGAGCCGAAGAATGGCAGTCGGCGATGAAGGCGTAATCGCGGATGGGGGGATAACTTCGTTTTTGATCTTTGGTCATGCAGGCCCTCTGTACGTGCGAGCGACCATCGATTATCATTGGTGTTTCGTGATTGAATTCTACCAGTTAAATGATTCGCTGCGAGCCGCTCGTCAGTTAAATTCGAAATTTGACCGGGCGACTTCCTTTTGGCGATTCACTCGGGAGGAAACGATGAATGACAATCTATCTCTTCAGGGACAGGTCGCTCTCGTTACAGGCGCCGCCACAGGCATCGGTCGGGCCTGCGCCCTGGCACTCGCCGCTGCCGGTGCCGATGTTGCCGTGAATTATCGCGACCAGCCCGAACTTGCTGCCAAGTTGGTCGACCAAATCGTCGGAGAAACGAGAGTTCGTTCTTTCAGCGTGCAGGCCGATGTCAGCGTCGAACAGGACGTGGAGCGCATGTACGACGCCATCACCGAGCGCTTCGGGCGCATCGACATTCTCGTCAGCAATGCCGGCGTCCAGGCCGACTCAGTCTTCGCGCAGATGAGTCTGGAGCAGTGGAGCCAGGTTATTGATGTCAATCTGACCGGGGCTTTTCTCTGCGCGCGTGGTGCCGTTCGGGAGTTTCTGCGGCAGCCCTCGGGTCTTTCGCGGGCCCTCGGCAAGATCATCTTTACCAGTTCGGTGCATCAGGTCATCCCTTGGACTGGGCACGCCAACTACGCTGCGAGCAAGGGGGGGCTAATGCTGCTGATGAAGAGCATCGCCCAGGAACTTGCGCCGAAAAAGATCCGGGTCAATGCCGTGGCTCCCGGCGCGATCAAGACCGACATCAACCGCGATGCCTGGGAGGATGAGAGTGCGGCGGAGGATCTGCGCAAGCTGATTCCCTATGGACGCATCGGGGAACCCGACGATATCGGCCCGGCAGTGGCCTGGCTGGCTTCTGATGCGGCCGACTATGTTACCGGCACCACGTTGTTTATCGACGGAGGCATGCTTCTTTATCCCGGTTTTCGCACGGGGGGATGACTATGATGCGATGCAGATTTGGGACCAGAGCATAAAACTGGACCATGTGCCGATCATCGACTGCACCCCGCGGGGGCAAGAGGTAATCCCCATGGCGGCCCATGAAGCAGTTCGCTACAACGGGCGGACGGATTAGGGGTGAGGAGTTGAGGATTTGAAGGAGTTCGATATGATGCTTACGGCATCAAAAAGCTTTCCTGTCTGAATAACATGAGAACTCCCATGGAGGACAAGGAACTTTATTGGGAAAAACTTGAAGCGACACTGAAAGAATTGAAGGCCCAAAACCGCAGGCAAGGGAGTCGGGAGCGAACCTATGTCAGGTAACAAACAGGTGGTCATCACCTTGTCGGGCACCTTCGAGCATAGCGTGAACAGGGCTTTCAACATGATCCGTATGTTCTAGATCGCTATTCAGCTATTTTCAAACCCTGAAAAAAACACTTCAGTCTGACCGGAGACTTCTGAGAGAGGTCATCACCATGAATTTACCGATGAGTCAAACCCGGATCGATCGCCGCCGTGGGCTTCGAATCCTGCTGCTAGCTTGGTGGGGCGCGCTTTTCATCGGAAGTCCAACCGTTCCCGTGAGGGGACAGCAGGACTCTGGCGGCGAGGCCCAGTCCAGCATCCTTGCCGGCCAGGGACATCAGGTGGCCGAACGGATTGAGGTGCAGCCGGTCTCCAGCGACCAGGCCATCGACCGGCGCCTGACCAGCATTTTGAAGGCCACTGGCTGGTTTACTGAGATCGCCGTCGAGGTCGACGAGGGTGTGGTCTTTCTCGACGGGGTGACCGAGTCGGTCGATTATCGGGCCTGGGCCGGAGAGTTGGCCGGGAAAACCCGCGACGTGGTGGCAGTGGTCAACCGGATTCGGGTTGCCGAAAAATCCCTATGGGATTTGTCCCCGGCGTTGGTGGAGTTACAGGCTCTTTGGAAGCGAGGCCTCCAAAGTTTGCCGCGGCTCGGCCTCGGTCTGCTGGTCCTGATTCTGGTCGGAGTAGTCACCGGGTTAATGGCCCATGGGACGCGCCGCGCTCTCGGCCGGCGGTTGAACCCGCTACTGCGCGATGTGACGGTACGGGTTCTGAGTATCATTGTGTTGCTGATCGGTTGCTATCTGGTCCTGCAGGTCGCTGGGCTTTCCCGCCTCGCCGCCACCGTTCTCGGCGGCACGGGACTGGCCGGCCTGGTGGCGGGGATTGCTTTTCGCGACATTCTAGAAAACTACCTCGCCAGCATCCTGATCAGTATCCGTAACCCTTTCCGCATAGACGATCTAGTAGAGATCGCCGGACATACCGGTGTCGTGCAACGGGTGACCACCCGGGGAACGGTACTGATGAACCCAGACGGCAATCACGTCCAAATCCCCAACGCGACGGTTTACAAGAGCATCATACGCAACTATACCGCCAACCCAAACCGGCGGGAGGTCTTCGAAGTAGGAATCGGCTACGAGAACGACACCTCTGCCGCCCAGACGCTGGCCCTTGAGGTTCTCAATAGCCACCCTGCGGTGCTCAATGACCCGGAATCACTGGTTCTGGTCGATCGGCTTGGATCGTCCACGGTCAACCTGAAAGCCTACTTCTGGTATGACGGCTCGGCCTTCAATGGGCTCAAGGTCAAGTCCTCCTTGATTCGTCTGGTGAAGCGAAGCTTCGAGGAGCAGGGGATTTCGATGCCCGATGATGCCAGAGAGGTCCTGTTTCCCGAAGGGGTTCCGGTTCGCATGCTCGAAACTGCCCCTGGCACAAGGACGTCCGAGGTGGAGAAGACTCCACCCCCGCCGATGGCTGGCTCCGAAGCGGTCTCCGGCCAAGCCGAAGGAGAGTTGGCGAGCGAAGACCGACAGCTGCGGGACCAGGCCCGCAAATGCAGGACTCCAGAGGAAGGGATAAATCTGCTCACGGAATAAGGTGAGCAGCTCCAGACCCCCAATGTCTTAACCGGCATGCAATTTGGCATGCAATTTTGACCCTGTTTATTTTGCATAACCGGCGTTCAATATTGCCCCGTATTGTTCTCGTTGCGTTCTGCGCCGTTACGGAATGTCGCTCGCCTTCACCTTGGCCCGCCGGGCCTCGGCTTCCACGAAGATGCGTTTGACGTGGGGGTAGGCACGCTTGATCCTCGTGTCAATTCCGGCGACGATCGCCTCGATGTCATCCGCCGAGGCCGAGTCGTCGAACTCGACGCTCAGATTCACGAGGATGAACTCCGGCCCCATGTGCAAGGTGAGGATTTCGTTCAGGTGCTTTATCCCCTCCGCGGAGCGCACAATCTCCCGGATTCCCTCGACCACCTCGCGGTTGGCGCTCTCGCCGATCAGGAGGCTCTTGGTCTCGGCGGCGAGGATACTGGCGGTCACCCCGAGAATCAGGCCGATGATGACGGAGGCGGAAGCGTCGTACATGGAATTGCCAGTGAGGTGGCTGAGGACGATGCCGGCAAGGGCGGTGCCGAGGCCAAGAAGAGCGGCCGAATCTTCCAGTAGGACGACGAAAATCGAGGGATCCTTGGCTCGGTGGACTGCGGCGAAGTAGCCACGCTTTCCCTTGGTCCTGCTGAACTCCCGCAACGAGACGTACCAGCTGCCACCCTCGAAAACCGCGGCCAGCGCGAGCACCACATAATTGACACTCGAATGCCGGATGGGATGGGGGGCCATGAGGTGGTCTATCCCCTGATAGATGGAAGACCCCGCCCCGACGGCGAAGACGAGGATCGCCACCACGAAACTCCAGAAGTAGACCTCCTTCCCGTGGCCGAACGGAAACTGCTCGTCGGGGGGGAGCAGCGCGCGCCGTCTCCCGTAGAGAAGGAGAAGCTCATTGGATGTGTCGGCCAGGGAGTGGATCCCTTCGGCGAGCATCGCGGAGCTCCCGGAGAGCTGGGCTGCCACGAACTTGGTCACGGCGATGAGGAGATTCGCGGCGAGCGCGGCATGGATGGCCTTCTGGGGAGACGTCGCCATGGTTCACCCGCCGGTGCCGTTTCCGTTGTTGCGAATTTCCGGATAGATCCGTTCCACCAGTTTACCGAGGGTGAGTCCCTGGACGAGGATCGAGAAAACGACGATGATATAGGTCATGGCGAGGATCACGTTGCGCTCCGCTCCACTCGGAAGGGAGAGCGCCAGCGCCACCGAAATGCCCCCGCGCAGCCCTCCCCAGGTCAGGATGCGGACCGCGCCGCGGCTGAAGGATCGGAAGAGTCTCATAAGTGAAATCGTCCCCATCACGCTCGCCCAGCGCGCCAGGAGTGCGATCCCGATCGCCAGCAGCCCCGCGGCCAGGTAAGCGGGGGCAAAGGTCATGACCTGGACCTCCAGGCCGATCAGCACGAAGAGGAGGGCGTTGAGGATCTCGTCCACCAGCTCCCAGAAGGGGTCCAGGTGCTCCCGGGTCATGTCTGACATGGCGTGGGAGCGACCTCGGTTGCCGATGACCAGTCCCGCCACCACGACGGCGATCGGGCCGGAGGCATGGAGGCGGTCCGCCAGGGCGAAACAACCCATGGAAAGGGCCAGGGTGATGATGATCTCGACCTGGTAGCTGTCGACGTGCCGGAGCATCCGGTAGACGAGGTACCCGGCGGCGAGACCGATGAGGGCGCCGCCGACCGCTTCCTCCAGGAAGATTATCGCTACTCTTCCGGCGGTGACGTTGGCGGTTCCCCGGGTCAGTTCCAGGATGATCATGAAGACGACGACACCGATACCGTCGTTGAAGAGGGATTCGCCGGCGATCTTAGTCTCCAGGCTCTTGGGGACCCGGGCGTGCTTGATGATGCCGAGCACCGCCACCGGGTCGGTGGGAGAGATCAGTGCCCCGAACAGGAGGCAGTGGATGAACGGAATCTGGACACTGAGGCCCTTGAGGACGAGCCAGGCAAGGCCGCCGACGATGAAGGTGGAGACGATCACCCCAACCGTGGAGAGGAGGGTGATGGACCATTTCTGGTCGGCCAGGTCGTCGAACCGGATATGGAGTGCCCCGGCGAAGAGGAGAAACGAGAGCATGCCGTGAAGTAGGGCCTCGTTGAGATCGATCCCTCCCAGGACGGTCATCGCGTGGCGTTGGACGGTCTCCAGCCCGAACAGCCCCATGGCGGCGATCCCGAGGGAGAAGACCATGGAAATGAGCATGACGCCGATGGTGGTCGGGAGGCGGATGGTCAGATAGTTCACGTAGCCGAAAAACGCGGTGAGGACCATCAGAATGGCAATGATCTCGAACAGGCTCATGATGGTTCCGTCCGCCCGGGGGGGGCCGCCCGGGCGACGCTTTTCCCCTCGGTGACATTGTCGTAGTACCGCCGGGTGGGATAGGCGAAATCGATAGTGGTGCGCTCGGCGAACCGCTCCAGGATGGCCTCCCATATCTCCTGGGTGCTCTCGCGCCGCCGGCGCGGTTCACAGAGGTACCGGAGAGTCAGGAGAACGCCGCTCTCCTCCACGGACGTATAGACCGTCGGCGTGAGCGTGGGAGGGAAGATCATGAACTCCCGCGACGACAGTTCCATCTTCCGTTCGGCGTCGCCGGTCAGATCGGCCGCATGCTCGGTCGCAATCTTCCGCAGGATTTCCTTCGCTCCCTTCCAGTCGCTCTCGAAGGTCACGAGGACGGCGATCTCGTTCCAGATGTAATCGAACCATCCCCGCGTGTAATTGATCTGGGGGTCGACGAACACCTTGCCGTTCGGGACGTGCACGATCCTCCCGGTGCTCTGGTCCGCATGGACCCAGTTGCCGATCTCCATGAGGGTGAACTGGAAAACCCGCAGATCGATCACGTCCCCCGCATGGCCGCCGATCTGGATCCGGTCCCCCACGTCAAAGGGGCGCCGCCAGAGAATGAAAAGCCAGCCTGCCACGTTCACCAGCGGATCCTTCAGGGCAATCGCCACCCCTGCCGACAGGAGGCCAAGGAAGGTGGCGACCGACTGAAACTCCTCGAACCAGACCCGCCCGAGCAAGAGAACCGCGAATGCGACCGCCACGTAATTGGAGAGTTTCCGCCACTGGTAGCGCACCCGGAAACTCTCCGTGCGCCGCCACACCATCTTCAGGATCAGCCAGCGGAGCAGCCAGAGAACCGAGATGCCGGTCAGCGAGGTAATGAGCTTTTCATACAGCTCTGCCGGGATGCCGGTCGTTTTCTCCAGCCATTCGGTGAGAAGTCTCATGGTTTTTCTTCCCATCTATGGAAATGAAGCCGTTTGCAGGACGTCCGCATGACGGGCTGGTTTCAAGTATAGAGCACCGGGAGTGGAATTCCAGGCCAACCCGCTTCGGGCGACCAGTTCTCGTAGACTCATAGGAAAAGTTGGTGGCACAAAAAAATCGACAATCCGAAACGAAGAAATTGTTGCGGGCTTCGCAAATGCGGTAGTATATACTTTGAATACAAACAATTCTCATCAAACCAGTCGCGCCCCGCGACACGGCTTCCCCGGAGGCCGTGAACCCTGTGCGATGCCATAATGGTGATGCCTTGCAGATGAAGCGCCAACGCTATCGAAGACCTCCACGCTGGTCCACGCCGCTGGTCCTGATCCACGATCTCCACCTGCTTCGCCGGTTCGTCCGGCTGCGGCGGGGGGTCTTTTCCCTCCTTTCCCGACTGCGGGTCAGCGAAAACACCCTCATGGCAGTCCTGGCCGTGGGTATCGGTTTCGTGGCGGGACTCTGCAACTACGCCTTCCGCTCGTGCATCGATTTTTTCCGCTGGCTCATCATCGACAACGGTGGGCGGCTAACCGGCTACTCTCCCGACACCTGGGACGTTAACCGGCTCTGGGCCATCGCCTTCCCCGTTATCGGCGCGGCCTTCATGCTCCCCTTCTTCATCAGGTACAAGGAGGACATGGCCTTCGGTTTCCCCCGGTTCCTGGAGAGAGTCAACCTGAGGGGGGGACGGCTGCCGCTCAGGCTCATGTTCACCAGGGGGATTTCGTCGGCCCTCACCATCGGCTCCGGCGGCTCGGCTGGGCAGGAAGGCCCCATCGCCCAGATCGGCGGCACGGCCGGCTCCGTGGTGGGGCATCTGCTCGGCATGCCGGAGGAGCGGCTCAAGGTCCTTATCGGCTGCGGGGTCTCCGGAGGAGTTGCCGCCACCTTCAACGCTCCCCTTGCCGGCGTCTTCTTTGCCCACGAGATTGTCCTCCTCTCCAGCTTCGAGCTCTCCTCCTTCACGAGCATCGTCATCTCGTCCGGCATGGCCACTGTCGTCTCCCGGGCCATGTACGGCGACATACCCGCCTTTGACGTGCCGGCTTACCAGCTGGTCCACCCCCTGGAACTGGCCCTGTACGCCATGCTCGGCATCGTGTGCGGTTGCCTCGCGGCCCTCTTCATAACCGGCTACGGAAAAGCCCGGGCGTTTTTCGACCAGCTCCGGGTGAATCCCCTCTGGAAACCCCTACTTGGGGGCTTTCTCGCTGGGTGCGTCGGGGTATTACTCCCCCAGGTCCAGGGGAACGGCTACGGGTTCATCGAGAAGGCCGTCGGAAACGACGCGGGATGGCTCCTCGTCACGCTCCTCATCGTCGGAAAGATAGTCGCCACCTGTGTCACCCTCGGGTCGGGGCTGCCGGGGGGAACCTTTGCCCCGTCGCTCTTCATAGGGTCTGTGACCGGCATGAGCTTCGGTTTTCTGGCGAACATCCTCTTTCCGCTCCACACGGCGACGCCGGGTGCCTATGCCCTGGTTGGGATGGGGGCATTTCTCGCCTCGGTTACCCATGCCCCCATGACCGGCATCTTTCTGCTCTTTGAGATCACCGGCTCCTACAAGGTCATCATCCCCATCATGCTCGCCTGCGCCATCGGCACCGCCGTAGCCCGCCACTTCCGCAAAGACGGCATCGACACCGCCGATCTGGCAGCCCGGGGGATCGACCTGCGGGCCGGGCGGGAGCAGAGAGTACTGGCGAGAATTCCGGTGCGGGGGGTTATGATGCACGACGCGGAAGTTCTTCCCGAGTCGTTGACCATCCGCCAGTTCCTGCGGCGTGCCCATACCCCCCGTCAGCACACCTTCCCGTTGGTCAACTCCGGCGGCGGTCTGACCGGCGTCGTCACCATCCACGATTTTCTCGGCGTCGCCTTTGAGCCGGACATCCTCGATAAGGTTCCCCTCAGGGAAATGGCCACCGCCGACGTTATCACCGTAACGGGGAACGAAAGCCTCGCCGACGCCCTCGGGAAGATGGAGCTGAGCCCCTTCGACGAATTGCCGGTCGTCGATCCCGGCCCGGGCGGAAGGGTCATCGGTATCCTGTCCCGCCGGGAGGCCATTGCCGCCTATAACCGGGCGATCGTCGAACGAACCTTCCGGGCATAATCAATCTGCCTCCATCGTCCCACAAAAAGGGGGAAGGTTTCCCCTCCCCAACAACATCTCTCTTTTTTGAACTTCCAGAGACGCGCCTTTCGGTGAGCAGGAATGCCGAATCGGTTAATCCAGCGATGTACAGTGTCACCACTGACACCAAGGTATTTGCATATTCCGTCTACAGATAGCCAAGGATCTTCAATCTCGACCATGTCAATTGCTTAATGGATAGATACAGAGTGGCCCAAGTGCCAGCTCGAAGCATGGATAATTCGCATACACCCCCCCAAAAAAAGCAATTTACATATTCATCAAAGCATATACTTACCTACACATCTTGCCGCAAGACAACGTCAACCTATTGAAATACGGCAGTATTAGCCAGGGTGCCCACTGAGAACCGCCACCATATCTTCCACCGTTACCAGAACGGCTTGGCAACCACTTCCATAAGGTGGCCACCACTCGGTCGCAGGACATTTCGCGCAATTTCCATAACAGCCAGTCAGCAAGAGCCTGCTCAAGCATGATAATTCTAAGTTGCGTCATAATACGTCGCATTTAGATAAATATCACAACACTCCTCCCCAAGCACCTCATTCCAAACACGCCTCAATTGAAACGCAAACACGTAACCGTTGCCATCAAGCACATCTATACCGTGCACGAACCACTTTTTTTATGGGTGATGAGCCTCAGAGCCGCACCTCAGAAAGGAACTAACACATGTCTAGACAGAAGAAGCGGAATGCCAAAGAGCAACAGATGAGTCTTTACGACCTCCCTGAGTTGAGGGATTGGCAAGGGGTGGAAACCCCAACAGCGTCTCCGCCAATCATGGAAACAAGAGAAAGGTTCGAAACCGGTGGGCTTTACGAAATTGCCTGCGAGCTGATAACCATCGCTCGTGACTATCCCCGCAAGCATATCGATCAGGAACATCTTGAATCCCTTATCCACTCAATCGAGAGCCGGGGACTCGTTGCCCCCATCACCTGTACCGTCAACCAGCACGGAGAGCTAATTCTTGCGTCAGGACTCATCAGGTTGAAAGCCGCAGAAAGGACCGGCCTGCCAAAGATCACAGTGCTGATCGTAAACGGTGACCCACTGGAACTCAATCTGATCGAGAACCTCTTCAGAAAAGATCTCACCGCTGTCGAAGAAGCCGAAGCAGTCAAGGAACTGATGCTTCAGAAGGGGTACTCCCAGGAAGCCTTGGCCGCTACCCTGGGCAAAGCCGCATCCACGATATCGGAAATCCTGTCCGTGGCTGATCTGCCAGCGGAAATACGCGATGAATGCCGCGCCGATCCGAGGGTCTCACGGGAAAAACTGCTCAAGATTGCCCGGATCAAGGGAACGCCAGAAACAAAAATCAAAGCATTCCGGGCCATCAAAGACGGAAAGACGGTCAGAACATCAACGAACCGTCGCCAACGCATGAAGCCAACAGCAAAGTTCTTCCGAAGCATCTCCGAGAGCGTCGCAAAGATGTCCGCCGATAGTCTGAAGGAGAGTGAACTACAGCCTGTCAAAGACGAGATCAGAAAAACCATGGAGAAACTGGCAAAACTATATGATTCAATTAACAAATAGGCAATACTTCGGTGCACCGAAGTTGTTTCTGTTCCGTTGCGTCGGGTGCCACGCCCAAGCTCGGTCTTTTGTCCGCGCCGGTGAAACTGCTTGCGGCAATAAACTCGAACAGCCTAATTCCAATAGGCTATCGCGATCATGTAGATGGCGTAGCGAAACCCATAGCTGACGTGCACCTTCTCCTTGACCTTGGTGACCACCTGGATCCCGACGGTTCCAGGTGGCACCCCCCTCCCCCATTTTTTGTGACTGGTCTGCCAGTTGCGCGCCTCGAGGTCGAGTTCCTTCTGCCAACTTCTCCGACGCTCACGGGTCGCCTTCGGTGAAGAATCATTCCCGCGACAGTCGATCAGTCTTATCATACGCTTGCCGATGCCGAGCATGCGAAGTGCGTCCACATAACGTCGAGCCTTGGCTATCTCATGAAAGCATACCATGCCGGACTGAACGGAGAACTTCTCAAGGAAATAGTCGAGCATGTCGAATATGCATCTCCGTTCACTGCCGGAAAGCTTCTCGAATGTCGAGAGGATTTCAGTCGCGACACGCAGATCATGGTCATAAACCAGGGGCGATGGAAAGATGTCATTGTTCGTCTTCCGCTTGATCTTCCTTTGCTGTACCCCTTGACCGGAAATTTCGATCTGCACGTGCCGAAAGTTGTGAGTCTTCGTTTGCATTACGCTGATACGTCTTGCATTCTCGATCCACTGTTCTACAGCTTCCCGTTTCAGTTCGAGCTTCCCACAAATCTCGTCTACGGACCATTTCCCGACTTGAGACATATGGAGTACTTTTGGCACCGTCATCCAGAGCGGAATCTGATGATCGACTTCATCCTCCACAACAATCCGATTCAGGATAGGATCGGTCGCCTGGCTGACCAGGGGGTCCCGATATCTTCCGAGCTTGCCAATTGCTCCAGTAAAACCACTTTCCCAGTCAAACAGCACCTTCCCGGCAGTATCCTTCCGTGTGTACCGGTAGGCCAAGGCCCGGGACATCCCCGTCAGTCGGGCAGCAGCATCAGGCGACACAACGGGAAGGATCTCCCCTCGGGAGAGCTCCCGGCAAAGAAGCCAGTCGCTAAGATGGACATAGCTTTCGAACGTCGTGCCAACCTCTGCGTGCCCACAGAGAGCTGCCACCAGATAAGTCCCTTTGCGGCCAAGGGGTTCATTACCCATAAGCTGCTCACGGATAGTGGAAACGCTGTCGTCGTCAAATTCCTGGTGGTCGAGGAAAGGCGCTTCCTCGCGCAGTCCGGTGCTTTTTCCGGTCACCCGAACAAGGAGCCAGGTTGTAAACGAATGCCTCAGATGGTGATAGCGAAGCGTAGCGTCACCCGTTACCATGGCAAGTGCCTCGCGAATTATGGGAAACACCATTGCTTCCGGCATTGGAGTGGTCGGCAGACCTGAGGCAGAGAAAAGAAGGGTCCTCTGCTCGACCTTTTTTTCTTCACGCAACCGGCATGCTTTCCAGGACAAGAGCAGCCTGAGTTCATCCGGCTGCAAGAGAACGCGGAGGGGGATGCGGCGGGTGGCGCTGAGCGACTTCAATTTACGTGCCCGCGTCGGACGGACGATAAGTTCGGCTCGACCGTCATCATGCACATCGATCAGCCTGAGGTAACGAACCTCACTGCGCCGAAGACCGCACCTAAATCCGATAATCGCGGTAAGGAGGCAGACCAAGGCGCGCCGCGACAACCCCGACTTGCCTGCTTCCGGAAACTGCCCTGCCCATGAAACCGGTGCATTCTTGTCTCCCGACAGGAAAGAAACCGCTTCGCGGAATCCAAGCACCTCCTTGACGAGATCGAATTCCCGCTGTGACACCAGATTCGCATCGACACTCACTTCGGCCGGCGCGGAACGGCCACGGAAAAAACCGTCACCAACGGGATGGACGTGGTACATCTGCACAAGAAAGCGATGGAAGCGCCCGAGGGTATCACGGGTGAACCCTTTCTCAGACTCTTCCTTGACCAGTTCAATCACCCGCCCGTAGCTTTCGATGAACTCCCCCGGGGACCACTCGAGGATATCCTCGGCACCGCAGACAACTAGCAGCTTATCGGCCACCGCGCCCAGATAGCGGTCTACCGTTGAAGGCGAGTTTCCCTTTTTGCGTGACAGATGATATAGCGACCATGATGCGAGATACCCGAGTATCGGAAAGAGGCGTCCTCTCTGCTGGGCAATAATCCCGGAAATTTCTTGCTCGCACTGTGCGGCACTCTTGCCTTCTGCTGAGACAACCCTCTTAAGGCGACGGAGGATCTTCCCTTGATCGGCGGACGTCTCGTCTTCACCGCTCCACGTGACTTTCTTTACCACTTCAGCAACGCCGTCATCATTGGATTCGTCACCACGGCTTACCGGAACCGCTCTCGATTCACACAGGCGAGTCCACGTAGCTGGCGGAACAGAAACCGACATCAAATGACCCTCGGCAAACGAGGCGAGGTAACCTGGCACATGGAGACCGATGCGAGTCCGAGCTGCGGCAAGGAACTCTTGCAGATTATTTGGTAAATCATTGGCATTGATATTCAAGGTTCGGAAATAGGCCTGAAGAATATCCGAGGCATTCGGAAGCGACTTTGATGCGTCTTTGTTTTCACGTAAGAACGGAAGAGATCGTGAAATAAGAAATCTGGTTACTGGGTCCGCGATCCAGCGGCGTTGCCGTACAATGCGCTGTTCATGGCTCCGCTGTTTCTTTCCGTCGTTGCTGTCAGATGCCTCGCGCTCGTACTGCCAGACAAGCTCCATATCGAGCCACAGCATCCCTTCGCCAATACGAACCCGCTCGAAAAGCGCCGAAATCCACGGGTGCAACCACTCGCGATGAACGAGACCACCAAAAACCACCGCAGACAGGAGCAACTGCCCCACCCTCAGTTTCAGTGCCCCGGGAGGATTCTCGTCGCGTACCGACAACATGGCCTGCTCGACCCTGCGAATCTTCTGAATATTCAGGAAACTCTCAGGAGTAAATCGTGCTTTCTCCCTCGGCAGGTCAAACAGAATCGAAGGGATGCTTACCTGCCAGCCAAGTTTCTCTTTGCCTTTACTCAGTGTGCGCGAAACGAATGTTCGAAGACTGGCATGCAACAGACCTGACTTCGTCTTGAACTTTTCGAGAAGGTTTTCGAGCTCGTGACGTGAAAGTGTCGCACCATATTCACCGGCGAAAATTTCCGGATTTACCTCCTTGAGACGATCGAGGAACGCATACTTTACGTCATAGATCTCCTGTTTGCCGGCGTTGCCTTTGTCGGGTCTCTTGCCGAGTCGTCTGAGCCATATTTTGTGAGCACCCTCCATCGTCAGTCCTCGACTAGCCCGCTTTCAGCCTTCCATCCGAGATCCTCGAGAAGCGGAACCAGGAAGCGATTGAGTTCGTTCCGGTAGTCCAGGGGGGAGAGCCCGGAATGGTTTCCCCACGGCTCAAGTCCCCTCTCCCAGTGCCCGAGAAAAGCATTCACAACCTCAACGGAACATCCTTGATCAAGCAGGTTGGTACGAAGGAAATGGCGGCCAGCGCTGACCTTCAGGTGGTAGTTTATTTTTCCCACGAGGGACTTGAGAATTCGTGGCTGAAGCGGCAGACCATTTTGATTCTTGTCCAGGTACATGAATGAGGGGTTTTCCCGTAAAGGTCTGCGTCCCCCCACGGCCTTTCGACGAACCAAAAAGAACAGGTCTTGGTTCATGGTGAAAAGTCGCGTTTCGAGGAGAGAGAGGTGTTTCCGGTAGTGGTCGAGCTGATCGATGCAGACAGGCGGAAGCCACACGATCCGCGCGTTGTACAGGTCGTCGCCGTCCTTGTCCGAAATGACGGCAAAGCCGGTTGCCCGATCTATTTCGGCTCGTTGAAAAAGCGGATCCGACACTTCCCGATATCCGGTGGCAGATGCGACCAGCATGATCGTATAGACTGTCAGGACGTTGTGCAGCCGTATCAGCTTCTGCTCGC
Source organism: Geobacter hydrogenophilus (assembly GCF_018501225.1). Classification (GTDB taxonomy): domain Bacteria; phylum Desulfobacterota; class Desulfuromonadia; order Geobacterales; family Geobacteraceae; genus Geobacter; species Geobacter hydrogenophilus. Next base: position 42,394 of record NZ_JAHCZI010000014.1, on the reverse strand, counting down.
TTTCAGCAGCCTCGCAACGCGCGACATCAAGGCGGTGACGCAATTCAGCAACCAAATTTACGACTGTGTCGCGGGCAGGGACCAACGTACTGCCGACATACTGCTGCTCATTTCCATTCGAAACCCCGGTCTTCTCGACGGCAGGAACACCCGCCCCATCAGCGATCCCGGTGCAGATGCCGCCGTAGACCTCCTGGATCCGGTGAACGGACAAGGCAGTGTAATGGAGGGGAACGCGGCCGAGGACATCCTCCCTATCGGATACCGCCATCGCAAGGGTAATATCCGAGCCCTTTACTCGTGAGAGCGCATCATGGAGGTACATGGAGACCCGTTGTAGCGTCTGTCTCCCGCCGCATTGATGGCGGAGAACCTTGAAAAACTCTTCCGCCCCCAACTCATACGATTCGACTGATCGATTGAAAAGCCTGGGCTGGCCGTTCCGTCCAGAAATAGCACTGCTGGCATGATATTCCTCTAAGATCAGTTCTGCATGCCCGGGGACCTCAAGTGTCAGGGTGGGGACTGTCCCAAGAACCTGTCTGCGGGCGGCCTCGGTTATCTTCGTTTTAAGGGGCGGGACGGGAGGCGTAATGAGCCACTGCAGCGTCTTGCCCGGCAGCGCCAGACAGTGCAACGAACCTTTGGGCAAGTCCCCCTTAGTAATGAAACGGCAGCGGAACGCCCGCTCAATGTTCGATGAAGTCCAGAAGGTTACGGCAAGGAAAGCCGCAAGCTCCAGAGCCGGAATCCCCCCATAAGAGACTGTGGAAGTAGTGAGCGAGGAAATTCCTTGCAGGAATGCTGATACCTCGTGAGACGTCAAACGCTCCCAATCGCACGACAGCCGCTGGTTGTGCATGGCGATGGCTGCTGCGGCCATTTGCATCTTCATTCTCTGCTGCCGGAACGTCAATCCCCCTGACGGGTCACTGCCAGTACACTCGAGAAGCCCCTTCTCCTGCGAAGCATTGAACTCTTCCGGAGTGCACCAGGCGTCGCACTGCTTTTCGAGAACTTCGTCGCTCACTCCCTGGTGAGAAAGAATGCTCACCTTCTCGCCGACACCTTTATCGCCCACCTCGGGCACCACTTCGAGGGACTGGGTCTCTTTCAGAGGTTTAGTTCGATAGAAATTTGCCGGCTTCGGAGTGGTTTTCTTCGCCGCCCGGACGACACCCCGCCTCCTCTTGAGCGCATGATCAAACAGAACCTTGAGTGGATGAATAAACCGCTTTATTGACTGTTCACTTTCCAATGCCACGAGCGCATTGTAATAGGCATGAATAGTCAGGATCTTTTCTGGCAGCCGGGCAAGCCGGTCATGGTTTTCGGGATGCGCCAGTTGACGGACAACCTTGCACGCGTTGTATTTTGTAGATTCGCTGCAATGGGTGAGTCTCTTTTCTTCCAAATGTCGAATATTATGGAGAGCGATGCTGAGATAAGCTTGAAGGAGATGGTAGCGCCCACCGAGCTCAGGTGAGTCGACACAGCACCAGAGGGCGACCCCAAGGGGATGGTATTCATAGTGTCCCAGGAGCGGAGGAGTGTGCCGGTTTTTGCCACGTGCGCAAAAACCCGGTATTACGTCGTCGATCTCTGCCTGATGAGCAACCATCAGTTTGCAGTACCAGATCCAGTGGGAAGCCATGCCAATTAGTTCCCGGTCGGGTTTCGGGTTGATTTCCTCGATCCGTTGAACGATTGGAAGGATAGTAATCAGGTTGGAGGCGGTGAGAGCGAAGGAGTGAAGATCGGGAATGCTGACGAATCGGCTGAGTTCCCAGTAGAAACGGGGGCTGACCTTGCAGGGCAGGACCTTGGAGAGTGCTGACCAGTGATCGATTCCCATGTTGCACGCTCCTGCTCAAGGTTTTTCAGATGGTGATGATGAGGACACTTCCCGCATCCTCTTCTTCTGGATGTCTGTAGCAGGAGAAGAAAGTGCCGATGGTTTCACACCCAACGCCCTGGCGAATGAGATTGCCGACTTATCAAGTGGCGGCAACCACACTTCCTTGCGCAGCCCTGTCCCGTTGAAAATCTGGTACAGTTCGAGCGCACTGCCCCGGAGAGTGTGGATAAGCGGCACCACTGCGAGGTCGAGATACCGCAGGAGATCCTTGTTCTCGCTGGCGAAACGCTTATCAACAACCAGCACCGGTATCTTGGCTGATGGATCAAGGCAGAACGCCGCAATCTTGAAAAGGCGGGCCCCTGCAATCACCTCAAAGTGCTTCTCTTTTCTGGTGACAGCGAGAGGGTGGAGTTCCAGTAGCAGTGCAATAACCTCAGAAGATATCTCTTTGAGGTCTCGCATGGCGTAACGGGACTCGTCGAAACTGACTTGCAATCCCTCTTCCTGCTCGATTCTGAGCCTCAGGCAACTGATCGGCATCATTTGTAGTGCCGGTAACTCGCGCTTGACCGGTTTACCAGTAGACTTGGGAACCCGAGGCTTACGTGTCATACGCTCCCTTTGTAGCGACTATCTTGACTATTCGAACATTTAGATATATCGGCACAAGAAGAAAAAACTTTAGGACATCCCAGAAGTTCCATTTTTCGTCGCGTCGTTGCCACCTCTGACCATACAACCATGCGAAATTGTCCAAAGGTTAAAGGTGACCTCCTACTGCCACACGCACATCAAGACCGAATAAAGGCTTGCGCCATTCGCGAATCGCGAATGGAATATAACCACGATTTATTAAACCACGAGAGATGCGATTCGAGACGGAAGGCACGGGAACGGGAACTGCGGTGAAGCGAAATTATCGCTCAACCGGAGAAGAATGGTAACTGCGATACAGAATAATCGGGAGATGATCCGAATAGTGGCCGAACGGCTCGACCCTTTTCGGGATCAGGGGATCTTTCTGGGAGGAACCGCCAGACCCGTGTAATGAGCAGGCCAATTGTACATTGCAGGCGATGATGGTCAGGATCTTGATGACTTACCCGAACCTGGATTTCGCAGCCAGCATGCCATTGAATACCGGTTCAGCGACCGATGCCGGGAAACCGGCCGGAAGCGACGAGACAACACGTTTGATGATATCTTCCATCGGATCAAGGAGCTCTCTGGTGATGCTGGCCAGCTCATCCTCGGGAAAACGTACCTTGCGGGCCATGCTCGCCCAGTGACGTTCCAGGATTTCGCCCCAGTAATAGTGCTTGTTTTTGCCATCCACGGACATGGCCATTTTCATCTGCTGCTTGTGGAGTTCTTTCCTCGCCACTATCGGCCAGGCGGACATGACGTCATAGAGCGGCGTCATGCGATAGGCGCCACGCGGCAGCAGATAGATGCTGAAGTTCTTCCCGTGGCCGTCAATGGCTCCCAGCAGCCAGAACAGAAGCTGCGCTTTCATGAACAGTCTCCGGTCTGCCACGGCATTCCCGGAGCCGAGCAACAGATCCATAATCATGCGGATGCCCGGCCCGCCGTCCTCTTCATACTTGAACACCGGCGGGACTCCTAGGGCCTGACACATATCCTCCATCGGCAGGCGGATGATCCAGGTGCCGTCCTTTGATATCCGGCGGTCAAACCGCTCCACAACCAAGGTCTTGATATCCTCGAATGTGCAGATTTCGGCATGCGCGACCGGCATGCCATATTCCGTCAGGATGCGTTGGCACAGCCATTCGTTCTCGACGCTGTCGGAGAGATCGATTCGGGGAGTCTGCCCGATTGGCAGCTTAAAGATATGGGTTGTCGGCGTAACGCCATGGGGCCGGCACCAGCGGCCGTCATGCCACAGCAGGGCGGTTTTTTCCTGGGCACCGGCAATGGAGATGCGAAAATCGGAGCTTCTTTGCATCCCCAGCGGCATCGTTTGGTAGTTTCTGAGGGTCTCGGCGATCTCGGCATCGGTGAGCGGCTCTGCAGTTATGGCCTTGATATCGGGAGGATTTTCAGGTTCCGGCAACAGTTGGACCGCCCCAACACAATCTCGCCCGATGTGCCACAACAGGTCGAAACACCGGTCGCTGGCGGCGCCAAACCTGGTCTGTATCCGCTTTCGTATGGCGTCATTGTCCGGAAGAAGGTTGTCGAAGAAATGCTCGACCACTGTGCCGTGCAGCGGGTGGTGACTGAGAGGGAGCGACAGCGACAGGGGCCGGCTGTTTCCCGATTCGAGCCATGAAGGGGCATAGGCAAGCTGCATTTTGCCCGTCGAGGAAAAGGAGAGAGTGCCGACCTTCTCGCCGTTGATATAAATAATGAGCGGTATGCGGGTTCTGGGACGTGCCACGGTTACCATCTATCCTCTGACGACTGCCCCTGCTCCCGGGGGCCGACCAGAATATTCAGATTGAGGGCCGCCAGCAGTAGCAGAACCGTCTGCAACTGCACCGACGGCTTCCCCTTCTCGATCATCGAAATGGTGGTCTGGTTTACCCCCGTCATCTTCCCCAGGGCGGTCTGGGTCAGCCCCTGTTTTTTTCTCTCATCCCTGAGAATAGCGCCAAGGGATTGGGCTGATGTGATGAGCCTGAACATAAACTACCTCGTATTATTGCACGTAAAGAATAATTACAGATTATTGTCCATATAGCATACGAGCTTTTTATTGTCCAATCATTATATTTATCAGAAATTCACTCCTGGTAACCCATTTTCTCGACCAAAACTCCACCCTGCCTGTCTCTCTTTCGCAGCCAAAGCTGCGGCATTTTCCTTCTAAAACGATTCAATAACGCGGTTGACCACCGGTCTTCCCACTACTATAATACCAATTCTTGATGCCACTGACAGCGCTTCCGCACCCACCCGACTGCAGCTAAGGCCGCCGGCAGGGGTCAGAAATTTTCACTTTTCTTAAATTGCCCGTCCAATATTCTGTGCCCAAGTCTCACCCTCTCATCCGTTTTATCCTGGTCATAACCGGCATTGACCAGCACCGCTCAAATGTCTTTTTCCCATACAATAACAACACATTACACCATTTATTGTCAGTCCTGACATGACGCTCAAATTGCCTTCACACGGCAGGGGTCACTGGTTCGAACCCAGTATCGCCCACCAGAAATCAAAACCGGCCAAGTCAAGAAACTTGGCCGGTTTTTTATTGCAACTTAAGCAAGTTACAACATCACAGCCCAAATCAACTCAGGCCAAAATCACATCTCCAGAGCAATTCACGCATGGTTTAGTCAAACCTGTGCCCAAATCGTGCTCACCAGCCCCCTTTTTCTTTCGCGGACCACTTCTGCTTCGAAGCAGTGATCATCAACGTTTAGTGCCTAACCTTTCGCATTTAACCAACCATGTCGAATATCAAACATGTACTGAGGATTATTCCTCACTTTTATCTACCACACCGGTCAGCTTCTACATATTTCTATGTAATTTTGGGCGCTTATCTAATTGGCTTACCTTTTGTACTTTGCTGCACAAGTCACCGCACGTGTAAGGGAAGAGAGTATGAGAACATTAACGATGCGAAAACGGACTGTAGGGACCGGAATCCTTGTGGCATGTGCCGTGGGGCTTCTCGTGTACCTCGCCTTAAACGTCAGGCTTGCGCCGGTCCCTAACGCAGTGGCGGCCCTCAAGACCGTCGGGATGACCTGCGGCAGCTGTGCCGGCAAGATAGAAAAGGCCCTCAGGCCGATGAACGGCGTGGCGGGTGTCGAGGTGGATGTCAATGGCGGGTGGGTCTTGGTCGGGTACGATACCAACTCAGCCAATCCGGAGACATTTGCCGGAGCGGTCCGCAAGGCCGGATTTAAGAGCTGGCTCATGAAGCAGATGTCACTCGCCGATTTCCGGCGGGTCTCGGGCCGGGATTTCGGTGCGAAAGCGGTCCGGTCCGGAGGCTGTGGTACGGGAGGCTGCGGCGGCTCCGGCGGTTGCGGGAGTGCTAACTAGGCAGATTCGTGAAGATGTGGCGTGGGCGGGTATCTAAGAAAGGAACTGACCATGGGAAAGAAAAGCAGAGCAAACGAAAAGAGACCGATAGAAACCATCAATACGCCCAAGGGCGAGGAGGTAACCGTGAAAGCAGCAAAGAAGAGCTTCACATGGGTGATTCTGGTGGCGGTGGCACTATTGGTTGGGGTGGCAACGGTATTTGCCTTCAATTTCCCCGGCATGTCCGGCGTCGAGAAAGTGAAGTCAGTGAACGGCGTGGTGTCGATTCCTCTGGCCAAGGTTTCGGACGGCAGCGCGCATTTCTACCGCTACACCGATGGCGGCAAGGAGATCAGGTTTCTCGTGGTGAAGGGAAGCGACGGCCAGATCCACACCGCCTTTGATTCGTGCGATGTCTGCTTCCGGGAGAAGAAGGGGTATATCCAGGATGGCGACACCATGCTCTGCAAGAACTGCGGCAAGAAGTTCCAAATCAACCGGATCGGTCCCCACTCCGTCGGCGGCTGCAATCCGTCGTACCTTCCCGCGGCCAACGACGGCAGGAACGTCATCGTGAAGGCTTCCGATCTCCAGCAGGGAGCGCGGTACTTCTAACCGGAGCGGCGAGGCATCGACACCATGAAACTTCACTCCATATCACTCAACAACCTGCGGCGGCGCAAGGCTAAGATGGCGTTTCTCACCATCGGCCTCATGGTTGGCATCGCCACCATCGTCACGCTCGTGACTCTCACCGAATCCATGTCCAACGACATCGGCCGCAAGATGGACGAGTTCGGGGCCAACATCCTCATAATGCCCAGAAGCGAAGATCTGGCCATGAGCTACGGCGGCATCAGCCTCGGCAAGGTGAGCTTCGACCAGCGGGAGATCCACGAGGGGGAATTGGCGAAAATCCGGGAGATCAAGAACAACCGGAACATCCTCGCCGTCTCCCCCAAGGTGCTCGGCGCGGCGACACTGAAGGAGAAGAACGTCCTCCTCGTGGGGGTGAACTTCGCGGAAGAACTCAAGATGAAGCAGTGGTGGCGGATCTTCGGCAATGAGCCGAAGGGTGAGAACGAAATCCTCCTCGGCAGCACCACCGCCGACACGCTCCACCTGTCGCCCGGCGATACGGTGACCATCGGTGGCGAGTCCCTGAAGGTGGCGGGAGTCCTGGAGCAGACCGGCTCCCAGGACGACTCGCTGGTCTTCGCCCACCTGAAGAAGGCCCAGAAGCTCCTCGGCAAGGAGGGAAAAATCTCCCTTGTGGAAGTGGCGGCGCTCTGCGCCGGCTGCCCCATCGGCGACATGGTCGTGCAGATCGCCGAGAAGCTCCCGGAGGCGAAGGTCACCGCCATTCAGCAGGTGGTGGAGTCGCGCCTCAAGACCCTCGACCAGTTCAAGCGCTTCTCCTACGGGGTCGCCGGGGTGGTGATATTCATCGGCTCTCTCATCGTCTTCGTGACCATGATGGGGAGCGTCAACGAGCGGACCACTGAGATCGGCGTCTTCCGCGCCATCGGTTTCCGAAAGAGCCACATCATGCGGATCATCCTCCTGGAGGCGGCTCTCGTGAGCCTGCTGGCCGGCGCCTTCGGCTACCTGTCGGGAATGGGGGCGGCCCGGATCGCCCTCCCCTTCATGGCCGAGAGCAAGAGCGCGGCGCTTGTCTGGGACGGACTGGTGGCTTCGGGCTCCATCGGCCTCGCCGTGACGGTGGGGCTCCTGGCGAGCCTCTATCCGGCGCTCCACGCCAGCCGCATGGACCCCACGGAAGCCCTGCGGGCACTGTAAAGGAACGAAGCTCATGGCACTCATCGAGATCAGCAATCTGACCAAGCATTACTCCTGCGGCGACGAAACGGTTGAAGCGCTCCGCGGCGTCGACATCGGCATCGAAACCGGCGAGTTCATCACCATCATGGGGCAGTCGGGATCGGGAAAAAGCACCCTTCTCTCCATTCTCGGCGGCATGAACCATCCGACCGGCGGGAAGGTGACGGTCAACGGGACCGACCTCTACGCCCTCGGGGAGGAGCAACTCGCCGATTACCGGGCCGAGAACTTCGGTTTCGTCTTCCAGTCGTTCCACCTGATCCCCTATCTCACGGCCCGGGAGAACGTCATGCTCCCCCTGACCATCGCGTCCATGAAGGGCGAGAAGAAGCGGGAGGCGGCTCTCCAGGCCCTGGAACGGGTCGGGCTCGGCGGCAAAGCGGACCGCTTGCCGAACCAGCTCTCCGGCGGCGAGCAGGAACGGGTCGCCATCGCCCGGGCCATCGTGAACCGTCCCCACATCCTCTTTGCCGACGAGCCCACCGGCAACCTCGACAGCGCCAACAGCGAGGCGGTCATGGCCCTTTTCCGGGAGCTCAACGACGAGGGGCAGACCGTGGTGATGGTGACCCACAACCCGGAAAACTGCCAATACACCGACCGGACGATCCATATCCGGGACGGGAAGGTGATCTGAGGGGTGCCGGCCCTTGGCCGACCACGGAACCCTGACCTCAGACTTGCATTAAGATTAGATTATTACGCCACATTGACAGTTTGACTCTTGAGAATGACATGGCATGCTGAAAACGGTCAGTCATCACTTCACCCCAGGAGACCCCATGAAATCACGTCTCGCAATCGGGTTCATGCTCCTCGCCCTGCTGGCAGCCCCTTACCGGGTGCTGGCCGAGGAAACGAAACCATCCGAAAATTTGCCAAAACTCGTTGAGGCCGCCCTCGCTTACAACCCCGAGGTGAAGGCGTCGGAGGCCCGCTGGGAGATGTTCCGCAATCGCGCGGCCCAGGCGGGTGCCCTTGAGGATCCGATGCTCATGCTCAAGATGCAGAGCTATCTCATCCGTGATCCCTTCAACTCCCGACGAGACCCCATGAGCCAGCGGGTGATCGGCATTTCACAGCAACTTCCTTTCTGGGGGAAGCGTGACCTGAAGGCCGAGGTGGCATCAAGGGAGGCAGACGCCCTCAGGTGGCAGATTGAGGAGCGGAAGCTGGAACTGGCGCGCATGGTGAAGGAGACCTACTACCAGATCTTCATGACCGACAAGGAGTCGGAGATCATCGAGAAGAACATCCGGATCATGGATGACTTCATCACCTTGGCCGAGACGAAATACTCCGTGGGACAGGGTGCCCAGCAGGACGTCTTCAAGGCCCAGGCAGAGCGCTCGAAGATGTTCAGCATGAAGATCACTCTTGAGCAGCGGCGCAGGACCCTCCAGGCGACCCTGAACACTCTTCTCTACCGCCCGGCCGAGACGCCGGTGGGAAAAATCTCCGACTTTGAGTTGAAGCCCTTCTCCTGGTCTCCCGAACAGCTTCGGGCCATGGCCGGGGAGAACCGGCCGGTCCTTAAGAGTCAGCGCGCCCTTATCGAGAAGGGGGAAGCCGGGCATCGTCTGGCGGAGAAGGAGTTTTTCCCCGATGTGAATCTCTCCCTGGAGTATATGCAGCGTGACCCCATCAGCGAGATGGAGCGCGGCTACGATATGTACAGCGCGGGCATCACCTTCAACCTCCCGGTCCAGCGGGAGCGGCGCCATGCCATGGTGCGGGAGTCAACCGCCGAAATAGCCATGGCGACAGCGGAACTGAACGCCCTGCAAAACAGCATCAACCTTGGTATAGCCGACAACCTGGCGCAACTGGAACAGCGGGAGAAGATCGCCAAGCTGTACCGCACCGGCATTATTCCTCAGGCGGAACAGTCGCTGGAGTCGGCCACCATCGGTTACCGGGTGAACAAGGTCGACTTACTCACGCTCCTCGACAACCGGCTGACCCTGTTCAACCTGGAGCGTGACTATTACGAATCCCTGGCCGAGTACCAGATGCGCCTCGCCCAGCTTGAGGCCTTGGTCGGCAAAGATTTGCAGGAGTGAGGGGGATTCCCGACAGCGGCGTTTTGTCAGCAGGTAAGTCAGACCATGGAAGGACCCCCCTCAATCCCCCCTACCCTGTAGGGGGGAAGCGAGCAAGCGAGCAGGGGGGTCAACAGGCGCAGCTTACTCAATTGGTATGCATTGAATATTCTCCATAAACCGCGAGGTACGATCATGAAATTGAGCGCAAAGGTTGCAGTTCCGGTGACAGTAATTCTCCTGGCCGCAGTGGGTGGAGGATACTACCTGTGGCAGCACCAGAAGACGGAGACCGCAACAGGAGCAAAACAGGGGCAAAAGGCCACCCAGGGGAAGGTGCTCTACACCTGCGCCATGCATCCCTTCATCATCAAGGACAAACCCGGCACCTGCCCCATCTGCGGGATGGAGCTCATCAAGAAAGTTGAAGGAGCTCCGGCAGACACCAAGGAGATGGCCATGCTGGAGCACGTCTCCCTCTCCCCCACCCAGCAGGTGATGGCCAACGTCGCCACCGTGGAGGCGAAGACGATGCCTCTCACCAAGGAGGTGAACGCCGTCGGCATCGTGCAGTACGACCAGTCCCGGCAGGCGAAGGTAACCGCGTGGGTGGCTGGCCGCATCGACCGACTCTACGTGAACACCGTTGGCGCCTACGTCTCCAAGGGGAAGCCGGTGGCCGAGGTCTATTCGCCTGACCTCGTCTCCGCCCAGCAGGAATACCTCCTGGCGCTCCGCAGCCGCGACCGGCTCAAGGATTCGCCCATCTCCTCCATCTCCCAGGGGGGAGAGGGGCTCGTGGCGTCGGCCCGGCAGCGGCTCCTCCTCATGGGGGTGAAGGAGCACCAGATTGCAGGGCTGGAGAAGGCCGGACACCCCAACATACGTCTCCCCATCTATACCCCCCTCTCCGGCGTGGTGATCGAGAAGATCGCCGTGGAAGGGCAGTACGTGAACACGGGGGATCCCCTCTTCAACATCGCCGATCTCTCTACCGTCTGGGTTGAGGTGGAGGTCTACGAAAACGAGTTCTCCTTCATAAAGCTCGGCCAGCGGGTGGATATCGTTTCCCAGTCGTATCCCGGTAAAACCTTCTCCGGCCGGGTTGCGTTCGTCTACCCCTTCCTCGACCCGAAGACCCGGACGGTCAAGGTAAGGGTCCAGCTTCCCAACCCCGGCCTGAAGCTCAAGCCGGACATGTTCGTGAACGCGTCGGTCAAGGTGCCGCTCGGCACTGCCGTGGCCGTGCCGGTGGGGGCGGTAATGGATACCGGCACTCGCCAGGTGGCGTGGGTGGAGATGAAACCGGGAATGTTCGAGCCCCGGGAGGTGAAGGTCGGAGCCCGGGTGGGGGAGATGGTCCAGGTGCTCTCCGGGGTAAAGGCGGGGGAGAAAGTGGCGGCGAGCGGGGCGTACCTCATCGATTCCGAATCGCAGCTCAAGGGGACCGGCGGCGGCCATGCCGGGCATGAAGGGATGCCGGGGATGAAGCAGGAAGAAAAAGGCGCCGCCCCCGCGCAGGGAGGACATGAGGGACATGGGGCTCCCGCGGCTCCCAAGAAGAATGGCGGAATGAGCATGGATGACATGAAAATGTGAATGATGTCTGCATTGCATCTCAAGACTGAGGATTTATCTCCATGATCGAAAAAATCATCGACTATTCCGCCCGCAACCGCATCATCATCCTGATGATCTTCGGCCTGATCGTCGCCTGGGGCGTGTGGGCGGTCTACAAGACGCCGGTGGACGCCATCCCGGACCTTTCCGACAACCAGGTGATCGTCTTCACCGAGTACCCGGGCCGCTCGCCCCAGGTGGTGGAGGACCAGGTGACCTATCCCCTGGCCGTGAACCTTCAGGGGTTGCCCCAGGTGCGCGCCGTCCGGGCTTCGAGCGCCTTCGGCTTCTCCATGATCTACGTCATCTTCGAGGACAAGGCCGACATCTACTGGGCCCGGACCCGGGTGCTGGAGCGCCTCAACTACGCCGCCTCGCTCCTCCCCTCCGGTGTGGTGCCGACCCTGGGCCCCGACGGCACCGGCGTGGGCCACGTCTTCTGGTACACCCTGGAAGGAAAAGGGTACGACCTGGAGCAGCTCCGGACCCTCCAGGACTGGTTCGTCCGTTACCAGTTGAACACCGTTCCCGGCGTGGCCGAGGTGGCCTCCATCGGCGGCTTTGTGCGCGAGTACCAGATCGACCTGGACCCCAACCGGCTCTTTGCTTACAACATCAAGGTCGATCAGGTCATGGAGGCGGTAAAGCGCTCCAACAACGACGTGGGTGGGCGACTCCTGGAGCAGGCCGACGCCGAGTACCTGATCCGGGGGAAGGGATACATCAAGTCCCCCAAGGATCTGGAGGACATCGTCGTCGGGGCCGACATGCGCGGCACGCCGGTCTATGTGAAGAACCTCGGCACCGTGCAGTTGGGGGGCGCCATCCGCCGGGGGCTCCTCGACATGAACGGCGAGGGGGAGGCGGTCGGCGGTATCGTGGTCATGCGCTACGGAGAGAACGCCAAGGACGTCATCGACCGGGTGAAGGAGAAGATATCCTCCCTGGAGAAAGGGCTTCCTCCCGGCGTGAAGATCATGGTCTCCTACGACCGCTCCGATTTGATCACCCGGGCCATAGACACCCTGAAGCACTCGCTGCTGGAAGAATCCGTGGTGGTCTCCCTGGTCATCCTCGCCTTCCTCCTCCACTTCCAGAGCTCCCTGGTGATCGTGCTGACCCTTCCCATCGCGGTGCTCATTGCCTTCATCACCATGAAGCTCATGGGGGTCACCTCCAACATCATGTCCCTGGGAGGGATCGCCATCGCCATTGGCGTGCTGGTGGACGCCGGGGTCATCATGGTGGAGAACTGCTACCGGCACCTCTCCGAGCTTCCGCCCGAGGAGCGGAAGGAGAAGCGGTTGGAGGTGATCATCACCAGCGCCAAGCAGGTGGGGCGCGCCATTTTCTTCTCCCTCGCTATCATCGTCCTCTCCTTCGTGCCGGTCTTCCTCCTGGAGGGGCAGGAGGGGAAGATGTTCCACCCGCTGGCCTTCACCAAGACCTTCTCCATGGTCGGCTCGGCCATGATCGCCATTACGCTCGTGCCGGTACTCATGTACTTCTTCATGCGGGGGAAGATGCCGCCGGAGAGCGCCAACCCGGTCTCCATGTTCTTCATCCGGCTCTACTCGCCGGTGATCCGGTGGGTGCTGAAGTGGAAGAAGACCACCATACTTTTGAATGTGATCGCCCTTATTATTGCCCTGCCAATGTTTCTGACTTCAATGGGAGTGCAGTTGCCGGTCCCGCAGTTTCTCACCATCGGCTCCGAGTTCATGCCGCCGCTGGATGAGGGGTCGCTCCTCTACATGCCGGTAACCCTTCCCAACATCTCCATCACCGAAGCGAAGCGGCTGATCCTGGTGCAGGACGCCATCATCAAGAGCGTTCCGGAGGTGGAGCACGTGCTCGGCAAGGTGGGACGGGCCGAGACCTCCACCGACCCGGCGCCGGTCTCCATGTTCGAGTCGATCATCATCCTGAAGCCGAAAGAGAAGTGGCGCGCCGGGGTCACCAAGGCCGACATCGTTTCCGAACTGGACGCCAAACTGCAGATTCCCGGCGTCCGGAACGGCTGGACTCAGCCGATCATCAACCGGATCAACATGCTTTCCACCGGGGTCAGGACCGACTTGGGGGTCAAGATCTTCGGTAACGACCTGAACGTTCTGAAAGACCTGGCGGTCCAGGCGGAGGGAATCCTAAAGACCGTTCCCGGCGCCGCCGACGTGGTGGCCGAGCGGGTCACGGGCGGCAACTACATCGACATCGACGTCGACCGGGAGGCCGCGGCCCGCTACGGAGTGAACGTGGGAGAGATTCAGGATGTCATCGAGACCGCCCTGGGAGGCGAGATGCTCTCAACCTCGGTGGAGGGGCGCAACCGCTTCCCGATCCGGATCCGCTACCTGCGCGACTACCGGGACGACATCCCGGCCATCCAGCGCATCCTCATCGGCGGCATGAACGGCGCCCAGGTGCCGCTCTCCCTGGTGACAAAGCTCAAAGTCTCCACCGGCGCCCCCGAGATCAACAGTGAGGGGGGGCTCCTCCGCTCAATCGTATTCCTCAACGTCCGGGGCCGCGACATGGGTGGCTTCGTGGGGGAGGCGAAGACGGTCCTCGAAAAGAACCTCAAGCTCCCGCCGGGCTACTACGTGGCGTGGTCGGGACAGTGGGAGAACCAGGTCCGGGCCAAGCAGCGCCTTCAGATCCTCGTGCCGGCGGGGATGCTCATCATCTTCATCCTCCTCTACTTCACATTCCACTCGGCCCTGGAGGCGAGCATGGTCATGCTCTCGGTCCCCTTCGCCCTGGTGGGCGGAGTCTACCTGGTCAAGGCCCTCGGCTACAACATGTCGGTGGCGGTCTGGGTCGGCTTCATCGCCCTCTACGGCATCGCCGTGGAGACCGGGGTGGTGATGGTCATCTACCTGCATGAGGCGTTGGACAAAAAGCTCATCAACGGGCCGTGCACGGAGCAAGACATCTACGACGCCACCTTTGAAGGGGCGGTGCTGCGGCTGCGGCCCAAGCTCATGACCGTGGCAGTGGCCCTCATCGGCCTGATCCCGATCATGTGGTCCTCGGGCACCGGCGCCGACGTCATGAAGCCCATTGCTGCCCCCATGATCGGCGGGATGATCTCCTCGGCCATCCATGTCCTCATCATGACGCCCGTCATCTTCGTGCTGATGAAGAAACATGACTTGAAAAAGGGTAAACTGAAGTATTCGGGGATGAAACATTAGGCGGCTCTGCTCTTCACGCCATCTCGACGCCGTCCTCACCGGTCTCCTTGTGCGGCGTAGCTCTGCTACGCCTCCGCGGGACCGGCTGCGGGTACGCCGATCTGACGCAAATATCGAAGCCGCAGGAGAGCAGGCAACAAAACACAATGGAAAAAGGAGAACGAACAATGAAGAAATTGGCAGCAGTAATCGCAGTGGCAACCCTGGCCCTGGCGGCCCCCCTTGTTTCCCACGCGGAGATGGACCATGGCTCCATGAAGATGGAGCACGGTTCACACATGGAGCACAAGGGGGACATCGCCCACCAGGAGGTGGTGGACGGAGTGAAAGCCACCTTCAAGGTGATGAGCATGGCCGAGCACATGAAAGCCATGAAGATGGAGATGCCGAAGGGGATGAAGGAGACCCACCATATCGCCGTTGAGTTCAAGGATGCGAAGAGCGGCAAGGCGCTCACCGAAGGGGAGGTGAAGGTCAAAGTCCAGGGCCCCGACAAGTCCGAGCAGGTCAAGGACCTGATGGCGATGCAAGGACACTTCGGCGCCGATTTCGACCTTTCAAAAAAAGGGAAGTATGGCGTCATGGCCAAGTTCAAGCTTAAGGATGGCAAGGTGAGAAGTGCCAAGTTCTGGTACGTGGTGAAGTAATATGTAACGGTACCCCGGACGGCCTGCTATCGGGCCGCTCCTTTGCTTTTACCGGGAGGTGCCCATGAGAACGCTTCGTTTGTTGGTAGCGGCAGGACTTGTGCTCATTGGCATAACCTCCTGTGCGAAGGAGCGAAAAACTTCGCCGGCAAAACAGGTCCGCGTTTCGGCTACGGCGGCATATGAAAAGTATTTTGGCCCTGCCCCGACCACAGACAAGGGCACCTGCTACGCCTTCGTCATCTATTTCCCCTCGGCCAAGGAGCCGGGCAAGGTTGTGCCCTTCCCGTTCTTCACCTTCGATCAGGCTTCCATCAGGCAAGTGGCGCTTGAGCGCCTGCTTGGCGGCATGGATGTGGGAAGCTACAAGGGCGAAATGTTCCAGCCATTTGCCCCAGGGACCCGCATCCTTGGAATTACCGAGCAGAATGGCGTCGTAACCGTGAACCTCAGCAAAGAAATCCTTGTTTCCAAGGCCGATGCGGCGGTTGAAAAGGCGCTGCTCGACTCGGTCGCCCTCACCCTCTCCCAGTTCAGCGGGACCAGGGAGGTGCGGATGGAGATCGAAGGAAAGGAAAGCGGCGGCGTTGACGGCAAAGACGTCGGGAGGTTCCTCGGTCATGGCGGCCTGGAACGGCAGCCCCTGACGCCGGAGGAGAGCGCCGTTCTTCCCCCCTCCCCTCCTCGTATTCTGAGCGTTACCGCCATGAAAGAACAAGGGTCAAAGGAGGTTGAAGAGGTGAACGTCTTCTTCGATCGGCCGGTCACGATCAAAGAACTGAGGATAACCGACGGAGGCGGGAAATCGTTCGAAGGCGAAGTCTATCACTCGGTCTTCGACATGGCGGCGGTGCTGAAGCCAAAGGAACCGTCCCTGTTCAAAGCCGGACTACCGGTGAAGGTCCGCTGGAAGGTAACCGACAAGGTCGGTCGTTCTGCCGAAGGAACCGGGGAGTTTTCACTTGAAGTGCGGGAGCACTGATATGATTCAGATGGGGATGCGCGAATTGCAATAATGCCGGCGGGCTGTGTATGTACAAGGGGTTAGCCTGTACGCTAACCCCTTTTTTGCCTTCATTTTCGTAGAGCGGCAGCAGGATGGATGAGATGCATGCTGTTTTTCCGTCTAGTCGATCTGCTCGGAGAGATAGCACTGTGGTCCCATCTGCCGGAGCTGGTCGAGCTGGGCTTCAAGATTGTCTATATGTTCCTCTTCATCCTTCAGGATCGATTCCAGAAGCTCCCGTGTTCCGTTATCTCCCACCTCCACTGCCAGCCTGATGCTCTCGTTATACCCCTTGATGGCCGACTCTTCTGCAAGCCGGTCGTTTTCGTGCATTTTGGGAACTTCTTCACCGATGTGCATCTTGTTAAGGTTGCTCACGATCGGCCTTCCTTCCAAGAACAGAATCCGGGCGATAAGCTTCTCCGCATGCTTCATCTCGTCGATTGCGCGCTTGCGGATCATGGCATGGAGCCGATCATAGCCCCAGTTTTCACACATTTCAGCATGCACGAAGTACTGGTTCACGGCCGTCAACTCTTCAGCCAGGCGTGCGTTCAGATGCTCGATGATCTTCTCGTTTCCTTTCATGTCTCGTCTCCCTTTCAATTCCGTAGTGTTTACCCGCAGCATTGCATAACTACTGTCAAGTGAAGCAGAATCGGCTCAAAGGTCAAGTCGTGTTCTCCAATTAGCCTGATTGCATGCTCATCACTGCGGCGGAAGGAAGGCGCCTGTTCCTTGTAATTGCCTGATGGAGCCCTATACTTGATCTTGCTGGATCGGCTGGTGAACGGAACCCGTACTAACAGAGGAAGGCCATGATACCTGAGACGGTTCAAAAATTTGTGGAGGAGAGAGGCATCGCCTTTATCGCATCGGCGACGCTTCAGGGAGTTCCCCATTTGGCTGCGGGGGAAAACATAAAGGTCGAGGGAGCTGATCGTATCGTCTTTGAATCGTGGTGTTGTCCGGAGACTCTCCGCAACGTGAAAGGAAACCCGAAGGTTTCCGTATCGGTAACGACCCCCGATGGCCGTAACGGCTACCAGTTTCTCGGCGTGGTGGAAAAGGTCACCGATGCGGCGATCCTTGACGGATTCGTGCCGGGACTGGAGGAACCAGGGATGCCGCAAGTTGCGTCCCGCCTCGAAGTCAGGGTCGGGGCAATCCTTAAGTTCTCGGTGGGTGTGCACACCGATAAGCCAATGTAGCCTGCCGGAGGCTCAATCGGTATCGACGAATTTAACCAGAGTCCCCTTCTTGCTCCCGTACCTGAAAACGGTTATCCCTTTTACCCCCTTCTCGTAGGCAAGAAGAAATGCTTTGGCCACATCTCCCCGTGTAGCCCTGGCGGGGAGATTGACCGTCTTGGAAACGGCATTGTCCGTGTACTCCTGGAAGGCAGCTTGCATCTCGATATGATCTGCTGCGGGTATCTCCAGGGCGGTCCTCTGGCGTTTCTATAATCTGCCCGTTTTCATCCCTCAGCAGGTAGCGGGCCTTCAATACCTTTAGCGCATTTTCCGAGAGTTCCATGAAAGGAGTATACGGCGTTACCTGCGAAGCTCAACCTTGCCATCTGGTCTACCCCAGTTCACAAATGTTCAGACGCGCTTCCGCAAAATTCAAGACCCCCGCCCGGGCAAGCCCGAACGGGGGTCTTTTTTCACGCTTTCAGCATATCAGCCTCAAGCATTTCAGCATAATACCCGGAGATTACTTGTACTCCGGCATCTCATCGAACTGGAGATACTTGTAGATGGCATCCTTCTTCGGCTCCACCTTCTCCTTGACGATCGACATGAACTCGGCAACCGTCGGCAGCTTGCCCATGGTGGCGGCAACGGCTCCCAGTTCGGCGGAACCGAGGAATACCTTGGCGCCATCGCCGATACGATCGTCGAAGTTACGGGTGGAAGTGGAGAACATAGTCACGCCATCGGGCACGCGGGCCTGGTTCCCCATGCAGAGGGAGCAGCCGGCGATTTCGATGCGGGCGCCGAAGGCGCTGTAGACCGAGAAGTAAGCCTCGTCCTTGAGCTGCTGCTGATCCATGCGGGTCGGCGGGCAGATCCAGGTGCGGACGCTCGGGTTGAACTTGAGGCCGCGCCAGATCTCGGCGGCAGCACGGAAGTGGCCGATGTTGGTCATGCAGGAGCCGAGGAAGACGTCCTGGATCGGGGTGCCCGCCACCTCGGAGAGGAGCTTCACATCATCCGGGTCGTTGGGGCAGGCCAGGATCGGCTCGGTGATCTCGGCCAGATCGATCTCGATGACGTCGGCGTAGGCGCCGGTCTCGACGGCGTTCTTGTCGGCTTCAAGGAGCTGCGGATTCTTCAGCCACGCGTTAACGGCGTCGATGCGGTTCTGAAGGGTCTGGGCATCCTGGTAGCCGTCGGCAATCATCTTCTTCATGAGGGCCACGTTGGAACGGAGGTAGGTGGCCACGCTCTCCTTGGAGAGTTGGATGCAGCCGGCGGCAGCGGAACGCTCAGCGGCGGCATCGGTCAGCTCGAAGGCCTGCTCCACGGTCAGGTCGGGAAGCCCTTCCATCTCGAGGATGCGGCCGTTGAAAATGTTGACCTTGTTCTTCTTAGGAACGGTCAGTTTGCCCTGCTTGATGGCCCAGAACGGAATGGCGTTGACCACGTCGCGAAGCGTAATACCGGGATTGAGTTTACCCTTGAAGCGGACCAGGACCGACTCGGGCATATCAAGCGGCATGAAGCCCATGGCACCGGCGAAGGCCACCAGGCCGGAACCGGCCGGGAAGCTGATGCCGATGGGGAAGCGGGTGTGAGAGTCGCCACCGGTACCGACAGTGTCGGGGAGGAGCAGGCGGTTCAGCCAGGAGTGGATAACGCCATCGCCCGGCTTGAGGGGTACGCCGCACCGCTCGATGATGAAACCGGGGAGGTTCTTGTGCATCTTCACGTCGGCCGGCTTCGGATAAGCGGCGGTGTGACAGAAGGACTGCATGAACATCGGCGAGAGGAATTTGAGGCAGGCCAGTTCCTTGAGCTCATCGGCAGTCATGGGGCCGGTGGTGTCCTGGGAACCGACGGTGGTCATCTTCGGCTCGCAGGCGGTGCCGGGGAGGATACCGGTCACGCCGCAGGCCTTGCCGACCATCTTCTGGGCAAGGGAGTATCCCTGGCCGGCTTTGGGCGCGGGGTTGACCGGCTTGGTGAAGACATCGGTATCCCCGAGGCCGAGGGCCTTGCGGGCCTTTTCGGTAATGGCGCGGCCGATGATGAGCGGAATCCGGCCGCCGGCGCGGAACTCGTCGGCCAGCGTGTTGGGGCTGATCTTGAAAGTGGAGATGACCTCGCCCTTTTCGTTGGCAATCTCGCCTTTGGCGGTGTTGATGGTGATGACGTCGCCGTCGTTCATCTTGGTGACATCAGCCTTGAGGGGGAGCGCACCGGAATCCTGGGCGGTGTTGAAGAAGATCGGGGCGATGACGCCGCCGATGATGACGCCGGCGGTCTTCTTGTTGGGAACGGCGGGGATGTCCTGCCCCATGTGCCAGAGTACGCTGTTGCATGCGGACTTGCGGGAAGAACCGGTTCCGACAACGTCGCCCACAAAGGCAACCTTATGACCGGCGGCGCGCCAGTCGGCGATGTCCTTGAGGCGGTTCGGGAAGCGGGTCTTGCCCATGGCCAGGGCGTGAAGGGGGATATCGGGGCGGCTCCAGGCGTCGCCGGCCGGGGAGAAGTCGTCGGTGTTGATCTCGCCTTCGACCTTGAAGACCTTGACCTTGATGGTCTCGGGGACGCCGGGACGGTTGGTGAACCACTCGGCATTGGCCCATGACTCCAGAACCTTCTTGGCGGCGGCGTTGCTCTTGCTGAGCTCAACAACCTGATCGAAGCCATCATAGACCAGAGTCATGCCGGAAAGGGCACAGGCGGCTTCTTCGGCCAGTTCTGCATCCTTGAGGGCCTCAACGAGGGGACCCACGTTGTAGCCGCCGATCATGGTGCCGAGGATGCGGATGGCATCCACCTTGGAAACCAGCGGTGACTTCTTGGTACCCTTGACGATTTCGGCCAGGAAAGCGGCCTTGACCTTGGCGGCGGGATCGACGCCGGGGGAGACGCGCTCTTTCAACAGATTGAGAAGGAATTCCTCCTTACCTGCAGGGGGATTTTGCAGCAGGTTGCACAGGTCGGCAGTCTGCTCCGGGTTGAGGGGCAGCGCCGGAATACCCTGCGCCTTCCGTTCGGCTTCGTGGGCGAGATAGGCTTCGATCATATCCATTCCTCCTGTGATTTTACTTCTTGAATCAATCGTTATTTCGAGATGTTGAAATGATTGTTCGGCGGGAGAAAATGGATACTGTATACAATTTTTGCGGGGAATTGTCAATTGCTTAAGTGGAGCTTATGGGAAGGGGAATAGGAGGCACAAAACAGCGACGCAGGGGGAAGGAAAGTGCACACTCACCTCCCCCCTGCGCTCGTTATTTTACCTCCCCTGCAATGGCGGCCGGGTCCAGGAGAACATCGGACTGGGTGCCGCTGTCCATGGCTTTGAGTGTTGCTCTACCGTTGGCCATCTCATCGCTTCCGATTATGAGGGTGAAGCGGGAGTTGAATTTATCGGAGCGGCGCATCTGGCTTTTAAGGCTCTTCCCCTCGTAGTCCATTTCCACTGAAACGCCAAGACGCTGGAGGCCGCACATGAGCCGGAAAGCTTCATCCTGGGCTTCAGCCCCGAGAGCGGCAATGAAGAGGTCGGGGCGACGCGCGAACTCTTGCTGCCCCAGCAGCAGAGCCACCCGTTCGACACCCATGGCAAAGCCGATGCCGGGAACGGCGGGACCGCCCAGATCGGCGATGAGCCCGTCGTAGCGGCCGCCGGCCGCCACGGCGCTCTGGGCGCCGAGGAGCCCCGTGACAAGTTCGAAGGTGGTACGGGTGTAATAGTCGAGGCCGCGCACCATCCTGTTATTGATGCTGTATGGAGTGCCCGCCCGCTCCAGGTGGCGACGTGTGGCGGCAAAGTGGTCGTCGCAGCCGGCGCAGAGGTGGTCGAGCATGGCCGGAGCGTCGGCGGTCGCCTCCTTGCAGTGTGCCGACTTACAGTCAAGCGCCCTGAGGGGGTTGGTTTCGTAGCGCCTCTTGCAGTCATCGCAGAGTTGGTCGAGCCGCTCGCGGAGGAAGCTCTTCAGCGCCTCCCGATAGACGGGGCGGCACTCGGGGCAGCCGAGGGAGTTTATCTGGAGAGTCGGCTCCGTAAGGCCGAGTTCCGCAAAGAAATGGCAGAGCATGGTGAGGACCTGGGCGTCCACCTTGGGGTCGGTGACGCCGGTAACCTCGGCGCCGATCTGGTGGAATTGCCGGTAGCGCCCCTTTTGAGGGCGTTCGTACCGAAACATCGGTCCCATATAGTAGAGTTTTGCCACCGGATCCTGGGCATAAAGCTTATGCTCAATATATGCACGCATCACGCTCGCGGTCCCCTCGGGGCGCATGGTTACGGCATTTTCCCCCTTGTCCACAAAGGAGTACATCTCCTTTTCTACGATGTCGGTGGTGTCGCCGATGGAGCGGCAGAAAAGTTCGGTTTTTTCAAGAATCGGAACGCGGATCTCGGCATAGCCATAAAGACCGAAAACACGGCGGGCGGTCGCCTCGATGTGCTGCCACCGCTCCACCTCGCCGGGAAGGATATCGTTAAAGCCCTTGATGCCAGTGGTCATGTACTTACCTACTCCTTAAACATTAAATAACCAGCTAAATTATCAACGAATTGCAGTTGCCCTGAATACGCAGTTCTTACCCTGCTCCTTCCCCTGGTACATGGCCTTGTCGGCCAGTTCGAGGAGTTCGAGCTTGGACTGGGTATCGGCGGGATAACAGGCGTAGCCGAGGCTGGCAGTGAGCCGAATATTGAATCCTTCAGCAGCCAGGAATGTGTGCCCCTCAATGGAACGGCGGATCCGCTCGGCCACGGTGGCAGCCCCCTTTTCCCCTGTCTCCACGAGCATGACAGTAAATTCGTCGCCACCGTATCGGATTACGATATCCACTTCACGTACGGATTTCTTGAGGAGCATCCCCATTTCGTTGAGAACCTGACTCCCCACCAGGTGTCCGTGGGTGTCGTTTACCCCCTTGAAGAAATCCAGATCGATGAAGATCATAGATACCGTTGAGCCGAAGCGGTCTGCCCGCTTGATCTCCCGATCGAGAGAGATATCCAGGTAGCGGTAGTTGAAGAGCCCGGTCAGTTCATCTATGTAGAGCATGTCCCTGGCGTTCGAGTAGCGAGAGGCGTTCTCAAAGGCAAGGGTTGACTGCTCAAGAAGAAACTGAATGCTCTTCTGCTTGTAGTCGAACGGAAGTTTCTGCCCGGGGTTATTGAAAATTACCACTACCCCTTGAACCTCTCCCTTGGAACGTATGACAAGAAGAAGCCCTTCCGAGAGCTCTAATCCGTCGAATTCCGCTCCCGATACAAGGGGGGTTGTATTGATCTTGTTAATAACGGAGCCATCATTGGTCTCGATGCAGAAATTTTTCCGAATTGCCTCAGCAAGTTTCTGAGCCGTCTCCTCGCTGAACCCCTTGAATTCCTTGAGGGCAAGATTATCGTCTTTATGATGGAACAGGCCAATGGCCCTGTCGGCACCGATCTCATTTGTCAGGGCGTCAAGGACTACCGCTGAAAGGCGTTCCATGTCGATGCAGTTGGCGATGTTCTGGCCGATCTGGAAGAGGTTCAGAAGCTCTTTCAGTTCGTAGTTCTCGTTGATGAGCCGACGCTGCTCGAAGCAGAGGGCAACGGTATGCTTGAACTCTTCATGATTGAAGGGTTTGAGAAGGTAATCACGGGCTCCGCTTTTGAGGGCCAACACAGCCGATTCGACATTTGCGTGCCCGGTCACGAGGATTACATCCACCGTGGGCATCTGCTGCTTTACCCTTGTCAGGAGTTCGATGCCACTCATGCCGGGAATGACCAACTCGGTGATGACGAGCTGGTAATCGTTGCCGGAAAGGAGCTCCAGCGCCTTGGCACCGGAGGTCACCGTATCTACCTCGTATCCGTCTTCCTTGAGGAGATCCACATACATCTGCCGAAAGAAGCGATCATCTTCGACGACGAGGATTTTATCCATGGAGGGCAGCTCCTGAGGGTGCGAATTTGTGCAGTGACCGCGCTTTAACCCTTAAAACTATCAGATAAAACGGGATGCTTGTCAATGAAAATGCCCGTCCGAGAAGGTTCTGACTAAATATCCGCTCCCGTCGCTTGCAACGTCTATCGTGCCGTTCAGGTCGGTGCGACAGACCGAAACACCATGCTCCCTCAGACGTGCAATGGTTTCCGGCGACGGAAGGCCGAAGCTGTTGCGGGCTCCGGCTGAAATGAGCGCCAGACGGGGGGATGCTGCGTCGAGAAAGCGGGGCGACGAGGAGTGACGGCTGCCGTGATGGGGCACCTTGAGGACCGTGCAGGCGAGTCTTTCCGGCTCGCACAGAAGCCGCTCCTCGGTATAACTGCCAATGTCACCGGTGAAAAGCATACTGAACGTTCCGTGGGTGAGCCTGAATACGAGGGAATCATCGTTTTGGTCGCTATCCGGCTCAGCAAGGGGGCGATATGCTGGAGCAAGGGGCTCGATCCGAACGTTGGCAACAGAAAATGGGGGAGTGGAAGAAGTAATGTATCGAACCGGAACCCGGTGAGCGGCAAGAATTTCCCGGAGCTTTGCATGGTCGCCGACTGGTGTTGTGATGCCACTCTCCCAGAATTCACCGATGGGGAACAGGGCGGCAAGAGAAATAAGCCCTTTGATATGATCGGGATGGGGGTGAGTCAGAACAACCATGTCGAGCCGGTCGATCCCCATGCTCCAGAGCGCCGGGGCCAGAAGCTGCTTCCCTACATCCATTCCTCCTTCGTGGGGAGATCCGCCGCCATCCACGAGCATTCGTCTGCCGTCAGGGAACGTGACAAGGGTCGATTCCCCCTGCCCCACACTGAAAAAGGTGATCCTGATTGTTTTCGATGAATCAGCCACCGCCGGCAGATGAAGCGCCAGCACAAGCCCTGCAGCCAGTGCGCTCAGGAGAAAATGGATTCGCTTTCCCTTGACGAGTGAGAGGGCCAGGAGGGCAAGGTAGAGGATAAAGAGGTCCGTAAGGGTCGCGTTTCGCAAGGGGAGAGGCGGAATTTGGGCCACGGTCGCCATGATTCCGTCGGAAACTCTCACCAGCCACGCGGCAATTCCAATGAGGAATTTAGCCGCCGCCGGGAAAAGGTAAATCAGCGGCAGGGCAGAGAACCCCGCCACCACTGCTCCGTACCCCAGCAGAGGAACCGCCACGAAATTTCCGACAAGCCCGGCGACCGATGCCCGGTGAAAGGTATGGACCACCGGAAGAAGCGTGACCATGGTGGCAGCGACCGATACGGCTGCAAACAGCATTACCTTCTTCATTGTGCCTTCCCGCAAATCGCCAAAAGGTTCCATGCAGAGGGGCGTCAGAACCAGTATCCCCCAGATGGCAAGAAACGAGAGCTGAAACGAGATATCGAAAAGGGCTTGGGGGTTGAACATCAGAATGCCAAATGCGGCTGCCGTTAATGTGTTGAGGGGATCGGTCTCCCGTTCAAGGAAAAGCGCCAGGGTTACAAGGGCGATCATCACTACCGAGCGGACCGTGGCCGGAGCCAGTCCGGCAATAAAGAGGTAGAAGACGACAGGGGGGAGCGTGGCCAGAAGGACGGTGCGCCGAAGGTTTAGGTGCAGGGTGAGAAATTCCCACCGGACGAGGAGGTGAAAGAGGAAATAGTGGATGGTGAGGGCGATTACCCCGATATGGAAGCCGGAGATGGAGAGGATGTGGTTAACCCCGGCGCGGGCGTAGATATCCTCGGTGTCTTCCGTGACGAAACCACGTTCTCCCACGAGGATAGCCCTGAGCAAGCCCCCCTCGGCCGGCGCACTTCTGCCAATGAAACCGCCCATCTCTGCGGCCAACCGGTCAAACCAACGCTGGACCGGATGTGCTACCGCTTCGCGGATCAGGAGTATGTCGTCGGTACTCTTGATTGACGCCGTGGCGTAGATGTTACGGTAGGCAAGGTAGCGACGGTAGTCGAATTCTCCCGGAAGCCCGAAATTTGTCGGTTCGCGGATCCGGGCTTCGAGCCTCACCCGGTCGCCGGTCAGAATGGTCCCCCTCCCCTCCCGAACGTAAACCAAGAGACGACCTATGGCCTCAGTGCTTATTTTGTCCCGGATAATCCGGTCGACATCGAGAATGATCCTCATCCCCCCTTCCGAGGCTTCGGGTCGGGCTCCGACGATCCCCTCAACTATGACCGGTTTCGAATCGGTAACATGGACAAGATGATGTGGTGGGTGTACAGGGGAGAGAAACGGGTGGAGTGCAGCACTCCCCCAGACGAAAAACAGAGCGATGAGGATTATCGTGAACGGGATGCGGCTTTTGAAGAAGACAGCCGCCAGAGCGGCCACAAGGAGTCCCGGGAGGAGTTGGTACGGGAGTATGATACCGAGATGGTGGGCAGAGGCAAGGCCGCCCACCATGCCGAGGAGTGGAAGAAGAAGGGGCCTTCCGGTCACTCAGTCCCCTAACGTGTCGGACGAATACGGCTCAAATCGTTCCGGAGTTGAGTTTCGAGCTCTACCTGCGGAACAGTTGCCGTCGGCTTTTTGTTCCCGAGCCCAATCGCTACGAGATAATCGGCCGGAGAGGATGAGCGTGCGGTGAGTTCGACGACGTCGGCACCGCCACGGGGGGGGAGTTGGATTTTCAGGGTATGGGTCCCTTTCGTCAGGCGCGTAATCCCCAGATCGTACCAGATGAGGTACGGTTTCCCATCCCACTGTATCCGCTTTCCGTTGAAATCGGTCATGAGCTTGCCGCCGAGAAGCTGGACGCGAACACCATATACCCCTGTTGCTGCCACATCGAGGGGGAGTTCGAGGGATGCGCCATCCGCCCCTGCCCGCACCCATGTCGGCGCCACATGGGTTCCAAGGTAATCGGCCGAGGTCAGATCGACCGACGACGGAAGAGTTTTGACGTTCTGGAAAGCAAGGATTTGTGGCTTAGCCCCCGACGCAATGGCAAACCCTTTCTCAAGATTGAGGGCCGCCGCTACGGCTTCGGCGTAATCACCCCAGGTAAGGGGAGCATCGGCGTGCCAGCCATCAAGGGGCTCAATTGCCGGATGATCACCGACGGCAACAAGCGTAAAAGCATCAACCCCTCCTTCAGGAGGAAGCAAGACCGATATTCCCTGACGTCCCCCCTTGAGGAGCACCGTTCCCGCCTCAACCTCACGGAGACTTCCGCCTGTACTCACCGTGAATTCTTTTCCCCCTGCCAGCCAGCGCTGGCCATCACCCCGAGACACAACCTTCAGGAGGTATTCACCGCTACGGGGGATGAAGACCGTAAAGTGGACAGTTGTCGGAGCGGCGATACCACTGAGCCAACCGGTTCCCGAGAATGGACCGTGGAGCGGATAATCCCGGAACGTTACGCTATCGCCCTGCACGTCATAGACGTCTTCAGCCTCAAAGCGAAAAGTGCGTTTCCCGCTCAGGACCGTCAGATAATCGGCAGTCTTCGGTTCAGGTGGCAGACCCTCCTGCCACCCCAATTCCTTAACGAGGGTTGCAGCAAACTCTCCCTGGGTGACGATATCCGCAGGCGCCGATTCGGCCAAGAGCTCGCCGCGGACCACCAGAACCATGGCGACAACCAGAAGAACCAGTGAAAAAAACGACTTTAGAGAAATTGTCCGCCATGATGCGATCATGGTAATCCTCCGCATGTACTCAAAAAAATTGCGCTATCTCATATAGCACAGAGTACTTGCATTTGCCAATTGGCATGTGTGGTGATATTAATATATGAGTTGCCATCGGTTACTGCAACAAACATCGAGCTCACGAAAGGTTGCAATCAAGTGATCGCCGTTCACAAGGATTTTTGCAAAATAATGTCCTACCGTGGAGAGCCCAATTGAATCCCCCTCTACGTGTGCTCATAATTGAAGACTCTGAAGACGATAGTTTTTTCCTCGTCAGGGCACTCAAAAAAGAATACGAAATCACCCACGTACGGGTTGACGCGGAAGATGCTCTTCGCAAGGCGCTAATCGGCGAGAAGTGGGACATTATTCTGTCCGACTACTTCATGCCCCAGTTCGATGCGTTGGCTGCGCTGTTGATTCTCCAGGAGATGAATCTGGATCTCCCGTTTATCATCGTTTCCGGCAGGATAGGCGAGATAGAGGCGGTCAAGGCGATGAAGGCCGGCGCCCATGACTATATCATGAAGGGGGATTTTACCCGTCTCATGCCTGCCATACGCAGGGAACTGCGTGAGGCCGACATCCGCGAAGAACGTCGCCGGGCTGAGAGAGATCTGCGGGAACAGCTCCACTTCAGACAGGTGCTCATCGACTCCATCCCCGCCCCCATTTTTTTCAAGAACACTGACGGGGTGTTTCTGGGATGCAACAAGGCCTTCGAGTCGTTCTCAGGCCTTGCCCAGAACGAGGTAATCGGTAAAACTATGGCTGATCTTGCCTCGAACAGCATTGCCGAACGGTTCGTTGAAGCCGATAAAGAGCTGTTTCAGCATGGAGGCACTCAAATCTATGAGAGCTCCATTTCCTTTGCCGATGGAGCTCTCCACGATGTCATCTTCTATAAAGCCACTTTCAACAACATCGACAACACCCTTGGCGGGCTCGTGGGCACGATCCTTGACATTACCGAGCGCAAGCAGACCGAGGAGAAGCTCCGCTACATGAGCACCCACGATCCGCTTACCGGCCTCTACAACCGGGCCTATTTCCAGGAAGAACTCGAACGTCTCGAGCAGGGGCGTCAGTTTCCGGTAAGCATCGTGGTCAGCGATATCGACAAGCTCAAGTACGTCAACGACAGCCTCGGCCATG
The DNA here is from genome assembly GCF_018501225.1 of Geobacter hydrogenophilus. GTDB lineage: Bacteria > Desulfobacterota > Desulfuromonadia > Geobacterales > Geobacteraceae > Geobacter > Geobacter hydrogenophilus. The sequence continues at coordinate 14,210 of NZ_JAHCZI010000014.1, read as the reverse complement.
CGGCAGGGGATGATCTGATAACCCGGGCCGCCCTGATACTCAAAGGGGCTTTCCGCGCTGAGGACGTTGTGGCGAGAATCGGCGGCGACGAGTTTGCTGTTCTTCTCCCAACCGCCGACGCGGTGGTCGTGGAAGAGGCTCTCACGCGCGTGATGTCGAAAATCGAGGCGAGCAATTCCCCCGACGTTTCCTTCGCACTCAGCATGTCCTTTGGTGCGGCTACCGCCTCGAAGGGGGACCGGCTGGAGGAAACCCAGAAGCTTGCCGACCAAAGAATGTACCAGCACAAGTTCAAGAAGAACCACACGGCTGCCTGAAACCTTCCTTCGTCCCCCCTGCCGGTAACCGTTCAATCCCTCAAATCAAGTTACAACGCTGGGGCACCGGCAATTTTTGTCGTGATATTAAACTTCCGGCATAATACGCCGAAAAGATACAGAGGGAAGCGACGTAATGAAATCTCTCCGGATCAGACGGAGCATGAAATGACGGTGGCCGTAAACCCTCCTCCTCTTCGAGTCCTCATCATCGATGACTCTCCTTTCGATACAGAACTGATAATTCGTGAGCTCAACAGTAGTTTCATCACCCATTTCCGCAGAGTAGACACGGCGGAAGAAATGCTCGGTGCCCTTGCAAGCGCGACGTGGGATATCGTGATTTCAGACTACGTGATGCCCAGCTTCAGCGGCCTCAATGCCATCGCCCTCCTCAGGAAGGAGGGATACACGACGCCGCTCATCGTGGTCTCAGGCAAGATTGAAGATGAGGCCGCCGTAGAAACCATGCGGGCCGGCGCCAACGATTACATCCTCAAGGACAATCTTGCGCGACTGGTTCCTGCCATCCGGCGCGAGCTTGAGGAATCAGAGGTCCGGCGGCAGAAAAAGACGGTCGAGGATGAACTGCGAAAGCTATCCCATGCCGTAGAGCAGAGTCCGGTATCCATCATTATCACCGACAAAAACGGCACCATAGAATATGTGAACCCTAAATTCACCCAGGTTACCGGATATGGCGCCGACGAGGCTGTCGGGCAGACCCCGCGTATTCTCAAATCGGGCAACATGCCTGACAGCGAGTATCGGCGCCTCTGGGAAACAATCACATCCGGCCGCGAATGGCATGGCGATATAATCAACAAGAAGAAGAACGGCGACCTGTTCTGGGAACGGGCATCAATTTCGGCCATCAAGGATGCCGATGGCGTCATAACCCATTTTGTTGGTGTCAATGAGGACATCAGCGAACAGCGACGGACCGAACTGGCACACAAACAGGCCATGAACCAACTCCGCCAGGCCCAAAAAATGGAAGCCATCGGCCAATTGGCAGGGGGTATCGCCCATGATTTCAACAACCTTCTTACCGTAATCAACGGTTACAGTACCATGCTGCTCCACGAGATGCCCGTCGACGATCCCTTCCGCTCCGAGGTTAACGAAATCCTCAAGGCCGGTGAGCGGGCTGCCGACCTCACCCACCAACTCCTCGCATTCAGCCGCCGCCAGATGCTGGAGCCCAAGGTGATCAACATCAACCATCTGGTCAGAAACATGGAGAAGATGCTGAAGCGGCTGATCAGGGAAAACATCGTCATGCATACCCGTCTTTACGAGCAACTTGGCGTTGTTAAGGTTGACCCGGGACAGGTGGAGCAGATCATCATGAATCTGCTGGTGAACGCCAGAGATGCCTTGGGTAACGGCGGCACCATAACCATCGAAACTGCCGACGTCTATCTGGACAAGACATTTGTAAACGAAAACCCGGGGGCGGTCGAAGGTAACTATGTCATGCTGGCGGTTCACGACAACGGAGAGGGGATGACCGAAGAAACCAGGCGGAAGATCTTCGAACCCTTTTTCACCACCAAGGGGCAGGGAAAAGGGACCGGACTCGGTCTTGCCACCGTGTACGGCATCGTCAAACAAAGCGGCGGATACATTCAGGTAGCCAGCGAACTTGGCCAGTGGACATCATTTCGGGTGTATTTCCCCCGCGTCGATTCCGAAGCATGGCAGGAAGAAACCGTTACACGTCACGAGGGGCCAAAGGGTAATGAAACGATCCTGGTTATTGAAGATGAAATCGGCGTGCTGAACCTAACCGCCCATACCCTGAAACGGAGTGGCTACGAAGTGCTTCAGGCGAGCTCTCCCACTGAGGCGAGTAGAATCTTTTCCGCCAACCACCACCGGATTGATCTCGTCCTCTCCGATGTTATCATGCCCGAGAAGAACGGCCCAACGCTGGTGCGGGAATTCAGGGAGAAACGCCCTGATCTTAAAATCATATTCATGTCGGGTTACACGGATGATACGATATCGTCCCCCCAAATTATCGATGAGCACACAGCCTTTATCAACAAGCCTTTCACGCCCGATGTGCTGGTCGAACGTGTGCGGGATGTCCTTGAGGGCCGGCTGAATATATAAACGCGAGAGGAGCTCCTGTGCTACCCACCATCTTGACTGTCGACGACGAGGAAATGATCAGAGACCTGATGGTTACTGCCCTTTCCCGTGAGGGATACCGTTGTTTTCAAGCCGGCAGCGCCGAGGAGGCTCGTTCCGTCCTCCAGAACAACAGAATAGATCTCGCGATCCTCGACATCATGATGCCCGGGCTTTCAGGCGATGACTTTCTCAAGGAACTCAAAGTACTGAGTCCCGAGACCGTGGTGCTTATGGTAACAGCCCTGAGTGACACGGAAACAGCCATGAAGTGCATCCACCTCGGGGCCTACGATTATATCCTCAAGCCCTTCGATATCGACCGGGTGCTCCTGACTATCCACAACGCCCTGGAAAAGCAGCGTCTCCTCACCGAGAACCGGGAATACCAGGCCACTCTGGAGAAAAAAGTCGACGAGCAGACCCGCCAGATTCGCATGGCCATGGAAGACCTGAACCTCGCCTACAATCATACCCTGACGGCTCTCGTGAGGGCGCTCGATGCCCGCGAGAAGGAAACGGGCTCCCACTCGGAGCGGGTTATGACTTACACCCTGCTCCTTGGGGAGGCCATGGGTGTCCCAGAGCAAGATCTGAGCGTCATGGCGCGGGGAGCGCTTTTGCACGACATCGGCAAAGTCGGCATCTCCGACAACATACTCCTGAAACCTGCCAAGCTCGATGAACGCGAATGGATGGAGATGATGCGCCATCCCCAACTCGGCTACGAGATCCTCTCGGGAATCAAGTTTCTCAAGGGACCAGCCGAAATGGTATTAGCCCACCACGAGCGGTTCGACGGCAGCGGTTATCCAAAGGGCCTTTCCCGAAGCGGCATTCCCCTTGGCGCCCGCATCTTCTCCCTGGTGGATACCCTCGATGCCATGACGTCGAACAGACCTTACCGCAAAGCGCTCCCCTTTGAGTCGGTCACCAGTGAAGTGAAACGTTGCAGGGGAACCCAGTTCGATCCGGAGATCGTCGACATTTTCCTCTCAATTCCCCGTGAGCGGTGGGAAGTCGTCGGGAAGAGGCATTTCATCGTTGGTTAGTCTTCCCATACTCGATCACCCCCTTGTCAGTTTTTCGGCCGCAAACAGAAAAAGGGCCGCCCAGAATGGACGGCCCCACGGTGACAACATGGCGCGAAACGCTAAACGAACCTTATCCTAATCCTCATCCTCTTCGCCGTACTCGTCAACGCCGAACGCCTCGTCATACCCAAGGTCGTCGGCACCTTCAACATCGTCGAGCTCGTCGGCAAAATACTGTTCAGGGGAGCGGTCATCATCGGCTATGGCCTCGAACCGGGCCAGGATATCTCCCTTGGTGCAGTAACGTCCGTCTCGGTGACCACAGACATCAACCGGTCCCTTGTCGCACAGATCAAAGAGTTGGATCTCGGTGCAAAGTCGTTGCTGCTTCGCATTTTCTTCCATGGAAACCTCGTAGTTAATCGAAATCAGTGTCAATTGCGACTGACAAATTCCATCGCCTTCACCACGTCAGCCTTGCAACCGATGTAAACAGGGGCGCGTTGGTCGAGGGAGTGGGGTTCCAGGTCAAGAATCGGCTGTCTCCCGTCAGTGGCTGCCCCACCGGCGTTTTCAACCAGAAACGCCATGGCATTGAGCTCGAAGAGGAGCCTCAGTTTGCCGTTGGGTGAGCCATTGAGGGCCGGATACATGAAAATGCCCTTTCCCTTCATGATGACCTGGTTAATATCGGGGACGAAACCGCCCGAGTACCGAAGCTTGGCCCCCTTCTCCTCCAGATAACGAACGAACTGTTCGGTCCCCTGTTGGTATTTGTTACGCAGGCCTCCAGGAGCATAGATGTTTCCCTCATCCTGCATGGTGATGTTCTCGCGCGAAAGGGTGTACTCCATCAGATGGTTCATGGTGAATTCATGCACCCCCTTGCCGACGGAGTAAACCATGGAGACCCGTGGGCCATAGAGGATATACATGGCCGCGACCTGGTTGCGCCCTTTCTGGAGCAGATTGCACCCCTCATAGATAGAGACGATGGTGCCAACCGCCAGATTCACATCCACGAGGGACGAACCGTCGAGGGGATCATAGGCCACCGAGTAAAGGCCGTCTGCATCAGCCTGGGCCTGGAAGATTTCATCCATTTCCTCGGAAGCAATATTACAGACAACGCCGGAGTGAATGAGCCGTTTCTTGATTATCCTGTCCGAAAGGACGTCCAGGGCAAGCTGCTCTTCGCCGTAAAGGTTGGAGGTACCCGCCACGCCCAGATCACCGGTACGAACAGCGTTGATCACATACTTGCTCGCCTCGGCAATCTCGCAGATGAGGTGGACGAGGTTGTCGCAGATCCCTTGATTACGGAGATGACGGCGCAAATCTACCTGGAATTTCGTCTTGCCCGGTTCACTGAACGGCATGCATCCCTCCTGTGCATATAATAGTCAAATCCCTTAAAGGTTAATGTAAAGAGGTAAGGCAAATCAAGCGAAAAGTAGCGTCAACCCAGTGTTCAGAGGTCATGTTTGCAATGTGCTCCCGAGAGCCTATACTTTAGTTTTCGAACCCATATTACGGAGGGATCATGCAAAACGCCAGCAGGCGGAAATTCCTTGGTCTCTGCCTTGGTGGCCTGGGAATGGCAGGGGCCGTAGCAGGAGCGTATTCCGTTCTCAGCTATCTCGCACCCCTTTCAGATGAAGGCACTGGCGGGAAGATCTCTTTTTCCGTAACGGAAATTCCCCCGAATGGCGCGAAATTTTTTGATTTTCGCGGAACAACCGGTGTTGTCATCAGAAAACAAAGCGGTGAACTCGTAGCACTGTCAGCCATCTGCACACACTTAGGATGTATCGTTCAGTGGGAACAAGACAAACAGGACTTTCTCTGCCCCTGTCACGGCGGCCGTTACAACTCCGACGGTTCCGTCATTTCGGGACCGCCCCCCAGGCCTCTGGAAAAGCTGGCTATCAACATAACCAATGGAATTGTAACCGTGGGGTAAAACGATCTATGTCTCCCCTGAAGAGTATCTACCACTGGCTTGACGCACGTATCGGAGTTGGTGAACTGGTGGAAAAGCGCCTCACCGGCTACCTCCTGCCCCGCTCCATCAACGCCTGGTACTCCCTTGGAAGTGTGCTCCTGGTTATCTTCGCTCTACAGGTTATCACTGGCATCCTCCTCCTCGTCTACTACGTTCCCGATGCTGAAAAAGCTTTCAAGAGCGTTAGCTCAATCATGAACGACGTTCCTTTCGGCTGGCTGATCCGCATGTGCCACGCCGTAGGGTCCAACATGATGGTGGCGGTCCTGATGCTTCACATGCTGTCGGTACTGTTCATGGGGAGCTACAAAAGCCCGAGGGAGCTGAATTGGGTAACCGGTTTCATCCTGTTCAACCTGGTATTGGGGATATCACTCACCGGCTACCTTCTTCCCTGGAGCCAACTCTCCTTTTGGGCCACAACAGTAGCGACCAACAGCGCCGGCGCCATTCCGGTCATCGGCAAGTACCTCGTGGAATTTCTCCGGGGTGGCAAACTTGTGGGCCCCCCTACCCTGGGACGCTTCTTCTCCGTGCATGTGGCCCTCCTTCCGCTTCTCATCGGAGCATTTATCGGCGGACACCTCTTCCTGCTGGAACGGATCGGCGTTTCTACGCCTCCTTTCGGGCTCAAGGAGACGAAAAACACCTGGCAGGGCGACCGGTTTCGCTATGACGCACACCCCGGCGGCATACCCTTCTTTCCCAACTACATGCTTCAGGATCTAACTTCCATCCTGATTTACCTGGCAATCTTTTTCTGCGTTGTCTTCTTTACCCCATACATCTTTTTCCCACCAACGGCCTTTGTGCCGGCTGATCCGTACAAAACCCCCGCCCACATCAAGCCCGAATGGTATTTCCTCGCCAACTATCAAACCTTGAAGGTTTTCCCGAACGAACTCCTGGGCCTCTTAGTGCAGGGGGTGGTCATGACCTTCCTGGCACTCTTTCCGTTCATTGACAGAGGAAGGGAGCGGCACCCCTTCAAACGTCCCCTCTTTCTCGCCTGTTTTATCAGCGGAATAATTCTCTATATTGCCATGGCGATCTGGGGGCATTACTCATGAGAATATCAGTGACGCATAGGCTCGCCGTACTCACCTGCTGGCCCCTGCTCATACTCCTTACGCTCCTTGCTCCCAATGCCCGCTGCCAGGAACAAACAGTCTGCCTCCAATGTCACGGGGCCCAAACGGGCAAAGGTGGACTACCGGTAAAAGCTTGGCAAGGGAGCGTGCACGCCGCTAACGGCATTTCATGCAACGACTGCCATGGCGGAGACCCAAAAGATGCCGCCAACGCCATGAGCCCTGCCCGGGGGTTTCTTGGCGTCCCGGTTGAAACCGGAATTCCCGCCTTCTGCGGCCGATGCCACGTGGGGATCATGGAGGAATATGGCAAGAGCGCCCATGGTCGCGCCCTTGGCAAAGGAGGCCCGACATGCGTCACCTGTCATGGGTCCCACACGATCATGAAAGCAACCCTCGATCTCATCAACGAGAAGAACTGCAGCCGTTGCCACCCCTACAACCAGGCCGCCGTCATCAAGGAAGCCATGCGGCAGACCGATGCGCTCATCAGCGACAGCGAGCGGAAGCTTGAACGTTTCAAGGGGGAAGGGATCAACACCGAAGCACGGGAGAAACACCTCTTTGACCTGCGTAACCGCTATCATCGACTCTTCCACGTTGTTGATGTCGGCAGGGTAAAACGGGAATCCGGGCTGATCCGGCAGGAACTCGGCACCATCGAGCAGGCTCTGATGAAGCTTGATGAACAGAACAGGCGCCGCAAAAGCGCAGGAATGGTGGTAGTCGGAGGGTTGCTGATGGCAGCCATCCTCACGTATCTCCTCAAGAAGACCTTTGACAATTAGCCAAAAAATTATATTATGACCCGGTTTTGAGTTGCACAGACGCTGCACCAGCGCCCCGACACACAATTAATCTTCACTAATAGATTTTACTTTACCCAAACTATTTTTTTATGTATACATGACTAAGGCAATTTGAACAGACCAGAAAAAAGCCTGCATTCCCTGCACATCGACCGTCCGTAAACACGCACTACAGAGAGTCATATAACTGATTTTTGAACCAAACTGATCAGTCAAATCCCGAGCTTTCCCGCAAAGGAGGAAGAGACATGGTTGTACTTGTACGCTGTACCGACGACACCGTAACCGTTGCGCAGGGGTCAAAACTCAGCAAGCTCATCAAAGATGGTTTGATCAAGTCGTTCCTCCGCTCAGGAGTATGGGTGGAAGCAGTTAACTACCGCCAGGGAACCGCACGACGCCCTGCCGCTGTCAGCGACTCCCGGTGCACGGCATTCGTTTCATGTTTCTGAGACGCCGACGTATCTGAATTAAAAATTAGAGAACTACACTGAAATGAGGACAACAGATTGCGTTGTCCTTTTGTTTTTTTGTACGAACAAAAAAACCGACAGTTTCCTGTCGGTTTTTACCCATCCCATTCATTGTGTTCATGCCCTGGTCAACTGTCGGTACTTGATCCGGTGCGGCATGTCGGCAGCGGCTCCGAGACGCTTTCTCCGGTCTTCCTCGTACTCTGAATAGTTGCCATCGAACCAGACTGCCAAGCTATCCCCCTCAAAGGCGAGTATATGGGTGGCGATCCGGTCCAGGAACCAGCGGTCGTGGGAGATGACCACGGCGCAACCGGCAAAGTTCTCCAGGGCCTCCTCCAGTGCCCGCATGGTGTTCACGTCCAGGTCGTTGGTGGGCTCGTCCAGCAGGATAACGTTTCCTCCCTCTTTGAGCATCTTGGCGATGTGCACCCGGTTCCGCTCTCCGCCGGAGAGCATCCCCACCTTCTTCTGCTGGTCGCTCCCCGAAAAATTGAACCGCGAGACATAGGCACGGGAATTGACACTTACCTTGCCCAGTTGCAACGTCTCCTGCCCTCCCGAAATCTCTTCCCAGATGCTCTTGTCGGGACTGAGGGCGTCGCGGCTCTGGTCAACATAGGCAATCTTCACCGTATCACCGATGCGGATGGAGCCGGAGTCGGGAGCCTCCTGGCCGGTAATCATCCGAAAGAGGGTTGTCTTGCCGGCGCCGTTGGGACCTATGATGCCGACGATGCCACCGGGGGGAAGACGGAAGCTCATCCCCTCCACAAGCAGGCGGTCGCCGTAGGCCTTCGAGACGTTGTCCGCCTCGATGACGATATCGCCAAGCCGGGGCCCGGGGGGGATATAGATTTCCAGGTCCTTTGCCCGCTTCTCGCTCTCCTGGGAGAGAAGCTGCTCGTAGGAGCTGATCCGTGCCTTACTCTTGGCGTGACGACCCTTGGGGCTCATCCTGATCCACTCAAGCTCCCGCTGCAGCGTCTTTTGCCGCTCGCTTTCGGACTTCTCCTCCTGGGCAAGGCGATTCTGCTTTTGCTCGAGCCACGAGGAATAATTACCCTTCCACGGGATACCCTCGCCCCGATCGAGCTCAAGAATCCAGCCAGCCACGTTGTCGAGGAAATAGCGGTCGTGGGTCACGGCGATGATGGTGCCGGGGTATCCCTGGAGGTGATGTTCGAGCCAAGCGACGGTCTCGGCATCCAGGTGGTTGGTGGGCTCGTCCAGGAGGAGAATGTCGGGCTTCTGGAGAAGAAGGCGGCAGAGGGCCACCCGGCGGCGTTCGCCACCGGAAAGAACTTTTACCGGAGTGTCTCCCGGCGGGCAGCGCAGGGCATCCATGGCCATCTCGAGCCGAGAGTCCAGATCCCAGGCGTCCAGGTGGTCAAGCTTCTCCTGCACTGCGGCCTGACGGTCCAGAAGCTTGTCCATGTCGGCGTCGGGATCGGCAAAGGCAGCGGTAATCTCGTTGAACTCGTTCAGGAGGTTGACGGTCTCCTGACACCCCTCTTCGACGATTTCCCGCACGGTCTTAGCCTCGTCGAGTTGCGGTTCCTGTTCCAGGTAGCCCACGGTGTAGCCGGAAGAGAGTACCGCCTGTCCGTTGAAGTCCTTGTCGACCCCTGCCATGATGCGTAACAGTGTCGATTTGCCCGAACCGTTCAAGCCTAGGACGCCGATCTTGGCGCCATAAAAATAAGAAAGAGAGATGTCCTTGATGACTGGTTTCTTATCGTAGTACTTGGACACCCGCATCATGGTATAAATTATCTTGTTCCCTTCAGTGCTCATGGGCGGATGAAAACCTCCTTCGTTAATTTTGGCATATCCTTGTACACTGTCAGCTAACTATGTGTCAACTACGAGCTTTTTCAAATTCCTTTGAAATTGTTACCGTTTGCATTACAATTTGTCGACTCATTCCCACGAAAGGTGGAACCAATGAAAAAACACTGGATTACTACGATCTTTACCCTCGCCTTTGCCGTCACCCTTGTGGCGGCGACATACCATGAAGCTGGGGCCCGTGCCGGTGGCGGCCGCTCCTTCGGTAGCCGCGGCTCCCGCACCTACAGTGCCCCATCCCGCACGGGAAGCCCTTATCAATCGAGCCCTCAGGCGTCTCCGGCCTCGCCCCAGCAGCCCTTTCCCCAAGCCCAGCCCCAGCGGCAGGGAGGGAGTTTCCTCAGGGGACTCGCCGGCGGCGTTCTCGGCGGACTCCTGGGGGGGATGCTCTTCCGGAGTCTCGGTTTTGCCGGTCCCGGCGCTGGCGGCATCGGCATCTTCGACATTCTCCTGATCGGTGGCGTCCTGTACCTGATCTACCGTTTCGTCGCCTCCCGCCGCCGCGCAGCTGCCCAAACCTCTGTATACGGCACCCAACAACAGACCTGGCGCCAGGCGCAAAGCATCGAGCCTCCTCCCCAGCAGTACGGCTTCGGCCAGACAGCACAAACTGCGCCTGTGGATGAAACGAGTTTCGGCCTCGCCCATGTCCACCAGATGGATGGCTCTTTCGATGAAAACCGCTTCAAGGAAACCGCCCAGGATATTTTCTTTCGTGTCCAGGGGGCTTGGACACGGCGCGACCTGTCGCCGGTAGCCGATCTCCTTACGCCGGAAATGCAGGTAACATTCCGGCAGCAGATCGATGAGCTCAAGGCTGCGGGCACCATAAACCGCCTGGAAAACATTGCCGTGCGCGAGGTGGATATCACCGAGGTATGGCAGGAAGAAGGAAGGGACTATCTCACAGTCCGTTTACTTGCAAGTATCCTCGACTACACCACCGACGAATCGGGGAAAGTTCTTTCCGGAAGCGATACTGCACCGGTAAAGTTCGAGGAGTACTGGACGTTCTCCCGTCCGGTTGGACCGAACCCATGGAAGCTGTCGGCGATTCAGCAGGCGTGATTACATAAAGGGATTTGAGCAGACGTCCTAGCCGTCGGGAAACCGTTTCCCGGCGGCTTTTTCATTCCGGCAACCGTTTGACATCTCACGATTATCCGGTACGTTTATCCCGTAAGTACCCCGCAACTCAACTACAAGGAGGCAGGGAATGTTCGAAGAGATTGACGTACAGGATGCCATCAAAAAATCGCTCCAGACCGAAAAAAACGCCATGAATTTTTACCAACTCGGCGCAACCCGGATGAAAAACCCAGACGCCATCAGGGTATTCGAACTCCTTGCAAAGGAGGAACGCGAGCACGCCGGCCATTTCTACAAGATCTACAAGGGGATCGACATCCACGATTTTGATGAGTTCATGGACGCGCCTCCCGACCACGAATCGACCTGGATGGCTGCCATGGCCAAAACCATCAATTCCGACTTCACTGAGCAGAAAGCCCTGGAACTGGCCATGCACAAGGAGAAAAAACTGGAACATACTCTCCGGGAGACTGCCGGTAAAATTAAAGATGAGAACGTGCGCTCCATTTTCGAACTGAATGCTCGCGAAACCCATAACCATTACGAAATGATCGAATCGGAGTATGCCCGGATCATGGCCATGGTGCATGAATCGGATATGGACATTTACGTACGGGAATGAGTTGACTGCCGGCATGTCGGTAGTGAGCAAAAAAAGAGAGCCCGCAATCACGGGCTCTTTCAATTTCATACGCGTTTGGAGAGAGGCGGTGTCAGTAGGCGTGCTTGTCCTCCAGTACCTCCGCTTCGGTGACGGGGGCCCTGAATATCCTGTAAACCCATATCTTGTAAGCAATGACGATCGGTACAAAGATGAATGCCACGACGGTCATGATCTTCAGGGTGTATGGGCTCGATGACGAGTTGAAGATGGTGAGACTGTAGGCCGGATCGAGACTCGACGGGATCAGGTTCGGGAAGAGCCCCACTACGCCGGTCGCCACCACGGTGAGCACAGTCACGCAGGACGAGACGAAGGCAGCGAGCGTCGCACCCTTGGCCGAGAAGAGCCGAATCCCCAGGAGAGCCGCAACGGCCACAAGCGGAACCACAAAGAGCAGCGGATTAGCCAGGTAATTGTCGAAGAGCTTGGTGGCGAACTTCGTGTAGGCAAGAAACGCCACCGCCACCACCAGGAGGGCCGGCCAGGTCTTGTCGGCAATCCCCTTGGCCCGTGTGCTCAGGTCGCCCACAGTCTTCACCGACAGCCAGAGGGCGCCGTGAACCGTGAAGAGGAGCACGAACAGGACGCCCGTCAGAAGCCCATAGGGGTTGAGGAGAGAAATGAAGGACCCCTGGTAGCCGGCGGCGTCCATGGGAAGCCCCTTGAAGATATTGCCGAAGGCAACACCGAAGAGGAGCGCCGGCAGGAAGCTGGATACCTGAATCGCCACGTCCCACGCCTTTTTCCACCCCTCCCCTTCGAGCTTGCCGCGAAACTCGAACGATACTCCGCGAACTATCAGCGAGAAGAGCAGGAGCAGCAGTGCCGTGTAGAGGTAGCTGAACATGAGCGCATAGGTGGTGGGAAACGCCGCGAAGGTGGCTCCTCCTGCGGTGATGAGCCAGACTTCGTTGCCGTCCCACACCGGACCGATGGTATTGATGAGAACCCGCTTCTCGCCGTCGGTGCGGGGGAGTATGTTATGGAGGATACCGGTGCCGAAGACGAATCCGTCGAGCATGAAGTAGACCGCCCAGAGAACACCCCAAAGCACAAACCAGATAATCTGCAGTTCCATGTTATGCCTCCCTTGCCGTCACCGGCTTGATGATGCCGGAAAGATCGTCTTCAGGCCCCTTGCGGGCGTACTTTGCAAGGAGATAGATATCGATGGCGCCCAGCAGACCGTAGAGGAGTGTGAATCCCACCAGCGAGCCGATCACCTGGGGCGATGTTATCGCCCTGGAGACCGCATCGGACGTCTTCAGCACTCCGTACACGATCCAGGGCTGCCGCCCCATCTCGGCGACGAGCCATCCAAGTTGGGCGGCGATGTAAGGAAGCGGCAGGGCCAGCACCATGAGTCGCAAAAAGAGGGTTTTGTTTTCAAGATTCTTCATCCGCGAGAGGACCACGGCTGCCAATGAAACCAGGGCCGTGAAGGTGCCCATCCCCACCATGAGGCGGAAACTCCAGAAGGTGGGCTGTACCGGCGGCCTGAGCTCCTTCGGGAAGTCCTTCAACCCCTTGATCTCGGCGGTTGGATTATGGAAGGCGAGCATGCTCACCATGTTCGGGATACACAAACGCTCGATGGCGTTGCACTCTTTTTCCGGATCGGGAAGGAGAATCAGGTTCATGCCGGCACCCTTCTGGGTCTCCCACACCGACTCCATGGCCGCGAACTTGGTCGGCTGGGTCTTGGCGATCTCCACCGCATGGAAGTCGCCGGAGAGGAATACGGCCAAAGCGGCAACGAGCCCGAAAACCGCCCCCATCCTGAACGAGCGGACGAAGAAGTCGATGCGGCTCCTGCGGAGCAGATGCCACGCCGAGATCCCCATCACGAAGAAGGCAGCCACCATGTAACCGGAACTGACGGTGTGGACGAACTTGATGATGCCGTAAGGGTTGGTGACGACAGCCATGATGTCCACCATTTCGGCACGGCCGTTACGAAGCACGTAGCCCACCGGTTTCTGCATCCAGCCGTTGGCCAGGAGGATCCAGAGGGCCGAGAGGTTGGTGGCGATGGCTACGAGCCAGATGCTGAGGGCGTGGACAGACTTCGATACCTTGTTCCACCCGAAGATCCAGACGCCGATGAAGACCGACTCCAGGAAGAAGGCCACGGTCGCCTCAATGGCAAGCGGCGCGCCGAAAATATCCCCGACGTAGCGGGAATACTCGGCCCAGTTCATGCCGAACTGGAATTCCTGGGTAATACCGGTGACGACCCCCAGGGCAAAGTTGATCAGAAACAACTTTCCCCAGAATTTGGTCATCTTGAGGTAGGTCTCGTCTCCCGTGCGCACATACCTGGTTTCCATGTACGCCGTGAGGATGGAGAGGCCGAGGGTGAGGGGCACGAAGATGAAATGGAACATTGTCGTTGCTGCGAACTGGAGCCTGCTGAGGGTTAGTACGTCCATCCGTCCTTACCTCCTTGTAGAGTGAGTGGGGTTTATAGAGAGCCTCATCGTTCGAAGCATCAAGCCAGTTTTGTGAACATGAATAATTTTTTAAACATACTATACCATATAGGACTAATTTTATCCTGTATATGGGCAAAATTTTTTGGATTAGTACTTACGCGCGGCAAGTTCCTCGATGGTAACTCCGTCGAGAATTTCCACAACATTCCGCTGCACTTGCCGCCTGTCAATGGGAACGTAAAAGTGTACCAGTTACGGGAATTGAAAAGTGTACCACTCCCTGGGAGAGAACTTCTCAAT
>NZ_JAHCZI010000013.1 GCF_018501225.1 Geobacter hydrogenophilus | reverse complement strand
GAGAGGGATACCATAGGTCCCAGGGTGGTACACTTTTCATTCCCGCTTTTGGGCCATTATTGCATTACCAGTGACACGGCGGTACGGCCCTGCGCATACTGTACGGACTCGACCGCTTCTCCGAGGATCTGGATTTCTCGCTGCTGACACCATCCCCCGACTTTAACTTGGCGCGGTACACGGCATCACTTGAGGAGGAACTGCAGGCATTCGGTTTCAATGTCCGGGTGGAGATGGTAGACAAAGCGGTGGAATCGGCTGTGCAGTCTGCCTTCCTCAAGGCGAACACCCGTAATGAACTCTTGGTCATTGAAGCCGGTGAGGAGCTTACCGGTCAGGTTGAAGCCGGTCAGGTACTGAAGGTTAAGATCGAGGTGGACACGGACCCGCCGCCGGGATTTTCCACCCAGACCCGTTATCTGTTGCAGCCGATACCGTTTGCCGTTCGGAGCTATTCGCTCCCGGACCTTTTTGCCGGCAAGATGCATGCGCTGCTGTTCCGCAAATGGAAAAACCGGGTCAAGGGGCGCGACTGGTATGATCTTGTCTGGTATGCCGCCAACCATCCTCAGTTACACCTAGCCCATCTTGAGCAGAGGATGCGCCAGACCGGCCATTGGAGCGGGGAGAAACCTTTGTCGTTCACATCTTTCAGAGACCTGCTGTTCGAGACCATTGACCGGCTCGATGTGAACCAGGCACGTAAAGATGTCGCCCCGTTTGTCAAAGATCAGCAACAGCTTGCACTCTGGTCTCACGACTTTTTCCGTGACGTGGCAAGTCGCATTCAATGTAACGAATAATTTTGTTGGAGGATTCTGTGGTTGATTACGAAGATTTGCTGGCTGCCCTTCAGGAGCTGCTTGAAGCATCCAGCGCCATGACCAGTGGCCAGTTGCCGACGGCAAGCCAGCTTGAACGCTACCAGCGTGCCCGGGAGTGGGCGCAACGGTTGATTGATCGTGAGGAGAAGGCCAAGAATTCCCGTCTGTAGATTCTTCGGAGGTGGGGATATCGATGGCCATTGACCAGTCGAGGGCGTTAGCAGGCTCGGCGGCGATTAGCCTGCACTTAGCTATGGGCAGCAAGAGGGACAAACCGAAGAGGGTGGCTTGTCGAGAGCAGCTGATTTTGTCAGCTTTGAAGGGGTATGAGATTTGTCATGTAGTATTTTTTTGATATCACTATTAAATTTTGCTCGGTTAACGCTATACATGCCGCCGCGTGCTCCTTCAAATCCACAATTCCACGCAGCTAACGCTTGCCCGTAATTCATAGCTTCAATGATCTGCTCGAAGGTTCTTCCGTGTAAAGAATCCACGCCACGTTGATCACATATTTTTGAAATAATCCCTGCCGTAGTCCAGTCGCCACAACCGCACGTATCTTTGACTGAGTCAACTATTGGTGCTTCAAGATCAAACCATTTACATTTTTTCTTTCCGAACAAATGCGATCTAAATGATAACCCTTTCGATCCTAATGTTTTGATTTCCAGTGAAACTTTGCAGTCACCTGTCAATTGACTTTCGAGAGAGTCTATTCTTTCATGACTGTATTTTACAATATCCGCTAATTCTAAAGCTTGCTCTAACTTTTTTGGGTCACACTTTCCAGAAGGTTCAAAAAAAATTAGTGCCCCCATCTCTTTACATTTTTTGGCAATAATTAGCGCGGCCGGCGATACACGGTCAAAGAAAAATACATTCGGATTTTTAAGGTGAGTTACAAGCTCCTTAGCAGAGGCAGATGTAACAGCTTTGTAGTTTGGCAACCACGCCCCACAGTTGGGGCAATGCCATGAAAATTTATGAATAGGATTACCGGATTTGTCTTGAGAGTTTTTCTGAACAATAATTGGAGTGCTTGCAGTTGGTGGCTGTTCGGCGAAGTCTAACTTAACCCCCCAGCGCGTCATGTCGTCTTTGACTCGAATTGACGCGGTTTCACCATTTAACCGGGCAATAGGGTATGCGTTCCATCCTAAATAGCTCAATATGGTTAATACATTACCACATGTACCACCTGCCCAGCTTTGAATAGGTTGATTAGGCTGTGCACTGACAACCAAATCTAAAGCAATAAGACCAGTTCCATATATCGAAGGTTTTAATTGTAACTTTGAGTTCATCTCGCCGCCCTATTTATATCGTAAAGTCATTCTGATAAGCTTCACCATAAAGCCAAATGTGGGCTTTCTTTGAGGTATCAGTCTGAAGTAGGTCTACTTTTTCCCAATCTACTGTGTATTCAAGTGCCTCTACATACACTATTGGAAATTTTCGTTCTAGGGCCGCCATAAGTGCTCCAATAGCAAGTAATTTGCTGCCAAGCGGCGATAAAATTATTACTGATCCGCCAAATGTCTGAAAAACAGGCCGCCGTTGATCGTCTATTTTTAAAATTGTCCGATAGATATCAAGAGGCTGGTTTTCATCTGCGTAAACATAATTACGCTTGTCAACACGCCACTCACTCTCTAATTCAGTTATAAAGTCAATGACAATATTATCGCCCTTTTTCACATCTCCAGAAGGAAACGGTACTATCGGACATACATCGTGAGGAACCACACTATCATGAATTCTCCGAAGCACTTCTTTGCGACCGCCAGATAATTGAGGCAACCATAGCTTTGCCTTATCTGCCTCACCGTAGAGGCGATCACTTCTCGCAAACCCCCGAATTTCGGTTGCCCGATCATTTGGTACGGAGCATATCATTCCGTCCATACTTGGATTTGATATAACAAGCAGATGAATGTTGACTTTTAGTTCATCCCTAACGATTAAATCAAAAAAGCATTTTACAATAGGGAAACTAACTCCTATTGATAAGGCGCTAAAGTCAACTATTAGATCTGTAAAGCCATCAATACTTATATCCTGTAGGCTTTTTATTATATTAATGCCGCCAACAACAGCGTTGTCATCGGCGAAGATATCAATGGCTATAACTGTACTTGCTGGATATATTGACGTCAGCTGATCAAGATTTTCATTTGCCTTCTGAACCAATTTAGGATCTGGCTCAGGACGTTCCTCTTTTATGAAGATGCATTCTAATCTATTGCCAAGAATCTCATGTAATGCCAGCACATTTTCTTTCGCCCTTGGATCAAAACCAGCTCCAGCTATTAATAAAACTTTTCTGTGCGTTTCTGAAAAATGTAATTTTAAAAAAGGATCGACGTCACAGTCGTAGTGTTTTATGCATTTATCCCAGCGGTATCTCATAGTTGTTTTCGCTCAATTGCATCTAATAGGTCTGCAACTGTCTTTTCAAGAAAACCACCACGGTTCATAGTAAGCCCAGAAACCATGAGCACTGGCCCTGTTAATTCCACCAGACACCATTCCTTATGCTTTGTGGAATATTTTGGTTTTAGCGATATTGCGTTATAGGCTACGGCAAATTTAATTACCTTTGCAAGCTCTGGGAATTTTTCGGGTATGGTGTCGAACTCGTCTTGAAGGATACCGTAAGCATTTGCTCCCCCATCAAGTGGTGCATTAGGCTCAAGGGACTTCTCAACGCAGTGTTTAGCAATGGTTTTACATAAACTCTTTACTTCCCCATAGAGAGGAAATGACCATTCATCCATCATTTCCTGAGCCCGCTCAACCAGCAATTTGTGTTGATATGCCGGCGGTAGTGCTGCGCTCCCGTTAGGTGACTTGATAATACGAGTTTCAGCCGCTTCAACCAATCTGCCCGAAAGTTGAAGAAAGAGCTCCGCATTATCGGAGCTACCATCACAGATGGCATCAACACCAAAGTAGTAAGGGCGGTTATAATTGTGCATAAGGTAGACTCTTGCACCATCTGCTAAACCGGCCTTGATCTTTATTGGTTTGTTTGGTTCAGGATCAACAGGCTCAAGTTGGAATAAGCTTTCTTGAGGAACTCTGTTGGCATATCGATGCATTATTATGCTCAACAAAGCTAGTTTAACATCTCTACCTTTGTCAGTCGTTTCTGAATTATTGAAATAATTATCAATCTCTGATTCGAATGTTTTACGGCGAAGGTTGCTAATTCCTAAATTTTTCTGAGTTCGGTCGATCTTTCTTGATAACTCGATATACTTCGATTCAGAAATTTCAGAAACGCCCGTGTTAAGTATGTCAGAAAACCTCGATATGCCTTGTCTGGTAAACACTGGCATTAGACGAAGATATTTATCGGCCATACTACGAGCCATTTTCCTGAAATCTTCACGTTGTTTTCTGCGATCAATACTGCTTTGAAGCCAAATATATGTGATTTCGCGGCTTTTTTTAATTTCACTCTCTGACACGATTCCAGAATCTTTGCCAAAACCCTCTGTGAGGACCGTTTCAGGTGTTTGCGCGTCTAGTCGCATAAGCAACCATCGACCAATTTTCATTTCTCTGCGTGCCAACCAACTACCCACAGCAATAAGTTGAGATCGATGCAATGTATGTGCATCATCCAGCATGACTAGCGGCTTTAATACTTGAGCGGGATTTGCTCCATAGTTCACAACGAAATGATCTATTGCGTCAAAAGGATGGTACGGTGCAATGGCATCGTCCTTAAGTGAACTTTCTTTGGGTGCAATTAAAGCCGCGCTAATTTCGTAAATTGCTCTTTCAACAGATTTAGCTTTTTCGAATACGTCTAACGCGTTCTGACCGCCAATGCTATCCGCTGCGACGTCAGCTTGATCTCTATAAATAATTTTTACATTGGCGAGATCATATCGCCTGTTTTCCTGTAGATTTTTCATCCATGCAATAATTGCCCTGGATTGGAGAAAGGATTTAAGAAGGCCTAGTTTAATTTCATCTTTATACGGTAACTCCCAAAATTCGCGATATTCTGATTCAAGCGGCAATCGACAACCCAGGATTTGGGTTTTGTTGTCCTTAACTATGCCGCACTTCGTCAATGCATGTATGAGCGCCTTATACTCAGCAATATTGGGGCTATTGCGCAGTGTCTCAACAGTTTTGTATTGCAGTAGAGTGGCTATGGTGGTTTTGCCGCTTCCCGGAGTCCCGATGACAGTACAGAGACGGTCGTATAACGTACCATCTTTTGCATGACGCTCAAAAAAGGTATGCAGAGGCTCCGGGGTGACAACGGATAAAAACGCCGCATCATCACGTAAGTATTCAGTTGCTCTTTTTTCGAATGGATTAGCCATAACTCTTTATTTATTCTACAAGTTCGACGTGTCGTTGACGGCGGCGGAATAATGGACGCATAGCGTGTTGCCCATTTTGACCAGACGTCTCAGCCCAGAATAGCGGTAAAGAATTATTCGGGGTATTATGTTCTAAAATTAACGGTAAAGCACACTTGCAATAGCCGAATGTCATATCTTTGTCGCCACACTCTGCTGAATGCTTGTTTTCAATGGAGTTGTCATAATATTTTCTACAAATTTCCACAAAAGGATGGCCTGATGTTGTGTCCAAAGCGACCTCAGCAGGCAGTATCAGGCTAAAGGAAAAGCGTACATTATGGAACCATCGAACGCCTGAGTCGAGAGCTTCCTGATATCTAGTATGAATAACGGTCTTTGCGTTTTCAGTACAAATGTAATGATGAACGACGAGTTCCCAATTTTCTTCAAGTATTTCACCATACTCTGCTTGCAGGTCGGCTTTTGCCGACTCTATGGAATGGTGAAACCTTTCGAGTTTCCCTTTAAACGCTGTTCCATCCTGATTTTTTCTTATTAAAGAAGTTCCCGAGGCTGTAAAATCGTCAATAAGATAAATTTTGGCAAACTTTGCACTCTCTCCAGTGCCCGGTTTGATCTGTTCGAGATCTTGTCTGAGGTCCTTTACTAAACTCCGCCATTTAGCTGTGTCTATCTGCGTCGAAGCGACAATTTGCTCGTTTGAAATAATACCAGCGTTTGCTCGTCTCAAGACATCGATTCTGGCCCCATCACTTAACCCCAAAAATAATGCCTTGCGTAGCTGCCAGTCGAATTCGCTTGCGGCATCGGTTGTCGCCCATACTTTATAACGTGGGATGTTTAGTTTCTCAGAGACTGCTTGGACAATATCCGGTTGGATATGTTCCGGATACAGCTTTTCTACCAGTCGATGGAGTTCAGCGGTGCTGTTATAAATGAGATTAGTTTTAAGATACTGATAGGCGACCTGTCTGTCGGCACCATCAAATTGTTGTAACCACGTTGCAAGACACTCCAAAAACCGAACGCCCGCTAGATAATCAGAATAATCATCATACTTGTACTGGGACATAAAAGTCAGCCAACGGAATTCCTGTCTCGCTTCATCGTCATTCCAAGACATGATCTGGCTAAGGACTTGAAGTCCGAGTTCATGATTCACAGCTTTATCCCGGATTTACTGAATTTGGCAACCCCGGCAGAAACCTCATCAAATTCTAGCTGTTGCAAACAGTAGAGCGTCCCTTGTACGCCACGTACTCCTGCGGGGCAGATATTCCAACAGGTTTCCGGAGAAGGGGAAACCTCGTCAACGCTTAGAGAATAAACATGCTTTAGCAGCAATGAGTCATTCCCGGGCCATTTCCCTCGATCCCCGATTGCCAGCACGTCACCACTTGAATCAATTTTGGCTAGCAAGGCATTGATGACGGACAATTTCGAAACACCTTGTGCAAGGATATCTATCGAATGACTGGAACGATAAATTGCAGGCGTGGGCAGGTGCACCCCTTTAATTTCATTCTGCGCTAGCTCCCAAAGCTTATTTTCTGGAATGATTGTAGTTGGCTCAACGGTAAGTTGGAATTTTCTGCTCGTTATTTTTGCGAGTGATTTGATTTCAATATGATTCTGGATTGATTGAAATACGTTTTCTAAATCGGCGCAGGGAGGAGATTTACAATCTGGTGTTTCATCCTGAGTCAACTGGGCAATTTCAGCACCATTATAATATCCAACGATTACTCGATCCCAGTAACAATCTGGAATTACTTTTCTTAAATCATCACGAATCGATTTTCCTCTACCCGTAGCAAACCCAATAAGGATTCCATTCTCTAATAAACGAACGATTTCCTTTGCCATTTCTGAGGTAGGTGGATCGAATCTGTAGCGAGTATCTACGACCGTTCCGTCGTAGTCCATCACGATTCCCCTGAACTTTGCCTTAATCAGCTTGGTTCTAAAATGTTGATATGCTTGTTCCCAAAGAGCTTTACGTTGAGGGGCCAGAGACGAAATATCGCAACCAACTTTTCTTTGTATAGCCATATTGGGCTGTTTGACAGATTTACAAAAACCTGTATTTGTCCCAAGATTATAAAGCTTGCTACCAAAATCTGGTACGCCAGGTCGACCAGGATCGATCCCTCTGGCTTTGCCAGCATCACCAGTTAGATATAGCGACAGGACAATACCAGAGATCAGGGCATTGGTCCCAGAGAATCTTAATGGGAGATGTAGTTGCGGGATTTGAGACGGAAGTAGCGATAATGTTTTTTGAGCCAATTCGGCATCTGATGGTACGGACAGTGCTAGTACAGCCGATGACTCACCATGCTTTGACAACCAGTGATGACGTCCATGTGCAAAGTTTCTAAAATCAGCAAGGTGTACGGAGTATAAACCAGCTTCTATGAATTTTGACTCTATATCGACAGCGACGGGTTTTAGTTGATTACTATAGAGCACGTGAATTGCTGTTTTTCTCCATAGATTTTCAGACAGGTTGCTCAATTGGCTCAAATTGATACCGGCAGGCAATGCAGCTGCCATTAAATCATTTAGCGAGTTGTATATGGTTTCTGAGCAGTTACTTAGTTTGTCGTATGCACGGCAGATTAAAACAGTAAACGCGAGGAGTGAATTCGTTGCCAAAAAACCGTCGTGTCCGGCGGGCAGTTCAACTTCTATGAGGTCGGTGTAGTGATGATCGCCTGAAATGATAGAGAGTTTACTATTAAGCTTCCCGACAAGAGCGGCAACCTGCCTGGGCTCTTTCAAGAGCGCATGTTTATAGGCGCGACGAATATCGACATTACCGCCACCCGCAGAAAAAAACCAAACCGAAGTGTCTCGGTTGTAGGGAAACGCTGAAAGCAGCTCCAATGGAGTGACTGCGCGTCCCAAATAATGCGAGACTTTTTCATGACATGAGACCATCACTTCAGCCGCAGACAACGAACCGCCTGATCCAACAGCTAGCAGCGGTAGAGAGTTTGTAACATTCACTGCATTCACAAGGGCTGTGATATCCTGTGAAATTGCCCACTCATATGTCTCGGCCAACTTGGAGAGTTCGCTAAGGTACGGTTTGCCCATAACTTTTATTCTTCCCGTGGAATTAAGTGGTTTACTCGGCGAAACAATGAAGCCGCATTTAGCTATTGCATAATGCGGCATTTTATTGTCGAGAGAACTCTCAATCTAAAATTGGGCTAAAATACTATAGATTGGTGCTAATTGTCAAGTTTGGTGGCAACTTGCGTTATGCTGATTCGCATGCTTAACATTTTGATAAAATTGATGTTTTTGATGGTATGCACAAAGATATTATAATGCTGAAGAAAGGTGGGAAAGGCGGAGAAAACCCTGCGGAAGATTGCCTAACTATCGCCATCTTATCATTCCAGTGACGTTGGTCTCAGCTAGATTATTGTGTATTGCCATTACTAGGTTATTGTGCTGAAAAATGAAAAAAAGGCGACCACATGGGCCGCCTCTATCCAGGCCGGACGGGTATCCGGACTGAAGATGTTAGCAGGGTCTCCCGCCGGCATATATGGCAAGAACCTCGAATTCGCCACCGACAATGTTGTTCCGGTGCAGCGCCTTCTCAAATTCCTCCCAGCTCAGCGTGAATTCCCTGCCGTTGATACGTGCTCTGACTGACATGACTCTATCCCCCTTGTAGTTGTATTGGTGGCCCAAAAGGGCTCCCTACAACCACCGTCTGTACGGTGGCTCCAGGGAACCCTCTTGAGCCGGGGGGAAGAGTCGAGGGAGGGCGCTTGAAGCGCCGCTCCCCCGTTATTTACAAGAGTCCCTGTTCGACAAAACTCAGAAACTCGTCATCACCGACGATGATGTGGTCCAGTACCCGGATGCCGAGGATGTCGCCGCTCTCCTTGAGCCGCTTGGTGATGGCGATATCTTCGCTGCTGGGGTTCGGATCACCGGTCGGATGGTTGTGCACAAGCAGGATGGCTGCCGCGTTGGACAGGCATGCCGTCTTGAACACCTCCCGCGGATGAACGATGGCCTGGTTGAGCGAACCGATGGATACCCGGTCGAAACAGACGATCCGGTTCTTGCCGTCGAGATGCAACACCACGAAATGTTCCTTCGTCTCACGCCGGAGATCCCGGAACATCTCATAGACCTGCTCTGGTTTCGTAAAACGCATCGACACCCATTCCGGGGCATCGTCACGCACGACTTCGTTTCGGTAGCGGGCCTCGATTGAGCGCACCATGATTCGTTTGGTGACCGGCGGTACCGGTTCACCGAAGAGATTGAGATTCATGTCCTCCTCCGATAGCGGGGGCGGACTTCCCCCTGGGGGCAGTCATCGCCCCCATAGGGTTTGAGATAGATTTTGTTCAGCTCTGGAGAGCCAGTACGGCTTCCCGGAAAGTCACGCCATCTAGCGCCATCGTGGCACTGATCGAATCCCAGGTCTGGTTACAGACGAAACAGTGGACGTGGTTTTCATACAGGGCCATGGACGGATTGCGGTCCTCGTGAAACGGACAGCAGCGGTACCGCCCCTTGGAGAATTCGATGATGCTGGTGATGGGATACTGCCGGGCCAGGTCGATCATCTCCGGGGTGATTCCGCCGGGCGCCTGCACAGTCTCCTTGCCGTTGACATGGTTCAGGAGAGCCGTCGCCTCACGTTTCAGGGGGCGCAGCTCCTTTTCCTGGTCTTTGATGAAGGATTCGGACAGGGCCTTGATCAGCGGGTCGCGACTGCGATCCATCCGGCGTCGCGCCCCCCAGATTTCCCGCTCCAGATGCTTGATCTGCGGCTGCAGGAAGGCCAGCCGGCGCATTACCGCGTAACGCTCCGGCACGCCCATATCCCGTGCCGCCTGCAACGTCGTGTTCAGGGTCATTGTCAGCCTCCTTTCACTCACGCAGCCGTTCGTCCCAGCAGCACTCGCCGATGAAGTGCGCGTAGTCGTCACGCTGGTAAAGGATGCGCGCCGAGGCCTGCGAAATCATGTTGCCGCAGCCGACACATTTGACCGCTCGCTGGAGTGGGCTGTCCGGGGCATTCAGCTCCCGGATGAAAGTTTCGTCGCATTCCTGGCAGTCATACAGCTCCCGGTCGATCCCCAACAGGGTGTCGGTACGGGTGACTTCCAGAAAGCGGCCGCACACCGGGCAGCCGAGCTGGTCGGTATCGCCTTGTTCCGCGTTTCGTTCATGGTTGTAGTTGTTGCGGGCGACGCGGAGATTCTCTTCGAAGTCGATCTCCATCCGTTCACAGAAGTGCATCAGGTCGGTGAGCAGATCCTTCACGTCGTCTTCGTCGCCGTCGAAATCCCGCCCTTCGAGGGTCAGGCAGTAGGCCTGCATGACCGTGTCGATCCTGCCGGCACGTTCCTCGTTGGTCGGTTCGTCACTCTGTCGGTCGAGAGGGCTCATGCTGCGTCCTCCTTTTCTCCGCACGCTTCCCGCTCATCCAGGATGTCCGGTTCATCGAGCGACTTGATCAGCACCGTGTCGGTTTCCCACCGGACATCGGTGTGCTTGTAGTAGCCCGACCAGAAGAAATCGCTGTCGGTGACGTTAAGAGTGGAACACTCCATCCGCCCCTCAAACTCCTTCAGGGCTACCTTGCCGTTGTCCGGCTCGGCATCCCAGTCGGCAGTCCTGAAATCACAGGTATGGTTGAATTCACTGATCTTGTAGGCCTTCATCTGCCTCACGACCACCGCCAGCTTCTTGATCCGCTCGATGAGGGCGGCGTCAAGATCGATGACGGCGTAGTCAGCGTTGTCGGAAAAGAACTCGCTGTTGTCGTGAACGGGGATGATGAGGCGCTTTACGGTGTTTGTATCGGTCATGGTCGGACTCCTTGTTGGTGGCGGAGACCGGCCCCCCTTACGGGGAGTCGATCCCCGCGAGGGTTGTTGGTGATGGTCAGGCCCGCTTCCGCAGGGGAGCGGGTTGGCGCAGATAGACGCCGAACAGGGTGAATTCCAGTGCTCCCGTATCCAGCAAGGTCTGGTACGTGCCGAACGGCAGTTCCCGGGTGACCTCCTTGCCCCCTTCACAATGGATGACGGCAATGGATGATGGATCAGAAGCGGGTTCCGGTCTGGTGACCGGCAGCTGGATGACGTTGTTTCTGAGTAACGGTGCTGCCTTGTTGTCTCCCTTGACGCGGGCATTCTCGTGTTGGGTCATCTTCTTCAACAGTGCCGACGGGTCGGTGTAGTTGAAGTTCCCCTCCTTGAGCGCTTTTGTCATTAGGGATGAAAAGGACTGGCTACTACTGCATTCCGCCGGGTCGATGTCCGGGGTTTCCCCCTCCGCCAGCTTGGCGACCATCCTCTTCTCCAGGGTGTAGGCAAGCTGCAGCGCCTGGACTTCCGAAGAGGTGAGATACCAATAACGGACGGGACGAACTTCCCCGAACTGAGCCCGGTGGATGTCAGCAGTGTTGACGCGACGGATTCTCCCGTCCCCCTGTTCGGCCAGCCTGGTATTGGACGTGTAGTCGTACCAGACAAGGTTGTTGAACTGGGACAAGTTGAGACCCGTGGCGACGCGATGGAACGAGACGACAACGACTTGAGCCGTTACCTGCTCGAACCATCCAACCAGCTTTTCAGGTGCAACCGAGTCGGGCAGGATCTCGATGCTGGCGCCCTGGACGTTATCCCGAAGGATGCGTTTCAGGACGGGGCGCATGTCGATCTTCTGCGTGTTCCCGGTATAGACCAGTAGACGCTCTCCCCGGTCGATCACCCCTTGGGCGATACCGATCAGTTTTTCTTCTTTTTCCAGCAGCAGCTCCCCGTCGGGAAGCGACAGCCGGTGCAGTGTGCCGAGCGGAATATCCCGCAGTTTCAGTTCGTCGTCGTAATGCCGGAACGTGTCGCTGACACGGAGAAAAGCGGCGTTACGTACGGCTGCGGCGGCAAGGAGGTCTTCCGGCGGCAGATCTGCATTGTCGATGATGTTTTCGATGCTCCGGTGACAGGTTTCCACCAGTGCGTGTGACGGACACTTGATGACCTCCCGTTCCACCGGGGGCAGATCATCGAAGTCGTCACTGTCCACATTGACGAAGTTGGGGAGCGTATAGATCAGGGCTGCCGGCGATATCCCGGCGGTATCGTAGGTGGTGACACGTTCCGATTCCCGGTGGCGGTTCTTCTCGTCGGTTTTCCTGACTTCTTTGAATGCTCCATACTTGGTCTGGAAATCAGTGGCCGACTTCATTTCCCAGCCGGCGTCGCGCATCTGCTGCGGATTCAACCCCCACAGGATGTTGTAGACGGATTTCGCCATGCCGTTGGTCACGGTGGCGGTGAGGGCAAGAACCTTCTTGGCGGTTGCGGCGAGCCGGATGAACGCGGTCCCCTGGTTACTCATCAGGTTGGCAGCGTTATGGGCTTCGTCGAAGATGGCAAGGTCGAACGGTATCCGCTTCAAGAGCCGGATGTACGGAAGCTGCTTGTTGTGCGTCCGGGCTTCCGTTGCGGTGCCGTTATTCTCGATCTCGCTGATCCAGCGACGATAGGTCATGACCGGTCGGTCATTTTCAGGGATATAGGTGAAGAGCGGTTCGCCGCAGAACCAGCATTTGGGTTTGTCACCCTTGCGGATCTTCTCGGTCAGCGGCGACCGGCATGATGGGCAGACTTCCGCATACTCCACGGAGCTTTGCCCGTTCTTCTTGACGATGGATTTGCGGCTTTTGAGGCAGAGCCGATATTTCGGGTGCATCCGGAGCCGCGTGTAGGCGATGAGATAAAGTCCGTGCGGCCTGGTGACGGCCAACTCCTTCATGGCGTCCCAGGAGTCGATGACATGCACGGCGAACCCCTCGTTGGCGTACTCCCGTGCCAGCTGAGGTATTAACTGCGGTTCCGATACCATGACCGTCCGTTTTGCCTTGGTCAGGTACTTCACCGCTTTCGCCATCCAGGTCTTCCCGGTGCCGGTATTGGCACGAATGCCGACCCCCCGGCGACCGGTGCGGTATGCCTTGATGACGGCTTTCACCGCTTCCCGTTGTGGGGGGAGCAGGCCGATCCCCTGCAGTTCATCAGCCAGGAATGCTTCGTCCTGACCGATTTCATGGAGGGGCCGGTAGAGCCGCGAGAGCTTCTGCAGCAGTACCGAGGAGAGGTTGCTGTTCAGTTCGTAATAGTCGAACCCGTGTTCCCGGGCCGGTTGGACATTGCCATGCCGGTCCATGAGGAATGCTTCAACCGTCGGTTTGCAGACGGTCGTTTCGCTGTTGCTCTCCGGGTCCTTGAAGGTCTCGGTCCTGGTGATGACCATGAACTTGGCCAGGAAGAATTCGCCGTTGATGGTGACGGATTCGATCTGGCTGTTCATTGCGGCCAGTTGCACGGCGTGGGCCGTGCGCAGGGTCGATATGGGCTGGATGCTGGTGTCGTAGGACGACGGGTATTGTCGGTCCAACACCATCCCTGCCGCCTTGTCGAGCCGCTCCTCGCACTCCCGGTAGAACTCAGACAGGTCGCGGGCGGTCATGAGCGGGCGGTTACTCCCGTTGCTTCCTCTGAGAGAGAGAGTCTGGCGTTCGTTTGAAGTTAATTTCGTGCGCACCGCTCCGTCTTCCAGATTGGCCGGGGGCCAGCTCTGGAAGCGAGCATACTGCCGGTAATACTCGCCGCTGTTGTCCTGGTCCTTGGCAAGAAACACGACCAGTTGCTTGAAGCGACCATGTTCATCGCTCAGGAAGGCGTACCGGAATGGAAACGTCCCCTGAATGATCTCCAGGAGTTTCCCCTTCAGCTCGTACTCCGGGATGATGAGAACCATCACCCCTTCATAGGCGAGTAGCGGAGCCGTCTTTTCGACCCAGGTTGCCAGTTCGTTGCCGGCGGCCCTATTGTAGGGGGGATTCAGCAGGATCAGGTTGAACTTCCCGGCGATCTCCACGTCGAAGAACGACGCGTTGAGCTTCTGGGTTGTTCCGTGAATCCTGGCGAATCTGCCGGCATCCAGTTCAACGGCATAGGAGAGGATTTCGTGAGGTGAGCCGTCGGCTGCGGCATTGCGCCGTTTGAGCCATTTGGTCACCGTAGTGAGGAAATCGCCTTCACCCGCACAGGGGTCAAGGACGGAAATGGTTTTAAGAGGGTTACTCCGTCGGCTCTTCCAGCCGAACGACGGCTCCAGTGTCTTGAGGACGGTCTGGACGTCGGACGGGAAGGTCGGGTAGTACCCCTTGTTCAGTTCGTTCCCCCGGGTGCGGGAAAACGAGCTGTTGATGCTTGAGGTAAGTTCCATGCCTGTCTCCTTGATAACGGGGGCAGGCGGATTGAGATACACTCGTCCCGTGGGGAAGGTGGTCAATGCCGCCTACCCCGAAGCGGGATAGATTAATGGACTGCTGCCGGGGAAGTGTCCCTGGTCAAACGGTACGTGTCATAGTTGATCTGGAAACCGTTGGACTGGATGACCGCCAGCAGATGATTCCTGGCGGCCGTCATATCGGCGTCGTCCTCCTTGGTGATGCCACCGATATTGGCCCGATCCAGCTCCCGGATGGCCCGGAGAGCTGCGAGCAGGAACTTCTTATCGGTCCTGTTGGCGAGTGTGCTCATGGCGTTCCTCCATGTTGATGGTGAAATGTGCTGATGCCTGCGGCATCTTGAGTCCGCCGTACCTGAGCCGGTTGATGATCTCGGATTTCAGGTCGTGGGCCCGGAATTTCCAGCACCGCTTGATGCCGGTGACCGGTTCGATCTCCCGGGAGACCTCGTTGAACAGCGTCTCGTACCAATCGCGATGAACGAACTCGCGCTGGTCGAGAATCCTGGCAAAGACCTGGTAGCACTCAGCCTTTGAGGCACCGATGAGATAGGGTGAGTCGGCGGACGGGGTAATGTAGATGCCCGAGTAGCCTTCGCCCATCTTCGGGATGACCCGCAGGGGGTGGTTGCTCCAGATGTTGATAGATCTGTCTTCTTTGCCGTGGCACTCAAGAATCCCCTTCATGGCCAGGATCTGGGCGAATGCCCGGATTTCCTGGGTGGGGCCGTAGGCAATGAGATAGAAGATAGTGCGGGCGCCGGGTTGGGTATCGTCCAGAAACAGATCCCGGCAGATGACCGTTGCCGACGCCTTGTCATTTGAAATGGTGATTTTCATGACGCACCCCCGAGCGGTCGGCTTACCTTGACCGTGCGAGGGACCATGATGGTTTCATCGGCAGCCTCGTTGTGCAGAGTGAAGTCGATGAACGTCCTGATTGCGGCATCGACAGTTCTGTCGAAGTCCCAGACGATATCAACCAGCTCCTTGAGGTTTGAGGTATTCCAGTCATCGTAGTCGCCGGAAGGCTCGCCAACCGATTCACCGGAGGTGTATGCCGTCATGACGGGGTGGGTGTAGTTGCGGCGCGGGTGTTTGCAGACGCCGCACAGGTCTTTCCCTTCCTCGGCTATCCGGTAGTTTCTCTGGCCGCAGGCGGGACAGTACGACTTGTAGCCGGTGTCCTTCCTGCCGCCGCGGTACAGTACGAGGTAGCCCCCGCTGCGCCCGTTGCGGTGAATCTGGTAGCGGTAGTCGTTGCGGGCGTTGAATCCAGCGATGGTATCGTCGAATTCCACGAACGCATCTTCTACGTCCAGCAGATCCCAGGCTCGGTTACGGGTAGCGTTGTCAGGAAACTGAATGCGGTGGAGCTTGATGTTGCGGGAGAATGACGTTCCCCTGTTCCAGCTGGACATGGTGTCGTAGCGCTGGTGGGTTGCGAGAAACGCAATCATCTCCTTACGTGATCGTGGTTTTGCCATTGATGTCCTCCTTGCTTGCAGAGAAGGCGGATATCCCCATGACGGGGAATATCCGCATCCCCGACGGGTTGGCAATAGTAAGTTTTATGCGACCAGTTTTTCCCGCAGCAATTCCAGAAGCGCTGGAGTGAACTGGTCAAGGTTCTTGATGATCCGATGGTTGTCAGGCAGGTACTGCTTGATGCTGCTGTCCTGAATACCAATCCCGATTACCTCGATTCCCGACTCCCTCATCCGCTTGATAGCGGCTTGAGTGACAGGGCCATCACCGGTGTCACCATCGGAGAAGGCAATGCAGATTTTACGTGTTTCCCGGCGCAGACAGAGTTCGCCCCACGCCCACCAAAGGGCATGGCCGAGCCTGGTGCCGCCGGAACCGGTAATATTGAATCTACTGTGATCAGGCTTTTCCCCGAAACCAACCATGGGGAAGACGTGATTGTCATGCCCCTTGAAGGTGGCAATCGCCGTACGGACACCGGGAATGGAGAAGAGCGCCTCTGCCGCCACGAAACAGGCGCGGGAAGCGATGCCCATCTTGTTGAGGACGGTGGTGTTGCCCATGCTTCCGGAGCTGTCCAGAAGCATACAGACAGCCGTGTTGACTGACCGTTTTTCCTCTTTCCTGGTAAAGACCCGAGTGTCGCAGATACGAAGACGGGTCAGTACACGGGAATCCAGTCGGTGCCCGACGCTGACAGGGGTTGATCGTTTCTGTTTCGATGCCTGAACAAGCCCCTGAAGCCGGGCTCGCAAGGCTGCCGTGTGGACACGAAGCGCGGAAAGATCATCGTATCCGCCGGTTTGGTTCAGTGGGTGGGCTGTTGGCAGCCGTGGTGCTGCTGCGGCTGTCCCGTTGAATGAACTTTCGGTGGCATTCTGGCAGAGCAGTTCGGCCAGTTTCTCCCCCACGTTTCCGTAGGAGCCGACACTCTTGCCGGACAAAGCTTCCGCTAATGCCTGGCGGACAGATTCCTGGGATGGTGAATCAGATGTCCCGGATTGCCCCTGTGAAGAGTGCCCGGATGATCTATCCTGACCGGACCCGGCAGATTGCGAGGAGTTTTGCTGCTTCTCCCCGTTCTGTGCCTGTTGAACGCCGGTGCTGCCAGTTCCATCCTGCTGCCGGGAGTTATCGCTGCCGGTCCCATCATTTTGCTCTCCATGACTGCCGGATTGACTCTGGGAAGGCCGGGATTGCCTGTTTTTCGGTTGTTGGTGTGCGGAGTCACGGATGAGCTTCATCAGCTCATCCCGGAGCGCCGCTGCTTCACGGGTCGATGTAAGTGCGCCGGCCCGATCCAGTAGCAACAAAGCCTGGTCGAAGTTTCTCCCCAGAGCCTGCAGAACCAAAGGTTCGGCGCTGTCCCTGGTTTGCCGCAACGAGTCATGACCAAGTACTGCCATGTAGATCACGGCCATGATCCAGGCGAGGATGCTTTGGGATGGATGGGACGGGTCTGGTCTGAATACGCCTTCCTGTTCAACCAGAAGACGGGTCAGCTCGCGGAGATTGGCGATACAGCCGGGATATTCCAGGCCGATTGCCTGTTCAATTCTCACATCCTCCAGGATGTTGAGCAGATCCCCCGCAAAATCGTTCGTAAGGCGTACGGAAAAATCGGTGTACCGGACATGCGCCGCTTCATGATCGATATAGCCATGGGCAAGCGCTTCGGAGTGGGGGCCTGACACTACCGGGATAGTGATTTCCTTCCCGCTGGTGCAGGCAACCTGTCCGGCAATGGTTACGGTGACATCGTATTTCCGGCCAAGGACTTTGGCGATCAGGGCAAGAGGTCGTGTTTTCATGGCGACTCCTTACCAGAACCAGACAGCCGGCGCTTCAATCTGCTGTACCGGCTGCGGCATGAAAGTTACGGTCTTTGGTGGAAGAGATGCAGATGGTTCCGGTTCGACTTCAGGTTCGGGGAGCGGTTGCAACATTTCTTCCCGTTCCTCGGTCGTGATGAAGCCGGCAATGTCGGACAGCTCGCACAATACTCCGACCAGGCCCATCAGGGTTGCCCCGGTGACTGGTCCGGATCTTGGTACGGTGGCGAGCGCCGCATGTACGTTGGCAACGAGGCCGCTGATCTTGTCAGGGCCAACAAAGCTCAGGCTTGATAGTTTGTCGAGGATTGCCTTCAGCGGGCGAAGAGCCTTCCGGGTCACGGAAGTGCGACACCGGTACGATTCCTCCCAGGTTGATTTTGCCAGGGCGCCGATTTCATGGATCAGTTGATCCGCAAGACCGCCAACCTGACGTTCCAGAGGTTGTACCGCTGAAGCAGTTTCTCCGGGGGCTTCCACCTTGAAGGCAGTGAAGCCGCATGAGAGCCGTTCTGCAACCCGATTGGCAGGTTCCACGGCTCGGGCGACGATCTCGGACCATTCACCGGCTTCGGCGAGCCAGTCATTGAGATTGTCGTCGTATGCCGACAGGAAATTCGTCTTTGCCGTGGCAAAGCTCTGTTCGACCTGTTCCATCTTCTCCATCAGGGGAGCCAGTTTTTCCTCGGGAATGGCGTAGCCACCAAGAAATCTGACTCCTACCTCTTCGCAGGCGCGTTCAGCCTGGCGCTTCAGGGTGGCGAACACCTTGAGGGCATCAGGATCAAAAATGCGCTTTGACCCGAGAGAGGCGAGTTTGTCGGGTGGCAGATTCACACCCTTCAAATCTTCCGGCCGGAGTTTCTTCTTGCCGGACCAGACGGAGAAGCTGAGGTGAACCAGGACCAGGCCCTGTAGTGTTTTGCTGATGGTAGTGTTGTTCATGATGTCTCCTTTCGTGGGACTGTAATTTGGTTACCAGAACCATGACTTCGGTCCGTTGCCGCCAATTGCCGGTGCAGGAACCTCTGGCTCAGGTGGTACGGTTGGCTGTTGGATATTCTGTGTTGTAGTGGATGCGGCAAGCAGATCATTCCAGACACCGGGAGTAATGCCGTCGGCATACTCATAGCCGTCGCCTCTGATCTGTTCCGCTTCCTTTCTGTTCATAAGTCTGCTGGCGGTCTGATAATCACGAAGATTTTCCCCACCTTTCAGGATGCCGAGGCGCAATGTCGAGCCGCGACGGCCATAGCGGTACAGGACGTCATAACCGCCGTCATCCCGTTCGAATACCGCCAGGTGATAAACCTTGTCGTGATTCCTGACCCGGTCCAGCAGATGCAGATCCAGTGATGATTTGATGCTCCTGTATCGGGTCATGGCTACCTCCTGTCCCCGAAGTGCCGCTGCAAAACAGCATGCAGTGCGGTTCGGGTATCGGGTTCAGCCCGGAAGCCGAGTGCCCGGTCGAAGGCCTTGGTAAGTGTTTCGCCGTTGGACATCCCCTGGCTGGCCGCGGCTCGTCCTTGGAAGGCAGTGATGCGTGCCCACCGGGTCAGGGTGCGGGTCGAAAGGGTGACTTCCGTCTCCCCTTTGACAAACAGGGCTCTGATCTCGTTAGCGATGGCCACCATGCGGTCTCTGATGTCGCTGCCGACTGATGGTGCCACTTCGGTCAGGATTTTCTTTTCAATGTCCTGGTCGGGATAACCGACCTCAATCATGTAGAAGCGGTCGAGGAACGCCAGGTTCTGCCGCAGTATTCCCTGGTAGAGGCCTGTGGCGTCGCCGGCTCCATTTGAGTTGGCGGTGGCGATGAAACGGAAGTCCGGATGAGCCGTTACCACTTCTCCCGTTTCCGGAATGGTGATGGGGCGGCCTTCGGCAATACCGTTCAGTCCCGCAGCAGTGGAAGGATCGAGCAGATCGATTTCGTCGATCAGGAACCAGCCACCTTCCTTCATGGCAATGATGAGCGGCCCGTGCACAAAATCCATCCCGCCGCCGGCATTGAGCCGGTAGCCGCCGATCAGTTCCGGTGTTTCCAGCCGGGAGTGGGCAACGACATTCCAGAGGGGAATATTGAGCCGGGCGGCGACCTCGATGATGACGGAGGATTTGCCACAGCCGGTCGGGCCGGTGAGGTAGAGAGAACGTTCACCGAGGAGATACCAGGTGAACAGGTCCGACAGGGTTGACTGCCGGAAAATGTATTGGATGTCTTGTTGGGGAACCGCCGGATGTCCCGGTGTTCTCCCCTTGATGGTGACGGATTTTGGCGCATCAATATTGAACGTGCTTCTGATTTCGTAGTTCATGTCTGCCTCCTGTGCAGTGAGTGGTAACCGGACAGGGAGACAGACTCCCCCGCAGGGATGTCATGCTCTCCCTGCCAGGTGTCGATGGGTAGTGTGTGTCAGTTGAATTCGTGGGCGCTTACGGCATTTGCCTCTGCAAGAGCCGCTTCCTCAATCAGGTCATTCAGATCTCGTCCGGTATCAAGATGTACAAGTACCAGACGGATTGATTCGGCAACGCAGTTGATGCAGGTATTGCTTCCCAGATGACAACCGATACCGCTCAATGCTTTGACGGCATCGGTTGCTTCCAGTCCCGAACGGAGACCGTACGAGACCAGCCGGGCAATGCCGTCGGCCATGGCAGAACCGCACCCTCCGGCTTTGCCGAAGCGCACGAATATTTCCATGGGAACAGCAGTGCCCGGAGAGAGTGTTACCGTAGTGTAGATTTTGCCGCATGACGACCGGCGTTCGATGGTGAAACCGGTAACAGCCTTCGGCCGTGGAATCTTTGGGCTCATAATGGCCTCCTTGTTCTGGCAGTGTGCTGCCGTGTGATTGCTATGCTGAGGGAGGGACTTTCCAGGCAGTGATGATCCTGGGAGAGCCGTTGACCAGACGGGCAACGACAAGTACTCCCTTGTACCTGAACGTGAGCGGCTTCTCGTTGAGGAGCGGTAGAAGGTGACGGACACCCTCGACAGCTTCCAGCGGAATGTCGCGCTCCAGGAAGCGGTTTGCCCCATGCAGTGACAGGTTGACCTCTTCCATGGCGACAGCAGGAAGATGAATTGCATCTCCTGAGCAGATAATATTGACCGATCCATTCATCCTCGCACCTCCTCCCAGCCCTTTGGATAAACCTGGGGTTCCGGTGGAGCAGCAGCGGCAAACATGAACACGAAGAGCATTGCAGCTATGAGGATCAGCGACGCTATGGTCTGAAGAGCCTCCTTCAGATGTTCGTATCTGTTCTCGCGGGTGAAGGACTTAAGATCAGGCGGTAACGTACCGGTACGATAGATTTTCATCGGTAATCTCCTTTCAATGGGGGCGCACGCCTCCATGAATGGAGAGTTCCCATGGGGAGCGTGATGCCCCCTGGTGGGGTTGGTTCAAGCCGCTTGAGCTGCGAGCGGCGTGAATGGCTTGATTTCAAGTTTGACGTAACCTGACTTCGGTTTCGTTACCTGATCGTATATATCTGGATAGTTTCTCTTGAGCTTGTAGCTGTCGATGGTTGTCGAATCAGCCACTGAGGTGACATTGATCAGTATTCCGTCCGAAGCCCCTTTGAACGTGCCATCCGCAAAGGTGAGGATGTCGTTTTTCAGGATGTCCAGCCTGGTTTCGAGAGCCTTCTTCTGTTCATTCAGCTCCAGATATTTCCTGCCGGCATCAAGTATCTCCCGGGGGAGATCCAGGGCGACGGCATGGGAAGGACAGCCGGTGCGAAACGGACAGTAGCCGCAGAGAATTCCCGGTTCGGTTCGGGGAGTACACTCACCTCGCGCTGCCGCAAGGATGTGCTTTCCCTTTTCTACAAGCTGGTCAAATACCAGTCTGTTGGGTGTATAGCTGTTGAACTCATGGTACGTTCCCGCATTGAGGTCAACCACCAGGATCGAACCGCCGATTTCCACTGTCGGATCGAGGGTGAGTTGCAGCAGTCCCATCTGGACATGCAGTTGATCAACCCATGATGCGTAGGGTTCGTCGGGGATGCCGTCGGTCGACTTCATCTCCACGATGTGCAGCCGTTTGGTCTGCCGGTTTGCATAGAACAGAAAGTCAATGTGACACCTGATCTCAGGAATAGCCGGATGCCGCACTTCGACTTCTTCTTCGAAGAGGGCACCACCGGTCCTGAAGAAATCGGCATACATGGCTTGCGCGGCGTGGCCACGGGAAAAGCGCAGGAGTGTTTTGATGTCGTGACCGGTCGGGTTTTGTTTGCCGAGTGCCGCTTTGCGTGGGCAGCCGGCAATATCGGATGCTCCGACGTACAAGGTTCGGTCACCGAGGTGTGAGGATTGTTTCTGCTGATGGGCTGGAATAGCCTTACCCAGAAAAGCAGCGAGTTTGCTCATGGCTGTCTCCTTTCAGATCAGAAACGGTATGGCGCCGACTGCGGTAAGCAGCGAGCCGAAGATAACGCCGGTAATGATCCGGGTGACGTCAATGCTGACCTGGAATTCCTTCCTGGGAGCATAAACCGGCACCTGACAGCCTTTGATTGTTACATGTTTGATGATCTGGGTATTCATGTTCTTGTCTCCTTGTCTGTGGGTTGTACCCGGCAGAGGAGACAAGACACCCCCGGTAGGGAGAAAGTCGTTGTCTCCCTGCTGAGGTAGGTTGTGAGTGAGGTTCAGTCTGGAACGTCAGGCGCTACCGGTACTGCCAGCATTTGCCCTTGCCGTCCCATTTGAAACCGTGGTCTTTCAGCCATTGGCGGGCTGAGGTGTCGTTGAAGTCCGGAAAGGCGGAGATCTCCGATTCATCTGCGGAGAGTTCCATCCTGATTCCCTTGGCCGTCAGATACGCGATAATCTCGGAAATCGAAACAGGTTCGACTTCGTTGGAGGATTGGGTGCTGTCCGGTTTGGCAGTTTGTGAAGTCACGGAGGTAGTGCTGGTGCTGCCGGCACTGTTTCCTCCGTTGCTTTCTGTCTGTCCGTAAAGGTCAGGATCTTCTTCGATGTCCTGGGTGAAGATGTCTGAGGCAGCGGTTGAGGTGAGTACTGCATCCACCAATCCCCGCTTCTTGGCCATTTTCAGGCAGGTGTTGTAAAAGTCGGCAGGATTGTCGTGTTCGACTTTTTCTCCCTGCCTGGCGATCTTCCAGTTGCCGCTGTCATCCTTTTTTGCACTGAAGCCGCGTCCACCAATGATCTCTTGCGCCTTTGCCGGGTTCTCCTTGCGAAGATCCCAGTATTCCTTCGGTACCGATTTATTTGTCAGTTCAACTGGCCCGACACGGAAGCGGTACTTGCTTTCCATGGTCGAACATGAACCGACACCAGTACCGAGACGCTGGCCTGCTGGTGAGTAGAGCGTCACCTTGATGCGATACTCACGATGGCCGAGATGCAGGTCGATGGTTTCCACCTCCACGTCGTTTGCCAGCCTGAAGGTGAGCATGAGCTTTTCGGCGCCCGGTTTGAGAAGAACTGCTTTGTCTCCACAGCCGGGAATGGTGCCGTAGTGCTCGCCTGATTTCATGACGTCACGCATGACGTACTGGATCAGGTTTACCTGTGCCTTCAGTTCACTGATGTTGACGGCGTGATGGGTAAGGGACGATGCTGCGGGGTTGATGGGAATGATTTGAGCTGGTGCGTTCATCTGTCTGTCTCCTTTTCTGTGGGTTGTGTCCGACAGGGGAGACAGACCAATCCCTTTGGGGATGTGGTAATGTCTCCCCGTAGGACTGTTGAGTTGTGGTTACTGGTTGTTAGAACGGATCGGTGTCATCAGGCGGAATGTCCTCATTTGTCGGGCTGTTTACTGGCTGTTCATCACTAATGCTACCAGTTTTGCCGCCCAGCATGAGAAGCTTATCGCCGACGATCTCGGTTGTGTACCGATCCTTACCGTCCCGATCTTGCCATTTGCGGGTTTTGAGTTTGCCGTCGAGGTAGACACTTTTTCCTTTCGACAGGTACTCGCCAGCTACTTCTGCGAGACGTGCGTAGAGGACGATGTTGTGCCACTCGGTGCGGGTTTCCCATTCGCCACTTTTGTTCTTTACCTTCTCGCTGGTCGCAATGGAAAAACTTGCGATAGCCGTTCCCCCGGGTGTGTACCTGATTTCAGGATCACGACCCAGATTGCCGATGAGTTCCACGCGGTTCAAACTTGCCATACTGCCTCCTTGTTGGTTTTCCCGAAGCAAGGAGACAATGGTCTGTCCCGTAGGGAGAGAACAGAGTGTCTCCCAATCGGGATGTGGTGAAAGTATCCGCCGCTTACAAGGCTTGTCGCGGATGTCGAGCAACAAAAAACCCACTCCAGCTATGCCGGAACGGGTCATAATTTTTGCGGGAATTATGTGTGCTCCAGAAATTGGATGCACTACTGCTAGGATTTACGTCGTTTTACCCAAACGACTGCTCGGTTGGCAAATATGCCTCCGAATCTCATCCGGACAGGGGCAACAGCAGCCTGATCTATCCGGGAATTTCATCCCTGCCGGGGCGATTCTTCCTCGGGCTTTCCGAAGAAGTTTGTCCGGAAGCACTATGGCTTGCGGAGTCTCTTTCTCTGAAAGAGTCTAAAATATGTTAAATATTTAGCAGTGTTAGGATTGTATGTCAACCGGAAATGGTTCCGGGATTGTCGTTGAAACAGAGGGAGTCATGATGCAACAAAATGAGAATCCTCGATCCAGGCGATTACCTGTGTCCTCTCAAAATGGTCTTGCTGTCAATCATGCTTGACAGGTTGTTTGCGAGACGACTATTTTGTTAATTGAACAGTTGCTCAACCTTTGAGGTGAATAATGTCTGAACGTGCTGTCTGCTCAATCAACCTGATTGGCGAAAAAAGGGTCGCTACCGTTAGAAATGTCATACCGCCTTAAGAGATACTTGTAAGGTCGGCTGAAACTTTTCGAGTTCTCGGCGACCCGACACGGGTCAGGATACTGCAGGCCCTCTGCTTGGAAGAACTCTGCGTTTGCGACATCGCCTGCCTGTTGGGTGCTACTAAATCGGCAGTATCCCATCAACTGCGGCTGCTTCGTTCCCTGCGGGTGGTAAAATTCAGGAAGGTTGGTCGTGTCGTCTACTACTCGCTAGACGACAGTCATGTGAGGAATCTACTTCGAGAAGGGCTTAACCATATAGTGTCACAAGGGGACGCTCCATGATCCGAAGGAGCGGCGCTACCCAATGTGACTTCCCTCCGCAAGTCAATAGGGTGTACTGAACTGAGTCAAATCGTGTGGGGAAAGGAGATTACAAATGGACCTGAAAACACCGTATGCCTTTGGAAAAACCGTGGACATGCCGTATGCCGAAGCTGAACGGAAGGTGCGCGAAGAATTGGCTAAGGAGGGTTTCGGAGTGCTCACCGAAATCGACGTCAGGAAAAAGTTTGCGGAGAAGCTCCAGAAAGAGTTCCGCGACTACATCATCCTTGGCGCCTGTAACCCGCCGCTGGCTTATGAAGCCTTGGGGAGGGAAGCGGATCTGGGTACGCTTCTCCCCTGCAACGTAGTGGTCTACACCAGAGATGACGGCAAGACTGCGGTTATGGTTATGGACCCTGTAGCAGTGCTTTCCATGATCGGTAATCCGCAGATAACAGAAGTTGCAAAACAGGTTGCTGAAAAGATGCAACGGGTTCTTGCCGCGTTGTAACGTGTCATTGAGCGTGACACAACTTGCATGAAGTCACACCAATAATCCAATATTCAAACAGAGGATACATTATGAATAGGCAACAAGAGCTCTTTGAGCTTCCTATCAAGGGAATGGATTGACTTGATTGCGCCCGGCACGTGGAGCGTGCCGTAAGATCGGTCCACGGGGTTGTAGAGGTTACTCTTCTCCTCTCGTCCCGTAAGGCTTCCATTGCCTACGACCCGGCAAAGACCTCTCCTGACTTGATTCGCAGGGCCGTGGAAGTAGCAGGATATGCGATAGAGTCGACGGAAAACGAGTCGCAGTCTGTTTCCCCACTTGCCGGCTTCAGTCGTCGAATCATTACCTTCTTTGGCATTGTCTTCGGCGCGGTGCTCTTTGTGGCAGTCATCGGGGAGTGGCTCGGGCTTTTTGAATCGCTCACCAAAAGAGTGCCGTGGCCTTTCTGGCTCGTCTTTGTGGTAGTCGGCGGCTGGCCGGTCCTTTCCGAAGTTGTGAGGGCTGGCCTGAGAAGGAGGGTTACGTCCCACACCCTGATGACGGTCGGTATGTTGGCGGCAATGGCAGTTGGGGAGTGGGCCGCTGCTGTGATCGTAGTTTTCTTCATGCGGGTCGGTGAATTTGTGGAGAGCTTCACCGCTGAGCAGGCCCGCCGTGCCGTGAAGAATCTGACCGCCATGGCTCCGCAGACGGCGCGGGTGGAGCGTGACGGTACCGAAATTGAAGTGCCGGTTGCGGATGTGCGGGTGGGCGAGACGATATTAGTCCGGCCGGGTGAGAAGATCCCGGTGGACGGGGTAGTCGTCAGCGGGCAGGCGACGGTGGACCAGGCGACCATCACCGGGGAATCGATCCCGGTGGAGGCCGGACCGGGTACCAAGGTTTTCGCTGCGACCATCGCCAGCTTGGGAAGCCTGAGGGTCCGTGCCCAGAAGGTTGGCGAGGACACCACCTTTGGCCGAGTGGTGAAGCTCGTGGAGGAGGCGGAGGCCAATCGGGGGGACGTGCAGCGTTTCGCCGACCGGTTCTCCGGGTACTACCTCCCCGTGGTCATGTCAGTCGCCCTTTTCACGTATATCCTCAGCCGTAATCCGTTGGCCACGGCGGCAGTCCTGGTGGTGGTCTGTTCTTGCTCTTTCGCCCTTGCTACTCCGCTCGCCATGATTGCCTCTATCGGCGCCGGTGCACGACGGGGCCTCCTCATCAAAGGAGGAAAATACCTGGAGGCGCTCAACCGCGCCGATGTGCTTCTTCTCGACAAGACTGGAACTCTCACCTTGGGTCGGCCTGAGGTCACTGAAATTATCCCGTTTACGGGGTTTTCCTCTGATGAAGTGCTGGCGCTGGCCGCTTCTGCGGAGCGTTACTCAGAGCATCCTCTGGCCTGTGCGGTGCGGGATGCAGCAAAGGTGCGCAACCTGCCTTTCGGCGACCCGGAAGACTTTGAGTCCGTTCCAGGTATCGGTGTCCGGGCATGGGTAAATGATCGACTTGTCGCGGTCGGCAGTCGCAGAATAATTTTAGAGTCTGACTCGCTCTCATCATTGCCCGATCTGGAAGCCCAAGGGAAAACGACACTGTATGTAGTCTGCGACGGAAAGCCTGCGGGTGTGCTGGCCGCTGCCGACACGCTCCGTCCCGAAGTACCGGCGGCCATTACCGAAATGCGAAGACTGGGGATGCAGCGGATCGAGCTTCTAACCGGTGACAACAAGCGTACGGCAGCTTCCGTGGCGGAGGGATTGGGGCTTTACTACCGCGCCAACCTTCTTCCGGAGGATAAGATTGCCATTGTGAAGGAATACCAGACAAAAGGGCACGTTGTCGTCATGGTGGGTGACGGAGTCAACGATGCTCCGGCTTTGGCCCAAGCTGATGTCGGCATTGCCATGGGGGCGGCCGGGAGCGATATTTCTATTGAGGCAGCCCATGTCGCACTGATGCGGGAGGATTGGACCCTGGTGCCGGAACTTTTCAGGATCGCCCGCCGGACCATGGGGGTTGTGCGGTTGAACCTCGTCTTCACTGCCTGTTATAATGTGGCGGGGTTGTCGCTAGCAGCCTCGGGCCTGTTACCTCTTACCCTTGCTGCCGCTCTTCAGTCACTCCCCGATCTGGGGATTTTGGCCAACTCATCGCGCTTGTTGCGGGTGCGAGGAAATTGTGCCTTTGTCGAAAAAGGCAGGTAAGACTCAGCTTCTAATTTTTGCATTGACTTGCATCGCTCATTAAGTTAATAATGAAAACCATATTCAATAAGTGAATGACAGCTTGTAACCAATCCCTGCAAAATTGATGGGTACCTACACCGTTTCTGATATCAATCTAACCTGATTTTTAAGAAAAAGAGCAGTTCATGAGTTTTTCATTTTACCACAGATTTGTCGCCCTTGTCATGCTTCTGGTGATGCTCACCTTGGCGACGACAGGTTTTTGCCAGGAAAGCGGTGAAGGTGAAAATTCCTCGGCCAAATCGGTGAAAGCCGTACATTCCACTATCACTACCCTGATGTCCGCAAAAACGAGCCGTGCTTTTCCTGACCAGAATTCTGACGACGGCAACCGCTGTGACGCTTGTCGATATTGCGCCTGTCATGCACCGTTGATCTCTCAGCCGGTGCATGTAGCCAGCCCCACTTCACAGGTACATATCATTACTTCTTCAGAACCTTTAGAAGCCCTCCCCGAAGTTTATCTATCCATATTTATTCCCCCCCAAAACATCGTCTGATTCATCTTTAGCATCTTATACGGCGATAGGTGACACGATCCGTGGCTTAGGTCGCAGTAACTTGTGTCTGAAAATGAATATCAATATCTCTACTTTATAAAACAAGCTTAATTTGGAGGAAGAATGAGTAAGCAAAGTAGCTGCGGCTGTCATGCCGGAGAATCATGTGAAAAGACTGGACTCAGAAGCATCGTAATGGTCGGTAACCCTAACGTTGGGAAGAGCGCCCTGTTCAATCGGCTGACAGGCTCCTATGTCACAGTGTCCAACTATCCTGGAACTACGGTCGAGGTCTCGCAAGGCAAATGCAAGATCGACGGTGAGGAGTTTTTCGTCGAAGATACGCCTGGCATGTACTCACTTCTGCCGATTACTGAAGAAGAACGTGTAAGCCGGGATATCCTGTTCGCCGGCAAAGCCGATGTCGTCCTGTGTGTGGTCGACGCCAAGAACCTCAAACGCATGCTTACGCTTACTTTACAGTTGGTAGAGGCATCCCTCCCGGTCATTCTTGTGCTCAACATGATGGATGAGGCCAACCGGTTGGGTATCCAGATCGACGAGGGCGAGTTAGAGAAGAGGCTGGGTATTCCTGTGGTGGGTATTTCCGCACTTTCAGGCAAAGGCGTAGACATACTGAAAAGTCGGATACGGTCCTACCACCGTCAGGAGACAACTGCCGAGGTTTTTTATGGTGATGCGGTCGAGGGGGCCGTCAATGCTTTGGCTCCGCTCATGCCCGCAGAAGCAGGATTGTCACAAAGAGCGCTTGCTCTTCTGTTTATCCAAAATGATTCCAATATCGCAGCACTGGTTCGTTCGACGGAGGTAAGTTCTCCAGATTTCCTCGAAAGTACCCTTGCTGAGTTGGACAAGAAACTGACCGAGCCGGTAAGCTACACAGTCCCTATGATGCAGCACAATACCGCTGAAGACATTTGCAATGAGGCCTTTAATCCTCCAGCTGAAAGGAAACGCTCCTTTGCACAGCGTCTTAGTGACTGGACCATGGAACCGTTGACCGGTATCCCCATTCTTCTGATCGTCCTCTACTACGGCTTGTACAAGTTTGTCGGCGAGTTCGGAGCCGGCACTATCGTCGGTTTTTTAGAGGAGGATATATTTGGGAAATACCTTAGTCCGTGGATTAATGACACGCTCAACGCTTATGTGCCCTGGATTCCATTACGGGAAT
This sequence comes from Geobacter hydrogenophilus, assembly GCF_018501225.1. Classification (GTDB taxonomy): domain Bacteria; phylum Desulfobacterota; class Desulfuromonadia; order Geobacterales; family Geobacteraceae; genus Geobacter; species Geobacter hydrogenophilus. Next base: position 78,528 of record NZ_JAHCZI010000013.1, on the reverse strand, counting down.
TGATAGGCATGCAGTACGGCATAGTTACCCTCGGCATACGCTACGCTATCGCCATCATCCTGCCCATCGTCGGCACCTTTTTCATTGCCTTCTCCATCATCGAGGATACCGGTTACCTGCCCAGACTAGCAATGATGGTCGATAGAATTTTCAAAAAGATCGGTCTGAATGGAAGGGCGGTCATTCCAATGACTCTCGGGTTCGGTTGCGACACCATGGCTACAATGGTCACTCGCACCCTGGAGACAAAGCGTGAAAGGATCATCGCTACTCTGTTGCTGGCCTTGGCCATCCCGTGTAGCGCACAACTCGGTGTCGTTCTCGGTATGGTGGCGAATAACCGTGCAGCCATGGGTGTTTGGGCCGCATTCATGATCGGGATATTTCTGCTTGTCGGCTTTCTCACCGCCCGGCTCATGCCTGGCGACCGCCCCAATTTTTACATGGAGGTGCCGCCACTACGGATGCCGAGGCCCGGAGCGGTTTTCATCAAGACCTACACCCGTATGCAGTGGTACTTCATGGAGATCCTGCCGATGTTCATCCTGGCCAGCGTAATGATCTGGCTTGGCAACATTACTGACACCTTCAAGGTGGTCGTCTCGTGGCTGACGCCGGTCATGAACTGGATCGGCCTGCCCAAAGAGGCCGCGGTGGCCTTTCTGTTTGGCTTCTTTCGAAGGGATTACGGCGCTGCCGGGCTCTACGATCTCCAGAAGGCCGGCGCCCTTAGTGGCAATCAACTGGCAGTGGCAGTTATCACACTGACCCTCTTTGTTCCATGCATTGCTCAGTTTCTGATGATGAAGAAGGAGCGCGGCCTCAAGATGGCCTGCACGATGGCGCTGTTCATCTTCCCCTTCGCCTTTCTGGTCGGAGGGCTGGTGAATGTCCTGCTGAAACTGACCGGAATTCAGCTTTGAGATTCGTGAGCCAAGATAACTAATCCAGGAGATACTATGAAAACGAACGAGCGCATTGAAGAGACTTTGGAGAAACTTTGGGAACAACTGGAAGAAAACACAGGCGGGAATATATCGCCGGAGATACTTGACCCGGAACAGAACGCTTTCCTTGACACTCTGGTGGAAAAAGGGCTTGTTGAAATATTCCAAGGCGGTATCCGGTTTACCAAAACAGGGCGGGAGGAGGCTCGACTGGCAATCCGCAGACATCGTCTATCTGAGCGTCTTTTCCACGACATCATCGAAACGAACCAAGATGATATGGAAGAAGCCGCATGCCAGATGGAACATGTGGTCAAGAAGGAGATCGAAGAAGAGATTTGCCGACTGCTCGGGCATCCAGAAACTTGTCCCCATGGTAAGCCGATTCCAGCCGGCGCGTGCTGTCAAAAAGCGCGGTTAAGCGGCGACAAGTTTGTGGCTCCTCTGGCTTCATTGAAAAGAGGAGAAAAAGGTGTAATCGCCTATATCAAGGCGGGAGACTCTAAAAAACTCCAGAAACTCATGGCCATGGGCATACTGCCGGGCAACCCTATTACCCTGACCCACGCCTTTCCCTCTTTCGTATTTACTGTCGGTTACAGCCAGTACGCCGTGGACAGGGATATGGCTGACGCCATTTACGTGAAGAGGGGTGTGCATGATCACGTTAAATGAAGCTGGTGAGCCATTGCTGGCACGCCGGATTTTTGTCAAGAATATCGGCTTGTTTCTGGCATCAATGCTGTTTCCGCGCGGTGCCTTTGCCGCGAAGAGTCAAAAAGCTAAAAGCACCAAAGGCGGGTTAATAAATCTCTCCGGACCGGCCTATGTGACAGAGATCCGGCACTGGTCAAGCCCAGCCTACAGCCGTATCTCCGTCACCCTTGACCGTGAAACCCGATACGAGCACCGTCTGTTGAAACAGGATCGTGAAACGGCCATTTCTCACAGTATCTGCATTGATATTAAAGATGCAGGGCTGTCTGAGTGGCTTAATGATATTCCGGCCGGTGGCGGTCTCCTGAAGTCTGCCAGAATTAGCAAGCTTAATGGTAATCTGGTCCGTCTGATAATTGATGTAGAGAGCATCAAAGATTTCCAGGTATTTTCGTTTTACGACCCATTTCGCATCATTTTAGATATACATGGCGAGCGGCGTACCGAGATTTCGAAGCACGAGGAAAGTATTCAAAACCGGCCTCCTGCTGCCGATGAGAAAAAGCCGGAACCGGGGAAGGATAAATCGAGCCAAACGAAGTTAAAGCCTGGCAAAATCCGGAGGATCGTAATCGACCCGGGCCACGGCGGCAAAGACCCCGGGGCGGTTGGTGTCAAAGGCGTTATGGAGAAAGATGTTGCGCTTGCCATAGGTACGAAGTTAGCAGACAAGATCAGACAAGAGCTTGGCATCAATGTGGTGATGACCCGTACATCAGATGTTTTCATTCCTTTGCAGGAGAGGACCTCCATCGCCAATAAAGTGGGGGCGGATCTCTTCGTTTCGATACACGCCAATGCATCCCCCAACCGTAATACCGCAGGGATCGAGTCTTACTATCTGAATCTGGCAAAGACGGAAAAGGCGGCGCAGCTTGCAGCCAATGAGAACGGCACCTCACTTGAGAAGGTCAGCCTTCTTCAGGCGATCCTGTTTGACCTGATGGCCAATTACAAGCTCAACGACTCTGCCCATCTGGCTGATGAGGTACAGAAGGCGCTTTACAAGAGGGTCAGCAGTAAATTTCATGGGTCCAGAAATCTTGGCGTCAAGCAAGGGCCTTTTTTTGTTCTTGTGGGAGCGACTATGCCGAGTATCCTCGTAGAAACCGCCTTTCTGAGCAACGAAATGGAGGAAGCACGGCTGGCTGATCCTCAATATCAAGATGCCACGGCGGAAGGGATTTTGAAAGGTATTGGAAGCTATATTACGGGCTTGAGGCGTGATTAACCACTCTGTGGGTGAATACAGTATACTCTATAACAGACTATAACCTCATGTGCTGATGTTAAATTTAACTGCTAACATGTTGAAATAAAACTGAATTGTACTGAAACGATTTTGGCGAGAAAGTGGGTCTTCAAAGTCCTGACCACTTGCAGTCGAAATTCTAAAGATAAGGAATTTGCATCCGAAAAGTAATTGCTGTATGGGTGAACTTATTTTGGCTGGAGGCCGCATGAGGTTTTGGCTGATAATATTGTTGCTGACGGTTCCGGCAGTTTGTTCCCTGGCGTCTACCGGCAGCTTGGAACGTCATCAGGTCAGCCCGCAGGATCTGCACCAAGAAGCTTTTGAGCCACTCCCCGGGTTCAATGCCGCCTTGATTGTCACTCCTGGTGATGAGTTTGATAAGATATTGAACATGCCACCGGATAACAGAACTGACTTTACCAGAGTTGACACCCTAAGGATCGGCGAACAGGCTGAACTCCATGTCATATTTACAAATCCACTTGTAGATGAGAATAATTTTGCTGATGTGACATTCGATGTACAAATCATCAAACCTGGAAATATAATAAAGAAATATCCCGGACTGGAAGGAATTACGGGTAAACTTCAGAGATCAAGCAGCAACGCTTATTTGGCAAAAGCCTTCATGCGTCTTAAAGCCGACAATTCAGAACCAGTAGGCGAATGGAAGATTCTCGTGACCATTCATGACAATAAGCGCAGCACTTCGATTTCTGATTCGGTAATGATCACTTTGGTGAGATGAAATATTACTTGTCAGAGGATACTTGACCGCGTCATATCAGAGGGTTTTTACGTTCTCTGGAGCACGCAATGATGAGTTTTCTCCCATCCAGCAGCTGTTTGCCTGGCTGGCCGGAATAATGCTTCTTGACATTCGCCACAGTAATTGTTTATTTTTACGATAATAAATTTATGCGCAAACTCATCCCTCTAAAATTCGTATCACAACTGCTGCTCCTGATCATGTTTATCGTAACGGTACATGGTGTTCACGAGAGCGCACACGCCATGCAGGGTCATGTCATGGCATCGAGCGATTCAGCCATCAGCCATGGGGAATTTTCTGCACCCCATAAGTGCCCCTGCACTCCGCCTGATGAGCATAAGGACTACGATGGCTGCGACACCTGCATCAACTGCGCATGCCATGCTCCTCTGGCTGTTCAGCAACTGGTGGTGCACTACAATCCAATCATTTTGAGTTTAGGTTTTTCCGATCCGTACCAATATCTACCCGAAGTCTATCTTTCCAAGTTTATCCCCCCTCAAATCCACGCTTAAACATCTGTGACGGGAGCAGTTTGTCCTGATTCCAAGGGACAACTGCATCCGAGTTGTCCGTCGTGGTACGTCCGCACCTTTTTGAATCGTTGTAACAAAACTGAATATGGAGGTTATTTCATTGGGAACAACTGTATCTGGAAGAAGAGCACGCCTGCTAGTGCCGGGAATTTTGTGCCTGCTTGCATCGGTGCCAGCCCTGGCAGCAGAGACACAACAGTTGGCGTTGCCGCAGGTGATCGAAAGTTCACTGCACAATAACGGTGATCTAAAAGCGTTCCGTGAGGAGAAAGGAATTCGCGATGCTGGCAAAACCCGGGCGGGACTACTGCCCAACCCGACTCTGGACCTGGAGGGTGGAACTGGGACCCTGACCGGCAGCAGTGCCGAAAACAATCTGGCGATTGGAATTTCTCAGGAATTTTTGTTGGCAGGCAAGCGTGACAAGCGCCTGACTGTCGCCGAGAGGGAACTTGAAGCTTATCGCTGGCAGCTGGCTGACCGGGAGCGGACACTGGCTGAAGAAGTGAAGACGGCATTCTATGATGCCATGCTTGCCGAGCAGCGGCTCAAGCTGACGGATCGTTCCATTGAGCTTAACCGGCAGTTGCTTGAGGTCACCAAGGACCGTCTGGCCGCCGGTGACATTCCCGAGCTGGAAATGAATCTGGCCAAGGTTGAGTTGACCCGCAGTGAAGGAACCCGGATCGAGGTCGAACGGGCGCTGCTGCAAACAAGAGCGAAACTGTTCACCTTCATGGGGCTCCCTTCCGGTGAAGCACCGGCAATTACCGGAAACTTGGATAACGGCTTCTCTCTCAACAAGAGTATGGTCGATCTGAAGCAGCTGGCGCTCGGAAAACGTCCGGACCTGAAAGCCCTGGAGGCGGAGAAGTCGAGGGGCGACGCGGAGATCGTCCTGGCACAATCCGAAGCTATTCCGAATCTCACCGCCGGCCTGGCGTTCAGGCGTGAAGCGACTGCCATAGAAGTGAGCAGCGCCGAACACAAAGATACGGATTATCTAATTGGCGTAAAGCTGTCGATGCCGATTCCGCTTTTCGACAGGAATCAGGCCGGCATCCAGGAGGCGCGGGCCAAACGGAGCAGCACCGAAAGCCGTCTGACAGCCGCCACCAGGAATGTAGAACGGGACGTAGAAACAACCTATATCAGCGTTCAGAATGCCGAAAAGGTGCTATCGCTCTATAAGTCAAACATCATTCCCCAGCTTGAGGAAAACCTGAAACTGACCCAGGAGGCCTACCGTCTGGGTGAGGTCGGGATTCTCTCTGTCATCCAGGAACAGAAGAAATTCTTCGAAGTCAGCGACGGCTATCTGACGGCGCTCCATGCCCGGCAACTGGCACTCGTAAAACTCGAATCAGCAGTGGCGACAGACATCAACGGAGGTGCGCAGTGAACAAGAAAGCAATCATCATCGGACTCATTCTGGCCCTGGCCCTGGGGGGCGGCGTCGCCTACCGGCTGACCCATTCCACCACCGGCGGGGGAGAAAAAGCCGAGCATAAAGAGTCCGGCCATAAGGACGAAAAAGGCGGCCACGACGAAGGCAAGGAAAAGAAGGAAGGGCATGAAGGCCACGACGAACACGGCGAGGAGAAACTCGTCAAGATGACCGTCGAAGTGCAGAAGCAGAGCGGCGTGGTTGTGGCCCCGGCCAAGAAGCAGCGCCTGGCCGGCGTCATCAGCGCCACCGGCAAGGTAGAGGCCAATGCCGACAAAATTGCCCATGTGTCGCCGCGCATCTCCGGGAAAGTTGTCACCGTCAAGTCCTCCCTGGGGGACAGCGTCGCCGCCGGTCAGGTACTGGTGACCCTCGACAGCGTCGAACTGGGAGAGTCCCTCAACCGTTACCATCAGTCAAAGACCAAGTTCACCCTGGCCCAGTCCAACATGGACCGGGTCAAGGCCCTAGTTGACAAGAAAATAGCGGCCCGTAAGGAGATCCTCCAGGCCGAAACCGACTACAAAACCGCCCAGACCGAACTGCATACCGACGAAGAACGCCTCTCCCTGTACGGAGTATCGGTTGCCGATCTGCAAGGGGACAATCACAAGAAGCCGATCCTGCCGGTACGCTCCCCTATTAGTGGCATCATCACCGAGAAACATGCCATCGTCGGCGAGCTCTCCGACCCCGCCAAGAGCCTCTATACCGTGGCCGACCTTTCATCGGTCTGGGTATTGGTGGACATCCATGAAAAAGACCTGGCCAAGGTACGCCGGGGACAGGCGGCAACTGTCATCGTCGGCGCCTTTCCCGATCAGAAGTTCCGCGGTCGGATAACCTATCTCGCCGACCTGGTTGATGAGGCTACCCGCACGGTCAAAGCGCGGGTCGAAGTACCCAATCCGGGCCGCAAGCTGAAACCGGAGATGTTCGCCACCGTTGAGTTGGCCATTGCGGCCGATTCGCCAACCGTGCTGGCGGTGCCTGAAGAGGCCGTACTGGAACTGGACGGCAAGAAGGTGATCTTTGTCGCTGAAAAGGAGACCGAGTTCGAACCGAGGGTCGTAGAGCTGGGAAGGACTGTGGGCGGCATGGTGGAAGTGGTTTCCGGCCTCAAGGAAGGTGAACGCTATGCCACCAAGGGCGCTTTCACCCTGAAGTCGGAACTGAAGAAGGAAGAACTAGAGGACGACGAACACTGAGGAGATAACCACCCATGCTAGAAAAACTCATCGCATATACCTTGAAGCAGAAAGGGATGGTCATCTTCGCTGCGCTGGTGATCGTTGTTTTCGGCTTCTACTCGTACACCAAATTGCCGATTGACGCCTTCCCGGATGTAACCAACATCCAGGTGGAAGTGGTCAGCCACGCCGATGGCCTGTCGGCGGTCGAAATCGAACGGAATGTCACCTACCCGATAGAAATGTCCATGCGCGGCCTGCCGGACATCGAGCAGCTCCGCTCCGTGACCAAGTTCGGCCTCTCCATTGTCACCATCGTCTTCAAGGACAATGTGGATATCTACTTCGCCCGGCAGCTGGTTTTCGAACGGCTGGCCGAGGCGCGGGAGAAGGTGCCGAAGGGTGTTCAGGTCGCCATGGGGCCCATCGGCACCGCCATGGGGGAGATCTACCAGTACACCTTGGAAGGGAAGGTGCCCCAGGACCCGGAACAGAAACGGGCCTATCTGACCAACCTGCGCACCATGCAGGAATGGGTCATCACTCCCCAGTTGAAGAGCGTCGCCGGGGTGAACGAGATCAACTCCTTCGGCGGCTATTTCAAGCAGTACCAAGTGCTCGTCTCGCCGGAGAAGCTGGTCAAATACGGGGTCACCGTGGACGATGTGTATAACGCCATCGGCAGCAACAACAGCAACGTCGGCGGCAATATCCTGGAACGGGGCACGGACCAGTACATCGTGCGCGGCGTCGGCCTGATACAGAGTATCAGTGATATCGAGAATATCGTCCTGAAATCCACCGGAGGCACACCCACGTATCTGCGTGACGTGGCGCAAGTCAAAGTAGGCGAGGCGGTTCGCATGGGGGCCGCCATCAAAAACGGTGCCGACGAGGCGGTTGGCGGCATTGTTATGATGCTGCGGGGCGAGAACAGCCGCGACGTAGTGCGCCGGGTGGCGGCCAAGGTCAAGGAGATCAACGAAAGCAACATGCTGCCGGATGGGGTCAAGATGGTTCCCTATTACGACCGGAGCGATATCGTCAAGGCCAGTGTCGGCACGGTCAACAAGGCGCTGATCGAAGGCTCCATCCTGGTGCTGATCGTGCTCTACCTGCTGTTGAACAGCATTCGCGGCAGTATCGTCGTGCTGCTGGCGCTGCCGCTGTCGCTCCTGGCTACCTTCATCGTCATGAAACTGACCGGGATTACCGCCAATCTCATGTCCCTTGGCGGCCTGGCCATCTCCATCGGCATGATCATCGACACCACCATCATCCAGGTGGAAAACGTCCAGCGGCATCTGAGCGAGGAGGGGCATCTGCACCCCAAGCTCGCTACGGTGCTCAAGGCGGTCATGGAGGTGCGCAAGCCGAGCATCTTCGGTGAACTGATAATCGCCCTCACCTTCATCCCGATCCTGACCCTGGAAGGGATCGAAGGGAAGATGTTCGGCCCGCTAGCCATCACCGTAGCCATCGCCTTGCTTTCCTCTCTGCTCCTTTCCATCTTTATCATCCCAGTGCTCTGCAGCCTGTTTCTCAAACCGGAGGAGGAAAAAGACAGCAGGATCATGGCCTATGCCAAGAGCCAGTATCTGCCGATGCTGGAGTATGCGCTGAACAAGAAAAAGGTTGTCCTCGGCATTGCTGGCGGGTTGCTGGTGGTCTCATTGTTCCTGGTGACCAGGCTGGGATCGGAGTTTATCCCGATTATGGATGAAGGCTCATTTGATATGGATATCTCCATGCTTCCCGGTGTTTCCCTGGCCAAATCGCAGGAGGTGAACCAGCAGGCTGCCGCCAAATTGAAGACGTTCGACGAACTGGATGTGGTTATCGGTCGCATCGGCCAGACCGGCGTCGCCCTCGACACCCGTGGCGTGGACAAAACCGGCTACGTGGGCGTGTTCAAGCCGAAGAGCGAATGGAAGCGGGATATCTCCAAGGAAGAGTTGACCAACGAGATGCGTGAGGCGCTGGAGACCATCCCGGGGATCAGCTTCGGCTTCAGCCAGCCGATCCAGTGCCGCATCGACGAACTGGTGGCCGGCACACGAGCCCAATTGATCGTCAAGCTGTTCGGCGAAGACCTTGACGTACTGCGGGACAAGTCGGCGGAAATAGCCAAGGTGCTTTCCACTGTCAGGGGTGGGACCGATCTGAACACGGAAAAGGTCTCGGGCCAGCCCTACCTGACCGTCACCATCGACCGGGCCAAAATTGCCCGCTACGGCCTCAATATCAGCGACGTGCAGAATGTCATCGAGATAGCGGTGGCAGGCAAGGCGGCTTCCACTTTCTATGAGGTAAACCGGGGCTTCGACATCACGGTCCGGCTGCCAGAGGAGAAGCGGAACTCCATTGAGACCATCAAGAACCTGCTAATCACCACCAAAACAGGGATGAACATTCCGCTGGAACAGCTGGCCGAAGTGAAGATGGTAGAGGGACCGGTGCAGATCAGCCGTCAGGACGGCGTGCGGAGGATCGGCATCGAGATGAACGTCACCGGCCGGGATATGGGGAGTTTTGTGGCCGAGGCGAAAGCAAAGATCAAGGAACAGGTCAAACTTCCCCCCGGGTATTATCTCACATGGGGCGGCCAGTTCGAAAACCAGCAACGGGCCATGAACAAGCTGATGATCATCGGCCCGGTAGCCATCGGTCTGATCCTCTTGCTGCTCTACGTCACCTTCCGCTCCATTCGCCTGGCGCTGCTGGTGATTTCCAACCTGCCATTCGCGCTCATCGGCGGCATCTTTTCGCTCTTCCTCTCCGGTCAGTATCTTTCGGTCCCGGCGTCGGTCGGATTTATCGTCCTCTTTGGGGTGGCGGTGCTGAACGGACTGGTACTGGTGTCCCGCATCGCGCAGCTCAGGGATGAAGGGATGGAACTCGGTGAGGCGATCCGCAAAGGGGCCGTTGACCGGTTGCGACCGGTGCTGATGACAGCATCCATCGCCATCTTCAGCCTGATGCCGATGCTGCTGGCACAGGGCACCGGGTCGGAGATCCAGAAGCCGCTGGCAACGGTCGTTGTGGGTGGCTTGATTACCTCGACCCTGCTGACTCTGTTGATCATCCCGGCGGTGTACGGCTGGTTTGAGAATCGGAAAATTGAAGAAGAGATGTAGGTTTTGAATAAACTTCGAAAGGAGAATGCGATGAAAGAGATAAAAGCAATCATTCGGCCAGGGAAATTACGGGATGTCGCCGAGGAACTTCACGCCATTGATGGCATGCCCGGCGTGACGGTTTCGGAAATCAAGGGATTCGGCAAAGGTAAAGCAAGGAACGCCACGGACAAGATTCTCTATGAAATGGTGGAGTTCATCCCTCGTGTCAAGCTGGAGCTCGTTGTTACTGATGACATGGTGGATGAAGTCGTCAACGTGATTCAGAAGTATGCCCATACCGGCAACACGGGTGACGGGAAGATATTCATATCCACAATCGACGACGTAGTGAAGATCAGGACGAATGAACGGGGCAATGACGCAGTTTAACTATGTACAGTCCCGGCGAAAGGCCCTGGGCGACAATCAACACCGTGAAAGGAGTTGGATTATGAAGAAATTATGCCTTTTGATACTAGCAATTTCGTTGTTAAGCGGTTGTGCGGAAAGCTCGGCGTTGATCAAGGCAAACAGCACCAGCTTACGCACCGATGTATTTGAGGAGTTGACGAACGGTGCGACTGCGCCGCAAGGGTATGTTGACGTGCGCGTAACAGCCACTTTCAAGACACACAAACCTGGCATTTATTCCGCAAAGGATATTCATGGAACGCCAGATTATAAGCTGCTGTTGAATATCGACGGTCAAGCCGTGCTGCTACAAGGAAGTTTGCAGAAGGAAAACAACGAGCTGATGAAACTGGTGGACCCGGAAGCTGGCGACGGTATCAGGTACCGCTTCAGCAAGAATCTCCGTCTGAAGGCCGGTATCCACAAGATAGTCGTTGCGCTTCCCGACGACGAAGTTGCCATTGCGAGGGAAATTACCCTCAATGAGGGAGATCGCAACAGCCTGGTGGTAGAGCCAATATACAGTACGAAGCCGGGGAAGCGGCGTCCGGGAATGTATAGCACTACCAGTTTTACCGAAGGTATCAGATCGCTGAGAGTAATGTTGAATGGCAAGGAAGTTTAGACCACTTGGAGGGGCCGAATGGATGCTACTACGGGGTCAGGAAACGTTGGAAAGCGTAGGCGGCTCACCATGGCAGAGTTGGCAGAGATCCTTGACGATGTCGCTGAGAGGTTGAAAAGCAAAACCGTATGCTCTCTTGCTCCACTCGCTGAAGAGAGGGCAGCAGAAAAGATTCACCAGGCAAAGCCCAAGAAATACTTCTCGAAAGCAGCCGCACTTGGAGCGCCGTAAAAAATACTTGCGCTGGTGGCTTTAAATCCCGAACGGGGGACACAACGGCTGAAAAAATCACTTGCAGATCAAGGAATATCTTTGAGCCGTCAGTCTATTCACAAGATTCTGCTTAAATACAACCTCAACCGTCCTGCCATGCGGAAAGCGTGGCAGGCTACACAAAAGGAGACTAACCCATGAAGAAAATCATCGTGTCTGTTTGTGCTGTCGCTCTCGCATTGGCTGCTATTCCGGCATTTGCTTCTGTGCCACCAGAGGGGAAAGACGACTGCCTCCTGTATGGCAAGAACTGCCCGAACGTGCTTGATAGCTTGCCGGAACGGATAGCAAAATTGAATAAGGAAATTGCAAAAGGTGAAAAGGTCTACACGTCTGAAGAATTGAACAAACTCAAGCGTAAGCTGAAACAGGACAACGAGACGATGAGGGCATTGCAGAAACCGGGGAAATAACCAGTAAAATCGTAGATTCAGTTCCAGTCCTGAGCATGACGAATAAAGGCTCGCTATCGTTGCCTTTGAAATTGATGTCATTGTCAGGCGGACATGAAACCGATCAATATCTGGAAAAATCTCAGGACGATTGTAATAAGTTGCCTCTGTGCTCTGATTGTCATGCAGTCATTTGTGCAAGCGGCTCCGCATGGTGCTGCACCAGATATTCAGAAGGTGGCGTGCGATACGGTACAAAGCCCCAATGATGATTGCCCCTGTAAGGATAATCACGAAAGTGGGCAATGTGATCTATCCTGTGCCTGCTGTGCCACTTTTGCGGCTCTGCTTGGAAGGATAACCTTTCACACTCCACACAGGTCAAAGAATTTTTACTCTGCTGAGCCACCGATATTATTGCCACAGGTCTATCTGCCTATCTTTGTTCCTCCTCAAAACCGCTTCTGGTCATAAGTCCCGACATCATGCCGAAGCATAACAACATTAAGTATTATCAGATTTCTTCGGTCGTGTGTCCGGGCGAAGGTGTCATGCGTACAGACTGTCTGCCGCAACCTTATAGCCAAGGAGCATTCTCGTGACTTCAAGTAAAAAAACAATATCCCAATCCATCTGGGATTTTTTCTGCTCACTCAAGCTGACGATGTTTACCCTGATAACTCTGGCGGTGATCTCAATCATCGGAACGGTTATTCCACAGGGTACGCCGCCCCCCGAGTACCTACATACCATCAGCCAGAACAAGCTGAAGCTTTATAAAAGCCTCGGCTTCTTCGACATGTACCACTCATGGTGGTTCATCCTCCTGCTCTCGTTGCTCTCTCTGAATCTGATCGCCTGTTCCGTTAAGCGGCTCCCGGCTATCTGTAAAACCATAACCCGCCCCGTGAGAGTTATGGATGATGGTCTGGAGAGATCGATTTCGAATCTCACCTCAATCATGACATCAGGGGACGCTGCCACGCTCAAGGACCGGGTCGCCGCTGTCCTGAAGGCGGAATTTGCCGAACCGGTGGTTACCGAAACAGACGGGGCTTACCATCTGTTCGCCCAGACGGCACCCTGGTCCCGGCTGGCTGTGTATGCCGTTCACCTGAGTGTGCTCGTCATATTCATCGGCGCCATCATCGGCTCCCTGTTCGGATACAAGGGATTCGTCAATATCCCTGAAGGAGAGAGCGTGGGCAAGGTCATGTCTCGCTCCGAAAAGGAAATCGATCTCGGCTTTGCGGTACGCTGCGAGAAATTCAGTGTTTCCCATTATCCCAACGGGGCCCCCAAGGAATTCAAGAGCATCCTGACCGTGCTTGAGAATGGCCGACCGGTGGCGGGCTATGACCGGGTGCCGGTCATTGTCAATGATCCTCTCAACTACAAGGGGATTACCTTTTACCAGTCCAGTTACGGCAAGTATGGCGAGCACGAATTCACTGTCAGCGATCCGGATGGCAGCAATCCACAACCGCTGAAGATGCAAAGTAACGGGTCGGCAAAGTTGCCCGACGGCAGCGGCATCTGTCTTCAGGAGACGACCCCGGATATTTCCCGGTTCCAATCGGGGCTGAACGGGCCGGCGGCCCAGGTGGAGGTGCATCTGGCAAATGGTGAGAACAAGACATTCATCGTCTATTCCAACAATCCGGCCATGAACAGGATGAATCTCCCCTACACCGGTGGAAAGCTACTCCAGTATCGGGGGGGAGAAGAGTTCATGTACACCGGCCTGCAGGTGGCCAAGGACCCTGGCGTCTGGGTGGTCTGGGTTGGCTGCATCCTGATGGTGGTGGGAATCTATGTCGCCTTCTTTATGGCACACCGGCGTATCTGGGTGCGCGTCGAGAATGGAACCGTAACCATCGGGGGCAATAGCAGCAAGAACCAGGGAGGGTTTCAACTGTTCATGGAGCAACTGATGACGAAGCTCAAAAAACAGCTCCCTTTGGAGGATAATAAATGACCAGTTCATCATTGTTTAATATAACCACCTTTGCCTATCTGCTTTCCATGCTTGGCTTTTTTGCCTTTGCCGTCAGCCGGAGCAAGGTCCTTGGCACGGCAGCCAGCGCCCTGGCCTATGGCGGTCTGCTTGCGCAGACAGTTGCCATCGGCCTTCGCTGGAAAGAGTCCTACGCTCTCGGTATCGGCCATGCGCCGTTATCAAATCTCTATGAGTCTGTGGTTTTTTTCTCTTGGACGATTGTTCTCATCTATGGCCTGCTAGACCTCAAGTACCGTTATCGGGTAATCGGCGCTTTCGTCATGCCTTTCGCCCTTTTGGGTATGGCCTGGGGACAGCTCAGCCTTGACAGTGGCATCCAACCTCTTGTCCCGGCCTTGCAGAGTAACTGGCTCACTTATCACGTCATAACCTGTTTCCTGGGATATGCCGCCTTCGCCGTTGCCTGCGGCATCTCCATCATGTACCTGATCCGTGCAAAACATGAAAAATCAACCCCTGACAACGAGCAGAGCATTGTCGCCACTTTTCCGGCCGGCAGGGTGCTCGACGACCTGAACTACAAGTCGATCATGATCGGGTTTCCGCTCCTGACCCTTGGCATAGTAACCGGCGCTGCCTGGGCCAACTACGCCTGGGGGACCTACTGGAGTTGGGACCCGAAAGAGACTTGGTCGCTGATTGTCTGGTTTGTCTATGCGGCCTTCCTTCATGCCCGGATCACACGCGGCTGGGCCGGACAGCGGGCAGCCTGGCTTTCGATCATCGGTTTTGCCGCGACCATCTTCTGTTATCTCGGGGTGAATCTGCTTCTTTCAGGGCTTCACAGCTACGGTGGGTAGCTCGCGATTTAATCGATTGTCCTGAGCAGGACCCTAAAAGGCTCGTTCATATTTTGCCGGTAGAAAAGGATTATCGATGACCCCGCAACATGCAACCCTTGAACTGAATATTGCCGGATTGGATTGCCCCACCTGTGCCGGGCATCTGGAGACCGTCATAAAAGAAATTGTTGGTGTCACCAAGGTGACGATGCTGCTTGTTGAACAAATGGCGGTAATCCTTTACGACCCGGTTAAAACCACGCCGGCAGCGATTCGCGAAAAAATAGAAGATGCCGGTTATGCTGTCGTAGCCAGTGACGATGAAGAGGCGGTTATCGAGCCTGCAAGCATAACTCAACAGCTAGAGCCCGGCACTTCGACGGGGCGCCAGGACATGCTGCACATCGAAAATATGGACTGTCCGACAGAAGAGGCGCTGATCCGCAACAAATTGAAGGGATTTTCCGGCGTGACGGGCCTCGAATTCAATCTTTTGCAGAGAAACCTCATTATTTCCCACTCCCTGCCATCGCTCGATCCGGTGATAGACGCGCTGAAGTCCGTCGGCATGCAGGTCGGACCGGTGGAGGCGAAGGACGAATTGCCCGAGGTTGAGAAGACCAATTGGTGGCCGTTGATTGTTTCGGGTGTTGCCGCTCTTGGTGCCGAAATCATCGAGATGCTGACCACCGGCCATCACTGGCTGACCCTGCTCCTGGTTTTTGTCGCGATTCTGACCGGTGGCCTTGAAACCTACAAAAAAGGGTGGATTGCCCTGCGCAATCGCAATCTGAACATGAACGCTCTCATGTCCATTGCCGTAACGGGTGCCGTGTGCATCGGCCAGTGGCCTGAGGCTGCCATTGTCATGTTCCTCTTTGCCTTGGCCGAACTGATCGAGGCCAAGTCTCTCGACCGGGCCCGCAATGCCATCAGGGGGCTGATGGCTATGGCTCCGGTGACTGCCACGGTGCAGCTTGCCGATGGCTCTTGGAGTGAGGTTCAAGCGGGGGATGTAGCGTTGGACAGCATCGTGCGCGTCAGACCTGGCGAACGGATCGCTCTGGACGGGGTTGTGACTGAAGGAAACTCGACGGTCGATCAGTCCCCCATCACTGGGGAGAGCCTGCCGGTGGAGAAGGGACCTGGAGAGCCGGTCTTTGCCGGTACGATCAACCAGGCAGGGTCGTTCCACTTCCGTGTCACGGCACGAGCCAATGATTCCACGCTTACCCGGATTATCCATGCCGTCGAGGCTGCACAGGGAAGTCGTGCGCCGACCCAGCGCTTTGTCGACCAGTTTGCCCGAGTCTATACCCCCATTGTGTTTGCCATTGCCTTATTGGTCGCGGTTGTCCCGCCGCTTATGCTTGGCGGCGGATGGTTGGACTGGATCTATAAGTCGTTGGTGCTGCTGGTCATTGCCTGTCCCTGTGCGCTGGTTATTTCGACACCGGTCACCATCGTCAGCGGTCTTGCCGCTGCCGCACGGCACGGCATCCTGATCAAGGGTGGGGTCTACCTGGAGGAGGGACGCAAGCTTGCCTGGCTGGCGCTGGACAAGACCGGCACCATCACCCATGGCAAACCGGCGCAGACCGACTTTGAGCCCTTGAATGGAATCGACACGCAAGAAGCTCGCTGTCTCGCCGCAAGTCTGGCCAGCCGTTCCGATCATCCTGTGTCCCATGCCATTGCCGTTTCTGCCGAGGCGGACGGCATCGAGTTGCAGGAGGTTTCTGAGTTTTCGGCCTTGGCAGGCCGCGGCGTCGTCGGTCGTGTCGGCGAGCGGATGTATTTTCTCGGAAACCCTCGGTTGATGACAGAAAACGGCTTCAATGAGTCCGGGTTATCTGCCCTGATCGCCAACCTGGAGCGCCAGGGGAAAAGTGTGGTTCTTCTGGCAAATGTAGAAAAACCGCTGGCGGTGTTCGGTGTCGCTGACACGATCAAGGAATCCAGCCTTGATGCTATAGCTGAGCTGCACAGGCTCGGCGTGCGTACCATGATGCTTTCGGGGGATAACCAACACACTGCAGAATCCATAGCCCGAAAAGTAGGCATTGATGAAGTGAGGGCCGGCCTTTTGCCGGAAGACAAACAGAAAATCATCGAGACGTTTCAGGGCAACGGCGGGACTATCGGCATGGTCGGCGACGGTATCAATGATGCGCCGGCACTGGCGCGCGCCGATATCGGCTTTGCCATGGGGGCTGCCGGAACGGATACCGCCATCGAGACGGCAGATGTGGCGCTGATGGACGACGATCTGCGCAAAGTGGCTCTTTTCGTACGACTCTCCCGCACCACTTCGGCGATTCTCAAACAGAACATTACCCTTGCGTTGGGAATCAAGGCGGTTTTTCTCGGGTTAACGATATTCGGGTACGGCACCATGTGGATGGCGGTATTCGCCGACATGGGAGCGAGTCTTCTTGTCGTCGGCAATGGCCTGCGCCTGCTGCGTAAATAGTATCGGTTATATGCCGGATCATTATCTTGAACGGAAAGGCTGCCGTAGAATTTAGGCAGGTTGTGGCCCCGCAATGAAGTACATCCTGATAGTTGACGATGACAGGGATTGTCTTGGAATGTTCAGGAATTTTCTCGTGCAGGAAGGCTTTTCGGTGCAATGCGCGACCAGCGGCGAGGAAGCTCTCTCGATCCTGAAAGATTCATCTATTCATCTGATGATCACTGATCTGAACATGCCGAAAATGAATGGAATTGAATTGGCCAAGAAAGCATTGATACTACTGCCATTCATGCCGATTTTTTTGCACTCCGGCAGCATATCGCCGGAACTTCCCTTGCTGGCAGAGGTGGTCGGGATCTCCAGGGTTCTGGCAAAACCTGTTAACCCCTGCGCTATGCTGGAGGCAATAAGAAATGAGTTGCGTGAAAATTAACATCCATGCCGTAGTCGCGTCCGCGCCAGTTACGGTTGAGTTGTGCGACTCCGTCGATCTGGCGGGTTTATAATGCGGCCCCGTGTATTTCGGACAATCTGTGTACTGCTGCTGTTATCTTTCTCGATGCTGTTTTCTGGCGTTACGCTCATTGCAACTGCCGAGTCTCCGGCAGCGATTGGAGCTGTCAAAAATAATCATTGCAACCCCGACGGGGCGCAGAGTTGTCCGCTCCCTTGCACCACGCCTGTCTGCCCATTATGTGTGTGCGCTATTGCTGATACTGTTCAACCGGTTGAGATACAGACCACCTTCCAGATAGTTGAATTTGAATTCCCGGATGTTGCGCAGTCGATTCCAGACCCGTATTTGAACGAGATTTTTCATCCTCCGAGACTACTAAGTGGGTTTCTACGTTCTTGAGATTGTTTAGTTCAATGAAATCTGAATTATCACTACTTTCAAGGAGAATACGATGAAGAATAAAGTTATGGCATTACTGCTAGTCGCAGCAATTTTGGCTTTTGGTGGTGTTGCATTTGCCGAAACCGGCCAGGTAGGCGTGAAGGCTATCAGTGCCGATACGTTGAATAAATTCAGGCAACATACGGTTGATTTAAGGGAACAGCTTAAAGCTAAAGATCTGGAACTGCGTGGGCTCTATGCTTATGATGGCATTGATATGCGGCGAGTCGATGAACTGGAAGGGGAAATAAGGGAAATCAAAGCGAAGATCAGATCCGTTGCAGTGAGCATGAATCTTGAACCCTGTAACTGTCTGTAGTTACGTGTAAACACGTGAGAGGGGACTCCGTGTTCCCTCTCACGCAGTCTCTGCTGACATTGAAAATCCTGAATGTTCATTTGAGGCATTCATAACATTATACTGAAACTGATTGAGAACTTAGTGATGTTAGAAAAATTGGAGAGGTGGATAAAATGACAATGAAAATGAATCTGGGTATGGCAGGAGCGGCTTTAATGCTCTGTGTTGTTGCGAGCGGTTGTGCAAATAACCGGGATCTTATCACCAAGACCTCGACTGCGACAAGGAGCGATGTCTTTACCGAGGCAGTCAACTCAGACGTTCAAACTGCAAAAGCCATAATCGACTTCTCGTTTGCGGTTAAGAGCAATTCCTACTACCTCATGGGTACGTACGGCAAGCATACTGCCCCTCCCTACCGCGTTCACCTCAATATTGACGGTCAACCAATAGTCCTTGAAGCAGAGCCTGTGCTTGAAGACAGATCACCAATTGATTCGACCATTCCTGAGAGCGGTATCGGCTGGAAATACCAGTTCAGCAAGCGAATTGCCCTTGCGCCAGGTAAACACAAGTTGACAATTGCGCTTCCGATAGATGATGTGATTGTTGAAAGGGAGGTGGAGTTGCGTACAGGAGTAAATTCAATCACTGTTACACCTATCTATACCAGAAAAAATCTTCGTCCATACAAGGGAGAAAATTTCACTGCTGGAGTCAAAGCTTTAGATGTTGTTGTAAAATGAATTTAGAAGAAGCCTCTGATTTTTATATTGAGAGTGGGGGCTGAGAAGCCCTCATTTTTGTTTTGAATCCACTAAGACAGCAGGATGTCTTATTGCAGGGCTTGTACTTGGCGCTAAGCGCGTTAGAATGCATTTACTTTAAGGGCACGTTCTGCTCTCTCGCACGGGAATTACGAGCCGCATTTCAGCTCTGTATAAGACAAGGACTTTCGAATGGGCGGTAAGCGGATACTTGTTTTGACCGCGGTAATGATAGCCGTCGGCTATGGCTTCGCTCGGGCCGATCATCCGACTGTCGGCTTCGGGGCGGGAATCGCCGGCCCGGCCATAACTATTCCGGCGACTACCTTGCCAAAGGGAGGTGGGGCAGTCACATTGCGCGTGGAGTATGTAAAATTTCACGCATTCTCCGATGCCGAACTTGCACGCTTTGCCGCGCAGGGGACCGAAGGTCATAGCGTAGACTATCTTCTCAGCCCATCCGTCGGTGTTGGTTATGGCCTGACAGATAGTTTGACCATCGGCATGCGCCTCCCCTATGTGCTGCGGACAGGCATCCGGGAAGGACACGACGAGGGGGGCGAGATAGCCATCGACAACCATGGAGACGCGGATGGTGTTGGCGATCTTACACTCCTTGGTCAATACCGGTTCCTGAGGAATGAGGACTTCAATCTGGAATCCGCCTTGCTGGGCGGGCTCAAGATGCCGACCGGGGCCACCGGAGTCAAAGTCAGGAACGGGGTGCTGTTTGAGACAGAACATCAGCCCGGTTCGGGGTCATGGGACCCGCTACTCGGCATGGCGGTCAGCAAGCGAATAGGAGCGATGTCATTCGATGCGAATCTGCTCTATACGTTTGCCACTAGGGGAGCGCAGCGAACAAACCTAGGTGACCGGCTGCATTACAATTTCGCGACTTCGTACCGATTGGGCAAAGAGCAAGGTCATCACCACTCTAATGGGATGGCTGATCATCACCACCTGGCATGGGACCTGATCCTCGAAATGAACGGTGAATGGCAAGAGAAACAGAGGATTTCAGGTGTTGTTGATGAGAATAGCGGGGGGAGCCTTGTCTATATTTCCCCCGGTGCAAGATTGTGCAGCGACAGCGGCTGGGCCGCGACACTTTCGGTTGGAGTCCCTGTTATCGAGGAGCGAAACGGGGTTCAGCATGAAACCGATCTGCGCCTGGTCGGCGGACTGACCAAGGGGTTTTGATGCTAAATAATTCAGATGTTGGAATTGAGGTGGAGTATCCCTATGAATACGCGGGTAGCTTATTAAAGCGAAGAGATCGGAACAAATAGAAAACAGGGGAGCTAGGAAAGGAGAATGCAATGGAGATTAAGACACCGTATGCTTTTGGCAAGACCGTGGACATCGCATACGCCGAAGCGGAAAAAAGGGTGCGTGAAGAACTGGCAAAGGAGGGCTTTGGAGTGCTGACCGAGATCGACGTCAGAAAGAAATTTGCTGAAAAGCTCCAGAAGGAGTTCCGCGACTACCTGATCCTAGGTGCCTGCAATCCTCATCTGGCCTTTGAAGCCTTGGGCCGGGAGGTTAACCTGGGAACGCTCCTCCCCTGCAATGTCGTGGTCTATACCAGGGATGACGGCAAGACGGCGGTCATGGTCATGGACCCGGTTGCGGCACTCTCTATGATCGGCAACCCGGAGATAACGGAAATTGCGAAAAAGGTTGCCGAGAAGATGCATCGGGTACTTGCCGCCTTGTAATCGCATATTTTTAAAACAATGTTTACAAACACGATTGACAATTAATTCAATCATGATAATCTGTGCCCATGGCTACAAAAGCACTTCGTGTAATATCCTTGGTCGTACTGCTCGCGGTGATCTCGATGGTAACCGGCTTGGGAACTAAATTTTCCGCAGCTCATGTCTTAAAGATCGAGAAATCTTCCTGTAAGGGCGACGGCAAACAGAACGACAAAGGAGATCAATGTCCTGAGGATGAGGGGCAATGTCCCACCCCCTGTGATAGCGCATTCTGCCCGATTTTCACCTGCATGGTTGCCGATTTTCCTTCAACGATTGAACTAATAACTGCTCCTCTGCAAAAGGTTTCTTTCTTTGGTTTCATTCCAGCACATATCCCAACCCCCTTCATAACTTCAATTTTCCACCCACCCTCACTCGCCTGAAATCGTAGTACCACAATTCATCCCAATTTTGTCGCTTGGTCTCTTGGATTGAACTCAGCATCTGCTGCGTGGAATGCCATTAGCTTTTGGCTTCCCCCATCTCAAGCGGAGTGCGTCTTAATCCCATTTCTTTGATGGGATTGACTACGTCCATTATCTGCCTAGCGGTGGTGTATTTATAATCAAAGACCTAAAGGAGAAAAAAACATGAAATTTCGGATAGTAATAGCGTTTGTCGTCACAGCATCGATGGCTTTCGTCAGTGTAGTTTATGCCGAGGATGCACTTATCAACCCTTGTGTGCCAGTCAACGCGGAAACGGTTAAGCAATTTCGACAAAACACTGCGACCTTGAGAGAGCAGCTTTCTGCCAAGAATCTTGAGTTGCGCCAACAGTATGGTTACGACGGTCTCAACACAAGTCGAATCGATGAGCTTGAAGGTCAACTACGCGAACTCAAGGAAAAAATTAAGGCTGAAGCCAGAAAGTTAAACATCGAACCCGGATCGTGCTACCAGCTGTAGCATGTAATAGGAAGTTAAGGAGAGGAGCCACCTCGGCTCCTCTCTGCTGAAATACGGGTAGTTTTTACTGTCATTACCGCTGAAAGGAGCTCAATTTGCGTAACCACAGATTATCAGTTGTTTTGCCGTTTCTTTTTCTGCTCACCGCCTGTGCCGGCAACAGAGTCGGCAGCACGCCGCCAGACGGCTATGTTGAGATAGAAAATCCCGCATTCACCATGTCAAAGGATGCCCCGGCCACAATCTGGGTTCCCAGGAGTTACGTTGAATCAGGGGTGCCCCGTGGCAGTGAACTGTTGAAGAAGGGATATGAAGCGGTAAAGCAAGGGGCGACGGGTAACGCGCCGGCCCATCCGGTTATCAACGAGGCTCCACAAGCAACGGTAAATCCCCCCGCTGTAAAAAGCAGAATCGTGGCGCTGGAAATGGGGCAGAATAGGTTTTTGCCGCAGTTTCGAGAAAAGCTGAAAAGTGCTTCAGTTGGAATACTGCTTGAGCCTGATCTGGGAAGCATTGCCAGCTTTGGTTCCATTACCAGTCAAGAGGAACGTCTTTCTTTGTCAAAGCGCCTATCCCAGGACCTCAGCAGCAATCTGGTTCTGTTTATCATCGCCCCTGACCAAATTGCTCCCGGGAAAAAGTTCGTGGTCGAAATCCATGACGGCATGGGCGGTGGCGTTCTCCGCGAGGTCGACGCAATCATTCCGGCATACGATGCCGCCGATCAGGCTGCCAGGGCTTCCGCCGTTGCATCAGCCCTGGCCGGTGTAACTGGCAAGGTCAAAGAAGTTGTAGCGCTTGTCCCCTGGTACGGCAGGATAGTCGCAATTGACGGTGAAAGGGTCTATATCAACGCAGGCAAAGAAGCCGGGGTAACTATCGGACAGGACTTGAAAATCTTCCGTGGCGGCAAGTTTGTGGCAGGGCTCGGCTTTGCTCCCGGTGAGATGATAGGCACGTTGAAGATACAGGGCTTCGCTGGTCCGAACGGCGCATATGGCGTTGTCAAGGATGGGCAACGAGTCCGTGTCAGCGATATGGTAGCCACTGAATAGCTTTTGAAGACAAGAATGATAAAGCGGGTAAGAACCACGTTACTTACGGCAACAAAGGCGCAAGATCATTTGTGCCTCCTTCATATGGGGGGCTTTGATCCCCCAATTTTTCCTACAACAGGCCCGCTTCGGCGTGTCTTTTCCATACCGGACGAGATGTGAACAAAACCGGCGGTCATTCTTGAATGAAAGGAGGGAAGGTCGGAAAGTGGGTATTTGAAAAGAGTGATTGTATTGTACGTCATCATAAACAAAGGAGGCAGACATGAAGAAAAAGATGTTTGGATTAGTAGCACTTGGTCTTATGTTCTCGGTCCCTGCAATGGCGCAGGAAGTGCCGCAGCCTACTCCCCCGGTCTATAACTGTGATTTCGAGCCGGCCTGCGAGGTGGCGCCCGGCATCTACGGCAAAATGGCCTCTCCCGTAACAAGCAAATTCAATCTCTCCATCGGCGGATTCGTAAAGCTCGATTATGCTTACAACTCCGTCAACCTGGGGCCCAGCGGGGCACTTGCGCCTGGAAGCGGGGCAATCCCCAAGAGTTCTTCAACCGCCGGCCAGCAAGACCAGTCGATCCTGACCGCCCGTCAGTCCCGTTTCTGGCTGAAGGTTGCCGGTCCGCCCCTCCTCGGGGCCAAGACCAATGCACTCATCGAAGCTGATTTTTACGGAGACCCGTCTGCCGCTGCCGAAAGCCCGCAGTTGAGGATGCGCCAAGCATGGGGCTCCATGGACTGGGCCAATACGCAGGTGCTGTTTGGCCAGGCATACGACATTTTCGGGCCGATGATTGCCTCCACCATAGACTTCCGTTCCGGCGCGGCGTTCGGTACCCCGAACAATCCCCGCGTCCCCCAGGTCCGGCTTACGCAGAAGGTAAATCTGAACGCCGACAATTCCTTGAAACTGGTGCTTGGAGTCCAGGACCCGAATCAGAACGGCAACAACAATAACGCGGCCGGTACTACAGTCGGCAACATGGTCAATACGGCAGGACAGGTCATGTTTGTCAGTAAGGCGCTGGGTGTGGCCCCGGGCTACTTCGGCATGTCCATGAATTCCCTGACTGCCGGATTCTTCGGCCTGTACGGCAATGAAAAGGTCGCAGCCAGCGGCCGGAGCGTGGATTCATACGGCTACGGCTTCTATACCTTCGTGCCGGTGCTGAAGTCCAAAGACGGAAAGAATCGGGCCATGACCCTGTCGCTTGAAGGGCAGGCTTACATGGCGGCCAACATGGCCTTCAACACCGCCACCGCAGGCACTACAGTAGGAACGGCTGGTAATGAATCCGCAGCCAAGGGCTACGGCTTGGCTGGCCAGGCGATCTTCTACCCGACCCAGCATCTGGGGATAACCGCCGGATACGGCAGGAGAAATGCTTATAACTATGCCAGCTACAGCGGCATCAGCAATTTCCAGAAATCCAGCTCCAATCTCTACGCAAACGTTGCCTATGATTTGAATGCCGCTATCAGGGTGGCGGCAGAGTATCAGAATCTGAATACCCAGTATGGCAATAATTCGGCAGGTACATCCGGTACCGGCACCGCCAATGTGGCACGTCTGGCAGCGTTTTACTTTTTCTAGGAAATTTTGTTAACAAGAATTAAAAGCTTCAGTAATCATTTCATTGTGATTCGCCCACCCGCTCTCCCTCCTTAGAACGGGTGGGCAATTTTTTCAGCCGTGATACTTCCAAAACTTTTGATATATTGAGTGAGAGACCAAACAAGTTATCTATTCAATCAATTTATGGGACAGCTGAGAATCGGAACGAAGAATGAAATGAACCCGAAATTTCGTGCCGTTGGAGACCGGATTGAGAGAGGGGGCTGATATGCCCCCATTTTCATTTTTACTCCCTAAAATATATTTGCTGATTCTTGTTGCTCATAGAAGTTCTTGACAAACGTCATATTGAAAACTATTATCAATTTCAACAGTGAGGACGATGCATGATGGCTTAATCGGCAATGAAATAATTCAATTTAATCTGTCTGCTTCCGATAAATCTACTATCGATCAAGCCCCAGTTTAGGGAAAATGCACACTAATCAAGGAGGGATTCATGACGCTTTACAAGTATTTGCCCTATTTCGCCCTGGCAGGCTTTCTGCTAATAAGTAGGTCTGGATTCGCGGAGGAAGTAAAGAAGATTCAGGACAACTCGTTTCTTCTGGAAGAGGCGTACAATCAGGAAGACGGGGTTGTGCAGCACATTTCTGTATTCCAGTACCTGAAAAAATCAAAGGACTGGCAGTACACCTTTACTCAGGAATGGCCGGTTCCAAAACAGACGCATCAGTTTTCTTATACTGTTCCGGTAACGCATCTCCACGATAACGACTCAACCGGAGTTGGCGACATTTTATTGAACTATCGTTATCAAGCAATTCTGCAGGACAGAATTGCCCTGGCCCCTCGTCTTTCACTTATCCTGCCCACCGGTGACTACAAGAAAGGTCTCGGCACTGATACTGTCGGTTACCAGGTCAACATTCCACTGAGTGTTGAGCTTTCCGACAAACTCGTAACCCACTGGAACATGGGGGCTACGTTTACTCCGGATGCCAAGGATAATGCAGGAGACAAGGCAAATGTCCGGGGTTTCAACTATGGAGCCAGCCTGATTTATCTGGTGAATGAGAACTTTAACCTGATGCTGGAAACAGCAGGGACCACTACTGAAACAGTGCCCAAAAATGGAATTACAACAACCGAGAGCACTTTTTTCATCAATCCCGGTGTTCGGTTCGCAATTAACTTGAAATCAGGTCTACAGATCGTGCCCGGGCTTTCGGTGCCAATCGGCATTGGGCCTTCGGAAGGTGAATATGGGGGACTCGTATATCTATCCTTCGAGCATCCTCTGTTTTGATGGCATGTAAACAAGGAAGATAAGGGGCAACACCTGTTGCCCCTTATCAGTATCAACCGAAACATTACGACTGAGCTGCAGCTGTTGACATCGCCTTCTTTCCCCCCCGTTTTTCCTCTTCTTCGCCATTTTTCGCAAGTGGGTTGATAAAGCCCCGAGGTGGTGTATAGTCCCACTCCATCAACTCGCACATCTCGGCATTCAGCAGATTGATTTCCTCACGAATCTGTTGACTCCTCTCGATAAACTCCTGCGCTTTTTCAAACGTGATGTTCTTGTTACGGCCCATTGTCATGCGTAATCGGTGAAGGACATTGTCGTGGGTGTTGAGCATGGTGATGAAGTCGCTTTGATCCAGGGTCTTCCTGGAGATGACATCGATGTCATCCCGGACTACCTTTTTCAGCTTACGATCCTGCCAGGACTGCTTTCCCGATGGTTTTTTGCCGCTTGATTCCAGTTTGTTGTCTGCCATGATTCCTCCCCTGTGTTCTGATGTTAAATTCTGCCGGTTGCCCGCAGGGCAATCCCTTTGCCGAAGCGATCCGATAATTCCGAAAATACCGTATCGTCGAACTTCTTCATGTTCTGGACGATCATTTCCACTGCATTGATCTCCGATGCCGCATTGGCATAACTCTGCTGGGCCACAGTGAGCAGTTGCAGCGTCTTTTCCTCCAGAGTCTGGATGTGCTGCATACCTTCGCCGAGGAGCGCCAGCTGGCACGTTTCAGGAGATGCCCCGGCCTTGTTCCCCTTCTGGGTGGACATGATGTTCCGGGCCATCTCCTGCAACTGCACCGCCCGCCCGAACAGGTCGAGCAGCATGTAATAGCCGTAGGCCCGGGCAGTCAGTTCAGCCAGCTTGCCGATGACTTCTCCCTCGGTATTGGTGGCTGTTGCGTTCTTGAGGATCAGACCGACCGACAGTGGCGTGCTCTTGAGGAACGCTTCCTCATCGGCGGTGAGTGCTGTCTTCGATTTGATCTTCCCGGCGATGGACTGCATCTTGCCGGCCACATAGACCATCAGGTTCTTGTTGGCGTCGGTGATGTCGGCACAGGCCCCGGCGGTATCACGCCCTTGGGCGGAGCCGCTGATAAAAGAGTCAAAGCTGTTGTTCTTGTCGCACGGGGGAACGTACTGGGCCTGGTAGGTGGTGCCGGTCGTCGCCGGGCTCTGGATCACCACATCGCCGATAAAGCCGCGCACCAGCTTGACGTAATCACTATTCATCCCTTTTTTGCTGGCCAGGTTCTCCAGAACCGAGCCGTCCCCGAATATCTGCAGGACTTCGGCCGGGCAACCGGCGGTGGCGCTGGTGGCCGAGGTCTGGGTAGTGCCCGGAACTCCCGGCTTGTTGCCGGCGTTGGTCTTCTGCTCGCTCTCGAACAGTTTGCTGACATCCTGATAGAGATCCTTGGCGCCGCTCGACACCATGAAATCAGTCTGGGCCGTCTTCATCTCCGCCTTCAGGCTGTCCGACATGACTGACGAAAACGGACTGGCAGAGGTTGCCACCAGCGCCTTGGCTGCCTTGCAGTCGTTCAACTGTAGCGAATTCAGCCGGTCGGTGATGGCTTCGAGGGTCTTGATGGTGTCGGCCACCTGGGGTGCCAGGGTCTTCAGGGCGATGTCGAAGGCCGCAGCCGGAGCTGCCGACAGAATGTTCTGAAGCTTCTGCACCAGGTAGTCAACGTTCAGGAACGAGAAGCCTCCGAGGAACATGTCGATGCCGCCGCAGCCGGACTTCAGCTTCGGGAGCGAGGCGGTGAACAAGTGGTCATCGGTGTTCGCCCACCTGGCAGAAAAGCTCCCCCCGGTGTAGTAGCCGCGCTTCGACCCTTCGTAGTAACTGGGCGAGGTGGAGCTCTTCTGCTGCACCCAGTCATCGACCCAGCCGGACCAGGACAGGACAGGGTTCAGGGCAATCGCTGCCGCCAGGCAGGCGGCGGTGGTTCTGGTACATACGGTTCGTTTCACACGGGCACCTCTTCTCTGTCGCTGATGGACATGAAACTCACGGCTGTTCCTTATCCAGGAGGCGGCGCTTCCTCACATCGAAGCCGCCTCCCTTCTGGAATTCGTAGAGCGAATATTCCTCCGGGGAGATGTCACCCTTCAGGAGGCGCACGGCCCGGTATGCCTTGTCCTCGATTTCGTCGGCGGAGATGACTCCGGCCGAGACCGGCAGGTAATCCTGGTTCCCTTTCTGGATCAGGATCAGGGTCGGGGTGATCTCCACGCTGAACTTGGCTGCCAACCCCGGATTTTCCTGAATATTGACCCGCTTCACGGTCCAGCCAGTCGCATTGGTGAACCAGTCCAGGATGCGAGACTGTTCGTCGCAGTAGCTGCAGTCGGGCCGCTGGAAATAGATCAGGGCGAAATCATCCCGGTTGTCCCTTAGGACGCGTTGCCGTTCCTCGTTGATCTGGGCGATCCGGGCCAGGTTGCCGGGCGTGGTGATCGGGTAGTCCTTTTTAGTGGTCAGCTCCGGATATTTCTGCCAGACGAACTGGGCCACATTGGAAAAGGCGAGCGCCTTCTTGCGGGCGATCTCCTGAACCTCGAAATACTCCTTCACATTTTCTTCGCTCGGCTTCTGGACCGCCTTCTTCTTCAGCGCCTCGGCAAACTCCTGGAACTGGTCCGGATGCATCTCCCAGATCTGCTCGTAGGTGTAGTCCTTGAGGGACGGAGCGGTCTTGGCCGGTTTCTTCTTTCTGGCCGGCTTCTCGGCCTGCTTCTCCGGCTCCTTCTGGTACCACCACCAGCCAGTGGCTGAATCGGTGTAGTAGCTCGCAGAGGCGGACACGGACAGCGAGAGCATCGCCGCAGCCATCAGCGGCCAACGCATTGTTCCACCTCCTTATTCTTGGGCTTGATATCTTTCACCATCCGCTTCAGTTGCGGGGTTTTCTGTTCTTCCAATGCCGACGGCATTACACCGAATGATTTTGCAGTAAAGGGAATAAGGAGATGTGAAAGGCGCTTGCCACCTCCGGTAATGATGGAAACCTGTGACGTGAAGTAGCCGTCAGCAACATGCTCGGTTGCCAGGGCAGATCTGGTTCTGGCCAGTTCCGTTACGACGGTGAACATAAGGTTGCGCTTCTCCGACTCGAAGCCTTCCGATGCACACACCATGGGATCATGGTTGCTTACTTCCTTGATGGCTTCCCAGAGCGCCTCGGGGTTGACATAGATCACCCCGTTGGGCATGGAAACCACTGACCACTGCTCACCCTTCGGAGTGGATTCCACCAGGTTGATCTTTTTCTTCAGCGAGGAAATTATCGCATCTAGGTCAATACATGCCGGGATATCCATTATTGTTGGCATGTACCTCTCTTTGGAGGGCGCAAATCCGAGAGGGTGTTCTCGTTCTTCAGAAGGGGGCGGTATCGTTCCGGCAGAGGCAGGCACAGAATCTCTCTGTTCTGCTGACTGTGCGCCATTGCTTTCGAAGCTGTTGTGCTTACGTTCCCGTAGGTCGGCATAAAGGGTTGCCAACTCCGCTTGACGAGCCTCATGGTCGCTTTGTTTGAGGCCATCAGTAAGGATGTTATCGCACTTCATCAGGTGATGGCCGGTGACAGCGCGGCAGATGTCCTCTTTGTTGGGGAGAGTCATGAACTCCGGAATTCCCTTCAAAATAAGCCCGGCTATGATTGGATGGTCACCGCTGCTGTACATGCCGTCGTGGTAGGAGGGGATCTTGCCGATGTCATGGGCCAGAGCAATGAGAATCATGTCTGCCAGCAGAGCTTCCTGGTCGGCCTTGGCAATAAAGTTGCGGGTGACCGCCAGCGTATGGCGGTACAGCGGCACTGTTTCCAGCAGGGCATAGGAGTCCTCGGCGTAGATGCGTTCCGCTTCATCCTTGTGTTTCCTGACAACGGAAGGACAGTCTCCCTCCTTGTCGAGCAGGGTGAGAATCATGATGATCAGGTTCCTGCGGACTCCATTGATAGATGACCGATGTTCGATCATTTCGCTGAAAAACTGCTCAATCTCATCGTGTTGAAAGGTTGGGCGTGGCATATTTGTACGGTTCTTCTGTGTCTGCTCCCGCCAGAGGTTTGAAGCATCTTTGATTTCAACCTCACTGTCAGTCCAGAGGTGGCTCAAGTCGGACAACCTGGTTACCTCGGACGGTTTTTCCTCTTGCGGCGCTGGTGGTTGGTTTGGCAGCCATTTTCTGGTGCCGTAAATGGCAAAGCCGATCCCCACGGCTGCGGACATACCTAACAGCATCGTATTCATGGTGAGTCCGTAGTCTCGGACTGGAAAGGTGACAGCATTGAGGTAATGACTGCCGGAGCCTCCGGGAATATGATCTTTATTTTTGGATTTCGGGCGTCGAGAGTGGTCCCCTTGAAGCGTCCTGAGTAGGTCATCATGTAGAATTCACGCGGTTGGAGACTCAAGACATCCTGAACCCGCAAAATATCCTGCTCAACCTCACGGGTTGTAACCTGATTCGAGCCGAAAATCCCTGTCAGTACGTTCTGTACGCCGAAATGCTTGACCACGTAATCGCTGGTCTCGGCATCTGAACAGCGCATGAAGATCTTGGTGTTGGTGTTGTCGAGTATGCTCTTACCGAACTCTTCTCCGATGACTGCATAGATCTGGTTCACCGATTGAGCGAAAGCGGTCACCATGACATCGGCTGATCCCGCTTTGGCGAACAGCTCTTCCACACCCTGGTAAAGCAGACTCTGTGCTTCATCGATAAAGATGGAAAGCGGTGGATCGACCTTCTGTCGGTTGGAGAGGTAGACCCGACCCACAAAGGATTGGATCATGGAGAGAAGCACCTTGCCGAGAGTAGCGGAGGCTTCGCGGGTGATCATGGCGCCGGTATGGACTACCAGGATGACCCGCCCGCCGGCCTCCAGATTATTGATGAAACGGTTGGAATCAGCTTGGCCGATGATCTTGCCGATATTGCCTGATGAAAGCTCCATCAACGCGGTGCGCAGTGTCGAGGAAACCTTGGCATAGTACTCCAGTGGTGATTTGAGGATGTCCTCCAGCATGCCGGCAGTCAACGACGCCTCGGGAGAACCGATGCTGCGAAGCGACTTCATGGTAGTTTCAAGGGATTCACGCCGAATGTTCTGACGGATGGTGTCAATGTTCATGATCGGCATGTTCCCATGCCTCTTGGCCAGGATGATGTAGGCGGAAATTACCGCAGTGGTGATCTCCTTGGCGATGTTCCGGTAGAATGGTTCGCGGCCACCCATTATGCCCGACACGATGTGCCCGACCAGTTCGTCCGGCATGAAATAGAAGGCCATCGGGTCGACAACGGCTGAGTATTCGGGAAAGATGGGAGTTACGAGCATCAGTTCTTCCAGGCGACCTGCATCTCTGGCGACCTCATAGATCTTGGTGAAGATCTGCTGGTCCCCTTTGGGGTCGAAATAAACCACCGAATACCCCTTACGGATGTCCTGCTCGATCAGGTTCTCGCACAGGCGGGTCTTGCCGACACCAGTGGTGCCGAAGACAAATGTGTGCCGTTTTCTGTCGGCATCGGGTATGGCGATGGGAACGATCTTTGTCCGATGATCCATGTTCACACCGGTGCCCAAGTTGGTCATCGGTCCGGTCGGTTTAGCGATGCGTTTCTTGAATGGAAACATACAGGTGCTCTTCCAACTCCTTCCCGACGGAATTTATGACGTCCTTAGATATTCGTGACTGTGCCACTATGGTGCTGAAGGCGCCGGGAATACGTTTCAGGCACTGAATTCCGGAAATGCGGCTACGCTCCTGCAAGAGCAGACGTGGCAGCTCCTTCGAGATGCGGTTCAGTTGTACCTGGACCTTAGTTGACCTATGGTTGACCATGACCGGGACGACGCTGGTGATATGGAATTCCTTCACGGTTCCCGGAATGTAACGTCCGCGCTCATGTTTGGGCTGAAAACGGGTCGGGCAGATTCCGGAAAGGATCAGTCGCCGATAGTGGTCTGCTATTTCCAGAGTGACTAACAGTGAGCCATCGTCACCTACGCGTGTAATCTCTCCCGGGGCCGTATAGCCTCTCAGCTCCTTCAGGTGCTTCGCTTCATGCAGGGTTTTCCGCAGTTGCAGTTCCAGATCGACCTGGTGCTGCACATGCCGCCGCAGTTTCCGCTCGATGTCGCCAAGAGTAATTGTAGTAGGGGCTCCGCCACCGTATGGATAGACGAGGATTTGCAACTGATCCTCGACCCTGACAGTGACACTGGTCTGGAAGGCATGGGTTAGCGTTCTGGCAACGGCGACCTCTATCGCATCCAGAGTCTCATCTCGGGTCAGATCGCTTTCAGGCATGAATTCATCGAGATTCAAGGCCAAATGCCTCTTCCCACGGAGTAGCGACATGGGTTGCTGATGCCACCTGAACCGGCTGTGAATGTGTAAGCTCGCGTTTGACGATGCGGGCTACTCTGGCGGCATAGCGGTCGCGTTTGGACGGTGTGCGTGAATTGTAACAGCCGACTGCCGACCAGGTGTATCCGTAATCCCGAATACATTGGGAAAGAACCCAGGCGCCGACCATGACATTGGTACATGGATCGGCAAGGTTGTTCCAAGAGATGCCTAGCTTGCGCAGTGCCGGCTCCCATGTGGAATTGATCTGCATGAGGCCGTAATCGTAAGTGCCGTTTGTGTTGTAGTTGATAGCTAGGGGATTGAAGCTGCTTTCCCCCTTGGAAATTGCGTAGAGGAGTTGGGGCGATATGCCATATTGGTTACCGGCCTCTTCAAAACAGAAGGCAGCAGCCGGATTTGATGAGCCGATTGATAGGCAAAGCAGGAACGCAAGAGTGGCAAGGCGCATGAATCCCCCTACGTCTATAATCTATAGGGGGGGCAGGTAGGAGGGTTTCGATTGGTTGTCTAGTGTTTCATGGAAATCATTGCAAGTGATTTGGAGAAAACCGGGACGCCGTTGGCCCGGTTTCAGGGGCGAGCTATTTCGCCGGTTGTACCAGCAGTGATGTTGCATCTTTCTTGGCGATATCACCAATCTTGATTTCACCCTTGACGATTTCCGCTTCAAAATAATGCTCACCGATGAAAGAAAGTACCTTGACCTGACCTACTTCCTTTGCGGTTGGGGTTTTGCCAACTTCACGGTAAACAGTGATTACGTCGCCGATAGCGATTTCTTTCTGGGCGTCCACTTTTCCGCTATGGAACAGGTGGAGCTTATTGCCCATTTTCATTACAACTTCACTTTTTGCCTTTTTCTCACCTGCATGAGCGGCAAGAGGCATGGCCACGATCATGGAAAGGATTGCTGCAGTGAACAACATGCTGAATTTTTTCATCTTAGACTCCTTTTTGAATAAATTGTTTTACAACTGGGTAGCCTTTACTATCCATTACCTCCTTTCCGGCCAGTGAGGTTACTCAACAGTGTTTGGCGCACTCATCGGCAGGCATGACGAATGAACATATTTTTTGTGTGCCTTTGTGAGCCGCTATTGCCATTGGCTTGACCACGGTGAGTGAAGCAATTATTGCCACAAGAATGCCGAATTTCAAGAAGAGCATGGGGCCAACAAATTTAAGCCTGTTCATGGTAAATATCCTTTCATGGTTAGTGTGAGTGACCGCCGCCGCTGCCGTATCCCGTATTGTACCGAGGGCGGTCATAATCTGGGGTATGCTGAATGTGCTTGCCATCAAGGAAATCGATGACTGCGCAACCTGAAGATACAAGTAGAGCAGCGGCCAATAAAACAAATAGCGTCACTTTCATGATGACTCCTCTATGTTGATTGAAAAAAATAGCGTACCCCAGCAAGGAGGGTATTCTAGGGTACGCCCGATAACACCTGTATTTGTTGCGTGAATTTAGATGGAGCGTGCTGAAACCTTTTGCGGCACCTGATGCTGCAGAAATAATGCAGTGAGCCATGATAACTGAGAATTGCGACGGCATTCTCCCAGATAATCAACTCTCCGCATACAGGATCAAGCACAAACGTTTTCATCACGATATCCTCTGGAGAAGAGCCGGGAAGTCGTTGTTCCCGGCCCAGATTTTGCTCAACGTCGTTAACTGAGGCAGCAGGACGAAATGCCGTATTTATCCGCAACAACCTTGATCTTGCCCTTCAGATCTTTTATCTCTGCCTCAAGTTCATCGACCTTACGGATGTCGATACCGTCGTAGCTGTATAGTCCGCGCAGCTCCAGATTCTTGGACTTCAATGTGTTAGACAGGGTTGAGGTTTCCTGGGAGAACTGCTGAACTACCTGTTTGTCAGCGCACTTTCCATTGTTGCAACATGGATTGGCTGCCAAAGATGAAGTTGCCCCAATTGAAAGAATCCCCAAAGCTAATGCCATTCCCACGATCATGTTCTTTTTCATTGTAGTCTCTCCTTTGAGCACGTTTTGTTCAGGTGAAAGCCTGGTATTTGCTTATCAATAAATCAACAAATATGCCAAGGGGGAGACAAGAGGTTAACATGCTGATATCATGATGATAATTTATTATATTTGCAGTTAGAGTGATTTGGAAAAGCTAAGAATATGCTACAATTACATCCTACAATTGGAGAGTATTCTCCATTCAGGAGGGAGTTATTGATGGACCGGAATGCAAAAAGAAAAATCATCATTCTCGCTTTATTGACAGGATTAATTGCCCTGTTCCACTATCTGACGCCGACCGAACCGCACGATTACCACAAAATCCATATTGTGCTGCGCAAGCTCTACTTCCTGCCGCCGGTCATGGCTGCGGCATGGTTCGGGCTGAGGGGTGCATGCTTCACTGCCCTGGCGGTCAGTCTGCTGTTTATTCTGCATGCTTTTCTCGACTGGCCGGGCAATTACATGGAACAGGCGAACCAAGTGGGAGAACTGGCAGGTTTCTGGATGGCGGCTGTCATCCCTGGCTGGCTGTTTGACAAACAACGGACACTGCTCCAGGAACTTGCCAATGCCAATGAAGAAACCCTTCTCGGCCTCGTGTCGGCGCTGGACCTGCGGGAACACAACACCCGCCTGCATTCACAACGGGTAAGGGAGTACACCGAATTGTTGGCAACCAGGTATGGGGTTGACGGAGCGGTGCTGCGGGAGATCGGTTTTGGTGCGTTATTACACGATGTCGGGAAGATCGCAGTACCTGACAGGATCTTATTGAAACCAGATAAGTTGACGGATGAAGAATGGCAGGAGATGCGCAAGCATCCGGAAGCAGGGTATCGGATCGTGAAGCGTATTGGATTTCTCAAAGAGGCGGCTGAGATTGTCCATGCGCACCATGAGCGATTTGACGGCACGGGATATCCCCGCGGGCTGAAGGGCGATGCAATCCCTCTTGGGGCGAGATTGTTCATGGTGGCTGATGTCTATGATGCCTTAACTTCGCAGCGCCCATACAAGCCGGCCCTTGCCCATGAAGATGCTGCAACCGAAATTCAGAAACAGAAAGGCACCCAGTTGGACCCTGAAGTGGTAACGACATTCTTGGCAATCGAACCTGCAGAATTACGGCAGATTGCTGAACGTTACCATGATGCAAATTCTAAAGATACGTTTTCGCTGACACACTGATCAGCATTTCGCCAGTTTGAACAGAATCCGGAAATCCTCCCCGAACTTGCATAACCCGCGACAATGTTCTTCGAGGTCCGAAAACAGAATGTATCTGAGACCGACACAGCTGTTGTTCTGAAATGATGGGCGTTTGAGCTGGGCCAACACTTCCTTCTCTCTCTTATCGGGTACCACCAGGAAGAAATCGTATTGTTTATCGCCCAATGAAGAGGCCAAGTCCATGAGCCTCAGCATGCCGGAATAGATAGAGGTGCTCTTTTCGATTTCAAAGGCGCATTCGATCCGCTTCGAGTCCCTGGTGACCCAAATGACATCGATGAGTGATACCGTCCGGATCACATCCGGCGAAATCTCCAGGGGCGGCAGTTCTGGAAGTGTCAGGAATTGAAGAGACCGCCCGTTCAATGACTTGGTCCGGTCGTTGGTGGCAACAAAAACGTCGTATCCCAGATCCCTCCCGATCTCCGTCAGCAAGAACTGCACCCGCAGGTGCTCGTTTTCTTCCCGAATTTCTTCCTGCACCTCCTGGTGCCGTTTCTTCAACGCTTTCTCCAGCTTAGTTTTCTCAGTTTGCAGCGCGTTCTCCCAATTTTGGCCGAGGGCGATCTTGCCCACACCCACATCGAACAACAGGCCGGAAATCGCACCCAGGTCCTTGGACAGTGCAGGCTTCAGGTTCTCATGTGCCGCAATGATGGTTTCGCGCATTTCAAGGTAGCTTTGCCACGAGCCCAGTTTCTTCTTGTCCTCAAAGACGGCATTAAAGCCATTCAGCATGGCTGTATTGAACGGCGGCATCAGGGTCGGATGGAGAAAATAGAGGATATTGGCAACCGCCGGCCCAAGTCCTTTGATCCGGCACCCGTCGAGAGTGAGAATTTCTTTTATCAGCCTGTCGGCGGAGTTGGCCGATAGGCAGGCCTCCAGGAACGAGCCGAATGCGCGTTTATTCTCCTCGTTTTCGTAGATGTCCGGAATGCGCAGCTTCGGCTTCCAGTAAAACGGATGCGCCGCCCCCTCGAACACCTGCTTTTGCTCTGTGATGCATGACATGACGAATTCCAAGGGGGAGCCTTTGAAGTCATTGCCGAAGCTGCCGTCTTTGATTGATTCGACGATGGTCATAACGCCACGCCGGATGGCCCGGAATGCTTTCATGCGGGCATTGTTGTCAATGAACCAGGTATTGTACACGGACTCGTTGTCGGATCTGTAGCGGGTAACAAGCTCATTGATACTGTCAGCGTTCACCGGAAAAACTCCTTCACAAGGCAGTCTTGTAATTCAAAAAGCATCGCTGCCGTTTTCGCATATTTATTGCTGCAAGTCCATATTCCTTAGCAGTATGCTCGGCTATCTACTCTCCCGATAATCACCTCCCAAGTTGGCAAATGATGTGGGTTATTCTACACCCCAGTTGAATATTCTCATTGAAAATTGGCATTCCTCTTCTTTTGGAAACAAAAACAATTGCAATAATAGCCGGTTACCATGATCGGGTAGTTGGCATGATACTTGATAAATACACTCGTAAACAATTTAGCAGAAGGAACGTAATGATGTCCCCTGTCAGCCATAGTGCCTTAAACATCATCGAATGGTTTGGAGTTGCCAGCTCCCTTGCCGGTTCAGTTCTCAATGCCCGCGGACACCGCTGCTCATTTATTCTTTGGACACTTTCCGCACTCCTGCTCGGAGTCGTAGCATTTTCTCTCGGTCGCCCCGGATGGCTGGCCCTGCAGAGTGCCGGGGTCGCCATTAATCTGTATGAACTGCGGAACTGGCAGGGGAATGCCCCGACACAGTCACTTGTTCACGGCAATTGATGGAGGTTACCCATGAACACCAAGAGATTATCCACCGTTCTTCTTGTCCTTGCTGCCGCCACGCTTTTGATCGTCCTCGCCTTCCGCGTCAGTATTGGTGCGACTGTTGATTCAGTTGCCGTCCTGCGGACCACGGGTATGACCTGCGGCAGCTGCGCCAGCAAGATCAGCAAGGCACTGGAATCCGTAAAGGGAGTTGCGGTTACCGAAGTGGATGTGGAGAACGGCTGGGTCATCGTAGGCTATGAGGCCAAAGAGATCCAGCCGGAAAAGTTGGCAGAAAAGGTTAAAGAAACAGGCTATTACAGCATGGTTGCCGAGGTGATTACGCCTGACCGGTTCAAGCAGATTACGGGCAGGGACATTGGCAAGAAGGCCGCGACATCTGGCGGCTGTGGTGGGTGTGGCACAAAAAAGGGCGGATGTGGCGGCAATTCATAAAATAGGAACTAACAAAGGAGATCAAAAATGGCACAAAAGAATTCTCATCGGCTGGTCTGGGTAACAACATTCATTGGGGTACTATTGGTTAGTGTCGTCACTGTATTCGCCTTTTCGTTCGGCAAGTATGAAAAGTTGAAGATCAACGGGAACTCGGCAACGATCCCTGTTGCCGCCTTGGCCGATGGCAAGGCGCACTTCTATCGCTATGACGACGGTGGCAAGGAGATCACGTTCTTTGCCGTCAAGGCAGCCGACGGCACCTTTAAGACCGCTTTCGACGCTTGCGACTCCTGTTTCAAATCCAGAAAAGGGTATGAACAGCAGGGAGACAAGATGAACTGCAGGAACTGTAACCAGAAATTCGCCATTGGCCGGCTCGGGCCGAACGCCACCGGTGGCTGCAACCCCGGCTACCTGCCGAGCCAGGTAAAGGGCACCACCATCTCGATCCGGGTGGATGACCTGAAAACTGGCGCACGCTACTTCTAATTCAATCGAGAGGACCGGCGGCAATGAAACTGCACACCATATCCATTAACAATCTGAAGCGCCGCAAGGCCAAGATGGCGTTTCTGACCATCGGCCTGATGGTGGGGATCGCCACCATTGTCACCCTCGTTACCCTGACCCGCTCCATGTCCAGCGACATCGAGCGGAAGATGGACGAGTTCGGTGCCAACATCCTGATCACCCCCCAGAGTAACGGCCTGGCCATGAACTACGGCGGTATCAGCCTCGGGGGCGTAACCTTTGACCAGCGGGAGATCCTGGAAAGCGACCTGGCCAAGATCAAGACCATCAAGAACAGCAAGAACGTCTCCGCTGTCAGCCCCAAGGTGCTGGGGGGGATCACAGTCAATAATCACGATGTCCTGCTGGTGGGGGTCCACTTCGAGAGTGAGCTGAAGATGAAGCAGTGGTGGAAGGTCTTCGGCAGTGAGCCGAAGTCCGATCAGGACCTGCTGCTCGGCACCGATGCCGCCAAGGTGCTGAACGTCAATCCCGGCGACAAGCTGACCATCAAGGGTGAGTCGTTCACCGTGGCCGGAGTGCTGGATCAGACCGGCTCACAAGACGATTCACTCGTGTTCGCCTCGCTGCCTAAGGCCCAAAAGCTGCTGGGCAAGGAAGGAAAAATCACCCTGGCCGAAGTGGCGGCGCTCTGTTCCGGCTGCCCCATCAGCGACATGGTGACCCAGATCGCCGAGAAACTTCCTGACGCCAAGGTGTCGGCCATCCAGCAGGTGGTTGAAGGGCGGCTCAAGGCCCTGGACCAGTTCAAGCGCTTCTCTTACGCCATGGCCGGGGTTGTCGTCTTCATCGGCTCTCTGATCGTCTTCGTTACCATGATGGGAAGCGTCAACGAACGGACCACTGAGATAGGCGTATTCCGGGCCATCGGTTTCCGCAAAGCCCACATCATGCGGATCATCCTGTTCGAGGCGGCGTTAGTCAGCCTGCTGGCCGGCTTCCTCGGCTATGCGGCCGGGATGGGTGGTGCCAAGCTGGCCTTGCCGTTCATGGCGGAGAGTAAGAACGCCCATCTGGTCTGGGATACTACCGTGGCCTTCGGCTCCATCGGCCTGGCATTAACCCTGGGGCTGGTGGCCAGTCTTTATCCGGCACTGCACGCATCGAAAATGGACCCGACGGAAGCCCTGCGGGCTCTGTAACTGCGAGGAAATCATGGCACTCATCGAAATCAGGAACGTCAAGAAACAGTACACCAGCGGCGAAGATACGGTCGAAGCGCTGCGGGGTGTGGACATCACCATCGAAGCGGGTGAATTCATCACCATCATGGGGCAGTCCGGTTCCGGCAAGAGCACTCTGCTCTCGGTGCTGGGGGGGATGAATCACCCCAGCTCCGGCGAGGTCGAGATGGCCGGGGTCAAGCTCTACCAGTTGCCGGGGGAGAAACTGGCCGATTTTCGGGCTCAGAACCTGGGATTCGTTTTCCAGTCATTCCACCTGATCCAGTATCTGACCGCCATAGAGAACGTGATGCTCCCCTTGGCCATCACCAAGATGAGCACGAATGACAAGAAGAGTGCCGCCCGCACCGCCCTGGAGAGGGTTGGTCTTGGCGCCAAGCTGGATCGGCTCCCCAACCAGCTTTCCGGCGGCGAGCAGGAACGGGTGGCTATCGCCCGGGCCATCGTCAACAATCCGCATATCCTCCTGGCTGACGAACCGACCGGCAACTTGGACTCCAAGACCAGCGAAGAGGTGATGGCCCTGTTCCGCGAACTGAACGCTGCCGGCCAGACCGTGGTCATGGTGACCCACAACCCGGAGAACGGCGCCTATTCGGACCGGACCATCAACCTGCGGGACGGCATGGTCCTTGGGCAGGCCTGAGGTATCCCTTGGTGGATCATATGAGAGACCTTGGCATTTTGGTTGTCGATAAAAATCCGGATATCACGGAGATGATTGAAAGATTGTTCGGCCATTTCGACGTCAAGGCTGAGTGTGTGCCAAACATGTTTTCGGCGCTGGAGCGATTGACATCGTGTTTTTACAACACCATGGTAATTCGTTTCGACTTGCCGAATATTTCAGGGGAGGAGCTCAGTAACGGTATTCGAGTACTATATCCGGCGCTTAACATGGTTTTAATTATCGGTGATACGCCGAACGATATTATGAAACTGATATTAGACCCCACGGTGTATGAAGTTTCCGAAACCGTGTGCAACCCCTGTAATTTTGGAGACATGTTGCTGACCCTGTTCAATAATGAGAACGGAAAAACGTATGTCTTGCGGTAAAACAGATTACATTGACGGAAGGAGTCATTAATGGATGCCATGGAAATAAGCGCTTCGGCCCTGACCGCGGAGCGGACGCGGATGAACCTCATTTCGTCGAATCTTGCCAACGCCAACTCAACTCGGACAGCGGAAGGCGGGCCATACAAGCGCAAGGATGCGGTTTTTGCCACCGTGCTCGATAAAGCGGAGAAGGAAATGAATGCCGGGGTTGAAGTTGTCGACATCATCGAAGATCGATCTTCTCCCCGGCTGCAGTATGACCCCGTCCATCCCGATGCAAATCCGCAGGGCTATGTGGCCTATCCGAACGTGAATGTTGTCGAAGAGATGGCAGATATGATAGCGGCGACCAGGGCGTACGAAGCAAACCTGACTGCCATGAAAGCGGGGATGTCCATGCAGATGAAAGCCCTGGAGATTTCGAAATAATCACAAAAACTAAGGAGAGATTATGTCATTGATACACGACAATATTACGGATCTGATCGGGAAAACCCCATTGTTGAGACTTTCCCGACTCGCTTCTGGTCTGGACGTGACCCTGGTGGCCAAACTGGAATCGTTTAACCCCGGTGGCAGCGTCAAGGACCGGATAGGTTTTTCAATGATCCGGGATGCAGAAGCCAGTGGACGCATCTCCAAGAATACGGTGATCATTGAGCCGACGAGCGGCAATACCGGCATCGCCCTGGCTTATGTCTGTGCCGCCAAGGGGTACCGTTTGATCCTCACCATGCCGGAAACCATGAGCATCGAGCGCCGGACAATCCTCTTGGCGTATGGGGCCGAACTGGTCCTGACTCCGGGCGCAGAAGGAATGAAAGGCGCCATAAGAAAAGCCGAGGAGTTGGCTGCCGAGATGCCGAACTCATTCATTCCTCAACAGTTCAAGAACCCGGCAAATCCCCACATTCATCGTTTCACCACTGCCGAAGAAATCTGGAAAGATACGGATGGGAAGATTGACATCCTTGTGGCAGGGGTCGGTACTGGCGGAACCATAACAGGGGTCGGCGAAGTGCTCAAGAAGCGCAAACCTGCCCTGCAGGTGATTGCCGTCGAGCCGGTCGATTCACCGGTACTCTCGGGTGGGCAGGCAGGCCCCCACAAAATTCAGGGGATCGGCGCCGGTTTCGTGCCCGATGTGCTGAATAGGGAGATTATTGACGAGATCGTTACCGTAAGCAATGACGATGCCCTGAAAACTGCCAGGCGAATTGCCAGGGAAGAAGGGGTTCTTGTGGGTATATCGTCCGGAGCTGCCGCTTTCGTTGCCTTGGAGATCGCTCGCCGGCCTGAAAACAAGGGAAAAATGATCGTCGTCGTTCTCCCGGATACCGGTGAGCGCTATCTGAGCACGGTACTTTTTCAAGATCAGTAACTGACGATAGGCTGACATGAAACTCCTTATCACCATGATAATCGCCCTGTTGACCATTCCGGCAATGGCCCTGGCAGACGATGGCCTGCCGGTTGAGAACGGTGTCGTAACTTCCGGTGTGGGCTGGCGAATTGACCCCTTTGGCAGCGGCAAACTATTCTTTCATCGCGGTATCGATATCGCGGTGCCGGTCGGTACGCCGGTTCGGGCTACCAGGCCAGGGCGGATACTGTTTGCCGGGGAGAGAAGTGGTCACGGTGCCACCGTCATTGTCGAGCACAACAATGGCGACCGTACTCTCTATGGGCACAACTCCATGGTCAGAGTCACTCCGGGTGAAATGGTCGAGACGGGAACCGTTCTGGCATTTTCGGGCAACAGTGGCCGTTCGACTGGCCCCCATGTCCACTATGAACAGATTGCCAGCGGCAGACCGGTCATTGAAGAAGAATTGGAGAAGGAAGAAGCTGGAGGAGCGCAACTTGCCGCTGGCAACAATCAACGTTATCTGCTGGAGCAGAAAATGGAAGAATCGGTAAATTCCATCTTCCGGACACTCAACAGATCCACCCTGACAGGGCAAGGCGGCTCGTAGTTTACAACAGATACAACCCGCGGAGATGAAATATGCAGATTTCCCGTCGAACATTCCTCAAACTGGCAACCGCTGCCGCTTCACTGGGGCTTACCGGAGTTGACCTCTTCAGACTTCGTGAGGTTTTTGCCAGCGGCTCCGCTCCGCCCGTAATCTGGCTTCAAGGGGCGGTCTGCACCGGGTGCAGCATCTCGCTGCTAAACTCGGCGGCGCCGGCAATAGACGATATTCTCTTAAATACTATCAGCCTCAAGTATCACCCCAACCTGATGACCGCTGCTGGAGAGCTGGCCGTCACCACGCTTACCGGGGCTGCCGAAGCCGGTGCCGGAGAGTTCATCCTTTGCGTCGAAGGAGGCATTCCCACCAGCATTGATGGGCGGTATTCGATCATCGGCGAGAGGGATGGAGAACCCTGGACGATGCTCGATGCCGTTATGGAGCTGGGATGCAAGGCGAAATATGTGGTGGCGGTCGGTACCTGTGCATCATTCGGCGGAGTCGTGAAGCCATCAGAGTACACCGGGGTGCGGAGACTTGCCGAGGTGCTTCAGGGCAGTACAAAAAACCCGGTGATCAACCTGCCAGCCTGCCCGGTCAATCCGATCGTCCTTGTGGGGACCCTCGTCCGACTCCTGACTTCCGGGGTACCGCCGCTGGACGCATGGAGCAGACCGACTGAGTATTATGGGACCTCGGTTCACCACATATGCCCAAGGCTCACGACTCCCATGGTACAGCAGATCGGCGTCTTCGGCTGTTACGAACACGTAGGCTGTAAAGGTCCTCACACCAGCTTCACCTGTCCAAACCTCAAATGGAACAACGGCGTCAACTGGTGCATCGACAAGACCAACAGTCTCTGCATAGGCTGCTCCTCCCCGAACTTCCCGAGCACCCCATTCTACGGGAAACTTGAGGAACTGATGCCCTGCTGCGTTACCTGCGAAATGTGCAGCAAATGCGTTGATTGTTCCGAATGCGCCAACCTCGGGGATTGTGCGGATTGTGTAGACTGCTCCAATTGCACCGTCTGCACCGCCTGCGACAACACCGAGAAATGTCTCGACTGCGCGAATGCCGCGGCGTGCGCGGACTGTCCCTCCAACGAGGGGTGCGCCTGCTATACCGGCACGACTGCTCCGGTGAGTGCTGACCCTGTTCCAGTGAACACTGCCCCAACGCCGGAACCTTCGGTTGAACACCAACACTGAACTCATAGGAGAATTTCAATGGGCAGCATTATCACGATTGATCCCGTGACGAGGATAGAGGGGCATCTCAAGATAAAAGTGGATCTCGACGATGACGGGAGGGTGAAAAAGTCCTACATGACCGGAAACCTCTACCGGGATTTCGAGAACATCCTCAAGGGAAGGAAACCGTGGGACGCGGTGCATATTACGCAAAGAATATGCGGCGTTTGTCCCATTTCTCATGCCATAACCGCCACCAAAGCGGCGGAACAGATGGCCGGGTTCATTCCTGGCGACCAGGCCCTGTTGATTCGCGCCATTATCCAGGGTGCTTACTTCATCTCCGACCACATCCTGCACTTCTATCACCTGAACCTGCCCGACTACATTTCCCCCCCGGATATCGCTCCGCTGCGGCCTGCATACAACCGTGACCTGCGGTTCGGTGCGGACCAGACCGAAAAGCTGGTGAACAACTACGTCGAAGCGCTGAAAATCCGGCGCCAGGCACAGGAAGTGGTGGCAATCCTGGCCGGACGCATGCCGCATGTCATGAGCGTCGTTCCGGGAGGGGTGACCCA
The DNA here is from genome assembly GCF_018501225.1 of Geobacter hydrogenophilus. Lineage (GTDB taxonomy): Bacteria > Desulfobacterota > Desulfuromonadia > Geobacterales > Geobacteraceae > Geobacter > Geobacter hydrogenophilus. The sequence goes on along the minus strand of NZ_JAHCZI010000013.1, from coordinate 34,601 downwards.
GGCGCCGTCGCATGAACAGATTCATGCTATCAAGGGTTATCTTCCGGCGATCACAGATTTTGTATTCAACAGGTACTATCCTGACGCGCATCTCCTTTCACAGGTCTATGCCGATTACTTCAAGATCGGAAAAGGAAACGGGAATCTACTCTGCTTTTCTGCATTCGATTTACCGCGTGGCGAGTCAGTATTCCGCCAGGGATTACTCACTGACATGGAGAGGGAATCGCTCAGCCTGCAGGACATCCGGGAATTCGTGCGGTACGCATACTACTCAAGCCCTAGCGGACTTCATCCCATTCACGGCGAAACGATTCCGGCTTATGGAAGATCTCCCGGCTACTCATGGTTAAAGGCACCGCGGCACCGCGGCAAACCGTACGAGACAGGACCCCTGGCCAGAATGACGGTCAACGGCTACTACCGGGGTGGCTGTTCCGCCATGGACCGGATCTTGGCCAGGGCGGAGGAAACGAAACTGCTGGCGGAACGCCTTCCGCAGTGGGTACATGCTCTGGTTCCCGATGTTGCTTCCTACACCGATATCGCGCTCCCTCCATCCGGGAGCGGAGTCGGACTGACCGAAGCGCCACGGGGCTCACTTGGGCATTGGATGCAATGTTCTACCGGCGGGCTTATTTCCCGTTACCAGATAATCACTCCCACCTGCTGGAATGCTTCCCCCCGTGACGACAACGGTGTTCCGGGGCCGATTGAACAGGCCTTGGTAGGCACCTGTGTGGAAGACATGAACCAGCCGATTGAGCTGCTTAGGATCATACATTCATTTGACCCGTGCACCAGTTGCTCGGTGCATTAAGGAGATGAAATGACCGACACCATTAAAACCTCAGTGGAACATCTCATCTCCACGGTCAAGGCAAATCCCAAACTCGCCAATTCCGTTTTTCGTGCCTCAACATATTCAGACAATCCGGGTTTTACTGTCCGCTCCGAGATACGCGGCTTTACCGTCCACATTGACGAACCGCGTGATCTTGGTGGCAACGATACCGCACCCAATCCGGTGGAACTTTTGCTGGCCGCGTTGGGAGGATGCCAGGAAATCGTCTATCGTGCCTTTGCAGCGGTGCTGGGGATAGATATCCAGAGGATTCAAGTCCATGCCAAGGGGAATATCGATCTCCATGGATTTTTGGGGCTGGCGGAGGTTCCTGCCGGCTTCTCATCAATCAGTTTCACGACCCGTATCGTCTCATCGGCGTCACCGGAAAGCATCAGCCAGCTTGCAAGGCTCGTGGAGAAACACTGTCCGGTACAGGATACATTGGCCCGACCCATACCGGTAAATGGCAAGGTTGAACTCTTGCAGCCCGGCGACCCTGCCGGAGCTATCGAAATCCTAACGTCGTCTGTCTGAATACTATAAGCCAAGGAGTACCAATCATGAAAAAACTGATTCTGTTTCTCTTGTTCCTGTCTCTTCCCTCCGTCGCATTTGCTTTTGAGCAGAGCTTTACCCAGCAAGGGCTCAAGGCGACTGTAAAGTTAACCCCTGACAAGATCGAACCGAATGCCAATGTCCAGCTCTCACTCTCGCTGAGCAAGGACGGAATCCGCCTTACCGATAGAGAGGTAACGCTGGAGCTCTATGAGCAAGGTGCTGAGCAACCGTTGGCCAAACGCCAGATCGATCTGCTCGATAACGAATATGTCGATTCCTGGAAGTTCGAGAAACCGGGTGACTACAGGGTGTTGGTCAAGATCGCGGATCGCCGGAATCAGTCTGAGCTGATCCAGTACGAAGTGAACGCCAGTGTCATGAATGCCGTCAATGAGCATGGTGAACATGGCTTTTTCTCCCATCATTTCGGCGGTGGTAAGTGGGGATGGTGGGGAGCCGGGTTCATGCTGCTCATGATGGTGCCCATGATGATACTTGTCCTGTAATCCGGTCAGTTCGAAATTACCCATACAGATAATTCGTGATATCAAACAGTTAGTTGCATTGTTGTAGCTGCGTGGTAAACAATACTCATGCAAATCTAAGGCATCGCTTCCTGGAGAAAACCCGCCACATGGAAAAGTCATCGATTCTTCGGCCAATCATCCTCTTTTTTTTCATTGTGGCAATCAGTCTACTCCACTATCTGACCCCGCTCCATCTTCCTTACCTGCACGACATATTCCAGCGGCTCTATTACCTGCCGATCATTCTGGCGGCCCTCTGGTTCGGCTTCCGGGGCGGGTTATTGTGCGCGGTCATCGTCAGCATTGCCTATGCACCCCATCTTCTTTTCCAGTGGGGTGGTCACCTGACCATGGAGATGGAGAAGTATCTTGAGATACTGATGTACAACGTTGTTGGTAGTGTTACGGGTCTGCTCTCCCAACGGGAGCGGGAACGAACGGTGGAACTCCAGAAAACCGCCCGTGGATTGGAGGAGTCGTACCAGAAGCTGCAGCACCAGTCGGAGCGGATCATCACCATCGAAGAACAGTTGCGCCGGGCCGAGAAACTGTCGACCCTGGGCGAAATGGCAGCGGTACTGGCCCACGAAATCCGCAATCCGCTCGGTTCCATCCGGGGAACCGCCGAGATCCTGAAGGACGACTACAGGCCAGGCGACCCCAAGCACGAATTTATCGAGATCCAGATCAAGGAGACTGAGCGCCTGAACCGGGTGGTGGAAGATTTCCTGCACATGGCGCGGCCGCAACCGGCCGATATGAAGCCATGCCCGGTGCAGGAGGAGCTGGAAACAATCGTGACCCTGGTATCGAACGATGCCAGGGAGCGAAACATCAAGCTCGTCATGCAACCGCCACCTGTTCCGGTAATAATCAGGGCCGATGGCGAAAAGCTCCGCCAGGCATTTCTCAATATCATCATCAATGCTATGCAGGCCACCAAGCCCGGCGGCAGCGTGATCATCGCCACGAAAACATATCAGGACGGCTTGTGCGAGATCCAGTTCCGCGATACCGGCCCGGGAATGGACGAGGAGACCCGGAAACGCATTTTTGAGCCCTTTTTCACCACCAAGCCGGACGGTACCGGTTTAGGTCTGGCGATTACAAAAAAGATTATCGAGAGCCATGGCGGCACCTTGCTGGTTGAAAGCGAAACCGGTCGCGGAACGACCGTTTTCGTCAGGCTGCCGCAGCAGACGGGAGAATAATCATGCAGCAGAAAATACTGGTCATCGATGACGACAACTCGCTGCGGCGGGTGCTGGAATACAATCTCCAGGAAGAAGGGTATGCAGTGCAGGCCGCCTCGTCAGGCGAGGAAGGTCTGTACTGGTTCGGCCAGTCCCGCCCCGATCTGGTTATTACCGACATGAACATGCCTGGCATGGACGGACTGATGGTGCTCAAGTCCATCAAGGAACGTTCCCCGGAGACGCTGGTCATCATCATTACCGCCTTCGGCACGGTCGATGTTGCGGTTGAAGCGATGAAGGCCGGCGCCTACGACTATATCACCAAGCCGTTCAACCGGGACGCCCTCAAACTGACGGTCAAAAAAGCGCTCCAGTTCAACGGGCTGGCTGCAGAGAATAAACGTCTGAAGAGCGAATTGTCGGACAAGGCCGACTTCCGCACCATTGTGGGGCAATCCAGGGAGATGGAAAAGGTCTTTGCGGTAATTAGCAAGGTGGCAGACACCGAGGCATCGATTCTGATCACTGGTGAGTCCGGCACCGGCAAGGAACTGGTGGCTCGCTCCATCCACGCCAACAGTTCCCGCCGGGAAGCACCGTTTGTAGCCATTAACTGTGCCGCCATCCCCCGTGACTTGCTGGAAAGTGAGCTGTTCGGCCATCTCAAGGGGGCCTTCACCGGTGCAATCAAGGACAAGACCGGCAAATTCCAATTGGCGGATGGCGGCACCCTGTTCCTGGATGAGGTGGGTGAGCTCCCACTGGAACTGCAGCCCAAGCTGCTCAGGGCGCTGCAGGAAAAAGAGGTGGAACCGGTCGGCGGGACCAAAGTCCAGAAGGTGGATGTCCGGATCGTCGCTGCCACCAACCTGGACATCGACAAGGCCATTGCCGGCGGCACTTTTCGTGAGGATCTCTACTACCGCCTGTCGGTCATCCCGGTCCATCTGCCGCCTCTGCGGGAGCGGCGCAAGGATATTCCGCTGCTGATCCGATATTTCTGCGGCAAGCATGGGAGCGAAAAGGTCACTTTTGCAAAAGATACGCTCGAAACCCTGGTCATGTACCCGTGGCCGGGCAACGTGCGGGAGTTGGAAAACACCATCGAACGGCTGTTGATAATGCGGAACGGAGATGAAATCAGCCGTGACGAGCTGCCGGAAAAATTCCGGGAAGCTGCCCCGATCGGGCACGCCGTGATAAAGCTCCCAGATGATGGGTATCCGCTTGAAGAACTTGAACGGGAAGTTGTTGTCCAGGCGCTGGAGCGCAATGCATGGAATCAGACGGCGGCAGCGCGTTTTCTCAGAATTCCCCGGCATACGCTCATCTACCGGCTTGAGAAATATGGAATTACCGTTCCGGGGCATTCGGCTGGCAAATAGCTTAAGTAATCTTAAGTAAACGCCGAACAGAAATAAAGTGCCATGCCACACTGAATTGCTAGGGGGATTATTTGTAGAATATTCACCACTCTTGGGGGATATTCTTCTGGCAGCTGACCCTTCTCGCAGTAAATAACCCATTAAATCAGCTAGATAACAATTGGCATGCAGTGTGTAATCCTAATGATATCGTCAATTTACGAATCAGGAGTTCCCATGAAATATCTGCGCTCACTTGCTTTACTGCTGCTCATATTCCTCTTTCCAGTCGTGACGTGGGCGGAGGAGATAAAACTGCCGCCCGAAAACCTGCCGCAACTCATTGATGCCGCTCTTGCCGGCAATCCGGAAGTGAAATCCTCCCAGTCCCGCTGGCAGATGTTTGCCAACAAGGCCAAACAAGCGGCAAGCCTGGAAGACCCGATGTTCATGTTGAAGCTGCAGAATCTGGTGGCGCGTGAGCCGTTCTCTTTCGGTGGCAGCGACCCTCAGACCGCCAAGGTGATCGGCATCTCTCAGCAGCTCCCTTTCTGGGGGAAACGGGATATCCGACAGGAAATGGCGAAGCACGAGGCCGAGTCCTACCGCTGGTCCATCGAGGAGCGCAAGCTTGAACTGGCCCGCATGGTAAAGGAGACCTACTACCAGATTTGGGCAACAGACAAGTCGCTGGAGATCGTGGCTAAAAACCTGCAATTGCTCGGCGACTTCGTGACCATTGCCGAGTCGAAATATTCGGTCGGCCAGGGGGTGCAGCAGGATATCTATAAGGCCGGGCTGGAAAAATCCAAGATGCTCGACATGCAGATCACCCTGAAACAGCAGCGCAAGAGCCTGGAGGCCAACCTCAACTACCTCCTGTATCGTCCGGGGAATACGCCGGTAGGCCCCATTGCCGATTTCTCCCTGCCAAAGATCACCCAATCCGCCGAACAGTTAAAATATCTGGCCGAAGAAAAACGCCCCCAGATGAAGAGCCTTTCCGAACTGGTCAGCAAGGGGCAGGCCGGACATCGCCTGGCCGAAAAAGAGTACTGGCCTGATTTCAACCTTTCCTTTGAATACATGTTCCGTGAAAAGGTCGATAACGACATGGTGAAAGACCCCGGCTACAACATGTTCACCGTCGGTGTTACCTTCAACCTGCCGTTCCAGCAGGAAAAGCGCCGGGCCATGGTGGCCGAGTCAACGTCTGAAACCAGCATGGCGACGGAAGAGCTGAATGCGCTCAGGAACACCATCTCCTATACCATCAACGACACCCTGGCCCAGATGGATCGGCGTTGGCGCCTGGTCGAACTGTACAAAGGGGGGATCATCCCCCAGGCCGAGCAATCCCTTGAGTCAGCGGTCATCAGCTACCGGGTGAGCAAGGTGGACTTCCTGACCCTGCTGGACGGCCGGATGAACCTGTTTAACTACGAGCGGGAACTGTACGAATCCCAAGCCGAGTACATGATGAAGCTGGCTCAGCTTGAGGCGGCGGTGGGGGGTGACATTACCGTGGCAACTGCACCACCGGTAGCGGCACAGCCTCCGACGGCGCCTCAGGCAGTTGCCCCTGCAGAGCCGGCAACACCTCCACAAACTCCGGCGGATGAACATTCAAAACATCACTAAATTCACCATATACGAGGTACGACACCATGGCCCTGAACAAAAAAATCGCAATCCCCCTGGCAATTATCATCCTGGCATCTATGGCAGGTGGTGGCTGGTATCTGTGGCAGAAGAAACAAGCCGCTCCGGCAACAGAACAGAAGGCAGCCCAGGGTAAGCAGCTCTACACCTGCTCCATGCACCCTTTCATCATTAAAGACAAGCCGGGTACCTGCCCGATCTGCGGCATGGAACTGATCAAGAAGATCGAAGGTGCTGCCGGTGGCGAGATGACTGCTGAACAGAAACAGCAGGCCGATATGCTCGGTCATGTGTCACTTTCGCCGACGCAAAGGGTTATGGCAAATGTAGCAACGGTTGCAGTAAAACAGACAGCTCTGAACAAAGAGATCAATGCTGTCGGCATTGTTCAGTTCGACCAGGCGCGTCAGGCCAAGGTGACTGCTTGGATCGCCGGGCGTATCGATCAGCTGCATGTGAACAAGGTCGGCGATATCGTCAGCAAAGACAAACCAGTGGCCGAAGTCTATTCCCCCGACCTGGTCGCTACCCAGCAGGAATACCTGCTGGCAGTCAAGAGCCGCGACCAGTTGAAGAACTCGCCGGTGGCGGCTATCTCCCAGAACGGCGAGGGGTTGGTAGCGTCGGCAAAACAGCGGCTGATGCTCTTCGGGGTGAAGGAGAGCCAGATTGCCGAACTGGAAAAGGCAGGCAAGCCGAATATCAAACTCCCCATCTATACCCCGCTCTCAGGAGTGGTGATCGAGAAAATGATGCAGCAGGGGCAATACGTCAACACCGGAGAGGTACTGTTCAACATCGCCGATCTTTCCAAGGTATGGGTTGAAGTGGAAGTTTACGAGAACGAATTCCCCAACATCCACATCGGGCAGCAGGTGGAGATTCGCTCCCAGTCATTCCCCGGCAAACCGTTCAGCGGAAAAATAGCTTACATCTACCCCTTCCTTGATCCCAAGACCCGGACCGTCAAGGCCAGGGTGGAGATGGACAACCCCGGAATGCGCCTGAAACCGGACATGTTTGTCAACGCCATCATCAAGGTGCCGCTCGGCACGTCGATTGTGGTGCCGGTAACGGCGGTCATCGATACCGGCAAGCGTCAGGTGGTCTGGGTTGAGGGACAGCCAGGCATGTTCGAGCCGCGCGATGTTCAGGTAGGTCAAAAGACCGATGACAAAGTCCAGATTCTTTCGGGGCTGAAAGCAGGAGAGAAAGTGGCGGTATCCGGTGGCTACCTGATCGATTCCGAATCGCAGCTGAAAGGTGGCGGCGGCCAGGATCACAGCAAACATACCGGTGGAAGTGCTAAACCGGCGACACAAGGACAGACACCTGCTGGAACTCAGCAACCTTCAGGAGGACATGAGGGCCATGGAGCGCCGGCCACGCAGCAGCCTCCGGCAAAAAAGGGGACGCTGAAGATGGATGACATGAAGATGTAATGACGACTACCTAACGATCTCCGACAAGGAATGCTGCCATGATAGAAAAAATCATCGAATATAGCGCCCGCAACCGGGTCATCGTCCTGATGCTCTTTGGGCTGATCATCGCCTGGGGGGTCTGGTCGGTGTACAAGACGCCGGTTGATGCCATACCGGACCTGTCCGACAATCAGGTCATCGTCTTTACCGACTACCCCGGGCGCTCGCCGCAGGTGGTGGAGGATCAGGTCACCTACCCCCTGGCGGTGAACCTGCAGGGGCTACCCCAGGTCCGCGCCGTCCGCGCCTCTTCCGCCTTCGGCTTCTCCATGATCTATGTGATCTTTGAGGACAAGGCTGATATCTACTGGGCCAGAACCCGTGTGCTTGAGCGGCTGAACTACGCCGCGTCGCTGCTCCCCCCAGGCGTGGTGCCGACTCTTGGCCCGGACGGCACTGGTGTGGGGCACGTCTTCTGGTACACCATCGAAGGCAAAGGATACGACCTGGAGCAGCTGCGCACCCTCCAGGACTGGTTCGTCCGCTACCAGCTCAACACCGTGCAAGGGGTAGCTGAAGTTGCCTCCATCGGCGGGCTGGTGCGCGAATACCAGATCGACCTCGATCCAAGTAAGCTGTTTGCCTACAACATCAAGGTCAGCAAAGTGATGGATGCGGTCAAGGCTTCCAACAAAGACGTGGGTGGCAAGCTTATCGAGCAGGCTGATGCCGAATACCTGATTCGTGGTCGCGGTTACGTAAAATCCAAGGAAGACCTGGAAAACGTCGTGGTTGGCGCTGACATGCGCGGCACCCCGATCTATGTCAGGAACCTGGGAACCGTGCAGATGGGGGGCGCAATCCGACGCGGTCTGTTGGAGATGAACGGCGAAGGCGAGGCGGTGGGGGGCATCGTGGTCATGCGCTACGGCGAGAACGCCCATGACGTCATTCACCGGGTCAAGGAAAAGATCAAGGAGCTGGAAAAGGGGCTGCCGCCAGGTGTGAAGATCATGGTCTCCTATGACCGTTCCGACCTGATCATGCGGGCAGTTGACACGCTGAAGAAAAACCTGCTGGAGGAATCGGTCGTTGTTTCGTTAGTGATCCTGATCTTCCTGCTGCATTTTCAGAGCGCTCTGGTGATCGTGCTGACGCTCCCGATCTCTGTTCTGATCGCCTTTATCACCATGAAGCTGATGGGGGTCACTTCCAATATCATGTCACTGGGAGGGATCGCCATCGCCATTGGCGTGCTGGTAGATGCCGGGGTCATCATGGTAGAGAATTGCTACCGCCATCTCTCTGAAATGCCTCCTGAAGAGCGTGCCGGAAAGCGGCTTGAGGTGGTTATCACCTCCGCCAAACAGGTCGGTCGGGCGATCTTCTTCTCCCTGGCGATCATCGTGCTCTCCTTTGTGCCGGTCTTCATGCTGGAGGGGCAGGAAGGGAAACTGTTCCATCCCCTGGCCTTCACCAAGACCTTCTCCATGATGGGGTCGGCCATGATCGCCATCACTCTGGTGCCGGTACTGATGTACTTCTTCATGCGCGGCAAAATGCCGCCGGAAAGCTCAAATCCAGTTTCCACGTTCTTTATCAAGCTGTATTCCCCGGTCATCCGCTGGGTACTGGTCTGGAAGAAGACCACCATCTTTCTCAATATCGTTGCCCTGGCCATCGCTGTGCCGATGTTCATGAAGCTCGGTTCTGAGTTCATGCCGCCGCTGGATGAAGGGTCGTTGCTCTATATGCCGGTAACCCTCCCCAACGTCTCCATCACCGAGGCCAAGCGGCTGATTCAGGTTCAGGACCGGATCATCAAAAGCGTTCCCGAGGTAGAGCATGTCCTCGGCAAGGTGGGACGCGCCGAGACCTCCACCGACCCGGCGCCGGTTTCCATGTTCGAGAGCATCATCATTTTGAAACCCAAGGATAAGTGGCGTCCCGGACTCAAGAAGGCCGACATCGTGGCAGAGCTGGACTCCAAGCTGCAGCAGATCGGCGTGCGTAACGGCTGGACCCAACCGATCATCAACCGGATCAACATGCTCTCCACCGGGGTCAGAACTGACCTGGGGGTCAAGATTTTTGGTAATGACCTGAACGTGCTTAAGGATCTGGCAGTGCAGGCGGAAGCGATACTCAAGCCGATTCCGGGGGCCGCGGATGTCGTTGCTGAGCGGGTTACCGGCGGCAACTACATCGATATTGATATAGACCGGGAGGCAGCGGCCCGTTATGGCGTCAATGTCGGCGATATCCAGGATGTCATCGAAACCGCGTTAGGTGGCGAGATGCTCTCCACCACAGTCGAAGGACGCAACCGCTTCCCGATCCGCATCCGCTATCTGCGCGACTATCGTGACAACATCCCGGCCATCCGCCGTATCCTGGTAGCCGGAATGGAAGGTGCGCAAGTGCCATTATCGCTGGTCACCAAGCTGAAGGTCTCCACCGGTGCACCGGAGATCAACTCCGAAGGTGGTTTGCTCCGCTCGCTGGTGTTCCTCAATGTGCGCGGTAGAGACATGGGTGGCTTTGTGACCGAGGCCAAGCAGGTACTGGAGAAGCAACTCAAGCTCCCTCCGGGATATTATGTGACCTGGTCAGGACAGTGGGAGAACCAGATCAGGGCCAAGGCCCGCCTGCAGGTGCTGATACCGCTCGGTATGGTGATCATCTTCATCCTGCTCTACTTCACCTTCCACTCGGCCCTGGAGGCGAGCATGGTCATGCTCTCGGTGCCCTTTGCCCTGGTGGGAGGGGTCTACTTAGTCTCGGCGCTCGGATATAATCTGTCGGTGGCGGTCTGGGTCGGCTTCATCGCCCTGTACGGCATTGCCGTGGAGACCGGGGTGGTGATGGTCATCTACCTGCATGAGGCTCTGGACAGAAAGCTGATCAACGGCCCCTGTTCGGAGCAGGACATTTACGACGCGACCTTCGAGGGTGCGGTGCTCAGGCTCAGGCCGAAATTGATGACTGTAGCCGTAGCGCTCCTCGGTCTGATCCCGATCATGTGGTCAACCGGCACCGGCGCCGACGTCATGAAGCCGATCGCTGCACCAATGATCGGCGGCATGATCTCCTCGGCGGTGCACGTCCTCATCATGACGCCGGTGATCTTTGTGCTGATGAAGAAGCGGGACCTGAAAAAAGGGAAGTTGCACTATTCGGGGATGAAGCACTAAGGGGTTCACTCGCAGCATTGAGGAATATGCTACGCACCTGTTGAATATTCTCTAAAGCGATAAGCGATCTGTCTCAGCAAAGTAAGTAATATTAGATAGATATGGTTTGGCATCGTTACTGCTTGATAGATATCGTGGTCAATCACTTGAGAAGGAGAATTTGCGGCATGAATAAAGTATTGCTTTTGGTTAGTCTGATGTTGCTCTTGGCAGTGGTATCCGGTTGCGCGGAATTTGACAGGTCAACCTATCGCTCAGATCAGTATAGTAGCGGCGGACATTCACATCATTAATTCGTCAGTGACATCTTAACCTCAAACAAAGGAGAAATTACGACATGAAAAAATTGATTCTGGCAGTTGCCGCAATTCTTGCTCTCAGTGCCCCGGTAGTTTTTGCTGCAGACCATGGCGATCATGGTGGCGGACACGATATGGGGCATGGCGGTCATCAAGGTGATGTCGCCCATGAAGAAGTTGTGGATGGTGTAAAGGCGACTTTCAAGGTCATGAGCATGAAAGAGCACATGAAGGCCATGAACATGGAGATGCCGAAAGAGATGAAGGAGACCCACCATATCGCTGTAGAGTTCAAGGATGCCAAAACCGGTAAGGCTCTGACCGAGGGACAGGTCACGGTCAAGGTGCAAAACCCGGACAAAAGCGATCAGACCAAGGACCTGATGGGGATGCAGGGACATTTCGGCGGCGATTTTGACCTGTCAAAGAAGGGTAAATACGGGGTTATGTCCAAGTTTCAACTGAAAGACGGTAAAACCCGCAGCGCAAAATTCTGGTACACGGTTAAATAAGATAGCCTGCATCCAAGTTGCAACATGGGGATGGTTCAGGCTATGGACCATCCCCATTGTCGTTCGGGGGCAAGAATGAAACGTCTCGTTGTATTATTGATAATGGTTTTTGTGGTAGCGCTTGCTGGTTGCGACAAGGGTAAGCAATCAACTGCACCGACTCAGCTTGGCAAAGTAGTGACCACCGCTGCCTATGAAAAATATTTTGGTGCTGCGCCGCCTGTAGACAAAGGCACTGCATATGCTTTTGTGATCTATTTCCCGTCGAGCAAAGAAATGGGAAAGGTGGTTCCATTTCCTTTTTTCACCTTTGACGAAGGAAGCCTAAAAAAAGTAGCGGTGGAGCGCCTGCTTAGTGGCATGGACATTGGCAGTTATCAGGGAGAATTCCTTTCTGTCGCGAGCGGGACTCGACTGTTATCTTTAAAAGATGATCAAGGGATCGTCACCCTGAGCTTCAGTAAAGAGTTGAATGCGGCAAATTCTGATGACTTTGCTCGTGCTTTAAACTTGACCTTGCATCAGTTCAAGGGAGTCAAAGATATCCGGTTCCAGGTTGATGGGAAGGATGTGCCATTAACCGCGTCGGCAAATGGCTCCGAGGATGGCACAGTTCAGCAGCCAACACCGCCTCGTCTGCTGAGTGTCACTGCCATGCGTGACAAAGGCGCCAGCAATGTTGAGGATGTGAATGTATTCTTCGACCGTCCGGTTGACGTGAAGGAGTTGAAGCTGTTCTCCAAAGACGGCAAGCCTTATGAAGGGGACATCTACCATTCCGTGTTCGACATGGCGGCAGTCTTGAAACCAAAGGACTCATCCCATTTCAAAGAGCGACTGCCGATACGGGTACACTGGAAAGTAGTTGACAAACTTGGCAGGCAAGCTGAGGGTGATAATGTCTGGTTATTGGAAGTGAAGGAGCATTGATAATAATGTCGGGGGATACTCAATGAAAAACAGGTACGTTGCTGCGGCAACAATGCTTGTGGCAGGTCTGGTCTATTCCGGTGTTGCTTCTGCCCATGGCACGGAAAAGCATGATAAACATGCAGCTGATGAGCAGATGAAAAGGTTGCATGCAATAATGCCAATGTTTTCCCTTGTGGTGGCAGACCTTGAAAATGCTATTGAAAAGGGTGATGCGGCAGCAGTGGAACTTCAAGCAGGAAAGATGCTGCGGGCAATCCCTGATTTGAAGAAGTCAAGGCCGCATAAAAATGTCAAGCAGCACAAAAAATTTGTGGAGTTAGCCGAATCTTTGGAGTTGACCTTAATATCGACTCGGTTAATGGCGGGAAAGGGAGACTTTAACGGTGCAAGAAAGGCATTCAAAAAGGTTGAGGAAGTCTGTGCAGCTTGTCATGTAAAATTCAGGGATTAGTTGTTTCTTTAGCCGCTGAGGAAGGAGAATTGCCATGGAGCCAAGAATCTCCCTGACGGAAAGGATTCGCAACCGTTTCGAACTGCATCAACGAGAGATAGCTGATAACCAGCGCCAGTTGGATGAAAAAATGAAGGAAATGCTGGATCAGAGGGAACGTTATGCAGCAGTGGCCAAGAACGCTATTGAATCCGTTGTAAAGCCACGCATGAAGGAGTTGGCGACGAACTTTGAAAATGCTCAGGTTGAGATGCTGGTTACCGACATGGAATGCATCTGCGCCTGCGAATTTGCCCATACCCCCCGGTTCCCGGCAACAGTGAGACTTGCAATTGCATTGTCAGCAGGAGAAACAGAAAACATCACTGCCCGCTATGACCTCAGTATCTTCCCAATTCTGATGGATTTTACTCGGAATACTGAAGACACCTTCCAGATTTCAGGCAATGACGATGCACTGTCTGGATGGGTTGAGGACAGAATTCTCGATTTCATCGACACTTATTTCCGCCTGGAAACTCATCCTATGTACCAGAAAGACAACACGGTCGTGGATATCGTCTGTGGTATGCGCATCCCGTCAATAGCGGCAACGAGTACTGTCGAGCGGCATGGCCGCATATTCTACTTTTGTTCCGAACACTGCAAAGAGGCGTTTGTTAAAAGAAAGACCGAATAACCAAGGGAGAAACACGAAGATGAATCTGACCGACATCAAGAAAATAGCCGTTCAGCACGGACTGAGTACAACCAAATTGAAAAAAGTTGAGATCGTCAGGGCAATTCAGGCAGAAGAGGGCAATACTCCCTGCTTTGACACCGGCTTAGCATCGGAATGTGGGCAAACAAACTGTCTTTGGCGGGACGATTGCAAATAATCTGTGGTGTGGCAACATTATTTTATTTCATTTAAAGACTGTTTGAGGATCGTACTTGGTTTGAACGAAAGGATTTGACGGGCTTCTATAACAATAGACTTCCCGGTTTGAGGATTTCTCCCTTTACGTTCACGTTTTTGCCTCACATCGAACTTCCCAAAACCAGATATCTTAATCTCTTCGCCAGCTTCAAGCGTGGATTTTATTATATTGAAGACAGCTTCAACCATATCAAAAGAGACTTTTTTTGTTATCCCGCATCCTTCTGATACGCGCTCAACAATATCAGCCTTAGTCATTTCACTTTCCTATCCTTTTCAAAAATTAGGAATAATCTGTTGTGCCCCCTCCCCCGGTCTGAGGGGAGAGGCAGGGGGGAGCAAATTGAAACAATACCTCATCTAAAGTTAGGCTTGAACCGAAAAGTAGGTTAGAAAATATTTCATCCATCGGACTGCTTTGCTGCCAGTATTTCATGAAGGAGGACCTCCCATTTTTGCAGGGCATCCTTTTTCTCTTCATCATAGCGATATTTGTTGTATACCCCAACAATACCTGGCTTGATGTGATTAATAACCTCTTCACCAACTTCATCTGAAATACCTACCCGAGCCATATTTGTTCGCGCAGTTCGTCGAAGATCATGCGGTGACCATGGTTTCATTCCAAAATAGGGCTCTTTACGCGCTTTGATCTTTCTATTCCCAACAACTTTCACGACATTGTCGTCCAAATAGCCTCGATTTATTGCTTGTGAAAGAGCGTTTTCGGAAATATGTCCTCTTTTGCCCCTCACAGACGAGAAAATATGTCCTTTTCCGTCTCCAATCAACTCCAGTGCAGTATTGGTCAGGTAGACTCTGTGTTCACGCTCATTCTTTCCCGCGACCTCGGCAGGGATCGTCCACCATCTGTTCTTGATTTGATCTCGATGAAGTTGTGCTACTTCACCAGGACGTTGAGCAGTTACAAGAATTAATTTCAAAGCTCTTTTGACTTCTTTGGAGCTTGAGGAGTTGCTGATCTCTGCCCACGCTTTCACAATCTCGTCGTCATCGAGATGTCGATCATCAGTTTTGGGGGCGATCTTAGGGACAGATGCTGTGATCTCTTGGAAAGGTTGAATCTCTGCCCACTCCTGCCGGCAGGCATATTTGTACATCTGTCTGCCAAATTTCATAACGTTTCGAGCAGATCCAGGGACCTTGGATGCAATTTGTTCGATGAGAGAAACAGCATGCTTGTGTCGGACTGTGGAAATTTCCATTTTGCCAATGCCGGGAATGATGTGAGTCTTGAAAGCGCTGAGGATCGTCTCACGCCATCGTTCTGAATGGTTCTCCTTCGAGTATTTGATATACCATACCGCAGCAAGCTGCTCGACGGTTATCGGGGTGTAACCTTCGGGGATTTCATCCGCGATGAGGGATTCGAAGGAGTCTCTTTCCAGTTTTACGGCAGCAAGGGCTGCAACTTCAGCTTGAAGTTTAGCCTCATTTGCCAATCGAGATTGTTCCTCAATGGCGGCTCTTTTTTCCTCACGTGGATCAATGCCGTTCTTGACGAGTTTATATGCGTCGTTGTAAGCTATTCGGGCATCTCCCAAGGACATGGCCGGATAATTGCCGAGCAGCAGGTACCCCTTCTGCTTGTTCAGTTCAAAGATATACATAAATGTCTTTGTTCCCGATGGCAGTACCTGGATCGCGAATCCTCGACCCTCTCTTACGACATATTTTTTATCTTGAGGTTTGAGAGAGGTGAGGTAACGGTCGGTAAATTGTTTCATCGTTTTCCCCATTTTCTTTGCATCCGTTTTGCATCCTTTTTGAGTGTCGCTTGACCCCTTTGCATCCGTTTTGCATCCGTTTTATGGTTGGCAAACAGGGAGGCAAACTGAAACATCTGGAAATAGAAAATAGGGTAAAATATGAAATATGTCAATGATATACAATTGAATGATGATAAAAACAGTAACATTTTGAAAGACGCTGAAACACCAAAATGTCAGCTTCCCAAGCTGAAGGTCGCGGGTTCGAATCCCGTTTCCCGCTCCAAAAAATCAAGGACTTAGGCGCTTAGCTTAAGTCCTTTTTGTTTTTGCATACCACTTTACATACCACTTTTTTGTGGTACCGTTCCTTTAATACCACTCCCGGTCTCGAGCCTCTTTTTTGCATAGAAATTTCAATTAGAAACACGTCAAGCCGTAAAAACAACTGGCAATGTTGCTTTTAATGTTTATTTGGCGTATCTAAGAGAACATGCTTGTCTCTCACTACATAGATGATCTGCTCGCCCAGGGAATCTACTGTTTCTCCGGTGTTGAGGCTGCTGCGGCGCTTGGGTCCGGTGTCATTGCCACCCGCGCTGCCTTGCGTCGGCTGCGACATAAAGGGAAGATCGCCATGCCGCTCCGGGGGTTCTATGTAATTGTTACCCCGGAATATAGAAAGCTGGGGTGTCTACCGGCCAATCACTTTATACCGGCGTTGATGACCCACCTTGAAGAGCCCTATTACGCAGGACTCCTTACTGCTGCCGAGCATCACGGTGCTGCCCACCATCATCCCCAGACTTTCCAGGTGGTGGTTCAGCGTTCTCGCCCCGGGATTACCTGCGGCGGCGTGAGGATCGATTTCATTGTCCGGAAGAATGTTGCTGCCATGCCTACCATGGACTTCAAAACAGATCGTGGCTACCTGAAGGTCTCGACGCCGGAGGTCACTGCCTTTGATTTGGCCGGCTATCCACACCATGCAGGTGGGCTTGACAATACCGCCACTGTTCTGACCGAACTGGCGGAATCACTTGACGCCATGAAGCTGGTGGCCATTGCCGAGCTATCTCCTGTTGCATGGTCACAACGTCTCGGGTACTTGCTTGAGGTGATTGGGGAATCAGCACTGGCCGAAGGCCTTGCCGAATATATCAATACCCGAAAACCGGTTCCTGTTCCGCTTTCTTCATCGCAACCGCACAAAGGGGTCCGACAGGTAGTCCGTTGGAGACTCCTGCCGAATGATACTGTGGAGCCGGAACTATGATCCTACTCGACTACATTGCCGTCTGGCGACTGGAGAAACTCCTCTGATGCCCAAACTCACCCTCAGTCAGCTTTCCAGCCTCTTGTTCCGCGCCTGTGACGACCTGCGCGGCAACATGGATGCCTCCGAATACAAGGAATACATCTTCGGCATGCTCTTCCTGAAGCGCCTCTCCGACCTGTTCGACCAGGAGAAGGAACAACTCGCCCAGGAGTTAAAGGCCAAGGGGATGGCAGATGCCGTCATCGCTTCCCAACTTGCCAACTCGGACAAGTACACTTTCTTTGTGCCTGAGGAAGCCCACTGGTCGAAGATCCGCCACCTGAAGACCAATGTCGGCACGGCCCTCAACAAGGCGCTTGAAGCGCTAGAGGATGCCAATGTCGATGCCCTCCAGGACGTGCTCAAGGGGATCAACTTCAACAAGAAGATCGGCCAGCGTTCCCTCGATGACGACACCTTGGCCAACTTCATCCAGAACTTTGAGAAGATCCCGCTGCGGGACGAGAATTTCGAGTTTCCCGACCTGCTTGGGGCGGCCTACGAATACCTGATCAAGTATTTCGCCGACTCCGCCGGAAAGAAGGCTGGGGAGTTCTACACCCCGGCCGATGTGGTGCGTACCCTTGTGGAGATCGTCGATCCCCAGCCGGGCATGAGCGTCTACGACCCCACCTGCGGCTCCGGCGGCATGCTGATCCAGACCCGCGACTACGTCCGCGAGTGCGGCGGCGACCCCCGCGACCTGACCCTGGCCGGGCAGGAGAGCATCGGCACCACTTGGTCTATCTGCAAGATGAACATGCTCCTCCACGGCATCGAACACGCCGACATCCGCCAGGAGGATACGCTGCGCCGGCCGCAGCACAAGGCCGAAAGCGGCGAGCTGGCCCGTTTCGACCGGGTACTTGCCAATCCTCCCTTTTCCCAGAATTACATAAGGAAGGATATCGACTACCCCGGCCGCTTCGCCGTCTGGATGCCTGAGAAGGGGAAGAAGGCCGACCTGATGTTTGTCCAGCACATGCTGTCAGTGCTCAAGGCCGACGGCAAGATGGCCACTGTCATGCCCCACGGCGTCCTCTTCCGCGGTGGAGAGGAGAAGGAGGCGCGTCGGCACTTCATTGACAAGGGATGGCTGGAGGCGATCATTGGTCTTCCAGCCGGACTCTTCTACGGTACCGGCATCCCCGCCTGTGTGCTGGTGCTGAACAAACAGGACGCAGCCAATCGCGATCATGTCTTTTTCATCAACGCCGACCGGGAATACCGTGAGGGGAAGGCACAGAACTTCCTGCGTCCCGAGGATATCGCCAAGATCGTCCATGTCTATCGCGAACAGAAGGACGTGCCCGGCTATGCCCGATTGGTGCCAAAAGACGAGATCAAAGCCGAGGAGTACAACTGCAACATTCGTCGTTACGTGGACAACGCCCCGCCACCAGAGCCCCACGACGTGCGCGCACACTTGCACGGCGGCGTGCCGGTGGCGGAGATCGAGGCCCTTTCCCGGTACTGGGAAAACTACCCCGGCCTGCGGGAACGTTGCTTTGTTCCCCGGAGCGACGACAGTACCTATGCCGGCTTCGCCCCCGCTGTCACCGACCGCCGTGCCCTGTCAGAGCTGGTCAAATTCGCCCCTGGCGTGGTTGCGGCCCACGGTCGCATTCTGGAGACCCTGGGCGACTGGTGGACCAATAATCAGCCGCTGATCGATAAAATAGCCTTCAGGAACGGCCAGAAGGGGAACATTTACGAGTTGCGTAGCGGACTGCTAGCTTCCATTACTGATGCCTTCTCAGTGCAGAGCCTCTTGAATGACTACCAGATCCGCGGCGCCTTCGCCCGGTATGTGGACGACCTGAAGGCCGACCTCAAATCCATCGCTGCCAGTGGCTGGGGGGCGGAGCTAATCCCCGACGCCGACATCCTGGAGAGCCAGTTCCCTGAGATCCTGGCGGACATGGAGCAAAAACGGCTGCGGCTGGCAGAGCTTGCCGCCCTGTTTGCCGCTGCCGATGAGGAGGATTACGAGGACAGCGACGACACCGGAGTGCTTCCTGCCGATGATGTCAAGGCACTCAAGGCCGAACTGAAGGAGACCAAGGCCCAGGGTAAGCTTGCCAAGAAGGAAAACCGTGACGCCAAAGTATTCCTTGCCCGTGCCGGGGAGATCGAGGAACGACTTGCCCGCCACAAGGCGCTGGAGGACAAGGCAAAGCAGTTGAAGGCCGAGTTGCGGGCCACGGAGAAGAAGCAGGAGGAGTTGGTTGCTGCTGCCCGGGATAAGATCAGCTCAGAGGAGGCCAAGGCGGTGATCCTCGACCGCTTGCGCCGGTTGCTGGTGCAAACCTACGAAGGGTATCTACGGGCAGACCAGCGGGCATGCCTGGCGGCGCTGGAGAACCTGCACCGGAAGTATGCCGTGACGACCGGGGAGATCGAGGCACGGCGGAATGCCGCGGCGGCGAAGCTGAAGGGGTTTTTGGTGGAGTTGGGGTATGAGTGATTCGTTACCTGCGGGATGGGTGAAAGAGCCTTTGTGTGTGTTCGCATCAACCGAACCCAATTCCTTTGTGGATGGGCCATTTGGGTCTGACCTTAAGGTTTCGGATTATACAGAAGATGGTATTCGAATCCTCCAACTCCAAAACTTAGGAGATGGGCACTTTATCAATGAAAACGTGAAATACACTTCGAAACTAAAAGCGGCTTCTCTCTCCCGATGCTTGGTAAAACCAGGTGATTTACTCATTGCCAAAATGGCAGACCCTTTGGCGCGTGCGTGTATTGTACCCGATAATGTCGAGCAGGGCCTCATTGTTGCTGATTTGATAAAACTTCGACTGGATAGGCGGCACGATTCGACTTTTATAGCAGCTTCAATAAACGGAGCCGAATTTCGACGTGAGGCTGAGCGTTTATCAACGGGTACAACACGAACTCGAATCTCCCTCTCGACACTCAAAAGAATTCATCTCAAGGCTCCTTCAGCCCCTGATGAACAAAAAAAAATTGGTGACATAATTCGGACCCTGGACGAAGCGATTGAGCAGACTGAGGCGCTGATTGCGAAGATGCAGCAGGTCAAGGCTGGTCTGATGCACGACCTTTTCATCCGCGGCGTCACCCCTGACGGCTGTCTCCGCCCTTCCCGCGAGCAGGCGCCCGATCTCTACAAAGAGTCGCCGCTTGGGTGGATTCCGAAGGAGTGGAATTGCCTGCCGGTCGATCAACTTCTGGCAAAGACTGCATGTCCAATGCGAAGCGGTCCATTTGGCAGTGCGTTGCTGAAGGATGAGCTGGTTGAAGAAGGTATCCCACTTCTTGGTATCGACAATATTTTCGTTGAACGATTTGCCCCCCGATTTCATCGATTCGTCACTGAACGGAAGTTTCAGGAACTAAGCAGGTACTCTGTTTTCCCGCGAGACGTCATTATTACGATTATGGGCACAGTTGGCAGATGCTGCGTGGTTCCCAATGGCATTACCAAGGCACTTTCATCCAAGCACATTTGGACGATGACGTTCGATACAGAACTAGTTATTCCTGAGCTTGTCTGTTGGCAGCTTAACCACGCACACTGGGTGAAAGATTGGTTTGCACGACACTCCCAAGGCGCAGTTATGGAGGCTATACAGTCATCCACCTTACGGACCCTTAGGCTGCCAATACCTCCAATTGAAGAACAAAAGAAAATTCTCGATCGTTATTTGAGTGCAAACCAGGTTGTTGAGAATGAAGAAAAAATTGTTTCTAAGCTCAGCCGACAAAAAAACGGCCTCATGCATGACTTGCTGAGTGGTCGGGTTCAAGCTAACCCAGGAGAAGCACAATGAAAGTTAACCAGATACTGGACAAAATTGACGAAAACCAGCTTTTTGTTCCTGCATTCCAACGCGAATACGTTTGGCGCCGTGACGATGCGAAATACCTCATCGCTTCTCTCATCAAGGACTACCCAACGGGGACTATGCTCACCTGGGAAACTAATAACCCTCCAGAGCTGAAAGGGAAGTGGAAGTACGATCCGAAGCAGGGGGCCGTGAAGCTAATTCTCGACGGCCAGCAGAGGATTACCACACTCTACATGCTCATTCGCGGAGAAATCCCCCCCTATTACAAGCCTGAAGAGATTACCCACGATACCCGCAACCTTTACGTGAACGTGGAAACTCTTGACCTTCAATACTTCAAAAAGCAGCTGATGGAGAATAATCCTCTTTGGGTGAATGTGACCGACATCTTCAAGAAGAAAGTCCGGTCAAAAGATGTGGTCAAGGCATTGCGGCAGAAAGAAACCGTCTCGGATGAACGTGATGACCTCATCGACGACAATTTCAAGGTTATTGAGGCGATTCCTGAACGTGATTTCCTGGAACAGTCGATCCCGGTTAAGGCTAGTATTAAGGAAGCAATCGACATTTTCTATATCGTCAACGCCAGCGGCGTTAACCTCACAGATGCCGAACTTGCCTTGGCGCAGATGTGCGGTTACTGGCCGAATGCCCGGGAATTGTTCAAGGCGAAACTCCTGGAACTTGAGAAGAATGGTTTCGTTTTCAAACTGGATTTTCTTGTCTTCGTGATGCTCGGATGCCTGCATAACGCCGGATCGGAGATGAAAAAACTGCACACTCCAGACAATCTGGAGCAGGCCAAGGCAGCATGGGAGCTTCTTGAGAAGGATGTTATCGATTATGTGATGAACATTCTAAAAACCCACGCTTATATCGATCATACCCAGGAGATCAATTCGGTTTTTGCCTTGGTACCAATAATTGTTTACACGTTTAATCGCTTCAGGAGCGGGACGAAGCATCTGACCCAAGATGAAATCAAGAAAATCATCAAATGGTTCTATTACTCCCAGATTCGGCAACGCTATATCAGTCAGACCCCTCAAAAACTGGATAAGGACGTGGGAATTGTCTCCAAGTCGTCGAATCCTTTTGACGATCTCCTGAACGTTATCAAGGTGGAACGACCTCTGGCAATCAGCAAGGATGAATTTGTCGGCGTTGATATTCGTCACCCCCTTTGGGCGTTAATGCGTTGGTATTTCAAGAGCAGGAATGCTGTTTGCTTTACCACTGGTCTGGGTATCAGAAAGAACATGGGTAAGAAGTTTGTCCTCGAATGGGATCACATCTTCCCCTATTCCATCCTGAAAGAGAACGGTTACGACATCAACAACCGCTTGAAATATTCGCTTGCCCAGGAAATTACCAATAGGGCTGTACTCACTCAGTTGGCAAACAGGTCAAAATCAAACATCGCGGCGGAAAATTACCTGGATGGGGTGGAAAAGAACCATCCTACCGCACTGAAATTACAATCGATCCCTCTAGATCGTGAATTATGGAAGCTGGAAAACTTTGAGGCGTTTTTGGCGGAACGCCGGCGTATGCTTGCTGATGAGCTAAATAACTTCCTTGATAAAATAACAAAGACGGAGGATACAGCGCTAGAGACTCCGATTGAGGAACTAATTGAGGAAGGTGAAAGCTCCGGTCTTGAATTTAAGTCCTCGCTCCGCTGGAATTATCAAGAATCGGTTGTTGATAAGAAATTGGAGCAAGTGATTATAAAATCGATTACCTCCTTCAGTAATTCTGAAGGAGGTACACTCCTAATCGGCGTGGATGATGAAGGAGAAATTCTTGGGCTAGAACATGACTTCAACTCTTTGAGCGGCAACTCTGATGAATTCGAACTCCATCTCCGAAATCTGCTGAATCAGCAGTTTGGAGCTGCATTCGCTGCGACAGGTATTGCCGCGAGCTTCCCGCAGATTGAAGATAGGGAAATCTGCCGGATCGATATCAAAAAGGGGGGTACCCCTCTGTATGTTCAGGAAACAGATAAAAACGGTGTTAAATCAGACAAGTTCTATGTCCGGAGTGGGAATTCATCCATTGCACTGCAGTTGAAGGAAGTGGCTGGCTATATTCGCGGGCGGTTTAGTTGAAGCTTATAATACTTAGGTAGAGATAATGGGTGAAAGTTCTAAAGTCAGATTCAGTAGGGATGGAGATCAGTTTCACTATCTGTGGGCTACCCGTCGTTGCCTGCGGCTTCTATCGCCCGCATCTGGCCTTGTTGCAATCACAATTGAAGGGCCTTCATCGGAGGAAATTGCATCTGGCGATTCTGTTGAGGCCGGCGAAGAACTGATTGACGTCGGCGAGTACTATGGTAGTCAGGATCTCGAGAAAGCGACCTTTGTCAGATATATTCAGCTAAAGCATTCAACCCAAAATCCTACCGAGGCATGGCCTCCCAGTGGCTTAGAAAAAACCATCCGTGGCTTTGCAAAGAGACACCTTGAACTCGAAAATCGCTTTGGGACTGGGAACCTAGGTAAACGATTTGAATTTTGCTTTATATCCAATCGTCCTATTAATTCTGATTTTATCGAGGCTATCGAGGATGCAGCTTCTATGGCAAGAAGCCGGCATCCTAACGAACTTAAAAAGCTTGAAAGGTTTACGTCACTAACAGGCTCGAAACTTTCAGCATTTTGCCAGCTTTTGAAATTTGAAGGCGGTCATGCAGCTTACTGGATCCAACGTAAAATATTAGCACTGGAAACCAAAGCATATCTTGCCGGAAATGATGTTGATGCTCCTATTCAGCTCAAGGAATTGGTGACTAGGAGAGCATTATCGGAAAGTGAAAATAATCCATCCATAACCAAAATTGATGTATTGAGAGTACTGGGAATAACCGAGGATTTGCTTTTCCCGGCCTCTTCTCGCATTGAATCTGCAGATAAATCTATACCTCGCATTCAAGAAGCCGAAATTATGGCCAATATAGTTGCGGCTCAGATACCGGTTATAGTGCATGCAGAGGGAGGCGTTGGGAAATCTGTTCTGTCACAAAGGATTAAGGACTACTTGCCTGCGAACTCGGTTACCGTAGTCTATGACTGCTTCGGCAACGGCGAATATAGGCGGGCGGGAAGTCCTAGGCATCGGCACAAGGATGCACTTGTTCAAATCGCCAATGAACTTGCTTCGCTTGGTCTCTGTGATCCATTGATTCCTTCGACTAATGCCGACAGCACGGACTATCTGCGCGCCTTTGCCCATCGCGTGAAGCAAAGTATTTCGGCAATCAAAGCCAAGAACACACAATCCCTTCTATGCATTGCCATCGATGCCGCCGACAATGCTGAGATGGCCTCAGAAGAGTTTGGCGGGGAACACTCATTTGCCCGCGACCTACTACGGGAACCAATACCTGACGGCTTGCGGTTGGTAGTTTTTTGCCGAACAGAAAGACAAAACCTGCTTGATCCCCCACCATCAGTTTTGCCTATCGAACTGAAGCCTTTTAACCGTGACGAGACAGCAACACTTCTTCGACAGACTTATCCTGATGCAGTTGAGTACGATGTTGATGAATTCCATCGTCTGACATCGCACAACCCTCGTGTTCAGGCTACTGCGTTGGAACAAGCTTGTCCTCTTCCTGAAATTCTTCGGTCTCTGGGACCGAATCCGACAACTGTAGATGCTACGATAGCCGCTCTGCTAGAGCACGCAATAGCTCAGATGCGCGATCGAGTGGGCCATGCGGAGCAATCGCAAATTGAGTCGATCTGTGCGGCCCTCGCGGTGTTACGGCCGCTCGTCCCCGTTACGGTTTTGGCTGCTGTCTCTGGAGTCCATGTTTCAGCGGTCAGGAGTTTCGCGCACGACCTTGGTCGCCCATTATTATTGATGGGTGATGCAATTCAGTTCAGGGATGAGCCCGTTGAAACATGGTTCCGCGAGCGATTTAAACCTGCTGCTCGACGGTTGTCCAACTTTGTTGATGCTTTACAGCCGCTTTCATCAACAAGCGCCTATGTAGCATCAACCCTTCCACAGCTGATGCTGGAAGCTGGCCAGCTAACCGAACTGGTCGAACTCGCTCTATCGTCGTCCTCTCTCCCAGCTAATCCAATCGAAAAGCGGGATGTGGAGATCCAACGGCTGCAATTTGCCCTCAAGGCAAGCCTTCGAGCAAGACGCTATGTCGATGCAACCAAACTCGCCCTCAAAGCCGGAGAGGAAACAGCCGGAGACGCCAGACAACAAAAACTTTTCCAAGACAATACCGACCTTGTTGCGGCACTCCTTGAACCAGAGCGGATTCAGGAAATTGTTTCGCGAAGGACGTTTGGTGGCGGATGGGTCGGTGCCCATCATGCCTACGAGGCAGGGCTTCTTTCTCATGTTAATGACTTCAGAGGTGATGCCCGCAGCCGCCTCCGTATGGCCTACGAATGGCTAAAAAATTGGAGTCAGTTACCAAAGGAAGAGCGAGAGCATGAACGCGTTGATGATGACGATATCGCCGAGATAGCGATCGCACAATTTAATCTGCATGGACCAAAGGCATGTGCTGCTGAACTTCGCCGATGGACACCAAGAGAGGTTTCCTTTAGAGCAGGACGAATTATTGCGAAACGACTGATCGACCACTGTCGATACGATGATCTAGATGAACTCGCCATCTACGCTACCAACAATCTTTGCCTTCTGCTAGCAATCACACTTGAACTACGGACAGTCCATAAAAATCCACCCAAAGGGGCTGTTGAACGAGCTCTGAAACTTGTTATCCATAAACGAGTAAGAGTTGAGATTATCCGTTTTGATCATCAAGAAACGGTGCTTCAAGCGATTACATCTCTTGTTGAGGCGGCACACTCGCACAGGATACGTGGGAATGACATTCTTGCGTCAGTCTTGACGCGATATTTACCAGACAAGCCCCCAATTGGCTTGGCTTCGCGATTTGGTGGACATCGACTTCCTTTCCTTCGTGCTTATGCGCTGAGAGCTGCATTACAGAAATGCAACCTTCAACCTGCAGATTTGGCTCATCCGGAACTTCGTAAACAGCTTGAAGACAAGAAAGGTCCGCATGATTCTCGCGGTGTTCAAGAGTTTAAGGAGAACGTCGGGGCTTTGCTCCCCTGGCACGTGCTTTGGGCGAAGAATCGTCTCACACCAATAGACTCTGCAGCCCTTGATACCGAAATAGCGGCTGTACTGAAGGAATCTGCCAGCGCAACGCGCATCAGCTATCGCGAAGATTCGTATACCTCGGATGAAATTGCGGAAATCTGGCTGGACATCTTGGTCGATAGCGGCATTTATAATGACGTTCAGTTGCAGGAATACATAAGCTGGGCAGACTCGCTCAAACGGCCACTTTATACTCCAACTTTGACAAGACTCTCTCGTCTGTGTGCCCAGTTAACTTCCTTTCAAAGCACGGCTTATGAATTCGCGCAACGAGCGTACGAGCGTACGAGGGATGCGAGAGAAGATGCCGAATCTAAAGCGCAGTCATATATTGCGCTTGCAAGGGCTATTGTAGGCGCGGACAAATCGGAAGCTGCTGAGTATTTTAAGAAAGCGGTAGAGGTTGCCAGCAAGATTGGAGATGAGATTCCCGACCGCTGGCAAGCATTATTGGATTTAGCAGACCGTGCCGCCGATCCCACCCGTCCTGTCCCGGAAACCGCTTATCGTTTGGCCAGATGTACAGAGGTAGCGGAAAACTACAATAGTGATCACTTTGAATGGAAGGGCACTATGACCGCTATTGCGGGGTTGTGTGCATCTTCGAGCCTAGCCATAATGAGCCGTTGGCGAGACAGGCATTTTGGGTGGTCAAAGCGCCTACTTCCGACAACGATTCACTATTTGCTCGAGCGAAGCGCCCTTGACCCAAAGGTTGTACCTGCAATGGTCGGGTTTAGGGTGGAGTGGGACTACTCTGACCTGGTAAGAAAGGCGTTAAATGCCTGTTCCTCTCATGGGGACAGAGAAGCTGTGTTGAATCATGTCCTTTGCTATGTGCGTCTGGAAAATCAAGATCCATCTGTATGGGAAGATCTCAAAGAAATAGCGGCAGCAAATCGACTCAGCATACCAGATGTCGATCAGATTATCCAATTTGCTAATCTCAAGAACAATTCTTACAAAAGGGAGCATTACACTGGCAATTGTGCTGTCCTAAATAAGGATAAAGATTGGGATGTGATATTTGATGGCCTAGACTTACACTCCTCGACTGGACTCTCTACTGCAAACGCTAGATTCAAGAGTTATCCCCCCCCTTACTTCCACGAAAGATTTTTTGAAGAATTGTTCCTCAGGGTGTCAGTCGGTAAAGAGCCCGAATTTATTGCCTCTTTTTCTGCATCAACTGAATTTGACCTTTACCATGTTCGCATTCTATTGGAGCAATTTCCCGAAAGATGGAAATCCCGCATGGCGATTAAATCAGCACTTGCGGACGCAGTCAAAAGAGTTTTAAGTCGGCATTGCATGGAGATAACGAAAAACCGGTACTATCAGCAGCTTCCCCTGCAAACCGCTTCAGTAATTTCAGGAATCTCGGAGCAGGACCTAATAGACGTTGTTCTGGATTCAATCGGTCAGGCTAGCGAAATCATTGGGTCTGGTCGACTTTTCACCCTTGTCGGTTTGCTGGCTGGCAAACTCTCGCATGACGAAGCCCTGGAAGCGTTGAAATTCGGCTTAGGTCTCTTCGATTCTATTCTTGATGAGGATGACGGAGACGGTCCATGGGCTGCTGCATTAATGCCACCAGACGACATTAATGCAGCTCTTGCTGGCTATATTTGGTCATCTTTGGCCGCACCCGAGTCAAGTCTTCGCTGGGAAGCTGCTCACGTTGTTCGGGGGCTTTGCGCACTCGGTGAGCAGGCGGTTTTAAGTCATCTAATCGAACTGACTCATGGCAAATCAGGCGGGCCGTTTGCAGATTCGCGTCTCCATTTTTATCATCTCCACGCGCGCCAATGGCTGTTAATTGCTCTATCCCGAGCGGCGTTGGACCATCCAGATACCATTACTCCCTGCGCTGATTTCCTCGTTCGCTGTGCACTGAAAGATGAGCGGCACGTTCTTGTCCGGCATTTTGCTGCAAAGGCCGCTCTTGCATTAGCCACTAGTGGAAACCTGCAGCTTGATGTTGGCGTGATTGACCAACTCAATGCCGTGAATAAACCTTCCTTGCCAGTAATTTCATCAAAGCGATATGAGCGACATAAACAGCATGTCCACCCAATGCACAGGGAGTCTGGGGCAAAGCGCTTCACCTTCGGATACGATATTAGTCGTTATTGGTTCGAGAATCTGGGCGATTGTTTCGGGATGAGCTCTTCGGAGATAGAGACTGAAGCAGAGAAGGTCATATGTGATGATTGGCGGCTTTTGGAGTATGGAAACTGGGATAAGGATGCTCGTGCGCGACGTGGCTATTTCGGTGACGGTGCTTCCAGCCATTCCCATGGGTCCTATCCACAGATGGATGACCTCAATTTCTACCTTTCTTATCACGCGTTGATGACTGTTGCCGGCAAATTACTTGAAACAGTCTCTATTCACCAGGAACCTGATGAGTTGGACGATGAGTTTAATGACTGGCTTAAATGGCACTTGCTTTCTCGGGCGGATGGCTTCTGGTTGGCAGATCGAAGAGACCCAACCCCTTTAGAATGGCCAGAATGGAAAAATGAGAAGCAAGAAGATATTTGGCGGTGGTCCGTATGCAAGACGGATTTTA
The DNA here is from genome assembly GCF_018501225.1 of Geobacter hydrogenophilus. GTDB lineage: Bacteria > Desulfobacterota > Desulfuromonadia > Geobacterales > Geobacteraceae > Geobacter > Geobacter hydrogenophilus. Next base: position 6,105 of record NZ_JAHCZI010000013.1, on the reverse strand, counting down.
ACCGTGTTCTCAGCGTCGATGAAGATAGAATGACTCTCTGGGGGCGATGGACTTCAATGTCAGGTCGACGAGAGGAAAACGTGAATATCAGTAGTGCATTGGTTTCATCAGATCGATCCGCTTCGTTATTAAGGGCATTACAAACGGCCTCTAATCCCCACGACTATTGCATCCCTGCTGCTAATGATGATCGTATGGAATTTGATTCTATGGGTTTTCAGCTTAAAGGTTGGGTCAATAACCGTGATCATGATAGCAAGCTGGATCAATATGATCCTTGGGCGGGGGACATCAGGTATCCAACACTGAAACCAGCAAATTTTGTTTGCGAACTTCTTCAGATTCAATCGGACAGTGAATTCCGATCGTGGCATCTTCAATCAGAGGGTACCCGTAAAGAAGTGCTCTGGTCACAGGTATGGGGCAGTTGCCGTAGTAAGGACGATGACTCGGAAACAGAAAGTGGCAGGCGCCTTATTGCCTCATCTGCCTTTGTCCAAGAATTGCTTGGTAAATCGAACATGGACCTTATAGTTGAAGTCGAAATTGAACGGGATATGCGCCGCTATCGTTACGAGGGTTACAAAGATGACGGTCTTGGATACATACCTCCCTATACCAGAATCATAGTTTTGAAGGCTAACGGAGAATTACATGCACTCTGATGGTGTCTTAAAACTTGGAGAAAAAATAGTAGAGGAACTCGGTCTTGATCAGTCGGTGGATACACTTGGCCGCTGGATGGCCCATTACATTTCAGAGAAGATAGCTGATGTCGAATCTGCTACCGGAGAAGATCGTGAGAAGAAAATGTCCATTTGCGCGGACTCAATTTTGAACCTTTGGACTCATCGAAGCGAACTGCCGAGTGGTAAGCGACCATTTGAAGAGTTCGAATCTGTATTCAATGCACTCCAGAGTCTTGATCCAGATGATGCTACGCCACGATATTACCGTCAGATAAGATCTGCAGCAGAAGACGAGCATGATGAGTCTTCCGAAACTGCTGAATGGCTGAGGCTTGCCTCTGGAATTGATTACACAGCAAGAGCACTCATCCGTTATTGTTTGGCTGCGGCGGCAGAGGCGGCTGTCGATAAGAGCAAAGATTGGGTTGCCTTAGCAGATGTTGCCGGGAAGAATAACGACTTTGATGTTAGGGTTGTTATTAATCTCATTCAAGATGCAGAGACTTTGACGCCTAAAACATCAGCAGACATCAAACAGGATAAAATTAAGGATCTGATAAATAGATTAGAAGCATTTTCTGGCATGGCCAGCAAAATCAATTCTCATTTTTTGAGCATCTTACAAGCAAATGAGACAACCTCTGATTGCTTGAACAGTACTTGCATTGCTCAGCCAGAGGCCCCCCAATGACCAGCAAACTCCCAATAAACCTCACCGACCTCCTCCGTCAACGCACCGTCGAAGGCGAACGGATAGAGTATAAGGCGGGCTGGAACCCCGACCCGATCATCCGGACTCTGTGCGCCTTTGCCAACGACTTTGAAAACCTCGGTGGCGGCTATGTCGTCATTGGACAGGACTGCGACGCCTCAGGCCGGCCGATCTTTCCGCCAGTCGGGCTCCCCGACGATCAGTTGGACAGAATCCAGCAGGAACTGCTCGGTTACTGTAACCAGATCCAGCCTCCCTATTTTCCGATCCTGAGCGTCGAGGAGTACGTCGGGAAAAAACTGATAGTCCTCTGGGCGCCCGGCGGGCAGAATCGCCCTTACAAGGCACCGCAGGCCGTAACCGCGAAACACAAGACGCACCACTACTACATCCGCCGCTATGCCAGCACCATCGAGGCCAGGGGTGAAGACGAGCGTGAGTTGGTCAGTCTGGCCGCCACGGTCCCCTTTGACGACCGCTACAACCAAACCGCATCGCTGGCTGATCTCTCGCCGCGTCTGATCGAAGAATTCCTGCGCGAGGTGGGGAGCGCTCTCGCGGAAGAGGCCCACACCCTTTCAATTGAAGCACTCGGCCGGCAGATGAATATTGTCGTCGGCCCGTCAGAAGCACCTTTGCCGAAGAACGTCGGCCTCCTCTTCTTCAACGAAGAGCCGCACCAGTTCTTCCCCGCTACCCAGATCGACGTGGTTTGGTTCCCTGAAGGTCCGGAAGGAGATCGCTTCGACGAGAAAATCTTCCGGGGACCGCTTTCTCGCATGACCCGCGAGGTGCTCGGCTTCATCCAGCGCAACTACCTCAAGGAGACCGTCGTCAAGCACCCGGACCGGGCCGAGGCGGAACGCTTCTGGAACTTTCCATATGCTGCCGTTGAAGAGGCTGTGGTCAACGCTGTCTACCATCGTTCCTACCAGGAGCGGGAGCCTATCGAGGTGCGCATTACCCCGAACGACCTAGTGGTCTTGAGCTTCCCTGGCCCAGACCGTTCCATCCGGCTGGAAGACCTGCAAGCAGGCAAGGCGGTCAGTCGCCGTTACCGCAATCGCCGGATCGGGGAATTCCTCAAGGAGCTCGACCTAACCGAAGGACGTTCCACCGGGATTCCGAAGATCCTGAAGGTCATGAAGGAGAATGGGTCACCGATGCCTGAATTCGAAACGGATGATGATCGCACATCCTTCCTGATTCGCCTACCGGTACATGAAGGCGCTGCCAGGGAACTTGAGGGGGAAGTTACCCCACAAGTCGGCACCAAGTTGGCACTAAGTCGGCACCAAGTTGAGATCCTGCGTAATTGCTCTGAAAATAAAGCATTGACCGATCTTATGGTCGTTGTCGGACGATCAGACCGCACCAAGTTCAGGGACCAAGTTTTGAATCCCTTGCTTGAAGAAGGTCTCGTCGAAATGACCATTCCCGACAAACCTCGCAGCAGCAACCAGCGCTATCGACTGACCGACAAGGGGCGCCAACGGCTGAAAGACCTGGGGGAGGAATGAGCGAATACCTCCACGTCGAAAAACCGTTCCTCGATCAACTTGCCGCGCTTGGCTGGATGGTCATTGACCAGGGCCAGGGCTTCATCCCCTCCGACCCTACGGTCAGCCTGCGCACCACCTTCCGCGAATGGCTCCTCCCCGAGGTGTTCCGCAATACCGTACACGACATCAACCGCACCGCCGACGGCACCCCTTGGCTGACCGACCGCCAGCTCGATGACCTGGCCGCCCAGATCCTGCGCCAGCCGAACCGTACCCTACTGGAGGCCAATGAGGCAATCCAGTCGCTTTTCCTCAAGGCCCAGGTAGACCGCAACGAGCTCACCGGCGAGAGCGATCCGGTGGTGCAGCTCATCGATTTCGCCCATCCCGAACGAAACAGATTTCACGCCATCAACCAGTTCCGTATCGATACCCCCGGGGGTGTGAAAAGCTGCATCATCCCCGACATCGTCCTCTTCGTGAACGGCATCCCACTGGTGGTGATCGAGGCCAAGATCGGCGACGCCACCACGGCGAATCCGATGCACGCCGCCTTCGAGCAACTCCTCCGCTACCGCAACGGTCGCCCCGAAACGGCTGCCGCCGGGTTGCGGGAGGGAGAGCCGCGGATGTTCCACACGAACCTCCTGTTGATCCGTACCTGCGGCGAAAAGGCCGAATTCGGCACCATCACCTCGGGGCACGAGCACTTCTACGCCTGGAAAGATATATGTCGGGAGGAGCACCGCAGCTACACCCCTCCGCTGGGCATCGAACGGGAGCAGGAACTGCTGATCCAAGGTCTCCTTGCACCGGAGACGCTGCTGGAAGTGCTCCGCACCTGCACCGTCTTCATGGATACCGATTCGGGGAAGCGGGTCAAGGTGGTCTGTCGCTATCAGCAGTATCGCGCTGCCCGTCGGATCATCGAGCGGCTGCGCACCGGCAGGAGCCCGGAGGAACGTTCAGGTGTTGTCTGGCACACCCAAGGATCCGGCAAGTCGCTGACCATGGTGTTTGTGGCCCGGATGCTGCGGGCATCCCGTGGCCTTGCGGACTTAAAGATCCTGCTGGTCAACGATCGGATCGACCTGGAGGATCAGCTTGCCCGAACTGCGAAGCTCATCGGCGGGAAGGTGAACGTTATCGAGAGCACGGCCGAACTCCGCGCGCACCTTTCGACCGACGCCTCGGACATCAACATGGTGATGGTGCACAAGTTCATGGAGCGTCAGGAGTCGCTCCCCCCTATGGTAGCCGAGGCACTGGCCGCCTATAGCGCTCCGCCGTCCGGGGAAACCTTTGGCGTGGTCAATCCGTCTGAGCGCATCCTGCTGATGATCGATGAGGCCCACCGGACCCAGGGCTCAGACCTAGGGGAAAATCTCTTCGAGGCATTCCCCAACGCCACCCGGATCGCCTTCACCGGCACCCCGCTCATCACCGAGAAGCACGGCACCAAGCGGACGGTGAAGCGCTTCGGCGAGTACATCGACACCTACAAGCTGATGGACGCGGTGCACGATGGTGCGACGCTGCAGATCCTCTACGAGGGGCGTACGGCGGATACTGCTCTGAAGGACAAGCACGGCTTCGACACCAAGTTCGAGGATCTCTTCTGCGACCGGAGCGAAGAGGAACTTCTCGCCATCAAGAAGAAATACGGCGCCAGCGGCGACCTCCTCGAAGCCGAGCAGCGCATAGCCGCTATTGCCCGTGACCTGGTTGATCACTACGTCGACAACATCCTCCCTGAAGGCTTCAAGGCTCAAGTAGTCTGCCACTCCAAGCTGGCGGCCATCCGCTATCAAAAGGCGATCCGCGACGCTTTGGCCGAGCGCCTGGACAGGGAAAGGCTCAAGCCAAAGCCCGACATGGAGCTGATCCGCCGTATCGCCTTCCTGAAGACTGTGGTCGTCGTTTCCGCCGATGCCACCAACGAACTGGCCGCCATCACCGAGGCCCGCAAGGAGGCCAAGCGCTGGAACGCGGTGGAGAACTTCTGCAAGCCGTTCGGTTTGGACGACCCGGACAAGGATCTGACCGGCATCGCCTTTCTGATCGTCTGTGACATGCTCCTGACCGGCTTTGACGCGCCGGTGGAACAGGTGATGTACATCGACAAACGATTGTATGAACACAACCTGCTGCAGGCCATCGCCCGGGTGAACCGCGTGGCGCGCAACAAGCAGCGGGGCTTCATCGTCGATTACATCGGCCTTGCCAACCACCTGATGGAGGCGCTCAGCATCTATTCCGATGAGGACATTGAGGACATCCAGCAGGGATTGAAAAACCGTCTCACCGAGCTACCGATCCTGGAAGAACGCTACCAGCGTCTGGTGCAGCATTTTCAGGTGGCCGGCGTGGGGAAAATCGAAGCATTCGTTAAAGGTGAGCTGCCAACGCCAGAGGCCGATGTGGCCGTGGTACATGCGGCAGTCGGGGCAATGCAGGAGATTAAGCGCCGGGCTGACTTCGAGGTTTACCTGAAGAAGTTTCTTCAGAGCCTAAACCTGATCCTACCCCACACGGCAGGGCACACCTATCGCGGACCGGCGCGGCGCTTCGGCTATCTCCTCCGTATGGTCAAGGAGCGCTACAAGGACGATTCTCTTGATATTGCCGACGCCGGAGAGAAGGTGAAGGCGCTGATCAATGAGCACCTGATCGACCTGGGGATCAATCCAAAAATCCCACCCATCGAACTCCTGTCGGACGATTTTATCGCAAATGTCCAGAAGCACTCCCAGGGGAACCCGGAGGCCAAAGCGAGCGAGATGGAGCACGCGATCCGCAAACACTGCACGGTCCATTTCGACGAAGACCCGGCCTTCTACAAGCGGCTGAGCGAAAAGCTGGAGAAATTGATCCAGGAGCACAAGGACAACTGGGAGGTGCTGGTCCATGAGTACGAGCACCTGCGCAATGAAGCATTGGCGGGCCGGACCGAGACCATGGAGGGACTGACCAGAGAAGCGACTACCTTCTACGACTACGTTGTGCATCTCGCCTTCGAAAATGGCGAGGTGCCCGCCATGCACCGACAAAGGCTGAAGAAGCTGATGGCCTGCATCGTGGAGATGCTGCAAGGGACCATCGGCATTATCGATTTCTGGAAGAAGCCGTGTCAATGGGAACGTAAAAGTGTACCAGTTACGGGAATTGAAAAGTGTACCACTCCCTGGGAGAGAACTTCTCA
>NZ_JAHCZI010000012.1 GCF_018501225.1 Geobacter hydrogenophilus | reverse complement strand
AGAGGGATACCATAGGTCCCAGGGTGGTACACTTTTCATTCCCGCTTTTGGGCCATTATTGCATTACCAGTGACACCGCCACACCGGATGGACGCCGCAGGTGCTGTCCCGTTCACAGGTCCCTGAACCGATCAGGCAGCGATTGGGCACAATCGGTCCTTCCACTGCCTCCACCACTTCGCGCAACGTGATCTTGGAAGCGGAACGGCCGAGCATGAATCCCCCCCCCGCTCCACGGAACGACTGAACAATGCCGATCTTGGCGAAATTCTGCAGTATCTTGGCCAGAAACGTCTGGGGCACACCCGTCGCTTCGGCTATCTCACTAATGAGCGCCACTTTCCCCGGCGGCAACTGGGCCAGATGAATGATTCCTCTGATTGCGTATTCGCCTTTTCTTGTAAGCTCCATCATAAATAGCACCTATAAGACCAGTTTAGTCTTTTTATACATAAAGACTTCTGGCCTGTCAACTTTTTTCTTGCACCTGATTTTCAAGACCGGGGGACTGGATTAGATACAGAGGATCCCTGCTTCTCGCCTCCAAACTCGCGCTTCATGTACTCCAGCCATTCACCGAAAACACCATCATAGGTAAGACTCAGATCGGCAAGGCCCTTGCTGATTGCCTCGTCGACCGTCAGCCCCTCTCCCAGACAAGCCAGGATGCCCCTTACCCGATACCACCCGTATGAGGAAACCATAAAATTTACCACCGCGTAACTCTGCTCATAGGCAAGGCGCACCTCGGTGCTCCCCAAGGAAGTGAATCCCCTTTCGAGTTTTCGCAAGGAAAGGTACCCGCCACTCCTGACTGCTCTCCCCAGCTCCGTCAGGGGAGGATTCAGCTCCTGCCTTCCCTGGAGTTCCGCGATTCCCTCATTCAGCCAGACAGGGCAGTTGCCCTTGGTCAGCTCACGCACGACGGCATGAGTATATTCGTGGCGCAGCGTTGCCCGCAACTCCGGCGTGATCTCCACAAGACCCCCGATGGGAATGCGAATCTTGCCATCGTAGAGCCCCCCCGACCAGTTGGGAGAGCGGGTCACCTCCCGGAAGTCCCGTTTCGTATAGAGAATGACCGAAACCCGCGCCTCGGGGAAGTACCCCAGGTCGGTGCCGACACTATTGTAGGCGGCTTCGAGAACATCGAGCACATTGAGGGCAATGCCGGTCTTCACTTCTTCCGAGTCGTAGGAGACGATGAAGCGGGAACTGTGACCCCGCTCCATACGAGTCTCCACGGCCTGCTCACGGCGCATCCTTTCCAGCAACTTCGCAAGAGAGGGATCCGATGGCGCCAGGGCGGCGGCCTTTTCCCAATATGCCAAGGCCTCGTCCGTTTCCCCCTCTTCATAGTGAATCCGGCCCAGGAAATAAAGGCCCTCGGCAGTCTCCCCTCCCGAATTCCGGGCCTGCTGGAGCTCATAGCGAGCCAGGGGGAAGTTCTTTGCCAAGGTAAAGGCGATACCGCGAAGGAGATGATACCGTGGCTCATCGGGGAAAAGCGCCAGGGCCTTTTCGAACTGTCCCGCCGCGTCGGCATAGGATTTCTTGTCCAGGAGCCTCTGGCCCTGGAGGGCGTAGGCAATGGCGAGGTTCCTCCTCAGGATCTGATCCGATGAGTAAAGGCTGTAAGCCTTTTCCAGTTGCTCGATTGCTTGTTCGATCTCACCCCGTTCGATGAGATCGACGCCGTATTTGTTGTGCACAAGGGGATCGGCTGCGGCAGCCGGGGAAAGAAGAGAGCCTCCCAGGAAAAGGAGGCAGAGCATCAAGAGGACGCAGGTCCGCAGGTTTCTCATCGGGATTATTTCGAGCCCCAGAGCGGGGCATCCGCGAACTGCATCCGAAGCCGTTCGTCGGGGTTCTGTTCGTAGAACTCCTCCTCAGCAAAAGAGAAGCGGTAGTTTTCGGCGTACTCGCGGATAATCCCGTAAGCGGCGTTCACCAGACGTATCTGTTCTGGGTCTCCCCCTCTCCCCGCCGAGTCGGGATGGTGGCGGCGCACCAGTTCCCGGTGCCGAGCCTTGATCTCCCGCAGTGTGACTCGGTCGGAAAAACCGAAGATTTCAAGGGCTCTGACGAGATCAGCATATCGCATTGCTCATAACCCCTTGGTGATATATCCCATAATCAAGAAAAAAGCCGGGAAATCCCCGGCTTCGTTTATCGCTTCATGAATGTTCGAACCCGAGCCGTTATCCCCGGGGCGTCGAGGCCATACTGGGCCCTCAGTTCATGCTGCTCTCCCTGCTCCACGTACCGGTCCGGGTACCCCAGACGGAGAACCGTTACCCCTTCAATCCCCTCTTCTTCAAGAAGTTCCAGCACCGCCGTGCCGAAGCCTCCCTGGATGACGTTCTCCTCAACGGTGATGAGTCTGCCGGTGGTTCGGGCCAGGCTGAGGATCAGGTCCCGGTCGAGGGGCTTCACGAAACGGGCATTCACGACGGCGAGGTCGATTCCTTCGGCGGCCAGGGCTTCAGCAGCTTCCCGGGCCGGGTAGACGGTGGAGCCGATGGCAAGGAGGGCACCGTCCAGACCTTCCCTCAGGATCTCTCCCTTTCCAATGGGAAGAACGCTGCAGGTCTGGTCAAGGGAAACCCCGTAACCGTTACCCCGGGGATAGCGGACAGCCGCCGGCCCGTCGTGCTCGATGGCGGTCAAGAGCAGGTGCTGAAGCTCGTTTTCGTCCTTGGGTGCCATGACCACCATATTGGGGAGATGGCGCAGATACGCGAGGTCGAAAAGCCCATGGTGGGTCGGACCGTCGCTCCCCACCACCCCGGCACGGTCAATGGCAAAGGTGACCGGAAGATTCTGGAGGCAGACATCGTGGAAGACCTGATCGTAGGCGCGCTGAAGGAACGACGAGTAAACGGCAAAGACCGGCCGGTATCCTTCGGCGGCAAGCCCAGCGGCAAAGGTAACCCCATGCTGCTCGGCAATGCCCACGTCAAAGAACCGCGTGGGGTAGTCGGTGGCAAAGGGGGTGAGACCGGTGCCGTCGGGCATGGCTGCGGTGAGGGCGATGACCCGCTCGTCTTCGACGGCTATTTTCCTGATGGCCTCGCCAAAAACGCCGGTGTAGGAAGCTGCGCCCCCCTTTCCTTTGATTACCTTGCCGGTTTCCACCTCGAAGGGGCCGACGCCATGGAACAGCGCCGGTTTTTCTTCGGCAGGGCGATACCCCTTCCCCTTCTTGGTCAGGACATGGATGAGAACCGCGTCGTCGAAACGTTTAACCTTTTCGAAGGTTTCCATGAGTCGGCCGATGTCGTGGCCGTCAATGGGTCCGATGTACTCGAACCCGAAGGCCTCGAAGAGCATGCCGGGGGTGAAGAGCCCCTTGAGGGATTCTTCGGCCCGCTTAGCCACCTTCAGGACCCCGCGACCGATCCGGTCGAGCCCGCCGAGGAACCCTTCCAGATCCTTTTTCATGGTGTGGACGAATTCGCTGGTGACGGTCCGGTTCAGGAAATTCGACAACGCCCCCACGTTTTCGGCAATGGACATCTCGTTGTCGTTCAGGACCACAACCAGGTCCTTGTTCAGGTGCCCGGCATGGTTGAGCCCCTCGTAGGCGAGGCCGCCGGTCATGGATCCGTCGCCGATGACGGCCACCACCTTGTTCCGCTCCCCTTGCAGGTCCCGGGCAACGGCAAAGCCGAGAGCAGCCGAGATGGAGGTGGAGGTATGCCCTGTGTCGAAAGCGTCATGGGGAGACTCGCACCGCTTGGGAAATCCACTGATGCCGCCAAGGGTGCGGAGGGTGGCGAACTGATCACGCCGGCCCGTGAGGAGCTTGTGGGCGTAGGCCTGGTGCCCCACGTCCCAGATGATCTTGTCGGTAGGGGAATCGAATACCCGGTGGAGCGCCAGGGTCAGCTCGACCACCCCGAGGCTCGGGGCCAGGTGACCGCCATTTTTGGAACAGACAGCAATAATCTTTTCGCGCAATTCGCCCGCCAGTTGCGCGAGCTCCCGCTGGGTGAGCCCCTTCAGGTCGCGGGGGGATTCGATGGTGTCGAGAATGGCCGTCATTACGATTTCCGGGCTACGATGTAGCGGGCGATCTCCCGCAGGGGTTCCGCTTTCTCGCCAAAGGGAGAAAGGGATTCGAGGGCCATGTCCACCAGTTCCTGGGCGCGGCGCTTGGAATCGGCAAGCCCCATGACCGCGGGATAGGTGGCTTTGCCCCGGGCCTCGTCGCTCCCCGCATCCTTGCCGATCTGTTCGGTGGTACCCTCGATGTCGAGAATGTCGTCGGCGATCTGGAACGCAAGGCCGATGGCCTCGCCGTAGCGCGTCATGGCCGCAAGGGTATCCCCTTCCGCCCCGCCGAGGATGGCGCCCGCCTTGACCGAGGCCTTCATGAGGGCACCGGTCTTGTGGGTGTGGATGTACTGGACCGTGGCCAGATCGATATCCTTCTTCCCCTCGCTTTCCATGTCGACCACCTGGCCACCGACCATCCCCCGGGAGCCGGCGCAGATGCCGATCTCGTGGATAACCGGAAGGATGCGGGCAGAGCCGACCTTTGCGGCGTATTCAGGCGAGCTCATGAGTATGAAGGCCTCCGTGAGGAGGGCATCGCCGGCAAGGATGGCGATTGCCTCGCCGAAAACCTTGTGGTTGGTGGGACGGCCACGCCGGAAATCATCATCATCCATGGCAGGAAGATCGTCATGGATCAGGGAATAGGTGTGGATCATCTCCATAGCGCACGCAGCGGGTATCGCCAGATCCGGGGCACCTCCCACCGCCTCGCAGGCGGCGAGCATCAGGACCGGCCGGATCCGTTTTCCCCCCGCGAAAACCGAATAGCGCATGGCACGGTGCACGGAAACCGGAAGGTCGGTCTCCCCCGGCAGGTAGCGGTCAAGGGCATCATCAACAATGGCACAACGTTCTTTGAGATAGTTTTTAAGGTCCATGGAAACTCGCTTTGCGTGATATCGTAAATTGGTAATACCGGGGAGAGGACTCTGCGGCCCCCTTTCAGTCATCCTCGAGCCGGAACGGCTCCTTGGCGAAGCTGCCGTCCTTCTTCTTGAGGAGTATTTCCACCTTCTTATCCGCCTCATCCAGCTTCTTCGTGCAGAAGGCGGCCATCTTGACACCCTCTTCGAAGGCTTTGAGGGAGTCGTCCAGGGACAGTTCCCCACTCTCCAGCCTGTTCACGACCTCTTCCAGCTTCTTGAGGGCAGTCTCGAATTTTTCTACGGCCATGGTCATCCTTTCCTACTAAAAAGAAGGCTTATTATACCGATTAGCCAAGGTGAGTCAAGGAGTTACGGCAAAATCAGCTGCGAACCGACGCCAGTCGAAGCGGGTGAAGTCGATGAGGAGGGCCGTGGGAATGAAGGTGTCCAATTCCCGAAACTCCCGTCCCAGGAGCTGTTCCGAGAATCTCCGGAAGAGTCGGACCTCTTCCTGGAATATCATCGTGAACTCACCCCGAAGCCCCCCATCGGCCAAGGGATCGTCGCCAACATAGTTGAGAGTACACCACTCATCGTGCAGCACCTCGCCCGTCAGATCCACGAGGGGAAGGCCATGGAGCCGGCAGGTCATCGGACGGGACCCGTAGACGAGACATCTGCCGTCTTCCCCCAGAAGCGGACAGGGTGTTTCGTCGTCATCGGGCATGAGAAGTTCCCACTCCTCCTCGGGGCGGTAGTTGAGGATATAGGGGTGAGCGAACTCGGGCCAGGGCCGCTGGAGGCCGGCAAGGCGCTCCCGACACATGATAAGCACTTTTTCCCGCGTAGCCGCTTCGAGCCGGTCAAAGCCATCCTTAAGGAGCGCCGCGTCGAGGAGCGTGATGTCGAAGAGTCCCCGACAGCACTCGGAACACCCTTCAGCGCAGCGGATGTGTTCGCCGGATCGGGCAATGCAGCGGCTGAACCAATGATCTACATCAGAAAGCAGTCTGCGGTATTCGTCGAGAACCTCGTTCATATCTCCTCAAAAAAAGAAGGCGGGGGACTCCCGCCTTCTCTGCGCAATGCACTAATCGTTTTTCAGGCCACAAGCTGGGACTTGGTGAATATGCTCCTCAGCCAGACCCCTTCCGCCTCGATGTTCTCGCGGCCACCCTCTTCCCGATCCACAAGGGCGACGATGCCGAGCACGACCAACCCCTCCTCCTCGGCCCGCCGTACCGCTTTCATGGAAGAACCGCCGGTGGTGACCACGTCCTCGACGATAACGACCCGCGATCCCGGCGGAAGATTCTTGCGTCCCTCGAGCCACTGGCCCGTGCCGTGCCCCTTGGGCTCCTTGCGGATAATGAAGGCGTGCATGGGACGCCCGTCAAGGTACGCCGCAATGGAGGTGGCGGTGGCGATGGGATCGGCACCAAGGGTGATCCCACCTACTCCCTGCACCCCTTCCACATCCTTGATCGCTTCATAGAAGAGCTTACCGACCAGGAGTCCCCCTTCGGCATGGAGAGTAGTCTGCTTGCCGTCAAAGTAGAAATCGCTCTCGCGGCCCGAGGCGAGGATCACCTTCCTTTTCTCGTAGGAAAGTTCGATAATTATCTGCTTCAAGCGCTCCCGGTCAGTCATGGTCGAATCTGCTCCTTTCAGAAGAGGTCCAGCTGGGGCGCAGCCGCCAGCGTGGGGAATGTAATGGGATAGTTGCCTGAGAAACATGCCTTGCAATAGGGATTCTTACCGGCCCCCACAGCTTGCAGAAGCCCCTCCTCCGACAGGTAGCCGAGGGAATCAGCGGTGATGTAGCGGCGAATCTCCTCAATGGTGTGGGACGAGGAGATGAGCTCCTTCCGGGTCGGGGTATCGATGCCGTAGTAGCAGGGGTAGCTGGTGGGAGGAGAGGAAATCCGGACGTGGACTTCCTTTGCGCCGGCGTTGCGGACCATCTTGACGATCTTGCGCGAGGTGGTGCCACGGACGATGGAGTCGTCGATCACCACGACCCGTTTCCCCTCCAGTATCTCGCGCACAGGGTTGAGCTTAATCTTGACCCCGAAGTGGCGAATCGACTGCTGGGGTTCGATGAAAGTCCGGCCGATGTAGTGGTTGCGGATGAGCCCCAGTTCGAAGGGAAGTCCCGCTTCCTGGGCGTAGCCCAAGGCCGCAGGCACCCCTGAATCGGGAACCGGGATCACGATATCGGCATCCACCTGGTGCTCCCGGGCCAGTTGCCGGCCAAAATCCTTCCGGACCATGTAGACGTTCTTGCCAAAAATGTAGGAATCGGGGCGGGCGAAGTAGACGAACTCGAAGATACAGGGAGCCGCCTCGTCCTTCTTGAGGGGGAAGTGGGAGGTGATGCCGTCCTTGGTGATGACGACCACCTCTCCCGGCTCGATCTCCCGGACGAACTCAGCCTCGATGAGGTCCAGGGCGCAGCTCTCCGATGCCACCACCCAACCGTCGCCCAACTTGCCGAGGCAGAGGGGTCGAAACCCCTGGGGGTCTCGGGCAGCCACCATGCGGGTTTCAGTCAGGAAGAGGAGGCAGTAGGCACCCTTCAAACGCCCGAGGGCTTCGGCGATGCGATCTTCAAGGGCGTTCTGCTTGGAGGTGGCCAGAAGATGCAGGATCACCTCGGTGTCCATGGTGGTCTGAAAGATGGAGCCCCAGGCCTCCAGTTCGTCCTTGACCATCTGGGCGTTCACCAGGTTGCCGTTGTGGGCCACGGCGATGGAACCCCGGGAATAGTCAACCTTGATGGGCTGGACGTTCTTGGTGACCGAATCGCCGGTGGTTGAGTAGCGGACGTGTCCTATGGCCGCCTCACCCGGGAGATTGCGGAAAATCCCCTGGTCTCCGAAAACATCGGCCACCAGTCCCATGCTCCGGTGAACATGGAGGCTTCGCCCATCCGAGGAGACGATGCCGCAGGCTTCCTGCCCCCGGTGCTGAAGGGCGTAAAGGCCGAGGTAGGTCAGGTTCGCCGCCTCGGGATGACCGTAAATACCAAAGATACCGCACTCTTCCGTTGGTCTGTAAAGCTTCATTCCGTCTCCATGCACGAAATAAGCGGCTGCACAGAGGCAGCCGCCTGGTTTGAGCGGTCTTACAGCAGATTCATTTTTACATACTCGGCAGCGTTCTTGAAGAGGACAAGGCCGTCCCCTTCCTCAGGGAGTTCCTCGCGGGTCCAGCGGGGATGTTGGGTCCGATGGACGAAGGCTTCCGGGTGGGGCATCATCCCCATGAGGCGGCCGGTCTCGTTGCAGAGGGCCGCGATGGCGTTCACCGACCCGTTGGGGTTCAGGGGAAATTCCATGGTGGGGGCGTTGTAGGCGGCGTCGGAATATTTGAACACCGCCAGATGCTTTTCTTCTATAGCGGCAAGGGTAGCCGGGGCATCGACGACAAACTTCCCCTCGCCGTGACGCATCGGGAGGTAAAGCCCCTTTTCCACTCCCTTCGTGTAGACCGAGGGAGAAGTTGAATCCACCTTGAGATAGACCCAGCGATCCTGGAAGCGGCCGCAGTCGTTGAAGGTCAGCGTGGCGGTCTGCTTGAGATAGGCGCCGTCAAGGGCCGGCAGAAGCCCCATCTTCACCATGAGCTGGAAGCCGTTGCAGACCCCGAGGATCAACTTTCCCGCAGCGATGAAGCGGGTTAACTGGTCGATGAGATGTTCGGCCAGATCGTCCACTTTCGCGTACCGGAGACGGTTGGCCTGGGCCTTGGCGCTCCCCAGGTCGTCGCCGTCGAGAAATCCGCCGGTAAGATTGATGAAGTGAAAATCGTCCAGCCGGATATCCCCTGACAGGAGGTCGGAGATATGCGCTATGACCGTCTCGTCGAAACCGCCGAGCCTGCAGGCGTGAGCCGCCTCCACTTCGCAGTTGGTACCGTTGCCGGTTATGACTATTGCACGCGCTTTTGCCATGTTACAGCTCCCTCAGCGGGCTCTGCCACGCTTCTTTCAGTTCGTCGATTCCCGCCTTGACCACCGTTGCACCGGAAAGACCCGTAACGGTCACCGTGCCTTCCCCTGTCACCTCACCGATGCAGGCAAAACAGTTCCCTGCCATGATCGACTCGAAGTCGTCGCGATTTTCGGGCCGTACTGTCACCAGGTGCCGCGATGCCGACTCGGAGAAGAGAAGGGCCGTATCGGTGCGAGCGGCGTCGTCACCCTTCCAGAGGACTTGGCCCAGATCCGCGGAAATGCCGTAGCCGCCGGCAAAGGCCTTTTCGGCAAGGGCCACGGCGAGACCGCCGTCGGAGAGGTCGTGACAGGAGGCCACGAGCCCGTCGGTGATAGCCTGATGGAGAGCTTGGTAGCGCTTGAGGGCCTTCTCGGGGTTCACTGTCGGCACACTGTTGCCGATGGCACCCTGCAAGGCCAGGTATTCCGAGCCACCCAGCTCATTGCCGGTCCTCCCCAGGAGATAGACGATGTCGCCGGGGCGCTTCACATCCATGGTGACGCTCCTGCGGGCGTCCTCGATCTTGCCGATGACCGAGAAGAGGATGGTCGGCGGGATGGATATTTTGGTGGCCCCGTCGTAGAAGTCGTTCTTCATGGAGTCCTTGCCGGAGATGAGCGGAATGTTATAGGCAAGGCAGACGTCGTAGAGGGCTTGGTTTGCCCGCACCAGTTGGGCCATCTTGTACTCACCGTCGGGGGTCTTCTCCGACGTGACCGGGTCGCACCAGCAGAAGTTGTCGAGGCCCGCCACAAGATCAAGGGATCCGCCGACTGCCACGTAGTTCCGTAGTGCTTCGTCGATGGCGTTGGCGGTCATGTGGTAGGTGTCGATGTCCGAGTAGCGGGGACAGATGCCGTGGGCAACCACCACCCCCTCGAAGGAGTCGAGGATTGGGCGGACCACCGCGGCATCGGAGGGGCCGTCGTTGGCCACGCCGGTGAAGGGCTTCACGACGCTTCCCCCCTGCACCTCATGATCGTAACGGCGGACCACGGATTCCTTGGAGCAGATGTTGAGGGAGCCGAGGAGGGCCTTCAGGTCCGCGGTGTAATCGCCCTTGGCCACCACAGTTGGCTCTTCATGGCTGGGCGGCGTCCACTTGGCCGGAAGCTGCATCGGGGGAAGTCCCTCGTGCATGAACTCCATGGGAAGCCATGCCACGGTGCGGTCGCCGTAGAGGATATGAAAGTAGCCGCTGTCGGTGAACTCGCCCAGCACCGTCGCCTCGACGTTGAAGCGCTTCGCCATTGCCAGGAACTCGTCGATCTTCTCGGGGGGCACCGCGAGGCTCATCCGCTCCTGGGCCTCGGAGATGAGGATCTCCCACGGGTCGAGCCCCGGGTACTTGAGGGGTGCCTTTGCCAGGTCCATCCGGCAGCCGCCGCACTCGCCCGACATTTCGCCGATGGACGACGAAAGCCCGCCAGCCCCGTTGTCGGTGATAAACCGGTAGAGCCCCTTGTCCCGGGCGCGGATCAGGAAATCGAACATCCGTTTCTGGGTAATGGGGTCACCGATCTGGACCGCTGTGACCGGGGAATTCTCGTTCAACTCCTCGGAGGAGAAGGTGGCGCCATGGATGCCATCCTTGCCGATCCGGCCACCGGTCATGACGATCAGATCCCCCGGCTTGATGGACTTCTCGTGGGCCGGTTCACCGTTCAGGGTGGCAGGCATGATTCCGGCCGTGCCGCAGAAAACTAAGGGTTTTCCAGCAAAGCGCTCGTCAAAGACGAGGGAGCCGTTCACCGTGGGGATGCCGCTCTTGTTGCCGCCGTGCTCGACCCCCTCCACGACCCCCTCAAAGATGCGGCGGGGGTGGAGAAGCCGCGTCGGCAGAGGCTTGTCGTAGAACGGATCGGCGAAGCAGAAGACATCGGTGTTGAAGATGAGCTTCGAGCCCTTGCCAGTGCCGAAGGGGTCCCGGTTCACGCCGACGATGCCGGTAAGGGCCCCGCCGTAAGGGTCGAGGGCCGACGGGGAGTTGTGGGTCTCCACCTTGAAGACCAGGGACCAGTCGTCGTTGAACCTGATGACCCCGGCATTGTCCTTGAAGACCGACAGACAGAAGTCGTTATCTCCGAGCTTTTCCCGTACGTCCTTGGTAGTCCGCTGGATGAATGACTTGAAGAGGGATTTGATCTCCTGCCGGTTCCCCTGCTCGTCCTCGTAGTGCACCGTACCGGCGAATATCTTGTGCTTGCAGTGCTCGGACCAGGTCTGGGCCAGGCATTCCAGCTCCACGTCGGTCGGTTTCGCTCCGAGCCCCTGGCTCCGTCGCCCTTCCTGAACCTTCGGATCCCGGTAGTGGGCCTGGATGATCTTCATCTCCTCCAAGGTCAGGGCAAGAACCCCTTCCTTGCTGATCCTCATCAGTTCCTGGTCGGAGACTTCCAGATCGATGTCCCTTACCTGGGCTTTCGTTTCGCCCTGAACCTTGGGAATGTAGGCCGGCACTCCGCCCTGCGCAGCGAACTCGGTCACATCAAGAACCACGAATCGTTGGATCAGGGCGTTGCCGAGGAGGTCCCGGGCGATCCGCTCCACGTCGGTGCGGGAAAGCCCTCCCTTCAGGAGGTACTGGACCGAGGTGTAGACCCCCTCCCCTGCCTCCAGGGGGCGGCCAGTGATGTATTCGATTGCTTCCCGGCCGGTGCGCCCCACGTTATCGGTAACCCCGGGGCGGTATCCCACCTCCACGAGGAAATCGAAGCCGGCAGCCAGGGGACGGTCGATGCTCCAGACCTGAATGACCGGATCGCAGAAGGGCTCCGATGCGGCTTTGACAAGCTCATCCTCGGAAAGCTTAGCATCCACGGTGTAGACGTCGATGGTCCGCACCGCGTCCACCGGCAGATGGAGAAAATGCTCGATCTCTCGCTTGATCCGCTCGCCACGCGCGTCGCGGACGCCTTCTCTGAGGGCAATCTCGATTCGTCTCGCCATTTAGTTTTCCTTTTCCAGGAACACGGTCCGTATCGGGTAGGGTATGGTGATGCCGTTTTCCCTGAACCGGTTGATGATATGCTCGTTGATGATGTCAGTGGTCGCAAAGACCCGCGTATAGTCTTCTACCCAGAAGAAAAGGGACATATTGAGGGCACTCTCGCCAAAGGAGACGAAAAACACCTCCGGCGCTGGATCATGGAGCACCTCGGGGGCACTGAGGGCCGCTTGAACCATAATCCCCTTGACCTTCTCCACGTCGCTCTCGTAGCCGACCCCCACATTTACCCGCCCCTTGGCTCTCACGTCGGGAAACGCCAGATTGATCAGGGTCGTATTGCAGAGTTCCGAGTTGGGGATGACGAGCAGGGTATTGTCGACGGTCTTGATCTTGGTGGTGCGCAGGCCGATATCGATAACATCCCCCCATTGGCCGGAGGTAAGCTGAATCCGGTCGCCAATCCGGAAGGGGCGGTCAACCATGAGAGTGAAACCGGATATCATGTTGGCCAGGGTATCCTTGGCCGCCATGCCGATGGCGAGGGAGCCTATTCCCAGGGCCGTCACCACCGAAAAGATGTCGTAGTCGAAGTGCCTGAGCGTCACCATCAGGGCGATACCCACCAGGAATATCGTGACGATCTTCTCAAGGGGGGGGATTATCTGCCGGTCAACCCCTGCGCCGTGCCGCTCGGCGAGCTTCGCACCATACCATTCGAGGAACTCCGCAATGGCCCGTTCGACGATGATGGTAAGGACAATGATGTTGAGGATATAGACCGCCCCCGACGAGACCAGGTGAACCTTCTCGGGAAACGGCAGGGACCTCACCGCATAATAGAGACCGGCGAAAACCACCAGCAGGCTCGCCGGCGGCGTTACTCGCTCTATAATCCGGTCATCCAGACCGGTGCGCGTAAACGCGGTCAATCGAGGAACCCAGGTGGTGAGAATGTAGCGGACCACCTGGGAAAGACCCCAAAAAAACGTGAAAATGACAACGGCTACGAGGATCTCCTTCAACCAGAAGAGAAGGAGGTGATCTGACTCCTCGAGCCGGAGGAAATTGAGGATGTTATCCACCAAAGACCCTCGTGAAGATGGTGCCCACATGCTTCAGGTGATAGTTGAGGTCAAAGGCCTCGCGGATTTCCTCTTCGGGAAGAAAGCCACGCACGTCGGCATCGGCCAGAAGTTCTTCCTGGAAATCCTTCCCCTGCTCCCAGACCTTCATGGCGTTACGCTGGACAAGCTCATAGGCCTTCTCGCGGGATGCGCCCGCATTGGCCAGCTTCAGGAGCACCCGCTGGGAGAAGATAAGCCCCCGCATGAGGTTGAGGTTACGCATCATGTTCTCGGGGTAGACGACGAGGTTGTCGATGAGGCCGATGCAACGGTTGAGCATGAAATCCATGACGATGGTGGCATCGGGGCCGATGACCCGCTCCACCGACGAGTGGGAGATGTCTCTCTCGTGCCAGAGCGGCACGTTCTCCATGGCCGAAACCGCGTAGCCCCGTATGAGGCGGGCCAGGCCGGTCAGGTTCTCCGAAAGGACGGGGTTGCGCTTGTGGGGCATGGCCGAGGAGCCCTTCTGCCCCTTGCTGAAGTATTCCTCCGCCTCCAGGACTTCGGTCCGCTGGAGATGGCGAATCTCAACAGCGAATTTTTCGATGGAGCTGGCAATGATGGCAAGGGCCGAGAAGAACTCGGCATGGCGGTCCCGCTGGATCACCTGGGTCGAGCAGGGAGCAGGCTTGAGGCCGGCCTTCTTGCAGACGTACTCCTCAACACGCGGATCGATATTGGCGAAGGTACCGACCGCCCCGGAAATTTTCCCGTAAGCAATGGTTTCACGGGCAGACTCCATCCGGCGGAGATTGCGCCGCATCTCGTCGTACCAGAGCGCCATCTTGATGCCGAAGGTAACCGGCTCGGCGTGGATGCCGTGGGAACGCCCCATCATAGGCGTATCCCGGTGCTCGAAGGCCCGGCGTTTGATCACCTCCATGAGGCGCTTGATGTCATCGATGATGAGGTCGGAAGCCTCGGCCAGGAGCATGGCAAAGGAGGTATCGAGAACGTCGGAGGAGGTAAGACCCAGGTGCACGAAACGGGAATCGTCGCCGATGTAGTCGGCCACGGAAGTAAGGAAGGCAATGACGTCGTGCTTGACGGTCCGCTCGATCTCGTCGATCCGCTCAACATCGAAGTTGGCCTTCGCCCTGATCCGTTCAACGGCCTCATGGGGAATATTGCCCAGTTCGGCATGGGCCTCGCAAGCGAAGATTTCTATGTCGAGCCATTTCTGATAACGGTTGCGTGCTTCCCAGATGCGGGTCATTTCAGGACGGCTGTAGCGTTCGATCACAGTGCATTCTCCTTCGTCTTTGGCAAAATAACAGGACCGGCGCTCGATGGAGCGCCAGCCCTCGATAGTGTTGTCAGAGGGTCAGCGTTTCACTGGGGCGGTATTGGTCCCCGACGATGAGCCGGGGCGAGCAGGTGGTCTGGGCGACCAGAAGATTCTCCGCCACTTCCTTAGCCACGACTGGGTCATTGTTGACCTCGGAGAGGTGGGCGAGGAACAGACCGTCTAGGCCCGGATGGAGTACCTCGGCAAGAAGTGCCGCCGAATCGTTGTTGGACAGATGGCCATGACGGGACTTGATCCGCTGCTTGAGATGCCAGGGATAGGGGCCGCCCATCAGCATCTCTTCATCGTGGTTCGACTCGAGGACAAGAACACGGCATCCCTTGAGCTTGTCCGCCACAAGCCGTGTCGCCGTGCCGAGGTCAGTGGCGACCCCCACCTTCCCTTCCTTGCTTTCGATGGTGAATCCCACCGGGTCACAGGCATCGTGGGTTATGGGGAAAGGATCAATGAGCAGATCCCTGAAGCCGAACGAATAGCCCGACTCGAATTCGACCACTGCGGCGTCACCGAATCCCTGCCGAACCTCATGATGGGTCGGGTAACTGACATGGACCGGCAACCGGTATTTCCGGGCAAGCACTCCGACCCCTCTCACATGATCCACGTGCTCGTGGCTAATGAAAAGCCCGTCGAGGTCAGCAGGTTCAACTTTGATAACGGCTAGGCGACGGACAATTTCCCTGGCTGAAAGACCGGCATCGATAAGAACCCTGGTCCCGTCCGATTCAACAAACAAAGAATTTCCCTTGCTTCCGCTGGCAAGCAGACAGACCCTCACAAACCCTCCGTCCATCGGTTGCAGGGATACCATTCCCCAGCGCTCAATAAACTAAAATTTTATACCGGAAAGGATGCGTATATTCAAGGCTAAACACGGAAGATTTTTCTAATGAGCCAACAAGGGAACTACTTGAGAAGGTTGAGATAATCGATGGTCCCGTCACCGGTTATGGGATTGAGAGGCAACACGATGTGAAAGGTGGAGCCGGGAAACTGGTCGGGGTTGTAACCGGGTGATTCAACCCAGATTTCACCGCCATGCATTTCCACTATTCCCTTGGAGATTGAGAGCCCGAGGCCGGCCCCACGCGACTTGAAGGCGACTTTTCCCGAGGAGTGTTCCTCGATATTTCCCGCCTCATAGAACTTGTCAAATATTCTGAGCTGGTCGTCGATATCGATGCCAATGCCCGTATCAGACACGGTTATCTCCACATAGAGATGCTGGTCCTTGCCGATATTGACCAGCGACTGGACCGGATCCACCGTTGGAATCTGCTTGGAACGCAAAATATACTTGGCTCGCGTGGAGACCATAATCCGTCCTCCATCGGGAGTGAATTTGATGGCATTGCCGATCACATTCGAAAGGAGCTGCATGAGTCGAACCGTGTCACCCTTAATGGCCGGAACAGCATCATCAAGCTCGAGAACCAATTGTTGCTTGCGCATGGACACAAAAAAGCGGAGTTCATTCAGGGAATCCTCCACCAAGCGATTCACATCAACCTCGTCGAGTTTCAACTGCAACCGTTTCTCGTCAATCATCGAGACATCGACCATGTCCTTGACGATGTTGTCGAGTCGGTTAGCGGCGCCGGCAATGTTGTTCACCATGTCGATGATATTGGGATCGACCTGGCAGGGCGGGTCCGTCAGAATAAGCTCCGCATATCCCATGATAACAGTGAGGGGCGTCTTGAGCTCGTGGGATGCTATGCCGAGGAACGAATCCTTCATTTTGTTGAGTCGTGCCAGATCGGCTGCGCTCTTTTCAAGGTTCAGCAGAATTTCTCGCTCACGGGTGACGTCACGGATGATGGCCTGAATCAGTTTTTCCGCACCAATGGTGACAATATTGGCGTGAATAAGACCGACAACCAACTCTTGCCCCTCTCTGACAAACTTTATCTCTTCCGCTACATGCTTGCCTGTTCCCGCGACCTGGAAAAAATTATAGACAATCGAGGAATTCTGGGTTCCCACCAGTGCGAGCATGCGGCTAAGGGATAATCCGACAAGTTCAGCCGCATCATGGCCGAAGAAGTCTTCAGCCATCTTGTTGACCATCTTGACCATGTCGTTTTCGTCAATGACGACAATGGCGTCACTCGCATCTTCGAGAAGTGATTTGTAGAGTTCCTCCGATTTTTCCAGGTCGAGGCTCAGGCTCTCCAGTTTGAGATACGAGGAGTGAAGGTCGTTGTGGATATTTTCCAGTTCCTGATAATTGCTCCGTATCTCCTCTTCGCGATTCTTGAGGGTATCAGACATAAGGTTCACGCTGCTGGCCAGTTCATTGAATTCGTAAACAGGCAATTGCTTGATCCGGTGATTGAACTCTCCTTCCGATACCTTCCTGACACCAGCCAGAAGAGCAGCAATGGGCTGGCCGATGTTTCGCTTGACAAAAATCACCACCAACGAGAATGAGGCCAGGAAGACAACCGCAAGAAGGAGTAGCGAACGAATGACAATCGCCTGTACCTTCGCGGACACGACATGCACCGAAAAACCAACGTGTATGAGGGCGACTTGCTTTCCGTCAGGGGAGCGAACCGGCGTAACTGTATCGTAGTAGGAACCATCGTCACCGATGAGGTGGATGTTCTGATCGAGGCGGGTTGTAAATGCCCTTCGAATAATATCGAAACGGATGTTCCGGTAAACAGGATCGTTCAGGTGAAGGATATTCCCTTCACTGTCAGTAACAATACAGTAGGCAATTTCAGGACTCGATGCGACAACCTCGCGACATTTATCGTTCAATCCCTCGATGTCTTTGACATCGATACCGAGCCCCACCACCTTCTCCAAATTCGCCTGCAGAGATGAACCGAGGCTTTGAGACCTCATGATAAGGGCCTGAATGTAGTCCCTTCTGAACCCCACGATATCCATACCTGAATTTGCGGTAATCGTGAGAAAAAGAATAATGAATGCGAAGATGATTATTCTTTTTTCAAGAGTTTTTTTCATAAATTAAATTGATTATTCGATTGGTTAGGCTTTTCAAGCGGATTCATACTATCACATTTCCTCAAAGCAATAACCTTTAAAATTCAACCAATACATCTCCAAGAGCAGATGCATTGGCAAGTACGGACAAAAAGGTTGACTCGTAACAAATTACTTTATTATTATGTCAAAGTTTACAATTAAAGCCGTCCAAGGCTAACATATCAAACCAACAGGAGGGTTCAATGGCTCTAAGGGTTGCAATCAACGGTTTCGGTAGAATCGGGCGTTCCGTACTCCGTGCGGCAATCAAGGAGAAAGGTATCGAGTTTGTCGCTATCAACGACCTCACCGATGCCAAGACCCTGGCACACCTGCTCAAGTATGACTCTGTTCACGGACCGTTTCCCGGCAAAGTCGAAGCCGGCAATGGTGAAATCATAGTCAACGGCAAACCGATCAAGATCCTTGCCGTAAGGAATCCTGAGGAACTCCCCTGGAAGAAGGAAAAGATCGATGTGGTCCTCGAGTCGACCGGCCTGTTCACCTCCCGTGAAAAGGCCGAACTTCACCTGAAAGCAGGCGCAAAGAAGGTAATCATCTCCGCTCCCGCCACCAACGAGGACATCACCATCGTCATGGGGGTCAACAGCAACCTTTATGACCCCAAGAAGCACAACATAATCTCCAACGCTTCCTGTACCACCAACTGCCTGGCGCCGGTTGCCAAGGTGCTGCACGAAACCTTCGGTATCGAAAAAGGCCTGGTAACAACCGTTCACTCCTACACCAACGACCAGCAAATTCTCGATCTACCCCACAAAGACCTGCGCCGTGCCCGTGCCGCCTCCATGTCCATGATTCCGACCTCTACCGGCGCGGCCAAGGCAGTCTCCCTTGTTCTGCCCGAGTTGAAGGGAAAACTGGACGGCATGGCAATTCGCGTCCCGACCCCCAACGTCTCGGTCGTTGACCTCGTTGTTACCCTTTCCAAGAAGGCAGATGCCGACAAAGTAAACGCGGCGCTCAAAAAAGCCTCCAAAGGTTCCCTCAAGGGTGTTCTGGGTTTTTCAGAGGAACCCCTCGTTTCCATCGATTTTAACGGCAATGCCCTCTCCTCCGTCGTTGACGCCGGTTGCACCAAGGTGATTGAGGGGAACATGGTCAAGGTCCTTTCCTGGTACGACAATGAAACAGGCTTCTCCCACCGTGTCGTTGATCTCATGAAACTCATCGCACAATAACTATCCGAACCCACAGGGGGGAATTCATTCCCCCCTTTTTTTATCTTCAGCCTGTCATCTTTCACCTAGTCGCACGAACTTTCATTTTCACAGCGCTTTCAGGAGGGTACTCATGGCAATTCGCTATATCGACGAAATCGAAAATCTTAAAGAGAAAAAGGTATTTATAAGGGTTGACTTCAACGTTCCCCTGGATGAACACCAAAATATAACCGAAGACACCAGGATCCGGGCCGTCCTTCCCACCATCAACTTTGCCCTTGATGCAGGCGCCAAGGTAATTCTTGCATCCCACCTGGGCCGCCCAAAGGGCGAGCGTAAACCGAAGTATTCTATGGCTCCGGCGGCCAAGCGCCTCTCGCGCCTGCTCAACAAGGAAGTGCAACTGGCTCCCGACTGCATCGGCGATGAAGTCAAGAAGGTGATCGACGCCATGAAACCGGGCGATGTCCTTTTACTCGAAAACGTCCGTTTTTACGAGGGAGAGGAGAAAAATGACGCCGACTTCGCCAAGGCCCTGGCCAACGACTGTGAAATATACATCAACGATGCTTTTGCCGTCTCCCACCGAGCCCATGCATCCGTCGAAGCCATCACAAAGTTTTTCCCAGTCGTCGCTGCCGGTTTTCTCATGAAAAATGAGATGAATTATTTTGAGAAGGCAATGCAACAGCCCATCAGGCCGTTGGTCGCCATCCTCGGCGGGGCTAAGGTTTCAGGAAAGCTTGAGGTTTTGGAAAACCTGGTCAACAAGGTAGATAAGATTATTATCGGTGGAGGAATGGCCTTCACTTTCCTCAAGGCCCTCGGCTATAACGTCGGCAAATCGCTGGTGGAAGAGGACCTGCTGCAAACCGCTCTCAATACATACACCAAGGCCCGTGAAAAGGGCGTGAAGTTCTATCTGCCTGTCGACTGCGTTGCGGCCGACCGCTTCAACCCCGAGGCAGAAACCAAGGTGACGACCATTCAGGAAATCCCCGAAGAGTGGATGGCCCTTGACATCGGACCGGCAACCGTAACACTCTTCACTGAAGCGCTCCAAAATGCCAAAACCATTATCTGGAACGGACCCATGGGAGTATTCGAGATGGATGCCTTCTCTCGCGGAACCTTCGCCATGGTTTCAGCCGTAGCAAACTCTTACGCCCTCACCATCGTCGGAGGCGGTGACACCGATTCTGCAGTTCACCGTGCTGGTGAATATGCGAAGATCAGCTATATCTCCACAGGTGGCGGCGCATTCCTGGAACTTCTTGAAGGGAAGCATCTTCCCGGCGTCAAAGTGCTGGAAGAAAACGGCAAGTAGATAATAACGGAGTGACTACATGAGAACACCGATTATTGCTGGCAATTGGAAACTTTTCAAAAAATGCTGCGACGCACAAGACTTCGTTGCTAAGCTGATCCCACTCGTCCAGAAAACCAGTGACGTGGAAATCGTTATTGCGCCTGTATTTACCGTTCTTTCTACCGTTAAACAGGCCATTGCGGGCTCCAACATAAAGCTTTCTGCCCAAGATTGCTTCTGGGAAGAGGAAGGGGCCTTCACCGGCGAAATTTCTCCCGGCATGCTTGTGGACGCCGGATGCAGCCATGTTATAATTGGCCATTCCGAGCGAAGGCAGTATTTTGGAGAAACCGACGAAACCGTCAACCGGAAGATCAAGGCGGCCATTGCAGCAGGCCTCACGGTCCTTTTCTGCATCGGTGAAACACTTGCCGAACGTGAAACAGACAAGACCTTTGAGGTTCTCCGGACCCAGGTCGAGAATGGTTTGGCCGGACTCGCAAGGGACGACCTTGCCAAAGTCGTAATTGCCTACGAACCGGTCTGGGCAATAGGGACCGGCAAAACTGCCACTGATGAGCAGGCACAGGTAGCGCATGCATTCATCCGCAAGGTCGTGGGCGAACTGTTTACCGTTCAGTTAGCTGAAGCGATTCGTATACTCTATGGCGGAAGCGTCAAACCGGAAAATGTCAGGGGACTCATGAATCAACCTGACATCGACGGCGCTTTGGTGGGTGGGGCGAGCCTCAAGGCGGACTCATTTGGAGCAATTGTCAACTACAAAGCGTAAAATGCCACGGTTGATTCTCTATTGGCATTTCACGAATGATGTGCTATTAGTTTTAGGTTGCTACGTTCACTGGAGTTACGCCTCATGACTATTCTACTCACGATTCTTCACATTCTGGTATGCATTGCACTTATCGCGATCGTCCTGCTCCAATCGGGCAAAGGCGCAGAGATGGGGGCGTCTTTTGGCGCAGGGGGAAGCCAATCTGTATTCGGCGCGGGTGGAGGCACCACGTTCCTGAGCAAGCTCACGACCGGTGCAGCCATCATCTTCATGCTCACCTCTCTTACACTTGCCTATCTGTCTGGACAGTCGGAAACCTCTTCAATTATGCCGAAAGGAACGGTCGCCCCCGCACCCCGGAAGGCAGCAGCACCGTCTACCACGCAACCGGCTGGCACCCCGCAGGCGCCAGTCCAATCGACACCGGCGCAGCAGCCATCTCAGCGTCCCTCTGAGTCGGCCCCTCAGACAAAATAAATAAAGGCAACAAAAAAGTATTGACCTTTAAGAGCCGACAATGATATAAAACTTTTCCTTGCCGAAGTGGTGGAATTGGTAGACACACCATCTTGAGGGGGTGGCGGGCAATAGCTCGTGCGAGTTCGAGTCTCGCCTTCGGCACCAATTAATAGCGAAACCCGTTGATTTTTCAACGGGTTTTTTCGCGTTTTACAAGGCTCTTTTGCGGCTGGTACTGTAGTTGGTACAGTCAGGGGAGCCTTTTATGTTATTGAAACGGGGTGCTACCTACTATTGTCGGGTGTGGGTTCCCATGACTACAGCCAGGAACGACCAGCCCTCAAAGGTACGGATGGAGGTAGTGTCCGTCACCCATGCCTGATTGGGCTGCTGAACATAGAACTCCTGCTGGAAGTGGTTCTCGGCAAGAATGGCGACCTTTCCGCTTTTATAGCGTGGCTTGTTGTAGCCGACTTTGGGCCTTCAGGCCCTCTTGTTTCATCAGCCGGGCAACTCGGTTCTTGCCGCAGGTTTCTCCGACTTCGCGCAGATCCTTATGGATCTTGCGGTAGCCGTAGACACAACCGCTTTCCAGCCAGAACTGCTCGATGAGTCCCAACAGCCGTTCGTCATCTTTCTGTCGTGCCGACTTGTGCTGTTTGAGCCAGGCGTAGTAACCACTGCGATGAATCCTTATCATGTGGCACAAGTTACGAAGTCCAAACTCGTCTTGATGCCTGGATAAAGGCATACCTCACCGGGACTCTTTGGCGAAGTACGCGGTGGCCTTTTCCGTGACGCGCTTCAGTTCTGCGCGAAGACGTCTAATTTCGGCCTGCTGATCGTTCAGATTGGCTGTATGTTCTGGCCCCTTGCCGTACTTTTTAACCCAGGAAATAATGCTGTGTGTGCTTAGCCCAGTCGACGGGCTACATCGTAAACGGAATGGTCACGTTCGGTGATTTGCTTTACTGCTTCAACCTTGAATTCGTTGGTGTAACGCTTGTCGCTCATGCTCCCTCCTCAAGTCACTTTTTATAACTCAGGAGTGTCTACGTTTCTAGGGGCGATTCAGTCAGATGGGATATCTATACGGAAGTAATAGATACCATTGCGGAGATATACCTGCTCTCGAAAAGAAGAAAGCCCTTGCAGGTGAGGTCTCATAAAGGGTCTCACTTTCTACAAAGGCTTTTTGAAGCTAGCTAAATCAGCTAGTTATATATACTGGCGTCCCCGAGACGATTCGAACGTCCGACCCCTTCCTTAGGAGGGAAGTGCTCTATCCAGCTGAGCTACGGGGACAAGCAGCTTGTTTATAGCCCACCGCACTTCGCTTTGCAACTCTTTTCCCTATGAACACACGGGATTCAAGCCGCAGATAGTCGTTCAAAAGGTAAGGAGTGAAAAGACCTTCCCGTCCGGCAGTTTCTTCCTTCCACCAAGAAAATCGAGTTCTGCCAAAAAGCAGCATTCTACAATTTCACCGCCAAGATCCCTGACCATATCGACAACAGCGGACATGGTCCCTCCAGTAGCAAGAACGTCGTCGGCAATGAGCACTTTCTCTCCCTTCCGGATGGCGTCAGTATGAATTTCCAGGGTGTCAGTGCCATATTCAAGTTGATATGTTTTACTGAAGGTTTCGGAAGGAAGTTTCCCCGGCTTGCGCACAAGAACCACTCCAGCCCCAAGCTTGTACGCAAGGGCTGCACCTAGGATGAACCCCCGGGCCTCAACCCCCACTACCTTGTCTATCTTCTCCCCCACGTAGCGGTGAGCCAGCAGGTCAACCATACGCTGAAACGACTTCGCATCTGCGAGAAGCGTAGTGATGTCCTTAAAGACAATCCCCTTTTTGGGAAAATCGGGTACATCACGTATTATATTTTTGAGTTCGTCCATCCCCTACCCCTCCATAAAATTCAAACACAATCACTCGATTGCGCTTCCGTCACTGTTATCGATGTATTTTCTGAGCTTTTCGAGAGATTTCGCCTCTATCTGGCGAATTCTTTCACGAGTAACTCCAAAGCTTCGCCCGATAGTGTCAAGGGTCTGAGGCTCCTTGTCGTCAAGCCCGAACCGCAGGGTAAGAATCTTTTGCTCGTTCTCTGAGAGCGACGCAAACCATTTGGAGACAATCTCATACTTGTTCAGATCTTCAAGCAGCACCGCCGGTGAAACCGACGAGGTATCCTCTATGGTGTCGATAAGGAAATAATCGCTATTCTCTCCCATGGGCCGTTCAATAGAATAGGTTTTCTTGAGTAGAACCATGAGGCGCCGAATGTATGCCGAGTTGACATTCATCTCGGTTGCCACTTCTTTGACCGTCGGTTCCCGGTTGAACCGATTGACCAACTCCCGGGTGATTTTGAGCATCTTGTTGATGTCATCGGAGACATGTACCGGAAGCCTTATGGTGCGCGACTGATTCACCAGTGCCCGCTCAATGGACTGGCGTATCCACCAGGTAGCATAGGTGGAAAAACGACACTCCTTGGACAGTTTGAAGCGCTCAACGGCCTTGATGAGCCCCATGTTTCCCTCTTCGATGAGATCAAGGAACGGGAGCCCGCGATTGATATACCGCTTGGCGATCTTGACCACGAGACGCAGATTGGACTCTATCATCTTGTCGCGGGCGGCTTTGTCGCCCTTTGCAATCCGGCTGGCAAGAACCTTTTCCTCATCGGCCGTGAGAAGGGTTGTTCTCTGTATTTCCCGGAGGTAAAGCTTGATCGCGTCGTCAAAGTGTTCCACTTCGACGACTTTTATCTCTTCCTCCTGTTCTTCCTCTTCCTCCGCTTCCTCATATTCGAAGGAAGTTGGCTCCGGCTCCAGGAAATCGTCAGGTTGCCGCTCGGCGTGTTCTTCAGGTTCAACGGCTTCCTTTTCGAGAAAATCATCCATGTTCTTCCCCGTTCAGCAAAGCAGATTTAACCGCTTACTCTTCTGTACCCCATCCGTATTTGCCCACCAGTTTAACGAATCTGCATCCTGTTACATTTTCTCTGTCGAGAGAACCATCTTCCTGCTTGGTAATCCTGACAAGAATCTGCTCAAACTGATTCCCTACTGGAATCACGAGCCTTCCACCAATGGCAAGCTGTTCAACCAGTTTATCCGGGACATCCGGGGCTCCAGCTGTAACGATGATGGCATCAAAGGGGGCTTCTTCCTCCCAACCGATGGTCCCATCAGAAATTTTTATGTTCACATTCAGGAGTCCGAGAAGATCAAGTGCCCTACGAGCCTTGAGCGCCAAGGGCCGGATCCGCTCAACGGTGTAAACGCGATCTGCGAGGGTTGCAAGTATTGCCGCCTGATACCCTGAACCAGTGCCGATCTCTAGCACCTTCTCCCGGCCCGAAAGCTCAAGCAATTCGGTCATGAGAGCAACCATGTAAGGCTGCGAGATAGTTTGCTTCTCCCCAATTGGAAGCGGGGTGTCGCTGTAAGCTTGGGCGGCCATCGCCTCTTCGACAAAAACGTGACGGGGGACCTTGAGCATCGCCTCGATAAGGCGCCGGTCCTTCACGCCACGAGAGACAATTTGCGTTTCAACCATCCGTTTTCGTGCGATGTCAAAATTCATCCAAATCCCCTGTTTTAGCTGAAATGCAGACTATAACAGACCGCCCCAGTCCTGTCCAGCGTTAGGACAAGGGCCTATCCTGGGGTAACGCCGATATACATGTTGCCTCAATCCTTCACAAAGTCATTTCTGAAAAGTCCCATGTTTTCAGCATGGTGAGGGAAGCATAATTGGTGAGGTCGAGGTGCAGTGGCGTTATCGAGACCAAACCGCGCTTCACGGCGTAATAATCGGTACCCTCCAGATCACGGAACTGCAACGCACCATTCCCGATCCAATAATAGTTGCGACCGCGGGGATCAGTTTTTGTAACAATTTTCCCTTCGTAGTCCCTTTTACCCTGAATGGTCACAACAGCGCCTCCGAGCTTTTCCAGTGGGAGGTCGGGCACATTGACATTTAACAGGGTATCCGGGGGGAGGCCTCTTTCGGACGCAATCCGAACAAGCCTGGCAGCGAAAGTAGAGGCGGCCGCATAGTTATCCCCGCGGCCAGAGGTGACAAGCGAGACCGCCAACGCGGGAATCCCCATGAGCGTTGCTTCCATGGCAGCGGAAACCGTCCCCGAATAGGTTATATCATCCCCCATGTTGCCACCGCAGTTGACCCCCGATACGACTATATCGGGTCTTGAGCCGAGGAGCGTATGGATACCAAGGTTAACGCAATCTGTTGGGGTTCCATCCACGGCAAAAAACGCCGGGCGTATCTCAGAGGCCCGCAAAGGATGGTGAAGTGTCAAGGCGTGCCCAACGGCACTCCGCTCGCGGTCGGGCGCAACAACAACCACATCACCGATGTTCCGCAATGCCTCTGCAAGCGACCGTATCCCCGGAGCCCGAACTCCGTCGTCATTCGTAACAAGAATTTTCATAGTTTCCTCAAAATGTTCACACGGAAAGCCGATAAAAAAATAGACGGTTTCGGAGTCCGAAACCGTCTACGGTGAAAATGGTCGGGGCGACTGGATTCGAACCAGCGACCACCAGACCCCCAGTCTGGTGCGCTACCAGGCTGCGCTACGCCCCGATATCTGTTACTGCTACAACATAAGGCGAATTGTTTCCAACTCGTCCCGCACTTCTTTTACTAAACTCAACAGTCTATGTACGTCCTTTGATTCAGACAGTGTTGTTTCGCCACTTCTTGATGTTGCCTTCAGTTTCTTACGAGCGCCTTCTATGGTAAGTTTATCAACATAGAGGAGACGCTTTATCTCCAAGAGGAGTTCGATATCCTGCTTAGTGTAAAGACGTTGACCGGTTCTGCTCTTAGGCGGACTCAAATCCTTGAACTCAGTCTCCCAGAACCGGAGCACTGAGGTCTTGAGCGCTGTCAATCGCGCAACCTCACCGATCCTAAAATACTGTTTATCGGGAAGCTTCGCTTCCACCTTCCCTCCGGGGAAGAACCTCTCAGGAATTGATAGAGGACTTGAGAACCTGACTGGGCTTGAACGTGAGAATCCTGCGGGCGGAAATGATAATCTCATCGCCTGTCTGGGGATTGCGGCCACGCCGGTCAGCTTTTTCCTTAACGACAAAGTTACCGAAACCGGCGATCTTTATCTTTTCACCATTTTCAAGGGTTTCTTTGATCAGACCAAAGACCCGCTCAACAAGTTCAGCGGATTCTTTTTTGGAAAAACCCACCTTCTCGTAGATCTGCTCGACAATATCTGCCTTGGTCATATACTCCCTCAAAATCAATACGTTATCAAATATATTGCGTCCACCGAAGGCGACAGGATTTATAACACAGCAGTTCCAGATAATCAACCTGTTTTTAACGTATCGTAACCGCCAACTTTTTAATCAGAGTATCGACAATACGTTGGTGCAGCGGTGTAACCTCATTGTCGACAAGCGTTTTTTCATGGGAACGGTACCTGATTCTAACCGCGATGCTCTTGAATCCCTCAGGAACATGGGATCCCTTATAGTGATCAAATATCTCGGCGCATTCCACCTCACGTATTCTCAGTCCACTGATGCACTCCACGATCGCCGATGCCGGGGTTTCATCTTTGATAAGCATGGCGATGTCTCGGAACGTATCAGGGAACCGGGAGGGCGGCTTAATGGCAACGTTGTCCGAACTCACCATGGCGAGCTTCTCAAAATCGAGGTCAAGATAGTAGACGGGCTGATCAATGCCGAAATTGTCATGAATATCGGGATGGAGTTCACCAAACGAGCCGAGCAGTTCATTGCCACAGAGGATCGAACATGCCTTGCCCGGGTGGAAATAGGGATCGAGGCGATCCTGTACAAACGCAACAGGTCCGATGGCAAACTCGTCAAGGATGTGTTCGATAACACCCTTAACGTCATAGAAATCAACCTGATGCCGCTCCTGATTCCATCCTTCACGATAGCGAACACCGGTCATGATTCCTGCAAGGTGGAGGGGCTCCCGGGGCAACTCCTGCCCCTCGGCCGGTAGATAGACGCGCCGCAACTCAAAGAGCCGAAGCGTGAGCATACGGTAATTGATGTTTCTTGCAGCTGCATCGAGAAGTCCGGGAAGAAGCGTCGTGCGCATCACCGACTGCTCTTCCACAAGGGGGTTGCGCAACCGCACGACGGACCGCCGGGGGTCGTCATGGGCCAGAAGAAGCCTGTCGAGAACTCCCGGAGCCATGAAGCTGAAGGTGATCACCTCGCTGAAGCCTTGCCCGACCAAGACATTTCTCAGCTGTTTTTCGAGGCGCTGGTGGCGTGTAGGACGGTCGGAAAAGACCCGGGCCTTGGGCATGGTGACAGGAATGTTGTTATAGCCGTTAAGCCGTGCCACCTCCTCAACCAGATCGATCTCCCGTTCGATATCGACACGGCAGGAGGGAACGTCGACGTCAAAGAGATCCGGTTCAACCACGTTAACTTTAAACTCAAGGCGGTTAAAGATAGCTGCCATCTCATTGGCGGCCAACTGAATGCCCAGCAACCTGTTGCACTGGTCGACGCGAAGCCTGACGGTGCGGCGGGGCAAAGGGCGGGGATAGACATCAATGGTCCCCGTGGCAACACTCCCCCCCGCAAGCTCGGCAATCAACGAGGCGGCACGGTCAAGGGCCGTCTCAAGGATGTCGATATCAGCACCGCGCTCGAAACGGTGGGATGACTCTGTGTGGAGACCGAGACGCTTCGAGGTTCTACGGATCGCGGACGGATTGAAATAAGCGCTTTCCAGAAGGATGTTGGAGGTCTCCTGACGGATCTCCGAGTTTTCTCCCCCCATGATCCCGGCCAGGGCAACCCCTTTCTCGCCGTCCCGAATCGTAAGGTCGGACTCCGTCAGAACACGTTCCTGACCGTCAAGGGTGGTGAAGCGCTCCCCTGCTGCTGCACGACGCACGACAATCTTACCGCCGGCAAGGAGGTCGGCATCGAACGCGTGGAGGGGATGGCCGTACTCCATGAGGACATAGTTGGTGACATCCACCACATTATTGATGGAACGCATTCCCACTGCCTCAAGGCGCCTCACAAGCCACGCCGGTGATGGTCCGATGGAACAACCGGCAATGTAACGGGCCGTATAGCGCGGGCACAGATCGGAGTCTTCCACGATCACCTGAGCGCGCTCACTGATGGGAACGTCAGATTCTTTCACTGAGGGACGGGCATACTTGACGGTGGTGCCGAGCTTAGCGGCAATCTCACGAGCAATGCCCACAACGCTCAGACAATCAGCTCTGTTGGGCGTTAGTCCAATCTCGAATATGGTATCTTTGAGGCCAAGGGCATCAAATACCGGAACGCCAAGGGGGAGGTCTGCGGGAAGAATGATGATCCCTTCGGACTCAGCGGCCAGGCCAAGCTCTTTCTCGGAGCAAAGCATCCCGCAGGACTCCTCGCCCCTGATCTTCGAACGCTTGATCTTGAAATCGCCCGGCAGAACTGCGCCTATCTGGGCCAGGGCGACTTTATCCCAGGTCTTGAAGTTCTGGGCGCCGCACACAATGGCTAGCGTCTCTTTGCCGTTGTTAACCCTGCAAAGGGAAAGTTTGTCTGCGTTGGGATGCTGGGACCTCTCCTCCACAACGGCGACGACGACCTCATCAAGTCCTCCCCCAACATGGCGAACTCCTTCCACTTCGAGACCGAGCATGGTCAGAAGATCCGAAAGCTCCTGGGGCGAAAGGTCGAAATCAACGAATTCCTTGAGCCAGTTGTACGTAACGATCATATTCTCACCCTATCCGGGACATAATCAGTGTTGCTCTACCTGGAACAATAATCCCGATGCACTGTAATTTCAGAACTGCTGCAGGAAACGGACGTCGTTATCGAAGAAAAGACGCAGATCTCCGATGCCGTACTTGAGCATGGCGACCCGCTCAACCCCCATGCCGAAAGCGAAACCGGAAATGGTTTCCGGGTCATACCCCACATGACGGTACACCTCGGGGTCGATCATGCCGGCGCCAAGAATTTCCAGCCATCCGCTCTCTTTGCAGACGCGACATCCTTTCCCCTTGCACATGACGCAGGCAATGTCGACTTCGGCGCTGGGCTCCGTGAAGGGGAAAAAGCTCGGCCGCAAACGGACCCCTATTCCCTTGCCGAAATACTGATTCACGAAGGTAGTCAGAATCCCCTTGAGATCGCCGAAGGTCACGCCGGTATCGACCATCAATCCCTCGATCTGGTGGAACATGGGGGAATGGGTCGCATCGGAGTCACAGCGATAAACCGTCCCCGGAGAAATAATCCGTACCGGCGGGGCATGCTTGAGCATGGTTCGCACCTGAACCGGCGACGTGTGGGTTCTCAGCAGGATGGAATCATCCACGAAGAACGTGTCCTGCATATCCCGGGCGGGATGATCCTTGGGGAAGTTAAGGGCTTCAAAATTGTAGAAATCGAGTTCAACCTCAGGCCCCTCGGCCACCTGAAAACCGAGACCGGCAAAAATCTCCGATATCTCCTCGATGACCAGCGTTATGGGGTGTTTCGTGCCGTGGGGGAGTCTTCGACCTGGCAGTGTGACATCAAGACGCTCGCGCTGAAGCCGCTCACGCTTGCTGGCGTCGCGTACCTGGGCGAGAGTCTCGTCAAGCCGTGCCTCAAGCTGGTTTTTGACCGTATTGGCCAATTGTCCCACCACAGGCCGCTCTTCGGCGGAGAGAGCACCAAGTCCCTTCATGACGGCTGTCAAGGCGCCCTTCTTGCCAAGATATTTTATCCGCAGTTCCTGGAGGGCCTCTTCGCTTCCAGCCCCATCAATCTCTTTGATGGCGGACTGAAGAAGTCCGTCGAGTTGTTCTTTCATAACGGGAACCCTTTACAAAAAAAGAAATGGAACGCTGAGCATCCCATTTCTTTTTTTATCCGGCTGAAATTTCCACTAAATCTGTGTTTTGGCGACAGAAGCGATCTCGGAGAAGCCCTGGGGGTCCGATACGGCCAGATCCGCAAGCACCTTGCGGTCAATCTCGACATTCGCTTTTTTCAGCCCATGTATGAGCTTGCTGTACGAAAGCCCATTGAGACGGGAAGCCGCGTTAATCCGGGTGATCCAGAGAGCACGGAAATCACGCTTCTTGACTTTGCGGTCCCTAAAAGCGTAGTTAAGTGCGCGATCCACGGCCTCGGTCGCGCTCCGGAACAGTTTGCTCCGTGCGCCACGGTATCCCTTGGCGAGTTTGAGCACCTTGTTTCTTCTGCGTCTCGCTTTAAAACCTCTTTTTACCCTTGGCATTACCTACTCCTTTTACTGATGAATTTTGCCGGATCCGCAAGGGGAGGCGCTTCCTCACGGTTCACGGACTTATAAAAACGGAAACAGGAGACCAGCCACACGAACCGGCTTAACTGCTCCGGTCTGATTATCAGCCCATGGCTCCTGGCCCAGTTTTTACTTATAGGGGATCAATCTGGCGATATTCTTTTGATCAACAGCAGCAACGATGGAGCTCGAACGGAGCTGACGCTTGCGCTTACGGGTCTTCGACGTGAGGATATGGCTCGTGAAAGCGCTATTCCTCTTGATTTTACCGCTGGCAGTCTTCCTGAAGCGCTTGGCTGCGCCGCGGTTTGTCTTGATCTTGGGCATTACTTTTCTCCTTTTCTATAAGTGTAGCACAATCTATTTTTTCACTTTGGGGGCAACTATCATGAACATGCTCCGCCCTTCCATCTTCGGTTTCATCTCGATAACTGCGATATCTTCAATCTCACTGGCAACCCGCTCAAGGGCGCGAACCCCGTATTCCATATGCGTAATTTCACGCCCACGGAATACGAGCGTCACCTTCGCCTTGTTCCCCTCTTCGATAAAGCGACGCACGTGCTTGATCTTGAACTGGAGATCATGCTCATCGGTCTTGGGGCGAAGCTTGACCTCCTTAACAACGACGTGTGACTGCTTCTTCTTGGCTTCCTGCAGCTTTTTGCTCTGCTGATACTTGAACTTACCATAGTCCATGATCCGGCAGACGGGAGGAACGGCCGTGGGAGAAACCTCGACAAGATCAAGCTGCTGGCTCTCCGCAAGTGCAAGAGCCTCATTTAACGGCATAATACCTAGCTGCTCGCTATTGGCTCCAACAACCCGTATCTCACGGGCTCTGATGGCTTGGTTTACATTTACGGTCGGCTTGGCTATGGCGCCACCTCCTATTTGAAGCGCTTGACGTCTTCGTTAATAAACACAACAAACTCCTCGGGCTTCATGGCCGCGAGGTTCGAACCATCACGGAACCGCGGAGTCACCGTCCCGGACTCCATTTCCTTGTCGCCAATGACGAGCATGTACGGAATCTTCTGGAGCTGCGCTTCGCGAATCTTGAACCCGAGTTTTTCATTGCGGAAGTCTTTCCGCACCCGAATCCCGCTCGAGCGAAGCGTCTCGAAAACCTGGGCGGCATACGACTGCTGATTGTCCGTGACGGTCATCACGATTGCCTGAACCGGCGAGAGCCACACGGGGAAATTACCGGCAAAATGTTCAATAAGAACACCTATGAAACGCTCGATGGAACCAAGAATCACCCGGTGAACCATCACAGGGCGCTTCCTTTCACCATCTGCGTCTACATAGGTTAAATCAAACCGCTCAGGAAGCGTAAAATCGCACTGGATTGTAGCACACTGCCACCTTCTGTCAAGAGAATCGCGCAGTTTGATATCGATCTTCGGCCCATAAAATGCGCCGTCCCCTTCGTTGATCTCGTAGGGACGTCCGGAATCCTTCAGCGCCCCGAGAAGCGCATTAGTGGCCCGCTCCCAGTCCTCATCGGAACCGATGGACTTTTCGGGGCGAGTGGAGAGTTCCATCTCGAATTCAAACCCGAATATCCCCATGACATCATTGACAAAGGAAATGACACCCTTGATCTCGTCATCGAGTTGTTCCGGGGTACAGAGGATATGGGCATCGTCCTGGGTGAAACACCTCACACGCAGAAGCCCGTGGAGGACGCCGGCCCGTTCATGGCGGTGCACGGTGCCGAGCTCAAAGAAGCGGAGCGGCAGATCCCGGTAACTGCGCAGATGGGACTTGTAGATCATCATGTGGCTCAGGCAGTTCATCGGCTTGATGCCGAACCCCTGCCCTTCCACCTCGGTGAAATACATGTTTTCGCGGTAGTTATCGTAGTGGCCGGAACGCTGCCAGAGATCGGTCTTAAGAATCTGTGGCCCCACCACGATGTCGTAACCGCGCTTCAGGTGCTCCTTGCGCTCGAAATCTTCAAGGATGGTCCGCAGCATGGCCCCATTGGGATGCCAGATCACGAACCCCGCGCCGACCTCATCGGAGAACGAGAAAAGATCGAGCTCCCGGCCCAGCTTGCGATGGTCGCGGCGCTTGGCCTCTTCGATCCTCTCCAGATATGCGTCGAGTTCCTTCTTGTCGGCAAAGGCGGTTCCGTAGACCCGCTGGAGCATTTTGTTCTTCTCGTCGCCGCGCCAGTAGGCGCCTGCAAGGGAAGTAAGCTTGAAAGCGCGGCAGTTGGCCGTGGAAGGGAGATGGGGGCCACGACAAAGATCGGCGAAATCACCCTGCCGATAGAGGGAAACCGTAGTATCGCCAATGGCCTCAATCAGCTCGACCTTGTAGCTCTCCCCCATATCCCGGAAGAGCTTGACAGCTTCATCCTTGGAGAGAACCTGACGCTCCAGCTTGAGGTCAGACTTGGCGAGCTCCCTCATGCGGGCCTCTATTTTTTCAAGGTCTTCGGGAGTAAAGGCATGATCGACATCAAAGTCGTAATAGAAACCATTCTCGACAGCGGGTCCGATGGTGACCTTCGCCTGCGGGAAAAGCTCCTTGACCGCTTGGGCCATGAGGTGGGAGGTGGAGTGGCGGATAATCTCCAGGGCCTCGGGGGACTTCTCGGTTATGATCTCGACCTTGGCGCCATCCACAAGGGGCGCCGTCAGATCAACCGCAACACCGTCGATTTTGCCGGCAATGGCGGCCTTTGCAAGCCCGGCGCCGATGGAGGCGGCCAGATCGCGCACCGTTGCCCCCTCGGCAAGAACCCTTTCCGAACCATCCGGCAGTGCAACCCTGATGTCACCCATCGCTGCCCCCTTAACACGAAGAGGCATCGAACTTCGATGCCCCTTCCACAGCCTCAGCTGCGAGTTCTTTGAATGGTAGGCGCGGGCGGTCTCGAACCGCCGACCTCTACCGTGTCAAGGTAGCGCTCTCCCCCTGAGCTACGCGCCTACAAGCAAAACGGATTCTCTAAATACCAATAGCCCATAGAAAAGTCAAGGTTTTTGTTGGCGCTTGACAAAATTATTCCGGTCCAGAAGCGTCAACACCGCCTGCTCAACTTCGTCAACGGATATTTCCGCCATACAGCGGGCGTTACTGGGACACTTTGGTGTATACCCGAAGGTGGTGCAGGGTGAACAGGGAAGATGCTTGTTAATGACAATGTGGTTATCGCCCCGCGGCGCCCATTTCTTTTCCCTTCCCGGACCAAAGAGGGAGACAGTTGGGATGCCGAGGCCAACAGCAATGTGGAGTATGCCGGAATCACTACTTAAAACCACCGATGCCTTTTCAATGACGGCAGATGTTTCAACCAATGAGGTTATTCCAACGAGATTGAGTATTCCGGAAAGCCCGACAGTTATCTTATTCCCCTCAATGAGTTCCGCATTGCCACCTACAACTGCAACTACAATACCTCGGTCGCTACACCTCTTAACCAACTCCCTAAAATTTTCAGCCCCCCAGTGGCGTTCAACTATGCTAGCCCCGGGGAATATTACGACGAAAGATTGTCCAACGCATTTATCCAGCAGTTCCCACACATTGCGAGCAACTGTGTCGGGAACATCCAGGAAAGGAACAGGCATTTGATCCGACTCGCAGATGCTAAAAGGAGTGATGAGTTTACAGAAAGATTCTGCCTCATAATCATCCTGAAAATAAGATATTGCATGAGTAAGCAGTCTTTCGCGGTTGTTGGTTGCGAACCCTATCACACAGTTGCCAATCAAATTTGCAAGAACTGCCGACAACCTATGCCACTGTTCACTATCAATCACCACATCATATTTAAGTTTGAAGGCATCAATTATCCCGCGCCAACTGTCGTAGAGAAGCACTCTTTCAACCAGACAACAGAGAGAAAAGACTGATGCGTTTCGCTTCTCTGCAAGAACATAAATTTTAGTCTCTGGAAATGATGCTTTGAAAGCACGAATGGTAGGAATTAGAAGCACTGCGTCACCAATCCCTCCGGGACGAATAAACAAAATACTTCCGACATCACTGAGCGGAGGCTTCGTCGGAGAGGGTTTCGGCAACAAACCGCAAAGCCACTTGCCGATCAAACCGTCCAGAAATTTCAGAACTATTATTTTCACTTTAAGCTGTCCGCACCTGACTTAATTAACAACTCTTCAAGGATGTCTGCCAACCGTTGGTTGAATTGCGGCTGTCTCCAATGAACTGAACGCTCCTTTCCCTTGGCAACAAGTCCCGCGCATAATTCGTCATCCAGCCATAAACGGCGGAGGACTGCCGACATATCATCCACGTCTCCAGGGTCAAAGAACAGCGCTGCATCGCCGGCCTGTTCAGGCATTCCATAGACATTTGACACGGCAACCGGACACCCTAACAGAAATCCCTCCAGAGGAGGAATGTTTGTAGGACCGAAAAATGTCGGCATTACGAGCGCACGTGCGCGTCGATAGAACTCAGGCATGTGTTCCTGCGGAACATATCCCAGTACATGGACGTTACTTTCAAGATTAAGCCTAGTCACGGTTTCCCGAACAATGGAGTAAGCATTCTTTTTCGCTCCCACCAACACAAGATGGATATCGTGACACTCTCTCTTAACCAAGGCTAACGCCTCAAGGAGACCGACATGGTTTTTATGCTCCCAAAACTGGGCAGGATAAAAGAGAAACTTCTCAGGCAGATTATACTGACAATGGAAGTCAGCTATAGGCACAATGTCGGTCAAATATTGGGGTGGAACAAATGGAAGAATATGAATGTTTTCAAGGGGCATACCATATGATTCAAAGACTTGCTTTTTTCCCGCTTCCGAATCAACCAGAACGCCCTTCGCCCACCGGCACACGTTTTGGTAGTGATG
Organism: Geobacter hydrogenophilus; assembly: GCF_018501225.1. GTDB lineage: Bacteria > Desulfobacterota > Desulfuromonadia > Geobacterales > Geobacteraceae > Geobacter > Geobacter hydrogenophilus. The sequence continues at coordinate 84,587 of NZ_JAHCZI010000012.1, read as the reverse complement.
TTCAAGACTTTGATAACGCCACCTGCCCCCAACTTCCGGAAAACGTCGTTCATAACGGTGCATCAGATCAAGAATCGAAACAAGGGCGGGCACCTGGACCTGATACCCCCAGCAGTCTTGTGATGGAAAAATCCAAAGGTCGCAGCCCCTTTCAATCAGTGACCGGGCCAATGGGTCAAAATATCGGGAACAAATGCGCCACAATTTGATTGGAAGCCGCAGTTCGCGCCACACCATTGCGGACGCCCTACCTGCCCACCCGTAAGGAGCCTTAAAACTGTCGACGGCATAGCTTGAAAGATAAGGCAGCCAAGCGGCGCTTGAGTACGCGACCGTGACGTGGTAACGTTCAAAGGGCAAGGAACAGACAGCCTCAAGCATTGCGAGGTTATATTGGAAAGTACCCCCGTGATCGGGGCGAGAACTGAGGAACAACCCGATTTTTTTCATTGCCTTGATGTAAAAACCATTGGTTTCCAGAATACGTCGGCTAAAAATAGTTGAGAGAAATCACTTGATTCAAAAAATTCTCGATAGATTTGGAGCCTGTCCACTCTGGAAAAAGTTATTTTATTGATGATCTTCCAAAAATATGTTTCCGGGCCCTTCATTTCGAGATGATTGGGACAACGGGAAATATTGTTGAGTACGCCTCGCCCGGCAAATACCCTTAAGTAACGCACAAAATCACTTTGCATGTGCCAGAAGGCAACCTTGACGCCGTTGAAGTAATCCACGCCATCGACCCTCTTATACGAGATCGGAAGCATGTTTTCAAAATGGCCGAAAAAATAAAGGGGATCGCTGAACAAAACCAAATCGGCACGTGACGGCACATCTATCGGAAGCTGTTGGGGCAGACGGTCCGTATGTATCAAGTGAGATATAAAGTCCTGATCGCTGCTGATAATAGTCCTGAAGCGGCAACCTGCCCATTTTTTAGAATATGAAATCTCCCAACCCTCCCGCTCTTTCCACGCGGTACTTGAGTAAGCCTCTATGTCCGCAACGAAGTGCATCAGGTTTGCCCGATATTCGGCAAGCCACTTCGTATCACTGATTGATACGAATGCAGGACAACCGTGCAGAACGAAGGTCTTGTCTCCCAAACGATCGTGAATTACTTCAGGCAACTCGTTGAAAACAATATCCCCGTCGTAGTGGATGACGGGAGCCCCATTGAAGACATCCTCAATGACAAGCCACCGCAGAAAGCACTTCTTTTCATAGTCACCGAACCTGTCGAGTTGTTGAAAAGCGGAGTTGTATTGCTGGTAGCTCGCCGAGCCGTCAATAACGTCAAAGCCGAGCGATTTCAACTGACTGAGATAACTTTCACCGAGCTTCTCGATCCCCTCAAGGAGAAGCACGACAATCGGATTGGTTGAGCCGAGGGTCCGATTGCGCCTCCCCAGCCAGAGCAAAGGAACATGTCGCTCGAAATCATCGGCATCCCCTTTTGCCCAAGCGGCGATTACACTGCTCATCTCTTCCGCACCACAGCGCACCCGTTCCAAGTGTCATAACCGAGAACTTTACCGGTCAGGTACTCAAAAGAGTCTTCAACCGAAAAACCAGTCAGTTCGCTGAATATTGAGACCTCCGGGCTGAACAGATAACGCATGCTGTGAGTTTCGAATATTTCCTCAATCCGTCCGTTTTCCTTGTCACGAAGAATGACATGATAATTGACATCGACCCGGTTTTCGGCGGCGAACATTTGAGGTTCGGCTATTCTGGTCAGTTCAACGGCTTCGTCTTGAAGACGCTTTACGCGCACAGTCGGCCTGTCGGTCAAAACCGCAGGGCCATACCAGAAATCGAAAATGAATACACCTCCCGGATTGAGACATCGACAGATTGATTCGAATGAGGCTCGCAGGTCATCGTTGGTCAACTGGTAACTCATCACGTGAAATAGGGCAACCGCAGCATCGAACTTCTCATCCAACCTCAAATCCCTGATGTCCCCATGGGAGAAAGCAGCCGTGCCGCCCGTCGATTTTTCGTGGGCGACATGCAGCATCTCTCGGCTCGCATCAACCCCGTGAACTTTATAGCCTTTGTCGGCGAGCAGCCTGCTGTGTCGCCCGGTTCCGCACCCGAGATCAAGAAGGCTCACGGCTCCCGGCTGGTAGCTGCGAATCAGACGATCCACGTAAGCCGCCTCACCTGCATAATCCTTGTCGCGATAGAGAAGATCGTAATACCGTGAATAACTCTCGAAAACACTCATGCCGCATTTTCCTTCAAGGCATCTGCCAACACAGAGCAAACAGTCGCGATTTGCCGCTCAGTGACGGCCAACCCGCTCGGCAGATAGAAACCGCGGCGCGCCAATCGTTCCGCGACTGGATATTGTTCTCCGTCAAACATTCCCATCTTCCGGAATACAGGCTGCTCATGCATCGGCCAGAAAAACGGACGGGTTCCAATTTTTTTCCCACCAAGCTGTCTCATCATTCTTTCAGCGTCAAACTGCAGCCCATCCTTGAGAACGATTCCAAAAACCCAGTAAATGTTTTCAGCATAACCGGTACATTCCAATGGAATTTCAAGTCCCTCGACACCAGAAAGCAATTCGGAGTACCGCTTCCCCATGAAACGCTTGCGTTGAGCAAACTCATCAAGACGCTCCAACTGAGCAAGACCCAGTGCCGCCTGCAAGTTCGTCATCCGAAAATTGTAGCCCAACTCGTCGTGAACAAATCGCTTCTCGGGCTTGAAACAGAGATTGCGGAGCGAACGGCACTTGTCCGCAAGCCCAGCGTCGTCGGTCACAATCATTCCCCCTTCTCCCGTGGTGACCAACTTGTTCGGATAGAAGCTGAACGTGCTGATGTCGCCGAAGCTTCCACAAGGAGCACCGTAACAGGTCAGTCCGTGGGCCTCCGCGGCATCTTCGATTACATGTAAACCGTAGCGGTCCGCAAGATCCAGGAGAGGCTTCATGTCGACGGGCAGACCATAAATATGGACTGCCATGATTGCCTTTGTTCGAGGGGTTATCCTTGACTCAATTCGGGAAACATCCATATTCCATGTAAGCGGATCGGAATCCACCAATACCGGCTTAGCTCCGGCACGAACAACCGCAGAAGCGCAGGATATTATCGTAAATGCCGGAAGGATGACTTCGTCCCCGCATCCTATTCCCAAAGCAACGAGCGACGCCTCAAGGGCAACGGTACCGTTGGACACGGCAACGCCGTACTTCCTTCCCACTCTTGCCGCAAAATTCTCTTCGAAACGGGCGACAAAGGGTCCTTCGGAAGAAATCCAACCGGTACGGATGCACTCTTCTAAGTATTTGAGCTCATTTCCATCGAGGAGCGGCTCATTTACAGGAATCATACTCATTTCAAAATCTCCAGATAACAAGGATCTTTCTATATTTTGGTATTCATCGTCAGTAGGTTCCTATATGGCTCCACATGACGATATTTGATCGAGTAGTGATTGCATGATCACCCGGAATCCGGATAACCATCCGCGCAGTATCGACGAGACCATGCTCCTTTATGTAACGAATGGCTCTCCGTACATCACTCAGACTCTTTCGGGCCGGGGAAAATCACCTCCGCCGAGGTAATACCGGCAAACCGCGTCTTGTCAGCCTCTCCCGCATAGGGGCCCTGCTTGACCTCAAACATCTCAATCTCATCAAGGGCTTCGAACCCGTGACCTCCTGAAGCCAACAGAATTACGTCTCCCGCTTTCAGAATACAGCTTTCCAGATAGGTTCGGCCTTCATCATAAAAGTCGACTCTCAGCCTTCCCCGCCTCAAAAACAAAACCTCCTGCGTATACTGAACGTCCCTCTGCACTGGGTTGTGGACATGAGGAGGAATGATTTTCCCTGAAGGATGCCGCATATATGCCAGTTGCTGAGAAAAGTCGTCCGGAGTGAAGAAATGTACGCCATGATCCTTGAAGTCAGTCGATATAATGATCGCCAGTATTTTCTCATTGTTCAGTATTCTGCGTATCATGGCTTCACCTCTTTCATCTTGAAAAAGTCAACGGCTAATTGTTTTATCGTTATAAACCGCATGGGGCTGAGGTGAACCACCCTGCACATATAAGCAAAGAAAACCTTGGGATTATTCAGACTAAGCTTCTTTATGTAGCCGTCAGCCGTTTTCCAGAGATGATGCTGAAGGCATTTCAGCAGCAGATTCAACAGATGGTGTTGCAGAAGCTTCTCTCCCCCAAGCATCTCTATATCCCGTCGATGTTTGTCGATCACGTACTGATAGCCGGCGACATCTTTTTCCTTACTTTTCGAAATGGAATCGCCACGGCTTACATGGTAGATGAACAAGGGTTCCCGCACATGGACAAAACTACAGCAACGGGCCAACCGAATAGCGGTGTCCCATTCCTGGTGCGAAGGGACTCCTTCATCAAGAAAACCTATCTCAGAGAGGGCTAGGCGGGAAACCAGCATGCTCGGCAACAACGGCCCCGGATTGCGAAGCAGTTGCAAGTAAACGTTCCGGCCATGTATCAGTGGAGTCTTTACCGAGATGTTCTTACCCCTCGACTCATCAAACCACAAGGCGTCAGCATGAACAACCGTCCAGGGGTCGAAGCCGACATCCCGCAAAACTTCAACCTGTCTTTCAAGCTTGGTTGCCAGCCACTCATCGTCGGAGTCCAGGAAAGCAATCCAGTCCCCTTTTGCCTCCCGGATTCCACGGTTTCTGGCAGCCTGCGCCCCGGACCTGTTATCAAGGCGAATGCATCGGATTCTGCCGTCGGCGACAGCCTCAACGGATTTGACAGTGTGATCCGTCGAACGGTCATCCACCACGACTATTTCCAACGGGGAAAACGTTTGGTTCAACACTGACTGCAGACAGATTCCTATCGTGCGTTCCCGGTTATACGCCGGAATAACAACTGAAATTCTGGGGTTCCCCATAGAAGACGATGTTTTCATACCTGACTGCCCCAACAGTAACTGACTATGATCTATTTAAAGATGCAGCGCGTAAAGTGCCGCATTGACATCCCCCAGATTCGGCAGATGTTCAACAGCTTCCACTGCCAAGGACATGCCAGCAAGATGAAGATGGTCCACATAATTGGATTTACCGATGATTTTTTAGAGAAATAGTCCCGCATCTGAGCGCGAAACGAAAGTCCTCGAAAATCATGATAACCTGTTTCTTCCTCATCGACCCGCAGACAGAGGGACTGGTCGGTCTGCAGTTTGAACCCCAGCCTGTACGCACGCATGGTGAATTCGTAGTCGGAGGCGTAGTGCGGCAAGATTCTCGGATGAAACCCACCAATGGTCAAGAAATCAGCCACGCGGAGAAATAACCCTCTTGTTGAAAGGCAATTGATCAAATCCGGTTTCTCGGCTTGCTCAAACACAAAATGCTTCCAGTCGACACGGACGCCGGCATCAATGAGCAAGCCGCTTTTCTTCCCATAGGCGCAAGCCAGCAACAACACTTTTTCCGAACTTTGAAGCATGGAAAGTGCTTTCTCCAAAAAATCAGGCTCAAATTCGGTATCATCGTTTATTATCAGGACCACATCTTGAGGATCCAGTGAATTGGTTTCCAACCATCGGAAGCCCCCCTCCAATGCCCCCGCCCACCACCAATTCCCGTTCCCCCGTATAATTGTAACGTCAGGAACTTCACTCTTAACCATTTCATCCGTTCCGTCGCTTGACCCATCATCCAACAGAATCAGTCGGTAATCGGCATAAGTCTGACGCTTTAGGCAGGCTATATGGCGTCGGGTAACTTCCCTCCTGTTATGAACAGGCAATAGAATATAGACGGTTCGCTTCATAGTTTACTGAGCTTAAACACAAAATTGTCGCCGACACCAACAGCATCAAAGAAACGGGTTGTTATATGATTGATCCCGGTCTGGTGAAATTTTTCCAACAAACGCAACGCTGCCCTTTTTGTAAAATCTTTATCAGCGCTCGGCGTCCAAAAAATTGAAGGAGTACCCATGGGAGGGATGGCAAAAAGATGGCTCCATTGAAAATGAAGCCAATCCGAACTGGTAATTGTCACGCCGCCAACAAAATCGAGCCCGGCGCGGGCGGCGGCAACCCGTATCGACTTGCGGGAAAAAAAGTTGACATGATACGGAGCATGCCAGTTAATCCAGCGCCGACCGAAAAATTTAGCCCCCCATCCGGCAGCGTTCGGTGTGCTGATTATTACCATACCGCCGGGTTTCAATATCCGAGCAACCCCCGAGAGCGCAGCAATGGGGTCCGATAAATGCTCAATAACCTGATCAAGGGTCACGTAATCGAAAAAATTCTGCTCATACAAAGAGCAATCGAAATCTCCGACATGCACCTTGTAGCCGAATTTTTCAACGACTCTCTTGATGTTTTCATCCAGTTCAACGCCATAAGCGTCGCAACCACGTGATTCATGATACCCAAGCGTCTCCCCAAACCCACAACCGATGTCAAGCACGCGTACATTGCGCGGTACCCATCTGAACGCAGATCGATATGCTCCCTCATACCAGGCGCGTAATCTGCCCACTTCGACATGTTTGTGATAGTCATCAAGGCTAAATGAGGAACGGGGATAATAATTACTGTACAGGTCTGAGAGTTCCGCCCGTGAAAATTCATGAGACAGACCTATGTGGCCGCAAGAACGGCATGAGTTGAGGTCAAATTCTCCGACATAACCGTAGCGGTCATCGTAAAGATGATATTGCACCTTCATATCATCAGAGGCACAAAAAGGGCACTTCATCGAATACTATTTCCAGCAGCGCATTTTTTCTGAGTAATCATCCAACGCCATCCGAATAATCTCCCAGTAATTATCCTCGGTGAAAGTGAAAACCTTCTGCCTGCCCCTTTCAACCAAAGTCTTTACTTGATCATCGCCCTTGATTACTTTAATAAGTTGACGGGCAAGGCTTTCGGGATCGTGTAAATCCAGTAGAAGCGCAGCTCCAGCCACCTGCTCACGTAAGCCCGGCAGGTCTGAATATAAAACTGGTACCCCAAGCATGAACGCCTCGAGCGGCGGGATATTCGTCGGCCCAAAGTACGTCGGCATGACCAAAGCCAGCGACTGTTTGTATAAACACGGCATTTCCCTGTTATCAACAAAACCGACATAGTGAATAAGTTCTCTGATGCCCAATTCATCTGCCTTACTCAACACGAATTCAAGATTGCCTTGATCAGAACCCGAGAAAATCGCATGCAAGATTATTTGGTATTTTTCCTTCAAAATTTTCAATCCATGCAAAATATAGACATGGTTTTTGTGAGCCCAAAACTGCGCTGGATAAAAAATATACTTATCGGGAATATTGTACTTTTTTTTGATATCAATAAAGCTCAGCGGCACATCCTTCTGTGCCGTCTCTAAAATAGATTCTGCAGGAAAAAATGGAACAACCATTATCCTGTCGCTGTCTATATTGTATCGCCTGACAATGTTTGCTTTTCCGACTTCTGAATCAGTAATAATTCTTGCTGCCTTGGGAAGCACGTATTGAAACAACCCCTCTCTCCGTTCAAATTCACCAGATCTCCTCACCTCAGGAAACTCTGCATGATCCCTATGGCATAAATCCAGAACCGTAAAAATATAGTTTATTCTTGAAACCTTCAAGGCTAATTCTGAATGACTTATGAAATATAACAAATCAATATTGTAATTATTCAACAGAATATCGAGTTGAATAGACAACATATTATCATTTCTTATAAATTTTGATGCTACCAATTTCGCTATATATGACAGTTTATATTGTTTGACATTGGTAATAAGAAGTAACTCAATGCCTAATTGTTTAAAGTGATCTACATTTCTTTGGTTCGTCGTAAAAAACTTAAAATTATATTCGGGACAAGAGCGTTCGTTAAGTATTTTTATAATTGACAAAGCATGCTGAAAATTTCCGCCTATTTCGATATTGTGCTCAATTATTACAGCTATATTCATAATATCGCCCAATCTCAGACTACTGATTCAAAGGTTCCAGGTAGTTTTCTTTGAGAACCCAACTGCGGACATCACCGTCGGTCAAGAACCGATGCAGGTGCCACATAAAACCCTCGTGATACGCCTGATCGATATTTGCCCTCACAAAGGCATCGGCAGGCAGAAGGGAGCCGAGGATGTGCCTGAATATGGCACTGCGCATCAATCGCCCAAGAGGACGCAAATCCATGACAATCTTATCATTATCCGAAGGATTCAGCCTCAATCGAGTATACGAATCTGAGACGCCCTGAGAGAACGCCCGCTTCCTGAAGTAATCAACCGTCATTCTCGATTTTGGAACAAAGTGGAACACGCTTGCAGACGGAACATACACCGAACCGTATCCTCTCGCGGCAATGAAACGTGAAACATGACTCTCACCGTCGCCGCGCAAATGGAGCAATTGGTCCGGCATGGAGTCGGGATGAAAGCCGCCCGCTTCCAGAAGAACCTTTTTCCTGATCGAGAAGTTGCACCCCCAGACATAAAAGGGATCGATCTCTTTTTCATGGTCTCCAAAGTCCAGTATGCTCAGGTAGCTCAAGAAGCGCTCACCTTCATTATCCCCGCTCCAAAGTCGTTTGAGCCACCCCGGCGGTTCAACCTCCCATCTGGGGAGATTCCTGCCGCCGACCAGTGCAGCATTATGCCGGGTGAATCCCTGCCATACGCCTTCGAGCCAGCAGGGAAAGGCTTCAATATCATCGTCGGCAAAGACAAGAAATTCAGCACTTGCTTCGCACATTCCCCGATGCCTGGCATTATGGAGACCTGGCGCGGGTTCCTGCAGGTAGCGAAGGTTCGCAATGGAATCCACAAAACTGTTAACTACTTCGGCCGTTTCAGACGTCGGGCCGTTATCAACCACTATTACTTCGAAAAAGTCTTGGCCAACGGTTTGAGAAGCGAGAGAGATCAATACCCGCTTCAAAAATACTGGCCTATTTCGCGTAGGAAGTATCACTGATAATTGAATCATAGGATTGCATCCAACATGCTGAAACCAATACGATCCATAGGCTGCAATTGTTGGAGAAAATAATATTATCTTCTCAACAAGCTATTAACCAAACCACATAATCCTACTGTAGAATAATAAAGCGGCCGACTGTTTTTTGCCTCAGACACTTCTTGTATTTTTGCCAAGAAAGTATCACATAATTCAGTTATTGAGTACTGATCTGTTATAGCATGTTGTGCTTTTGACAAGTATTCATTACGTATTTCAGGATGCTTAAGCAGCACTAACAAGTGCTGCACTTCTTCAATTGACTCGAAAAGATATTCCTTGACCCCACATTTTGAAGCCAGTCTGAAATAATCAGGTGTATTAGAAGCAATAACCGGAAGACCACACATGATAGCGGTCGACATCTTATTAGCGCTCTTAGCATTAGTGATAACTGATCCGTGATGACTAAGCAGAGCCACATCGTTATTAGTTATATTTTGAATAAAACTATCGTATTCCCATGCAACAAGATTGCATTGTACATTTAGCCGCTGCTGTATGTCCGGTATCTTGTCGGTAATAACCGTTAGTTTTATTCCTTTCCATAAAGAAATAGCATTTAGGATGTCGTATGGTATGTTTTCACTAAAACCAAACCATACTACACGAAGAAATTCTGACGAAGAATGATCGCGGGAAATCGGAACTTTGAGCCCGTAATCTATTGGATTCTCAATTACAACTGTCTTACCCTCAATTCCACCACAGCGACTAACTGTCTTATAAAGAAACTCAGCCTGCTCAGGAGTTGCTGTTGTTACGATATCAGCGAGGTGAGCTAGTCTCTTTACATTACGCACATATAAAGGGGCATCGAAAAAATCATCAATATCGAAAACTAGTACCTTGTCATAGCGCCATGCCACTTTTCGAGCAAGCGTTATGGCCTCATCATCAAGCCTTTTTTGGATAACAAGCACATTATGTTTAACTGTCAGACCAATAGAACTTTCATACCCTCGACGACAAAGTTCCTCATGCATTTCGATGCAACGGAGCCTTGAACTGGCAGTTTCGTTACCTCCACACGGCAGCCAGGCAAATGTTAGGTGGTTACCGGCGTGCGCTACCATCTTTGAAGAATCTCCAGTCACCCTTCATAAAAATAACTCCGTGTATTTCTGATGGGATGACTCCTGTTCCATAAACATCACCCTCTACCACATCAAAAGTGCAGATTCTATCCAACGCAATCGATAAACCATCGCCTCCTGCCGAATAGTGAATACTAATGTGATATCTTCCCGGCAAAAGAGCCAGTTGGTCCATTGAACAGCTTATCCCCCCTCCTCCCCGAGTCAGTCTGTGTACAAAATCAGGATCCTGTTGATTTGGTGAAAGTATGCATATCGTGCGTCCATAGTCGTCGAGGACATGCAAACCGAACCTTATATATGAACTAACGTCACACATCGAATACTGAAGGGAAAATGTCACCCTGCTACCGGCGACGATATTCCGCGTTGATCTGCCATCTACCTGAATGTCGAAACCCGTAATAATAAACGGCCTGCCTGACGATGCAGAAACATCATTCAAGAATATTTCTCTTTCTCGAGTTGAGTTCAAATAAGTTTGTACAACAAGATCTACATCGCCAGAAATTACTACAGCACCTTTATCTAACAAAATAGCTGATTGACATATCGAGGTAATTAATCCCATATGGTGGCTAACAAGAATGACTGTATTTCCATTTGATGTCACATCATTAATTTTATCAACACACTTCTTCTGAAACAGAGAATCTCCAACTGCCAGCACTTCATCCACTATCAATATTTCCGGCTCCAAGTGAGCAGCAACTGCGAATGCCAAACGCACATACATTCCGGAAGAATAACGCTTTACTGGAGTATCCAAAAATTTTTCAATCTCGGCGAAATCAACAATCTCATCAAATTTCTTTTTGATCTCCATCCGACTCATCCCGAGGATGGCACCATTGAGAAAAATATTCTCACGCCCTGTCAGCTCAGGATGGAAACCAGTCCCCACCTCAAGAAGACTCGCCACTCTCCCTCTGATCCTGACACGCCCCTCCGTCGGCTCGGTAATTCGGCTCAAAATCTTGAGAAGCGTCGACTTACCCGCTCCATTGCGGCCGATGACGCCGATCCTCTCACCCTGTTTAATATCGAACGTAACATCCTTTAGTGCCCAAAACTCCTCAACCTGAATACCTGAAGCATTAGAACGTGGAGATGATAAACGCCTTCCAATCGCACGAAAACCATCGGAAATAACATCGCGTAAAGCCGTGTAAGACTGATGGCTGACAAGGTATTTCTTACCGAGATTTTCAACTGATATAACGCTGTTCATAGCCTTGTCAGATAATATCGGCAAATGCCTGTTCGGTCTTCCTGAAATAACGGATGCCAATCACAAGAAGCAGGGCGGTACCGGCGGTCGCAAGCATAAGCCCTTGCCAGTGAAGCTTCTGCCCTCCACCGAGAATGGCCCAGCGAAATCCGTCGATCACGCCAACCATAGGATTCAGTGAGTAGATGAGTCGCCATTGCTCTGGAACCACCGAACTGCTGAAGCCGACCGGCGATACGTAGAGGCCGAACTGAACAATAAAGGGAACAACATAGCGAAAATCGTGATATTTAACATTGAGAGCCGCCAGCAATAGCCCGCTCCCAAAGGCGAAGAACAACGCAAGCAGGAAAAAGAGAGGAAGCGTCAGTATCCGCCAGTGCGGCAACACACCATACCAGCACATGAGCAGGAAAAGCAGCGCGAGCGAGATCAGAAAATCCACCACACAAACAATGATCGAACTTGAAGGAACTATCAGACGGGGGAAATAGACCTTTGAAAGTAGATTGCTGTTAGATACAAGAGAGTTGCTGCTATCGGTGAGAGCCGTGGCGAAGAATTGCCAAGGAAGCATAGCGGCGTAAACCATGACCGGATAGGGTGCGCCTTGGGATGGAAGACCGGCAAAGGTCCCAAACACCAGCGTGAAAACAACCATTGTCGTCAACGGTCGAAGGATGCTCCATGCAATGCCGATGGCGGTCTGCTTGTACCTGACCAGGATATCGCGCCACGCCAGGAAATAAAACAGCTCGCGATAGCGCCAGACATCGTGCCAATAGCGCCCTTCGGTGCGTCCGGCCTCAATGATGATCTCTTCACCTGCATGGTTCCCTGTCCCTGGGTTCATACCTATTACCTATAGCCGCAACAATGAATGTTCGAACATCTCAAGCTTTCGTAAATGCTGCAAAAAACCTGCCACAACCCAGAGCCGCTCATTACTCTTTCCTGATGGACGTGAACAGCTTTAGCAGGGGCAAGCATCGCACGGCTCCGTACCCCAATAAAGCAAGCCCCCACCAGAGCAAACCGAAATTCTTCCGAACAACCGCAACGGACTCTTTAAAGTTCGGGTGATCGCTGACACCTCCAGGAAGTGCGGCGGACTGAAATTCGGGTGCATAACGAAATCGAACCCCGAGCTTCATCAATCTTTGGTTAAAGTCGAAGTCTGCGTACCGCGGCAGCGACAAATCGAAAGGCGGCAATGGGTGAAGCATTTTGGGCACCAGCAATGCCTGGTGATGAAGGCTATTGTAAATCCGAAGCCTCCAGTCGGCTGAAGGAAAGAATTTTCTGTTCCCGCTCAAGCCGACAGTCCCACATACGACCTCGCCACAAGACGGTTCCGACAGAGTTTTCGGTAGAGACAAGAGCAGATCACCGGCTCCGAGGAACAAAATGTAACTGTTCTCGTCGGCCAACTTCCAGCCTCGGTTCATGGCGTCATAGATGCCGTAGTCCGGCTCACTTGACCAACTCTTAAGGTAATTCTCGTATTTTTTTATTATTTCGACGGAACCGTCAGTGGAACCGCCGTCGACAATACGATACTCCAGCCGGTCGTAATTCTGAGCAATTATGCTCCTGATGGTCTCTTCAAGCTCTGCAGCGCCGTTGCGGACAACCGTTATGACCGTAATGAGAGGTTTAGCGGCGTTTGACAAGAAACTTTCTTCGGTCATCACGGCTTTCCGGATACCTGTTCGTATCCTGTTCTATGGTCAACCATTAACCTCATGATCATTCGTGCCCTATCCCAGCGCCCCAGAAGCAATCTGGTGAGAAGCGCGCCCAACAGCATGAGATAAATGGCCGGCAAAGCATATGGGTAAAATTTGCGCGTAAAATATATTCTGTTTCTCGTGCTGAAATAATCACACAACATGCTTTTCCTGCCTGGATTGCTGCTGGTTCCGATGCTGCTTCCCACTTTGTGGAATACGATGCTCTCAGGCTCATACATCAGCCTGTACTTTCCCTCGGCACGAATCGCCCAGTCGGTTTCCTCAAAGTAGAGAAAATACTCCTCGCACATAAGGCCGACATCTTCCAGGAACTTTCGAGACACCACCATGGATGCGCCGACGACATAGTTCATCAACTTTTCTACCCGCCGTCCAGCAAGAAGCCTCATAGGGTGCCGGAAGCGTCCGATATGCCAAGGCAGCCCGATCCACTTGCAGTAATACCCCCCTCCCTGAGCCTGTACCCGTTCCGGCCGTTCGTAATGGAGCAGAGTAGACCCGCAGATTCCCGCAGCCGGATTCTTGTTCATCCCGGCAACCATAGTCGACAGGGCATCCTGGTGTATCACCGTGTCATTATTGAGCAGCCAGACATAGTCGAAATCTCCCTTGGCAAGGGCATACCTGAGCCCCACGTTGTTGCCGCCGGCAAATCCCAGATTACCGCCGGTGCCGATCAGCACCAACCTTGCCTTACCATCATCGGCGGCACCGCCTCCGGCCTCCGCCTCTCCCCGGCCGTACTCAACATAGGGCAGAGGCTTAGGGACGGGAGGAAAGGAGTATTCCCGCAGGCTCCCCGGGCAAGGCAGAATATCGAGTCTGCCCTCCGCCCACGCCTTGATCCGCTCCAGCGAACCGTCAACCGATCCATTATCGCAAACGATTACCCGGAATGCGGAATAGCTGTTGCGCATGACCGATTCAAGACACTCAATCGTATCACGCCACCCGTTCCAGTTTACCAGAATGATATAAACGCTTCCCCTCAAGAGTAGATGCTCCAGGCTACCACTATCGCCCATGTCAACGAGATGAGGCTCAAGGGAAAATCCTTCAGGAGCGACTCCGTCGGGTCGCCGTCTAATCCCGACTTAACCCGAAAAAGGTAACGCAACAGTCCGAAGGTGCAGAGCGGAACCGTGTAGACCAAGGGATAGCGTGTTAAGGAGTACATGGTGTAAGTCACCAACACTGCGCCGCCGGAGAGGTACAACACCCCATCCAAAAAACCGGGAGGATAAACAACGAGGGACTTTCTGTGCCTACCAGCTGTTTCACCGAGCAGTTTTTTCTCACCGTAGCGCTTGCCGGTACTCAAGAAAATTGCAAGGAGAAAGACGCTCAGAAAGAGCCATTGCGATATAACAATGCCGAAAGCCTCTCCTCCCGCCTGCAACCGAAGCAGAAAGCCAGATGAGATGCAGCAGATGTCGACGAGGGGAAGCTCCTTGAATTTGAACGAATAAAGACTTGAAATTATAAGGTACGCCAACAGCAATACAAAAAAAAGAGTAGAAATCTTCAGTGAAAGAGTGATGGCCCCTGCCGCAAATACAAAGGCAAAAAATGCGGCAACCGTCACCTTTACCTCCCCTGAAGGGAGAGGGCGAGTCTTTTTTACTGGGTGATTGCTGTCATTGGCACAATCGAGGATGTCATTTACGATATAGGTACTGCTGGATGCCAGGCAAAATGCAATGAATGGCCACACACCTCTCTCGGGAATACCCGGCTGAAACATCTCTCCCGCAAGAAAGGGGGGAAAAAAGAGGATTAAATTCTTCACCCACTGGGTGGGACGAAGCAGACGTATATAAGCAGCCGCCCTCACTTTTTCGTAAGCCTTTCAGCCAGCTTACCCGCCGCTTCCTTATAGTAGGCTCCGGCAGGTGCTTCAACGTAGGCCCTGCGGAAACTCTCCTGCGCCTTCTGCTTCTCTTTTATGATCAGATACATCTGTCCGTTGTGATAAAGAGAGAAGGGATCGCCGTTTCGGTCATACAGAACGCTGTTGATCTGAATCAGTTCCCGAGCCAACTCACCCAGCATCGGCCCGGCGGTGCTGCTCAGACACTGAATATCAACACCTCTCAGAATCTGCAAAAGACTGGTCTCAGCCTGCCGAACGTCACCGATTTCCGTGAGCAGTAATGCACGGGAATCCTGAAGTGATTTACCCTTCAGCCGCACTCTCAAAAGGTTGTACCGCATACTCGTACTGTCGCCGGCATTGTTGCTGTTCAGCTTTATCCCCGCCTCCAACTGATCCGCCGCTTCGTTGAAATCACCCTTCTTAACAAGTTCATGCGCCAACCCGTTCCTGAGGGTTCCAAAATCAGGCGATTGCCGAATGGTATCCTGCACGAGACGCCAGTTGTCCTGCCAGACCATATTCCGTTGGACCGTCAGGAAAGCTGCAATGGGGATGAGAATCCAGAGAACAGAAACGAGGGCGTCGGATCGTCTCAGGGAAGAAATTGATACGCAAGCAGCCCCCATTCCCAACACCAGAAATGCCGTAGGGAGATAGAGGTATCTTTCAGCCACCGGTGTCCACGTCATGCGTGCGTGAACGGCGAGTATCGCCGGCAACAGCGCAAAGAGTACCCCTGCCGCATAGGGAGCGTAATTCCTTTTACGGCTGATAATATAGAGAAGCAGCAAGAGTGCGGGCACACCAAACCAGAGATAATGGCGGGATACGCTGCTGATGGCAAAGGATAAGGGCAGAGGCAGAAAGAGTTTTTTTAGGTAGAAGCCTAAAATGGAGAAAGAGACTGAAGCAAAGCCCAGCCAGTCGGTCGGTTTCAACTGCATAATCTTCGAGAGATTGTTCGTGTCGCTTCGGAAGAGGAAATGAGCCAGGAGCGCGAAAGTCATAACCAGGACCATTATTCCCCACGGGATCAGCGACTTGAAAATAATCCGTGGAGAGGGAGTATCCGACTTCCCAGCACGGTACTCCACGTAGAAAAGTATGGCGACGACGGGAAGGAGGGCTACAGCCACTTCCTTGGAGAACAACCCGAGCAGAAACAGCAGCGCCGAAAGGTATTGGTACCCCGCCCTTTTCTCCTGCAGCCCCTTCAGCAGAAACAACAGAGAGCAAAGAATAAAGAAAGTCGCCATCGGGTCGGTCCGACCGGCAATCCAATTCACCGCCTCGGTGTTTATCGGGTGAAGGGCAAACAGAAGAGAAAGCATAAGGGGAAGTTCACTGTTCCGACAGGCCGGCGTACACAGGTTCCGGCGCAGGATAAGAAAGACGAGCACGACGTTGGCTGTGTGGATAAGTATGTTTTCCAGGTGCAGGAAACTTTCTTCCATCCCCCACAAGACGCCGTCCAGATAGTATGAAAGGTGGACCATGGGCCGATAGTAAAAACTCCAGCCCGGCTTGAGGAGCTCCCACAATGTCGCAGTGCGGTTCACACCGAACTCGTCGATGATGGCGGCATCGTCGACGATATTCACTCCTCCAAAGATGGAGGGATAGTAAACCCCCAGTACAACGAAGACAAGGAAGCAGATCTTGGCCCTATTCGACAGCGACATACTCTCCTTTCGCCACGATGTCGAGGAAAAACTTCTCAATATCCTTGCGCTTCGGCTCGATCCTTTCTATTTCAACATCCGATGCCGAAAGATCCGAAATAAAACTCTTGAGACGCTCCTTCTCGACGAACACCTCTTCTGTCACCATCTTGTCACGCACCAACTGTATTACATAGCCCTCAATTCCGCTCTGCAGTATGCTTTGCACATGGTCAACCGCCATGAGATTGCCGTTGACTATGATCCCTACCCGATCACAAATAATCTCAACGTCCGACGTAATATGAGTGCTGAAAAAAACCGTCTTGCCCCGGCTCTTGAGATCTCTCAGGATATCCTTAACAAGAGCCCGTCCAATCGGGTCGAGACCGCTCATTGGCTCGTCCAGGATATAGATATCAGGGTCGTGGAGAAGCACTTGCGCAAGGCCCAACCGCTGGATCATACCTTTGCTGTAATGGCGGATAGCGCGGTTCGCTGCGCCCTCAAGGGCCAACAGTTCAAGAACTCTGTCTGTTTCCTTTTTCACATCGCTTTTATGCATAGAGAATGCCCTGCCGACAAAGGCAAGATACTCTCGGGCAGTCATGAAATCGAGAAATGATGGATTTTCTGGAAGGTAGCCAAGCCGCTGCCGTGAAGCCGAGTTTATAACAGGCGTACCAAAAATTTTCGCTGTCCCGCCTGTGGGTTGGATCAGCCCCATCAAGATCTTAATGGTCGTGCTCTTGCCAGCCCCATTGGGACCGAGAAAACCGAAAATTTCGCCCGGAGCGATCGTCAGGTCGAGGCTAGACAAGGCCTTGACGATCTTCTGACGCTTGCCACGGTACGTTTTACACAATCCCGTGATTTCAAGTGCATTCACTTTTCCTTGCCCCCAAATGCAAATTTGCTGGTTGTGCGAACCTTACCGTCCTCTGCAAGGTAGAATTTCCCGCCATAGGGATCGACCGGAATCTCGGTGAGTATATTGGCAGCAACCAGTTCAGACAAATCGGACGGGCGACACTTCCGCTCCCGCTCAAACCGCACCACGGCATCCTCCAACAGAGAGACCGCCTTGAGGGCTTTTTCCCGTATTTCGTACATCGATTGTATCTTCTTATCTTTGGACCCTTTTCTCATGGTCTCCAGAAAAAGGATTCCGAGCTGGTTCTGACCCGATTCGTAAAAATAGCGCGCTGCAAGTTTGGTAAAAAGGGGATCCCCCGAAAGCTCTGCGGCATTTTTCATGTATTGGGCAGCCTTGCGGTAATCCTTCAGAAAATAGGCGGAGTTGAAGCCGGCAAAGAACGGAAGGTAGTAATCCCATGTCCGGTATTTCATCCCGTAGTCGAGAACGGCATTCACCTCGCGTACACGCCCCACCTCCCAAGTGAAGGCAGCTTGCGTGAAATAGTAGGCGTCCATGTTGTACGGGTCAAGTTTCAGGGCAGTATTGACCGTCTTGAACATATTGTGATGTTCCACGGGCAAATCGATTTTCTTTGTGAACTTCTCCACAATGGTCCCGTAGTAGAACAGGACCTTAACTATTGCCAATTGGGCAACGAGGCTGCAATGATCCGCCGAGGCAATCTTGAGAATGCGGGCATCGGGGGTGTAGCCAAGCTTGACGGCAACCGGACGGTTCCTCAGGTAGTCGGTAAACGGGACGACAACAGCGCCATAGGAAATGAGAAGAATGAGAAAAATTGCCTTCAACTTCACGGCAGCTCTCTCCGGGTGAAGCTCCATACAGAAAGGCAGAGGAGTATTGACGTATAAACGATAAAATACAGGAAAGTATACAGGGCTCCCTTAAAGGGAAACGGGAGACCATAAATCGCCGCAACCTTCAGGTTGAAAGCGGAAAAATTCGGCAATAGATAATAGACGATGTTGATCACCAGCTTTGCTGCGGGCGTTAGTGACTTGCCATAATCACCGGAGATGTATTCAATCACCTCCTGGCTCGCGCTCCCTGCGAAAAAAATCGCCACGGAACCGAAGAACGGGAAGAAAAATGAGGTGCTAACAGTCGAAAGGAAAAGCGCCACGGCGGACAGAAGAATGTACTTGAGGCAATCCATCCCGATGGCTCCGATAATGTTCATCCAGTGGATCGGAATGTCCGAAGGGTACTGCGCAGCAGAAATTGAAATTGCCGGAAGGGCAAGTGCCCCCAGGAGCATGGTGCAGCAGACCAGTGTGACGGCAATGCCGGCAAACTTCGCAACAACAAACGTCGCCCGGGAAACCGGCAACCCCAGAAGAGAGCTCGTGTAACGTTTCTCCACATCCCGCCAGACGGAGGAGGCCCCCTGCAGAACCGAAACCAGCAGCAGAAGGAGTGAAATGGTAGAAAGACAGAGAGTTACGGCGAGTTCCTGTACCTGTCGCATGGAAAAAAGACTGAACGACGGAACCAGAAGGAAGAAGAGGAGTGCAACGATCAGGATAGCCAGAAAGATCCTGTCCCGAAGGATCGAACGGAAATTGGCCGAGAGGAGATTCACGAAAGTGGCCATAAAAAACCCCTAAAAAAGAACAACGGGATGTATCACTGGAGCATACATCCCGCAGGTTCGTTCATGCCCGAGAAAAAATTACTTCACCGGTGTCCAGGTGCTATCAAAGTTAGCGGAGGCGTCAGAGGAAGCAGGTGCGGCGGGAGTAGTTGTTTCTTTACCTTCCGCCATGAAAATCCGGGTGTCACCGGAACTGGAAGCGTAGGTCTTGGTGCCGCTGGTATGGGAGGTGCCGATCACGTATGCAGTCCCATCTGTGTTGTTCTTGTACTCACTGGTTACGTTTGCGGAAAACTTGAGAGTAGCTTTGATTGTGGTTCCTACTTCCTTGGTCCCATTGGAGTCGGCAGCCGTATACGCAGCAAAAGCCGAGCCAGCACCCATCAAGGAAACCGCCACACATACTGTAAGAATCTTAACTTTCATCGTTATCTCCTTTCCGGCACTTAGTACGGATATTTTTGATTATCTGCGTAGCTGGATTCGAGGGCAGTCTTCGAGTTCTTGAGGTCGCTCTGGGCTGCGGAATTGTACGCCTTTGCCCGGTACGCCGAGAACTGCGGAATCGCAATTGCCGCCAGGATGCCGATGATCGCCACGACGATCAACAGTTCGATGAGGGTGAAGCCTTTCTTGTTCCTGAGTTTCTGTAGCATGTGCATCTCCTTTCCTGTGTGTGCTTCTGGTGCGTCTTGGAATCAGGATACTTGGCCAATTATCCGTTTAGTCCTTAAACGTTGCTTCTCAAATAGCAAAAGCCAGGCCAATCACTCATACACCAAAACACCAATAATTTCAACCTGCTTACTCACAAAAAAACAAACTTCACATCTTTGGTCACTGGAGCATGACAAAATTTGTCACTCTTCTAAATCATTCCTCATCCATCCCGAACTTGGCCAGACGGTAGCGGAATGAGCGAAATGTGAGGCCGAGAAACTCGGCCGCCTTTTTCTTGACCCCGCCGCACCGCTCCAGGGCTTGGAGGAGAATCCGCTTTTCGATGCCATCCAGGTACCCTTCCAGGTCCATCCCTTCGGCAGGAATCTCGAAGTCGCCGACCGGCGCCGTTGCTGACTTCTGGTTCCCCCGGACCTGGGGCGGAAGGCTCTCCTCGGAAATGGTCCCCCCCCCAAGAACCATGCACCGTTCCACCAGGTTCTCCAACTCGCGCACATTCCCCGGAAACGGATATGACATGAGAATCTTCAGGGCGCCAGGGGTGATAATCTCTCCGTTGCGGTGGGACTGAACGTACTTGCGGTAAAAATGCTCCACCAGAAGGGGAATGTCTTCGGTCCGCTCCCGCAGGGGGGGCATCTGGAGTTGGACCACGTTCAGCCGGTAGAAGAGGTCTTCCCGGAAGGAGCCTTCCCGCACCTGCTCTTCCAGGTTGCGGTTGGAGGCGGCAACGATCCGCACGTCGGCCTTCTGGTCGGCTACTCCCCCTACCCGCCTGAACTCCTTTTCCTGGAGGACCCGCAGGAGCTTTGCCTGAAGCTGGAGGGGAACTTCGCCGATCTCGTCGAGGAAGAGGGTGCCGCCGCCGGCCTGCTCGAAGAGGCCAGCCCGGTCGTTGATGGCGCCGGTGAAGGAGCCCCTCTTGTGGCCAAAGAGTTCGCTCTCCATGAGTGTCTCGGGAATGGCGCCGCAGTTCACCGCCACGAAGGGCTTGTCCTTGCGGGGGCTGTTGTAGTGGATGGCCCGTGCCACCAGTTCCTTGCCGGTGCCGCTCTCGCCGAGAATCAGGACGTTGGCGATGCTGGGGGCCACCCGCTCGATGAGGGAGTAGAGTTCCCGCATTTTTTTGCTTTTGCCAATGAGGCCGCTGAAGCCGTACCGCTCCTGGACCTCCTGGCGCAGACGCTGGTTTTCCCGCTTCAGGTCCCGTTTTTCAAGGGCGTTACGGACAAGAACCTTCACCTCCTCCACCTTGAAGGGCTTGGCGATGTAGTCGTAGGCCCCCAGCTTCATGGCCTCCACGGCCTGCTCGGCGGTGGAGAAGGCGGTCATCATGAGGACAGCGGTGTCGGGAGAGTTTTCCTTGATCCGCCCCAGCAGGGCAATGCCGTCCAGACCGGGCATCTTCACATCGGAAATGACCAGATCGTAAGTAATTGAGTCAAGGAACTCCAGGGCCTTTTCCGCACAATCGGCCTGATCCACCGCGTACCCCTCGCGTTTGAGGAGAATGGCGAGAAATTCCCGCATGCTCAATTCGTCATCGACAACCAGTATTCGTATTTCCATGACGTCTCTCCCTGACGGTTAGATGGGACTGTTGCATGAGTCTTTGCTGTTCAGTTATTTCCCTGGACAGGAATAAATATGATGAATATGGTTCCGGCCCCTTCCGCGCTCTCCACGGTGATCCTGCCGCCGTGGGCTTCGATGATACGGTAGACGGTGGCAAGGCCAAGGCCGGTTCCGCTCGCCTTGCTGGTGTAAAACGGCTCGAAAATCCTGGAAATGGTTTCCTGGTTCATGCCGGAACCGTCATCGGCAACGGTTATCCGGTAAGCGCTCCGCTGTTGGCCGTCAGAGCGGATCTCGTCGATTCGTTCCGCATCAACGGTGATCGTCCCCCCCTCGCTCATCGCCTCGGCTGCATTCACGAACAGGTTCCAGAAGACCTGCCGAAACTGGTCCGGGTCAATCGGAAGGGTAAAATCCGGTTCCACACGATTGATAATCCTGACTTGTTCGAAACGCCGGTCCGGTGCCACAAGGGATACGATCTCCCCAACAAGATCAGTCAGGTTGACCGGTCCCTTCTCCGGCTGGCTGGGTCGGGCATAGGCGAGAAAATCGGTTATGAGGCCATTGAGCCGGTCAGCTTCCCGCAGGACAATGGCAAAGAGTTCCCGGTCGGCTTCGGGAATCCCGTCTCCCTGGGCGATGAGTTGAGCCGATCCGCTGATGGCTGCCAAAGGATTGCGGATCTCATGGGCCATACGGGCCGAGAGTTCCCCGATGACGGCAAGGCGGTCGGACCGCTTGAGATTCTCTTCCATCCGCTTGATCTGGGTCAGGTTCTGAAAATTGATGAGCGTCCCCGCGCTCTCCTCCTCCTTGCCGGCAAGGGGGACGCTATTGAAACCGACGATGAGCTTGCGGCCGTTTTTCGACAGCAACTCAAAGACTCCCCGCTTGACATTGGAGAGGTTCCCCTCGTAGAGGCGGAATCCGGGAAAGATGTCATAGAGGTCTCGATCGTAGGCATCCTCCTGGGTGATGCCGGTAAAGGTCTCGGCGTAGTGGTTGAATACCCGGATGCGCCCCTCGGCGGTGACGGTCAGAAGACCGCTGGTGAGGTTGGAAACTATGGCGCTGTTAAGCCGTTCCAGTTCCTCGTAATCAATGGCCCGTTTTTCAAGTTCCGTCTCGCTTTCCCTGGCCCGCTCGGCCAGATACCCTGTCAGGAGCGCGGTCAGGAAGAAGGCTACAATATTGATGAAGATCGTATAGAAGATATAGTTCGTGCCATAGCTCTGGGCTACGAGGGGGCCCAGCCCAATGGATACCAGTTGCCCGTAATACTGCAGATCGATGATCCCGCCGTAGATGATGGCGCAGAGCGATGCCGTATAAAAGGCCTCCCGGCGCGCCAGTAGGACGCTGGCACTGATGATCGCCAGAAGATAGAGAAACGAGAAGGGGCTGGAAATTCCCCCCGTATAGAGGATAAGCCCCGTAACGAAAAGGATGTCCCAGATGATCTGCGCATAGGTTAGGGGAAGGCGATATCCCCTCGCCAGCTTGAGGATCAGGAGCGACAGGATGGAGAAGCCGTAGGTGGCAACCAGGATGGCGGTTATGCCGTCTAGGGCCTGTTCGCCGAGGGTGCCGGTCCCCCGCGCCCGCAGGACAATGGTGGAGGCAAGAAAGAGCGAAACCACCACCACCCGGGCAAGGATGAACCATACGAGCCGTTCCCTGGACATCGGCTCCGGCTAGCCGCCGACGGCCCCGGCAAGCTTGAAGATCGGCAGGTACATGGCAATGACAAGCCCGCCCACAACGGTTCCCAGGAAAACCATGAGCATCGGCTCCATGAGGGCCGTGAGGGCGCTAACAGCATCATCGACCTCGTCGTCGTAGAAGTCGGCGATCTTGCTCAGCATGGCGTCCATGGCGCCGGTGGCCTCACCGACGGAGATCATCTGGACCACCATGGGGGGAAAGACGCCGCACTCCTGGAGCGGTTCGGCCATGGTCTTACCTTCGGCGATGGAGCTCCTCACCTTGTAGACCGCCTCCTCCACCACCTTATTGCCGGCGGTTTTGGCAACGATCTCAAGCCCGTCCATGATCGGCACGCCGCTGGAGATGAGGGTGCCGAGGGTACGGGTGAAGCGGGCCACCGAAACCTTCCGGATGAGGGGGCCGGCAATGGGGGCCTTGAGGGCAAGGGTGTCCAGAGTCTTCTTCCCGTTCGGCGTGGCGTAGTACTTCTTGATGGCCACGACCACGGCGAAAATGAGCCCGATGATGAGGAGGATGTACTTCACCACGAAGTTACTGAGGGCGATGACGAATTTGGTGGGTGCCGGCAGATCGCCGCCGAAATCGGCGAACATCTTGGCAAAGGTGGGGATGACGAAGATCAGTATGACTGCCACGACGCCGATGGCAATAGTCATGATGGTGGCCGGGTAGACCATGGCCCCCTTGATCTGCTTCTTGAGCTTCATGGCCTTTTCGATGTAGGCGGCCAGTCGGTTGAGGATGGTATCGAGGATACCTCCCACCTCTCCGGCGGCAACTAGGTTCACGAAGAGCTGATCAAAGACCTTGGGATGCTTCGACAGGGCGTCGGCAAAGGTTGAGCCCCCCTCCACCGTCTCTTTCACCTTGATGAGAACTTCCTTGAAGGTCGCGTTCTCCTGCTGGCTGGAGAGAATATCGAGGCACTGGACCAGCGGCAGGCCCGAGTCGATCATGGTGGCAAACTGTCGGGTGAAGATGACGAGATCCTTCGTCTCCACCTTCTTCCCGAAGCCGGGGAGCTTCAGCTCCATGCTGAGCCCTTTCCCCTCCTCCTTCACGGAGATGGAGCCAAATCCGAACTTCTTGAGCTGTGCTTCCACGGCAGCGGCGCTCGCGGCCTCCATAACCCCCTTCTGAGCCGCTCCGGTCCTGCTTCGCGCTTCCCAACTGAATTTCGGCATTGCTATCCTCCTGCTTCCTTCCGAATCCTGTTTATCTCATGGGGGGGCGCGGCGCCTGGGGCCGCACGCCGCTGGTGAGCATCTGCTTGAGCTCGTCGGGGTCCGGCGAGCGTCCCATGCCGACGTCCATGGTGATGTGACGCTTCTGCAACAGGCCGTACAGACACTGGTTCATGGTCAGCATGCCGAACTTCTCCTGCCCCACCTGCATCTGGGAGTAGATCTGATGGATCTTGTCCTCGCGGATGAGGTTGCGGATGGCCGGGTTCGGCACCATGACCTCGATAGCGAGCACCCGCCCGTTGCCGCTGGCCTTGGGAAGAAGGGTCTGGGAGAGAACCCCCTCGAGGACAAAGGAGAGTTGGGCGCGAACTTGGGGTTGCTGGTAGGAAGGGAATACATCCACGATCCGGTTGATGGTCTGGACCGCCGAGTTCGTGTGGAGGGTGGCGAAGCAGAGGTGGCCGGTTTCGGCCAGGGTCAGGGCCGCCTCA
Organism: Geobacter hydrogenophilus; assembly: GCF_018501225.1. Lineage (GTDB taxonomy): Bacteria > Desulfobacterota > Desulfuromonadia > Geobacterales > Geobacteraceae > Geobacter > Geobacter hydrogenophilus. Next base: position 59,754 of record NZ_JAHCZI010000012.1, on the reverse strand, counting down.
ATGGTCTCCAGGTCACGGAGCTCCCCCACGAGGACCACGTCCGGGTCCTGGCGGAGGATGTACTTGAGGGCGTTCTTGAAGCTCTTGGTGTCGGCCCCCACCTCCCGCTGGTTCACCACGCAGCTCTTGTGGGGGTGGAGGTACTCGATGGGGTCCTCGACGGTGACGATGTGCTCGTGACGGTCGGTGTTGATCTTGTCGATAATGGCGGCCAGAGTCGTGGACTTGCCGCTCCCCGTCGGGCCGGTGACGAGGACAAGGCCCCGGGGCTTCTCGGCCAACTCCCTCACCACCGGCGGGAGCCCCAGTTCCTCGAAGGAGAGGATCTTGTAGGGAATGACCCGAAACACCCCGGCCACGGCTCCCCGCTGGACAAAAACGTTACCTCTGAAACGTGACAGACCCTTGATGCCGAAGGAGAGGTCCAGCTCGTTGTTTTCCTCGAACTTGTGTTTCTGCTGCTCGGTAAGGATGCTGTAGCAAAGCTGTTTCGTATCGACCGCATTCAGGGGCGGCATGTCGAGGGGAAGCAGTTTCCCGTCAATCCTAATCTGGGGAGGAGAGTTGGTGGTGAGATGGAGGTCTGATCCCCCGCGATTGACGAGCTCCGTGAGGAGTTGGTGCATGTTGGCCATTATAATATTCTCCATTCCACAATGTCAGATTTGAGATGAGCACAAGGCGGCGAGGTTGAGGCTCCGGAGGCGTACTGAGAGTACGCTGAGGAAGCCGAGACCAAGCCAACGCCGTGATCGCTCAAATATGACATTGTGTTTAATCGTCGGCCACGGTGACCCGCAGCACTTCCTCAAAGGACGTAACGCCCTCTTTCAGCTTGGTGAGCCCCGACTGGCGCATGGTCTTGATCCCGAGCCGCATGGACTCCCGCTTGATCTCCGCGGTATTGGCGCCGTTCAGGATCAGCTCCCGGATCTCCTCTAGCATCGGCATGACCTGGTAGAAGCCGACCCGTCCCTTATAGCCGGTGTTGTTGCACTTGGCGCAGCCGGTCCCCTTGTAGCAAACGTAGCCCGGCGCCTCGTCGGGGGAGACGCCGGCATCGATAAGGGCCTGGATCGGGATCTCTTCCGGCTGCTTGCACTCGGAGCAGACCCGACGGGCAAGGCGCTGGGCGGTGATGATGTTCACGGCCGAAGCCACCAGGAACGGTTCAACCCCCATGTTGAGGAGGCGGTTAATGGTGGCGGGCGCATCATTGGTATGGAGCGTCGACAGGACCAGGTGCCCGGTGAGGGCCGCCTTGATGGCGATCTCGGCGGTCTCGAAGTCCCGAATCTCGCCGATCATGATGATGTCGGGGTCTTGGCGCAGGAAGGAGCGGAGGGCGGCAGCGAAGTTAAGGCCGATATCCTCGTGCATCTGCACCTGGTTGATGCCGGCGAAGTTGAATTCAACCGGGTCTTCGGCGGTGGAGATGTTCTCGGTGGTCTTGTTGAGCTCTCCCAGGGCCGAATAGAGGGAGACCGTCTTGCCGCTTCCCGTGGGGCCGGTGACGAGCACCATGCCGAAGGGCTTGTGAATCGCCTCCTTAAAATGGTGCAGGGCGTCGGGCTCGTAGCCGAGCTTGGTCATGTCCAGCTGAAGGTTGGACTTGTCCAGGAGCCGCAGGACCACCTTCTCCCCGAAGAGGGTCGGAAGAACCGAGACCCGGTAGTCCATGTCCTGACCGCCGCCGAGCTTGATCTTGATCCGGCCGTCCTGGGGAAGGCGCCGTTCGGCGATGTCCAGCTCGGCCATGATCTTGATCCGGGAGGTGATCGCGTTCTTGAGCTTCAGGGGGGGCTTCATCACCTCGTAGAGGACCCCGTCAATCCGGTAACGGACCCGGAACGACCGCTCGTAGGGCTCGATATGGATATCGCTGGCCTTGCGCTTGATGGCGTCGGTCAGGATCAGGTTCACGAGCTTCACGACCGGCGCATCCTCGGTGGCCCGCTCCAGGGACGAGACATCCACCTCGTCGTCGGTGTCGATCACCTCGAGATCGTCCATCTCCAAGTCGCCCATGACATCGGCCAGAGACGCGGACTGGTCGTAGTACTTGTCGATGGCCGCCTTGATGGCCGACTCGGAGGCCACCACCACCTCCACGTTGTAGCCGGTCATGAACTTGATGTCGTCGATGGCGAAGATGTTGGAGGGGTCGGCCATGGCGATGATCAGGGTGGAACCGGCCCTGTTCACCGGGACGATCTGGTACTTCTGGGCCACGTCAGCGGGAATGATCTTGACGACTGCCTGTTCAGCCTCGAATTCACTCAGGTTGATGGAGGGGACACCGTACTGCTTGGAAAGGAACGAGGTAAGATCAGGTTCGGAGATGAGACCGTTCTTGATGAGAATGGAGCCGAGGCGCTGCTGGCCGTCTGCGCTCTTCTGCTCCTCAAGGGCCTTGGCGAGCTGCTCTTTGGTGATGACGTTATTTCGAACCAGGAGTTCTCCCAGTCTGCTGGCCTGCATAGTTTCTCCGCGGAAAAAGTCGCCGTAATGGTAGGGTGGCAAAACCCCAATGTCAAGAAGTGGTTAGCGCTTCAGGGCTGCCAGAACACGTCTCCTCATGACGCCGGGTGGCGGCTCCATACCGGTCCAGATGGCAAGGGCGCACTCACCCTGTGCCACAAGCATGCCGATCCCGTTGGCGCACCGCCTCCCCGCCCGGGATGCCTCGGCAAGAAGCGGTGTTTCCCAGGGGGCATAGACCATGTCGTACACGGAAGCAGCCGGGTTCATGCGCGAGATGTCGAGCCCCCCGAAGGCGGTTTCCCCCATCCCCACGGACGTGGTATTGACGAGCAAGTCAAAATTTTGGACCTCTGCATTGATCAGGGGGATATCGAGAGGCATCGCAGCAAATTGCGTGCCGCCAAACACACCACGAAACGCCGCAACCAGTTCCTCCCCCCTGGCCACGCTCCGGTTGGCAATCATGACGGTCGCGGCCCCTTCCCGGGCCAGTGATGCCACGGCGGCCCGGGCCGCCCCACCCGCCCCCAGAACGAGGATGCGCCTCCCGGCCGGGACAAACCCGAGGTCTTCCGCCAGGGACCGGATGAAGCCCTCCCCGTCGGTATTGTATCCCACGAGCTCGTCCCCTTCCCGTTTCACCGTGTTGACCGCCCCCATGAGGCGCGCCTCGGGGGTAATCCGGTCAATAAGGGGAATGATGGCGGTCTTGTGGGGGATGGTCACGTTGAATCCGGCAACGCCAAGGGTTCTGAGTCCCGCCACGGCACTGGTGAGGTCTTCCGGGCGCACGGCGAAGGGAACGTAGATCCAGTCGAGCCCCATGGCCTCCAGGGCGGCGTTCTGCATGAGCGGCGACAGGGAATGGGCCACCGGCCAGCCGATAATGCCAAGCACCCGTGTCTTTCCCGTGATATCCATGGGTCACCTCACCCCGTACGTGCCGAGCATCTGCTCCACCTGCCCCCTCAGTTCGGGCGCAATGGCGGCGGCCAGGCGCAGTTCTTCCGCCCCCTGGGCGCGGTATCCCGTCCGCAGCAAAGTCTCTCCACCCTCAAGCCTTGCCATGGCATAGATCAGGATCGCCTTCCCCGTGTCGAGGTCCCGGAACCCCATCTGGCTTGTGTAGCCCCGGCTGCTGTAGAGGCCCCAGACAGAGAGGTCAGGGGGGTAGACCGTATCCTTCCCTCCCTGGATCAGGTGGTAGGCAATCCCCCGCTGCTGCATGCCGTACTCGGCAAAGGGGAGCGAGTAGCGGGTGGAGAAATCGATAAAGACCGGCCGGCGACCGATCTGTTCGGCCACCGCCATCTTCAGGGCCGACTCGGCCGATTGGGCGGATTCGGGCACTGCCCTCAGCATGCTTTGGCTGAAGAGGTGGGGAAAAGCGTCCAGATACCACCGGAAGACCAGGTGTGGCGTGTGGAGCAGATCCAGGTCCTCACGCATCCGTTCGACCCCCTGGAGGTACCAGAGAGGAAAGGCGCCGCTGTCCCCCCAAGTGAATAGAGCGGTGTATTGGGGGAGAGACCTGAAGGTATTTGTGGCGTAGTCAAATGCCACATAATTGTCGTGCTGGTCGTTCTCGTAGTAGTTGAGGGCGCAGATGGTCCCGGGGAGCATCAGGGTAAAAACCAGGACGAGCACCTTTATCGGCATCGACGTCAATTTTTCGACTTGAATACTGTCGAGGGCCCGCCGCAGAAGCCAGAACAGCCCCACCCCGATGAAAACGGCTGAGAGAAGATAGAGAGGGGTGAAAAACTCTTCGGTAAGGAAGATCAGGTCAGACGGAGTGTTGAAGTAGCCGACGATGACAAGAAGCGATGTGACTACACCGAGGAGGTAGGCGATCACCTCGTCGCGACGCCTCCGGAGACTCACCGCAAGCCCCAGCGTCAAAAACCCGACACCCACCCAGGTAAACTCAAGCGGCACGTTGAAGGCACTTGTCTGCTGCCAGAGAAGCGCCAGATCCCGCACCGGCGGCTCGCTGGGGTATCCCTTGCGGAGCAGGTTCCAGAGGAACTGGTCGAGGGTCCGGGGGTCTCCCCAGTTGAGGAGAGGATTCTTCAGGGCGCGAATCGGCATGTGGAGCTGGATGGCAAAGCCGAGCAGGCCGAAGGCGACGGCAATGACAAACTCCTTTACCCGCCCCAGGAGCCGCCAATCCTTGGAGATGATGAGCCAGGCAAAGGCCGGCAGCATGAGGACGATGGTCTGGTGGGCGCCGGTGGCGAGACCGCAGAGGAATGCCCCGAGATAAACGTAGTGGGGGCATTCCTCCCCCTCGTCGTAGCGGGCCCGGAAACGGAGGAGCGCCCAGAAGACCACGGCGACGATGAAAGAAACCAGGGGATAGGGTTTGTCATGGTTCGACTGGAGCCAGAGCCGGGCCGAGAAGGCAAAAGCCAGGGCCGCGGCAAGGGCGCATCCCCTTGCAACGTAGCGCGGCATCGCAGCGCCGTCGGCATCCCCGCAGGGAAGCATGGCCAGCACCAGAAGATACGCTCCATAGCAGGCCGCCGCCGCCGAGACCGCCGTGGCGATATTGACCCGGAAGGCGATGTTCCCGAAGGGGAGCCAGGTGAAGGGCTTGGCGTAGTTGACGAAGAAGGGATAGCCCGGCGAATGGGCGGTGCCGAGGGAATGGATGGCGGTGATGAATTCGCCGCTGTCGAAGAAGGTGACCGACGGGGCGAGGGTCAGGAGGTAGATGGCGAGCGGCAGGGTCACCGCCAACACGGCAAAGGGATCAACCCTCTTGAGAATGGAAGAGAGCATCGTCACGGTCCCTCCGCGTGCGGATTCCGGTCAAGGGCCCTCTTGCCGAGGGCGCCGAGCGACAGGTTCTCCCGCCAGAGACAGGCAAGTCCCACAACGATGACGGGGAAAAAATTGATTCCATGGATGACAATGGCCACGCTCAAGGCCATCCCCCTCGGGACCCCCAGGGCGAGTAGTCCGTACACGCACGCGGCGTGGTAGGTCCCCACGAAACCGGGAGAGGCCGGAACCATGACCGCAAAAACGAGGAGAACCATGATAAAGAGCGAAACAGGGATGGGAAAATCCAGCCCGAAGGCCTTGAGCACGCAATGGATAGGGAAAACCGCGAACCCCCAGATGACGAGTGACGAGGCCACAAGAGCCAGCCGCTCCCTCCAGTGGGGGGTAATTCTCGCCCCGTCGATGAACGCCCCGAGAAACGGGATGACCTTCTCGGCGATTTTACCGGGAAAAGGCCTCAGAAGGCTCTCCAGGAGCCGGATGGTCCCCATGGTGTTCCGCCGCAGGAGAACCAGGAAAACCACAACCGCCAGGTACAGCCCGAGGGTTATGTACCCCCCCGCCACGAGTCCCTGCTGGGCCGCTTCGCTCCCCGGCGGAAGACGCAGGGTGAAAACGGCCGTCACCAGAAGAAGAAGCACCGTGAAGCCGTCGGCCAGCCGGTCGATGACCAGGGTCGCCACCACTGCCCCGGTATCGATCCCCTCCCGCTCACCAAGGACGTAGGCCCGTACCAGTTCCCCCAGCCGGGCTGGAAGGAGGTTGTTGGCCATGTACCCGATGAGGGTTGCGGAGACAAGATTCGGGAAGGAGGTCTGCTTGAGGGGTGAGAGGAGGTACTTCCAGCGGACCGCCCTCATGAGGTAGCTAAGGAAGGTACATACCACGGCGGGGATAAGCCAGACTCCGTTAATCCCGCGGAAGGCCCTAAGGAGTTCCGAAGGGTCGACGGAACGAAAAAGGAGTGCCAGCAGGGCAAGACTGATCGCTATCCCGAGCCAGAGGCGTTTGTCGCCGGAGAGAGCGCTCACGGAGCTTCCTCTGCCAGATATTCCTGGTACTCAATAATGGAAACGCCACGCAGGATCTCCCGGCACCGCGCCACGTCGCGGGCGATGGCCTCCTGGAGGGCCTGGGGATTGGGAAACGTCATCTCGTCCCTGAGCCGGTCCACGAAGTAGAGCCGCACCTCGCGGCCATAGATGTCCCCGTCGAATTCGAAGATGAACACCTCGATGGAGAGGCTTCCGTTGCCGAAGGTGGGGTTGTCGCCGATATTGCACGCCCCGTCGTAGGTGGCGTCATCGTCAACCTTCACCTTCACGGCGTAGACGCCGGGTTTGGGAATCAGCTCTTTGTCGGTCTGGAGGTTTGCGGTGGGGAACCCGAGCCCCTTCCCCCGCTGCCGACCATGAACGACGGTGCCACCCACGGAGAAATGGCGGCCGAGGAGCCGCACCACCCCCCGAACGTCTCCCTCGGCGATCATGCGCCGCACGGCCGTGCTGCTGTAGACAAGCTCTCCCGAGGCTATCGGTTCGAGCACGTCCACCGTAAACCCTAGTTCATCCCCCATGCGACGGAGCATCGCCACATCTCCCTGGCGATTCTTGCCGAAGGCGTAGTCGTAGCCGATGATGAGTTTGCGGACCCCGATGGTCCCCACGAGAATATCCCGCACGAACTGCTCGGCGCCGATGGCGGCAAACTCCGCTGTAAAGGGGATTATCAGGAGGTAGTCGATCCCCGACGCCTCCAGGAGGATTTCCTTCTCGGCATAGGTATTGATGAGACGAAACTCTTTCTTCACTCCCAGCATCTTTATGGGGTGGGGAACAAAGGTAATGACCAGAGATACGCCCCCAAGGGCCGCCGCCTCCCGCTTCACCCGTCGGAAGATCTCCCGGTGCCCCAGGTGGACGCCGTCGAAGTTGCCGATGGTCACCACGGCATTGGGCAGTTTTTCCGTTATTTCCTCAATATGCCTGAATATGTGCATGGCTTCGCGCTACTCCCCCTCTCCGCCGACCTCGGCCTCTGCCGGGGCAGGCTTTCTCTTGCCGAAAAGGAATACGAGCCAGACACCGATCTCATACATCCCGTAGAGAGGAACCATGATGACGAACATGGTAATGAGGTCCGCATGGAACGCGGCGACGATGGAACTGGCCAGAAGCGCATAGCGCCGGTTTCGGGCCAGAAAGGGATAGGTCACGACCCCGAAGCGGGACAACAGGAGCAGCAGGACGGGAAGGTCGAAAATGAGGCCGAACAGCAGAATGAGCCTAAGACAGAAGTTCACATAGGCGCTCATATTGAAAAGGCTGTTGAGCCCCTCGGCCTCGTAGGAGAGAGAGAAGTTGATGATGACCGGCCAGATGATCACCAGGAAAAAGAGCGCCCCGACGCAGAAGCTGATGGAGCTCACCGTCACGAAGGGGACCACCAGCCGCTTCTCCTTACGGGTGAGTCCCGGCGCGATGAAGAGCCAGAGCTGGTAAAAGACGATGGGAAGCGCCAGGATGAAGCCGGCGATGATCGATATCTTGCACTGGACGAAGAAGGGTTCTAGGGGCGCGCTGTAGTTGAGCTTGCGCTCCTTGGGAGCGGCATCCACCTCTTTGCCCAGGTTGAACTGCTGGTAGGCGGCGGGCCACCGCTTCCCCACCTCCTGATAGACCTGCTTCTTGATGTCGGTCAGGTAGGTCTTGCCGGTGATCGGCTTGGTGACGAAGTGGAGGACATCGCCGGAGATGTTCCAGGCGACCCCCATGCCGATGATGACAGCAATGATTATGATGATGAGCCGCTTGCGGAGCTCGGTCAGGTGCTCCAGAAACGGCAGGACTTTCCCGTTTTCTTCAGTCATTATTACTCTATCCCTGTGAAACGAAAGTAAATCCGGTCAAGACTAGCACAGCACCGCGAAACCGCGCAACACTCTTTCACCGGCGCCTTCCGCGGCCTCCCCCACCCTTGCCGCCCCCCTTCTTGCTCCCCCTGCTGTCCACTTTCTTCCCGCCCTGCGCCTGCTTTCGGCGCTCCTCCAGAACCCGGGGGCGCTTCCCTGTGACGGGAATCCGCGGGTACTCCTCGGACCCGGGCGGCGACGAGGCGCCGGGACGCCGTTCGTGGAGTCCGGCCAGCACGAACTCGATCTGTCTCTTCTCGATGCTCACCCCTGCCACGGTCACCCGCACCTTATCGCCGATGCGATAGGTCTCCTTGAGCCGCTCACCCACCAGGGCGTGCTGCTTCTCCAGATAGCGGTAGAAATCGTCACCCATGGTGGATATGTGGACCATACCCTCCACGAAAATCTCCGCCAGTTCCACGAAGAGGCCGAAGGAGGTCACGCCGGTGATGTAACCGTCGAACTCCTCCCCGATCTTCTCCCGCATAAACTGGGCCTTCTTGAGGGCAACGATCTCCCGCTCCGCCTCCATGGCGACCCGCTCCCGCCGGCTCGTCTGCTCCGCCGTTTCGGGGAGGGTCGTCTCCAGCCGCTCGATCTCCTTCTCGGTCATCTTCCCGGCCAGGAGCGCCTTGAGAATTCGGTGGACAACCAGATCGGGGTAACGACGGATGGGGGACGTGAAGTGGGTGTAACAGCGGGCCGCAAGCCCGAAATGCCCCAGGTTCTCGTGGCTGTAACGGGCCTGCTTCATGCACCGCAGGAGCACCTGGTTGATCATCCGTTCCTCCGGCGTCCCCTCGGTCTCCACCAGAAGCCGCTGGATCTCCGCCGGCTCCACCCGGTCCTCCTCCATCCGGAAGTGGAAACCGAAATTGAAGATGAACTCCTGGAAGTCGATGAGCTTTGCCGGGTCGGGGGGTTCGTGGACCCGGTAGAGGGAGGGGATTCCCTTTGCCTCGATGTGGGATGCCACCGCCTCGTTGGCGGCCAGCATGAACTCCTCGATGATCCGGTGGGCCAGGTTCCGCTCGGCCTGGACGATGTCGATGGTCTCCCCCTGGAGATCGAGGATGATCTGGGGCTCGGGCAGGTCGAAGTCGATGCTGCCCCGCTTACGCCGTTTCTCGGTCAGGCTCTGGGCCAGTTCCCGCATGATTTCCAGATGGGGAACCAGCTCATGGTGGGCTGCTATTGCCTCGGCATCGCCGTCCACGAGAATCTTTTTTACAATGGTGTAGGTGAGCCGGGCGTCGCTTCGGATCACGCTGGGGTAGAAGGCGGCCTCCTTCATGGTGCCGCTACGGGTAAATACCATCTCCGCCGTCATGGTGAGCCGCTCCACCCGGGGGTTCAGGGAGCAGATGCCATTGGAAAGCTCCTCGGGGAGCATGGGGATGCAGCGGTCGGGAAAATAGACCGAGGTCCCCCTCAGGTACGCCTCCCGGTCCAGGGGCGCCTCGGGCTTCACGTAGTGGGAAACGTCGGCGATGGAGACCCAGAGGCGGATGTTCCCTCCCCGCTCCTTCCGGACCGCCACGGCGTCGTCGAAGTCCCGGGCCGTCTCGCCGTCGATGGTGACGGTCACGATCTCCCGGAGATCGGTCCGCCCCTTCAGATCCTTCTCTCCGATTGCCTGGGGCACAGCCCGGGCCTCGTCCAGGACATCGGCGGGGAATTCGAAGGGGAGCCCGTGCTTGACAATGATGGTCCGGACTTCCACCTCCGGGTCTTCAGACCACCCAAGGACCTCAACGATGCGCCCCTCGGGCCTGCGCTTCTCCGTTGGGTAGGCGGTGATCTCGGCCACGACCGTCTGCCCCCCCTTGGCCCGGCCAATCCCCTGCTGGGAAATGACGATCTGCTGGCTGATGCGGGTTTCATCGGGAACCACGATACCAAACCCTTTGAGCTGCTCGAACCGCCCCACGACACGGGTTTGCCCCCGCGTCACGGTCCGCACGATCCGCCCCTCCTTTTTGCCGCCGGCCTTGAAGGTCTCGACCCGCACCTCCACCGTGTCGCCGTGCATACTCCCGGCAAGGGCCCGGGCCGGGATATAGACGTCGTCCCCTCCCCCTTCGGGAATGACGAAACCGTAGCCGTCGGGATGGCACGAAAGGCGGCCGGTCACGAGATTCTCCCCATCCGCAAGGGCGTAGCGGTTCCCCTTGAAACGAACGAGATGCCCCTCGGACACGAGCCGGTCCACAAAATCCTTGAAGCCTTTCCGCTCCCCCTTGGTTACCCCGAAAGCCTGCATCAAATCCCGAAAGGGGATAGAGCCTCCGCGCTCGCGGATCACCGCCTGCACTGTTTCCCGATTCCGTTTCATGATCAGTCCTTTCCCCATTGCCCATTGCACCGGGCTACTATGCACACGGCCACGGCGAGTGTCAATCCGTATACGTGCGGGTGACCCTCCCCTTGCTTCCCGACAAATAGCAGTCTAGTGCACATTACTGCCGGTTCGCGGTTGATTTTTTCAGTAGGGTGCAGGTACTATGGGTGCCAGACCCTGGTCCGGCGCCATGCGGCCGACTTTTTGCTTCCCGAAATACTATCCGTTTACTTTTATTCACGAAGGTCCGATACCCATGCTTGACCGCTTGCTACTTGCCACGGCCCTGCTCCTCTGTCTGGCTGTTTCCGCCTCATCCCAGAACCTTAGCCCATCACTCGACGAGAAACTCGCCAAGGCTGCCCTGCGTCTCAAACTCAAGGACAGCCGTGGAGCGCTGGACAACGCCATGGACGCAACCGAGTCTCCTGAAAGAAACCTGATTGCCGGAGTTGCCGCATACCGTCTCGAAGAGTGGGTCAAGGCCGCCGAACTGCTCGGCAAGGCGGCAAAGGAACTCCCCCTCCTGGCCGACTATTGCCTCTTCTGGCAGGCTGATGCCCTTTATCATACCGCACGCTACGACGAGGCACTTGAAGCTGCGAAGCGACTGCTCCACGACAGGCCCGAGAGCCCCCTCGTCCGGCGGACACGGAGGCTCCAGGCCGATATTCTCTTTGCCCGCGGTGACCTGAAAGAGGCCCAGGCCGTCTATATCCGGTTCGTGGAAAGCTACCCTTCGGGTGGGGATTCCCTCACCGCCATGTACCAGGCAGCCCGCTGCCGCGAGGGACTCGGCGAGAAGGCAAAAGCGGTCCAGGAGCTGAGAAACCTCTGGCTCGCCTACCCTGCCTCGCCGGTGGCCGAGGACGCCGAAGAGTCCATGCGCCAACTGGAACGCCAAGGATTCCCGGCTTCGCCGTACACCGCCGACGAGCTGTTCCGGAGGGCAAGCACCCTTTACAATCTTGGCCGGTACCAGCAGGCCGTCAAGGCCTTTGACGCAATCCCCCTGGCAAACCAGTCTGCCGACTTCACTGCCCGGGTCGCGTTCAAGAGCGGCCAGGCCCTTTACAAGGCCCGCCGCCGCAAGGATGCCGAACGGACCTTTGCCCGGCTTTTGGAACGTGAGCTGAAACCGGCCCTGGCCGAGGAGTCCCGGTTCTGGCATGCAAAGTCCCTTGAGGGGATCGGAAAGAGCGAAGACGCCATCAATGCCTATCTCAAGATAACAGAAGCCTCTCCGCGGGGAGAGCTGGCCGACGAGGCGCTCCTGGAAGCAGCGTTCATCCGCAAATTCCAGGGCCGCTACCAGGACGAGCATTTCCTCCTCGACCGGCTCCTGTCCGTCACCACCGATGCAAAGCTGCGGCAACGTGCCACCTGGGAAAATGCCTGGGCCCTCTACGGGACGAAAGACTTCCGGGGGGCAGCAGAAGCATTCAAGTCGCTCCAGACCATCCATGACTACCGCGAGCGGGCCCTCTACTGGCATGGCCGCGCCCTCGAAGGGTCAGGAGACAAGGAGGGGTCCGCAGTCTCCCTTGCCCGGGTCATGGAGGAGTACCCCCTCTCTTTCTACGGCCACCAGGCCCGTGCAGCGCTGAATACCAGCGAGGAAACTCCGTCCTTGGCGGCTGAACCGGCTGCGCTGTCACTGCCGATGCCTGCCGGATACGAGCGGATAAAGCTCCTTATCACCGTCGGACTCCACGACGAGGCCCGGAAGGAGCTTGCTGCCGTCCGAAAGAAAAACGGTTCGAAGCAGAAGTCGCTCCTGGGACTGGCCCGCCTCTATCTGGAGATGGATGACTACAACGCGGCAGCGGCCATGTACCGGGACAACCTCCCCCGCCGGATTGACAGCGACTCCCTCACCCAGTGGGGCCTCCTCTATCCCAAGGCCTTCCGTGAAGCCGTGACTCGCCAGTCCAGCGACCAAGGTGTGGCGGAAGAGCTCGTCTACGGCGTCATCAGGGCGGAGAGCACCTACTCGCCAACCGTCGTCTCCCCCGTCGGCGCCGTGGGGCTCATGCAGCTCATGCCGGCCACCGCCAAGGCAATGGTGAACGGCAACGGCGCCAGCATCTCCACGCGCCTCACCGACCCCGGCTTCAACATCAGCCTCGGGGTGCGCCACTTGAAAGGATTACTCCAGCAGTACAACGGCAACACCGTGGCGGCCGTGGCTGCCTACAACGCAGGCTCCACACCCGTTGACCGCTGGCGCCGCACCCTCCCCTTCCAACGCGATGACGAGTTCATCGAAAACATCCCCTACTACGAAACCCGGGAGTACGTGAAGAAAGTTCTCGCCAATGCGCAGATGTACCGCACCCTCTACCGGCCCAGTCATACCAAGGAGTCAGAAGCCAGGATTCAGAAGTCAGAATAACCCCCCTTCTTTTCAGGCTAATTCTGACTCCTGAATTCTGACTCCTTCTTTCCCCCGATTGACAGCACACTGATTATCGGTATAATGCCTCCGATTTTCGGCGCACAGAGGTGTTCCATGTACGATATCGAAAACAGCATCGGTTTCCTCCTCGCCAAGGTCTACCAACGGGGGTTCGGGCTCTTCAAGGAACAGCTCGACAGCTACGGCCTGACCCCAAAGCAGTTTAGCCTCCTCGCCTTTCTCTGGATCGAGGACGACCTCTCCCAGACCAGCCTCTCCCATAAAACCCAGGTGGACCGGACCACCATCGGCGGACTCATCGACCGTCTCGAAAAACTCGGCCTTGTAAAGCGACTTCCCACACCTGAGGATCGAAGGGCCTACCGCATCTGCCTCACCGAAAGGGGACGAGAACTTGAGAAGGAACTCTGCGGTCTCGCCGCCCGTGTCACGGAAAAGTTCCTTTCACCCCTCACCGCCGAGGAACAGACCGTCCTGCGCTCAACCCTCAAGAAACTGCGCCAGTAACGGAGGATTCTCCATGAGGAAAGACCAGAAAGCGCCCATTTCCCGATGGGCAATGAACAGATTGCTTTGGGGCTTGGTGGCCGTTCTCTCCCTAGCGGGAGCGGCACACGCCGAAACCCTTTCCCTCGATGAGTGCCTCCGCCGGGCAGCCGCCGGCAACTACGGTCTGACCGTGACAGCCCATGACAGGCGAATCGCTGCCGAGAACATATCCCTGGCCAAAAGCGGCTTCCTCCCCCGCCTCGATTTCCAGGGAGGATACACGGCCCAGGCCAAACCTCAGGCCTTTTCCTTTGCGGGACGCGAGACCGAAACCCAGGACGCCACCTACGGTTTTTTCAACATTACCGCCACCCAGACCATTTACGACTTCGGCCGCACATCCTCCCGCACCAGGAGGGCATCGCTACTCCAGGAAGCGGTGTCACACAGCTATGACGCCCAGGAACGAGATGTCTTCCTCCAGGTGGTGGAGGCTTACTACGGAATCCTCGAAGCGAAAAAAGTCCTCGGCGCCGCCGACGAGGAGATCGTTCAGCGAACCGACCACCTGCGGGTGGCCCAGAACCTGTACGAGCAGGGAGTGGTGACCCGCAACGACCTGTTGCAGGCCGAGGTGAAACTGGCCGACAGCCGGCAGAGACGCCTCGCGGCGACAAACCTCGTGGAAAACCGCTGGCTCTTCCTCAACTATCTGACGGGGCGCCCTCTCCCCTTCCGGGCAGACCTGGAGGAGAAGGATACACCGGCGTCCCTACCGCCACTTGAAGCAGCCGAAGAGAAGGCTCTGGCGAACCGCCCCGAGCTCGCCGCTCTCGCCAGGACGGTGGAGGCAGGGGAAGCAGAGGTATCCGAGGCCCGTACCGGCTACTTCCCGGAGATATTCGCCCAGGGAAGCATCGACTACATGGAGAACAGCAAGGCGCGGGAGCAAGCCATCTACGCCGCCACCGTGGGACTGCGCGTCAACCTTTTCGATGGCCTTGCCACCACGTCGCGGTACCGTCAGACAGTGGAAAATCTGGGAAAGCAGCGGGACAACCTCCGGCTGGCCCGGGAACAGATCCGCCTTGAGTTGGCAACATCCCAAAACGATGCCCGGGTTGCGGCCGAACGGATCAGGACCGTCGAAACGGCTATCAAGCAGGGAGAAGAGAACCTGCGCATCAACCGCGACCGCTATCAGGCCCAGGTGGGGACCGCAACCGACGTCATTGACGCCCAGACCCTCCTTACCCAGATCAGGACCGACTATTTCCGGGCCGTTTTCGATTATCAGGTGGCGGCGGCGCGGGTCAGAAAAGCAATGGGAGAACTGTAGTCATGGCAGTGGATGAGTCAAAGGGACATCAAGAGGCGGAAGAAACCGCCAAAACCGCAACCGAAACGGCGGGCGCTCCGGTCAAGCATCGGGGAGGGAGGCGGAAGCGCGCGGGAATCATCCTCCTCCTGGTGATCCTTATCGGCCTCTTCATGGGACTACGCTGGGTCATTCGGAGCAAGGCTCTCATCACGACCGACAATGCCTTCGTGGAGGCCCACATCCACGCAGTATCCCCCCGGGTTTCGGGTACCGTGACCGCTGTCCCCGTGAAGGACAACCAGTTCGTGAAAAAAGGGGAGACCCTGGTGGAACTGGACCCCACGGACTATGAGGTTCGAGTCCGGGTGGCGACGGCCGACCTTGACATGGCACGCAATGAAACCTCTGGGGACTATGCCCAGGTGGAAGCGGCGCGAGCAACGGTTTCCCACGCCCGGGCGCGGCTTGACCAGGCGGAACTGGACCTCAGGCGGGGAAGTGCCCTCTTTGCCAAGGAGGTGATACCCCGGGAGCAGCTGGATCGCCTCGAAACGGCGCGACGGGTGGCTGCTGCCCAGCTCCGGGAGGCAGAGGAAGGGGTGCGCAAGGTCCAGGCCGAGCTGGGGCTGGCAGGGAGCGGCGGCAAAGAGGCCCGGGTCGCCCAGCGGGAGGCTAAGCTTCGGGAAGCATCCCTCAGCCTTTCCTACACGCGCATCGTCGCCCCCGTTGACGGCTACGTGACCCGCAAGTCCGTTGAGACGGGATCCACGGTCCAGGCGGGGCAGCCCCTCATGGCGGTGGTGGCCCTTGACGACACCTGGGTAACGGCCAACTACAAGGAGAGCCAACTCACCCACATGAAGCCGGGCCAGAAGGTGGAGTTCACCGTGGACGCCTACCCATCACGCACCTTCACCGGCCGGGTCGAGAGCATCATGGCCGGCACCGGCGCCGCCTTCTCCCTCCTCCCCCCTGAGAACGCCACCGGCAACTACGTGAAGGTGGTGCAGCGGGTGCCGGTGAAGATCGTGGTGGATCCGGGAAGCGACCCCCAGCATCTCCTCCGGGTGGGAATGAGCGTGGTCCCCACCGTGAACACGGGACGGAAGATTGGGGAAATCCTCAGGGACTTCCGGCCTTTTTAGGGGTGCTGATTCATGGACGCACCGGTCAAGGACGTCAACAAATGGATCGTCACCATCACGGTGATGCTTCCCACCATCATGGAGATCGTGGACACATCGGTGGCCAACGTGGCGCTCCCCCACATGCAGGGGAGCCTCAACGCGGGGACCGATGAAATCACGTGGGTTCTCACCTCCTACCTGGTGAGCAACGCCGTGGTCCTTCCCATGACCGGCTGGCTCTCCCGGCATTTCGGCCGTAAACGTTTCCTTATCTCCTGCATCACCCTCTTCACCATGGCCTCGCTCCTCTGCGGCGCGGCCCCCAACCTGGCAAGCCTCATCTTCTTCCGGGTGCTCCAGGGAGCGGCTGGCGGCGCCCTCATCCCCAGCAGTCAGGCTATCCTCCTGGAAACGTTCCCTCCCCACGAACGGGGAATGGCCAACGCCATCTTCGGCGTGGGGGCCATGTTCGGGCCGATCATCGGCCCGGCCCTCGGGGGGTGGATCACCGACAACCTCAACTGGCGGTGGATCTTCTACATCAACATCCCCCTCGGCATCATTGCCGTCATCATGGCCGTCTCCTTCATCTTCGACCCGCCGTACCTGCGCCGGGCCAGGGTTGCCATCGACTGGTGGGGTCTGGTGCTGCTCACCGTCGGCCTCGGGGCGCTCCAGATCGTTCTCGACAAGGGGCAGCAGGACGACTGGTTCAACTCATCCTTCATCCTGTCCTGCTCGATCCTCTCTGCCCTTGCCCTCATTGCCCTCGTCTATGTTGAGTTGAAGCACGAGCATCCCATCATCAACCTGCGCCTTTTCAAGGATGTTTCCTTCTCGGCGGGCAACTTCGTCATGTTCATGCTCGGCTTCGGGCTCTACAGCTCCATCGTGCTGATCCCCCTCTTCCTCCAGACCCTCATGGGGTACGACGCCACCCTGGCCGGCATGGTCCTCGCCCCCGGCGGGTTGGCTACCCTGATCACCATGCCGTTCGTTGGCGTGGCCCTCTCGAAATACGACGGGAGGAAGGTGATCCTGGCGGGACTCATCATCAGCGCCTGGTCCATGTTCCTGATGCGGGGATTCACCCTGGAAGCGTCGTACTGGGATTTTGTCTGGCCCCGGGTCATCCTCGGCGTGGGGCTCGCCATGCTCTTCGTCCCCCTCTCCACCCTCACCCTCGGCTCAATCCCCAAGGTGGAGATGGGAAATGCGGCCGGCTTGTACAATCTGTTGCGGAACGTGGGGGGGAGTGTCGGTATCGCCGTGGCAGCGACGATGCTCTCCCGTCAGACCCAGTTCTTTCAGAATGTCCTGGTGGACGGGGTGACTCCTTACAGTCAGGTGGCCCGGCAGAAACTCTTGATGCTGAAGCAAGGATTCATGCTCAGGGGCCTCGATGCCGCCTCCGCCGACAAGGCATCCCTGGCCGCCGTCTACGGCATGGTCCAGCGCCAGGCGGGGATGCTCGCCTATAACCGTATTTTTTGGATTGTGGGATTGACGTTTCTCGGTGTGATGCCGTTTTTGCTCCTGCTCAGAAAGCAAAAAATCGGCGCGGAAACTGAAGGGGTGCACTAGAGTTCAACTACGAAGGGGAACGCTCGGTGAGAATCTCATCTCTCAGCTCGTTCACGTCGTCGGCCCTGTGGGGGAAATGTTTGGCCAGTTCGGTGCCGCACCCGGCAATGACCGTGCAGAGGGCCTCGCAGGCCTGTTTATCCCGAAGTCCCCGAGCCAGTTGAACGGCCAGATGCTGCCAGAAATGGGGATCAATTCTCTCGTTGATACCCCGGTCGCCGAGAATCCATACCTTGCGCTCAAGAAGGGAAATGAAAATGAGGATGCCGGTTTCCTCGCGAGTCCGGTAGAGCCCCTTTTCGTAGAAAGCCCGAACCGCCCGCTCCCTCACTGCCTCGACGACCCGGCGACGCCCCGCGAACGGAAGCTTCAGACGCGGTACGAGACGGAAAAGATACCAGCACGGGAAATACAGTAGAACAACCAGGGGGATGTACGACCAGATGGTCACATGGCGGATCACCACGGCAAGAATAACCGACAGGAGCCCGGAGAGGAGCACCGCACCGAGAATCTCCGCCTCCCGGTAGCTGTCGCTGGCATCCGCGACCATGGTGGCGATCTCCCCCGAGGTGCTTCCCTCGGCTTCCGCCACCGCAGCCCTAACCCGCTCCCGTTCTCCCGGGGTGAAAAACTCCGCCTCCCTTTTCACGCCTTCCCCCTCATCCCTGATCACCAATCACCCGACGCCCCGCCGCCGCCGAAGCCGCCACCGCCACCGGAAAAGCCTCCCCCGCCCGATGACAAGCCGCCGCCGAATCCTCCACCGAAACCTCCGCCATAAGTGGTCCCACCCCAGCCCCCCCCGCCTCCCCGTCCACCACCGCCGAAGAGGAACGTCAGGAAGAAACCGAGGAAAAACCCCGCCACTGCCAGTCCGGCAAGGACGACAATCCCGAGTCCCGGAAACGTGAGCGATGCCACCAGGGGGAGCCCTGCAGCCCCGGCTATGCCGCCGAAGACCCGAGAGAGCGCACCGACAAAGATGCAGGCGACTCCTAGGAAGAAAAGGAGCGCCGCCACAGGAGGGGCGCTTTTTTTCCCCTGCCGGAGATCTTGCGGGGTGGCGGCATACTCTCCCTTGACCACGGCCATAATGGCGGTAACGCCGGCAGTGACGCCGCCGTCAAAATCCCCCTGTTTGAAGCGGGGAGTGATCTCGCCCCGGATGATCCGCCCCGAGACAAGATCAGTGAGGGTTCCTTCGAGGCCGCGCCCCACCTCTATCCTCACCTTCCGCTCCGCCTTGGCAACCAGGAGGATGGCGCCGTTGTCCTTTCCCTTCTGGCCAATCTGCCATGCCTCGGCAACCCGGATGGAGTATGTTTCCAGATCGTCCCCTTCCAGGGACGGCACCGTGAGGACCACGATCTGGGTCGAATCGCTCCGCTCGAACCCGGCGAGGGTTTCTTCGAGCTGCCGCACCGTCCCGGCGGAGAGGATGCCGGCATAGTCGTTCACATATCCCCGCAGCTGCGGCACGTCCAGAGCCGAAGCTAACGCGGGGAGGAGAACGATGAGTATGGCAAGGAAGAAGCGTTTCATTCAGATCACGGTCAGAACTTCACTTTGGGTGCCGTCTTGGCCCCTTCTTCCGCTTTGAAAGGCTCCTTCCGCTCCAGGTGAAGCAGGAGCTTGTTGGTGAGGCTGTTGGGGAAGGTGCGTATGCTGGTATTAAAGTCCTGAACCGACTTGTTGTAACGGGTGCGGGCTACGTTGATCCGGTTCTCGGTCCCCTCCAGCTGGTTCTGGAGGTCGAGGAAGTTCTGATTCGCCTTGAGATCGGGATACCGTTCAACAACCACCATGAGACGGGAAAGGGCGCTTGAAAGCTCCCCCTGAGCCTGCTGGAACTTGGCGAATGTCTCAGGGTTCGACAGCGCCTCCTTGGTCACCTGCATGGAGCCCACCTTTGCCCGGGCCTCGGTCACCGCCGTCAAGGTATCCGCCTCGTGCTTCGCGTACCCCTTCACCACCTCCACGAGGTTGGGAACCAGGTCTGCACGACGCTGGTAGGAGGCCTCCACATCGCCCCAGGCGGCGAGAACCGCCTCTTCCTTGGCCTGCATCACGTTGTAGCCACACCCTGTCAACCCCGAGAGGGTGAGAGCGGCAAGCACAAGCATTACTATCCGTTTCATAGGTCCTCCGCTTGATTGGTTTGTCCTAAAGGATAATCACCATCGGCCCCGTTGTCATCCCCGCAATAGAAAAATTTCATCACGATCAGAATGCCGTTGCAAGCGATGGAAAATATGTTGGCCGCAATGAGCGGTATGTCCCCGATCATGACGCCATAGGCGAGCCAGAGGATCATTCCGACGACAAGGATCACCGGCTGCCAGACCGAGATGTCACGCACGCGCTTGGTGCGGTAGGCCCGGGCCACCTGCGGCACCACCGCGATGCTCGTCACTGCCCCGGCAACCAGTCCCAGCATTGTCTCGCCGTTCATTGTCCCTTCTTCCCCTTGAACTGGTCGGCGGCCCAATCGATCTGGGTCATCATGCCGCGTAGGATGGCCACCTCTCGGTCATCCAGCTCGGCACGGGAAAAGATGCGCCGCACTGACCGCATGATGTGGTCCGGGTTCTGGGGATTGAGGAAACCGATCCGCAAGAGCGTCCGCTCCATCTGGCCGAAGAGGGCCTCCTGGGCGGCGCTGCCTGCGAGGGTCCGGGCCTCACCCGCAACGGTTCCCTCACCCAATCCTCCAAAAAGTTCGTAGCAGAAGATCAGCACCGCCTGGGCCAGGTTCAATGATCCATATTCCGCGGAGGTGGGGATGGTGGCGTGCCACCGGCAGAGGGAAAGCTCGTCGGTGGTCAGACCGCTGTCTTCCCGACCAAAAACGAGGGCCGCACGGTTCCCGGCCAGGTTCGCAGCAATCTTCTGCACGATTTCTCCCGGAGAATAGATCTCCTGCCGGTACTTGCCGTGACGGCGGGTGGTGGCAACGGAGAGTTCCGTGTCGGCCAGAGCTTCCTCCAGGGATGGGAAGATCCGGGCCTCCTCCAGGAGGTCCTTGGTGGAAACGGCAAACTTGTACGCCTCGGGATGGTCGAGAGGACACCCCTTGACGATGCGGAGTTCAGCCAAGCCCATGTTTTTCATGGCCCGACAGACCATTCCCACGTTACCCGGACTCTGGGGCTCCACGAGAATGATTGAAATGCTATTCTTCATCGAAACGGTCATCGAGGTCTCCAGCAAATCTCGTTGTCACTGATCCACGTTTTTTCGGCTATCCCTCATCCTCTTCAACCTCGTTCGGGCTGGTTTGCGCCGGAACCAGGCATGGACGAAATGAGAGAGCCACATACAGAAAATAAGGCCGGCAAGCACTGCAAGAAGGTGCATCTCGTAGCGGCTCACGTCCTCAACAAACAACGAGGCGCTCTTGCCGAAGAAGTAACCGGCCAACGAAAACAGCGTCGCCCAGAGGAGCGCACTCGCCATATTGAGAAAAAGAAAGCGGACCGCCGGAAAAGTGGACATACCGAGGATGATCGGCAAAACAATCCGAAAACCATAGGTGTATCGGGAGACGAACGCGACGAACGTACCGTACTTCTCTATGAGCCGCAGGGCCTTGCGGAACTTCCGGGCGATGAGGATGAACATCTTGAGAAGCCATGGCCCCTTCCAACGGCCCAGATAGAAGTAAAACTGGTCGCCGAGGAACGCGCCGCCGAGGGCCGTTACGATAACGACGGGAAGGTTCAGATACCCCTGGAAGGCCAGGAACCCGGCCAGTATGAGACCCGCCTCCCCTTCCAGGAAAGTCCAAAGGAAGAGAACCCAGTAACCATGTTGTTGCAGATACTCACCAAGCAGGTGGTTCACGTAGCCCCCGAGCATCGACGGAACGGATCACTGTTCCGCAAACAAGAAAAGGGCCTCACAGCCCTTTTCTTGAAAAAATAGATACACGTGCTGCTCTAACGCAACAACTTCAACAGATAGATGAATGTCCCCCCAACAGAAACCCCCGAAAGGAGGCCGGCATAGTCGTGGACCATGAGCGAGAAGTCGCGACGGCCCATGTACTGGTCGGGCACGACGCCTCCCAGGTTCTGCATGATGAGCTTCCAGTCCGCATCCCAGTTGTAAACCTGGAGATAGAGTTCAGCCCCCTTCCAGAGGAAGATGGCGATAAAGACGATGCCGAAACCGATGAATCCCTTGGCAATGACCGAGTCCCGGATCTGGGCATAAATCTTTCGAACCATATCGAGATTGACCAGGGAAAGAAACACCCAGGTGGTATTCTCGATCACGCTGATGTTACGAAGGACCGTGTACTGGGGTTCCGGATTGATGAACACGAAAACGACCGATGCAGCGACAACGCCGAGGACCGTGAGGTAAACCGCCGTCTTGGTTCCCCCGATCTCAAGGGTACGGCTGAAAATATAATACTCCTGGAACCCGTGGGTCATGACCATGATAGAGATAGTGCCGATAATGTAGTGGATGGCCTCAAGCTGGGTATAGGCGGTCCACGGCATATCGAGGGCCTTCTCCACCACATAGAGCTGGCTCAGGAAAATGAGGAAGAATCCCAGCGAAATACTGGTCCAGACCCGGGCATTACCGATACTGAAGTAAAAACTGATACATCCCGCCAGGAACCAAAATATTATCTGTACAAGGTCAACCGTGGTGATGTCCGCCATTGTCCCCCCACACTACTCGAAAAAATCATCAACAGCCTGTCAAATCCGCCGGGCAATCTCTTCCTTCATGGTGTCCAGCATCTCCTTCGTCTTGGACATACTGGTGAGCAGCTTTGCCCCCTTTTCCACCCCGGCCAGAAACGCGCCGACTAGCGCACTATCCTGGAGAGCCCTCCGTCCCCCCCGGTCATTCAGTTCCTTCTCCACGAGGGCAGCCCCCATCCTCCCCACGTACGCCATGGCAACTTCTTTCAGATCATCCTCAAGTTCCCGAAGCTTTTCCTCTTCCTGGTACCGGTCGACAACAGCAGCTTCATTGCGGATTTTGTCACGCTCGGAGGCAAATCTGCTGCTGGTCGACTCCCAAAGCTTCGACACGTTGACCATCTCAAGAAGGTCATAGTGCATCAACTCATCGGCGCTCTTCGTGGAGAGCACATCTATCTTTGCCCCCGGTAGCCCTGCAATCTTCTGGGACTCGGTTGCCGATGTCTCTATATCAGTGGAGCCGTCATGGAAAAAACCGAGGGGCGCCCCCTCCTTGTAAAAAATAAGGGCTGTGCGGCTCTCGGTGTAGAGCCTGAGACAACCATTGAGCCTCTGGGCTTTCATCTTCTCCAGAAGCCCCTTAATGTCGATCAGCTTCAGTTCCTGCCCCGCGTAGAGGACATCCCCATGGATCATCGCGTGCAAACACATGGTCAAATCCTTGGAAAGCCTGTAGACACTGAGACTTCCACCGCCAGCAAAAATAAGGGTGCAGACGGCAGCAAGCGCCTCGAACCCCGTGAGCTTTCGCCCATCCTGTTCATGCATGGCACTGATCAGCTTGCCGGCTTCAAAGAAGAGAATCGCCGTTGCCGAGGGAAACGTAAAGTTCAGGTAGCCCGTGAACCCGCCTGCCTTGAGCTTCTCGAACATATCAGGAAGCTTGACCTTGGCAGCAGCTATGTTCTCATACAGTGGGTTTCCCTTGGGAAGGAGGAACATCCCGGTCTCCTTGGTCAGAGGTTTTTCACAAAGTAATCGATTTGTGTGCGGGAGTCAAAGCCTAAGTAGGGGTAATCCAGGCCGACTAAGTACTCATACTCTTATAAATCCGGGCAAAAATATGTTCAATGGCAAAGAAAGTCGCAAGAACTGCAGGATCGAAATGACGTCCCGGATCGATGCGCCTGTCTCCAACCGTGAAGACAGAAAGCACCTCTTCGTGACTTAAGGGCTCTTTGTAGCTTCTCCTTGAGCGCAAGGCATCGTAGACATCAGCCAGTTTCACAATTCGCCCGGAGAGTGGAATACCCTCCCCGCGCAATCCATGGGGATATCCACTACCATCCCAGTTCTCGTGGTGTGATATGGCAATCTCACGTGCAATTTGCAGCCGGGGTGAATCACCGAGGATCTTCTCACCATAGGCGGGGTGAAAGCGCATGATCCGCAGTTCGTCTTCGTCAAGAGGGGCTGGCTTAAGAAGGATTTCATTCGGCACCCGGATCTTACCCACATCATGCATCTGCGCCGAGTAGGAAATCACTTCCACGAGCTCAACCGGCAGCCCCATATTGGCAGCCAAGGCCCCTGCATAGCGGTTGACACGGACAATATGTTCGCCAGTACCCTCCTCCGCAGCCTCGCACGCCCGTGCCAAGGATTCAATGGTATAGATGAAAGCCTTCTCCGTCTCCCTGACACTGTTGGATAACGTGGTCAACGACCCGATAACTACGGCAAGACTCTGAAGAACCATTGCATCGTACTCCGTAGCCTCACCGGGATAGTTGAAGGCCAGGAGCGCTCCGCCTGCTTCGCCTCCTATGTGACAGCAGATGAAATTTGTTAAGAGCTTGCCAATGTACGCTTTTACCGTTGGATGAAAATAGGCCTGATACTCCTCAACCGTTTCACAGGCATCACACCAATTGGAGATAATAACTTCATCCGTAAGGCGTTCCGGAGCATAGACCGATGCAGGATCAATAAGAATCTCTTCAGAGCCCTCCACGATCTCCCCGGCACTGAGATGGAAGACTCTGCCGCGGCTAGCTCCTGACTTCCCATTCAGAAGAATAAAGATACTAAGAGGGCCACGCCTGCCGCTCCCGCCCAGAACGCGACCGAGAGCTTCAACATAGAGCTCCTTGTCCGTAAATTTACGGTTCGAGAGGTTTCGGAGAGTGACGTTGACTAACCGCAGGAGTTCCTGTGTCTGCTGTAGCGATGTGTTGCAAAGCTCCAAGGTCATAAGAAAATCTCACCGGAAAATTCAACTGCCTGCCATACAGTGTTGGTTATACTCTATAAAACCGCCTCCGGCAAGGATCCAGCCCCAAAACGACAGAAGGCCCGAGCCAATGGCATCGGGCCTTCTGTATTATTCACGGGGCGAAGAAATTTAAGCCTTCGCCGCCATTGCCTTGTCGTAACCGAGATGGAACGCCTTTTTGTTCAATTCAAGAAAAGCTTCCGGCACCCGGGCAAGAACCGCCTTCTCAGCCGCTTCCTTCGTAACCACGCCGGTCAGGGCCACCATAGCACCCAGCGCAACGATATTGGTGACGATCTCACGACCAATTTCATTCTTGGCGGTATTGGTGATATTGAACTTCGTCACCTTGAAATTTCCAACCGGCTCGCGCAGAACCAGATCGGAATCGATGAGGAGTACTCCCCCTTCCTTGAGGTCGTGGGAATATTTGTCGCAAGCCTCCTGGGTAAGAGCCAGGAGTGCGTCGCACTGGGTAACCTTCGGATAGTCGATAGTTTCATCGGAGATAATAACTTCCGACTTCGATGCGCCGCCGCGGGCTTCAGGCCCGTAACTTTGTGACTGAACGGCTTGAATGCCATCATAGATCGAGGCAGCTTCAGCCATGATCACGCCTGCCAGAATCAGGCCCTGACCACCAGCCCCGGAAAAACGAATTTCATATCTTCCAGCCATCTGTATAGTCTCCTTTTGCAATCAGGGTGATTATTTTGCAGCCTGCGCCCGCTGAATAACCTTTGCGTACTCTTCAGTATATTCAGGCTTCTCAACCTTATGAAGAACGCCAGTAAGAACCTTGCCTTCCAGTTGCTCGGCCGTCATCTTCTCGGCAGCCTTCACCGGAACAGCAACTTCCTTGAGGCGATTCATCATATCAATAACCGAGCGGTACTTGTTGCGACGCCCATAGGTAGTCGGGCAGTCATCAAGGATTTCAACGACAGAGAAGCCCTTGTGCTGGATAGCCTCAGCAATCAGTTTGTCAATCTGGGCGGCATGGTATGCGGTGCCGCGGGCAACAAAGGTTGCGCCTGCGCCGATGGCAAGCTTGGCGATGTCGAAGCCGGGGTCCGGGTTGCCGTAAGGAGTAGTGGATGCCTTGGCGCCGGTGGGGGTACAGGGAGAGAACTGGCCGCCGGTCATCCCGTAAATGTAGTTGTTCATGATGATATACGTCATGTTGATATTGCGGCGGCAGGCATGAATGAAGTGGTTGCCGCCGATAGCAGTGCCATCGCCGTCACCGCCGCACAGGATAACGTTCATTTCAGGCTTTGCCATCTTGACGCCGGTGGCAAAGGCAGCAGCCCGGCCGTGGGCAGTGTGCAGCGTACAGCAATCAATATAGCCCGGCAGACGCGAGGCGCAGCCGATACCAGAGACAATGCACGTATCTTCCTTCTTAAGGTTCAGGGAGTCCATTGCCCGGATCAACCCCTTCATGACAATCCCGTGGCCACAGCCGGGGCACCAAATGTGCGGCAATTTACCGGGACGAATATACTTATCGTAATCAAACGCCATGGTTACTTGACCTCCTTCATCTTGTCGAGGATCTGATCCGGATTGATCGGCTCACCATCGACCCGGAAAATACCGAGAACCGGAGCATTCCCCTCGATGCAGCCTTTAACCACACCAGTGCACATTCCAAGGTTCATTTCCGGAGTTATGAACCCTTTGACTTTTTTGGAGAGTTCCAGAAGGCGCTCCTCAGGGAACGGCCAGAAGGTGATGAGACGGAAAAGACCCGCCTTGATGCCGTTTTTGCGAGCCTCATTCACTGCGAAACGGGCCGAACGGGAAGTAGAGCCAAACGCAACAACGATGACGTCTGCATCGTCGCACAGATACTCTTCCCATTTCATGATGTCAGCCTTGTTGGCTTCAACCTTGCGAACCTGACGCTCTTCTTCTGCTTGAACGATCTCAGCCTTGGTGGTCGGGAAGCCGTCCTGCATCTTGTTGAGGCCGGTAACGTGAAACTTGTAGCCGGAACCGAATGCAGCCAGCGGAGGGACGTCACCGAACGAGGTGTCATACGGCTTGTATTGCTCAGGCGGGACAGAGGGTCCCTTGCGATCGACTACTTCGATCTCACCCGGCTCGGGGAAAACAATGCGCTCGCGCATGTGAGCAACGATCTCGTCCGGCATAATCATGACCGGCGTACGATATTTTTCAGCTAGGTTGAAGGCCCGGACCGTCTCCTCGAAAAGTTCCTGCACCGAAGCAGGAACGAGGCAGATGGCGGGGTGATCGCCGTGGGTGCCCCACTTGGCGCACATAACGTCCGACTGCGACGGACCTGTCGGCATACCAGTGGAGGGACCGCCACGCATCACGTTGACAATAACGGCGGGTACTTCGGTAATGCAGGCATAACCAATGTTCTCCTGCTTAAGCGAAAGGCCCGGACCAGAAGTCGATGTAAGCACTTTGGAACCGGTCAAAGATGCCCCGATAAGAGCAGCCATAGCACCGATTTCGTCTTCCATCTGAATGAACTTGCCACCCACCTTCGGGAGTTCAGCAGACAATACCTCTGCAACTTCGGTGGAAGGAGTAATAGGGTAACCGGCGAAAAACCGGCAGCCAGCGTAGAGAGCGCCGTGGGCTGCGGCCTCATTACCCTGGAGAAATGCAACTTTCTTAGCCACGTCAAATACCTCCTCTTGGAATGGTTACGGGGTGACCTTGATAGCGAAATCGGGGCAGCGCAGTTCGCACTGCATACATTTGATACAAGCTTCGAGGTTTTTCACCGCCACGACGAAACCTTTCATCTCCAGTACCTTGGTAGGGCAGAACTCAACACAGATATGGCAGCCCTTGCAGTACTTCTCAACAATCTCGATAGTCGGAAGCTTTTTTTCCATCTAGATACGCTCCTTTACTAAAATGAGGCCGTTTCCGGCAAAACCTTTGTGGTTATAGCACACCCGTGTATACAATTTCAACGTTTAGAACGCGACGCTTATGAAATGCCGTTATTTTTTTCGAGGCAATGACCCTACAAGACAAAAGAAGGGCACAGGGCCCTTCTTTGCCTTGCTTCAGTAGGAATCTTTGAATTACTTAAGGCTGTCGACGAGGCTCTTGACCGCGGCAACCGACTTATCCATCATCGCCTGCTCTTCGGCATCGAGATTGAACTCAATGATCTGCTCAACACCGTTCTCGCCCAGAACCGCCGGCACACCGACATAATAGCCATTCACGCCGAACTCGCCTTGGAGGAAGCAGCAGGTCGGGAGAACCCGCTTCTGATCCTTGAGGATCGACTCGGTCATGGCGATGGCGGAAGAAGCCGGTGAGTAGAAGGCAGAGCCCGTCTTGAGGAGAGCGACAACCTCGCCACCTGCACCACGAGTCCGCTTGACCATTGCCTCCATGACTTCCTTGGCCTTAGCCTTGTCCTTATACTTGCGCTCCAGAAGCTCCATGACCGGAATACCGCAAACGCTGGTGTAACGAACAAGCGGTACCATGTCATCGCCATGCCCACCGAGGGTTACGGCAACGACATCCTTCACGGAAACGCCCAGTTCCCAAGCGATGAAGGCGGCAAAGCGGGAGGAATCGAGAACGCCTGCCTGGCCGATAACCCTGTTGTAGGGGAAACCGGTGATTTTCTGGCAAAGGGTAACCATGGCATCCAGCGGGTTGGAGATAACGATTATGAAAGAATTGGGGGCATACTGCTTAATACCCTCAGCAACCTGGGTCATGATCTTGGAGTTGACTTCGATGAGATCGTCACGGCTCATGCCCGGCTTGCGGGGAAGACCAGCGGTAACGATGACAACATCAGATCCAGCAATGTCCGCGTAGCTGTTGGTACCCTTGAGGCATACATCAAAACCGTCAACTGGACCAACCTCGGCGATATCAAGCATCTTCCCCTGAGGAAGACCCTCGACGATATCAAACATCACTACATCGCCAAGTTCGCGCAGGGCGCAAAGTTGAGCAAGGACGCCACCAATCTGACCACCACCGATGAGAGCAATCTTCTTACGTGCCATGTTTTCTTCCTCCGTTATGAATTGGGGTTATCTACGTGATACAACTGCGTATTAGATAGCGTCAATAATTGCATTCAGGGTCGGACTAGGACGCATTGCCTTTTCCACCTTCTTCTTGTCAGCGTGGTAATAGCCACCCATATCAACGGACTTGCCCTGTGCACCAATCAGCTCCTCGTTGATCTTGGCTTCGTTCTCCTGAAGCTTTTTCGCAACGGGAGCGAATTTCGCCTGAAGCTCCGCATCCTTGGTCTGGGCTGCCAGCGCCTCTGCCCAGTACATGGCGAGATAGTAATGGCTACCACGGTTGTCAATCTGACCAACCTTACGGGCTGGCGACTTGTTATTGTCGAGGAACTTGGCAATAGCCTGATCGAGGGTTTCGGCCAGCACGAGGGCCTTGTCGTTCTTGAAAGTAGTGCCGAGATGCTCCAGAGACGCGGCGAATGCAGAGAACTCACCGAGTGAATCCCAGCGCAGGTACCCTTCCTTCACAAATTGCTGGACGTGCTTGGGAGCGGATCCCCCAGCACCGGTCTCGAACAGACCGCCACCGGCAAGAAGCGGAACGATGGAGAGCATCTTGGCGCTGGTGCCAACTTCAAGAATCGGGAAGAGGTCGGTAAGGTAGTCACGAAGCACGTTGCCGGTTACGGAGATGGTATCCAGCCCTTTGCGGATTCTTTCAAGCGAGTAGTTCATTGCTGCTACCGGATCAAGAATCTTGATTTCCAGACCGGTAGTGTCATGGTCCTTAAGGTACTTCTCAACTTTGGCGATAACGTTTGCGTCATGGGCCCTGTTCTTGTCTAGCCAGAACACAGCGTGTGCACCAGTTGCACGTGCTCTACGGACAGCAAGCTTCACCCAGTCCTGGATCGGAATATCCTTTGCTCTGGACATCCGCCAGATATCACCCTTCTCGACGGCCTGCTCCATCAGCACTTTGCCGTCTTCTGCAACAACACGGACAGTCCCGTTTGCAGGAATCTCGAACGTCGTCGGGTGCGACCCATACTCTTCCGCCTTTTGAGCCATCAGACCGACGTTCGGAACGGAGCCCATGGTTGCAGGATCAAGTGCGCCGTTCTTCTGGCAGTCCTGAATGATCGCCTTGTACATGGTCGCATAGCAACGATCAGGAATCATCGCCTTGGTGTCCTGCAGCTTGCCTTCCGCATTCCACATCTTGCCCGACTCGCGAACGACAACCGGCATGGAGGCATCAACGATGATGTCGTTAGGCACATGCAGGTTGGTAATCCCTTTGTCGGAGTCAACCATTGCAATAGCAGGACGCTTGGCATACTCGGCCTGAATGTCGGCCTCTATCTCTGCCCTCTTGGCTTCCGGTAGGGACTGAATCTTGTTATAAAGATCGCCCAACCCCATGTTGGGGTTGACGCCAAGCTCCTTGAACGTTGCGGCATGCTTTTCAAAGACGTCAGAATAGAAGACAGAAACGGCATGGCCGAACATGATCGGGTCAGAGACCTTCATCATCGTTGCTTTGAGATGGAGAGAGAGGAGCTGGCCGTTCTTTTTCGCATCCTCAATCTGCTCTGCATAAAACTTTCTCAGAGCCTTCACGTTCATGAAGGTGGCGTCGAGAATCTCACCTTTTTCGGCAACGAGCTTGTCTTTCAGGACAGTGGTTTTACCGTCAGCACCAACCAACTCAATCCTGAAGCCGCCACCATTCTCCATGACAACGGATTTTTCGTTGCCATAAAAGTCACCGGTGGTCATGTGGGCAACTTCAGCCTTGGAATCCGAAGTCCATGCGCCCAGTTTATGGGGGTGCTTCTTTGAAAAATTCTTCACTGCAAGCGGAGCCCTGCGGTCAGAGTTGCCTTCACGCAGCACCGGGTTTACGGCACTGCCAAGAACCTTGGCATAGCGCTCCTGAATGGCTTTTTCCTCATCGTTCGTTGCAACTTCAGGATAGTCCGGAACCTTATACCCCTGGCTCTGGAGCTCCGCGATGGCCTCTTTTAACTGCGGGACCGACGCACTGATATTCGGAAGCTTGATGATATTTGCTTCCGGGCTATGGGTAAGATCCCCCAACTGGGTCAGATAATCAGAGACCCTCTGAGCTTCCGTCAGTTTTTCAGGGAAGGTGGCAAGAATCCGGCCAGCAAGAGAAATATCCCGTGTCTCAACCTCAACACCTGTCCCTGCGGTAAACTTCTGAATGATCGGCAGCAAGGAATACGTTGCCAGTGCAGGTGCTTCGTCAATTTCTGTCCAAATAATCTTGTGTGTCGCCATGTTCCCTCCTTTATTTTTTACGGCAATCCGCCAGAGGCTTATAAAATGGTCAGGAAATACGTTATCAACTGCAAATAATTGGCGTGAATCTACTTACATGAAACCAAATTAACCTTTTACCATAAAGTGTGTATACAGTATGCAAAATTACATGTACTGTCAAGGAAAAACTATTTTCCGTTTACGACAAAAATACCTTGAAGTTACACGCAAAAAAGCCGGGTGTTAACCCGGCTTCCGTTCATATTCACGACTATTGCAGACGACGTTCTTGGGCAAGGCGGCGAGCTTCCGCAATATCATCCCGACCCACATTTCTCGGTATCCTGAGCATCTGTCCCGGCCAGATTCTTTTCGGATCGCGTATCTGATCCCTGTTCGCACGATAAATGAGCGGCCATAGTAAAGCATCGCCATATATGTCGGATTGAGCTGCAATCTGGGGCAGCGTCTCTCCCCGCTTTACCGTGTGAACAGAGGGGAGATGACGAACCTCCCGCTCCTTCTCCTTGACAGCCACAGGCTTCTCGACTTTTTTTCGAGCCTCTCGCGCCTCCCTTTCCCGCTCTTCAACCATGCGGCGCTTCTGCTCCTCAAGGATCCTCTGCCGCTCGGCTTCTCGGCGCTCCTCCTCAGCCTTGAGCCTTTGTGCTTCCTGACGTGTTTTCTCGGCAGCGAGTTGTTGCTCTACCAACTCTGACTTCCTAAGGGCAAGGAGATAGAACTGCTCGGCATCCGAAACCCGGTTGCGCTCAAGGAGCCGGTCTCCGGCTTCGAGGGCATCGGTAATACTCGTAAATTCTTCGGCCCTAGCGCGCTCTCCCCACTGCATCCTCACAGCAGAGAATTTTGTCAGGGCGTCGGTACGGTAACGTGGCAGCCCCGGAGCACAACCCGCAAGGCAGAGAGCCAGCACCGAAACCATTGCCAGGTTTCTCGTCTTCATTCACTTTTCCGCTCTCATTGCTTGACGGTCACCTTGAGCGCAAGCTCCCTGAGTTGTTTTGCATCAACAGGGGAGGGAGCTTCTGACATGAGACAAGCTCCCTTCTGAGTTTTGGGGAAGGCAATAACGTCACGAATCGAATCGCTGCCCGTGAGGAGCATGATGAGACGGTCCATTCCGAAGGCAATCCCGCCATGGGGTGGAGTTCCGCATTCGAGAGCGTCAAGAAGGAACCCGAACTTGGCGCGCGCCTCCTCCTCCGAAAGCCCAAGCATGCTGAACATGAGGGACTGAACATGCTGCTGGTGAATCCTGATGCTGCCACCGCCGATTTCGTTGCCGTTGAGAACCAGATCATATGCCTTGGCACGACAGCTTCCCGGATCCGATTCGACCTTCTCCAGATCCTCATCCATGGGCGCGGTGAAGGGGTGATGGACCGCAGCCCACCGCTTTTCATCCTCATCCCACTCAAGGAGAGGAAAATCGGTGATCCAGACGAATTTGAACGTATTCTTGTCCGAAAGGCCAAGAATTCCGGCAAGATGATTACGGAGTTTACCGAGAGAATCGTTGACCACCTTCGGCTTGTCCGCCACAAAGAGAAGAAGATCGCCTTCTTCGGCTCCGAACGCCTGGTTCATTGTAGCGATTTCTTCGGCAGAGAAAAACTTGGCGATTGGGGAATGCCATTGCCCCTCTTCGATCTTGACGTAGGCAAGCCCTTTCGCACCGTAAATCTTGGCGAACTCGGTGAGATCGTCGATCTCCTTGCGGGAAAACCGTGCGCAGCCTTTAGCGTTCAGCCCCTTGATGATTCCACCGGAAGCCGCGACATCGGCAAAGACCTTGAAACCTGCTCCCTTGACGATATCAGTCAGTTCAACAAGCTCCAGGCCGAAGCGGACGTCGGGGTTATCGACACCGAAGCGGCGAATGGCCTCAGCATAGGTCATGCGTGGCATGGGAAGGGGAACATCCACCCCCTTGGCAACCGTGAAAATCTTCGCAATGAGCCCCTCCATGACCGAAATGATGTCCTCACGATCGATGAAAGACATCTCGCAGTCGATCTGGGTAAACTCAGGCTGACGGTCAGCGCGCAGATCCTCATCACGGAAACAGCGTACAATCTGGAAGTAGCGATCAAAACCGGAAATCATCAGAATTTGCTTAAAGATCTGGGGAGACTGGGGAAGGGCATAAAAATTCCCCTGGTTGATCCGGGACGGGACGAGAAAGTCGCGGGCACCTTCAGGGGTTGATTTGGTGAGGAAAGGAGTCTCGATCTCAAGGAACCCGTTTTCAGTCAAATATTGACGGGTTATCTGGGCAACCATCGAGCGGAGGATAAGGTTTTGTTGAAGCACAGGGCGCCGAAGATCCAGATAACGGTACTTAAGACGGATGTTTTCAGCCACATCGACATAGTCGTCAAGAGTAAAGGGGAGCGCCTTTGAGCGATTGAGAATCTTGCACTCGGTAACAAGGACTTCCACTTCGCCGGTCTTCATGGCGGAGTTGACTGTCCCTTCAGGGCGGGGAATAACTTCCCCTTTTACGGCTACGACGTATTCGTTACGGATCGCTTCAGCCTTATTATGGGCATCGGCATTTTTTGCGGGATCAAAGACGATCTGAGCAATGCCCTCGCGGTCGCGGAGGTCGGCAAAAATCAGACCACCATGGTCACGGCGGCGCAGAACCCATCCCATGAGGATAACTTCACGCCCCACGTCGGCCTTCGTCAGGTTGCCGCAATAACGACTCCTCTTCCATCCGCTCAGAATATCTTCCATCGGCAAAAACCTCCTTGCTGGTCGCTAAAATCGTGTCAGCATACTGAATATGAAAAGATCCTTCAAGAAAAACATACTGAATAGGACAACATGCAACGGGTGCCTTGGTGATGCATGCCAATAACGCAAAAAGGGGCTGGCCTTTCGGCCAACCCCTTAATGTTTTGGTGGAGCTGATCAGGATCGAACTGACGACCTCTTGAATGCCATTCAAGCGCTCTCCCAGCTGAGCTACAGCCCCGTTCAAAAGAGATTTGGTTTATACCAAAACGACATCAAGGGTGTCAATACATTTTTCCCGAAAAAAAATTATCAGGGGATTTACCCTTGACGCTCTCCGGCACATGTGTTTTAATCCGGCCACTTTTGCCGGAGTGGTGAAACTGGTAGACGCAGCGGACTCAAAATCCGCCGCCCGCAAGGGCATGTCGGTTCGATTCCGACCTCCGGCACCAGTCAAAGATCAAAGGGCCTTCAGCATCACTACTGAAGGCCCTTTTTCAGTTCTGGTGTGTAGATGCCAGCCTCTGGCGAAGGACCTCGAAGAGAATCACTCCCCCTGCAACTGATGCATTGAGGGAACTGACGCCCCCCCTGAGCGGAATGGCGACAAGAAAATCGCATTTTTTCCGCACCAGGGGCCTTACCCCCTCGCCTTCACTGCCAATCACAACAACTACGTTTCCAGACAGATCCTGATCATAGAGGGACGAGGCGGCACTGTCGGCAGCGCCGTAAATCCAGAAGCCAGCCTCCTTCAACTCGTCGAGGGCTTGGGCCAGATTGGTCACTTGGGCAACGGGTATGGTTTCAGCGGCACCTGCGGCGCTCTTCTCCACTGTGGCCGTCACCCTGGCGGCCCTATCCTTGGGGATGATGACTCCGTGTGCACCAGCACAGGCGGCGCTCCGGATGAGGGCACCAAGGTTGTGGGGATCCTGAACTCCGTCGAGGACGAGAATGAGCCCGCTCTCCCCGGACTCGCGCCAGGCGGCAATAATATCGGTCAACTCCGCATAGGAGAATCCCTCCAGTCGGAGAGCCACCCCCTGGTGGTGATCGGTGCCGCAGAGGCGACTGATGTCGCGCTTGTCGCGATTGCGGACCGGGACCCCCTTCTCTGCTGCTAGCTTCAGGAGCTTCTCCATGCGGCGATCGCTGGCATCGCGGGAGACGAAAAGCTCGAAGGCCCTCCGCTTGCCGCGCAGGGCCTCCATGGCACTGTTTATCCCGTAGAGTATCTCTTCTTTCACTCCTGACCTTTCAGCCGGCTCAGCCGGCGACAATCTCGTCAAGGATCATCTCGGCGGCAGCGGCCGGGTCCGGCGCATCGCCGATGGGGCGGCCGATGACAAGGTAATCACTCCCTGCATTCACCGCCTCGGCCGGCGTCATGACCCGCTTCTGATCATTGAGGGCCGCGAAGGATGGGCGAACGCCAGGAGTGACGATGAGGAAGTCGCTCCCGCATGCTTCGCGGATGAGGGGAATCTCCCGGGGTGAAGCCACTACGCCATCGATACCGGCTTTCCTGGCAAGGGTCGCGAGCCGCACCACCATGTCGGGGACAGCGTGTTCGATTCCCACATCCTTGAGGGTCTCCTCGGTGGAAGAGGTGAGAATAGTAACCGCCAGGACCTTTGCTCTATCACCGCCCTTGAATTCCTTATCGAGGGCATCCACTGTTTTCGCCATCATCTCGTAGCCCCCCAGGGCATGGAGATTGAAAAGTTTAACTCCCATGCGGGCCGCCTCAACCGATGCCATGGCAACGGTATTGGGGATGTCGTGGAACTTGAGATCGAGAAAGACCTCGCCGCCGAACTTCTGGATCATTCGCACCGCGGCGGGGCCGCAGGCAGTGAAGAGCTGCTTGCCGATCTTGAACATCCCGACCTTGTCGGACAGTGTCTCGGCC
Source organism: Geobacter hydrogenophilus (assembly GCF_018501225.1). Taxonomy (GTDB): domain Bacteria; phylum Desulfobacterota; class Desulfuromonadia; order Geobacterales; family Geobacteraceae; genus Geobacter; species Geobacter hydrogenophilus. Next base: position 24,375 of record NZ_JAHCZI010000012.1, on the reverse strand, counting down.
CAGTACTGAACATGGGCGAATTCACCGGTATCGAGGGCAAAGATGACCTTCTCACGAGCCTGGTCTCTTGTCATGGGGGTATCGTCTCCTTGATGGTTACTGGTTGAGAGCTGCAACGACGAGCCCTTTGACCGTTTCCACTGCCTCGGCCAGGGTAAGGAGAGAAACCTCGCCACTCTTGCGGTACTTGAGTTCCACCTTCCCCTCAGCCAAGTTCTTGCTCCCCACGACTATTCTGAGCGGGATGCCGATGAGGTCGGCGTCCTTGAACTTGGAACCGGGGCGCTCGTCGCGGTCGTCAAAGAGGACCTCGACGCCGACAGCGGTAAGGGCACGATAGAGCTCGTCGCACGCGGCCATGACCTCCGCATCCTTCGTGCTGACGGCCGAGATGATGCAGTGGAACGGCGCGATGGGAATCGGGAAGATGATGCCGTCTGCGTCGTGGTTCTGCTCGATGCAGGCGGCCACGGTCCGGCTGATGCCAATGCCGTAGCAGCCCATGAAGATGACCTGCTCCTTACCGTCAGCGTCCAGGAAAGTAGCCCGGAGGGACTCGGAGTACTTGGTTCCCAGCTTGAAGACGTGCCCGACCTCAATGCCGCGCCACATCTCCAGATGGCCGGCCTCGCAACGGGGACAGGGGTCGCCGTGGACCACGTTGCGGATGTCGGCAATGAGCGCAGGGGTAAAATCCCTACCGATGTTCACATTCTTGAAATGGAGATCACGGGCATTGCCGCCAGTGACGAAGTTTTTCATCCCCTGGACCACCAGGTCGGCGACGATCTTGATCTTCAGCCCCACGGGGCCGGCAAAGCCGACGGGGGCGCCAGTGACCCGCTCCACGACCTCCTCACTGGCCATCTCCAACTCTTCGCAGCCGAGAAGGTGCTTGAGCTTGATCTCGTTAAGGTCGTGGTCGCCACGCACCAACGCCGCCACCGGTTCGCCGTCAGCCACGCAGAGGAGGGTCTTCACCAACGACGAGGCGGGAATGCCGAGGAAGGCCGTCACCTCTTCGACGCTCCGCTTCTGGGGGGTCTCCACTTTTTCCAGTTCCCGTGGCTCGGCATGCTCGGGCGGGAAGAGCCGGGCCTCGGCCTTCTCCACGTTGGCGGCATATTCGCAGGCGGTGCAGGAGACGATGGCATCCTCACCCGAATCGGCAAGCACCATGAACTCGTGGGACGAAGAGCCGCCGATGGAGCCGGTATCCGCTTCCACGGCCCGGAACCTGAGGCCGCAACGCTGGAAGATACGGCGGTAGGCCTGATACATCTTGTCGTATGAGATATCAGCCGCCTCGGAGCTCACATCAAAGGAGTAGGCGTCCTTCATGATGAACTCGCGGCCACGCATGAGGCCGAACCGGGGACGTATCTCGTCCCGGAACTTGGACTGGACCTGGTAGAGGTTCAACGGCATCTGCCGGTAGCTCTTCACCTCGCGGCGAACGAGATCGGTAATGACCTCCTCGTGGGTTGGTCCGAGACAGAACTCGGCGTCCTTACGATCCTTGAAACGGAGAAGTTCCTTGCCGTACTGCTCCCACCGCTTTGACTCCTGCCAGAGCTCGGCCGGCTGGACGCTCGGCATGAGGAGTTCGATGGCGCCGGCACGGTTCATCTCCTCTCGGACGATCTGCTCGACCTTGCGTATGGAACGAAGCCCCAAGGGGAGATAGTTGTAGATACCCGCAGCGAGCTTGCGGATCATGCCGGCACGGAGCATGAGCTTGTGGGAAACGACCTCGGCGTCAGAGGGAGTCTCCTTGACCGTGGGGATGAAATACTGGGAATAGCGCATTAAATGAACCTCTATGAGTGTGTTTTTTCCTTGGCCATCTGTTGCACCTCGGCAACCAGGGCATCGGCCATTTCGCTCTCGGGGACCTTGCGGACGATCTCGCCGTGACGGAAGAGGAGCCCTTCGCCCCGCCCCCCGGCGATTCCCACGTCAGCCTCCCGCGCCTCGCCCGGGCCGTTCACCACGCACCCCATGACCGCCACGGTCAGAGGGGTATCGATGGCGGCAAGGCGATTCTCCACCTCCTGGGCAACGCCGATCAGATTGATCTGGCACCTACCGCAGGTGGGGCAGGAGACGAAATTGATTCCCCGCTGCCGAAGCCCCAGGGCTTTGAGGATCTCGAACCCCACCCGCACCTCGTCCACCGGGTCGCCGGTGAGCGACACGCGCATGGTGTCGCCGATGCCGTCGGCCAGGAGGATGCCGAGCCCCACGGAGGACTTGATGGTGCCGGAGAAGATGGTGCCGGCTTCGGTGATGCCGATGTGGAGAGGGTAATCGACCTTTTGGGCCAGGAGCCGGTAGGCCTCGACGGTCTTCATGACGTCGGAGGCCTTGAGGGATATCTTGATCTGGTCGTAACCAATCTCCTCCAGGATGCGGACATGCCCCAGGGCCGACTCAACCATGGCCTCGGCAGTGGGGTGGCCGTATTTTTCGAGGAGCTCCTTCTCCAGGGAACCGGCATTGACTCCGATCCGGATCGGCACGAGGCGCTCCCGGGCGGCCTTCACCACCTCCTCCACCTTCCACCGCTCGCCGATATTGCCGGGGTTGAGGCGCAGACCATCGATTCCCCCCTCGAGCACCCGCAGGGCAAGGCGATAATCAAAATGGATATCGGCAATGACCGGAATAGGGCTCTGCCGCTTAATTTCACCCAGTGCTTCGGCCGCAGCCATGTCGGGCACGGCGCAGCGGACGATCTCGCAACCGGCCGTGGAAAGGGAAAGAACCTGGGAAAGGGTGGCAGCCACGTCGCGGGTGTCGGTGTTGCACATGGACTGCACCGAGCAGGGGGCCCCCCCGCCGACGGCGACATTTCCTACGTGAATCTGCTTGGTTTGGCGTGTCATAGCGGAGCATAGTAGCCGGAAGGGCCGCGGAAAGTCAAGAACGGTTTGGCTTCGGGAGACGGGCGACAGTGACAAAAAAGAAAGGCGGGATTGCTCCCGCCTTTCCATGACGATGCCGCAGTGAAAACGGATTAGATGTCGTAGTAGAGGTCAAACTCGAGGGGAACCGGACGCATCCGTACCGGGTTGACTTCGGCCTCGGTCTTGTACTCGATCCACTTCTCGATGACGTCGGGGGTGAAGACGTCGCCCTTGAGAAGGAACTCATGGTCGTCCCTGAGGGCATTGAGGGCTTCCTCAAGGGTACCTGGAGCGGACGGAATGTCCTTGAGCTCTTCCGGGGAAAGACCGTAGATATCCTTATCCAGCGGCTGCCCCGGATCAATCTTGTTCTCGATGCCGTCAAGGCCAGCCATAAGCATGGCGGCGAAGGCAAGGTAGCCGTTGCAGGAGGGGTCGGGAGTCCGGTACTCGATCCGCTTGGCCTTCGGGTTGGAGGAAAGCATCGGGATCCGGATGGAGGCCGAACGGTTGCGGCTGGAGTAGGCCATGTTCACCGGCGCCTCGAAGCCCGGCACCAGACGCTTGTAGGAGTTGGTGGTCGGGTTGGTGATGGCGCAGAGGGCCTTGGCGTGCTTGATGATGCCGCCGATATACCAGAGGGCCATCTGGGAGAGCCCGCCGTACTTGTCGCCGGCAAAGAGGTTCTGGCCGTTCTTCCAGATGGACTGGTGGCAGTGCATGCCGGAACCGTTGTCGCCGTAAAGGGGCTTCGGCATGAAGGTTACAGTCTTGCCGTTTCTGTAGGCAACGTTCTTGATGACGTACTTGAACCACTGGAGCTGATCGGCCATGTCCACGAGGGAGGAGAAGCGCATGTCGATCTCGGCCTGGCCGCCGGTGGCAACCTCGTGGTGCTGGCACTCGACCCGGATGCCGACTTTCTGGAGCTCCATCACCATCTCGTTGCGGAGATCGTTCTGGGAGTCGGTCGGGGAAAGGGGGAAGTATCCTTCCTTGTGGCGCGGCTTGTAGCCCAGGTTCGGGAACTCCTCGCGGCCGGTGTTCCAGGCCCCCTCCACAGAGTCGACCATGTAGAAGGACTGGTTGGCGCTGGAATCGTAGCGCACCTCGTCGAAGATAAAGAACTCAGCTTCCGGGCCAAAAAAGGCGGTATCGCCAACGCCGGTGGACTTCAGGTAGGCCTCGGCCTTGCGGGCGATGTTCCGCGGATCGCGGGTGTAATCTTCCTTGGTGATCGGATCGAAGACATTGCAGATCAGCGACAGGGTCGGCACCGCCACGAAGGGGTCCATCTTCGCCGTCTCGGGATCGGGAAGAAGGATCATGTCGGAGGCATGGATCGGCTGCCAGCCGCGGATGGAGGAACCGTCAAACCCCTGCCCTTCCTCAAAGGTATCTTCGCTGAACTCCGTGATGGGCACGGAAATGTGCTGCCACGTCCCGACGAAGTCCATGAACTTGAAATCGACCATCAGCGCGCCGTTTTCCTTGGCGAAGCTTACTACTTCTTGTGGTGTCATCTAAACGTCTCCTTTCATGGTAACTACCTGGCTTATTGTATTGGTCCTACAGAGCGTCCTCGCCCCGCTCACCGGTGCGGATGCGGATCACTTCCTCCACCGGCGTCACGAATATCTTGCCATCACCGATGCGGCCGGTCTTGGCGGCCTGCTCGATGGTCTCGACAACCTTTCCGACAATATCGTCGCCGACTATGATCTCCATCTTGATCTTGGGGATAAAATCAACCACATACTCGGCGCCCCGGTAGAGCTCCGTATGCCCCTTCTGCCTGCCGAAACCCTTCACCTCGGCGACCGTAATCCCCTGGATGCCGATCTCGTTCAGGGCTTCCTTGACCTCGTCCAGCTTGAACGGCTTTATGATCGCTTCGACTTTTTTCAAGACACAGCACCCCCTCTTGGAAATGGTTAAAAACTGGCTGATTATAGGTGCGTCGGGGTTCAAAAGCAAGATTCCAGGAAAACCTTGCACGCCAATAATGTTCATGGGCATAGCAAATACTTTGCCCAAAACGGCACACTTTGTTCTCCCCAACAATTACAATGCGTTACCCAACAACAGCGCACTCTAATGCAAAGAACGGAAAAACATCAGCTTAAAAATGAGGCACAAGCAGAATCACCATGCCCAAATCAGAAGCATCGCACGAAAAATATACTCTCATCTCAAGCTTGCAGGCTCTAATGCCGATAGGTATAGTACCGGTAAGTCCAGACCATGAAAAAGAACGCCCTCATAATCGCTGCCCTCGTTATCGTCCTCCCCCGGGAAGGAGTCGCCGACATCTACCGCTATGTGGATGAAGAGGGAGTGGTCTGCTTCACCGATGCCCCCGGGAAAAGCGGTGCGACGCTGGTAATGAAGGAGCGGCCTGCCCCACGCCGCGGCAAACGGAGCATACCCGGCCATTTGGCCGCCACCGGCATCGGCGAAAAGCCGTCACAGGCGTCATCTCCCACGTTTTCCCCTACCCTTCCCGTCCACGGGAGAATCTCCTCCCTGGTGGGACTCCGCCACGACCCCATCAACGGAAACCTTCGCGAACACCACGGAATCGACATCGCCGTTGCCGAAGGAACCGCCGTCCGTCCGGTGGCTCCGGGAAGGGTGGTCTTTGCCGGATTACGCGGCGGCTATGGCAACATGGTCATCGTGGACCACGGCGACGGAACCATTACCCTCTATGCCCACAATTCCGTCAATCTTGTGGCTGAAAACGACTCAGTGGACGGCACCTCCCCCATCGCCCTCTCGGGCTCCACGGGGCGCTCAACGGGTCCTCACCTCCACTTCGAGGCGTGGCGGGGCGAAAACAACATCACCTCCACCTTCCTGGCGGGGGGACCGTCCACGGGGAGTGCCGCCAACCGGCGCACAGTCGATGCCATCCGTCGCATCGTCCAGGCGGACGGAACCCTCTATTTCAGCAACATTCCATAACCCCCTTAACTATATCAGATATCATACTATTTTCTCCCCTCCTGCCCCTTTGTCCTGCGCGTCGGGATGGCAGACCACGGGTCATCGGGCCACGGATGCTTGGGGTAGCGCCCCCGCATCTCCTTTTTCACCTCCTGGTAGGCCCCGTTCCAGAACCCCCGCAGGTCTGCGGTCACCTGAAGGGGCCGGCCGGCCGGCGACAGGAGATGGACAACCACCGGCACCCTCCCCCACGCCACCGTGGGGGTCTCGGCAAGGCCGAACATCTCCTGGAGCTTCACCGCCAGGGTCAGTATCCCGTCATCTCCGTAATCGATAGGGACTCGTGAACCGCTCGGAACCACCAGATGGGTCGGTGCCCCTTCGTCAAGCCGGCGGAGCAGATTCCAGGGGAGGAGCCCCTGCAACGGAGGGAGCAGGTCAACCGCAGCCACGTCGGCAAGTCGCCGCACCCCGTCCAGATGGGGGCCCAGCCACTCGCCAAGAGTTGCCAGGAGGGCCTCATCGGAGAGATTGGGCCATCCCTCGTCGGGAAAAACGCGGGCCATGAGCCGCACCCGCGCCCTGAACCGACGTGCGGCCGTGGACCAGCTAAGGGCTGACAGGCCGGGTCCCCTCACGATTCCTTCCACCAGGGCGCTTCTCACCTCATCAGCTGTGGCAGCGGATGGCCTGCTTCCAAGGACGAGGGCACCGAACCGCTCCTCCTCGCAGCTTACAACCCGCCCTTCCCGTTCATCCCAGAAAACCTTCCTCTCGGTGACGATGTCGTCGGAGAAATCCCTTGTGAAGGTTTCCAGCGTCAGAACACTTGCCTGGCGGATCAGGTCGTCTCCCCTCGCCCCCCGTTCCACCACATGGGCCACCAGAAGCGGCTCGTCATGAACCGAGCTTCGTTCGGAGAGAAGCGCACCGCGGCCTCCGGCAAGGAGATACCGGCGTCCGCCGTCACCGCGTCGTAGCGCGATTCGATCCGGGTAAGCCCAGGCGAGCAGGAGGCCCACCGTGTCGGCATCCGCGCCGGCAACCCCATTCTCCTTCCCGATGTTGAGCAGCCTGCGCAGATGCTGGGCAGATCGGTCGACGGTGCGGCAAGCTGCGGCATCGACCTCGACAACACGCCGCCCCTTCCGCCATCCCTCCAGCGCCTCCACCCGCACGAGCATGTCGCTTTCGCTCCGCTCCAACGCCACCCCTCCGGAAACCTTCACGAGGTCACGCTCCGACATGATCGCTGCCACGTCACAGGCAAGAGGGCCAACGCCCTTTCCGACGGCCCTGATGAGCATGTGGGCGAGGCGGGGATGAACCGGCAGCTCTGCCATCCGTCGGCCGACCTCGGTGATCATGCCGTTGCGGTCGAGGGCTTCAAGCTGAACAAGGAGCTGTCGCCCCTCCTCGAAAGAGGCTTTGGGAGGGGGCGTGAGCCACGAAAGGGTTGAGGCGTCGGTCACCCCCCAGGCAGCTAGGTCAAGGGCCACCGGCGTCAAGTCGGAGGTGGCGATCTCGGGAGGGTCAGCGGGAATGAGAGTCCGCTGGGTGTGTTCGGACCAGAGCCGGAAGCAGGTGCCAGGACCGAGCCGGCCGGCCCGCCCTGACCGCTGGGTGGCGGAGGCTGCCGAAATCCGCTCCGTCACGAGCCGGTCCATGCCCGACGCGGGATCGAACCGCAGGCGACGGCAGAAACCGCCGTCGATGACAACCCGCACCCCTTCGATGGTGAGACTCGTCTCGGCGATGTTGGTGGCGAGTACCACCTTGCGCCGCTCGGCGGGAAGAATGGCCCGTTCCTGATCCGCAAAGGGAAGGTCGCCGAAGAGGAGTGCGATCAAGGGAGACGAAGGGAGCGCTCCCCCCTCCTGCAAAAGCTGGCGACAGCGACGAATCTCCCCCGCGCCGGGCAGAAAGGCGAGGATGTCCCCCTCCGTAGAGGCGAGGGCCGTGCGGATAGCACCGGAAACGGCGACCGGGAGGGGGTCGCGGGAGTCCTCGGGAAGATAGCGGATATTCACGGGGAAACCCCGCCCCTCGCTCGTGATGATCGGCGCGTTCCCCAAAAGCTCTGCCACCGGTGCGGCATCGAGGGTCGCCGACATGACGATGATCCGCAGTTCCTCCCGCAGTCCCTGCTGGACGTCGCGGCACAGGGCCAGGGCCAGGTCCGCATGGATGCTCCGCTCGTGGAACTCGTCGAAGATCACCGCTCCAACTCCCTCGAGGAGCGGATCTGCCTGGAGCCGGCGAGTGAGCACCCCCTCGGTCACCACCTCCACCCGTGTTCGGCGCGACACCTTCCGGTCGAAGCGGATCGTGTAACCCACCGTCTCCCCCACTTCCTCGCCAAGGGTGAACGCCATCCAGCGGGCCGCGTTGGTGGCCGCAAGCCGTCGCGGCTCGAGCATGACAATACCCTTCCCCGTGAGCCATGGGGCGTCCAGGAGTGCAAGGGGAACACGCGTCGTCTTGCCGGCTCCGGGCGGAGCCTGGATGACCACTGAATTGTGGGTCTGAAGGGAGGATCTCAGCTGAGGCAGGATGTCTTCAATGGGAAGAGGCATAGCGAGATGGTGAGATGGCGAGGTAGCGAAACAGCAAGTGGCGAGAGAGTGAGATAGCGAGGGAGTGAGACTTTACTACTTGCTCCCTCGCTATCTCGCCAGGTTCTCAATGTCCGTCAAGGTAAGCCCCGTAAGGGAGTCAACCACCCGGACGGCGCCGCTGAGCATCTCGGCGGGATAGCTGTTGGTGACGGCGATGACGGGAATGCCGGCGCCGGTGGCGGAGGCGATGCCGGCGGGGGTGTCTTCAATGGCGATGCAACGACCGGGGAGAATCCTCCGGTCGGCGAAGGCAGCGGCGAGCCGCTCCACGGCAAGGGCGTAGCTGGCGGGATCGGGCTTGCTGGCAGTCACCTCTTCGGCGGTGACTATCACGTCGAAGGCATTGGACAATCCGAGACCGGCAAGTATGGGCAGGATGTCGCACCTGAGGGCGCCGCTGCAAAGCGCCAGCGGGAGGGTACCGTTAATGGATCCGATGAGCTCGACAACTCCCGGATAGGGAGCAACGCCGCTGGAGATGATCTCCTGGAACGCCGCAGCCTTGCGGTCAATGAGCAGTTCCAGCTCATGGTCATCCAGGGCTCTGCCGTGAACCCTGAAGGCCTCGCGGAAGGCGTCGCGGTCGTCGAATCCCATATAGAGGTTCACGTATTCCTCCCAGGCATAGCCAAGCCCCAGAGGCTCGAGAATAGCCTGGAAAGCCCGGTAATGGAGCGGCTCGGTATCGACGATGATACCGTCGAAATCGAAAATGATTGCGGAAAGCATTAATACCTCCGGGAGTTGGGATCAGTGACCAGGAAAAGCACTGTCCCCATATCTGCTCCTCTTCCAAATTTGCCTAGAACTTGCCCACCAGCGCCAGTGTCGCCGACGAACTGCTGACAGAAGGGACCACCGTAACACTACCCTTCCGCGCATAATGGTCCGTGACGACCCGCCCCGCCAGCTCGCCGATGACAGCGCCCAGAAGCACGTCGCTTGCCCAGTGCTTGTCCTCGTACATGCGCGAGAACCCCACAAAGGCGGCGGTGGCATAGGAAAGGACCCCCACCGGGACGCTCCCCGACGTTCGGGTGATGACCGAGGCCATGGCAAAAGAGCTGGCCGTGTGCATGGAAGGAAGCGAATCGTAATCCGACTCGAACTGCAGCGGGCGGAAACTTCCCTTGCTGCTCCCCGTGAGGGGGCGCGCCCGTCCGACGGCTTGCTTCAGGACAAAGGTGGCGGCATCGGCAATGACCGCCGCCTCCCCCATCATGAGCCCCGTGTCCCGCCACCGGGGTGAATCGGCAAGGATCCCGCCACCCCAGACGGCACCGGCAACTCCCAGGTGAACGAAGGGATTGCCAATCACGTTCCCCGCATCGGCTGCCCGGTCAAGGGTCTTTCCCCTTGTTCCCTGCACCTTGTCCCGGATGTCTGTATCATAAATGTAGGTAAGCCCGACGGCACCGGCGACAGCCAAGGTCTTCCAAATGGCGTTGTTGTCGGTCCGGAAGGGAGCGGCGAGAAACTCCCCGGTCTCGTCGCTAAGGGTTACGGCCTCGTCGCGTACAAAGGTGCCCACCCCGCCATTGTCATCGGCCTGGGCTCCCCGCGCACCCACAAGGAGCGTCAAGGCCACGACAAGGGCCAAGGATAGTCTTCTCGCACTCCAGGCGCAGGCAGCAAGGCTCACGGCACCGGCTCCAACCGCATCGGCAATGAGGTCGCCGAACTCGGCGGTCCTGGCGGTCGTCAGGACTCCCTGGGCCACCTCCATGAAGGCCCCCAACACGACGGCCCCCACAAAGGCCATGAGCCAGCAGCGCCGTTGGCACCGGCGGTACGTCACCAGGAAATTCCCCCACAACAGGGCAAGGAGCCCGTAGGCCGAGGCGTGCTGGAACTTGTCCCACCCTATGAGCCCTATGGTGGGATGAGGCGGAGACGGATCAAGGGAAAGCCAGATAATTGTCCCCACCCAACCAGCAAGGAGAATGAAACGAAGGGAAGGGAATTTCTTGGCACTGTCGTTCATGTGGTCTCCATTCAACGCAAACAGTCCCACGCCGTCAACCGCGCCGGGCTCGGGAGAGCGAAAGGGATTCCCTGATCTCGTTCCACCGCGTACGGTCCTCGTCACTCATCTTCTGGGCGTACTCCTGGATGAATGCGATAAATATCCCCAGGAAAAACGCCGTAACCGTTGACAGGATGACGATCAGGGAACGCTTGGGCTTGCTCTTATTTTGGGGAGCGACTGCCTCGTCGAGCACCTGAATCGACGAAGAATCCTTGGCCTCTCCCAGCTTGGCCACCTCGTACTGTTTCGTGAGTTGCTCGAATATGGCTTCCTGTGTCTTCACCTCGCGCATGAGTCGTACGTACTCAAGCCCAAGGCTCGGCATTGTTCCGGCCGACAGCATCAGGTCGCTGCTTCTTCCCCCTCCGGTGAGGACGCCCAACTGCCCCCTGAGCTTGGCAAGGGCGGCCTCCACTGCCTTCACCTCAGGGTTCTCGTTGGTTTGGTAGCTGCGCAACGAGGCAAGCTGCACCTCTTTCGAAACGATCTCGGCCTTGAGTTTGGCTGCCCCTTCGATCGTGGCGGTGGCTTGGTCGTCAACCTTGAAGGCACGGTTCTTCTCCTGGAACCCCCTGAGGGATTCTTCCGCCTTTTTCAGGTCAGCCTTTACCACGTCGAGCCGCTTCTCCAGAAAAATCCGTTCCGTACCGGCTTTGGTCAGATTCAGCTCGACACTTTTCTTTCCCAGTTCATCGACAAAGGTATTGGCCAGCCGAGCGGCCAGTTGGGGATTCCTGCTGTCGGCGGCGACCGTGATGATGCCGTCCTTCCCGGCCTGGATCTTTACAAGGCTTTGTAGAGCCATCCGGGACTCGTCGGAACTATTGGTTTTTAGTTCCTTCTGAAGGTCGAGTTTTTTAATCACCGCATCGGCAACCGACCGGCTTTTAAGAATTCCCACGTAGAGATCCGCCCCCCCCCCAAGCCCTCCAACGCCAGCCAGCCCGGCAAGGGCCCCTGCCTGTCCTACCAGGGCCGACAGACCGCCACCCCCGTCCTTCTGGGGAGGGAGAACCCGTGCCGTGGCCGTGTAGATATTGGGAAGGGTGAGGCTGTACGCCACCGAAAGAAGCGCCGCGACAGCGCACATCACCACAATCAGCCGCTTGCGCCGCACCAGCACCTGGAGCAGCTCCAGGAGGTTGATCTCGTCATCTTCGACGATCTGTTCATTTCTCATGGGTTCAGTCATGTCGTCTCGCCCCTACAGTCCGGCCGCAACAACCACCCCGGCGGTCAGGGCAACCTGCGACAGGATAGTGGTCATGTCCTTGATCTCCCGCATCCAGGCGATCCGCTCAAGCTTCTGGGGTACCACCAGGGTGTCCCCCGGATCGAGGGGCGTTGCCAGGAACCCGCCAAAGGTCCAGCGTCGCTGGGAATCGCTCCAATTGATGCCGAAGGAGGTCTGATGGCGGCTGAGGACCGACCCGTCGGCACTGATGATGTACATGTCGTCTTCTTCGCCGTCCCGCGTGGCCCCGCCTGCATCCTTCAGGTAGTGGGCCACATCCTCGCCCGGAAGATGGACAAAGGAGGTGGGATTGTAGACCTGCCCCATGACGTTCACGACGCTGGAAACCTGGGGCACCTCAAGGATATCTCCCCCCATGAGCTCAAGATCATAGGGAGACTTCCTGAACGAATCCAGTTGGGCAAGGCGGATCACCACGCGCCCTTCGGCCCTTGACTCCCGCAGCTTTGCCAAGCTCTTCTGGAGCCCTTCCAGGGCCGTGCGCGTCGCTTCGAGCTCCTCCTTGGACGCTGCAACCGCTGCCAACTCACCCTGCTTGCGGAGGATTTCCTGCTCGGTCCGGGTTATCACCTCGTCCATCCGCTTCTGCTGCTCGTCCCGAACCGATTTCCGCTTGAACTTGGCACCCTTCAGATAGGCCTTGTCGGTGAAGCCGCCGGCCCGGGCGATGACTGAGCTCAGGCGTTCCCCCTTGGCAATGGAATAGGTTCCGGGGAATTTCACCTCTCCCCTCAGGGTCACGAACCGATCGGTGGCCTCAAGCCAGTTCTCGATACCCCGTACGATCAGGGCATCTTCGGGCTCAAGAACCAGGTTGTTGGCCGGGTCCCCGGCAAGGGCCTTGCCAAGGTTGATTTCCAGGCGGGACGCCTTGGCACTGTTGCCGCCAACCGCCACCCTTGTCAGTTCGGCGCTCTCCAGATAGGCGTTGCGCTTGGGGCTGCCGGCAGCGGTCACCAGGTCACGGACCGTCATGCGGGGAAAGTAGTCGTAGATGCCGGGATTCACCACCTGTCCGTTGATGGAAACCCGGGGACGCTCCACCATCTCGTCCCGGGAGAAAATCTTGATCGTATCCTGTTCCTGCAGCTCCACGTTGTCGGCCGGATTCCCCTTCAGCGCCTCCCGGAGGTTAACGGTCATGACCTCGCGGCGGTAGTCGGTGGGCGAGAGGCGGGTAATCTCAGCGCTCTCTAGGTACGACTCGGGAAGAAGAACCGACGCGTCAGGAACGAGGTCCTTCACCCGCATCCCCTTCCGGAACTGGTAGGCCCCGGGGCGCGCCACATTCCCCGCCAGGGTCACCACCTCGCGCATCGCCTCGCGGACCGGGAAGACGTTCACCATGTCGTGGTCCCGCACCTCGACCTTGGCCAGTTCCGTATCCGGCGACTTTCCGTCGGTCACGTAATCGGCGACCACCCGGGTGCTGTTTCCTTCGATCCGCTCCACCTGAATCCGCCCCGTGTCGCCGGCAGCGGTTATCCCACCTGCCATCACGAGAAGGCCCGGCAGGGTCGTCTTCCCCTTGATCTCATAAATGCCGGGGCGCTTGACCTCCCCCGCCACGGCAACCACCGGCCCGATGACCGGCACGAAGGCCGTATCGCCGTTCTCCAGGCGGATATCACGGCTCCGGTCGCCGCTCAGGAACATGTCGTAAAGATCGATCTCCTGGACCGCCTTGCCGCCGCGTGAAATCCGGATCGAGCGGAGGCTGCCGTTTTTGGACGGCCCCCCGGCCGCGGCAAGGGCATTGATGACGGTGGCGAGGGAACTGACATTATAGGTGCCGGGAACCTCAACCTCACCAACCACGTAGACCTGGATGGTCCTGAGGCTGCCGAGGGTGACATTGAGCTCGTACCCCCTGTAGTACCGGGAGAAGGCCTTGTCGATGGCCTGCCGTGCCTGGCCGTAGGAGAGCCCCCACACCTTGACGGCGCCGACCCGCGGGATGGTAACCTCGCCGTTGCGGTCCACGGGCACGTCGTAGCGGGCCTGGAGGCTCCCCCAGACGTCGATCCGCAGTTTATCGCCCGGGCCGATCACGTAATCGGAACCGACCGGCAGATTATCCACCGAAGGGAGGTTGGCGATGCTGTTCCTGAAAAAGTCGTAGCCGAACTGCTTGAGGGTCCGGTCCACCGGGGTGGGCTCGATCTTGTCGAGGAGGGTGGGGCTCTTGCGGGCAAAGGCCCGCTCCAGGGACGAACCCAACTCCTCCACCGGTATGGGCGTCGCCTTCTGTTCTTCCGAAATGAGAGCCTTCAGTTGGCGCTGGCCAAGACCGGGGAGCCCCTGCACCCTGAAATAATAGATCTGGTTGTTCTTCAGCTCCCTCACCCGGAAGCTGGTGGCGTCGCCCACCGGCACAGCCTTCAGATACTTCTCCGGTTCGGTCCCGTACAGCACCACAAACCGGGGTGGGATATCCTCGGCCTTGCGGCGCACTCCGGTTACGGTCCAGGTGAGCGACACCATGCCGTCGCCTGGCTCCGCCTTGAGCAGCAGTTTCGGCCCCTGCTCAACCTCTTTGCCTTCGTCCATGAGGCGAAGCCCCTGCTCCTGCTCGGTATCCTGCTGGGACTGGATTGCGCCCGGAACCTGAGGAGCGCCATATCCACCCGGAGCTGTCATCCCATACCCACCGGGCTGCATGGCTCCGGGAACCCCATACCCGCCGGGCTGCTGGACTCCCTGAACATATCCGCTTCCTGACAGGGGGGCTCCCTGCATCATGTACCCGCCTGTCTGCGGAGCGGTCTGGACGCCGTATCCGCCCCCCGGTCCGGAAACATCCCACTGGCTGCCGGTATAATCCCTGCCGGCACCATTGGGCTCGACCGCCGCAGCGACTGCGGCAATGGCAAGCACCACCCCCAGAAAAAGCAGAAATGCAGATTGTATGGATCGCTTCATTGGTCCCTCATGTGCTCAAAAATATCGATGATCAACGCAGTGCAACGAACATGGATAAGTACCCCGTTCTCACCCCGCCAGTCAACCCGAAAACGCTCTTCCCGCCGGCGCCCCGATCCCTGGTGCGTCCTGAACTTCCTTGACTTTCCGTGGCGGGTTTATTATTAGCTTCTCATTCGTTACGGTCAGATTGACAGGGGGAGATCATGGAAATCATTCACCATGGCGGGCGATTTGGCGTAACCGGGTCATGCCACGAACTCGTTATCTCAGAAAATGCAAGCATTCTCATTGATTGCGGTCTGTTCCAGGGACGTGATGCGGACGCTGGAAAGGGGAAGAAACACACCCCTTTCATCGATTTCCCCCTCGACCGGGTCCAGGGTCTGGTCCTGACCCACGTCCATATCGACCACTGCGGCCGCATTCCCCACCTCATGGGAGCCGGCTTCCAGAGGCCCATCTGGTGCAGCGAGGCCTCGGCCCTTCTCCTCCCCCTGGTCCTCGAAGACGCCGTCAAGGTGGGTATCACCCGGGACGAAAGGCTCATCGAGCAATTCATCGGGGCAATGAAAAAGCGCCTCGTCCCCCTCCCCTTTGGCACGTGGCACAAGCTCGGCACCTGGGATGGCATGGACGTGTCGCTCCGGATTCAGCAGGCGGGACACATCCTCGGCTCGGCCTATGCGGAACTCCGCGTCGCCCGCCCATCGGCACAGGAAACAACCGCATCGCAACACGACAACGAAACGGTTGTGGTCTTCTCCGGGGACCTTGGCGCCCCCTTCACGCCGCTCCTGCCCGACCCGGCGCCACCGGAGCGGGCCGACATCCTGGTGCTGGAGTCAACCTACGGCGACCGCCTCCACGAGGGGCGCGAACAGCGGCGGGAGAAGCTGCGGCAGGTCATCGTCCGGGCGCTGGAAAACAGGGGCGCCCTCCTCGTTCCCGCCTTCAGCATCGGCAGAACCCAGGAACTCCTCTACGAGATTGAATCCCTCATCGCCGAACACAGGAATGACGAGGCGGCCACGAACCTCCCCTGGGACGACCTTGAAATCATTGTCGACTCCCCCCTGGCCCTCCACATCACCGAGGTCTACGACCAGCTCCGCCATCTCTGGGACCAGGAAGCGGCAGAGGTCATTTCCCAGGGGCGCCATCCCCTCTCCTTCGAGCAGATGACGGTTATCGAAAACCACAACGACCATCGGGACACCATTGACTACCTCCGCAGGACCGCCCGCCCCTGCGTGGTCATTGCAGCCGGCGGCATGTGCGCCGGAGGGCGCATCGTCAACTACCTCAAGGCCCTCATGGGGGACCCGCGCACCGACATTCTCTTTGTCGGCTACCAGGCTCACGGGACACCGGGGAGAGAAATTCTGGAAGCTGAAAAAAAGCGCATGGAAACCGGTGAACAGACCTTCATCGACCTGGATGGCGGCAACTTTCCCCTCCGAGCCACAGTACACAGCATCAGCGGCTACTCGGCCCACGCCGACCAGCGGGGTCTGGTCAATTTCGTGCGAGGTATCCCTGTGCCGCCCCGATCCATTATACTCGTCCATGGCGAGGAGGAGGCGCGAAAGGCTTTGGCAGAAGCGTTGAGGGAGCGAGATGGTGAGATAGTGAAATAGCGAATAAGTTGCTATCTCGCTCCTCTCACTTAGTACCGATACCGCAACTCCGCCTTGAAGAGCTGATTGGTGCGGTCATTCCCCTCCTGAAGGTCAACATTTTCCACCTTTTCGATGCCGTACAGAAGGTTCATGTCCACATCGCCATGGACCGGAAGAGTCCAGGAAATCCGGCCGGCATGCTTCTTCTCGATGGCCTGCATGACGCCGTTCGGATCAAAGTGACCTGCGGCGTCCGCCTTCACCCTCCCCTCGTGTCCCCGGTCGGTCCGGTAGAACTCCAAGGCCAGATTGTTCCGCGCCGAGAACCAGTGGCTGTAGCGGAGATAGAACTCGATGACCGCCCCCCCTTGGGAGTGGCCGATGGGCATCCCCTTGTGGAGGTACCCCTCCGGGAATGTGCCGCTGGTGTAAAGGATGTTGTTCCCCTTGAAAAACTCGAAACGAAGGTCGTCCCTGCCGCTGGCAGTGAGGCGGGGGATGAAGAAGCCGGCCACGTAGCTCTCAACGATGGGCCAGAACGAGGCCGAATCCTCCCCGGAGAACTCGCCGTAGATCTCGGTATTGCGCAGGAACGGCAGTCTCAGCCGCATCTCCACCCCGGCAAGGTTGTTGGTGTTGTCCGCGCTCGTGCCGCCGACAATTCCCCGCACGTAATCGCCGAAACTGTTGTTCACCCCGGGCCCGCCGAATTCCTTCCCCAGATTGATCCCCACCTCGAAGGTATCAACGGGTTTCACCGAGAGCTTCGCGCCGAGAAACCAGGGACGGCGCTCCACGCCGTTGGTCACGGTGGCATCGAAGCGGGAGCCGATAAGGGTATACTTGATGGCGCCGATATACTTCAGCTGAATGGGTTCGGGGCTCGAAAGCTTCACCAGGTCAAAGTTCTCGGCATTGTTGGTCAGGGTCACCGTTCCGCGGCTCCCTAGCCCCAGCCAGTTGGCATCCCGTCCCACCTCCAGCTCCAGCCCGCCTCCGCCGAGCTTCAGGTACCCCTTGACGAGTTTCGCCGAGGCCCCCTCCTCTCGGCCATAGGAAAGCTGCGGCTCCACCAGGGCGGACGCCACGCTTCCCACGTGGGCCTCGGCGCTGAACCGCACCTCGGCATTATGGCCGTCCCGGTAGATAACCCCCTCGTTGTTCTCCATGAGGGGCGTCCCCTCCGTACCGTGCTGCTGCACGGGATAAGGATAGGAGTTGGCGGGCCGAAGCCCCGACCCGATGCCGAACACCCCATCGTCACCCGGGTCGTGGACCGGCCGCTCGTAGGAGCGGGGTTTCCCATCCAGATACACGTACCTGATTCGGGCGCTCGACAGGGGGTTCACATCCACGGCCACCGCCTTGCCGGGCTCCTGGTAAAGGGCCGCTTCCCGGGGAATCTTCCGGCGCAGTTCCGCCAGGATTGACCGGGCAAACTCCAGATCACCGGCGCCCATCCCCGCCTCCAGGTTCCACTCCGCCTCCAACAAAAGCCGCGCAGCCTCGGCCCGGGAAAAAGGCTTGATCCCCGCCACGTCAGACCGCATCAATCCGAAACCGGCCAGCTTTTCAAGATAGGAATAGACAGGGCTGTCGAGGGGGATGTTGGGGGACGACAAGGCCCAAGCACTTACCGCAAAAATCTGTAGCGCCAGGGTCGCGAGACATGAGAAGCAGGCAACACGTCGTGTCCGCTTGGTATTCACCCCAGGATTAATTGCCATATGGCTCTCTCCCCCATAAACATACTCCATCGAACCATAAAAAAATTTCCCGCAATCTATTGCTTCTGCAGTTTGACCACCTTCGAAGCCGAGGGAGGAAAAAGATCGGGGCGAACCCGCTGAAATGCAACCGGTGCAGCACCGTTGAACGAATACTGGGGCGAGAATTCCGGCACAATCGTCCGGAGCTGCTTCACAATCCCCGCGATGTCAGCGTTTCCGGCCATGGCAAAAAGAACTCCCAGTTCCCTCTCAACGGCGTCGAAATCGGAATCCATGGCCGCAAGGACCTTTATCTTCTCGTGCCGTGTCGGCTTAATCCCCTCCCCATCGATGAGGAGTTCCTCAAAGAGCTTCTCACCGGGCCGCAGACCAGTGAAAACGATATCTATCTCCTCATGGGGGACAAACCCCGAAAGCCTGATCAACTCTTCCGCCAGATCAAGGATGCGGACCGGATCACCCATGTCGAGGACAAAAATCTCTCCGCCGTTGCCGATGCACCCTGCCTGCAGTACCAACTGGCACGCCTCGGGAATGGTCATGAAGTACCGGATCACCTTGGGGTCGGTGACCGTAACCGGCCCCCCCGTCTTGATCTGCTCCTTGAACAGCGGAATCACGCTCCCGTTGCTCCCCAGCACGTTACCGAAACGGACCGTGGTAAAATTCGTCCTGCTTCGCCTTGCCAGACTCTGCACATAGATCTCCGCCACCCGCTTGCTGGCCCCCATGATATTGGTCGGGTTCACCGCCTTGTCGGTGGAAATCATGACAAAATTCTTCACCCCAAACCGGTGGGCCGCGTTTGCGAGCACCCGTGTCCCGCCGATGTTGTTTGTGACTGCCTCCACCGGATTGTACTCCATCATCGGCACATGCTTGTAGGCTGCCGCGTGGAAAACCACCTCCGGCTGAAACTCATCAAAAATCGCCTCGACCCGGGCCTGGTCCCGCACATCACCGATGACCGGAATGATCCGGAGATTGGGGTGGGTTGCCGTAAGTTCCTTCTCGATCTGATACAGGGGGGTTTCCGCGCACTCGAAGAGGAGCAGCTTATAGGGAGAGAATGCCGCCACCTGGCGGCAAATTTCACTGCCGATGCTCCCCGCCGCGCCGGTCACCAGAACACGCTTGTTGGTCAGGTATCCCCGGATGGTTTCAAGGTCGAGCTTAACGGGCTCCCTGCCCAAAATATCCTCAATCTCCACATCCTTGATTTGCGAGATGGAGACCGTGCCGTCAATGATGTCCTTGATCCCCGGCAGGGTCTTGAACCTGACCTTGGTCTCCTTGCAGCAGGAGACGACCTGCCGTGTTACAGCACCCTGGGCAGTCGCAATGGCGATGATGACCTCTTCGATCCGGTGCTTTCTGATGGCGGCCCGCAGGCGGCCGAGATCCCCCATAACCGGCACCCCCCCGAGGCGCATCCCCTGTTTTGCCGGATCGTCGTCCAGGAATCCAATGATTTGGTTGGCTGGATTTTTCTGCTTCCTTATTTCCTTCAATAACAGGTTGCCCGCCTCGCCCGCTCCTACAATCAGCGTCCGCTTGCCGGTATGGTAACGGGGGATGATGTAGGTTTCGCGGTAGACCCGCCATAGAAGCCGCGACGTCGACACCATGGCAAAGAGTAAAACCCAGTCGAGGACATAGATGGAACGGGGCATTGCGCTGGTATCGTGCAGGAAAAAGAGGACAAAGGAGGTAATGAGAGTGGAAAGGGTCACTACCTTGAAAATTTCGATACCGTCCTGCAATGAGGCGTATTTCCAGATGCTGCGGTACATTCCCGAAAAAAGAAAAACCAGAGGCTTTACGAGCAGGACAACCAGCAGACCATCCTTGATGAGTTCATGGTATGAAGGAGGAAAGGTGAAGTCGAAGCGGAGGAGGAAGGCGAGGAGGAACGAGGCAGCGATTGACGCTGTATCAAGAGAGAAAACCATCAGGCGACGTTGGGTCAGAATGAAGATGAACGGTTTGAACATGGTTGCCGGCTGTCCCTTCCAAGAAGCGATCAAAGTAAATTCATCAGCACAACGAAAAACCCTCAAAAAAAGCTACCACACCACCCTCAACGTTTTCAGGATCACCCAGAAATCAACCCACAATGATCGTTCGGACACATAGCGTTCGTAATAAGAAAGTTTCACAGGCATTACCTCTTCTATATATGCTCGTTCCGGATCCAACGCATGTCCGAGAATTGTATTCTCATCACGATATTCGATCGAGGCGTAGTCGGTAATCCCTGGCGGTACCGACAAAACCCTCTCCCTTACTGCTGGCGGATACATTGCAACATACCGTGGCACTTCAGGTCGAGGGCCCACAAGACTCATTTCTCCCCTAATTACGTTAATGAGCTGGGGAAGCTCATCAAGCTTATAGTTGCGAAGAAATCTACCGGAGCAGGTGATACGGGAGTCCTCTCCAACGGTGATCTGTCTCCCCTTTGCCTCTGCGTCCTGGCACATGGTCCTGAACTTGAATATACGAAATACTCTGCCAAACTGTCCTACCCGCTCTTGTCGGAAAAATATTGGACCTTTCGAATCAAATTTAATCCAGACTGCAATGAATGCAAATAACGGCAGCAACACAAGGATTCCAGCAATGGAAAAAAATAGATCAAAAACACGCTTTGCTAACATTCGAGAATTTCCTTGACTGCATCAATGACGCGCTGCTGATCAGAGTCCGTCATCTTAGTGTACAAAGGCAAACTCACTGCGCGTTCATAGGCACGAAGGGCATTCGGAAAATCATCAGGCTTAAGATTATATCGGTCACGCCAGTAAGGGTGAAGATGAAGCGGTATGAAATGAACGCTGCAACCAATCCCCTTCTCAGCCATAAGCTCAATAAATCGATCCCGGCTGATACTTACATCATCTCTCAATCGGATAACATAGAGATGCCAGGCATGGACATCACCCTCGGGTGCGTGCGGCGGGAGGATTACCGGTAATTCTTTAAATGCTTCGTCGTAGATAGCAGCCATTGCTGCTCTGCGTTTTTGGAATTGCCATGCCTTCTTGAGTTGATGTATGCCGAGAGAGGCCGCGAGGTCCGTCATGTTATACTTGAATCCTGGCGCAACCACCTCATAGTGCCACGCAGGTTTATTGGATGTATAACGATCAAAAGCATCACGGCTGATGCCATGGAGTCGCATAACTCGGCAGCGTTTTGCCAACTCAGGATCACGGGTAACCAACATGCCACCTTCGCCGGTGGTAATAGTTTTGGTGGCATAAAAACTGTAGACAGTGGCATCACTTTCCAGAGAGCCAATCAGCTTTCCATTGCAGGTGGTCGGAAGGGCATGGGCAGCATCCTCTATTACCTTCAAACCATACTTTCTGGCAATGGAGAGCAAGGCTTCCATATTACACGAAAGGCCCGCGAAATGAACCG
This sequence comes from Geobacter hydrogenophilus, assembly GCF_018501225.1. Lineage (GTDB taxonomy): Bacteria > Desulfobacterota > Desulfuromonadia > Geobacterales > Geobacteraceae > Geobacter > Geobacter hydrogenophilus. The sequence continues at coordinate 2,915 of NZ_JAHCZI010000012.1, read as the reverse complement.
GAACGATAGCCCTGGTACGGGGTCCGATCAATGCCTCTACAAGTTTCGGATCCATGTTGAAGGTCAGCGGGTCCACATCCACGAATACCGAGTCGGCCCCAAGATAGCGGACCACCTCCCCAGTGGCGGTAAAGGTATAGGTGGTCGTAATGACCTCATCGCCGGGGCCAATTCCCGCAGCTTCTAAGGCCAAGTGAAGACCGGCGGTTGCCGAGTTGACGGCTATTGTCTCGCAATCCGAACCGATGAATGCAGCAAACTGGTCTTCAAATCGTTTCGTTTTCGGTCCGGTCGTCAGCCAACCGGACTTAATGGCGTCAACCACTTCAGCGATTTCTTCATCTCCGATATCAGGGAGAGCGAACGGCAGGAAAGAGGACATGGTTTTAACCTTGTGTTGTTTTTTTTATCCAGCAGAGGACATGAGTTCTTAAAAAGGGCACCGCATTGAAAACTGTATAAAGGCCGGGATGTATCCGCGTGACCCTCCTGCTGATGGGTGGGGCAAGGGTTATCCGGCGAAAATCCAACTCACCATGAGGAAAGAGCTCGCGCACTCTCCTGACCGGCATACCCCGCACATCCGGATTCCGGGGATTGTCAAAGGTAAAATCGTACCAGAGCACCCCCCCCCCCGGTTTGATCAGCGACCAGATCCGGTCGGCTAGAATGCGCTGAAACGAATTGTCGAGAAGGGAAGAGAATACCGTGGATTGATAGACGATATCGAAGGAGCGGTCAGCGAAGCCAAGAGCAGAAGCGTCTCCAACCAATACCTCAGTCGCTTGTGGCAGGTTGCTCCGCGCCCTCTCCGCACGTTCGGGCAAGAGTTCGTTTCCGGTCAAGTTTGAGGGGGCGAACCCGAGCCGAATGAGCTGGAGCAGGTTATCGCCGAAACCACAACCGATTTCAAGGACCCGCACCCTGTCCAGCGCCCCAAGGTGTGCCCTTTTGAACAGAGAGATAAGTGCACGTTCCCTTTCCTGCTGTCCCATGTAAACATCAGGGTTGAGGGGGCTGTACAAGGAGGCCTGGCCAAGCCCTTTGCGGCGCTCGTACCGCTCTTTGACCAGTTGGATCTCCTCTGGATCAACCATTAATGATCTATCCTCTCTTCTCTCATGTCACCGCCTCCAGGAAGCGCCGTGCAAGCACCAGATAAGTATGATGTTGCAGGATATACTTCCTTGCCAATCTACCCATTTCATTCCGCTGCTTTTCGCCCATGGCGAGCAGGGTGCGAATTCCCTTTGCGATTGCGCCGGCATCTTCGGGCATGACGGTCAGGCCGCATCCGGCTTCGCCCACAGGATCATTTCCTGCTTCAATTGCCATGAGCACGGGGCAGCCCGCCATCATGTAGTCCATAAGCTTGTTGGGGGCTATTCCGAATCGGAAGAGCGGCTGCCTCTGCAAACCGATGTAAGCTACGTCAAACCACTTCAACAGTGATGGAATCTGGTTTTTTTTAACGGGATCAAGGAAACAGACGTTTCTCAAGCCAGCTGCGGAGGCCTGCCGCTGTAACACTGCTTTCTCCGGTCCATTTCCCACAAGCATGAATACCACCCGTTCCTCAGCCATTAGAACTGCCGCTTCCAGAAATGCATCCAGCGCGTTGGCAACCCCATGTGCGCCTGCATATCCGACAATAGAAAACCCCTCCTCCCGAAAGCGTTTGAATACCGCCTTGACATCGCCCTCCAAAGGAGGAAAGTCCGAGTCCCACTCTGCAGGGTCGATACCGTTGGGAACGATATGCAGCTTGTGCGGTGCCATGCCACGGGATTCCATGTACTCTCGCACCTTGGGCAACATGGACACAACCGAATCCGCATGCCGGTACGCATAATCCTCCGCTATTTGCACAAGGATGATGAACGGGTGCCAGCGTGGCATCCCGCCAAGCTCAATCGGAGAAAGGGGCCAGAGATCATGGACTTCGTAGACCAATCTAGCACCGGCCATCCGTGCAATGCGATGAGCCGGCCAGATGTCCATCGGGTAGGTGCTGGAAGCAATGACGACGTCGGGGCGGAAATCATCCGCAATCCGCTTCCCTTCCCGATACAGCCACCCCACAAATGAAGCCATGTTGCGCACCCTGCCGATCCCGTTACCCACATAGGGAGGAGTACGGTACCAGGAATAAGAAACCCCTTCAATGACCTCTTCGAGACTTTTCCGTCCCAGCAGATCTGGCTGGCGCGCCCGTACGTGCGACTCGGCCGAAGCCAGAATCCGCACGCTGTGTCCAAGGCGCACCCACTCGCGCGCCAGGTAGAAAGGGCGATACTCCATGCCATGGACCGGCGAACCTGCATAATGATTTACGAGCAGTATATTCAAAAGAGTTCTTCCTGTTCGACAGCAGCATTACTTGATATGGAAATCAGGCACACAGGCAATAAGATTCGAAGACATCGTCAATTTCCTCTGAAGTGGGATAGTTGATTAGAACCGCTTTGTGTATGCCATAGTAGACCAGCATTGCCCCAGCGACCACTCCATCGGCACCAAGCGCGGCCGCCCTGCCGTAATCGGAAATATCTGCAGTGCCCCCTGAGAAGAGCAGGGGCACACTGACATGCCGACGCAGCTCCTCAATGAGCGGCAGATTCAATCCTGACATCGTGCCGTCACGCTCTATGTCCGTAACAATAATTTCCCCTGCTCCGGCCTCCTGGACTTCGACCAGATACTCTATCAGGTCCACATTTCCCTGATTCAGGCCCGCTGACAGGTAGGGGATATAGGAATCGTCAAGGGGCTGTTTCCTGACGTCGACGCACACGACAGTGCTTGAGGCTCCAAGAGAATCGGAAATTTCTCGGACAAGTGTCAATGGGAACGTAAAAGTGTACCAGTTACGGGAATTGAAAAGTGTACCACTCCCTGGGAGAGAACTTCTCAAT
>NZ_JAHCZI010000011.1 GCF_018501225.1 Geobacter hydrogenophilus | reverse complement strand
GATTGAGAAGTTCTCTCCCAGGGAGTGGTACACTTTTCAATTCCCGTAACTGGTACACTTTTACGTTCCCATTGACAGACGATCCCATAGCTGTGGTTCGGGATGCTGTCAAAGAACTTCTTGACGCCGGGTTTGAGCCGGTAGATCCGCGCACAGCGGGCCTTGAGGCCTCGGCTGCGCATCAGCCGCTCGACACGCTTGCGACCGACACGGATGCCACTCTTGCGAAGCTGATCGTGAACCCTGGGGCTGCCATAGAGACAGCGGCTCTTGCGGTGGATCGTCTCGATCTTCTGCCCGAGGGTTTCGTCGGCGAGGCGGCGCTGGCTCTGGCCCCGGCACTTCCAGGCATAGTAGCCGGCCCGAGTGACCCCGTAGAGCCGACACATCATCTTTACTTCGTGTCTTTTCCGGTTCTGCTCGATGAAGGCGTAGATTTCTGCTTTCGTTCGGAACAGAACCGGATGGCTTTTTTTAAGAGTTCATGCTCCTCCTTCAAGCGAGCATGCTCTTTCTCCAGCTGCCGTAGTCGCTGTAACTCTGAAGCGATCGCCGGGGTCTCGATGTCGGGCGTGTCGTTGTCCACGATGAGTCCCTCCCGATACTCCTTACGCCAGCGCGAGAGCATGAACGGGTGGATGTCTAGCGACTCCGCCACGTCTTGTACCTGCACGCCGGACAAGTGACTGAGCTTGACGGCCGTTGCCTTGAACTGCTGGCCGTAACTGCGAATTTTCTTCGGCCCGTTGATTTTTGCCATCCTGACACCTCCGTTAGGTTGAGGTGTCTACACTACCGGGGGAACTTCCCGGTCAGGTCTAGCGGCCTTGTTAGATATCAGATTCTCATTTTAACCGTATTGTATAATGGCCTAAAACATCTCCAGTATCGTTGTTGTAGACATAAATAACTTGGTCCTGCTTTAATCGTTTTCTATCAATTTTGACCGTAAGGTTTCGGATAAATTCCTCTCTACTTGAAAACCCAAACCATCCTTTTTTCTGCTTAGATGATATTGTCAGAGTCCCTTTATCTCCGAGGACATCGATAAGGAATGGAGTTTCAAAAGGTTCTTTACTGTAGAAAACATCTTGAATGTCGATCAAAAGGTATTCAGGTTTTTCAACAAATTTCAGAGACCTTGCCGGTTGTCCTTTTTGATACTCAACTGATTTTACGATTGTAATTCCAGTACTGAAATTGAATCCTTGCGCAACTGTCATTTCAGTCCTAGCCACGCAGACGAACAATAGAGTCAAAATAAATATTCGCATTTTTGTTTTCCTATTCATTATCTAACTCTTTATTGAGCAATTAGAGTGATGCATCTACCTGTAGATGCCTGTATCTATATGTATATGCTTGTATCTACCAGTATATGCAAGGGGTGCATATACTGGTAGATGCTTTGAGGTGTTTGGTCATTTACCTGATGTGGAACCTGTGGGGTCAGGATTGACATTTGGACATTTCCCCCTTTTCCAAGTCCACCACTTCATTTATCCGAAATATTCTCTCTCCCCGGCGGCAGAAAATTTTCCCCGGTCACCACACTCCTGCCGGTATTCTCCTCAAGATCCACCCGCGCTTTCCGGGCAATGCCGCCCCCTTTCTTTCCGGCGACCTTATTTTCCTTCATGCCGGTGGCTGCCATCGTCTCGGCAATCTGGCGGGTGGAGAGTTCGGCCAGGGCGGTAAAAATCAGCTCCGCTTCACTCATGTGATCGCGCAGATTCTGGGTCTTCAGCCCCTTGAGCTTCTTGTGCTCTTTTACGGCGACACCGGCCCATTCCTGATGAATGATGTTGGTCAGGATGGCAAACTCGCTCTCCTTCTTGATGTCGTGCTCTTTCCAGTAATCGGTCAGCTTGTTGCGGGTTTCCTGCCCCATCGTCCGCTGCTGGATCCATTTTTCGCTTCTGCCGTGCTGTTGCCAGTACTCTCTTGCCCGATCCAGTGACCGCGCCGGGTCGGCCATGTCCTGCATCCGCTCGTAGCCGACCTTTGCCAGCCAGAGTTTGATCGGCTCGGCCTTGGGACTGGGGACGGATTGGATCAGGCGCAGCAGGGTTTCAGGCGTTGCGGCATCTGTCAGACGTTGCTTCCCGTCCTCAGCAGTCATTTTCAACTGGTAACAGCTTGTTACCAGTTGACTGCCTTCTTTACCCAAGCGGCCTTTCAGTACTTTCCAATACTTCCGAGCCGTTTGATAATCCGGCTGCTGCAGCAACGCCCGGATGATATCAACCACTGAGAAATACCAGGTTTCGGTTTCCTCGTCGTAAATTCTGCGGATTTGATAATCTTCGAAAATCGCCAGCTTGTTTTTCATGGCACTTGAACCTCTTGTTTGTGTTCGCCAAACCTAACCCTGAAACCAGGGCCAGGGCTTAAATAGCTCGAATTTTATCGCACTTACACCTTGTTAAGTCAATTATTAAAACTGTTTTATCTAGCCAAATTTCTACGCCTCTGAAATCACTCTGCCTGCCGTTTTGTAGGAAGCCGTTGGGAAGGCTTGTTGTCGAGCTAGAAAACAAACCACGCCATATTGGAACACAATGCGTTAAAATGGAGCAGTGGCACCCGTTCCAGAATGAGACGGTGCTGGTGGGCCATTATGGCGCGTAGTGCCGTAAACGGTCGGTTGGCGGCTTTTGCACGGGAATTGCAAACGTATACGGCTGTATACGGCATCGTCCCTGAGGTTTGACGGTGGGGACACGAGGTCTGCCCGTTCCGAAAGGAGACAGTGTGAATATCAGCAAGTTTGTGGCGCCGGAGATCATCTTCGGCCAGGGCTCCCTGAGCCAGATCGGCGAGAGCGCCGCCCGGATCGGCGCCTCCAAGGTGTTTCTGGTGAGCGACGAGGACGTGATCAACGCCGGCTGGGTGGAGCAGGCGCTCCACTACCTCCATGCCGTCGGCCTGGAAACGGAAATCTACTCCTCCCTCACCTCCAATCCGAAGGATTTCGAGGTTATGGAGGGTGCACAACGGTACCTGGCCTCGGGATGTGACGCCATCGTCGCCGTGGGTGGGGGGAGCCCCACCGACGTGGCCAAGGCGGTGGCCATCCTTGCCAGCAACGGGGGGGAGCTGCGCGACTATGAGGGGATCAACAGGATTTCCCGCCCGCTCCCGCCGATGGTGATCGCCCCTTCCACCGCCGGCGCCGGTTCCGAGGTGAGCCAGTTCGCCATTATCGTCGACACCGAGCGGAAGCTGAAGATGTCCATCATCTCCAAGTCCCTGGTGCCGGATATCGCCATCGTCGACCCGGAGCTTCTCAGAACCAAGGATGCCAAGCTGGCGGCCGCCACCGGCATGGACGCCCTGACCCACGGCATCGAGTCCTACGTCTCCCTGGCGGCTACCCCCCTGACCGACATCCACGCCTGCAAGGCGATCCAGCTTATCGCGACTAACCTGCGCCGGGCGGTAGCCGACCGCCAGGACATGGAGGCCAATACCAACATGGCCATGGCGAGCCTCACCGCCGGCATCGCCTTTTCCAACGCCATCCTCGGCGCCACCCATGCCATGACCCACCAGGTGGACGGCCTCCTGGATCAGCACCACGGCGAGGCCAACGCCTCGATCCTGCCGCACGTCATGGAGTTCAACCTCCCGGCCTGTCCGGAGCGCTTCAAGCATATCGCCTGGTCCCTGGGGAAGGACGTTCGCAACACCAGCGTGGAGGAGGGAGCCCGGCTGGCCATCGAGGGAATCCGCGAGCTGATCGCCGACATCGGCCTCGCCAAGGGACTCGGCGACATGGGGCTGCGGGAGGAGTTCATCCCGCTCCTCAGCCGCAACGCCCTGAACGATGCCTGTCTGGTGACCAACCCCCGCAACGCAACCGTCGAAGACATCGAAATGATCTTCCGCAAGGCTATGTAGACGGGGAAAACCATGGAAAACAGGGAAAAGCTGCTGGAGCAGTTGACGGGCGTCGACTCCTCCAAGCTCAACTACTATATCGAGCTGAAAAAGCGCAACCAGGAGATCCTCAAGCAGAACAGCCGCCTGGAGATCCTCCAGCAGTTGACGCGCGACATCAATATCGACATGTCCATGGAGGATATCCTCGAACGGGCGTTCACCAAGTTTCCCCAGACCCTTCCCTGCGATTTTTTCGGTCTTGTGAGGGTCCGTGACGGCGAGCTGCGACTCATGGCCCTGATGCCGCGGGATTTCTGCAGAATCGACAATTTCCCTGCCCACTCACCGACGCTGAACGTTATCAGCAACAGGAAAGCCGGGATTTACAACCTGACGCCGGAAGAACTCTGCCACGTCCAGGTAAATCCCCATTACCCGGGGCCGCTCCGGTCCTTGGCGATTGCTCCCATGTTCCACCGCGACGAGGTGATCGGCGCCCTCATCGTCGCCAGTGTCGTCGACGGGGCCTACAGTGAGGCGGATCTCAGCTTTGTCCAGCATCTGGCCGACCAGCTCTCCATCAGCATCCAGAACGCCCGGCTCTACAAGCAGGTGTCGCGGGCCAAGAAGGAATGGGAGGAGACCTTCCTGGCGGTTACCGACCCGATTTTTCTGGTCGACACCGATTACAACGTCCTGCTTCACAACAACCGGCTTTCTCCGGCAATGAGCGGATTCTGGAACCAGGCGGTGAGCAACAAGTGCTTTGCCAGGCTCCACGGCCGCACCCATCCCTGCGAGAACTGCCCCATCAAGGAGGTCCAGCGGACCGGGAAGCCGGTTTTCCAGCGCTGGCAGACCGACGCGGGGCTGCTCCTCGATATTTCCTACTACCCGGTGTTCAACGAAGAGAAGCAGCTGTCGGCGGTGACGATCATCATCAAGGATGTCACCGACAAGACCAAGATGGAGGCGCAGCTGGTTCAGACGGCGAAGCTGGCGGCCCTGGGGGAGATGGCGGCCGGGGTGGCCCACGAGTTGAACAGCCCCATGACCGTCATCATCGGCACGGCGCAGCTGCTCCTCAGGGAGCTCCAGCAGGATGCCCAGTACGACCGGGCCGAGGTGCTGGAAGACATTGTCAATTCGGGCCTGCGCTGCAAGCGGATCATCCAGAACCTGCTGACCTTTTCCCGGCAGAACCAGCCTCCGGCCACGGATGTCGACCTCAATGCCGAGGTGGAGCGGGTGCTGAGCATGATCCAGTACCAGATCAACCGGAGCCAGATCAAAATTGTCGAGCAGCTTGCCCCCTTCCTGCCGCGGCTCACCGCCAACGGCCCCCAGATCCAGCAGGTGCTGACCAACCTGCTGATCAACGCCCGGGATGCGCTCGGGGAGGTCGACCGCAAGGAGAAGCTCATCACGGTGGCGACGGCGCTGCTGGTGAGGGACCGGAAGAAGTGGGCCGTCCTCAGTGTGAGGGACAACGGCGTCGGCATTGCCCCGGAGAACCTGTCGAAGATTTTTACCCCCTTTTATACGAGCAAGGAGGCGACCAAGGGGACCGGTCTCGGCCTCTCGGTCAGCCTGGGGATAGCCGAGTCCCATAACGGCACCATCGAGGTGGAGAGCCGCCTTGGGGAGGGGAGCACCTTTTCGCTCCTCCTCCCCATCGAACTGTAAGACCCCCCTCAGTCCCCCCTACAAGGTAGGGGGGAAGCGAGCAAAGCGAGCAGGGGGGTGAACGGCCGGAACATACTCAAAAGCCAACGGCGGAGTGTTATATGTCACAGATACAAGTGCTCATCATCGACGACGAGACGGACGTCTGCACCTTTTTCCGTCGCCTGCTGACGCGGAAAGGGTATGGCGTCGTCACGGCGTCCAGCGAAACGGAGGCGCTGCAGGCCTTGGCGGAACAGAGCTTCCATGTGGCGATGGTAGACCTCAAACTGCCGGATACCGACGGCCTGACCCTCCTGCAGGCAATCAAGGCCCGGCAGCCCGCCTGCGAAGTCATCATCATGACCGGCTACAGCACCATCAAGACGGCAGTCGCGGCCATGCAGCTGGGGGCCTACGAGTACCTGGAAAAGCCCTTTGATGACATCGACGAAATCGAGGCCCTGATCGAGAAGGCCGCCAGCCACGGGTTCAACCTCCAGCAGGGGAGCGCCGCCGCCGAGGAGTGGGCCGAGGTGGCCCGGGCCGTCGGTTTCCAGGTGGGGGCATCCCCGGGCATGAGGCGGCTCGTATCCGTGGTCCACAAGATCGCCACCAAGAATGTCACCGTGCTGATCCAGGGGAGCACCGGCACCGGGAAAGAGGTCCTGGCCCGCTTTATCCACTCCGCATCGGGACGGGCGGACCAGGCGTTCATTCCGGTCAACTGCGGTGCACTGCCGGAGAACCTCCTGGAAAGCGAGCTCTTCGGCCACGAGAAAGGGGCCTTCACCGGCGCGGCCCAGCCCCGTCGCGGCATCTTCGAACTGGCCAACCGCGGCACCCTGTTCCTCGATGAAATCGGCGATGCCAGTCCGCAAATTCAGGTGAAGCTGCTGCGGGTGCTGGAAACCGGCGAGTTCATGCGGGTAGGGGGTGAAAAACCCATCAAGACCGACGTGAGGGTGATTGCCGCCACCAACGTGGACCTGGAGCAGGCCATCCGGGAGAAGACGTTCCGCGAAGATCTCTACTACCGGCTCAACGTGGTCCGGCTCGAAATCCCGCCGCTCCGCTCCCGTTCCGAGGACATTCCCCAACTGGCGGAGCACTTTGTCCGTCAGCTCAATGCCGCGCTGCGGATTTCACCCCAGGCGCTGCGCCTCCTGCAGGGGTACGGCTGGCCGGGCAACATCCGCCAGCTTGCCAATGTCATGCGGCGCGCCGTGGTCATGTGCAGCGGCGACACCATCCTCCCCGAACACCTGGAGAGCACCCTGCTGAGCGGCGTCTCCGGTGCCGTCGAAGATCTCTCCTCCCTTGCCGCCGGAGAAGGCGGTTCACTTTCCCTGAAACGGTTCCTGGAACAATCTCCCCGTGCCGAGGATATCCAGAAGCTGCCCCCGGAGGAGCTGCAGGGAATGCTCGATTCCCTCCGCGCTCTGGAAACCAGACTGGTCTCGGCCATGGGGGAGAGGGGGCTCGGGACACCGGTCCGAAAGTGCCTCAAGGATACCGAGGAGGAAACCATCAGGCAGGCACTGGAACAGTACCGGTGGAACATCACCGAGACGGCGAAGGTGCTGGGCATCGGCAGGAACACCCTTTACCGCAAGATCAAGCAGTATGGGCTGGGGAGTTCCTGAGGGGGTGGCGGCGGGTTTTGAAGCGGCGGGAAGGGGAGCTGGTCTGGATGCTACAGGAGCATCCGGGTTTCGATAAACGACGTCTCCGGCTTGCGCCGATGGTTAATGAACTTGTTGTATTCGGTCAGATAATCCAGCCAGCGGTCGGCATCAACGATCCCGTCCCTCATCCACGGCGGCTGTCTCAAGGCTGCTGCTGCGGCCATGTCATCACGCAGTTCGGTGGAAGCTGCGGCCTTCTTCAATTCTTCACGAGCCTTCGGGCTGAGCATGGTAGTTCCTCTTCAATTCCCTGAATAAGTCGTCCATTTCGAACAGCGAGAAGTAGTCACCAATGAGTGGCCAGTCAAGGGTCGAGGAATGTCGAGCCATGAGGGCTTCAATATCGGCCAGATCCATTGCCCTGCGGCGGGCATCGTTGGCGATGGCCTGGACCTTGAGGCCGATCAGATCATCGGGACGGACCACCTTCATCGTGAGCATACCGTCGAAAATATCCATGGCAACGGCCCGCTCAAGCATGGCCCGTGACGCCTCGCGGAAGGCGTGCAGAATGTCGATGCCGCCGAGGGGGGCTTGGGGCGCCGTGTAGTGGGAGACGTTTTCCGATCCGTAGGTCCGATTGTACCCGATGTCCGTCAAAATCCGGTCAACTTTTTCCATGTCATCGCGAAGGATGAGGAAATCGAGATCGGCGGTGGTGCGGTCAACCCCCCAGAGGCCGAGGGCAAAGCCGCCGATGAGGGCGTAGCGGATTCCCTGGTCGTCAAAGGATGAGAGAAGTTTGTCGAGTACGTTTTTGAAGTCCATGGTGTTTATCCTTAACAGCTTACCTGTCGAATGATCATGTCAGGGGGCTCCCCTGCTTCATCGGCAGCACCACCCGGAAGGTGCTCCCCGTCCCCGCCGTGCTCTCCACCTGGATATTCCCCCCGTGATCCCTGACGATGCCGTAGGAAACCGCGAGGCCGAGGCCGGTCCCGTCGTTGCGGGTGGTGAAGAAGGGGCTGAAGATGCTCTTGAGGTTTTCGGGGGGGATGCCGACCCCCGTGTCCTCCACGGCAATGGTGCAGCTTCGTGCGTCGCTGTTGCGGGAGGTGCTCACCGTGAGGGTTCCCCCCTCCTTCATGGCCTGGATGGCGTTGAGGATGAGGTTGGTGAAGACCTGCCGGAGCTGGTCGCCGTCCCCTTCCAGAAGGGGGATGTCGGCGGCGTAGTTCCGTCGGATGTCGATGCCGGCAAGGGGAATCTGGTGGCCAACCTGTTTGAGAATCTCGTCCAGGAGCCTGTTGACCTCCACCGTTCCCAGTTCCTTCTTCTGCTGGCGAGCGAACTTGAGGAGGCTCCCCACGATTCGCTCCACCCGTCCCGTCTGCTGGGCGATGGTGTCCACCTCCTCCCGGCTCGGGTCGTCCTCGGGGATTGCCATCTGGAGCAGCTCCGTGTTCCCCCGGATGATCGCCAGAGGGTTGTTGATCTCGTGGGCGACCCCGGCGGCCAGCATGCCGATGTCGGCCAGCTTTGCCGCCCTGACCAGGTCCTCCTGGGTCTTCACGAGGAGGAGGTTTTTCTCCTCCAACTGGGCCGTGCGGTCCAGCACCTTCTGCTCCAGGTCCCGGTTCAGCTTCCGGATGTCCTCCTCCCGCTGGGCGAGGGTCCTGGTCATCTGGGCGAACTCCCCTGCCAGGTCGCCGATCTCGTCGCGGGTCTGGATGGTTATGTCACTGTCGCGCTCGCCGGCCGTGATCCTGCGGGCCGCGTTTTCCAGCTCCTTGATGGGGCGGGCGAGACGCGAGGCGATGAAGCTCGAAATGGCCAGCCCGATGAGGGAGCCGCAGAGGAGGACCACCCCGAAGATGAGGGATATCTCCCGTTTCATCTCCAGGAAGGGGCGCTCCATGACCCCCACGTAGAGGGAGCCCACCGGCTTCCCCTGGAGGTTCAGGATCGGCTCGTAGGCGGAGTAGTACCAGTCGTTCACCACGAAGGCCCGTCCCACCCATTTCTCGCGGGCCAGGAGAACCCTGTTGTAGACCTCCTCCGAGAGCCTTGTGCCGATGGCCCGCCGTTCCGGCGCCAGGAGGACGTTGGTGGCGATCCGCAGGTCCCCTAGGAAGATGGTGGCGGTTCCCACGTCCTCCCCCTGGTAGCTCACCGCCTCGAAGACGATCTTCTTGATCCGGTCCACCAGGGTGTTGTTGCCGTTGAGAAGGACCCCGCCGTAGAGGGCGCCCACGACCGTCCCGGCCTGGTCCCGCACCGGCACCGACACCACCATGGCCATGCCTGAACGCTCCACGGACTCGTCCCGCTGGCGGGCGTGGAGGGTGGGGAGGATCTGGATGGACGCCTTGGCGGCCAGCTCTTTCCCTTCCTTCACCAGTTCCCCGGGGGGGATCACCTCGGTGCCGGCGATGTGCTCCCCCTGCAGTGCCCGGGAGACGATCTGGTCGTTGATCTTGCTGTCGCCGAAGGCCCCGTGGTTGCTGGCCCGGAAGACGACCCGGCCCGACCGGTCCACGGCGGTGAGGAAGTCGAGCCCCTCGCTCGTCATGCGCGGCGAGAGGAGGTTGTTGAGGGTCGTGCGGTCCCCTTGGGAGATGATCATGGAGGTGAAGGGGTTGGTGGCGGTGAACTTGACCACGTCGCGGATGTGGTCGATCTCGCTCTGGTAGACGGCCCGGGCCGAGTTCAGGTCGGTGCGGACCTTTTCCTGGGCCTGGGTCACGATGCGGGAGTTGATGATGGAGATGCCGATGACCCAGCAGATGACCGAAGCCACGAAGAGGGGGGTGAGGGTGGCGAAGGTGAGCTTGAGGCGGATGGGGAAACGCTTCGGACCCATTCAGTCGTCCTGGGAGCCGGCGCCGGACTGGCCGGGGATGACGAGGCCGTACTCCACGATCTTGCGGTCGAGGGTCTTGCGGGAGATGCCGAGGATCTCCGCCGAGCGGCTCTTGTGGAAGCCGGTCTGGCGCAGGACCCGCTCGATGTGCTCCCGCTCCATGTCTTCCAGGGAAACGAGCACGTTGTCCGGCCGGGGAGGTGGCGCATCCTCCCGGGGACGGATGGGGAGGACGTCGGGGGTGACCAGATCGCCCCGGGTGAGGATGGCGGCCCGCTCGATGACGTTTTCCAGTTCCCGTACGTTGCCGGGCCAGCGGTAACCCTGGAGGGAGTGGAGCGCCTCGGGCGTGAACCCCCGGATATCCTTCCGGATGCGCCGGGCATACTTGGCAAGGAAGTGCATGGCCAGGGGCTCGATGTCCTCGCGCCGCTCCCGCAGGGGGGGAAGGGCGATGGTGATGACGTTGAGGCGGTAGTAGAGGTCCTCCCGGAAGCGCCCGTCCGCGACCTCCCTGGCCAGGTCCTTGTTGGTGGCGGCCACGAAGCGGATGTCGACGCTTTTGGGCTTGGTGGCCCCCACGGGGATGAACTCCCGCTCCTGGATGACCCGCAGGAGCTTCGCCTGGACCGCGGCCGAGACGTCGCCGATCTCGTCCAGGAAGAGGGTGCCGCCGTCGGCCTCCTCCAGGAGCCCCTTCTGGGTGGTGATGGCGCCGGTGAAGGCGCCGCGCACGTGGCCGAAAAGCTGGCTCTCCAGGAGGGTGTCCGACAGGGCCGCGCAGTTGATGGAGAGGAACCGGCGTCCCTTGCGCTGGCTGTTTACGTGGACCGCCCCGGCGATGAGCTCCTTGCCGGTCCCCGACTCGCCGAGTACCAGGATGTTGGCGTCGCTGGAGGCCACCTGGACGGTAAGCTCGTAGACCTCCCGGAATTTCGCGCTGGTGAAGACGATGTTGTCGGGGATGTCGGGGCGGGAGAGCTCTTCCTTCAGCACCCGGTTCTCCTTCATGAGGAGGTCCAGTTGAAGGGCGTTCTCCAGGAGGCCGAGGATCTTCTCCTTGGGGAATGGCTTGGTGACGTAGTCGTAGGCCCCCAGCTTGATTGCCTCCACCGCCGCGTCGATGGTGCCGAAGGCGGTCATGACCACCACCGGCATGGCCGGCCGGAGCTTCTTCACCCGCTTCAGCACCTCGATGCCGTCCATGTCCGGCATCCGCACGTCCTGGAGGAGGATGTCGGCATCCCCCTCCGCTCCCCCCTCGATCCGCGCCAGGAGGCTCGTCCCGTCGGCAAAGGTCTCCACTTCGTACTCCTTGGCCAGGAACATCTTCTGGAGGTAGCGCCTGATCCCTTCCTCGTCGTCGCAAATGAGAATGCGTGCTTTCATGATGGTTTTCCGTGCCCCGCCGATGCCGTTCGTTTCATTAGTTTTCAGTATGTCTACATGGACAAAATGATACAGAGGCGGCCAGGATTCCGCAAGACAAGATTCCACACGGTATTTTCCTTTTGTGGTAAAAAATCTGTGAATTTCAATTATTTCAGCGTGTTGTAGATGATGTAGACGTGTAAACGGTATTGGCACGGAGGTTGCCCTTGAGAGCCCGTTGTCACATTCAACGCAACGGGCTCCACGGCCCGATCTTTTCGAAGGGGGTTTGTGAAATGGGAATTTCACGCAGGCAGTTTCTGCAGCGGGGGGCACTGGCCGGGGCGGCCATCGCGCTCTCCGGCAAGCCGGGGGAGGCGAGCGTCGATGCTCCCGAGCTCCGGACCAAGGGGCTCAAGACCACGACCACCATCTGTCCGTTCTGTTCGGTGGGGTGCGGCCTGATTGTCCACACCAAGGACGGCAGGGTGGTGAACGCGGAAGGTGATCCGCAGCACCCCATCAACCAGGGAGCCCTCTGTCCCAAGGGTGGCGCGCTCTTCCAGATCGCCAACAACGAGAACCGGCTCCAGAAGGTGAAGTATCGGGCTCCCGGCTCGGACAAGTGGGAAGAGAAGAGCTGGGACTGGGCCCTTGACCGGATCGCCCAGCGGATGAAGGAAACCCGCGACAAGTCCTTCAAGAAGACCGAGCTGAACAAGAAGGACAGCAAAGAGTACGTGGTGAACCGTACCGACGGCATGGCCTTCTTCGGCGGCGCCGGCCTCGACAACGAGGAGTGCTACCTCTGGACCAAATTCGCCCGCGCCATGGGGGTGGGTCAGCTCGAACACCAGGCCCGACTTTGACACTCGTCAACAGTCGCCGGTCTGGCGGCTTCATTTGGTCGTGGTGCCATGACCAACCACTGGATTGACCTGAAGAACTCCGACGTAATCCTGGCCATCGGCTGCAACCCGGCCGAGAACCACCCTGTTTCGTTCAAGTGGATCGAGAAGGCCCTGGACAGCGGCGCCAAGCTCATTGCCGTCGATCCGCGCTATACCCGCACGGCCTCCAAGTCGGACATCTACGCCCAGATCCGTCCGGGGACCGACATCGCCTTCCTGGGGGGGATAATCAACTTTGCCCTCCAGAACACCATGATCCACGAGGAGTACGTCCGTGAGTACACCAACGCGACGTTCATCGTCTCCGAGCAGTTCGACTTCCAGGACGGCATGTTCTGCGCGTTCGACGACCAGGAGAAGACCTACGACCTCAAGTCCTGGGCCTACGCCACCACCGCCGACGGGAAGCCGAAGCGCGACATGGGCATGAAGGACCCCAAGTCCGTCTACCAGCTCATGAAGAACCACTACAAGCGCTATGACGTGGACACCGTCTGCGCCATCACCGGCACCAAGAAAGAGGACTACCTCAAGGTGGCCAAGGCGTTCTGCGGCACCGGCCGCGCCGACAAGGCGGGGACCATCCTCTACGCCATGGGGATCACCCAGTCGACCCACGGCAGCCAGAACGTCCGGGCCGTTGCGCTCCTGCAGATGCTCCTCGGCAACATCGGCATCGCCGGCGGCGGCGTGAACGCCCTGCGGGGCGAGTCCAACGTCCAGGGCTCCACCGACTACGGGCTTCTCTTCCACATCCTCCCCGGCTACCTCAAGTCGCCGGAGTTCGACAATGTGGATCTCAAGGCCTACAACGAGAAGTGGACCCCCAAGACCAAGGACCCCAAGAGCGCCAACTGGTGGGGGAACACCCCCAAGTACATCACGAGTCTCCTCAAGGCCTGGTACGGCGAGAACGCCACGGCCGAGAACGACTTCTGCTACGACTACCTCCCCAAGCGGATGGGGAACTACTCCTACGTGAAGATCATGGAGAAGATGGGGAAGGGTGAGTTGGAAGGGCTCGTCTGCATGGGGATGAACCCGGCCGTGGGGGGGCCCGACTCCATGGCGGCCCGGGAGGCCCTCGGCAAGCTCAAGTGGCTCGTCACCGCCGACCTCTGGGAGACCGAGTCCTCCATTTTCTGGAAGCGCCCGGGCGTCGACCCGAAGAAGATCCAGACCGAGGTCTTCATGCTGCCGGCCGCATCCTCCATCGAGAAAGAAGGCTCCATCTCCAACTCGGGCCGCTGGGCCCAGTGGCGCTACGCCGCCATCCATCCGGTGGGGGATTCCCGCAGCGACCTCCACATCATCGACGAGTTCTACAAGCGGGTGAAAGCCCTCTACCTGAAGCAGGGGGGCGCATTCCCCGAGCCGATCACCAAGCTCTCCTGGAACTACGGTAACGGCCACGAGCCCGACGTCCACCTGGTGGCCAGGGAGATCAACGGCTACTTCACCAAAGACATGACCATCGTCGACAAGGACAAGACCCTGGAGTTCAAGAAGGGGGACCAGGTCCCGATGTTCAAGTACCTGCAGGACGACGGCTCCACCGTCTCCGGCTGCTGGATCTACTGCGGCTCCTACACCAAGGACGGCAACCAGATGGCCCGCCGCGATCTGGCCGACCCCACCGGCCTCGGCCTCTTCCCCAAGTGGTCCTGGTGCTGGCCGGTGAACCGCCGGATCATCTACAACCGCGCCTCCGTCAACCCGGCGGGGGAGCCCTTCAACGCCAAGCGCCCGGTCATCGCCTGGGACCCCCTGGAGAAGAAGTGGAGGGGGGACGTCCCCGACGGTCCCTGGCCCCCCATGAAGGACGACAAGGAAGGGAAGTACCCCTTCATCATGCTCCCCGAGGGGCATGGCCGCCTCTACGCCCTCGACATGAAGGACGGGCCGTTCCCCGAGCACTACGAGCCGGTGGAGAGCCCGGCCCGGAACCTCCTCTCCCGGGTGCAGAGCAACCCGGTCGTCAAGGTGCCGAAGAACGTCTCCAGCGACACCGCCAAGTTCCCCTACGTCGGCACCACCTACCGGGTGACCGAGCACTGGCAGGCGGGGGCCATGACCCGGAGCCTCCCGTGGCTCGTGGAACTGGTTCCCGATATGTTCGTGGAACTCTCCGAGACCCTGGCCCAGCGGAAGGGGATCAAGCAGGGGGACACGGTGAAGGTCACCACCGAGCGGGGCTCCATCGAAGCGGTGGCCCTGGTCACCAGCCGCCTCAAGCCCTTCAACGTGCAGGGGCGGATGATCGAGCAGGTGGGGATGCCGTGGCACTTCGGCTACGCCGGCCTTGCCACCGGCGACAGCGGCAACGTCCTCACCCCCACCGTCGGGTGCGCCAACACCGGCATTCCGGAGTTCAAGGCGTTCCTCTGCAACATCGAAAAAGGGGGTAAGCGGGCATGAGCTCCTCGACCATCGACTACGGCAAGACCAAAACGTTCCTCATCGATACCACCAAGTGCACCGGCTGCCGGGGGTGCCAGGTGGCCTGCAAGCAGTGGAACCAGCTCAAGGGTGAAAAGACCACGTTCTTCACCGGCGAAGGGTACCAGAACCCGCCCCAGATGTCCGAGTTCACCTTCACCCGGGTGAAGTTCAAGGACTACGAAAAGCACGGGCAGAACGAGTTCGCCTTCTACAAGGAGATGTGCATGCACTGCAACGACCCCGCATGCGCCTCCGTCTGCCCCGTGGGCGCCTTCCACAAAACACCGGAAGGGCCGGTCATCTACAATGCCAAGAAGTGCATCGGCTGCCGCTTCTGCATGGTGGCCTGCCCCTTCGGCGTTCCCAAGTACGAGTGGAGCAAGGCATTTCCGCTCGTGAAGAAGTGCACCGGCTGCTACAGCCGGGTGAAGAACGGCCTTCACCCCGCCTGCGCCACCGCCTGCCCCACCGCCATCACCTACGGCAGCCGGGACGAGATGCTGAAGGAGGCCGAGAAGCGGATGGCCGCCAAGCCCGACCGCTACTTCAAGGTGATCTACGGCAAGGAAGAGGCCGGCGGAACCAGCGTCCTCTACCTGACCCAGCAGCCCCTGGACGAGCTCGGCTTCAGGCCGGTCACCAAGCGGCCACTGCCGTCCTACACCTGGCAGGCCCTGCGGTTCGTGCCGGGAATATTCCTCACCGTCGGCGGCACCCTGTCGCTGGTCACCTGGTTCCAGCACCGCAAGGACCGGGTGAGACGCGAGGAAGAGGAGCGGAACAACCGGAAGGAGGGGAACCAATGACCGCCGCACGCATCGTCATCAATGAAATCAAGGGGTACCATCGCTTCATCAAGTTCATGATGGTCCTCGTGGGGGCGGCGGCCCTGGCTTCCGCCGTACGCTTCATCTTCGGACTCGGGGCCACCACCAATCTCAACGACCTCTACCCGTGGGGCCTCTGGATCTCCTTCGACGTGGTCACCGCCGTGCCCCTTGCGGCCGGCGCCTTCACCATCGGCATCGTGGCCCATGTCTTCCACATCAAGAAGCTGGAGCCTCTGGTGCGGCCGGCCATCGTCACCGGCTTCCTCGGCTACTCCCTGGTCTGCGTGGGGCTTCTCCTCGACCTGGGGCAGCCCCAGCGGGGGCCCTACGTTCTCTTCAACTGGAACGTCCACTCCCCCATGTTCGAGGTCTCCATGTGCGTCATGGCGTACACCACGGTCCTTTTCCTGGAGTTCCTCCACCCGGTGAGCGAGCGGTTCGGCTGGCACATCCCGCTGCGGCTCCTCCGGACCCTGGAGCTGCCGTTCGCCATCCTGGCGGCCATGATCTCCACGCTCCACCAGTCGACCCTCGGGACCTTCTTCCTCATCGCCGTCGACAAGCTCCACAACCTCTGGTACAATCCGCTCCTGCCGCTCCAGTTCTGGCTTTCGGCGATTTTTACCGGCCTCTCCATCGTCATCTTCGAGGCGAGCCTCGTGCACAAGTACATGGGACAGCCCGACGAGTCGGACCTTCTGGCCACGCTGACGAAGATCATCCCCTGGATCATGGGGGTCTACATGCTGGTGAAGGTCTACGCCCTGGCGTTCCTCAGTCACGGCCCACTGTTCGACCGGCCGGTCCTGACAGCCCTCTTCAGCGTGGAGGTGGTCGTGGGGCTCCTGATTCCGTTCTCAATGTTCCTTACGAAGCGGATCAGGACCGACAAGCAGATGCAGCTGCGGGCCGCCTCCCTGGTCATCACCGGCCTCGTGCTGAACCGCTTCAACGTCTCCATGTTCGCCATGCATCAGCCCGGCCAGCCGGCCTACTTCCCCAACTTCATCGAGTCGGTGGTGACCATCGGCATCATCGCGGCCCATATCCTCTTCTTCGTGCTCGTCGCCAAGTACTTCCCCATCTTCGAGCACCACCCCGAGGCCACCGACTACACCATCCCCGACCGCTTCCGCAAGATCGAGCAACACGGCGAGGGGCATGGGAAGGCGAGCGAGGCGTAACAGGTTTTAACCCTCACCCCCAGCCCCTCTCCCAGAGGGCGAGGGGAGTATTCTCTATAGATTCCCCTCTCCCTCCGGGAGAGGGTGGCCGGAGGCCGGGTGAGGGGAGAGGACGAACTCACTATGAAAACCATCCACGTTTACACCAACGGCCGTCTCGAAGAAAAACAGTCGGGCATCGTTCGGGAATTCCCCCTGGTGCTCCACGTGAACGGCCGGGAGATCGCGACGCTGATCTCTTCTCCCCACGATCTCCGGTTTCTCGTTGCTGGGTTCCTCCGCAACCAGGGGTTCGTTGAGCGGGCCGAGGACTTCCACATGCTGGCGGTCTGCGACGACTTCGGCATCGCCAACGTGCGGATCAGGGGTGAGCTTCCGGAGCGGCTGAAGCCGGTATTGACCTCCGGCTGCGGAACCGGCGTCACCTTCACCCTAGAAATGGATGGCAGGGGCGAGGCGATGCCTCGCCCGGATCGGGCGACCCACCGGGTCGCCCCTACGGCGGTATTCCGGCTCATGGAGGAGCTGGCGCGGCGGGCCGACAACTACCGGAGCCACGGCGGCATCCACTCGGCGGCCGTGGGGGACGGGGAGGGGAACCTCCTCCTCTTTGCCGAGGACATCGGCCGCCACAACACCCTTGACCGGATCGCCGGGGAAGCCCTCTTCAGGGGAATCGACCTGACTGGAAAGATCCTCGTCACCTCGGGGCGGGTCTCCACCGAAATGGCCGCCAAGTGCGCCCGGCTCGGGATAGGGCTCATCGCCTCCCGCACCTCCGCCACCGACATGGCGGTGAAGATGTGCGACGAGGCGGGGATTCCCCTCATCGGTTACGTCCGGGGAGGGAAGTTCACGGTCTACGCCCACCACGGGCGGCTCGCCCTGCCGGCGGAGCCCTGTCGCCTGCCGGTCATTGCCAAGGGGCGCATTCCCGGCGTCACCGGCGTCATCCTCGCCGGCGGGCAGTCGCGCCGCATGGGGAGCAACAAGGCGCTCCTCCCCTACAAGGGGGGGCGCTTCATCGAGGCGATCCATCGGCAGCTGGCCGAGATCTTCGACGAGGTGCTCCTCGTCACCAATAACCCGGAGCAGTACGATTTCCTCACCTGCCGGAAAGTGGCCGATATCCACCCGGGGATGGGAGCCCTGGCCGGCATCCACGCCGGGCTCCATCACGCCGCCAACCCCGCCGCCTTCATGGTCGCCTGCGACATGCCTTACCTGAACAGCGACCTGATCCGGCATCTGGCCACCCTGGCCGACCCGGGCGGGGTCCTCATTCCCGAGAGCCCGGCGGGGCTGGAACCGCTCCATGCGGTCTACGGCAAGGGGTGCCTGGCCGCCATCGAGACAACGCTCCTGTCGGGCGAGCGGCGGATCGTTTCGTTCTTCGGCCGGACCAACGTCAACCGGGTCAACGCCGAGCAGGTGGCCCTCTTCGATCCGGACTACGCCACCTTCAGCAACATCAATACCCCCGTGGACTACTACCGGCTTCGGGATGGCGAGCGGGACGAGCTCGACGCCGCTCTCGGCGCCGACCGCATCGCAGGGTGATGCAACACTCTGCGTCGATACTCTAATTTGCCACTAAAGGAGATTCACCCATGTTCGGATTCGGAATGCCTGAAATGATAATTGTCCTCGTCATTGCCCTTGTTGTCTTTGGCCCTGCCAAGCTCCCCCAGTTGGGACAGTCGCTGGGAGCCGGCATCAGGAACTTCAAAAAGGCAACGCTGGAAGAGCCGGAGCAGATCGCGGCCAAGGATAAGGAGAAGGGTGCCGCCTGACACCCACTCGATCCCCCAGACGAGCGAAAACCCGCCCCCGGCATAGGAGGCGGGTTTTTTGTTTTCCTGCCGAATCGTCCCTGCAAATCAGCCGCATCATCGTCCAAACAAGATTGCATGGCATCACTTGTCAGTAGGAGAACATTTTGTGACTTGTTATCGCGAGTATCCCACTGCCCTTTGTGCCACCGCCCGTGGAGCAAATGAAAACATACGCAATAGTGCCACGGGCTGTGGCACAATAGAGTCCTGAGTGAAAAGATAAAGGAGTTGCCGACCCATGCCTGGTATGCCGTACATGTCGTTGGGAGGTGTGAAGCTAGGCGGGGCTATCGGAAGATAATTCCCCCAATGCAGACGCAGCAGAGGGCAACGAAAAACATGAGCACCGAGATGACGGCAATGGCTTTGTCCAGCATGGGGATGACCTCATAACATTTTTCTTAGTTAATCGGAGCGTAACGGCAAAACTTTAATTTATTTTACGTGTAGTTAGCTTAAGACGAGGAGGATGGAGATGGAGGTATTGGAGGCAATCTACGGACGCCGCAGCGTGCGGCAGTATACCGGCGAGCCGGTGACGCGGGAGGAAGTTCTGGAGATCGTTCGGGCAGGTTCCTGGGCGCCGTCGGGGCTAAACAACCAGCCGTGGCGGTTTGCCATTGTGTCAGACGGAGAAAAGCGCAGGGCGCTGGCGGGACTTACGAAGTACCGGCACATCCTGGAAGGGGCGCCGGTCTCCATTGCGGTCTTCTGCGACCGGGCCGCCATGTACAACGATACAAAGGATCACCAGTCTGTCGGGGCGTGCCTCCAGAACATGCTTCTGGCGGCCCATGCCATGGGGCTTGGGGCCGTGTGGCTCGGGGAGATCCTGAAGAGTGCGGACAAGGTGCGGGAACTGCTGGTATTGCCGGAGGGGCTGGAGCTTATGGCCGTGGTGGCTGTGGGACGGCCGGCGGAATTCCCCCGCAAGGGTGATCGGAAGGACCTCGATGACCTGATCGTCGGGGAATATTGATGTGATTCACACCCTGAAGGCCCTGTTCCCCTGTGACTCCAGCCAGCCGAAGAGCCGCCGCGGCATCTCGCCCAGGGGCGCCACCTCGTCAACCCCCCCTCGCGCTATGGCCTCCTTGGGCATCCCGAAGACCACACAGCTTTTTTCGTCCTGGGCAAAGGTGTAGGCGCCGGCTTCGCGCATCTCCAGCATGCCGGCGGCGCCGTCGTCTCCCATGCCG
This sequence comes from Geobacter hydrogenophilus, assembly GCF_018501225.1. Classification (GTDB taxonomy): domain Bacteria; phylum Desulfobacterota; class Desulfuromonadia; order Geobacterales; family Geobacteraceae; genus Geobacter; species Geobacter hydrogenophilus. The sequence goes on along the minus strand of NZ_JAHCZI010000011.1, from coordinate 104,643 downwards.
GTCATGATGATGCCGACGGCATTTCTGCCGGCGCGGTTGGCTGCCGAGCGAAAGAGGACGTCCACCGACGGCCGGTGGCGGCTGACCGGCGGGCCGTCGGAGAGCTCCACCACGTAGTTGGCTCCGCTGCGGGCGAGGAGAAGGTGCCGGTTTCCCGGAGCGACATAGGCGTGGCCCGGGAGGATTCGTTCACCGTGCTCCGCCTCTTTGACGCTGATCCTGCAAAGGCCGTTCAGTCGCTGGGCAAAGGTGCGGGTGAAAGCCTCGGGCATGTGCTGGGTGATGAGGATGCCGGGAGAGTCGGCTGGCATGGCAACGAGGAACGATTTCAAGGCCTCGGTGCCGCCGGTGGAGGCGCCGATGACGATGACCTTCTCGGTGGAGGAAAAGGTCCGGTGTTCCATCGGCAGCACCGCGTCGGCGGTGTTCTTTCGCTCCACGGAGAGGTGGATGTGGGGGGGGGGCTGCCGTACCCTGGCCCTGGCGGCGATACGGAGCTTGTCGGTGATCTCCCGGGCGTATTCCTGCATGCCCCGGCTGATGTCGATCTTCGGCTTGGTGACGAAGTCGACGGCCCCCAGCTCCAGTGCCCGAAGAGTCAGGAATGAGCTTTTTTCGGTGAGTGACGAGACCATGAGCACCGGCATGGGGCGAAGGCGCATCAGCTTTTCAAGGAAGACCAGTCCGTCCATCCGGGGCATTTCCACGTCGAGGGTCAGAACGTCGGGATTGAGGGCCTTGATCTTTTCCCGGGCCACCAGGGGGTCGGGCGCCACTCCCACCACCTCCATATCGGTCTGGCTGTTGATGATGTCCGTCATCAGGCTTCGGATGAGGGCCGAATCATCGACGATGAGAACTTTGATGGCCATAGGTACTCCCCTTCCGCGGTGAACGGGTCAGACCGCATTCCGGTAGCCGGCGTTCTGGTAGGAGGCGGCGCGGTTGAACTCGGCGTAGAGCCGGGCCGATTCGTCCTGGGATGTCACCCGGCACTCGTCGATCTGGTCGATGTTCCTGAGGAGCGAGGCGACCACCCCGGAATCGAGGGCCCGGTCGTCCACCATCTCCTGGAGGATGGCGCGGACGCTTTTCCTGGTCATTCCCTTGCGGTAGGGACGGTCCTCCGTGAGGGCGGTGAAGACGTCGGCCACGGCGATGATGCGGGAGCCCAGGGGGAGTTCGCCGCCGTTGTAGTGGAAGGGATAGCCGCGGGAGTCGATCCGCTCGTGGTGGAAGGATGCCCAGGTGCTGATCTCCTCCATCCCCTGGATGTTGCTGAGCACCTGGTAGGTCCAGAAGGGATGCTTCTTGACCCTGTTGAACTCTTCCGGGCTCAGTCTGTCGGGTTTGTGGAGGATCTCCTGGGGGATGGTCAGCTTGCCGATGTCGTGAAGGTAACCCGCGACCTTCATCATGTGTACGCCGCTTTCGGAGAAGCTGTAGAGCCGCGCCAGCGCCTCGGCGGTGCCGGCCACGCCGCTGGAATGGGTTGCGGTGTAGCGGCAACGGAAGTCGATCAGGTGGCTGAAGACCTTGCTCAGGTTGATCATGTTGTCGTAATCGAGTTCGATATTGACGAAACGCAGGTCTTTCACGACCGCCTGGGTTATGGTGGGTGCATCGAGGGTGAACCAGAAGTACTCCCGCTCCGCCACTGCCAGGAAGGCGTCAACGTAGGACGGGACGAAGAGTTCGCCGGCCCCTTCCCTGATGTAGCGGCAGATGGCGGGGATCTGCCCCAGGATTTCCTCGTTCCTGTCGATCAGACCGTCGATTTTTCCTGCCAGGTAGATAATCTGGGCCGGATGGAATTCCCCGTCACCCTGAAGCCCCCTGGCCCTGCCGTGCTCCCAGGGGGTGTGGTGGTGCCTGATCAGCTCGCCCACCTGCCGGAACGGCCGGAAATCGCGCATCAGGAGGTATCCCAACTCCGAATGCCCCGTGACGAGGTCGGGGCTTGTTTCGTAGTCCGGGAGGGAACTGTCGTCCTTGAGGGAGAAGGCGCCGATGTCATGGAGTACCCCGGCCAGTGCCAGCTGGTTCTGCTGCTCGATTGACAGGCCCAATTCAGCGGCGATGTTCCGGGCGATGAAGGCCACCCGCATCTGGTGGCTGACGATGGCCGGGCTGATCCATTCCATGACCTTCGAGAGGCAGAGGATCATGTCGGAAAGAAGTACTTTCTGGGTCGTATAGAGCATAGCGGTCAACGTCCTGTGGTGATCCCCTCCTGGTTGAGGGGGCTTGTCTCGATGGGAAGGGAGCGGATCTGCCTGACAAAGGCGCGGCCGGTTGCAGGAGCGAAGTAGACCTTGCGCGGGTAGATGTCTCCCACATCCACCGCCGTTACCGGTATTTCGCGCTCTTCCAGGTAACGGAGGGCGAATTCGGCGTTGCGCTCCCCCACATCGGTTACTCCGTTGATGACCCTGCCGGCGCCAAAGACCTTTGCCTCCAGGTAGGGAAGCCTCCCTCCCAGCTGGAGCAGGTGATCGATCAGCAGTTCCATGGCGTGGGTGCCGTAGCGGGGTGAAGGGGACCCGGCGGTGCCTGCCTCGCCCGGAAGCATGTAGTGGTTCATGCCGCCGATGCCGCTTACCCGGTCGCGGATGCAGACCGAGACGCAGGAGCCGAGCACCGTGACGATCATGGTATCGCTGTCGGTGGCGTGGTATTCGCCCGGAAGAATCTTCACTGCCTGCTTGTTGAAGGTCCGGTCGTAATAGGAGCTTTTCGCGAAGTATTTGCCGGTGTGCATGAACTTCTCCCTGTTTCCGGTTATGACCGGAGGCTGGTGGGGAGGGGGGCGCCATCCCGAACGGCGTAGACCGTCTTGCCGCGGACCTGGAAGAGGTCGGCGGCGTGATGGAAACTCTCCGAGTGGCCGGCGAAGAGGAGCCCCCCGGGGTGGAGCAGGGGGACGAACTTCCTCAGGATGCCGTACTGGGTCTCCTTGTCGAAGTAGATCATCACGTTGCGGCAGAAGATGGCGTCGAACCGCTCCCCCATGGGCCATTGCGGGTCCAGCAGGTTCAACTGCCGGAAGGTGATGAGCTTTTGCAGCTCGGGCCTGACCCGGACAAGGCCGTAATTTTTCCCCTCTCCCCTGAGGAAGAACCGCCTCAACTGCTCCCGGGGAAGGCGCTCGATCCGGTCGATGCGGTAGATTCCCTGGCGCGCCCGGTCAAGGACGCTGGTGTCGATGTCCGTGGCCAGAATCCTGACCGGCGGGGTGAAGGTGCCGAACTGCTCCACCACGGTCATGGCGATGGAGTAGGGCTCCTCACCGGTGGATGCGGCGCAGCACCAGATGGAGAGCGGCCGCCGGCCGCCGAGTCCCTTCAGGTGGTCAGCCAGGATCGGGAAATGGTGGGGCTCCCGGAAGAAGGAGGTGAGGTTGGTGGTGAGGGCGTTGACGAACGCCTCCTGCTCCTGCCGGTCGCCGCTTTCCACGATGCGAAGGTAATCGTCAAAGGAGGTGAGCCCCCTGACCCGCAGGCGGCGGGCCAGGCGGCCGTAGACCAGGTCACGCTTGACCGGGCTGAGGGCGATCCCCGCGGTGCGGTAGATGAGCTCCCGAACCCGGGCAAAGTCGCCGTCGGTGAAGTGGAACTCGCGGAGATCCCTCGGGGGGAAATCCGCGTCGGTTCCTGTCAGCGGTGCAATGGCGTGGTTGGGCATCGTGCCTCTCTAAAACTCCTTCCAGTCGTCGTCATACCCCACGGCCTTGGGCAACTCGGCCTCGTGGTGTTCAGGAACTGCCGGTTTGTGGTAGCCATTGGCGGCTTTCACCTTGGGGGCGGCCTTGGCGGCCGGGGTGTTCCGAGCAATGGGCGACACCCTGGCTGCGGTGGGCTTGCGCTCCTTCTTCGGCGTAGCCCCGGAGTCGGCGCGTCCGCCGTCGGCCAGCTTGAAGCGGCTCACGGTGGAGACCATGGTGCGGGCCTGGTCCTCCAGCGCCTCGGCGGCCGCCGCGGCCTCTTCCACCAGGGCGGCGTTTTGCTGGGTCACGTCGTCCATCTGGGTGATGGCGGTGTTCACCTGCTCGATGCCGCTGGACTGCTCGATGGAGGCGGCGGAGATCTCGGCCATGATGTCGGCCACCCGCTTGATGCTGGTGACGATCTCCCGGGTGGTCTCCCCGGCCTCTTCCACCAGGCGGCTCCCATCCTCCACCTTGCTCACCGAGTCCTCGATGAGGCTCTTGATCTCCTTGGCCGCTGCAGCACTACGCTGGGCAAGGTTCCGCACCTCGCCGGCCACCACGGCGAAGCCGCGCCCCTGCTCGCCGGCCCGGGCCGCCTCCACCGCCGCGTTGAGGGCGAGGATGTTGGTCTGGAAGGCGATGCCGTCGATGACGCCGATGATGTCGGAGATCTTGCGGGAGCTCTCGGTGATGGCTCCCATGGTGTCCACCACCCGGCCGATGACGTTGCCCCCCCGCTCCGCCACGTCGCTGGCGGTCATGGCCAGCTTGTTGGCCTGCTGGGCGTTGTCGGCGTTCTGCTTCACGGTGGAGGTGAGCTCTTCCATGCTGGAGGCGGTCTCCTCCAGGGCCGAGGCCTGCTCTTCGGTGCGCTGGGAGAGGTCGGCGTTGCCGGCGGAGATCTGCTCGGTGGCGCTGGCGATGGAGTCGGCGCCGGTGCGGACTTCGGCCACGATGTGGGAGAGGCTGTCGTTCATCTCCCTTAATGAGCGGAGGAGTTGGCCGGTTTCGTCCTCGCTGGAGGCCTCGATGGCGGCGGTCAGGTCGCCGGCGGCGATATGCTCGGAGGCGGTGATCGCCTTGCCCAGGGCCATCCTGATCCGGCGCGCCACGACGAAGGCGAAGGCGAAGATCAGCAGCGCAAAAATCAGGGTGGCGGCGATGATCTGGATCCTCATGGCCATCAGTTCCTTTTTAACGTCGTCCACGTAGATGCCGCTGCCGATGACCCATCCCCATTCCTTGTCCAACTGGACATGGGAGATCTTGGGACTCGGTGCCGTGGCGCCCGGTTTCGACCATTGGTACTCCACATCCCCTTCACCCTGCTCCTTGGCAACCTTCGCCATTTCGACAAAGATCTGCTTCCCGTTGGGGTCCTTGATATCGTCGAGTTTTTTCCCTTCCAGATCCGGCTTGATCGGGTGCATGACCATGACCGGCTCGACGGTGTTGATCCAGAAATATTCGTTCCCCTCGTACCGGAGCGAGCGGATGTTGTCGATGGCCCGCTTCTTGGCCTCGGCCTCGGTCAGTTCTCCGCTCTTGACCTTCGCGTGGTAGCCATCGATCAGGGTGGCCACGGTGTCAACGGTGCTGCCAACGGTCGCTTTCTTTTCGTTCATCAGCTTCTTTTCCACCAGCGGCAACACATAGAAGAGGATGCCCGAGACGATGAGCACGATGGTCGCCACCGAGATGCTGAGGATTTTCGTGAGGATCTTCCAGTCTTTAAATGCTTTGAATTTCATGCTGTTTCCCCTTTCATGGGTGCGTATCTCGTCGGTACTTGAAGATATCAGGCAGCGGCGGTGCCTCTACGCCGCGCTGTCCATGAGCTGCATCTCGTCGCTGCTCAGGAGCTTTTCTATGTCCATGAGGATGAGCATCTGGCCGTTCACGGTGCCGAGGCCGGTCAGGTAGCGGGTATCCAGGGCCGAGCCCAGCTCCGGCGCCGGCCTGATCTGCTCCGGTTCCAGGGCCACCACGTCGGAGACGCCGTCCACCACCATGCCGATGACCCGGTTCAGCACGTTCATGATGATGACCACGGTGAACTCGTCGTAGTGGGGAGTGCCGAGGTTGAACCTGATCCGCATGTCGACGATGGGTACGATCACCCCTCGCAGGTTGATGACCCCCTTGAGGAACTCCGGCGCGTTGGCGATGCGGGTCACGGCGTCGTAGCCCCGGATCTCCTGCACCTTCAGGATGTCGATGCCGTACTCCTCGTTGCCGAGGGTGAAGGTGAGGTATTCATGGGGGATGATTCGTTCAGACGTATCCATAGTTGTGTATATCCTCCTGACTCGTATTTATCTCATCCGGAGCAGGGCGTGGACGTCCAGGATCAGCGCCACCCGCCCGTCCCCGAGGATCGTCGCGCCCGCCGTTCCTTCAACCTTGCGGTAGTTGGCTTCGAGGCTCTTGATGACCACCTGGTGCTCGTCCAGGAGGGCGTCCACCAGCAGCGCCGCCTTTTCCCCCTCCACATCCACCAGTACGACGATTCCCTCTTCAGCCCTCGTGACCGCCGTTTCCAGGTTGAAGAGTTGGTGGAGCGGCAGAAGGGGGAGGTATTCGCCCCGGACGTGGACGACGGTCCTGCCGTTGACCGATTTGATTTCCTCCGGCTTCGGCTGGAGGGATTCGATGATGGCGTTCAGGGGGATGATGAACTTTTCGCCACCCACCGCCACGGAGAGACCGTCGAGAATCGCCAGGGTCAGGGGAAGGCTGATGGTGACGCGGGTTCCGGCGCCCGGCTCCGACGAGACCTGCACCCGCCCGCTCAGGGCCTGCACGTTTCGCAGCACCACGTCCATGCCGACCCCGCGGCCGGAGATGTCGGTCACGGTTTCGGCGGTGGAGAAGCCGGGGGCGAAGATCAGTTGCCAGACCTCCTCATCGGTCATGGCGTCGCTGGCCGGGATGCCCCGTTCGGCCGCCTTGCGGAGGATCTTCTCCCGGCTGAGACCGGCGCCGTCGTCCATGACATCGATGACGATCCGTCCCCCCACCTGGGAGGCCCGCAGCGTTATGGTGCCGACGGGATCCTTCCCTGCGGCCATGCGCGCTTCAGGGGATTCGAGCCCGTGGTCGAGGCAGTTCCGCACCAGGTGGGTGAGGGGATCGGCAACCTTTTCGATGAGCCCCTTGTCCAGCTCGGTGGCCTCGCCAACGGTTTTCAGATCCACCTGCTTGCCGAGCTTGGCAGCCAGGTCGCGCACCAGGCGGGGGAAGCGGCTGAATACGATGCTGATGGGGACCAGCCGGATCGACATGACGCTCTGCTGGAGGTCGCGGGTGTTGCGCTCCAGTTGCAGGAGTCCCCGATGGATGTTCTCGAAGAGGACCGGATCGAGAACCGCCGCCATCTGGGACAGCATGGACTGGGTGATGACCAGTTCGCCCACTTGGTTGATGAGCTGATCCACCTTGGTGACCCCCACCCGGATGGAGGACTCAGCCTCGCCCCCCCGGCGGCCGAAGGCCCCGGGCGCCGTTTCATCGCGGTCGTAGGCACGGCGCCCCATGGGGGCTATGGCTGCCTCTGCCGGCGTGCTTGCGGGTGCAGGGATGTCTTCCCTTGCGGGAGACGGCGCGGCGGTTGCCTGCTCGTCCCTGGTGATGATCGTCAGCTGCTCCCGTTCGGCCACGAACTCGAAGATGTCCCAGATCTCCTCATCGGCGGCGGCCGTGTCGAGGGCGAAAATCCACCGGGCGTGGCAGACCTCGGGATCGAACGCCTCAAAGGGAGGCGCTTCGGGGATCTCTGCCTTCACCGAAAGGTCCCCCAACTGCGCCAGTTCGTTGAAGAGGTTTTCGAGCCGCACGCCCCGCTGGAAGATGTCGTTGTCGGGGGAAAAGACGATCTCCAACCGGCGGAAGCCGGTCATGGGTTCAGCACTTGGAACGTGGGACGAAGTGGAAGCTTCGGCAGCGGCAGCATTTGTTTCGATCTGGTCGCGAAGCCTGCGGCAGATATCCTCGATAACCCCCTGGTCCACCGCGGCGCCGTCACGGTGTCCCGCCAACTGCATGGCGATGGCGTCGCGGGCTTCCAGGAAAAGGTCGATCATGGTGGCGGTCAGGCCGAGTTCGTTGCCGCGTACCTTGTCCAGGAGCGATTCAAGCTCGTGGGTCACCACGGTAAGGTCCCTGAAGCCGAAAATGCCGGCTCCTCCCTTGATGGAGTGGGCCGCGCGGAACAGGGCGTTCAGTTCCTCGCCGTCGGGATGTGCCGGGTCGAGGGCCACGAGGATGTGCTCCATATCGGCCAGGTGTTCGGCGCACTCCTCGAAAAAGACGGCGTTGAAGCGATCCAGGTCGATGGAGGTATTGTGGTGATCCGGGGTGGTCATGCGTGGCCCTTGGCAATGTCGAGCATTGTCTCGAATTCGTGGCCGAAGCCGAGGAGCTCGATGCTGCCGCGGAGTTCTGCCGGGATATTGGTCAGGACGGGAGCGAAACCCAGGAGCCTCAGATGGCGAAGGAGTATCGTCAGGAGTTGGCATCCGCAGGCATCGAACAGGGCGACCTCCGTCAGGTCGATGACCGGCTGCGCCTGCTGCGGATGCACCCCGGAAAGGGCGGCCAGGTGTTCCGTCAGGGGGAGGAGCTGCTGCGTGACGCCGGTCATGGACCAGTCGCCGTTCAGTCTTATCGTCAGGTTCGCTGATGCGTTCTCTGGCATGGTGGGCCTCCTTGGCATTGTCGGCTGACTGAAAAAGTGATCGCTACGACGATACGTATTGCAGTCGAAATGCCAGAGTGCATGAGAATAAAATTGTGTAATTACAGGGTGTTGAAAGGTGTGTCGAGGGAAAGGGGTGCGACGGAAGTTGCAGATGGCGGGGTGATTGCTGGGAAATAGGCAGCTGGCGCGGGTTTTCGGGGGATATGCGCCATTGGTTGCCGGTGCAACAAATGGCGCAGGGGTTATTCGTCGGCGGTTCTTCTGTTGAGGCGCTTGTTGAGGGCCTGACGGGTGATCCCCAGATGGGCCGAGGCTATCCCCTGGTTGCCGTTGGCGATGCTCAGGGCATGGGCGATGAGGGCATCCTCCGCCTCCTTCAGGGTCGGCATGCGGCCGGCATTGCCGGACTCTTCCCTCAGTCCTTTGAGGAAGGGAAGGGGAGATGTTTCAGCCGGGGAGCGAGGATTGCCGATCACCTCCCTGAAGGCGGCCAGGGAAAGCACCCCTTTTTCATGGCGCGCCATGGCATCGAAGACCATGGCCCGCAACTCCCGGATGTTGCCCGGAAACGCATAGGTGCCGAGGTAACAGGTGAGTTCCGGGGGGATCGTCGGCTTCTGCCGGGAGAGGGAGGCCGCGGCCTCATCGAAGAAGTGCTCCACCAGGAGCGGGATATCCTCCCGCCGGTCGCGCAGGGGGGGGATCAGAACCTGATGGGCGCTCAGGCGGTAGTAGAGGTCTTTCCGAAAGCTTCCGTCCGCCATCATCGCCTTCAGGTCACGGTTCGTGGCGACGACGATCCGGGCGTCGGCGCGGACCGGCGTGTCCGCCCCCAGGGGGTAGTATTCCTGCTCCTGGAGGAGTCTGAGCAGCTTCACCTGGGACGACGGCTGCAGGTCGCCGATCTCGTCGAGGAAGAGGGTGCCGCCCGCTGCCTTGGCGATGAGGCCCTCCCGCTGCCGGTCGGCGCCGGTGAATGCCCCCTTGCGGTGGCCGAACAGGGTGTCGGAGAAGACCATGTCGTCAAGGCCGGCGATGTTGACCGCCACGAAGGGACCCTTACGGCCGCTGATGTTGTGGACGGTACGGGCGACAAGCTCCTTGCCGACCCCCGTCTCGCCGGTAACCAGAAGGGGCTGGTTGCTTGGGGCAATCGCCTCCAGGTACTGGAAGATGGAGTGCATCTTCCGGTTGCGGGTGATGATCGGGGCGAACGCTTCCTCGTTGTCGAGTCCGCCGGTGAGGATATGGCTGCTCAGGGAATTCACCTGGGAGCGGAGCGCGTGCATCTCCAGCGCTTTCCTGACCGTTGCCAGGAGCCGCGGCGGTTCCACCGGCTTGACGAAATAGTCGAATGCACCTGCTTTCATGCACTCCACGGCCATTCCCACCTCGTTTGCCGCCGTGACCACGATGACCGGGATCTCAGGATGATTCGCGGTGATCTCCTTCAGGAGCTCGTATCCCGGCAGGTGCGGCATGTAAAGGTCAAGGAGAACGAGGGCCACCTCCTGCCGGGCAAGGATTTCCATGACGTTGCGGCTGTCGCTTTCCGTCAGCACCAGGGGGAAGCCGGCGCTTCGCAACGTGATGCTGGTGGTAAAGAGGATTTCCTCCTCATCGTCCACCACCAGAATGGGAAAAGTCTGTTGATCAGGCATGGTTTCGTTCTCCGACAGGATAGGCGAGCGGCAGGGTTACCGTTGCGGTGGTTCCCTTGCCGGGAGTCGATTCGAATGTCAGCGTGCCGTCGTGCTCTCTGATGATGGCAGCGGAGATGGAGAGACCGAGTCCGGTCCCTCCCTGTTCAAGCTTGGTGGAGAAGAAGGGCTCGGTGATCCGCTCCAGAACCTCCCACGGCATCCCTTCTCCCTCATCGCGTACGCTGATGGTGACCACCGAGGCAACGAGGTCGGCGGATGTGGAGACGGTGACCCCTGCGTCCTTGCCGGGAAGCGCCTGCAGGGCGTTCATGATCAGGTTGATGACCACCTGTTCTATCTGCTGAAATTTTCCCCGGGCCTGCGGGAGGTCTTCGCCCAGTTCCATGCGGAAATGGTCGGTGTAGCGGTGAATCTGGTAGCTGAGAATCATTTTCGCATTTTCAACGATGTTGTTGACGGCGATCGGCACGAAAGTCTTCGCGGTATCCTCCCGGGCGAAGTCCTTGAGGTTGTTGACAATGGCGCTGATGCGGCGCGAACCCTCCTTTACCCCAAGGAGAAGGCGGGGGAAAATTTTTTCTACCTCCACGAACGGCAGGCCGCCGAGGACGAAGTCGCCGTTTTCGGTGTGATGGCGGTCGAGGATCGGGACGGTGTCGCGCCAGAAACTCTCGATGAGCGATGCGTTTCCCTGGATGAAGGTGTTGGGGTTGTTTATCTCGTGGGCTATGCCGGAGACGAGGACGCCGAGGGAGGCCATCTTGTTGGTGTGGATGAGGCGGGACTGGGTGATCTGTGCCTCTTCCTCCATGCGGATTCTCTGGGTGATGTCGCGGATGGAGCAGTAGACCACCTCCGTGTCCCGCAATCGGATGATTTTGCCCCAGATCGAAGAGATGAGACGGGTTCCGTCGGACCTGACAACGCCGATACGGTCCAGGTGGAAGGGGGTCGTATCCTCGGCGTGGGGGATGGCCCCGATGAACGGGTTGTAGTCGTCGGGTACGATGAACGACCAGGGGCCGAGCCAGTTGAGAGACTCCTTGTCGCGGCCGATCAGTGTCTCCGCCGCCTTGTTGGCATCGATGATGTCCAGGGTTTCCCGCGAGAGCAGAATGATGGCGTCTTCGTTCTGTTCGAAGATCTCCCTGAAGCGGGCTTCGCTCTCACGCAGAGCCTCCTCGGCAAGGGTACTCACCGTAATGTCCTTGACGACCCCCTGCATCCGCACCGGAGCCCCTTCCGTATCGAACTCGACCTCTCCCTCCGTTCTCAGATGTCTGATCTCTCCGTCAGGGCAGATGATGCGATATGTTATTCCGTAAGGAACCTTATCGTGCAGGGAAGCCTGCATGGCATCGGTCATGTTTTGCCGGTCGTCGGGATGGACCGCTTCCAGGAATGTTTCGTAGGTCATGTTGGGCTGGTCGGGGGGGATGCGGAAAATCCGGAAAATCTCATCGGACCAGTGAAGCGTGTTGTTGAGAATATCCCAGTCCCAGTTCCCCACATGGGCAATCTGCTGCGCCTTTGCGAGCCGGGTCTCGTTCTCCCTCAGCTTCAGTTCCGTCTCCCGCCGCTCCGAAATGTCCCTGGCGATGCCCGTGGTGCCGATGACCGCTCCCGCCTCGTCATAAATGGGCATCTTGATGGTTTCGATCCAGACTCTCTTTCCGTTGATGTCGACGAGGGGTTCCTCGGTGCGGATCTGCTTTCCCGACGCCATGACCCGGGCGTCGTCCTCGCGATAGAGGGTGGCAAGGTCGGTGGGCCAGAGATCCAGGTCATTCGTTCCCACCAGTTCAGAGGGAGTGGTGCCGCAGGCTTTGGCAAATGCCGCGTTGACGGCGATGAATCTGCTTTCGATGTCCTTGAGCCAGACCAGGTCAGGGATGTTGTCGAGTATGGCCTGCTGCTGCAGGCGGATCATCCGCAGCGATTCCTCGGCCTGCTTGCGCTCGATGGCGATGCTGGTCAGGTGCCCGAGCCGCTCCATGAGCTGCAGTTCGGCAGCGGCAGGCTCCCGGGGAACCGTCGAGTAGGCCGCAAAGGTTCCGAGAATCGCACCGTTGCGCGCTTTGACGGGCATTGACCAGCAGGCGCGAAGCCCGTGGCTGAGGGGGAGTTTGCGGTACTTCACCCAGCGCGGGTCGGTCTCGATATCGCCGGTGACGACGAGGCTCCCCGAGAAGGCAGCCGTGCCGCAGGTCCCGATATTGGGCCCGATGCGGGTGCCGTCTATGATCCGATTGTATTCGGCGGGGAGGCTGGGTGCGGCCCCGTGCCGCAGGTGCCTGCCGTCGGCGTCCACCAGCAGGATGGAGCAGCGAAGTTCGCGGGCCTGTTCTTCCATGAGCCGGCAGAGGAATTCGAGGACCTTGTCGAGGGAGGCCTCGGAGTTGACAAGCTCCAGGGCGAACTTCTCTCCCGTCAGCAGGCGCTCGGCCTTTTCCCGTTCGGTTACGTCTCGCACCACCGCCTGGAGAACCGTGCGTCCCTGGATGGTCAGAGCCTTCAGGGAAACCTCGGCGTCGACCAAGGTTCCATCCTGTCTCTGGTGCTGCCAGGGGAAAAATCTGGCTTCTCCTGCCAGGGCAGCGTCAATCAGCTGGCGGGCTTTGTCGGCTGAGGGGGTACCGTCGGGCTGCAGGTCAGGCGAGAAGTGAAGGGGCGATCTCCCGATGATTTTGTCACGGCTTCTGCCAAGCAGCCGACACAGCTGTTCGTTGCAGTCAAAAATAATGTGATCGAACAGCAGGATCCCCTCAGCAGAACTCTCGAAGAGGGTCCGGTACTTGGTCTCGTTCTCCTCGAGCGCCTCCACGTGGAGCTTTCTGTCCCTCAGTATGACAACGGCCAGCACTGCAAAGATCGTGGAGATGACCGCCGCGCCGGCGATGACGTTGGCCTTGTAGTGCTCGTAGCGCGAATAGAATTCGTTCTTTTTGGCACCCACATAGAGTACGCCGATGATTTCGCCCCGGCTGTTTCTGATGGGATCGTAGGCGGTGAAATAGGGGATGCCGAGAATCATGGCCTCCCCGCGGTACGGCTGGTTATGTCTGAAAATAGCGTTGTATGCGGGCCCGTTCAGCTTCGTGCCGACCGCCCGGGTGCCGTCTCCCTTGAGGATGTTGGTGGAAACCCGCGTATCCCCCATGAAGACCGTCGCCGTTCCGCCGAAGATCGACTGGATCATGTCAGGGAGCTCAAAGTTGCCGTTCAGGACGTAGTCGCCGGCCATGAGCCTGCCGTTGACGATCTTAAAATCATTTCCTTTGGCCTTGAGGAGCCTCCAGAACGTCTGAATCCCCTGTTCCTGCTCCACTTTTGCCAGTCGCTCCGACTCATCGCGAATCTCCGCCAGGAAGAGAATCGTGGAGATCGCGGTGGCTCCGATGACGAAGAATATGTTCAGGGTAATAACATTTATTGTGATTTTTCGCATGAAACGTTGTCGCAGGAATGTCCTGAATAGTATTTGATAAATGAATGCGTTGGAGGGGTTGCAAGAGGAATACCAAAGGAAGGGAGGCGATTGGACGAACGCAGGCCGTGGCGGCCCGCTAGCGGTACTGGTCCACCATCAGGTCGGCAAAGGCGCGGGCCGCCGGCGAAAGCTCCCGCCCCTCCCGCTGCACAAGGTAGAACGTGCGGGAAATCTTCAGCCCGTCGACCGGAATTTCCACCAGTTCGCCGCGTCCCAGTTCCTTTCTCACCGAGATTTCCGACAGAAACGACACTCCCAATCCGCTGGCCACGGCATGCTTGACCGCCTCGTTGCTCCCAAGGCTCGCCCGCACCGCAAGGGTGGCCGGTGCGACGCCGGCGCCGGCCAGGGCGTGCGCGATGGTTTGGGCCGTGCCGGACCCCTGCTCGCGCATGATGAACTCCTGGCGGGTCAGGATGTTGAGGCCGACGGGGCCTGTGCCGGCCAAAGGGTGGGTGCTTCCTGCAATGAGCCTGATTTCGTCGCGTCCCAGAGGGGTGAAGGCGAACCCCTCGTCGTCGAAGCGGCTCCCGATGATGCCGATCTCCACCTCTTCCCGCGCCACCTTGTCCAGAATCTCCCGGCTGTCCCCCTGGAGGAGCGTCAGGCGGACGCCGGGATGCCGTGCGAGGAAGAGGGGAAGCACTTCGGGAATCATGTGGTCGCCGGGTATGTTGCTTCCCCCCACGCGAAGCTCCGCCTCTTCCAACCCCCGGAAGCGCCGCATGGCCGGCTCGATCTCGCGGGCGCCCGCCACCACCCTGCGGGCGTGCTCCAGCAGGAGCTTTCCCCCTTCGGTCAGGAGCGCCCCACGCCCCGTGCGGTCCAGGAGCTTCACCCCCACTTCGTGTTCCAGGGCCGCGATATGCTGGCTCACCGTCGACTGGGTGAGAAACGTTGCCTCGGCCCCCCGGGAAAAGCTGCCGCTTTCGGCCACGGCGAGGAATACTTCCAGCTGTTTGAGGTTCATGGGACTCTCTTGTTATCGTAATTTACGATACGAACTATTTAGTTTATCAAAATTATCAATTTGACCTTGTTCTGTCAAATACGCAATACTTTACCAGAATTTGTCAGAACATCTTATGAACTTTGAATATAGGGGTTTGGATGAAAATAATCGACTGCAGGAATATGGCCTGCCCCGCGCCGGTGGTGACCACCAAGCGGGCACTGGAGGAGGCGGGAGGCGAGGCGGTGCAGGTACTCGTGGATCCGGGGGCACCCCGGGAGAACGTGACCCGCTTTGCCGAGAACCGCGGTTTTGCCGTCAGTGAAGCCGAGACTGACAATGGTTTCACCCTCACCATCACCTCGCCGGGGAGTGCCCCGGCCGTGCCGGTCCGGACTGTGGCGGATCGGGGAGGGAAAAGTGTCATACTCGTGGCCTCCGACCGGCTCGGCGATGGCCCCGAGGAGCTGGGGCGACTCCTCATGAAGAACTTTATCATCACCTTGCTTGATCTGGCGGAACTTCCGGACCGGATGCTCTTCGTCAACACCGGGGTTCTTCTCACCACGGAAGGTTCCGAGGTACTGGAGGCCCTGGAGAGCCTCGGCAACCGGGGAGTGGAGGTCCTCTCCTGCGGTGT
The DNA here is from genome assembly GCF_018501225.1 of Geobacter hydrogenophilus. GTDB lineage: Bacteria > Desulfobacterota > Desulfuromonadia > Geobacterales > Geobacteraceae > Geobacter > Geobacter hydrogenophilus. The sequence goes on along the minus strand of NZ_JAHCZI010000011.1, from coordinate 89,489 downwards.
CTGCCTCGATTTCTTTCACCGCAAGGATAAGCTTGTGGCCGGCTCGGTCACCAATATGTTCACCATTGCCGAGAGCCTCATGGGGGCAGGCTCGGTGGTCAGGCTGTAACGTCGCGAACGGTTGAAGCACTCCGGGCGCCACAGGCGCTCCGGATTATTAATTCATGGAAGCGAAACGATGATTGCTGCAGGCATCGATATCGGCTCCACGGCCACCAAAGCCGTGATCTTTGACGGCGAGGTGCGGGGGACCGCAGTGGTGCCTACCGGCTGGGAACCCCGGGAGGCGGGGCTCATGGCCCTGCGGCACGCCCTCGCGGCCGGCGGGGTGAGCGAAGAGCGGCTTGAGCGGGTCATCGGCACCGGGTATGGGCGGATTTCACTCCCCATCTTCGACCGGAAGGTGACGGAGATCACCTGCCACGCCCGGGGCGCCCACCACCTGAACGGAGCGACCCGCACCGTTATCGACATCGGAGGGCAGGACAGCAAGGTCATCGCCCTGGACGCCGCCGGCGGGGTGTCCGATTTCATCATGAACGACAAGTGCGCCGCCGGCACCGGCCGCTTCCTGCAAGTCATGGCCGGGATCCTCGACGTGACCCTCGACGGGCTGGGGGAACTGGCCGCTTCCGCCGCGCCGGCCCCCCTGTCGAGCATGTGCACGGTATTTGCCGAGTCGGAGATCATCGGCCTTTTGGCCCAGGGGGTCTCCAAGGGGGCCATCGCGGCCGGCATCCTCGACTCCATCGCCCGGCGGGTACAAGGCCTTGCGGGACGTCTGCCGCTCGCGGGGGTGGTGACCTTCACGGGGGGGACGGCCCGCAACCACGCCATATGCAGGGCTATCGCCCAGCGGCTCGGCGTATCGCTCCACGTTCCCCGCGAGCCGCAGCTGGTGGGGGCGCTGGGGGCAGCCCTCATCGGCCGGGACGCTTGAACTTCACGAAAGAGAAAGAGATCATGGATATGACGAAAGCCGAGACATTCACCGAGATTGCTACCCTGCGGGAGCGCAACGCCCTTGCCCTCAAGGAGGCGAAGGAAGCCGGGGCGCGGATCGTGGGGACCTACTGCCTCTACTCGCCTGCGGAACTGGTGGTGGCGGCGGGGGCCATTCCGGTCTCCCTCTGCGGCACGAGCCCGAACCCGATCCCGGCGGCGGAGAAGGTCCTCCCCCGCAGCCTCTGTCCCCTCATCAAGTCGAGCTACGGTTTTGCGGCCACCGACACCTGCCCCTATTTCCACTTTGCCGACCTCCTCATCGCCGAGACCACCTGCGACGGCAAGAAGAAGATGTATGAGCTCCTGAACGAGTTCAAGCCGTTGCACCTGATGCAGCTTCCCCAAGTGCAGGACGGGGCCGCCCTCGACTACTGGCTCGGGGAGCTGAAGCGCCTCGCGGCGAGGCTTGAGCAGGAATTCGGCGTGGAGCTGACCCCGGAGCGGCTTCGGGATGCGATCCGCCTCTGCAACGACGAGCGGCGCTCCCTCCAGGCCCTCCAGGATCTCTGCAAGCTGAAGCCGTCACCCATCAGCGGCCTCGATCTGCTGACGGTGCTCCACAACCGGGGCTTTTCCGTGAACAAGGAGGAGGCCATCGCCCTGGTGGACCGGCTCACGGCGGAGCTCTGGGAGATGGCCGGCGCGGGAATCTCCCCCTTTACGGAAGAGACCCCCCGGGTTCTCTTGACCGGCGTGCCGGTGGGGATCGGCTCCGACAAGGTGGTGCGGCTTGTGGAAGAGTGCGGGGGGAGCGTGGTCTGCTTCGAGAGCTGCGGCGCCTACAAGAAGGTGGAGCCGGTGGCCGAGGATGCCGACGATCCCCTCCGGGCCATTGCCGAGCGTTATCTGCGCATCCCCTGCTCGTGCATGTCCCCCAACCAGGGGCGCTTCGAGCTGGTGGAACGCCTTGCCCGGGAGTTCCAGGCCGACGGGGTCATCGACCTCACCTGGCAGGGATGCCACACCTACAACATCGAGTCCTACAGCCTTAAGAAATACCTCCAGGAGCGGACCTCTGTTCCCTTCCTCCAGATCGAGACTGACTACTCCGAATCGGACACTGAGCAGCTGAAGGTGAGGATCGAGGCGTTCCTGGAGATCCTGAATCGGGCTCGGCGTAGCGCGCAATAAGTACATTTCACCGAAAAGGAGAGAGCATGAAACAATGGATCACCTTACTGACGGTCTCTGTTCTTTTGGTTGCCGTTGCGGCCATGGCGGCCGACTACCGGTTCGTGAAGCAGGACACCTTCAAAGGGTGGCTGGAGAGTGGCCGCTCCATGATCATCGTCGATATCCAGCCTTCGGAGGGATTTGCCAAGGGGCACTTCAAGGGTGCCGTGGAAACCAACGCCTTCCCCGTGAAAAGCGCCGAGGAGAAGAAACGGCTTGACGCCATCCTTAGGAAGATCGGCGCCACCAGGGATGATGTGGTAATCGTCTGCCCCCGGGGGGGCGGCGGTGCCAAGAATACCTATGACTACCTGAAGTCAAAGGGGGTCGACGAAAACCGGCTTTACATTTTGGAGAAGGGGAGCGAGGGATGGCCCTGGCCTGGGATGTGCGTCACTGGCCGGCAAAAATAAAATCGCGGAGCCGCAGTTCCGCACTACCATAGGGGAGGATTCATGAAGAAGTTGTTTATGGCGGCGATGCTGACCATCGTGAGCGCCGCCACCGCCTTCGGAGCTACCAGCCGGGCCGGGGTGGTGACCGTCGATGTGGACCTGTCGACCCAGGAAAAGGGGAAAGAGGTGAAACTCTGGCTTCCCTATCCGGTTACCGACGCCAACCAGACCATCAGCGGCATCAGCGTCTCCGGGGACTACGCCGAGTCCGGCGTCTACACCGACCGGACCAACGGTACGCCGATCCTCTATGCCCGGTGGAAGAGCGACGCCACCAGCCGTAAGCTTTCCTTTACCGTTACCGCCGAGCGGCAGGAGGTGATCCGACGGGATTTTCCAAAGAAGGAAGCCGCCTGGGACTCGGCCGACTACCGGCAGTACCTGACACCCACGAGCCTCGGCCCCACCGACGGTGAGGTGAAGAAACTGGCCGATTCCATCATCAAGGGGAAGAAAACCGTGCTGGAGAAAGCCCGGGCCATTTACGACTGGACCTGCGAGAACACCTACCGGGACCCGAACACCAGAGGGTGCGGCAAGGGTGACGTCTGTGCCCTGCTGGAGAAGCCTGGCGGGAAGTGCACTGACATCTCGTCGGTCTTCATTGCCCTCTCCCGCGCCGCCGGGGTGCCGGCCCGGGAGGTCTTCGGCATCCGCCTCGGCAAGAAGGCCGAAGAGGATATCACCACCTGGCAGCACTGCTGGGCCGAGTTTTTCCTCCCCGGTTACGGGTGGGTGCCGGTGGACCCGGCCGACGTCCGCAAGGCAATGCTGGTGGAAAGCCTGAAACTGGACGATGCGAAGACAAAGGAGTACCGGGAGTATTTCTGGGGGGGAATCGACCCCTACCGCATCGCGTTGGCAGTTGGGCGCGATGTGGTCCTCAACCCGCCCCAGGCAGGGGCGCCCCTGAACACCTTCGGCTATCCCTATGCCGAGGTAGGGGGGAAGGCGGTCGATTTTTACGATCCGAAGAACTTCCGCTACGCGATCAGATACAGAGAAAAATAGGAGGCGGCTCCATGCCGCCTCCTCACCACATGAAGGATCTGCTGGGGGCCTCCCGTGAGGGGGCCCCCTTTGCTTTGCGCCAGCGCTACTTCAGCGCATCTGCGATGGAGTGGACCTCCTCAGGGGAGAGGGTGACGTGGAATCCCATCCCCCCTGCGTTACTGTCTATGGCGGACTGGATCATCTCCGCGGTGGCCCCTCTCAGGTTGGACATGGTGCCGTGGCAGCCGGCACAGTTGCTGGTGTAGTAGAGCGATGCGCCATCCACGGGTATGGACCGCTGGGCCACTGTTTTCTTCGCGGTCTTGCGGGCGGGCGACGGCTCGGGGAAATCGGCAGCTCCCCTGAAGTCCTCAGTTTTTGTGGGGGCGCTGGCGGAAGATGTGTCGGAGAGTGTCTGGCCATGCCCTGTTGTGAAGCCGGCTCCGCCGGTACTTCCCGTGGCTGTTCCTGCTATGCAGATGACGCCATATGCCGCAAAGGCAATGGCAAGGGTCAGCATTTCCGTCAATGTGAATGTTCTGAATTTCATGATGTCCTCCTCTGTTTCCGTGAATTCAGTTAATGTTAGTCGCTAAGGGAGATTGCCATGAAGTTTGATTTCTGTGAGACGTCATCACCTCCTTTCGCTGCCAGCCTGTCAAAATGTAAAAAGCCGGGTCGCCGCCTATCTGTGGTGTGATAGTTCGGCAACCCGGCTGTCTCGGTGAGACCCTGTGGGCTTTCCGCCCCATCCTCGCGGATGGTTTAGTAGTATCGCTATCGCCTGAAGCTATTGCCGCGGCACGCGTCTGTGTCCACGGAAGGTTTCAAGGCAATCCGGGCAAAATAAAAAAGCCGGGTCGCCGCCTATCTATGATGTGATAGTTCGGCAACCCGGCTGTCTCGATGAGACCCTATGGGCTTTCCGCCCCATCCTCGCGGATGGTTTAGTAGTATCGCTATCTTCAGCCAGATTCGCTGATGAAAGTGTTGCTATTGTGTAACCTATTTGTTTGAGTGTGTCAACTCTTATGTGGAACTTGTCCTAAACAGGCTACCGTTTAAGGCTCAGGACATAGGCAGCGACGGTTTCCACCTCGATTTCCTGGAGGCTGCCGAAGGCGGGCATGCCGCCGGGGCGTCCCTTGGTGATGGTCTCCTTGATCGCCTCGGGAGTGCGGCCGTATTTAAAGTCGGCCTTCTGGAGAGAGGGGGCGCTCATCCCTTTACCCTCTTCGCCGTGGCAACTGGCGCACTGTTTCTTGAAAATGGCTTTCCCCATGGCCTGCTTCTGCTGGTCACTCATGGGGCCTCCCATGGTTGTCTGGGTGACCGCTCCCGTGGCTGGTTTTTCGGCCGGGGCCTGGACGGGCTTTTCCTGCTGCTTGCAGCCGGCGGCTGCCAGACAGCCGGCAAGGATAGCGGCAACGATGATGCTCCTGTGTCCCGAACCCTTCAGTTTCGTCACAATGGATCTGTCATGCATGGTGCTCCCTCCGCTCTTTTGATGGGGATGTTTTAGGCGAGTATAATGAAGCGATTCTGTATGTCAAGACGCACGTCTCTCCTGTTCAGGGGATTCTCCGTACCTTCAGGATTCTGCCGAGCGCCACGGCCATCGGGAGCACCCCCCCCGAGAGGAGCGCTCCCATTTTGGCCGCACTCTCGATGTCGGGATCCACAAAGGCTACCCCCGCCACGAAGAGGGCGACGGTGAGCCCCATGCCGGCCACCAGCCCCGTCAACGCCAGTTCCTTGAACCCAACCCTGTCCGGGAGGGGGAAGCCGAGGGCCTTTCCCAGGTAGCCCATGGTGAAGATGCCTGCCGTCTTGCCGACCAGGAGCGCCGTCAGCACGAGCCAGGTGGCCGTTCCCACGGAGGAGAAGCGGACACCCGCGTTGGCGAGGCCGAAGAGGAAGAGGCCGAAGTCGACGACGATCTTCCAGTCGTGCTCGAAACGGGCGAGGGTGGAGGTGTCGCGGGGATCCTCCTCGAACAGGTGCGCCGATTCCCGCGGAGGATGGGGGAGGAAGGGGATGATGAAGACGAGGGCCAGGGCCGGGTGGAGGTGGGCCTTGAACAGGCCGGTCCAGGAGAGCCCCCCCCCCAGGATCACATAGGGCCAGTAGCTTTTCGTCCTGGCGCCCCGCAGGATGTAGGCGGCCACGATGCCGGCCACCGTTAGGAAAAGCCACAAGGGCTCGGTGGGGTGGATCGGGTCGGGGTAGAAGATGGCGATGATGGCGAGGCCGATGGCGTCGTCGGCCACGGCCAGGAGCAGGAGGAACGATACTGCCGGGTGGACGGCGCCGAAGACGAGTCGCGCCACGAGCCAGGCCAGGGCAATGTCGGTGGCGGTGGGGATTCCCCATCCGCGGCTCAGGGCAGGGTTGCCGATGGCGGCATTGAGAATCAGGTACACAATCACCGGTCCGATGACGCCGCCGAGGGTCGCCAGCAGAGGGTTGACGGCCTTGCGGGGAGGGTTCAGATCCCCGCCGGGAAGGCAGCTCTGGGTGATCTCGGCGGCTGCGATCCCGAAAAAGAGCACCATGAAGAGCTCGTTCACCAGGAAATGGAGGCTGACCCCCCCGAAAGAAGGCTGATGAATAAGGGCGTCATACCCCCGGGGATCGAGGTTTGCCCAGGCGAGGGCTGTTATGACTCCGGCGATGAGGGGGACGGAGAACTCCCTCAGCAGATTGATCGGTTTTCTCATGCAATCCTGTTCCTGATAGCCGGCGGTGCCGGGAGGATAGGGGAGGAGCCCCGTCCCCGCGGCGACACCGCCGGACGAGGTGCGACAAAATTCATGCTGCCTGGTTGTAACGCCGTTCGGGCCATCGTGCCGGGAGGGAGTGTCTTGTCCCCGCAAGGTCCCGGACCTGACGCACCAGCGACCGCAAGTCTACTACGGCTGTCGAGCCGGCCACAAGGGGGCGTCTGCCGACGGAGAAGGCCGTTCCCCCCTGGCGCACCACCCAGCGGAGGGCCGTGGCATCGTTGGTATCGCTGCCGGCGCATATGAGCGCGCCCTCGTGCTTGAGGAGGCGGCAGAGGGCGCGCACGCCGAATTCCATGGTGATTTCGGGGAGAAAGAGGGTTTCCACCATGTCGGGGTAACGATAGAGGGCGCCGCGTCCGTCGCGGCAGGCTTCCTGGAGCCGGTCATCGAGGGTCCGCTTTGTCTTTGGTGCCGCGCCGGCGACATGGAAGACGGCAGACCAGCGGCGGTCCTCGAAGGTCACCCCCGGCAGCTCGGCCAGGTCCCGCAGCACCGGCAGGAGGATGTCCCGGTTTTCCATGAGGAGATCCTTGGGCCGGCCGGAAAGGGTCATGGAGTCCCCGCCGGGAATGTGCCATTCGGTCCCGCATCCCCCTCCGAGAAAAACTCCCGGTATGGCGACCCGGGAGACGAGGTCCTCAAGGGAGCGGCTGGAGAGGACCGCAACCCGTTCGCCGGGCGTGCCGGCGAGTTCCTCCAAAAGTTGGCGGGTGAGCCGGTGCAGGCGGGCCCTGGTCCGGTCGGTCCCCGCTGTCGTGAGTACACCATCAAAAGAAAATATCCAGAGTCGTTGTGACGAATCGTTCACCTGCAAGGTTACACCTCCCTGCACGCCCGTGGCATCTGGCAACCGGGCGCGGCAATTGTCCGGCTATCGCCATTGAATGACTGCAGCCGGATCCGTGAGGGCCGAGGTCGCGGCACAGAGGCGCCGTGATTCCGGCCGGATCACCGTTCAGGGTTCAGTGACAGCAGAGAGGAGGTGTGACAGTGTATGCGCCAAGCCGTCATGGATGAGATCGTCCGTTACCGGTCTTTGCGCGCTGCACGCCCCCTCCGTCAGCAGTGGTTTTGAGGTGGAACGAAGAGATCGTAGAAGACCTGGGGTGGCGCCCGGAACGGCTCGAAAGGATGGAGATTCTCCACCGCCGGTGCATAGACCGGCATGATAAGGGGAGCGATACAGGAAGGGTTGAAATCGCCGTGGAACGCCTCGGATGCGGGGCCGCCCGACTCTCCACCGTCGGAATCGGCGGTGATGCATCCGCAGTCCGCGTGTTTGGAGAGGGTCTGGTCCTTCAGGTGAAGGGAGAGGGCAAGGCCGAAGCCGGACGTGGAGAGGAGCAGGAGGATCACAACCAGGGCCGCGGCGAGGACTCTATGGGAAAGGATAATGGTTTTCATGGCGTTCAGAGTGGGGCGCCGAGGCGCATAACCAATTAGAAGATAGGGAGTCCGGGTGCCGCTGTCAAGGTCTTTCGAGGAATATACCCCTTTCCCGCCATACCCTGTTTCACCCCTCAAGCATCGCCCGGGCCGCGGCCAGTTCCTTCCGTTTCGCCTCGTCCACCTCGGGGTAGGCGAGTTGCAGCCCGTCGAGGGCCTCGATGATGCCTCCCGCCACCACCAGGCGGCTGAACCACTTGTTGTCCGCCGGCACCACATACCAGGGGGCGTATTCAGTGGCGGTGTGACGGATCATAGCCTCGTAGGCGTCCATGTATTCGTCCCAGTGCTGGCGCTCCTGGGCATCGGCCACCGAAAACTTCCAGTTCTTGTCCGGATTGTCGAGCCGCTCCAGGAAGCGCTTCTTCTGCTCCCCCCGCGACACGTTGAGGAAAAACTTGCGGATGGCGATGCCGTTGCGGGTCAGGTAGCGCTCGTAGGCGTTGATGTCCTCGTAACGCTCCTTCCAGATATCTTTCGTCACCAGTTGCGGCGGGAGCTTCTGCTTTTCGAGCAGTTCCCGGTGGACCCTGACGACCAGGACCTCTTCGTAGTAGGAACGGTTGAAAATGCCGATCCGCCCCCGCTCGGGGAGGCTCTTGCCGCTCCGCCAGAGGAAGTCGTGATCCAGTTCCTCCGCTGAAGGAGCCTTGAAGTTGAAGACCTGGCATCCCTGGGGGTTGACCCCGGACATGACGTGCTTGATGGCGCCGTCTTTCCCCGCCGCATCCATGGCCTGGAAGATAAGGAGGAGTCCCCACCGGTCCTGGGCATAGAGCATCTCCTGCATCTCCGCAAGGATTTCGACCCCCTGCTGGAGGAGCTCGGCGGACCGGTCCTTGATCCCCTCCTCGTGCTTGAGCCCGAGGGTCTCGTTGGGGTCATGGTCCTTGAGCCTGAACTTCTTACCCTCTTCCACCCGAAAGCTCTTGGCAAAGGATTTGGCTTTCTTGATCGTCTCGCTCATGGTTTGGCTCCTCGTTGGCCCCACTGGGGGGCGATTCCCGACCTATCCATACTACCACGGGCGCTCCCTGCTTCAACTGGCCCGGCTGCCATGAAACGCTGGACAGAGAGGTCGGGGCAGGGGTACTATTCCCCGTTGTTGCGCATCACCTGAAGAAAGGAACCACCCCCGTGAAAACCCCGCTGATCGCCTTGGCCTGCATGGCTTTGGTTATTGTCTTTTCGCCAGCGTCGCGTGCCGACGACGAAGTGCTCCCCCAGCCGTCTCCTCCCCTTTGCGAAGAGACGCTCAAGCGCCAGGAAGAGGCCCTTGCCGCCCTTAAGGCGGATCAGTCCCGGCTGGAGCAGAAGATCCGGGATATGGAGTGCGCCCCGGTTGTTTCCAGCGATGAGCTCCTGGCGAGAAACCTCCACCGTCTCCAGAGTCTGGCGGCCAATACCCGCGCCCAGCGCCAGACCATGGCCGACTTCAGGACCTTCGTCACCTGGATGAGCTCAAGCCTTTCCGGCTACGAGAAGTACATCCAGGCCGGCTCCGTGGTGGCCGGCTTCGCCCGGGTCCTTCCCATTCCCTACGCCGGCCAGGCGTCGGTGCTGACCAAGTTCGCTTCCCTGGGAATTCTCTCCCTCAATGCCGCCTCGGGCTCCATTGCCACGTACCTGAAGACATCCGACCAGTACCTGGCACTGGTAGGCGCCATCGACCCGAAACGCCCCGACTCCGTCCGGGTCTCCGCCGCGGTCCGTTTCGCCGACGGGGAGCTTCTGCGGGCCATGACCGACGTCCAGGTCAAACTGCGGACCTCCGCCGACATCTCCGCCTCCACCCTGTCGTTCCTTAAAACCCTTGACAGCTATGTGGGGGGCAGTGACGAATACTGGGCCAGGACCAAGGCCTTCATCACCCGTAACGATGCCTACAAGAAAGACAAGAGCTACCTGGCTGCGAGCATCGAGGGGCTCACGAGCCAGGCCGGAGCGTTCAACAACAGGCTTACCCTCTTCGAGGAGACGGCACGCAAGGATCTGCCGATCATCAAGAACCTGGTGGCTTATGACGAGCTGGCGCGGGAGGTCGATGCGAGGGCGCGGGCAAAGCGCGAAGCCCTGGCAGCGGCGGGGAAGCCGTAGCTTCCGTTTGTTCACGGCTCAGGCATGGGAAAGGGCGGGGAAATCCCCGCCCTTTCTATTTTCATGGTTTCGATTGGGCCGCGTCATCGAAGGGATTACAGGGTCAGCATGAAGGCCAGGAGATCCTTCTTCTCCTCGTCGGTGAGCTTGACGCCGGTAACCAGATTGAAGAACTCAATGGTGTCCGCCAGGGTCAGGAGCCGCCCGTCATGCAGGTACGGGGGGGATTCCTTGATGCCGCGGAGGGGGAATGTCTTGATGGGGCCGTCGGCGCTTGCCAGCCTGCCGTTAATGGTCTCCGGCCTGTAGAAGCGCTCCGTCCGCAGGTTGTGCATCAGGTTGTCGGTGTAGTAGGGGGCGGGATGGCACTCGGCGCAGCGGGCCTTGCCGAAGAAAATCTCCTGGCCCCGCAGTTCGGCCTCGCCGGCCTTTTCCGGGTCAAGCTTGCCGAATACCGTCAGTTTGGGAGCCGGGGGAAAATCGAGGATATTCTGAAATTCGGCCATAAAGTGGACCTGGCTGCCCCGCTCCAGGATGTTCACCCCCTTCTTGGTGGCGATCACCGGGTCGCCGTCGAAGTAAGCAGCTCGCTGTTCGAATTCGGTGAAGTCCTCGACGCTCTTCATCGCCCGCTGGGACCCGAACAGCCGTTGGATATTGACTCCCCGCAGGGGGGGCGTGTCGAGGCGGTGGCGCAGTTCCTGGGGCCGGATGTCCCCCACCAGGTGGGTCGAGGCATTGGTGTGGCCGTTGGCGTGGCAGTCGAAGCAGGCAACTCCCAGGCTCGGCTCGGCCGAGCGGCGGTCAGTGGTGGCGTTGAACTGCTGCTGGGGGAAGGGGGTGAGAAGCAGCCGCAGCCCCTCCAGTTGTTTCGGGTTGAGAATGCCGTTGAACAGCTCGAAGAAGTTCTGGGTGGTCACCAGCTTCCCCTGGGAGACGTCCCCCAGGTCGGGGCGGGTGGTCAGGTAGATGGGAGCCGGGAACTCGGGAAGGAAGTGGTCCGGGATGTCGAAGTCGAGATCGAAGCGGGTCAGGTCCCGGGCAGTCTGTTTTTTGACTTCATCGATGTGAAACTTGGGGAAGAGCATCCCCCCCTCGGGATGATTGGGATGGGGGAGCGGCATGAACCCTTTGGGGAACAGTCCCTTCTCCCTGACGGCTTCCGGGGACATGGCCGCAAGCTGCTGCCAGGTTGCCCCCGCGGGAAGCTTGACCCGCACCCCCTCCTGCACCCCCTTGCCCCGGGACATGGTAACCCCCTGCATCGCTTTGTCGGCCAGGTCGTACCGCATGCCGAGCAGCTCCATCTGGCGCTTCATTACCGCCTGCTTCTGCTTCTCCATGGTTTCCTTGACGGTCGAGAATGCTTCGGTGCCTGCGACCGGCGCATAGCTCGTCTTGCCGACTATCCGTTCTTCCGCCAGGGTTGCCGTGGCGCTTGCCAAGGCAACCGCTCCTGCCAACAGGACCATTTTCCGTGTGCTTGATCGGTTCTTTCCATCCATGGTGAACTCTCCTTTCGCTCTGAGGTGGCATCGGCGACGTTGCGCCGACGTTCGACACCGTCCTGTTTGATGTTTCCCGATCTTTCTGGAGGGGCCGAGACGAATGGGGGGGGATTAGTGGGAACTGAATGGAATGTGCATTGAATTACAAGTATTTATAGATAAATACCCCATAAAGGGGCCTTGTCAATTGCCGGAGGTGGGAGACGGCGTTCTCGGCCCCAAAAGATGGGAACCGGATTTGCAGATAAAATGCCGGGAATGAAAAATTCGGCACAGGCATCGGCCGGTGCGGCTGCGGTAGAGGATGGAGGGTGAAACCATGGCAAGAATGTCGGTCGATATGATGACGGTGCTTCACAAGTGTGCCGAGATCGAGCTCAAGAGCATGGAGCTGTATGATCTCTATGCCGACTGTTTCACGCACGATCTGGATATTGCCCGGATGTGGCGCCGGGCTGCCCGCGAGGAGGAGGACCACGCCAACCAGTTCCGGCTCGCCTTGAAGATGAGGGATGGAGTCATACGGGAGGTTAACCTCGACCCCTGCCGGGTTGAATACGTTCTCAAGGAACTCCAGTTCGCCATCGATAGAGTGAAACTGAGTTGCCCCACGCTGGAGGAGGCCTTCCATTCGGCAATCAAGCTGGAGGAGGATCTGTCAGGGATGCATGTGCAGTATGTGGTGGACTTCGAGGACGATATCTGTAGAAAGTTTTTCAACGCCCTGATGATGGACGATAAAATCCACGTGAGCCGGCTCAGGGAGGCCTATGAACGGCAAACAAAAACCCGCGACCGGTAAGGTGCGGGTAAGGTGCAGGCAGATCGACACATTCAGGGCATAACAACTGTCAAAGGCGGAACGGAAACGTTCCGCCTTTTGTTTTGGGATGCTAGTTGCCGAACTCCCGGGCCTGTTCCACGGACGCGGGGCGTGCCTGGAGCAGGCTCTCGGCCCGTTGGGCCAGGAGCGATTCGATGAACATGAAGGTGAGGGTCATCATGCCGTAGGCGGTCATTACGCCGGCCAGTCTTTCGTATGCGGCCATTCCCGGGGTGCAGGTGACGACGGCGACCATGCCGATTGCTCCTGCGGCGCACATGCCGTGCCGCACGATCCATTGCCTTTGTTCGGCCACAAACCGGCGCAGTGCCTCCCCGTCGCTGTCCCGGAGGAATTCCCGGCACCGTTGCCAGTCGATCATCATGCGAGGTATGAGAATGGCTGCCACGGATACGGTTATGAATGCCATGACGGTATAGAGCGTTTCCATTGGGTCCTCCCTGAGAGTGGTCCGAAAGTTTTGCCTTTGCCAGGGAAAGAGCAAAAGTATTGCCGTCAATTGACTTGGAGACGCAGACGTGATGTGGGGTAAGATTCGGTGATAACTTATTGAAAGTGCGCGTATTTTATTATATTGAATTGTGAATTAACAATAATTTGAGGGCGTTATAAATGGTTTTTTGACGAAATTTTGTATTGGCGGGGTGTGACTCAAGGGGGATGGGGTAATTAATTAACCGAAAAAATAGCTGGTTGTGACTATTTTATCTCTCGGAGATAGTGACATGTTTTGGCGTGGTCGTGGCTGAAAAATGGTTATATGGCGAAATGCCCGATTATTTTTGGGATGGTCGGGCGCGGCGGCAACAATTATTTTTCTCTTAGGTGGTGGCGTGGGTGATATTTCAGGGTGATATTGTGGGGTTTGTTACTTTTTCACAGAATACCGGAAAGGAGCTTTGTTCCCATGACGATGAGGAGTAAGGCGAAGATCTTCTTGAGGCCTGATACGGGAAGATTGTGGGCAAGGCGTGCGCCGAAGGGGGCAGTAATGACGCTCGCCAGGGCGATGCCGGCCAGGGCCGGGAGGTAGACAAAACCGACGGACCAGGGAGGAAGGGACGTGACCGCGAGGCCGTTCGCCATGTAGCCGGCAGCTCCGGCCAGGGCTATGGGGAAGCCGATGGCGGCCGAGGTGCCGATAGCGTTATGCATCGGTATATTGCACCAGACCATGAAGGGGACCGACAGGCTCCCGCCGCCGATTCCCACGAGGCTGGAAATCGCTCCGATGACCCCCCCAACGCCGAGCATCCCTCCCGTGCCCGGCAGTTGGCGCGAGGGCTTGGGGCGGATGTTGAGGAGCATCTGGATTGCCACGTAGTAGAGGAAGACCACGAAGAAGACCTTGAGGGAGCGGGTCGAGAGTTGTGCCGCCACCCAGCTCCCGGCCAGAGTTCCGGCGACGATGCCGGCGGAGATGCGGCGCACCACCCGCCACTCCACGGCTCCCCGGCCATGGTGGGCCCGCAGGCTCGACACCGAGGTGAAGATGATGGTGGCGAGGGAGGTTCCCAGCGCCAGGTGGGCGATGTAGGGGGCTGGGAGCCCCTGGGTGGTGAAGAGGAAGGTAAGGACCGGCACGATGATAATCCCCCCTCCCACGCCGAGAAGCCCCGCCAGGACGCCGGCAAAGGCGCCGAGGGCCAGGTAGGCCAGCAGGAACATGGCTATCTTCCCCCCTTCGTGCCGTTTTTGCCGTTGTTCCGTTCGAATTCGGCCCTCAGCCGTTCCAGCCCCTTGCGGAAGCTCTCGGCGTCGCCGAACTCGAAGAAGCGGTTGTAGCGTGCGTGGGGGGCCAGGATGCGCCGGGCGTGCTTGATGGGGCACCAGTACTGCTCCGTGCGGGCCGCCACCTCTCGCAGGTAGGCGGCAAGGCCGTTGGCGTACGAGCAGTAGAAGCAGTTGAACTTTTCGATCACGTTCAGGTAGGGGAGGTCTTCACGGTCGAAGACTAGGTAGTCGCGGCGGCGCACCTTGGGGATGCCGTAGATGGGAAAGCATACTGCCTGGTAGGTGGTGACGAAAAAGTCGAGGAGGAGAAACGGGATAAAGCCCGCGTAGATCACCGGTGCGCTCAGGAGGGCCAGGGGTTGGGCTTCGGCGATGTAGCGGAGCGCCCCCGTCTTGAGCCGCCGCTGCTGTTCCACCACCTCCCGGGCGAAGCGGACCCGTTTCTCCTCGATGATGAGATGGAACTCCTCACGTTTTTTTTCGAATTCGGTTTCAAGTTCTTCTTCGAGGGCCTTGATCCGTTCGATGAGCTCGTTGATCCGATAGTCCATGGGGGCTCCTTTGGGGCTTGAAGGTGTTGTTATACCCGAAACGGCCCCGCTTGTCGCGCGGATTTACCCGAACCCTGCGGTTACTCGGTGGACGACGATGTCCGGACGGGTATACTTGCATTTAATGCATCAATCCTAATGCCATGCGCGGGGGGAAGCACCATGATCGTCGGAGTGCCGCGGGAGATAAAGACCCACGAGTACCGGGTCGGCATGACGCCGGCCGGGATTGCAGAGCTGGCGCGGGGAGGACACACGGTTCTCGTGGAAACCGGAGCAGGGGAGGGGAGCGGTTTTGCCGACGGGGAATACCTGCGGGCCGGAGCCCGGGTCTGCGGCAGGGAAGAGGTCTTCGGCCCAGCGGAGCTCCTCGTGAAGGTGAAGGAGCCGCTTCCGTCCGAGTACGGCCTGCTGAGGCAGGGTCAGGCCCTTTTCACCTACCTGCACCTGGCCCCCAACCGCCCCCTCACGGAGTTGCTCCTGGAGAAGGGGGTCACGGGAATCGGCTACGAGACCCTTGAGAAGGGAGGGACGCTGCCGCTTCTGGTCCCCATGAGCGAGGTGGCGGGCCGCATGGCGCCGCTGGTGGGAGCGTACCATCTCCAGAGGGTTCTCGGGGGGGCGGGGGTCCTTCCCACGGGGGTGCCGGGGGTATCCGCCGCCCGTGCCCTCATCCTGGGGGCCGGCGTGGTGGGGAGCGGAGCGGCGCGGGTCTGCACCGGCCTCGGCATGGAGACGGTGGTCATGAACCGGGGGATCGACCGGCTTCAGCGCCTCGACGAAATTCTGGCCGGCCGAGTCCGGACCGTGGCCTTGAACCGGGAGTCCCTGGCGGAGGAACTTTCGCGGGCAGACCTGGTGGTCGGCGCAGTGCTCGTGCCGGGGGGACGAACACCCCTTCTCATCGACCGGCCAGCCCTCGGCACCATGAAGCAGGGAGCCGTCCTCGTCGACGTCTCCATCGACCAGGGGGGATGCGCCGAAACGAGCCGCCCCACCACCCACGACGACCCGGTCTACACGGTGGACGGCGTCATTCACTATACCGTGGCGAACATGCCCGGGGCCTATCCCCGCACCTCGGCCCTGGCCCTCACCAATGCAACGCTCCCCTATGTGAAGGCCCTGGCCGAGCGGGGGATCGAAGAAGCGCTCCGGGCCGACCCGGCCCTGGCCGGCGCCCTCAATACCTGGCGCGGCGCCGTGGTCCACCGTGCCCTGGCAGAGGCGCTGGAACTGCCGTTTTCACCCTTTTCCTGAAAATGGGAATTGTGAGAGGGAGGTCGCCATGGCGAGCGGTCGAATCGAGGTGATTGCCTATGCGGGATATCGGGGCGAGGAGTGCCCTCGGGCCTTCGTGGTGGGCGGGGTGCAGGTGGATGTCATGAAGCTCCTGGACCTTTGGACGGAGGAGAACCATTTTTCGAAGCGGCGCCGGCGCTGCTTCCGGGTGAAGGGGAGCGACTGGCGGACCTACGTTATCTGCCACGACGAGACGGGCGACGAATGGTCGCTGGCGTGACAAGTTTGCGGGAGATCGCGCTCTGTTGGTTCAGGCGTAGAACACCAGGGAGGAAGAGTATGGAAAAACGACCCGTTTCGCAACTGATGCTCAATGGTGCCTGGCTGGTGAAGGCTGCCAACGGCGAGTACCTCGATGTGGAGGTGGGGAAGGACGGTGCGCCGAAACGGTTCGTGACGGTTCCCGTCAGCCGCGTGCGGCATCTGTTCCGCTTCGCGGCACCGGATGAATGGGCAAAGGGAAAACAGTGCCCGATGCTTGCCGAGCCCGTGCCCATGGAACATGCCGCCGCGGTTCGCGGCGTGAAGGGGGCGCCCCTCGCACCGGCGGTGCAGCTTCCGGTCGCGGTTGCCCATGACGGGTGCATGGGGTTTCGCCTTACCCTTCTGGCGGAAACCGCCCGCGCCATGAGATCACTTACCGTGTCACCCCTCCATGACGCCTCGCGGTCGGCAAGGGGACGCGCAATGGCAGGAGAGCTCATGGAGGGGATCGAGGAGAAGCAGCGCTTCTTCGCGATCGACATGAACACGACGGCCATTCTGCGGACGTCGAGCACCGTCGGTTTTCCCCAGTTCGAAGGAGAGGCGAAGCGCGCCTTCGATGTCATCGCCCAGCAACTCAGGTTCGATCCCCACAGCGACCGGCTCGACGAAGCGGCCCTTGATCGGCTGCACCGACCCAACGATATTTCCGAATCCGCCTGGCAGCAGGTTGGCGATCAGCTGCGGCTTGAGATCCACTACCGCTTCTTGTGCAAGTCGTATTTTGAAGCGCTGACGCACTTCGTGCAGAATGTGTTCATCGCCAATAGCGGCGTCGTGGAAACCGTCGGCGACCTGGTGAAGCTCGACAAGAACCAGGGGGTCAACCTCCTCATTCAGGGGATGTTCAGCCTGGTGGCCAAGGGGGTGGGGGCGCTGCCGTTTCCCGGCTCCGGGGTCGTGTCCGGTGCCCTCGGCGCCCTGTTCAGCTGGATGCTGCAGGACCAGGGGCCGAACGCTACCACCCTGGCAGTGGCCCTCGTCAACGCCCGCGACGGCCTCTCTGACCTCTTCAACAAACTCATCACTTCTATCCAGAAGATGCAGGGCGCTGTTTATTCCGACTGGGGCAAGCTCTCGGAGATGGGAATGGCCCTTGAGCGGGAGGACGGCTCCCGCTGTTGGCCGGAGGAAGACGGCGACCTGAGGAGGGAGGCGAGCCGGCTGATGGAAATTTCCGTCTGGAAGGATCTGGTGAAGATAAAATGGCACCACATGACATCATCAAGCGATCCCGCCTTTCTCTCCCGCTATACCGAAGCGGACAAGCAGGCCTACGAAAGCAAAAACCGGAACTACTGGGTTGAATACCGTGCCGGAACGGAGACCAACCTCTTCGGCAAGAAAACGAACGGATTTTACGTGACCTATCACTGGCTCGGGTACGGGAATATGTGGGTATGGCACCATGAGCCCGATAACGCCATGTGCGACAGGCTCTTCACAAAGCTGAAAGTCACCCGCCAGGAGGTGTTCATGGACACTTCGTGGAATCTTGGCAGGGAAACTTTCATTGTGCAGAATTACCCGGTTCCGATGTGAGCGGGAACGTTCTTCACGTCACAGCGGAGAAAAGGCTTCACAAGCTTGACTTAACGCGTTATTTCGATTAGTTTGTACTATTCGCAACTTTTTACCAACTGTTGCCATTTCACGACGGAGTCATAGAACATGGACATGGACGAGAAAGACGTAGTTGAAACCGAAGAGGAGAGCTTTGCCGAGCTTTTCGAGAAAAGCAATAGCGAGACCCAGCGCCTGCGCCCAGGCTCTAAGGTGGAGGGGAAGATCCTCAAGATAGGCGCCGAGTGGGTTTTCATCGATATCGGCAAGAAGGGCGAAGGGGTCATGGAGCGCAAGGAGCTCCAGGACGCCGATGGCAACCTGACCGTTGCCGAGGGTGACACCATCACCGCCTGGTTCACGGGAAGCGTGCGCAACGAGATGCGGTTCACCACCAAGATGGCGGGGGGCGCCGCTGCCAATGCCCAGCTTGAGGAGGCCTATCGCTCCGGCATTCCCGTTGAAGGGTTCGTTGCCAAGGAGATCAAGGGTGGCTTCGAGGTGAAGATCGGCGGCAGCACCCGCGCCTTCTGCCCCTTCTCCCAGATTTCGCTCCGCCGCGCCGAGAATCCGGCCGAGTTCGTGGGAAAGCACCTCCTCTTCAAGGTCACCGAGTATAGCGAGCGGGGCCGCAACATCGTCCTTTCCCACCGCCAGATCCTCGAGGAGGAGCAGCGGGTCAAGCGGGAGGCCCTCAAGGAGACCCTCAAAGAGGGAATGACCGTCACCGGCGCCGTGACCCGGCTGGCCGACTTCGGTGCCTTCGTGGACCTGGGCGGGGTCGATGGCCTCATCCCCGTTTCCGAGGTGGGGTGGACCCGCGTGAAGCACGTCCGCGACGTCCTTTCCGTGGGCGAGCAGGTGAGCGTGGTCATCAAGAAGATCGACTGGGAAGCCGGCAAGATTTCCCTCAGCCTCAAGGATACCCTGGCCGATCCCTGGACCACCGTGGCCGAGCAGTTCCCCGAAGGGTCCTACCACACCGGCACCGTGGCGCGCCTTGCGGCCTTCGGCGCCTTTGTGACCCTCGCTCCCGGCATCGACGGGCTGATCCACATCTCCAAGCTCGGCAAGGGGAAGCGGATCAATCACCCGAGCGATGTGCTGAAAGAGGGTGAGACCGTCGAAGTGAAGGTGGACGGTGTCGATCGTGAAGCCCGCCGCCTCTCCCTGGCCCTTGCCGAAGTGAGCCGTGCCGCCGAAGAGGAGGAGAAGAGCGTCGCCTCCTTCCGCCAGCAGGCCGCGTCTCCTGCCAAGGAGTCCATGGGCTCCTTCGGCGACCTCCTCAAGGCCAAGATCGAAGAGAAGGGGTAGGTGGCGAAACAGTCCAACTACATCACCCCCGAGGGGGCGAAAAAACTCCGCGACGAGCTTACCTGGCTCTGGAAGGAGGAACGCCCCCGCGTCACCCAGGGCGTTTCCGACGCCGCCGCCGAGGGGGACCGTTCGGAAAACGCCGAGTATATCTACGGCAAGAAGCGGCTGCGGGAGATCGACCGCCGCATCCGCTTCCTTACCCAGCGCCTCGACCACCTCACCGTGGTCGAGGATCCGCCTCCCGCCAACGGCAAGGTCTTCTTCGGCGCCTGGATCCGGCTCGAAACCGAGGAGGGTGACGAGGTGGTCTACCGCGTCGTCGGCCCCGACGAGACCGACGCGTCCAAGGGATTCATCAGTATCGACTCACCCATGGGGAAAGCGCTCCTGGGCCGCAGCGAGGGGGACGAGGTCCCTGTTCGCCGGCCGGCCGGGGAAGCGGTCTTCACGGTGCTTGAAGTCGCCTACCAACCAATTTCTTGAAGAATCAGAAATCAGACTCCAGGAGTCGGAATTCAGAATGAGAAGAAGCCTTGCTCCTGAATTCTGACTCCTGACTACTGACTCCTTGAACCGGAGGTTCCCCATGTACGTCGTCATCCTCGCCGGCGGCTCCGGCACCCGTTTCTGGCCCCTGTCCCGCAAGCTCCACCCCAAACAGCTCATGTCGGTCTTCGGCGGCAAGTCGATGCTCCAGCGGACCGCGGAACGGGTCCTTCCCCTTAACCCCAAGCGCATCCTCGTGATCACCAACCACCTCCAGGCCGAGGAAACCCGGCGCCAGCTGGAGTATCTGCGGGGTGTCCGGATCGAGGTGATCGAGGAGCCCCAGGGACGCAACACGGCCCCCGCCATCTGCCTCGCCGCCACCCTCATTGCCCGCCACGACCCCGAAGCGGTGATGGCGGTGCTCCCCGCTGACCATTTCATCCGTGACGAGGATGCATTCTGCTCCACCATCCAGAAGGGGAGGGAGGCGGCCCTGAACGGCTACCTGGTCACCCTGGGAATCGCCCCTGACCGCCCCGAAACCGGTTACGGCTACATCGAGGCCGAGACGTCGCTGCGGGGTGACGGGCCCTACCCGGTAAAGAGGTTCGTGGAAAAGCCCGACCGGGAGCGGGCCCTGGAGTTCCTTGCCGCCGGTACCTTCTTCTGGAACAGCGGCATGTTCCTCTGGCGCACCGACGTGATCCTCGACCAGATGGAAGCCCACATGCCGGAGCTCTCTCGGGCCTTTGCCGGCATAACCTTTTCCCCCGACATCTGGGAACCGGCTGACCTGGCCCCCCAGATCGAGGCGGTCTACGCCATGGTCAAGGGGGAGTCCATCGACTACGGCGTCATGGAGAAGGCCGATAACGTGGCCATGATCCCGGCATCCTTCGGGTGGAGCGACGTTGGGAGCTGGAGCGCGCTTCCCGAGGTGATGGAGCCCGACGCGGCCGGCAACGTGGTCATCGGCGCGCCGGAGACGGTCATCGCCGATGCCGCCGGCTGCATCCTCCGTGGCGAGAAGCTCATGGCACTGGTCGGGGTTCGGGATCTCGTGGTGGTCGATACCCCCGACGCCCTTCTTGTCTGCGCCAGGGACAGGGCCCAGGACGTGAAGAAGGTGGTGGAAGAGATGGAGCGGCGCGGCTTGAAGCGCTACCTCTGATGAGTTACGAAGTCCTCAAAGATCTGGAGATCCTGTTCGGCCTGGCCGTGTTCACGGTGGTGCTCCTGCGCCGATTCATGCTCCCCTCCATCATCGGCTTTCTCGCCACTGGCATCCTGGCCGGCCCTTACGCCCTCGGGCTCATCGAGGATACCCACCAGGTGGAGCAGATGGCCGAGATCGGGGTGGTGCTCCTCCTCTTTACCATCGGCATCGAGTTCTCCCTCAAGGAGCTGATGCGGATCAAGCATCTGGTCTTCTGGGGCGGCGGGATGCAGGTGGGGGTCACCATTCTCATCGTGGCCGCCCTGGCTGTCGCCTTCGGCTCGACGCTCCCCCAAGCCACCTTCTACGGCTTCCTGGTGGCCCTTTCCAGTACCGCCATCCTCATGAAGCTCCTCATGGACAGCGGGGAGATGGACACCCCCCACGGCAAGATGGCCCTGGGCATCCTGATTTTCCAGGACCTCTGCGTGGTGCCGCTCATGCTCTTCACCCCCTTCCTGGCCGGGGCCGGCAATGGCTGGACGGGAATCCTCCTCGTGTCGGCCAAGGCGGTGGGCGTGGTGGTGATCGCCCACTACGGCTCCCGCTTCGCGGTTCCCTGGCTCTTCGAGCAGGTAGTCAAGAGCCGCAGCCGCGAGCTCTTCATCCTGACCATCATCTTTATCGGCTTCGGTACCGCCTGGCTCACGGCCCAGGTGGGGCTCTCCCTTGCCCTCGGGGCATTCATCGCCGGCCTCGCCATTTCCGAATCGGAGTACAGCCACCAGGCCCTGGGGGACATCATCCCGTTCCGCGACGCCTTCATGAGCCTCTTCTTCATCTCCGTCGGGATGCTCCTCGATCCCTCGGTCATCCTGAAGCAGCCGCTCCTGGTGGGCTCTCTCGTTGTGACCATCCTGGTGGTCAAGTTCCTGGTCACAGGCGGGGCTGCCGTGGCCCTGGGAGTTCCCGCCCGCGTCGGCATCGTTACGGGGCTTGCCCTGGCCCAGATCGGCGAATTCTCTTTCATCCTCTGCCAGACAGGCGTTCAGCACGGCCTGCTCTCCAAGGAGCACTATCAGGTCTTTCTGGCTGCTTCAGTGGCCACCATGGCCCTCACCCCGCTCTGTCTGAAGATGGGTGCCCCGGTGGCCGCGTGGCTGGTGCGGATTCTGCCTGCTCCACTGACGCGGGGAAGAGGAGTCCTGCGCGGGAAGGAGAAGAAGGTCTCCCTTTCGGACCATGTGATCGTGGTCGGCTTCGGGGTCAACGGCAAGAACCTCTCCCGGGTGCTGAAGGCACAAAAGATTCGCCATGTTATCATCGAGACCAACCCCTTCACGGTATCCGCCGAGAAGAGCAAGGGAACCCGCATCATGTTCGGCGACGCCTCGCGGCCCGAGGTCCTGACCCATGCCGCCGTGGAGCATGCCCGCATCATCGTCATCGCCATTTCCGACGCCGCCGCCAGCCGCCGCGTCGTGGCCCAGGCGCGGCAGATGAGCCCGACGATCCATATCATCGTCCGGACCCGCTACATTGCCGAGATGGAACCCCTGTACAGGATAGGGGCCAACGAGGTGATCCCCGAAGAGTTCGAGACCTCCATCGAGATATTCTCCCGGGTCCTGCGCAATTTCCTCGTCCCCCACGACCAGATCGACTACTGCGTTGCCGATATCCGACGGGATTCCTACGACATGTTCCGCACCATGAGCCGCCGCCACAGTCACGCCGTCGGCATCGCCGGCTACCTGACCGGCGCCGAGATCGGGAGCTTCCGGGTCAAGAAGGGGGCGCCCCTGGAGGGGGAGAGCCTCCGCCAGGGCACGCTGCGGAGCCGCTCGGGCGCAACGCTCCTGGTCATCAAGCGGGGTGACGAAGTGACCCCCAACCCCGATCCGGTCTGGGTGCTGCAGGAGGGGGACATCGTGCTGCTTCTCGGCACGCCGGAACAGTTGGCTGCCGCGGCGCGGCTCTTCGAGGCGCCGACGGTCCCCTCGAAGGGGGCAGCGGCTTTGGGCGCCCACTGACACACCATAACCAACAGGAGGAAACCATGAAGAAAGTTCTCGTAACCTACTACTCCCGCAGCGGCAATACCGAGAAGATGGCGCGGATGATCGCCGACGGCCTCGCCACGAAGGATGTGGCTGTTGACCTCAAGAAGGTGGAAGAGGTTGACATCGACACACTCACTTCCTACGACGGCTTCATCATCGGCTCCCCCAACTACTTCGGCACCATGGCGTGGCCGGTGAAGAAGTTCGTGGACGAGAGCGTCAAGTACTTCAAGAAGCTGGACGGCAAGGCGGCGGCCGCCTTCACCTCCGAGGGGATGATCGGCGGTGGCGGCGACACGGTGGTCCTCGATATCCTCAAGGCATTCCTGATCCACGGTTGCGTCGTCCAGGGGCTCACCTCGGCCGGCCACTACGGTCCCGTGGCCGTGGGGGCTCCCGACGGGCGGATCGCCGACGAGGTCGGCGTCTTGGTGGATAAGTTCGCGGCGCTCGTGAACAGGATCTGATGACCGCCGGGGGGGTCCATAACGGCAGCGGAGGGATGGAATCCGCCCGCCACTGCCGGGAGTTGGTCGAGCGGTGGCTTGCCGACGGGAGCTTCGATGCGCGGCTCCCGCAAGTGGCCCGCCTGCGCGGCGTTCTCCAGCCCGAGCAGTACCACGCCGAGGGGGACGCCTGGACCCACACCATGCTCGCCATGGACGCCGTCCCCGACGACGCCGACCCCCGCGTCTTCTGGGGGGTGCTCCTCCACGATATCGGAAAGGCCGAAACCACCGCCTTCATCAAGGGACGGTGGCGCTCCTGGGGACATGCGGAAGCCGGGGCCGGGGAGGTGTCTGCCATCATGACGCGGCTCGGCCTTTCTCATATTGCTGCCGATGTGACCTGGCTCGTCAAGCATCACACCTTCCACTTCTCCTGGAATCTGACTCCCGGCGCACGGCTTTCGCCCAAGCAGCGCCGGTTCATGGAGCATCCCCTCTTTCCGCTCCTTCTGGAGGTCTGCGACGCCGACGCCGCCGGCTCCCGGGGAGGGAGCGACAAGGGGGTGAAGATCGGGCAGCTGGCCGACATGTACGCCGACGTCACCAAAGGGTGGGCGGATCTTTAGGAGGTAAGCCATGAACGGGAAAGCGGGAATCATCGGCACCATCCTGTTGGCACTGGTGCCGTGGGGTGCCGGCGCCACCGAAACCGGAACCATGATCTGCAAGGGAGGGATCGTTTCTATTGGCGACGCCATCCCCGAGGTGCTGCAGAAATGCGGCCCCCCCGCCTTCTCCTCCCAGCGGGAGCAGGTGGAAGTCGGCGGCAGCGTAAAGCCCGGCGTCAGCCGCACCTACGTGAAAGTCACGGTGGACGACTGGACCTACAACTTCGGACCCAATGAGTTCATGTACCGGGTTATCTTCGAGAACGGCAACGTGGCGAGGATTGAGAGCCTGGAGTGGGGATACTGATAAGGCTGAATGAAGTTGTTTTTGCCGGAGCTCGTGGTTTACTTCTGAAGTGGAGGTTTGCCCATGGCACGAAGCAACCGTTTTACCCTCCCTTCATCGGAAATCACCCCAGAAGCTGCCTTCTTCAGCCGCCGGGCTTTCCTCAAGGCCCTCGGTTTCGCCGGCCTCAATGCCTGGCCCCTGCTGAACGCCTGCACCAACTTCGCCGCTGAAAAGCGCGAACTGGGCGGTACCCTGGTGAACCTCAAGACCCTTACTGCCCGGAAGAACGACCGTTACTCACTCGACCGCCCCCTCACCGACCGTGTGGAGGCGGCGAAGTACAACAACTTCTACGAGTTCACCTCCGGCAAGGATGTCTGGCGGTCCGTGGAGCGGTTCGTCACCCGCCCCTGGCAGGTGGCGGTGACCGGTATGGTGAAAAAGCCCCGGGTCTTCGATATCGACGAGCTGATCCGGACTATGCCGCTGGAGGAGCGGACCTATCGCCACCGTTGCGTGGAGGCGTGGGCCATGGCGGTCCCCTGGACCGGTTTACCCCTGGCGGAGTTGGTGAAGCGGGTGGAGCCCCTTTCCGGCGCCACCCACATCCGCTTTCTCTCCTTTCTCTGCAAGGACCAGGCTCCGAATCAGGGGGGGCTCTTCACCACCGAGCTTTGGCCCTACCACGAGGGGCTCACCCTTGCCGAGGCCACCAACGAGCTGGCGCTCCTTGCGGTGGGGGTCTACGGGAAGGAGCTGCCGAAGCAGCACGGAGCTCCCATCCGCCTCGTCACGCCGTGGAAGTACGGCTTCAAGGGGATCAAGTCCATCGTGGAGATCAGTTTCACCGACCGGCAGCCCCCCACTTTCTGGAGTTCCCTCGGTCCCGACGAGTACGGTTTCTGGGCCAACGTGAACCCCGAAGTGGACCACCCCCGCTGGTCCCAGAAGAGCGAACGGATGCTCGGCACCGGCGAGCGGCGCCCCTCGGTGATCTTTAACGGCTACGGCGACTACGTTGCCCACCTCTACCGTCCGCCGCGGCTGGAGTATTTCTATTGAGCAGCACTTGAGAGAAACCATCGTGCGCAATCCTGAAAGCAAACATCCCGCCGGCATCCCGTCCGAACTGGCATCCGATCCCCGTTTCCAGGCGGTGGAGCGGACCATCAAGCAGTTCCAGTGCCGGGCCGATGCCCTCATCGAGGTGCTCCACGTGGCCCAGGAGGCCTTCGGCTATCTGAGCGACGAGCTCATGGCCCATGTGGCCCGGCAGCTGAAGATCCCCTTCAGTCAGGTCTACGGGGTCGCCACCTTCTACCATTTCTTCTCCCTGGAACCCCGTGGCGCCCATACCTGCGTCGTCTGCACCGGCACCGCCTGCTACGTGAAACGCTCCGCCGAGATCGTTACGCGCCTTGAGCAGGAATTCGACGTGAAGGCCGGCAAGACCACCGATGACGGCAGCCTTACCCTTTCCACGGTCCGGTGCCTCGGCACCTGTGGCCAGGCGCCGGTCATGGTTCTTGACGGGGAGACGATGGGGCAATGCACCCCTGATTCGGCCGCGGCCGCGGTTACGGTCCTCCTGGAGAGCGGCCGGGTGCCGTCCACCGATGATGGCCGGTCGCGGCGCAATCGGGGAGGGGGGAACATCCCATGAACAGGGCCGATCTCAGGCATATGGCCGAGGCGGAACGGGAGCGGCAGGAGCGGCTCCGTTGCCGGATCATGGTCTGTGCCGGCACCCCCTGTCTGACTGCCGGGGCGCTGTCGATTCTCGATTCCCTGCGGGAGGCCCTGGACGAGAGCCGCCTCGCTGTCGAGATCGAGGCGGTGGCTTGCGGGTGCATGGGGCCGTGCAGCAGGGGACCCCTCGTCAAGGTCCGTCAGCAGGGGAAGAAGGAGATCATTTTCGAGCGGGTCACCCCCGATCTGGCCCGGCAGATCCTCTTTTCCCTCGTCAAGGGGCGTCGGCCGCCGACGGTTTCGGCCCTGCCGCACGATTTCCCGTTCCTGGCCCGGCAGATGAAGGTGGTGCTGGCCAACAGCGGCTCCATCGATCCCGAGAGGGTCGAGGAATACGTGGCCGCCGGGGGGTACGGGGCCCTGGCCCATGCCCTCCACGAGATGACCCCCGAGGATGTCTGCCGCGAGGTGTCCGTATCGGGCCTCCGGGGGAGGGGAGGGGGCGGTTACCCCACCGGCGTGAAGTGGAACCTGGCCCGCAAGGCCCCCGGCGAGCGGAAGTACGTGGTGGCCAACGGCGACGAGGGGGATCCCGGCGCTTACATGGACCGCTCCGTCATGGAGTCGGACCCCCACCGGATACTGGAGGGGATGGCCCTGGCCGGCTACGCCATCGGCGCGGAGCAGGGGTTCATCTACGTGCGGGGCGAGTACTCCCTGGCGGGGAGGCGCCTGGAGGCGGCCATCCGGGCCGCGGAGCGCACGGGGCTCCTGGGGAGCCGGGTCCTGGGGAGCAATTTCAACTTCCGGATCGACATCCGCACCGGCGCGGGCGCCTTCGTCTGCGGCGAGGAAACGTCGCTCATGGCATCCATCATGGGAAGGCGGGGCCAGCCGCGGCAGCGCCCCCCCTATCCGGCCCAGCGGGGGCTCTGGGGATGCCCCACCCTCATCAACAACGTGGAGACCCTTGCCACCGTTCCGGCAATCATCGGGAAGGGGGGGAAGTGGTACGCGGGGATCGGCTCGGCCGCAAGCAAGGGGACCAAGGTCTACGCCCTTGCCGGCCAGGTGGCGATCGCGGGGCTCATCGAGGTTCCCATGGGAACGACCCTGCGGGAGGTGGTCTTCGCCATCGGCGGGGGGATTCCCGGTGGGAAGCGCTTCAAGGCGGCCCAGTCGGGGGGGCCGTCGGGAGGGTGCATCCCGGCCGGGGAGCTGGACACCCCCCTCGACTACGAGAGCATGCAGCGGATCGGCACCATCATGGGGTCGGGGGGGCTCATCATCATGGACGAGACGAGCTGCATGCCCGACGTGGCCTCCTTTTTCCTGGACTTCTGCCGGGACGAGAGCTGCGGCAAGTGCTCCCCCTGCCGGGTCGGCACCGTGGAGATGCACCGGCTGCTGCGGCGGATCACGGGGGGGGCCGCCACCATGGACGACCTGGCGAAGCTGGAGGAACTCTGCGAGCTGGTGGGGGCCGCAAGCCTCTGCGGTCTCGGCATGACCGCCCCCAACCCGGTCTTGAGTACGCTTCGCTACTTCCGGGACGAGTACGTGGAACACATCAGCCGGCACCGTTGCGCGGCCGGCGTCTGCTCCATGGCCGAAGTGCCCGCCGGCCCCGAGCAGGAGGCGCTGGTGCACGCCACGGGTGTTGCCGGGGAGGAGGCGTGATGTCGGTCGTGACCCTGACCATCGACGACGAACTGGTGAGCGGCCGGCACGGTGAGACGCTTCTCCAGGTGATCCGCGAGCACGGCATGGAGCTTCCCACCCTCTGCCACATGGAGGGGCTTTCCGAGCGGGGAGGGTGCCGGCTCTGCATCGTGGAGGTGGAGGGGAGCCTTCGCCCCGTACCGGCCTGCAGCACTGTCGCCCAGGAGGGGATGGTGGTCCGGACCGCCACCGACCGGCTCATCCGCTACCGCCGCATGATCGTGGAACTCCTCTTTGCCGAGCGCAACCA
This sequence comes from Geobacter hydrogenophilus, assembly GCF_018501225.1. Lineage (GTDB taxonomy): Bacteria > Desulfobacterota > Desulfuromonadia > Geobacterales > Geobacteraceae > Geobacter > Geobacter hydrogenophilus. The sequence goes on along the minus strand of NZ_JAHCZI010000011.1, from coordinate 61,676 downwards.
CTACTGCGCCGTCTGCGTCTCCGCCGGGAACTGCGAGCTCCAGACGGTGGCAGCCACTCTGGGGGTCGACCATGTCCGCTACGAGTACCTCTCCCCCCGGCTCACCATGGACCTCTCCCACGAGCGGTTCGGCATCGACCACAACCGCTGCATCCTCTGCACCCGCTGCGTGAGGGTCTGCGACGAGGTGGAGGGGGTCCACACCTGGGATGTCTCATGCCGTGGTGTCAGGAGCCGGGTCATCGCCGACCTGAACCATCCCTGGGGAAGGAGCGAAACCTGCACCAGCTGCGGCAAGTGCGTCCAGGTCTGCCCCACCGGCGCCCTCTTTGCCAAAGGGGCAGCCGTTGGCGAGATGGTGAAGGATGCCGGCATGCTCACGCGGGTTATCGAGGGGCGGGACAAGAAGGGATGGAACGAATGACGGCCATCATCGACCCGAAGGGGCGTAGCGAGGGGAGCGGCAATGGGTAGGAAGGGAAGGATCCGGTTCGCCACGGTCTGGCTCGGTGGCTGCTCGGGGTGCCACATGAGTTTCCTCGACCTGGACGAGCGCCTCGTGGAACTGGCCGGCCTGGCCGACATGGTCTACGGCCCCTTCATGGATGCGAAGGAATTCCCCCGAAAGGTGGACGTGACCCTCGTGGAGGGGGCGGTCACCAATCGGGCCAACCTGGCCATGGCCTTGATGCTGCGGGAACGGAGCCGCATTGTCGTGAGCCTGGGCGACTGCGCCGTTACCGGCAACGTGACGAGCCTGCGGAACCAGTTCCCGGTGGCCGACGTTCTGGCAACCTTCCTGAGCTGCGGGGAAGGGAGCGTTCCCGCCATGGATTACGATGCCGTGCCGGAGCTTCTCCCCCGGGCGCTTCCCCTCCATCAGGTGATTGCGGTGGACGGGTTTCTCCCCGGCTGTCCCCCGGAACCGGAGAGGATCTGGACCGCCATCGGGTGCCTCCTGCGGGGGGAGCCGGTGGAGTTGGGGCCGGAGCAGTTGACGTTCGGGTAGGAGCACTATTACTGCACCAAAGGCAAGGTAGGCCCGTCGTTGCCCCCTCACCCCAGCCCTCTCCCCATGGGAGAGGGGGCATATTTTACCATCGCCCTTCGGGAGAGGGTTGCCGAAGGCCGGGTGAGGGGACAAAGAGGAGTAGATTCAGACCGTGACAAAGACCATTACCATAGACCCCGTCACCCGTGTCGAGGGGCATGCCACCATCACTATCCGGCTCGACGACGCCGGCTCCGTGGCGGACGCCCGGCTCCACGTCACCGAGTTCCGGGGCTTCGAGGCCTTCTGCGCGGGGCGGAGCATCTGGGAGATGCCCGGCATAACGGCCCGCATCTGCGGCATCTGCCCCATCAGCCACTCCATCGCCTCCGCCCGGGCCGGCGACGCCATCCTCGGAGTGGATATTCCCCCTGCCGCAGCGCAGCTTCGGCGCATCGCCAACCTGGCCTCCCTCATCCAGAGCCACGCCCTCAGCTTTTTCCATCTCTGTGCCGCCGATCTTCTTCTGGGGATGGACCACGACCCGGCCCGCCGCAGCCTCTGGGGGCTCCTGGAGAGCCGCCCCGACGTGGCCCGCAACGGCATCCGCCTGCGGCAGATCGGCCAGCAGATCGTGAGCCTCCTGGCGGGTGAGAGGGTCCACCCCTCATGGGCCGTCCCCGGTGGGGTGCGGGAGCCCCTTGACGCCGAGCGTCGCCGGAAGGTCGCCGAACTCCTCCCCGAGGGAGTTGCCATCATCCGCTCGTCTTTCGAGCTGATCGACGAGATCTACGGACGCCATGGCGCCGAGGTCGGCACCTACGGCGATTTCCCCTCCCTCTTCGCCGGCCTTGCGGGGGAAGACGGAGGACTCGAGCATTACGACGGCATGCTCCGCTTCACCGACAGCTCCGGCGCCGTGGTGGAGGAGATTCCTCCCGACCACTACGACCTCGCCATCGGCGAGAGGAGCGAACCGTGGAGCTACATGAAGTTCCCCTTCTACCGCAACCATGCCGGGCGTGAGGGGGGAGGGATGTTCCGGGTGGGGCCCCTGGCACGCCTCAACCTCTGCGAACGGGCCGGCACCCCCGAGGCTGACCGGGAGCTGCAGACATTCCGGCAGCTGCGGGGCGCGGGAGGGGTGGTCACCGGCAGCTTCCACTACCACCATGCCCGGCTCATCGAGATCCTCCACGCCCTCGAGCGGATCGGCGAGATCCTGGACGATCCGGCCATTCTTGACCGCCACATCCGGAGCGAGGCGGGAATCAACCGCCTGCATGGCGTCGGCTTCTGCGAGGCCCCCCGGGGGACCCTTTTCCACGACTACGAGGTGGACGACGACGGCCTCATCCGGCGGCTCAATCTCCTGATTGCCACCGGGCAGAACAATCTCGCCATGAACCGGACCATCCTTCAGGTGGCCAAGTTGTACATCAAGGGGGGGAAAGTGAATGAAGGGATTCTGAACCGGATCGAGCACGGCATCCGGGCCTACGACCCCTGCCTCTCCTGCGCCACCCACGTCTACGGCAGAATGCCGTTCCAGATGCTTCTGCTGGCGCCGAATGGGACGGTGGTGGATGAGATAGCGAGCTAGAGCTGGCGGCTTGAAGCGAGTCCCAGAGGAATTCAAGAGGCTGTAAGTCTCCATGCTACGAAGCGGCGAGCCGCTGCTCAACGCCGTTGAGGCGTAGGAGCAGACAGGCACGCCGCTTCGCGGCGAAATGTTTATTCCAGCCTTTAAACCCCTGCCTTAGCTCCCTCCGACGGATTCAGTGAATGTACCGGTGTCTTGCGGTGAACCAACGGCTGGACACGGACGGCGCAAAGCGCCGCCGGTCAGCCTCACCCCGTTGATCAAGAAAGAAGAAAGACAAATGGACGACGAGACAAAAGAATTTAATACCTCGACGGGCTTAAAGGTAGTTCTTGCTGCGCTGTTCTTGTTTTCCATTATCCTTGCGTTCCCACCCTACACCGGCCGTCACGCTACAGTGTTGATGCTTCCGATCATTTTACCGATGTTCTGGTATTTCCTCCTAATCACAGCCTATAAAGTCGAAGTTACAGGCAGAGGAAGCGTGTCATTCTGGTCTGTCACTAAGCGGAGGAAGATCGCAGCAACTGACATTTCTGAAATAAGAGATGGATTAATTGTCATAAAAATTGTTACGAGTACAGGAGCTATTCGAGTCACTAACCTTATTAATAATCCAGAGTCGCTGACATCCGAGTTGGTGAAATTAAACCCGCATATCGTCAGCAAAGCCTACAGCAGATAAAGCAAATGCCCAACAAAGTCGGTGGACACCGACCGCCCGAAAAAGCTGGGCGGGCGGGTCACAGCCTACGCCGTTGGGCACGACTATAACTAATCTCAGATCGGACACTACTCGGAGGTTTATATGAATTCATTTATTTATTATCCACATTTTGAAGTCCAGGATACCGAGTGGCTTAAATTTGCTCTCCTATACCTTCCAAAAATAGAAACAATAGTGCCATATGAAGGGCAAAACCAAATTTCCGACCTGTCTAAGAAAATTCAAGCAGAGACAAATTTTATAGAATTTAGAGAGCCGGATTATAAAAAGGGAATTAAAGCATCAGTTGATGCAGCACACCAAATAGAGAGGATATTGCGAAACCCAGAACTATATCGCGAAGTTTTCAACGACGCTGATATAGCGTCTCGATGGCAAGGAGTCGGTAATCAAAATTACACTCTTTACCGTGGTAAATTCACGTCTGAATTTCTGGAATTTTGTAAAAAACATAGTATTTGCCATGAGGTTGACAAAGGCATGGCCGTCAATAGAGGTTTAGCGTTTTTGTATATGACCCTACTGGCGAATGCTATAGCTGGCAGTGATAAAAAGGGTGTCATAACTGACAGCAAAGAGTATCACCTTCTTCCTATGATACTTCAAACAGCTAAACCCACTGATGACACATTTGAATTAGCAAACGCAGTGTTTAACCTTAAATTGCCTCGTAACCTTTGCAACATTTCAATAGATTCAATTATCAAGCTGAGGAAAAACGACAGTTATTCACAGAACCTTTCTTCGTTTCATGATGAAATAGAGAAGTTTCTGTCTTGTGTCGAAACAGGAACGAGCCCTGAAGCCTTTATGTCATCTCTAAGTATACGGTTTAAAGACATTTCAGATGAAATTCTTAAACTTGGCACAGGTGTCTCCCTAATAGGGCTGTCCGTTTGGGCTTTGGCCAATGATCCAACTCTTCTTGGCTACTTAAAGGATGTAGCTGGTCCCGCACTGTCTTTCTCCATTGATTCACTTATTAACATTCGAGGGACAAAGAAAAGTATTGAGCAAAAACTGCGGACGAGAAAGCTATTAGCATCATTTTCAAGTATTTAGCTTGAAAAGTAGCCCAACCTGGCGGCGGCACACAGACGCTGACGCGCCGGTGCGCCTCACCACCGTTGTATCAAATAATGATTTGGAGGGAAAATGCCAAAAGTAAACCCATTCAAGCCAAATGATCCGGTGCCAACTGCTATGTTTGCGGGAAGGTATGACGAGCTAATCGCTCTAGAAAAAGGTCTTTATCAGACAAAACATGGTCAAAATAGTAATTTTTTAATTACTGGAGAAAGAGGGATCGGTAAGTCATCACTATTGATGTACTTAAAATATGTATCTTCTGGGGATATTGAAACCCTTGAACACGGTAAGTTCAATTTTGTAACAATTCCAGTTGTTATATCAGATAAAACTGATTTGACTACGTTTATAAAATTGATAGAGAAAAATATATCGAGGGAATTAGGCAAAATAGAAAAGGTTAGAAGTTTTGTGGCTGATACTTGGTCTTTTGTTCAAAGATTAAAGATCATGGACTCTGGTATCGATAAATCTGAATCAAATTCAGAAATAGACCTTATTATTGATGATTTTGCCTATTCTGTTTCAGAAACGTGCAAAAGAATAACTAACCCTGAAAAAGGTGAAAAGATAAAGGATGGCATAGTATTCCTCATCGATGAGGCAGATAACGCTTGCCCAACTTTGCGATTAGGATATTTCTTTAAGGTAGTTACAGAATTATTACAGCACAACTCATGCAACAATGTCATGTTTGTAGTTTCTGGACTTCCTGATGTAGTTGATAAATTAATAGCATCGCATGAATCTTCGGTTAGAATATTTAGTCAGCTAAAAATAAAAGAACTAAATGAAGATGACAGGAAATATGTTATTGACAAGGGGCTTGACCAAGCAAACAGATTAAATTCAGTATCAACTACCATAACTAATTCAGCCAAGGTCTATATATCACAGTTATCAGAAGGGTACCCCCATTTTATTCAGCAATTTGCTTATTCTGCATTTGATCAAGATAGCAATAATGAAATAACAAATGAAGATGTTATAGAAGGCGCCTTTAAGAAAGGTGGAGCAATTGATGCTATTGGAGATAGATATTATGTTAGTGCTTTTCGTGACAAGATAAAATCAGACGAGTATCGTCAAGTATTAAGCATTATGGCAGATAAAATGAATGCTTGGATAAAAAAGAGCGAAATAAGAGAAAAGTTCACGGGTGATGAAATAACCTTAAACAACGCTCTTCAAGCTTTGACAACGAGAAAAATTATTTTGAAAAATCCTTCTAAAATCGGAGAATATCGACTTCAACAAAGGGGATTTGCTCTATGGATAAAATTATTCGGAGACCGTAAAAAATGATACAACCAGCGGCGACAGCAGTCTCCGCTGACGCTCCGCTGCTGGCGCCTTAAGGCGTTATGCAGCAAAAGGAGATGCGAAATGATAATGAAGCTGGTCGATTTTTTGGAGGCTTGCGGCCTGCCCATCAACCGTGGCAGCTACAAAGTGCATTTAGCAACCGACCCAAGTGGTACCGATTCTCCTCTTGACGCCTTTTTTGCAGGAAGATTCAAAGCGTGGCAAGAACATCAAACGAAGAGAAACTTTCAATGCTCAATGGTTATATCCCTCATCGAAGTCAGAAAAAATAGGTGGCTATTTGCAGGAATCTACAAGGTTTTGGGCAACAAGAAAGTAAAGGAAAAGCATTATCAATACGCGACGGAGCTGCTGGATGGCCAGGAGAATCTCATTGGCAGGATAGTTGTTAACCATAAAAGGACTAGTCGCCAGTCATATCTTTTGGGCAAGAAAGATGGCGGCGAGTTTCACGTTTCGGAAATAAGAGAGAAACGATTAACTATTGAAGAGTTCCCTGGGTTTAACTCAGTTGCCGTGCCATACAACAAACTGAAAACGATAGTAAAACAAAAAGTGGATACTTGGTACGGAGCTCTCTGTAACGTCAAAGGTGTATACTTGATAACTGATACTAAAGCGGGAGACCACTACGTTGGCAGTGCAGTAGGAGGTAGTGGTATTTGGCAAAGATGGTGTGATTATGTTGACACCGGGCATGGTGGCAATAAGCTCCTAACAAGACTTTTGAAGCGAGAAGGTCCTGAATATAAAAAGAATTTTCAATATTCAATTCTAGAAATTGCAGATTCACATGCATCAGATGAGTACATAAGGGGAAGGGAATCTCACTGGAAAAACGTGTTGAAGTCCAAGGGTTTTGGGTTAAACGCGAATTGAGCATAACCAGCGGCGATAGCGGTTTCCGCTGGCGCCTTGAGACGTTGGATGAAAAGGAGAAGAACATGTCTGAACATCCAGATGAAAAACTTAAGAAGCTTGTAAACTCTTCAGGTTTTCCTCTTCAGATAGCAATTAGTCATCATATTTATGCAACTTGGCAGACAGCCGGCTGGAAAGTCATCTTGAATGAGCACCCTTGGCAACATCCTGAATCTGGTGACAGTGGTTTCATTGATTTAGTGGTAGAGGACTACCATAAAACACAGGTAATGGTAGTGGAGTGCAAGAGGGTACGTGATACAGAATGGATATTTCTCATTCCAAAAGAGAACCCAAACCCGAGGGCTCACGTTAATACGTGGTTCACGTACACCCAAAATGGAGCAACTAAACAATTCTCGTGGGTGAACTTAACATCAGACCCAGGCTCTTGCGAGTCTGAATTCTGTATTGTACATGGGCAAGACCCCAAAGCGAAACCAATGCTGGAAAGAACCGCTGCTGAACTGATTGACTCCACCGAGGCATTGGCATTTGAGGAGCTCAGCATCAAAAAAAGTGAATCGGAGTTCTTGCGGATTTATACAAACGTGATCGTAACCACCGCAAACCTAAAGATCTGTAAGTTCAATCCTGAAGACATCAGCCTTTCAAACGGAGAAATATCAACGACGAAGTTTGAAAGTGTCCCTTGGATCCGCTTCAGAAAAAGCCTAACACCCCGACCTGCAAAGCTTAAGGGCGTAACAACAGTGACAGAAGTTGCAAAAGCGAATGAACGAACCGTTTTTGTTGTGAACTCAGAAAACTTTTTAACGTTCTTGAAGGAATGGGAGCTTGGTAAGATACCTATCAGCATGTACCAGTGATAAGGTTATGAATTTTTGCGCACTTACCGCACTTGCTCTGAAATCCATCGGGTGGTGCGGCCATGCCGCACACCCTCAGCCCCGTTGGCAGAAAATAGAATCAATAGAATCGAGAGCTTTATGAGTTATGACGAACGAGACGCGGCATTTGATGAAATGTACGAGCAGATCGGACGTGAGCTGTATCCGGATCATAAAGTACAAGCTATTAATGAGTTTACGGCAGAACGGCTACGTTCTTTTTACATATCGAATCCAAGAGTGATGCGACCAGCAGTAGACGCGCTTCAGGAAGGAAAGCTGCTTTTCAATAGCAGTCATCATTCTGCGGCAGTCGTGTTCTTTGTGACAGCAATTGAGTTACTACTTAAAGCCACAGTGCTTAAACCAGTTGTTCACGGTCTCATTCACATCGAAGGCCTCGCAAATATCGTTGTGCAACAAACCCTCGGTCAGACAGGCTTTGAGCGCTACGAAAAATTACTTTCACAGCTGTACTCTGAACTAGCCGGAATCGAGTTAAAGTCAATTGAACGAAATGGATCAAAGGAGAAATTGCTTGCTGAGTGCAAATCGCTCCAAGAACTACGGAATAAGATCATCCACCAAGGTGCCACTTGCGGTCCAGAGCAGGCAAAGCTTGGTCTTAATGTCTCCGTTGCAGTTTATGAACTCATAGTTAGACCAATGCTGTTCAAGCTTGGCCTCACAGTGATCGAAGAGGGAGTAATTCAGCCACGCAGCAATATGTAGCTGTCAACCACTCGACGGCAGACGGGCTACGCTAACGCTTCGCCGCTGCGCCTCAGCCCCGTTATGAGGAGAAAAATGAATAAAAGAAGAAAAGCGATAATAACCTTTTTAATGCTGTCCCTGCTGATGGCGCTGACTGTGCCGGCTGGCGTGTTGCAGGCCGAAGAGGGAACAAAGCATAATTACAAACCTGCAAACGGGTATGTTCCTGACAGAGAGACTGCTATTGCAATTGCCGTTGCTGTCTGGAACCCAATTTATGGAAAAGAAAACATCGAAAAAAAGAAACCATTTAAAGCAACTCTCAAGGAGGGAATCTGGTATGTGACAGGTTCCCTTCCTTTTGGACGGGTGGGCGGAGTGCCGGAAGCTGAGATTTCAAAGGACGATGGTCGTATTCTGAGGATAAGCCACGGGAAGTAGATACTCATAACACATCGGGTGCCGCTGTTTCCGCTACGATCCACAGCAGACCCTCAAACCGTCGAAAAACTCAGGGCGCCGGACGGGACGGTGGTGGATGAAATAACCTCTACAGAATAACCGGCAGCCGCCCGGTGAGCCGGATCTCCTCCGGCGTCACGAGGGCACGGTAGGCGAGGGCCTCCACGCCGCTCGCCACGGCCAGTCGAAGCAGCCGCCCGTATTCCGGGTCGATGGCGTCGGCCGGCGCCACCCCGTCGCCATCCCCTCGTTGCACCACGAAGAAGATCACTCCCCGATCACCCCGCCGCACCATCTCCATCAACTCCCGCAAATGCTTCTGCCCCCGCTCCGTCACGGCGTCGGGAAAGAGAGCCCGCCCTCCTTCCACCAGGGTCACGTTCTTCACCTCCACCCAGCAGCGTCCCGGCTCCCCTTCCAGGAGGAGGTCGATCCGGCTCCTCTCCTCGCCGTAGCGCACCTCGGGCCGGATGCTCCCATATCCCTGAAGCTCCGTGACGGTTCCGCCCTCGATGGCCTCCCGCACCAGGCGGTTCGGGAGCCCCGTATTGATGCCGGCCCAGAAGCCGTCGGCCATGACCAGTTCCCAGGTGTAGGCCAGCTTGCGGGCCGGGTTTGTGCTCTTGGAGAGCCAGACCTGGCTGCCGGGGAGGTTGCATCCCTTCATGCTTCCCGAGTTGGGGCAGTGGGCGGTGACAATGGTGCCGTCGGCCAGTTGCACGTCGGCCAGGAAGCGCTGGTAGCGGCGGATAAGGGTGCCGGGGTAGAGGGGGGTGGGTAGTCGCATGAAGAGGGTGTAGCATGGCGTGTCGCGGCAGGGCAAGGTGAAAGGTGAGGAAAGGAAAATGACGGTGGATTTATTGACAGGGGGTAAAACTCTGTTATCTAGTTTAAAACAATACGGAATCACTGGGCTTTTTCTTTTCACTTTCCGATGTCGTTTCCCGCGATAAAACCACGATGCCAGAAGCAGTTACACAGATTGCCGTACGTACATTCTGACGAAAGGAGTTCAGACGATGCCTACGTATCTTCACCCGGGTGTGTATGTGGAGGAGATCCCGAGCGGTTCCCGGCCCATCGAAGGGGTCGGGACGTCCACCGCGGCGTTTGTCGGCTACACCACGAAGGGTCCGGTGGCCGAACCGACGCTTTTGTTCAAGTGGAGCGACTACGAGGAGCAGTTCGGCGGTATCCGCGATCTGGGGAAATCGGCCACGGGCGACCCCATGGGGTTCGCGGTCTACAGCTTTTTCCAGAACGGGGGGACCGCAGCCTACATCGTGCGGGCCATCACGGAAGGGAGCGCCGACACGGCCGAGGGGTTCCTGGTGAATCCCGGCGATGCCACCCGGATCATCCGCTTCACCGCGGCAAACCCGGGGGAGTGGGGGAGTGAACTCCGGATCAGGTTCGAGGCCAAGGCGGACGCCCCCGGCTTCTACACCCTGCGGGTCGGCGTCATGGACGGGACCGAGTTCAAGGAGCGGGAGCGGTTCAACGACCTGACCGTGGCCGACGACGGCGCCCCCGACTTCATCGAGAGCAAGGTGAATGACGCCTCGACGCTGATCAACGTGGAGATGCAGGACATCAGCCAGTACCTCCTAGGGTTGAGCATCAGCCAGGACCTGGCGGCCGTTGCCGATTTCAGCGTCCTGAACGATCTGACCATGACCGTCACCGTGGACGGCACCGCCCGGACAGTGACCTTTGGCGCCACTGACTTCAGCGCCACGAGCACCCTTGCCGACGTGGCCGGGAGCATCCAGACCCTGGTGCGAGGCGCTGTGGTGGCTAATCCCGCGGTGCGCGACTTCACCTGCGCCGTGGATGGAAAGCAGCTCGTCCTCACCTCCGGCACCCGCCTTACCACCTCGTCGGTGGTGGTGACCGGGCCGGGGGATGCCACCGACGCCTCCAAAATCCTTCTCCTGGGGCTGGCTAACGACGGCACCGAGCGGACCGGCCAGCAATCCCTCAACGCCCTCCTGTCGGGGATCGCCGGCCAGGTCTCCCTCGCCGGGGGGACCAACGGCAGCGAGCCCGACAAGAACGCCTACGACGCGATCTTCGCCGCCTTCGAGAAGGTGCGCGACATCAGCATCCTCAGTCTGCCGGGCCAGGCCTGGGATTCCACCACCGAGCAGTCGATCATCGACGCCGCCGTGGCCCATGCCGAGAAGATGAGGAGCCGCATGGTCATCATCGATCCCCCCGAGGGGACCGAGCTCAGGACCGAGAAGGCGGTCAACGACCTGGGGTTCAAGCCCAAGACCTACTCGGTGGTCTACTACCCCTGGGCCAAGGTGGCCAACCCCTTCTACAACGCCGAGAGGAACCCCGGCGTCCCCTCGACGCTTCTCGTGGCCCCCAGCGGCTTCGCCGCCGGCATGTGGGCCAAGATCGACGGCCGCCGCGGCGTCTGGAAGGCCCCGGCCGGGGTCGAGACGTCGCTCCTCGGCGTGGCCGGCCTCCAGTATCCGGTGGAGGACGGGGAGCAGGATTCCCTCAACCCCCTCGGCGTCAACTGCCTCCGGAAGATGCCCGGCTTCGGGCCGGTCATCTGGGGGAGCCGTACCCTGGCCACCAAGGCCGACCCCGAATGGCGCTACGTCCCGATCCGCCGCACCGCCATCATGATCGAGCAGAGCATCTACAACGGCATCCAGTGGGCGGTCTTCGAGCCCAACAACCACAACCTCTGGGCCTCGCTGCGGGCCAACATCGGCTCGTTCATGGACGGGCTCTTCCGGGCCGGCGCCTTCCAGGGGGAAAAGGCCAACGATGCCTACTTCGTCCGCTGCGGCCTTGGGGACACCATGACCCAGGGAGACATCGACCGGGGCCAGGTGATCGTCATCGTCGGCTTCGCCCCCCTGAAGCCGGCCGAGTTCGTCATTGTCCGGATTCAGCAGAAGGTTGCTGAACAATAGCCTGTACTGCAAGACCCCCCTCAATCCCCCCTACTTTGTAGGGGGGAAGCGAGCACGGCGAGCAGGGGGGTGAGCACCCGACAAGTTACGATTTTCAGCATACAAGGAGGCTTGTGATGGCTGCACCGCTCTTTCCCGTGAACACCCATCGGCACGATCCCTACCGCACCTTCAAGTTCCAGGTCGTCATCGACGGCAAGGTGGTGGCGGGGCTGAAGAAAATGGGAGCCCTCAAGAAGAAGACGACGCCGGTGAAGTGGCGCGCTTCCAACGACCCGTCCCACGAGCGGGTCATGCCGGGGGGAACCAGCTACGACCCGGTGACTCTTGAGCAGGGGCTCACCCACGATCCTGTCTTCGAAAACTGGGCGAACCTGGTGAACAACATCCAGGGGGACGCCGGCATGTCCCTGAAGAACTACCGCAAGGACATCATCATTAACGTCCTGAACCTTCAGGGGAAGGTGGCCATCTCCTACAAGCTCTACCGGGCCTGGGTCTCCGACTACCAGGCGCTTCCCGACCTGGACGCCAGCAACATGAACACGGTCGGTATCCAGACCATCACCCTGCAGCACGAGGGGTGGGAGCGCGACACCAGCGTCCCTGAGCCGGCTGAGACCTGATGCGGCTTCCCGGAGGCATTGTGCGCGATGGCGCCCGGCGGCGTGACTTCGCCTTCCGTTCCCTGACCGGCGCCGTGGAACTGGCCCTGGCCGAGGCGGACGGGGTTGGCTCCACCCTGCCGGCGAGGGTGACGGCGGCCCTGGCCGCAGCTCTGGCGCACGTTGGGGGGGAAGCTCCGTTGCCGGCGACGGTGGCGGGGCTCGCCGTTGCTGACCGCCAGTTTCTCATGGGACGATTGGCCACGGGGCTTGGCCTGGGGGAGAGCTGGCTCACTGCCGGCTGCGGCAGGTGCGGCGAGCGGTTCGATTTCTCCGTAACTCACGCGGACCTGCCCGTGAAGGAGGCGGGGGAGGGATATCCCTTCGCCACGGTGGAGACAAGCCTCGGGCCGTGCCGCTTCCGGGTCCCCACCGGGGCTGACCAGGAGTTCCTTGCCGGTCTCGATGATGAACGTGAGGCTTTCCGGTGCCTCGTGGGCCGTTGCCTGGTGGATTCTCCCGGCCGTAGGACGGGGGATGGCCAGCCCACATTCACCGCCGACGACGTGGCCCGGATCGAATCGGCCCTGGAGGCGGTGGCGCCGGAGGTGGCCGTGTCTGTCCAGGCTGCCTGCCCTGCCTGCGGCACCACCCATGTGATCGACGTGGACCCCTATGCCGCCTTGTCCCGCAATGCCGGAGGGGGACTTCTCCAGGAGATCCATATCCTCGCCGCCAGCTACCACTGGAGCGAGGGGGAAATCCTGGCCCTTCCCCTTGAGCGCCGCCGGCGCTACCTGGAGCTGATCGACCGGGCGCGGGGAATGGCGCGGTAGGACAGTGGAGTACGTTATGGGATTTTTCGCCGACATCATACGCGACAGCCGAAGAGGGGGGATGGCAGTCAGTCCTCCCGAGGCACCCGCGCCCTTTGGCGGCGTGGAGGTGCCGGCTGACGCTCCGGAAGTGGCGGACGGGGGAGCAGTTGAACCCGCCGCAGCCACGGGGAGTGACGTGTCGGTGATACGGCTTCGGGAGGAGGGGAGCGGTACGCCGGTTACAGCGGGGCAGAGTCTTGCGCAGGCTGGAGCCGTCGCCCGCAAGGTGGTGGGCACTCCGCTTTCGGAACACACCCCGGTTGCGGGGATTCCGGAGGCGATGGTTAAAGGGGTAACCCTTCCCATTCCTGGGAAACGTGAGCAGGCTGGAAGCGAAAGCGACCGATCGGCACGTGGCGATTTCCGCGTTGAGCAGATGGAGTCATTTCACGACGTTGGTCCTCTCGATGTTCCTCTGGTTTCAGTGGGCGCGAACGATTCATTCGTACGGGAATCTTCGTCCGGATATGCGGCGTTACAAGCTGGGAAAGTGCCTGTGGAAACTCAGGGGAGACGGCAAGCGGGGGAAACCCGTGCGGACTCCACCACCCCTGCCGGACTAATGGGCAGCGAAACAGTAGAAAACCCGGCCATGGAGTTGCCGGACGAACCGGTGGCGGACGAACCTCTCCTGACCGGCGCCGAGGTGTTGCCGGCCCCCCTGGTACCGCGGAATCCGCCTCCGTCGGCAACGAGGGCAGATCAGGCGTCGCAGCCCGGCGAGGTGCCGGAGGAGGCCGGGCGGTCTGTCGTCCCGCAAGGAAGGGAATCCCTGGAGGAAACGCACTCCGCTCCACCTTCCGGGGCGGTACCGGCCTCCGTGACGCTCCGCCAGCCCCCTGTCCCCGCCATCGGCGAGCCGTTCCAGCGCCCTGCCGAGCGGCGGACGGCTCCCCCCGAGCCCCAGGTCAGGATCGGCACCATCGAGGTCGTGGTGGTGGCTCCGGCGCCGGCGGAACGCCCTCCCCGGAGCGAAGAGCGAACGCGGCCCGATCTCGCCAGCCGCCACTACTTGAGGAATTTCTGACATGGCCCTTCCGCGCTCTTCACTTTCCCAGGTCTGCCGGGCCATCGCCGACTTCGTCAGCGTGGGGCTCGACGCCAGCGCCAACTCGATCCAGATCATGATCGGCTCCCCAGCCAGCGCCGCGCCGGCAACCACCGACACGTCCCACCGGGTGAACCTCTTTTTCTACCGGGTCGAGCCGGCCGGATTCTTTACCGGCGATACTCCCGGCGACCCCTGGTGGGTGCGCCTCCATTGCCTCGTCACCGGCTTCGGCCTTGACGAGGATAAGGTGAGCGCCGGCGAGAACGACCTGCGCCTCCTGGGCGAGGTGATGCGGCTCTTCCACGAGACGCCGGTGCAGTCGGCCCTCACGGTGGACGACGAGACGTTCCGGCTCCAGGTGCTCTTTCACCCCTTGGGCGCCGACGAGCTGAATCACATCTGGTCGACCCAGGGGGACGTGAGCTACCGCCCCTCAGTGGCCTACGAGATGGCCCTGGCGCCGGTGCTCCCCTCGGAGCGCCGCCCCGAAAGCCCCCTGGTGGGGCGGATCGGCTCCGAGGTCCGGGCCGTGCCCGCCGCCCGCACCGCCCCCTTTGCCGGTGCCGCCGCCGCGCCGCCGGTTCCCCGCACAACGGTGGACACTTCGAGCCCAGACTGGGCGCCGGTTATCAGCTTCGTGCTCGATGACGAAACCTGCGCTCAGAGCCTCCTCTTCGCCCACGGAAGCCAGGAACTTGCGGATTTCACGCCTCACGTCTGGGTGGCCGGTGAGCCCGACGCCCCGGTGACCCTTGCCTGGCAGCGGTGGACGAGCACCATCGGCTGGGAGGATGTGCCTGACCCGACGGCAGCCACGGCCACGGACCTGACTCTCGACCCCGAAGCAGCCGTCGATGCGCAGACCGTTGAGGTGACCCTTCCGGCGGAGCTGGTTTCCGGCGGGGGGCAGGCGGTCCTCTACGCCCAGCGGAGCTTGGTGCGGGGATCGGATGGGGTGACGGTGACGGTGCGGAGCAATCCCCTCCTCGTCACCGTCCACGGAGGGGCGTGATGGAAGCCGCCGCCCGTGCGATAGGAGAGGATGGATTTGCCCCCGAGTGGGAGCGGATCGGCCTCCTGGCCCATATCCTGGCCGGGTCGCGCCAGGGGCGGGAGGCATCCCAGGGTGAGCTGGAGCGGCTCCGGACGCTCCAGCAGCAGGTGGAGGCGTCCCGCCGGCAGGAGGGGGGCTGGCGTGCCGTGGCGCCGGCGGGGCTCTCTCCCATCGAGTTCGACGTCCTGGCCTGCGTGGTGGCTCCCGAGGCGGAACCCCGGCTGGGGTGGCTCTTCCAGACACTGCAGTCCGGTGCGCCGACACCCTACCCAACGCCGGCACTCCTCCAGGAACTCCTGGCCATGGCCCCGGAAGAGACGCCGCTCCTCTACGGTGCCCTCACCGAGTCATCCCCCCTGCGGATCAGCGGACTCATCGAGGTGGAGGGGGGAGACCCGTTCCAGCCGGTGAAACCGGTTCCCGGCGTAACGGCCCGGCTCCTGGGGCGTCCGGCCGTCACCGGCGACCTCCCCGGGGCAGTCCTGGTGAAAACCCCGGCCCGGTGGGACGATCTGGTGCTCCCGCTGGACCGGGTCGCCATGCTCCGGGAGTTTCTCCTCTGGATCACCCACAAGGCCACGGTGGTCGGAGAGTGGGGGGGCGGCGACTGCGGCGGGCCCGTGGGGCTCTTCGCCGGGCCATCGGGAACGGGCAAGACCTTTGCCGCGGCGGTCCTGGCCGCGGAGCTGGGGTGGCCCCTCTACCGGGTCGACCTGGGGCGGCTGGTGAGCAAGTACATCGGCGAAACGGAGAAGAACATGAACCGCCTCTTCGACGCGGCCCACGGCCAGCCGATGATCCTCCAGTTCGACGAGGCCGACAGCCTCTTCAGCAAGCGAGGGGAGGTGCGGGAGGCCCGGGACCGCTACGCTAACATGGAGGTGAGCCACCTCCTGGCCCGCATCGAGTCCCACCAGGGGCCGGTAATTCTCACCACCAACCTCCGCAAGCACCTGGACCCGGCATTTGCCCGCCGCTTCCAGGTGGTGGTGGACTTCCCCCGACCCGACGCCGAGGCCCGCACCCGGCTCTGGCAGCGGCTTCTCCCCCCCCGGGCGCCCCGGGAGCCGGGGGTGGACCCCTCCTTCCTCGGAGCTGCCGTGAACCTGACCGGCGGGAGCATCCGCAACGCCGCCCTCCACGCCGCCTACCTGGCCGCCGGCGCCGGGAGCCCCCTGAGCCTCGGCCACGTTGCCCTGGCGGTCTGGCGGGAGCTGGGGAAGGATGGCCGGGAACTCTCCCCCACCGACCTGGGTCCCTTGGCCCCCTTCCTCCCCAAGGAGGCCCCATGCTGACCGTCGACCGTCTGCGCCTCCAGCTCCCCCCCGCCTTCCGGGACCGGGCCGGGGAGATCGCCCGACTGGTGGGGGAGGAACTGGCAACGGTTTCCGTGTGCGCCGACCTGCAGATCGACCGGCTGGCGGTGCCGCCGGTGGAGGTGCATCACCAGGCCACCGACCGGGAGGTGGCCCGGGCCGTGGCCGTGGCGGTAAGTGCTGGTATCAATGCCCATTTCCCCTCACCCCAACCCTCTCCCTGAGGGAGAGGGTGGCCGAAGGCCGGGTGAGGGGGTAAGTTGGAAGCTTGTACTTGAAACGAGGTAAGAGATGCTCAACACCATCAAGGGGATGCTCATCGAATACGCCCTGGCGCTCCCGCCGCTGGTGCTGGTCTTCGACTTCAACCCCCAGTCCCTGACCCGCTCCCGCACCATCACCCTGCGGACCGGCAGCGCCCCCGGCACCCGGGGGGGGTACGACTTCGCCCTCCCCACCGAGACCGCCCGGGTGGCCCAAGGGGTCACGGTGCAGCCCGAGAGCTTCACCATGGATATCCTCCTGGACGCCACCGACCGGATGAACGACGGCGACCCCATCGCCACCGTCGCCGGCATCGAGCCGGAGCTGGACACACTGCGCACCATGGTGGAACCCAAGGCCCAGGGGCCCGGCGGACTCCAGACCCTGGCGAGCCTTGGCCTCGGCGGCCAGCGGGCGTTCCAGCGGAGCGAGTCGGCATCGGTGCTGCTGCTGGTCTGGGGTACCCACATCCTTCCCGTGTTCCTTACCAGTGTCCGCATTACCGAGGAGGCCCATCTCCCGTCCCTGGTTCCCTACCGGGCCCGGGCCAGCCTCACCATGCAGGTCATCGAGGGGAACAACCCCTTCTACCAGGTGGAGAAGGTGCGGCAGGTGGTGGGTGCCGCCCTCAACACGGGACGCACCGTGATCGGAGGGATTTTCTGACATGTTCCAGAAGGGGAGCCGCTACGAGAAAACCGAGAGATTCGCGCCGTCCTCCGACGGGACCACGGTCTTCGCGGGGATTCGCCCCCGGGCCATGGGCCCCGCCACCGGGGTCGTGGAGCATGTGGTGAAGGCCGGCGACCGCCTGGACCTCCTGGCGCGCCACTACTACAACGACGACCGCCTCTGGTGGCGGATCGTCGACGCCAACCCCGACTTCCTCTACGGCGGCGACATGGTGCTGGAGGCGATGGAGGGAAGGGTGATCCTGATACCGAAGGCGAAGGAGTGATATTTTCCCCCTCACCCCAGCCCTCTCCCAGGGGGAGAGGGAGCAGGAATAACCCTCTCCCTCTGGGAGAGGGTGGCCGAAGGCCGGGTGAGGGGAAATGGTGGACACGATGCTTCTCGATTTCCTGACATCAAAACACCGCGAGCCGGCCGAGTGCATCATCCGCGTGGGGAGCGCGGGGCTTGAGATCGCCGACCTCTATCCCTTCCTCACGGAGGTGACGGTGGATGCCAGTCGGGCCGAGCCGACGGTGGCGACCATCACCTTCGAGAGTCGCCGTGATGAGCAGGGGAAGTGGTTCGTCCAGGATGACGGGCGCCTCGCCCCCTGGGAGCCCATCGTCATCGAGGCGGCCTTTGGATTCTCCACCGAGGAGGTGATGCGGGGGTACATCCGGGAGGTCCGGGCCGACTATCCGGAGGATGCCGGGAGCGCCCGGGTGATTGTGGAGTGCCGGGACGACTCCCTGGCCCTGGACCGGGAGCATGTCCGGCAGGTCTGGGGAGGGGACGCCCCCACCGCCGACCAGGTGATCGTCCCGACGATCCTCGCCAAGTATGGCCTCGCCCCGGACCCGGCCAACGGCAGTGGCCAGACGGGGCTTGTCATCAACCAGGACGGGACCGACATCGAGTTCCTGCGGAACCGGGCCGAGGCCAACGGCTACGACCTCATCTTCCGGGAGGGGATGGCCTACTTCGGCCCCATGCGCCTCGACGCGGAGCCCCAGGCGACCATCATGGTCTACGCCGGCGAGGATACCAGCGCCTACCGCTTCTCGGTCAAGGACGACGGCCACCAGGCCGACCGGGTCGCCTTCGACCGGGCCGAGACCGCGGGAAGCGGCACCGTTTCGGAGACGGTGGACCCGGACCTGCCGCTCCTGGGGAACGAGGCGGCCACGGGGGCCGGCAGCGGCCTTCCCGATTTCGCCTGGCGCATGAGCCGCCAGGGGGAGATGAGCGAAGACGAATGGCGGGCCCGGGCCCAGCGCCGGGCCAACGACCTCTCCCTCCGGGTAAAGGGGGAGGGGGAACTGGACGGCTCCCTCTACGGCCACGTGCTCCGGGTGGGGGAACCGGTGGGGGTGGACGGCGTGGGTGAGCGGTACGGCGGCATCTGGTTCGTGGATACCGTCAATCACCGGTTCAGCACCGAGGGGTACCGTCAGAGCTTCAACCTTCTGCGCAACGCCTACGGCGACAACCTGGGAAGCGGCGCTGGCGGCGTGCTGGCCGGCGTGCTGGGGGGATAGATGGACGACCTGCTCCTGGAACTGGCGCGGCAGTACCGCAACCGTTACTACGGCAAGTACCGGGGTTTCGTGACCGACAACGACGACCCCGAGCAGCGGGGGCGGCTCCGCCTCATGGTCCCGTCGGTCCTCGGTGAAACACCCACGGGCTGGGCCTTGCCGAGCCTCCCCTTCGGCGGTCTTGCCGACCAGGGGCTCTTCGTGGTCCCCGAGGTGGATGCCCAGGTCTGGGTGGAGTTCGAGGCGGGGAACGTGAATCTCCCCATCTGGACCGGCACCTTCTGGCAGGCAAGCGGCGACCCGCCGGCGGAGGCGGCCAAGTCCCCCCCCACGACCCGGGTGCTGAAGACCCCGTCGGGCCACATCCTCCAGTTCGACGACGAGTCGGGGAAGGAGAAGTTCCGGCTCGCCCATCCGGCCGGCACCGAGATGACCGTGGATGAGAAGGGGACGGTGATCGTGGCCGACGCCAAGGGGAACACCCTGACCCTCGACGCCGACGCGGGGAAAGTGGTGGTGGAGGACAGCAACGGTAACACCATCACCATGTCGTCCAGCGGCACCACCATCGAGGACTCCAACGGCAACAAGGTGGAGATGGCCGCATCGGGGATTACGGTGAAGGGTCAGCAGGTGGTGGTGGAGGGGCAGACGGTGATGCTGGCAGGGCAGGGGGGGGAGCCGATCATCAAGGGGCAGAGCTTCCTCACCCTCTTTGCCACCCACGTCCATCCCAGCGCCATGGGGCCTACGGGGCCACCCATACCGCAGGGGGAGATGAGTACTTTGTCCATGAAGGTGATGACGTCGTAGGTGCAACCACACGTGGTTGCCCCTTGTATAAAACACAACACAAGGGCTGCGGAATTTGCGGCAGATCGTCGCACCCGCAGGAGCGATCGCGGAGGCGTAGCCCAAGCTACGCCGCACAAGGAAGCGACGAGGACGGCGGCGAGATGGCGTGAAGGCCGCAGCCCCATCTGGGAGGACAACATGAACCGCCTGACCGATCCACCCTACATGGCCTTTCCGCTCCGCATCGGCGACCATGGGGCCGCCACGGCCGACCGCCGTTCCCACGTGCGGCAGCAGATCGAGCAGGTCCTCTTCACGAACCCCGGCGAGCGGGTCTTCCGCCCCGACTTCGGGGCCGGACTCAAGCAACTGGTCTTCGAGCCCAACTCCTCGGTCCTGTGGGAGATTACCCGCAAGCGGATCTCCTCGTCCCTTGCCGAGGCCCTCCGGGGAGAGGTGGACCCCAAGAGCCTGGAGGTGGATGTGAGGGGAGAGGGGGAGAAGCTTCTGATAACCGTTTCCTACGCCCTGGCCGCCATCGGCCACGGCGAGCGGCACGAATTCCTGGTGTGAGACCATGGCCGAGAACCCGAAAAGCATACTGACCTTTGAAGGGCGATGCCCCGACTGCGCCGAGCGAAAAGTGGAGCTTCCCCAGCCCCTTCCCGACCCCGGCGACGACTTCGACTGGCTCGTCCGGGACTACGACAGCTTCCGCCGTCTCATGCTCGAAGAGCTGGCGGGCCGCTTCCCCGAGCGGACCCGCTGGACTGCCGGCGACCTGGAGGTGGTCCTTGTGGAGGCCCTGGCCGCGGTCCTTGATCAGCTCTCGGACATGGCCGACCGGGTGGCGACGGAGGCATATTTGGAGACGGCGCGGCGCCCCGAATCGGTGCGGCGGCTCCTCTCCCTCATCGGCTACGACGCCGCCACCGCCGCCGGGCTGGAGGACGACCCCCCCGCCACCCCCGACGGCAAGAGCCGCCACCAGAAGCTGGATGAGCTCTGGCGCCGCAACCCCCATCTCATGGACCCGGCCCGCCTTGAAGGGCCCCGGGCCATCCATACCCAGCGGCGGATGGTGACCGTGGCCGACTACGCCGACCGGCTCACCGACCACCCCCTGGTGCTGCGGGCCAGCGGCTGGAGCGCCTGGACCGGGTCGTGGCCCACGGTCCGGGTTGCCACGGTCCTCTGGAACGACTATCCCCTGGACGAAGAGGGGATCGCCTATCCCGACGACCTGCGGGAGCGGGTCGAGGCGTTCCACCAAGAGCACCGGATATGGGAGCCGGTCTGGGAACCCGAGCCCCCCACCATCCGGACCATCCTCCATCCCTACCTGGAGGCATGGCGCATGGCCGGCCAGGAGGTGGTGCTGGAGGATGCCGTCCCCGTGGGGATCAAGATGTTCATCTCCATCCGGGTGCGGGAGAACTACTTCCAGTCCGAGGTCCGCAACGCCGTCAACCAGGCCCTCGGCACCGGGCCGGGAGGCTTTTTCGAGCCAGGGCGCCTCGGCTTCGGCGAAGACCTCTACGCCAGCGACGTCTTCCAGACCCTCATGTCCCTGGACGGGGTCGAGAACGTCTGCCTCAACCGCTTTAAGCGGTTCGGGGACCAGTACCCGGACCAGACCGACACGGGACGCATCCCGCTCCAGGGGCTCGAAATCGCCGTCTGCGACAACGACCCGCGCCGCCCCGAGAGGGGCTACATCAACCTCAGCCTGACCGGAGGGCGCCGAGGATGAGCACCGGAACCGACCTCACCCGCTGGAACCGCGCAGGACTTCGCCGCTTCAGGTACGTGGACGGCAATGCCGTCACCTTCCTGGAACTGCTCCGGGCCGAGCTTGCCGAGCGCTTCCCCAATTGGCAGGAGGTGACAAACCTTCCCGTCACCGAGACGGAAAGCGAGCGCCAGGAGCGGATGTTGGAGCAGTACCACGCTTCGCGCCGGGACTGGGCCTGGGAGATCGCCCGGGTCCTGGCCCGCTCCTCCTCCGTCCTGACCGAGCACCTGGACGCCTACGCCAACGAGGGGTTCCTGGGGACCGCCACCCAGTGGGACACGGTGAGGCGGCTCGTGGAGATGATCGACTACCACCCGGCCCCCCCAGCCTCGGCCTCCACCCGGCTCGTCATCGAGGCGAAGGAGGTGGGGGCCCTCCCCAAGGGGTTCGCCGCGAAGCATACCCCTGCCGACGGGAGCCCCCCGGTGGTCTTCGAGACCTTGGAGGAGCTGAAGCTGGATCCTGCCCTCAATGGCCTGCGTCCCGCCGAATACAACAAGAATCAGGAAATCCTCAGCGGTGATCTTCTCCTCCTGCAAGGGGAGGTGGGGGATCTCAAGACCGGCGAGCCTCTGGTTCTGGAGGACGAGAAGAGCGGGCTCCTGTATGCCCATCTCATCGTGGGAACGCGGATTGTCGAGGGAAACACCGAGGTGCGGGTCACGCCGCAACTCTCGGGGGCGTTCCGGAAGGGGTACACTCTCATTCACGCAAAGCCCGCCGAAGGGCTTGCGGCAATCGCTCCCGCCGCCACGGGGGTCGAACTGAGGCGGGATCTCCACCTCGTCGAAGAACCGGAGGGACTCCTCGACGACATGGTGATCTACATCGGTGACGGGGCAAAAGAGCTCTACCGCAGGGTCCTCTCGGTGACGGGGAAGCGGCTCTTCCTCGACACCAACGTGGGGCCCCTGCGGCTCGACACGGCCCGGGTCGGCTATCCGGTCACCATAACGGTAAGTACCCTGAAGGAAGGCACCACAGGCGTGAATGGCCCTGAAATCTCCGTCCTCCAGACGGCCGGAGACTGGTCGCGGCTCGCCAACCGGCTGGTCGCCCACGAGACGGTCGAAGGCCGGAAGGAGAAGCCCCTCACCTTCTACACCGTGACGTCGGCAACCTACCATCCGGCCGATGGCGGGCACTCCCTTCACGGCTACACTGTCCTGACCGTTTCAGGGAACAAGAATAATCCCCTGGACGATCCCCATACCCTGCTCGTGCCGCCGGTGGGAGATGGGCCGTGGCAGGCTGACACTTACCTGGAGAAGCAGGGTGGCCACCTCCCGCCCTCCATCGTCACCGCCAAGCCCAAGAAGACCACGGCCGGCGACCTGGCCGTTGTGGTCATGGAGGATCAGGCCGCCTGGGCCCGACTTGCCTCCGTGAGTGTCGACCTGGAAGGGGAGGAGGCGACCCTCACGGCGGAAGATGGCTGGGACGACCGGGGGGGAGACGATTACTACCTCACGGAGACGAAGGTCTACGCCCACTTCAAGGAGGAGTTGAGGACCGTGGCGTGGCAGGAGAACCGCGAGCCCGTGACCGGAAGCCGCATCCCCCTGGCGTCGGTGCCGTCGGCCCTGGAGAAAGGGCGCGTCCTCATGGTGGAGCGGACCGACGACGCCACGGCCGCCTTCTTCACCACCGTGGCGAAGATCGAGGGAACCACCCTCGTCCTGGCCCGGGACCTCCCTGCCGGATTCACCTGGGGGAACACCCTCATCGCCGGCAACGTGCTCCTCTTTGGCCACGGCGAGGGCAAGGGGGAGAAGGTGCTGGGGAGCGGCGACGCCACCCGGGCGAACCAGTCCTTCGTCTTCGCCGAGACGGGGGTTTCCTTCGTGGCCGACCCGACCCAGCCAGCCGGGGTGCGGGCCGCCATAGACCTGTCGGTGGCCGGCCGGGTCTGGGAGCAGGTGGGGAGCTTCGCCTCCTCGGGCCCCACCGATCACCACTACACGGTGAGGATGACCGAGGCGGGGCAGCTTCTGATCGCCTTCGGCGACGGGGTGCGTGGCCGCCGCCTCCCCACCGGCGTGAACAACGTGCGACTCACCTTCCGCTCGGGCACCGGGCTTGGGGGGAACCTCCCGGCCGGGAGCGCCTTCAAGCCCTCCCGGCCCCACCGGCTGGTGGAGAAGGTGCGCCAGCCCCTGGACGCCACCGGCGGCAACGACCGGGAAGGGGTGGAGTCCCTGCGGGAAAACGCCCCGGCAACCCTACTCACCCTGGAGCGGGCCGTCTCCCTGGACGACTTCGGCTGGCTGGCCATGTCCCAGAGCAGCGTCTGGCAGGCCCGGGCCTTCAGCCGCCCCACGGGGCTCGGGCGAAACGACAAGGTGGAGGTGGTGGTGGTCCCCGCTGGGGGCGGGGCGTTGGGAACCCTCGCCGTGACCCTCACCGCATTCCTCGTGGCCCACGCCGTGCCGGAGGTAGAGGTGACGGTCCTCCCCTACGAATCACGCACCTTCGCCCTGGAGGTGCTCCTGACCGTGGATGCCGCCGCCTACAAACCCGACGTGGTGACCGCAGCCGTAAAAATCGCCCTCCAGGACGCCTTCTCCCTTAAGAAGCGGAAGCTGGGGCAGTCCCTTTTCCTGAGCGAGGTCTACCAGGTGGTGGAAGGGGTGACCGGCGTGGAGCATTCGGTGGCGGTCATCGACGGCGACCGGACCCTGCGGCGGGTGGCTGCCGCCGACCGGGAGGTTCTCACCCTGGGGCAGTTGGTGGTCACGGTGGAAGGGGAAGCCGCGGCCGGTCCCTCACCGGGAGAGGCTGCCGAGGCTGGACCGGCGGCTCCCAAACAGCGGCTGGTGGGGCGCCGGGGAGTGGGAGTCATCCAGGGGGTGGGTGCCCGCTACGGCGAGCTCCTGCGGGGGGCCGGCATCCGGTCCGTGAACGATCTGCGGGGTATCGACCCCGTTGATCTCACGGTCGACATTTCGTTGGTCAGGTTGTGGGAGTTCAAGACCAAGGCGGAGATCGTCGTGGGGCTCGCGGCAGACCGCACCCGCCTCTCGCCGCTCCTCAGCCGCACTGTCCACGACCTGGCCGAAGGCTCCACCGCTGAACTGGTCCAACTCACCGGCGAGGCGCCCGCGGCCGTGGACGGGCTGAAAGCGAAGCTTCGCCTCCTGCAGATCGCCCTGGACGAAGAGGTCTTCGCCACGGTCACCCTGCGGGAGCTTCTGAGCGAGCTGGATTGAACATAATAACAAAGCGTGCTGCCAGCTTATCGGCACGCAAATGAGGACACGAAATGACCCCCCTCAGTCCCCCCTACCTTGTAGGGGGGAAGCGAGCAAGGCGAGCAGGGGGTGAATAACAGAACCAGCTCAAGAGAGAACGGGAAAATCATGGCCACCGAAAAACCGACAACTGCCACCGGCACGCAACTCTACGGCATCCTCCCCGAGGTCTACCGCACCCGCGACAGCGTGGAGTTCGGCGGCGAGGGGGACCTGGCGCGGTTCCTGGATGCCTGCGGCGAGCTCCTGGACCGGATTCGCGCCACCCTGGACCAGCGCCAGGCCGACTCCTTCCCCGACAACCCGCCGTCGGGGCTCTCCTGCCAGCCCTGGCTCATCCCCTACTTCGCCCAGCTTCTCGACGTGCGTCTCGTCTCCCCGGAAGAGGAGGGGCGGCGCGACGAGGTTGCCAATGCCGTGGCGTGGCGCCAGCGGAAGGGGACTCTCACGGCCATCGAGCAGATCGCCGAGGCGGTGGGGCAGATGGAGGTGGAGATCCAGGAGGGGTGGCGGCGGACCGCCGTCACACCCCGCATCGGCATGCCGCAGCTTCCGGCCGGGGCCCTGGGGGAAGACCCCCGCTTCGACGAGTTCCAGAATCATCCTCTCTGGGCGGCACGGCACCCGGACCTCCCCACGGCCACGGCGGATTTTCGCTACCCCACCCGGGCCATGGAGGTGGCGGTGCCCACGGGGGAATTCCCGTCGAACCCCTCCGCGAAGCTCACCACTTTCAGCGGAACGCCCGTATGGTGGCGCCAGGTGAACCCCCACGGCGCCCCCTGCTTCCCCGGGAGCTTCGACGACGTTTCCCGCCGCACCGTAGATCTCCGTACCCCCGACTGGCGGCAGGGTCACATCCACCCCAAGCGAGTGATCCTCTACGCTCCGCCCCCCCTCGGCTTTTTCGAGCCGGGGCGCTTCCCGGTCCACACGGGAGACATGCTCCTGGATGAGGAGCAGGAGCACCTGCTGGAGAATCTCATCATCGACGGCACCCTCAGGGTGACTGCCGGGACGCTGCAGCTCACGCGGTGCGCGGTCCGGGCCCTCGAGGTCACCATCCCGGCCGGAGCCATGGAAGAACCGGTGGTGGATGCCCGGGAGTCCCTTTTCGACAGGATGGCGGTGCCGGGCCTGGCCCGCCTCGAATACTGCACCGTCCTTGGCGATTGCGAGGCCGGCCGTCTCCAGGCCAGCGACTCCCTCTTCGCCGGGAAGCTGGAACTGGAGCCCGGACTGCTCAAAAACCCCCACTGCGTCCGGTTCTCCCGGATTCCGGAGGGAGTACTGGCGACGGCGCTCCTCACCCATCGCAACACCACCGAGCGGCCCGTCTTCTACGTCTTCGAGTTCGACGAGGGGGGAGCGGTGGTGCGCCGCACCGCCAGGTTCGGGGAGCCGGGGTGCGGAGTGCTCCACCCGGCCACGCCGGAAGCGGTCCGCTTCGGGGCCGAGGACGGCGGCGAGGTGGGGGCCCACCACGGGTGGCGCTACAGCCTCCTCATGGCTGCGGTGCTCGACAAGCTGAAGGAGTTTCTCCCGGTGGGGATGGAGGCAGTCATCGCCCCGGACCTCCGGCTGCACCGGAAGCCGTTTCCGCCATGCGATTGAATTGATTGAAAGCTTTCAGTAGTCAGGAGTATCCGCAGTCACTTATCAATTCCAGGGGTAGCCCATGAAAACTCAGATCTCACGCGACAGTTTCCAGCCTGAAAAACGCTACACCGGCGTCCACCAGCAGCAGGGGCGGGTGATCACCGACGCCGACTGGAACGAGCTGGTGGACGTCTGCCGGGAACAGCTCATCCAGGCCCTCGCCGACGTGGTGGGCAACGGTTCGCCCCGTACTGGCGCCGTTGCCATCACGGCGGACCGGAAGATCCAGCCAGGCGACCTTTACGTGGACGGCATCCGGGCCGAGCTGCCGGGGAGCGCACCGCTTTTGGCCAGCGCCCAGCCCGATCTCCCGGGCTACCCCGCGCTCCCCGCCACCGGGCCCTACATTGTCTATGCCGACGTGTGGGACCGGGTCGTCACCTCCCTGGAGGACGGCACCCTGCGGGACCCGGGGCTCCACGGGGCCGACACCTGCACCCGCACCCAGACCATGCTCCAGGTGAAGACCTGCCCCGATACGGTGAACCCCGAGACGGGCATCCCGAAGCGGGGGAATGCCACCCTCTCCCTCTCGCTCCACACGAACCTGGAGGCGGGGGATCCCTGCGACCCCTGCGCCGGTCTCATTGCCGCCGGCAAGGGGAGGGTCGGGAGCTACCTCTTCCGGCTGGAGGTCCACGCCGTGGAGGGGACGGCCGCCAATCCCACCCGCCTCATCCTCAAGTGGTCCAGCGAGAACGGGGCCGAGCAGTACGAGGCCCTGGCCGTGGAGAAGATGCCGCCGGGTTTCGTGGCCACCAACTACGTCTACGAGTTCCACAACCCCGCCACCGAGAAGCAGCTGGGAGTCTTCCTGGGGACAGGGTTCACACCGACCCACGGCGCCATCAAGACCACCTACGAGATTCCCGTCGCACCCCCCAAGGAACTCGTCCGCCGCTGGGACGGCTTCTGCGAGCTGACCAAGTCGGGTTCCGTCTGGTCCCTGGCGACCGGTGTCGACAAGGGGGTGACGCTCACCACCGGCGGACTTGCCACGGCCCCCGGCCACGTGACCCTCGGCTCCAGCATCCAGATCAACCTGGAGGCCCTCCAGCTCACTCTCGACCTCTCCGGCAAAACCTTCATGGCCGGTGACTTCTGGCTTGCCCCGGTCCGGGAGGCGGTCCTGAATCCGGGCGATGCGGTGCTGACCAGCACCGAGCCCCGGGGGATCGTCCATCACTACCTGCTCCTGGCCCGCGTCCAGGCCGATGGGACGCTGATTCCTTTCAACGACGCCGACAAGCGGCGGCACGCGTTCCCGCCCCTCACCGACCTCCATGCCCATGACGTGGGGTACGTGACCACCTGCTCCAGCGGCCTCTTCGATGCCACCCACGACAACGTGGAGAAGGCCCTGAACCGCCTCTGCCAACTGGCCGCCGAGCATATCGCCTACACCGCCGACTGCACCAAGGGGCTCTACGCCGGCTTTGTCGGCACCGTGAAACAGGCCCTCGACAAGATCTGCGAGATCCAGGCCTCCCACGTGGGGTTCACCAAGCCCTGCGACACGAGCGTCTACCATGGAAGTACCATCGCCACGGTGGACGATGCCCTGAGGCTCCTTTGCAACGTGACGGCGGGGCAGATCGGCTTCGCCAAGCCGTGCGACACGAGCATCTACCAGGGACAGACCGTTGCCACGGTGGAGGACGCCCTGCGGCTTCTCTGCAACGTCACCGCCGGGCAGATTGCCTACACGCCGGGAGGCGCCTGCACCTTCCTGAACCAGCCGGGTATCGACACGGTGCAGGAGGCCCTCGATGCCCTCTGTGCCCGTCCTGCCGGCGGTGGGTGCCGGATCACCGTGGGGAAGGATGGGGGAGTTTTCGCCACCCTGGAGGAGGCCCTCAAGACCCACCTGGAACAGGGGAAGCGTGATATCTGTCTCTGCCTCCTGCCGGGGGACCACGAGTTTCCCGGGCAACTGGTCTCGCCGAAGGTCGATAACGTCAATCTCTGCCTGTCGGGGTGTGGCCACGCCACGCGGCTCCATCTGCTGAAGGAGCCGGCTCATTTCAGGGGATTCGCATCGGTCTGCCTCTCGGACATGGAGGTCTTCACCCATGATGTGCCGAATGGGGCATTCGTTTTTGACCACTGTCGGGATGTTTCCCTGAAAGGTATGGCGGTTTCCGGGTTCATCACCGAAGGGTTCCTGGTGGGTGCCCATGGAGCCAAGTCCGTGGCCATGCACTGCCTGGAGCTGGAGGCGGCCAGTCCCGACAGCTTGAAAATGGCTGTCGAACTCCTCAGTGCCCACCCTGCCTTGGCTGAACTCTACCAGATTACTGACCGGACCGCTTTCGACCAGAAGTCGGTTGAGGCGGCAAAGGCCCTGAGCGACCTTTCGCTGCAGGATCGCCGGACTCTTTCGGGGGAAATCGGCCAGCGGGTGAAGGCGGCAACGGCAGTCCTGGGGAACCGCGAGCGACAAAGTTACCTGGATTTCACAATTCTTCTGCGCCAGACAAAGGTGAGCGTGGCTGATTTCGTCGCTGCCCTCGGGGCGATCCGCATCGAGGCGAACCGGGCGCGCCCTGCGGTGGCCCTGTCGGTTGTTGATGCCGGCGCTGACTGGACCCTCGGTGACTGCGACATCCTCGGTATTGTCACGCTTTACGGTACCCTCCCGTCGGGTCCCCTCCCCGCCGATGTGACGAAAAACTTCGATGCCCTGGTGAAACAGGGTAAGGCGACGTTCGCGGGAATCGGTACCACCTTCCGGGCCACCGGATGCCGCGTGACCCGGATCGATGTCAGCACCGCCGTCCGGCAGCGGATCGCCGACATCATCGCCGGTTCGGGGGGTACGCTCACCGATCTCTTCTCCACCGCCATGCTGGGCGATATAACGCTCTTCAGCCAGGACAATCAGATGGCGTTCCTGAACACGAGCCTCTCGTCATCGGTTTTCGAAGCGGGATCGGTTCTCGTCGCCGTGGTAATGGGGAGCACGACAATCTACGTCGGCAACCGGGGAGCAGGTGAAGCGGTCATCATCAACATCACCCCCCAGGGGCGCTCCCAGCAGGCCGCCAACCTGGGGATCACCATCTCGGGGTAGGTACGACACGAGAGACTTGAGGGGATAGGCGAGGAGGCGACCGTGAAGACATTCGCCGAAAAACTGAAGATTATCGGCGGGGCCGTCCCATCGGTGTCAAGCTCGCCGCCTTCGCATGTGGCCAGGCTGGAGGTTCAACAGATACTCCGCCCCTTTTCAGTCCAGGCGAAGCTGGTGCTCGGCGCACCTGATGATCCCTTCGAACGCGAGGCTGATCAGGCGGCCGAAGAGGTGCTGCGAATGCCCGAGGGAGAAGTTCCTTTCGGGGTCGGCAGCAACGAGGATGGTACGGTTCGGGCGAAGCCGGCCAGCGTGAGGAACGAAGGCGAACTGGCTGAAGGGGTGGGGGAACTGGAGGGGGGCGGGGTTCCCCTCGGCGAAGGGGAACGGGCCTTCCTGGAGCCGCGCTTCGGCGCGGATTTCAGCCGGGTGCGCCTCCACACCGGCCCGGCAGCGGAGGAGACAGCCCGGGCGCTGAATGCCCAGGCCTTTACCGTGGGGCACGACATCGCCTTCGGCGTTGGGCGGTACTCTCCCGGTACGGAAGAAGGGATGCGGCTCCTTGCCCACGAGCTTGCCCACGTGGTGCAACAGGGGGAGGCACCGGTCGCCACCATCCGGCGCACCCCCGATTTCGACGACCCGACCCGCTTCACCCAGGTCCACCAGGCCCTCTTCGTCTCCGCCCCCAGCGGCGGGACTCTCCGTCCGTGGGTTGACCCCGATCCGGCCAACGGGGTGGCCGGCACTGCGGCGGATATCAAAAACCAGTTCATCACCGCGCTCCAGGCGCATATCGCGGCCAATCCCCTCTCTGTAGGGGGAACCGTCCCTACCCTTACTACCCAATCCCAGGCCGAGACCACCGCCATTGCCGCGGATCAGGACATCCGCTCCACCTTCCCCCAGATCACGACCCCCATCCCCGAGGCGCAGATACGTTCCGCGGTCGGCATCATCCAACCATCCCAGACCTCCGATCCCCAGTTCCTGAACCAGTGGCTGGAGAACCGCCTGAGCCTCATGACCGACATCGACGAGTTCAACATCCGGGCGACCGATCCCCGCTACCGGCAGATGCTCGCCGATATCCTGGCCGACAGCTGGGCCGGGCCCAACGTCCGCACCCTAGCCAGCCGGCAGGCCGCCTTCGTCGAAAGTGGCACGCGAATCTTCATCCATCGCGGCGCGCCGGCAGACCTGCGGCGGCTCATCCTCATCCACGAACTGACCCACTTCTACGCCGCCCAGGGGTTCAATGACTGGGTCGACGCCACCACGTCGCCCCGCTTCTATACCGAGGGATTCACCGAGTACCTGGCACGCATGGTCATGACTCCCCAGGAACGCTCCGTCCGCAACAACTATGCCCCCAACGTCCAGGCTGTCCAGGACAAGGTGGCCACCTTCGTTCCCGACGACGACATTGCCCGAGCCTACTTCCAGGGTGAGGTATGGCGCCTGGAAGCCGCCTCCGCCGTGGCCCGGCAGCTCTTCGAGACCCAGGTGGGGATGCAGGAGGGGGCACCCCGCAGCACCGAAGTGGCCGAGTCGCAGAGTTCCCACGGAATCGTGCAGACCGTGGCGGAGGGGAGCCGCTACCGCTTCATGAATCTGGCCATTAACCAGACGGCTCCCAAGCCGGAACATGTGGCTTTTTTCGAGGGGATCAGGCAGCGGCACCTGGATGGTCACCCCGATGTAAAGATCCGCTTCGTGGGCCATGCCGACGAGACCGGTGGTGCCCGGCACAACCTGGACCTCTCGCTGCGCCGGGCCGAGGCCTTCTACCAGATGGCACGGGATGCCGGCGTTCCCGACAGCCAACTCCTGGACGCCGCCACCCCTCCCCACCGTGGCGAGGCTGAGCCCACCGCCGATAACGCCACCATCCACGGCCGGGCGCTGAACCGGCGGGTGGAGCTTGTGCTGGTTCGCGCCGCGGCTCCGGCCTCACCTCCCTGATTACGGACACACCATGAAAATTTTCGACCGAAAACAGGAAAGTGCAGGGTTGCGAAACCGGAATCCGGCGCCTGCACCCACGTCGCTACCGCTGGCTTCGTCCAGGCAGGTGCGGCTGATTCTCCGGGGAGATCAACTGCGGCAGGGGACGGTCCTCCGGAAAAAGGGTGCTGCGAAAACGGCCGTCTTCTACCAGTTGGTGCTCGACGAGATCGCCGGCGAAGAGAAGAGCGTGTCGGAGTCGGGGGGGATAAACCTCTTTCCCGAGCGCCTCCGGTTTTTCAATAAACTGAAGGAACTGTGCGAGGCCGTCGAAGCGGGCGACACCAAGGAGGTCGCCCGGCAGGTACCGGAGTTCGTAAAAGAAGACCCTCCAGTCAATGCCCCCTATGTCATCTTTGATACGGTTTTCCGGGAGCTGGTGGCGAGGATGGCCGTCCAGGGGCGCCACGGGGAGGCGCTCAAGCTGCAGGACTGGTTCCTGGCGCGCAAGAGGAAGGAACAGATCTACGCCTCGCCGTGGCGCAAATATGCCGAAGAGGCGTACCTGGCGGAAACCGTCGTGGAGCGGGCAACGGCGATGCTGGAATCGGCCGGCGCCGATGGGGCGCTCGGGGCTCTGGACGGGTTTATCGAGGCTCTGCGGTGGCTGCGGGACAGGCATGCCACCCTGGACCTCGACGCCGTCAAGGAGGACGCCCGGAGCAACGCCGAGATTGCGGCCATTGGGCAGTCCCTCATGCCAAGCATCAGGCACACCTTGTCGGGATATTACGGACAATTGGTGGAACTGATGCGGGCCGCGGCAACCGGGACCCAGAAGGCCTTCCAGGCAGTGCTCGACCTGGCCGTGGCCGACCTGGAGAAGGGGAAGGGGGGACGACGGTTGGGTGAGGCGAAGGAACGGCTTGCGCGGCTCCAGGGGGTGGTGGTGCCGGAGGGGAAAACGGAGGAGGGGAAAAGGATACCCGGCCTTACCGTGGAAGTTACCAAGTCAGTGTTCAGCGAGAAGAAGGGGCGGCACCTCGATATTTTTCTGGAGGGAAAGGCTGCGGAAAAACGGAGCATCGGCATCGAATACTACGAAAGGGAGATGGGTGGGACCTTTGCCGAGGAGAAGGAGCTTCCCCTTGGACGCATACTCCAGGTTCGCCGCAAGCAGATCGAAGTGCTGGAGCTTCTCTACGGCGAGGCCCGCGACAAGACCGGCGCCGTGACGGCCGAGGCGAAGGAGAACCGGGAGCTCATCGACCAGTCCCTCAAGGGGAGGATGCGGCTCCACAATAACGACGACTGGCGCACCTTCCTCCTCGCCAAGTTCCGGGCGCTGGAGCCGCAGGTGGGACGAGAGAAGGCCTTTGCCAAGGTGATCGACCTGCTCGCGTTCTACCTCCTCGCCTTCACCACTCATACCCCTTACAATATCGAGGATTTCGGCGTCAATTACCTGAACCGCACCTTCCCCCGGGCGCTGACCGGCCAGCTCATTCACGATTGCGGGGTCTACGCCATCCGGATCGCCTATATCCTTTCTCTGGTCCGCACTGAGCTTGATCTGGAGTTCCGGTTCGTGCGCCTTCCGCTCCACGTGGGGCTCGTGATTACCGGGACGGGGCTCCCGGCGTATGTGGTCCACAACGACCAGTTCATCCCGGTGAGCCAAGCCGAAATGGCCGATCTGCGAAAGCAATGGCGGGAAACCGACGAGATGGGGGATCCGCGCAAACCCGCCCCCCTCGACGAGCGGCAGTTTCTGGGAGAGGTTTCCGCCTCGCAGTTCGTCCCCAACGTGGACATCCCGTTCCGTATCATCGACCTCCCACCTCCCAAGGGGAAGCCCGCGGAGATAAAGGATCAGCTCTGGAAGCTCTACACCAGGCGGATTGCCACCGCCGAACTCTTCAGCGCCGCCATCGGCAAACCCGGCTCCCCCCACTACCAGTTCGATCTCAAGTATCTGGAACTCCTCAAAATGCATAAAGAATGGTTCAATGAAACCTATGTGCCGTTCTGGAACGTGGAGGGGCGCGGCATCTGGCTCAAGCACCGGGATGCGATCCGCAAGGCCCATGCCCGCCTCCAGGCGGCCGCCGGCGGGACGGGGCAGGCCGAAGCCGAGAACGAGTACCAGAAAACGATCGCTCCCTACCGGCAGGCCCTGGACGCCGCGTTTCAGAAGGTCGAGAATGGACGGGGAAAGCTTATTGTCTTGCAGGTGGAGATTTCCGGCTATCTGGCCGAGCATCCCGACGTGCTCGCGAAGGGAGCGCGGGTCAGCCCCTACCAGCGGCTCGATCTGGGTGGATGGGTAACGGCGTGGTTCTGGCGCTATCTCAGTGAACTTATGAAAGGGGCTGCCGTGGAACCACCCTTTGCTCCGGAGGATAGCTTCCTATGGCCCATCGACTGACCTCTCCATCGGGTTTGACATCGGCATGGACCCCCCTTCCTTGAGGTGACGGTCCCGATTCCTCCTAAAGTTCCTTTGCAACCTCACGGGCAGCGATTACGACCGGGTCCCAGACCGGTGAGAACGGTGGGGCGTAGCCCAGGTCCAGGTTGATCATCTCCTCCACCGTAAAACCGGCATGAAGGGCTGTTGCCAACGTGTCTATCCGCTTGGCCGACCCTTCCATCCCGACGATCTGGCCTCCCAGCAGGCGGCCGCTCCCCCGTTCCGCCAGCACCTTTACGGTTATTTCCCCTGCGCCGGGAAAGTAGCCGGCCCTGGTGCGACTCTTAATGACGGCGCTGATCCACTCGATCCCCAGTTCCCTGAGTTCCTCTTCCTGGAGGCCGGTGCGTGCGACCTCCATCTGGCATATTTTGGTGACGGCTGTTCCCACGACCCCGGGAAACGTGGCATAGCCGCCTCCCAGGTTGATCCCCGCGACCCGCCCGTGCCGGTTGGCGACGGTGCCGAGGGCGATATGGAAGGGCCTGCGGCTCACCAGGTGGAACGATTCGGCGCAATCCCCCGCTGCCCAGATACCGGCAACGCCGGTCTGCATCCGCTCGTTCACCCTGATCGACCCCTTATCCCCGAGGGGGATGCCGGCAGAAGCGGCAAGGGCCGTGTTGGGGCGCACCCCCAGGCCGAGAATTACGATATCGGCTGGCAGGGTGCGCCTGTCCGTGACCACCCCGGTCACTTTCCCGGCTCTTGTCTCGAACGCGGTGAGGGTCTCCTCCAGATACAGGCTGACCCCCACATCGCGCAGTGCCTGCGAGACCAGTGCCCCCATGTCGTGGTCGAGGGTTCCCATGACCTGCGGTGCCCTGTTGACGAGGGAAACCTCAAGGCCATGCCTTACCAGCGCTTCCGCCATCTCCAGGCCGATGTATCCGCCCCCGACGACAACTCCCTTTTTCATCCCTCCCCTGTCGAGACGCCTGCGGATCTCCAGGCCGCTTTCAAGGGTGTTCACCCCGCAGATGTCGACGGCATCGGAGCCGGGAAGGTCCGGGCAGAGGGGGACCGCGCCGGTGGCGATCAAAAGCTGGTCATAGGACTCCCATGCCGAATCGCCGCGCTGCAGATCGCGCACCAGCACCTTTCTCTGTGCCGCATCGATTTCCACCACCTCATGCAGGACCCTTGCATCGATTCCATACTTCTCCCGGAACTTTTCCGGGGAACGGATAACGAGTTTTTCTTCCTTGTCGACAACCCGGCCGACGTAGTAGGGAATCCCTCAGGCCGAAAAAGAAGTGTGGGGGCTCCGCTCGAAAACGACGATCTCCAGTTCGGGCCGGCGGCGCTTTGCCTGGGATGCGGCGCTCATCCCCGCGGCATCTCCGCCGATGACAACGAGTTTTTCCTTGGTCATGATTCGTTTCCTCTAGGGCAGGCTCAGCGACGTACTCATGTAACTTTTTTGATAGCGTCGCGCAAAATGGATTTGACCTCGCCCCATATCTGTTCCGTTCCCGATTTGAGGTCTTCCCACTCATCATCGGTGGCGGCAGATATGCCCTGCAGTTTTTCCGCGGCTTCATCCCGCTTGAGCTGCAATGCCGTGATCGTGTTGTTATAGTCAAACCTCTCCTCGGGCGTGGCGCTTTCCGCCTTGTCCTTGAGCCGGTCGATCTGTGCATCCCATTCGACAATTTGTGCCGAGAGTTTTTCCACATACTCTTTTCGCTCGTCCATGACAGCACCCTCCGCATCATCTGAAAGCCCACTTTATACCGGTTTTTCAGCCATCGCTGGCTAGCACTCTGCAGCGCATGGCGGGAACAACGCCCGCATCATGCCCCACCCGGAAATTCTACCAATTGTCCGGAGTAATTCCAGTGCATTATACGTGCAGGATAGGTCTCAACCATCAACTCTGAGTGGACTTAATGGGAGGCTCTTCCGCTCTCTGCCGGCAACCCTGCCCACAATTGCCAACCGATGCCCTGAAAGACTATACTGGTTACAAAAGAGGAGAAATTGGCTTACTTCCGAAGAAACAATGATCGAGAGAGGCGACGAACATGAAGTTTTTGGGAAGAACGTTGCGGCTTGGCATAACAATTATGGTGATGCCGCTTTTGGTAGCTTCGACGTATGCCTTGTATATGGCGGGGAAGGATAATTTCCATATTGTCACGAATGGAGAGGCATACCGATCTGCCCAGATGAATGGAGACGAACTCAGGCGCGCTATCGATAGTTACCGTATCAAAAGCATTATAAATCTCCGTGGGAAGGAAGAGGGGAAGTGGTACACCGAGGAAACGAAGATAAGTGCCGAAAATCACGTAAAGCATTATGACCTGGCATTATCGGCCGATCGCGAGCCGACGCGGGAAGAGATGCGGTCTCTCATGGAGATTTTTAGGTCAGCGCCACGTCCTGTATTGATCCACTGCCAGGCTGGAGCGGACAGGTCGGGGCTGGTGGCGGCACTGTGGAAAGTGATTGTGAACAAAGAATCCAAGGGAGAGGCGGGCAAACAACTGTCTATCATGTTCGGGCATTTGCCGGTTGGTCCGGCTGCTGCTATGGACCGGTTTTTTGAAGGTTGGCAGCCCGAATTGACAAAAGAAGCTATTCCAAACGCCTAAGACATATGAAACCGCCACCTGAAGAAACATCCAAAGATGATAAGCCCAGCGGAACTCAGAGCACCTTTCGATTGGGTAGCCTCCTGATTCTACTCGGTGGGGTGGGTGTTACCACTGCGCTCGTAGCCTATCACAACTTTTCCTCGGTAATTGAAGCGGCGCACCGTATCGGGTGGGGGTTCGCGCTGGTTCTCCTGATTCAGGTTTCGGGCATAGCCCTTAACGGCCTCGCGTGGCGTGCTCTTTTCCGTTCGGAGAAGTCAGGTTTTACCAATACCTTGTTTATTCTTCGCTGGATACGTGAATCGATCAACTATCTCCTTCCGGTAGGCCGCCTTGGCGGGGATATGGTGGCAGTTCGGTTGCTCGCAGCACGTCGGCGTGACGTAAATACCGCAGCGGCCAGCGTGGTGGCCGACAAGACGCTTGAGGTTCTGGGACTCTTTTTGTTCGCAGTGGCCGGATTTGTCATTTTGTTTGAAAGTGGCGTGAATAGTAACAGTGCCAGATACTGGGCAATTCGAGCTTTGGGTGCGACCTTCGCTGTTCTGGTTGCCTTTCTTGCAGCCCAGCGTTGGGGCTTGCTGAACCTTGTCGACAGGGTGGTAAAAAAATTTTCAGGAATGTGGGGCGGCGGTGGGGAAGGCAGCAATAATATCAGCATTCACGAAACCGTATGGGGAATATACGGGGACGTTCCCCGCCTCATTCTTGCGGCTTTCCTGCATGCTGTAGCCTGGGTGCCGGGAGCATTGCAGATTTGGGTAGCCATGCGTTATATGGGGCTCGAGACCCGATTTTTAGATGCCTTTGTCATAGAGAGCCTCACGATGATCATATGTTCCGCCGCCTTTGTCATGCCGGCATCTCTGGGAGTCCAGGAAGCCTCCTACATGACGGTCGGGTGGTGGCTTTTCGGCATTCCGCCGGCAGCAGGACTTGCCCTGTCGCTGGTTCAGAGAATGAAGGATGTTCTCTTCGGCGTGCCGGGCTTGCTCGTCTGGCAAGGTCTGGAAGGGAAACACCTCTGGTCGCTCTGGAGAAGACGGAAAAAATGAGTGCCTGGTCAAAATCACAAGGCTTCGCGTCCGATGCTGAAGCGCTCGCAGTAGAGATCGAAGTGAGCGGATTCCTGCTCGGGACCGAGGCTGAAATCCGCCAGTGAGAAGGTGTCCGATCTCTTCTTGTGCCGCTCGCCGATTACAAAGGCTTCCATACGGGACTCATCTTCGGCGGAAAGGGTGAGGCCAAAGCGGTCATAGATGGCCCGTACCGTTCCGATCGGGTCAGAAACCAGATCCAGGAAGCGGACGTCCATAAAATGGTCTTCCAAATCGACATGATTTTCACGGAATTCCATTATCTTTTTTACCTTGTCATTCAAACTGCGGGTTTCGTAGGCGCCCAATTGGCGAAGATTTATGGTGAGGCTGAATACTCTCTTCAGAAGGGTCATCTGGCTGGAGGCCGCCTGCAACACTTTCAGCGGGTCACGGTGAAGAAAAACAATCCTTGCTTCCGGGTATATCTTGATCAGCGTTTTCAGGGAGTGTACGTGGTCAGATGACTTCAATACCCACCTCTCAGCAGGGCAATGCCATTGCAGGTGCTTCAAAAACCTCTGGTGAAATTCATAAGCCGAGTCCATATCCTGGATTCTCAGCCAAGTTTCATAGGAAGGAATTGAGAACATATCGAGAAAGACATTTGATTTAAAGGAATAGCCTAAAATGGACCCGCATTCTTGGGGAATAAAGGCGCCGATGGGATGGGCCCTGGCGAGATCCGGATGGATCAGACGCAGCCATCGCAAGCGTTTCTCCGCTTTCTTGATGAGTGGATCGGAATCGAACGTAACGCTCTTAGGGGAAGGGAGGGGGAACATCACTTCCCACATCCGTGGCACACGATTGGTACCATCATGTCCTAACAGGCGATGCAGGAAAGTTGAGGCGCTCTTGGGCGTGCCGGTAATGAATATCTGAGGAAGCACCGGCTGCTCCTGGATCTCGGGATATCGCAACCAGTGATCAATAAGTCTGAAACGTGTTTTGAGCAGTTCGAGCAGATGCTGCCGGGCACCGATCCGTCCGATCAGGCTGAGATTGGCCTCGTTATTACACGAATCGATTAGGAATTTTAAGGAATCTTCACACTGCTGATCACAGAAATACTTCAATCCGGTTCGGCGTTCTGCCGTCGAAAGTAGTTTGTCGAAATCGATGGGAATCAATGTGCATCTGATTTTTTCCAGGAGGCTGGAAATTGACAATTAAATCTCCCCACGATTCAAAACTGCAACCCCTGCAGCACGACGCATCATCCCTCCCGCACAACCTGTGACCAAAGTATAACCCATCGCAACGAAATTACGACCCAGCCCCAAAACCTCGTTGCCCCTTGCCAAATGAGTCGTTTTTTTAGACCGTCAGCTAAAGTTTTTCTTCATGTAGTCGATAATTTAATAAACAAGACATTCAATAGCAAAATTTCACCAAGCTGATTGCACTAATGATGTTTGCACACCGTAAGGGCTCATTTTGTCTTGTTTTGGTGGTTTATATTAATTGTGCAATGTAACTATATAAAATGTTGACTGAAAGTTGGATTGGGAAGAATAAGTGTCTTAATCCATGAGATGTCATGACCCGTTTTCTGATTCGCAAACGACCGGGGAATCCGCAGGTTCCATCAAGCCTTGAATCTGATGACTATCGAGAGTTCCTTAATGAAAATCTCGACTGTGTCGCCACGATCTGCGAAAAGGCTGCCTCGGGGATTCGAGGATATGGCGGCTATCACGGTATTACCGGAGAGGGTGGAGCAAGATACGTTGTTCAGCAGCAAGTTGTCATCGATGCCGACGAGCTTTTCATCCAGGCAGTTGACCATCTTCGTGAGGACGATTACCGGCGTTTGAGAGAGTTCAAGGGCCGGTCATCCCTCCCTACCTATCTCACCACCGTTATCAGTCGATTGGTTGTTGATATCGTTCGCCAGCGTACCGGGCGCAATCGGGCCAGGGAACGGGCTGAACGCTATGGCACCCTTGGGTCTCACGTTTATGAACTCATGGTGGGGCGCGGACACACGGCAGATGAAGCCGTCGATATTCTTCAAACCACATTTTCCATTCAAGCTACGCCGGATCAACTGCGTGAAATCCATGAAGGATTACTCGGACGCCGCAGTCGTTGTCATTCTGACGGCGACTTGGAGATGGCTTGGGGAGAGGAAGGGGAGCTTGTAGTTGTCCATAATCAGACGCCTGAAGACATGTGCTCCTCCAACGTCCAACGGTTGCGCTGTAGGGAGATACTTGAGGGGCTCATTGACGGGTTCTGTGGCGAGGAGCGTTTGATCCTGCGGCTTAGATTCCCCATTGATGATGTGGAACCTTGTGATGTTGGTGAAATTGCTGTCCTTACCGGACTGTCCCCCAAGCAGGTGGACCGGAAAATCCGGTACATTTTGAAGAAGTGTCGAGAGGAGCTGCTCCGGAAAGGGGTCAGTTTCGACGACTTGGTATGAAAATCCAATCTGTCCGTCAAATAATGTAACGGTAATGAACAATAAACAGAGTGACATATCCCGAAAGCAGCGTGATGAGACCCTTGGCAGGGCGCTTTCCGCAGAAATTGCCACGGTTGAGCACACTGGTTGCTGCCCAAGCGAAGTTGCACTGACCGAACTACTCGCCGGGGCACTGTCTGGGCTCGAGCGTGACCGACTGATGGCCCACCTTGCTTCCTGCGATCGTTGTCTCGCAACCTATACGCTTGCGGCAAGGCTGCAACGTCAGAAGCCAGCAAAGCGGAGAAGGTGGTTCGGTTCCGCTGCAGCATTGGCAGCGGTGGCTGCGGTAGTTATTGCAGTCATTATGGCTAAGCCGCAGGTACCGGTACAGACGGCGAAGGCTCCTTCGGTCATGCCCGGGCAACCACTCCCGGAACCACGACCAGCGTCGGCGCCGTCTTCTCTCCCCCCGATCAAATCCCGATCATCTCGTCCTCTTCCGAGTTCTCCCCGTAACACAATGGAGACCTTTAAACCGACTGCAGTTGCGTACGCGCTAAATGTGCTTGACCGAAAATCGGGAGTGAGAGTTCCGAAAGCACCAGGCACTCATTACGCTTTCAGTGGTGCCATTGATCCTTCGCATGCTGGCTTTAGGAGCGGTGTTGCTCTTCTGGACCTTGCCGCCGCAGTGAATGTCTCGAGTATTGGAGATCAGCGGACTGTTCTTGATCGTCTCGTTGTCTTGCTTGGAGATGATGCAAATGAGGTTGGCGTGAAGCGCCTGCTTCCGGGAGATGTTCCGTTATCGAGGGGACAATGCCTTGAGATTGCCCGGCAATTAGAGCGTCACGCAGAAGTTTCAGGCCAGCTTGTGTCATTCCGTTTAGGAGCGT
This sequence comes from Geobacter hydrogenophilus, assembly GCF_018501225.1. Classification (GTDB taxonomy): domain Bacteria; phylum Desulfobacterota; class Desulfuromonadia; order Geobacterales; family Geobacteraceae; genus Geobacter; species Geobacter hydrogenophilus. The sequence goes on along the minus strand of NZ_JAHCZI010000011.1, from coordinate 20,670 downwards.
GGGTCGAAGCAGCGCGTATGGCGTCTCAGCACGAAGTGTCGACTATAGTGAATGACGTGGTTATTGAATACTTTCTTGCCGATCCTGGACAAGGGAAACTCCCTGCGCCGGTCAGGGAGGCCCTGGAGAAGCTCTCCCGGTACAAAGAGGGACAGGTCCTTTCTGACAAGGATTATCGTGACATTCGACGATTGCTGAACGAAATAGCTGATATCCATTGAAGGGTCGATGACGGTCGTGCCAACAGTGTTAATGGGTGATGGGAGGAGGTACGAAACATGAGGCTTCGTTTGTTGACGATACTTGCAGGAATATGCATGGCAGCATCGCTTTGTCTGGCAGATTCTACGGAAGTCGAGCTCCTGACATCCGCTGAAGGTGCGATTCCGAATGAAAGGTCATATGGCTTTGCTTCTAGTCAGATTCTTGAAAATTCGGGGCCTGCGGTAGAACTGGTTTCGCCGAGCCTGGAACAGGAACAGAAGTCTCCTTTCAGCCTGAGGGTGAAATTTACTCCCAGACCCGGAACTTCGGTTGATCTCGGCACGCTCAAAGTTGAGGCCCTTAAACTCATGCCGCTGAATGTTACCTCTCGCGTGCGTCCCTATGCCTCTGCTACGGGAATTCATGTTGCTCAGGCCAAGGTCCCTTCCGGCGTTCACAAAATCAGATTTACGCTAGGCGATAGTGCAGGCGGGATAACCAAGCAAGTTTTTGTAGTGACGGTGAGATAATGGGAACTGCGATCCGTGATGCAGTAACTGCAGGGTTTTGGGCCATTGGTGCGAAGGGGATGATGGTCTCATTTTTGTCATCGCTTGCCGGAATGCTTCTGCTGGTGGTTGGTTCTGGATCAATCGCCATTGCTGCTCCTGCGCCTTTGCCGCAGGTCGGTATGGTAAAGAAGGCCATGCCGGCTGTGGTTGGAATTGGTGTCGACAAGAGGACCAGGATAGGGTTTCGGTTCGCGGGGGACAATTCTTTCTGGGAAGAGTTCCAGAAACAATACAAGCGTGAGGAAAAAGAATTCCGAAAGAAGGGTAAGCCCCAGTGGGACCCGAAAAGTGATTCCGTAACTCTCGACGATATTGCTGTGGTCGGTTCTGGTTTTTTTGTTGACGAAACAGGGACTGTGGTGACTGCGGAGCATGTGATTGAGGGGCACAGGCAAGTGTATGTGACCACATGGGACAAAAATATCTACCGTGCCCGGGTAACCAGGTCATCACAGGAAAACGATGTGGCAGTGTTGAAAGTCGAAGGGGGCAACGGCCCATTCCCGTTCATGCCCCTTGCCGATTCCGAAGCGGTGGAAATAGCGGAACCGGTTATCGCAATCGGCAACCCCTTCGGCATTACCTTTACGGTGACAAGCGGCATTGTAAGCGCACTCAACCGCTCCCTTGGCGAGGGGACTTCAGGACTCATCCAGACCGATGCCCCCCTGAACCCCGGTAACAGCGGTGGCCCATTGCTCAACATGGACGGCGAAGTCATCGGCGTTTCCCATGCCATTTACACCCCTGCCACAGGGCAGGGCGGAAAAGGATTCAATGTCGGGCTCGCATTTGCCGTTCCGTCAAACAGGGTAAAAGAGTTGATGAGAGGAAAGGATGAGGCGGAGGGCATGTATATCGGTATCCGTCTCAAGGGGGATGGCTCTCCTGTCGTTGACTCTGTCGATGTGGGGAGTCCGGCTCACGAAGCGGGGCTGAAGCCCGATGACCGTATTCTATTTGTTGACGGGCGCAAGGTGAACAGTTCTGAAGATCTGCTGAAGCAGTTGAGCAGCAAAAGGCCTGGAAAAGCCGTTTCAATTCGGCTCAAACGTCTGGGGGAAACGATCAGCATCACGATTGTACCGGGCAGAAAGGAGTGAACGAAAATTTTCGATCGGAAATGGGCAATGTGTCCGTCTAACAGTATCAAGACTGCTCAGCTGTGCTGAGATAAAAACAAGGAGGGACAATAATGAGACTTTCAAGAATTGCTGCAGTTGTTGCCGTTGGGCTCATGTTTGCCGGTACGGCGATCGGGGCAGATGCCCCGAAGCAGGAGAAGAAGACAGTCGTGGTGCCCCCGTCATCACGCGTGTTGGTAAAAGGGGCCACTAAGTCGGCCGGAGCAAAGCGTCTTGCCAAAGGGGTAAAGGCTGCTTCCGCAAAGGCCTATGGCTTTACTACCGGCGTCTCCGAGGAAAAAGGTTCCTTCAAGCTCGGGATTCTGTTGGCCGACCTTGAAACAACGCTTCTGGCCGGCGACAAGGACAAATCGCTCAAAGCTGTGGATACCCTGGCAGAGGGCCTGACAGCCCTTGGAGCCCCGACGCCGCTTGTCATATCCGTCGTAAACATCAAAGCCGCCATAACCGGCGGAACTGATCTCAAGGCGGTGAGCGCCGCCAGTATGCCGGTCCTTCGCCCCTTCCTGGATGATTTTGTAAAAAAGGAGGGTAAGACTGCATACCAGAAACTCGGCGAATGGACTGAGTCTACCCGGTTGGCGCTTCTGGCCTCACAACAGCAGAAAAGCAACCTCGCCGGAAATTTCCTCAACGGAGTCAACATGGCATCCTACTTCCTTGAAGAAATGAAAGGATTGAACCTGCCACAGGGGGCAACAGACGGCCTCACCTCCCTTGCTGCCCTTGAAAAGACCAAAATTACCGGTGCCGAAGTGAAAGCTGCACTTAAGGCACTTGCCGCAATTCAAGAAACCATGTCTTAAGGGGGAAATACGATGAAAAAGAAAATTATCGCCATGGTTGCAGCTGTAATGCTCTGTTCCGCCGGTTCGGCCTTTGCCGCGGCAAGTGAAGGTTCCAAGCTCCTCTGCACGGCTGCCTTTCTCAAGTTAGCCGGAGAAGGGTATGAGATTGACTATGCCGATGCCGACGACCTGACCACCTCTCAAGTCAAACGGTACTCTGGTAATAGAGAGGCAGACGTAACCTATGCGGCCGTAGGCGTGGCCGTTGAAGATGAAACCAAGATCAGGGTAAAGGTCTTCGACGAAAATGAAAAATTGATCGAGGAAGACACTGATGTCCGCATGGCAGTAGCGTCGCATACGCCAAAGTGGACAGGCAAATTTGCCTACACCGTTGATGTGTACAAAAACACGGATTTTTGTTTCGGCATACTCACAAAGTAATGCAACAGAGAGCGAGGGAGAGAGGCGGGGTGCACACCCGCCTCTTGCCTTAAGGAGACTTGGCAACATCCTTTCAGGGAACCTGAGATTGGGGAGACGATGAAAGCAATAGGCCACTTAATTCTATCGGTGATGATCGTTGCCGCTTCGATGTCTGCCCCTGCTGCTGCTCTTGAACAGAATCCGAAGGATAGCGCCGAATGGTGGCTCAGTCGTTACGGGGCAGTTTCCGCAAAGGATGAACCCCTCGCAGTGCGGGCAACAGATGTATTCTCGCGCGTTGCTGCCGCAGCAGACAAAGCGGCCGGCCGGCTCCCTCGACTGCTAGTCATTCGGGAGAAGGGTGATCCCTGGGCGGCGGCAATCCCTGACGGCACCATTATCCTGAGCAGAGGAGGGCTTGAGACCTGTTATAAGGGTGTAACGCCCGAGAGGGGTGATGCCCGTCTGGCATTTGTGCTGGGGCATGAACTCTCCCACCAGTCCAAAGACGACTTCTGGCATTCCCGGGCGTCTCAGGCGGTTCAGGAATTTGCTGGCAGCGGTAAGGAGCTGGCGGCGGTATCTTCGTATATCCAGAGCACCTCTGATCTCGGAGCCGGTGTTCATGCCAGGGAGGTGGCCAAAATCAAAGAACTCCAGGCCGACGGTTACGGAATCGTAATCATGGCGATGGCCGGCTACGATCCCCATGATGTGGTCAGCGGCGATGGGACCAATTTCATCCAGGATTTCGTATCCCAGATCACCGGCAAGGTTGCCTACGAGGATCCGGAGCATCCGACGCCGGCCCAGCGGGCTGATTTCCTTAGGGTCAACCTTGCATCGGTGGCAGAGGAACTGGAGCTGTTCAGGATTGGAGTCCGCTACTATCAGCAGGGTCGCTACGAAGATGCTGTAGCCTTTCTGGGGCGTTTTCGCGAGCGTTTCCCGAGCCGTGAAGTATTTAACGACCTGGGATTGAGTTACTTCCAACTGGCCATGGGGCATCTCAGCCAGTGTGATGCCAGTCTGCCCTACCGCTTCAAGCTCCCTACATTGTTCGATTCTGAAACCCTTGCCGCTGCAACCCGCGGTAAAGGCGACCTGTCGCAGGCCTCCCGCTGCTTCCAGGACGAAACCTACAAAACCTATATTGCCGAGGCCGTGCGCAATCTCGAACTAGCCCAGTCGCGTGATTCCGGCTACTTCCCCGCGCCGGTGAATCTTGCCGCTGCGTATATCATGGCAGGCGAACCTACCAGGGCCATGGCCGCAGCCGAAACTGCCCTTCGAATAAAACCGGGGGATGTGAACGCCACATCGGCCAAGGCAGTCGCGCTCTATCTCTTTGGACGCGCCAATGCCATAGATACCGTGGAGGCGTCGCTGGCCTTGCTCGGGAGTTATGCTGAAGGGCCGACCCCAAGCGCGGATGCTCTTTACAACATGGCCGCCTTCGAGCAGGAGCGGGGAAGAACTGCTGCTATGCAGTCGCACCTCAATGCCTTTCTCGCCGTAGAAAAGGACGGCCCATTCGCTGCGGCTGCCGGCAGGCTTCTTGGCAAGCAGGTACCTGTTGCAACAGCCAAAGCGAAATCCGCTCCCAAGTCACCCATTCCTCTTGGTGACGTTCAGGGGACCACGCCAAAACTGCTTCACGCCATGGCAAAGAAAGAGTTCACTCTGGGGACCGTGCAGGTACAAGTGTATGCCGGCAAGGGGGTGACGGCACTGGTAAAAGATGACATGGTCGACCTTGTTGAGATGGTTGTGGAGAAGCCGCAAACAATTGACGCGTTTCGCAAGGCTTATGGCACTCCCCTGCGGGAGCTGCGCACTCCAGCCGGCGCAGCGCTTGTTTATGATGGATTTGTCGCCGACATCACAGGGGATATGGTACGCGGCATTGCCTTTTTTCCGCGGGGGGGGATCTGATGTTTTTCAATCGCATGCAGAAAGGAAATTTCATGATGAACGATCTTTCCGGGATCAGCCGTATTTCGTCGCTGGCCATGGCAGCCGCCCTTGCCGTGGCAGGCCTGAGCTGTGATGTCTTGCCCGTCTACGCAGGACACCCTGGACCGGTGAAGCAGCAAGTCGCGTCCGTGCCGGATATGCTGGAGCAGGCTTTGCCGGCCATCGTAACCATCGGTGTATTTGAAGGGTCGGATATCGGGACTGCCTATGGTTTTGCCAGTACGGCCAGTGATATCGCCTATGCGAAGTCCCTCGATCTGTCCGGCGTCCAGAGCAGCGGTTCCGGTTTTGTGGTAGAGCGCGGCGGCAAGAAGTACATCGTCACTAATGCCCACGTTATCGACGATGCTGCCGACCAGAGCGGATCCATCGCCGCGTTCAGCATCAATCGCACCAGGTACCCTGTGCGGGTAATCGGCGCGGACTCGTTTTATGACGTTGCGGTGCTTGAGTTCACCGACCGCCAGCCCGGAACAGAGCTGAGCGTTATCGACTTCCGCAAGGATGAGCCGAGGATCGGCGAGCAGGTTTTTGCCATCGGCAATCCCCTTGGAGATTTCCCCTACACCGTTACCCAGGGGATCATCGGCGGCAAGAATCGGGTTCGTGGTGGGATGACCGGCAAGTTCGGCTATCTGCAGAGTTCGGCAACCACCATTTGGGGCAATAGCGGTGGACCGTTGATAGATGCCGCCGGCGAGGTTGTCGGAATCAACACCCAGATCGAGATTGTAGAGCGGAAATTCGGCACATTTGTTCAGCCCCAGCTCAATTTTGCCCTCGAATCAGGCATAGCCCGAAGGGTTGTCGACGATCTTATCGAGCAGGGAAGAGTTGTTCGCGCTTACATGGGGCTCACGCTGACCAACAGGGTTGGTAAGGATAAAACAGTTGCCGAAACGGCACACCCACGCATTTCGGGCATTGTTCCAGGTGGCCCGGGAGCAGAGGCTCTAAAGGGGCGGGAAGGGTACGCGCTTGCCAAAATCAACGGGGTGACCATTCGCAATGTGGAGGAGGCACTTGGAGAATTTGAGAAAGTCCGCCCTGGTGACCGCGTGACCCTGGAACTGGAAGAGAACAAAGAGCGTTCACAGGTGAGCTTTGTCGCCGGCGAACTGAGCCAGCGACAGCATGGCGAACTGGCATCCTATTTTCTCCGTTCCTTTGCCTCTCTTGACCTGAAAAGAGGGACCGATAGCGTCATTATCGAGCCATCCCCCACCTGCGGCGATTCCAACAATCCCGTTTCGTGCGGCAACAGAGCCGTATTTGCTGAGCTTGACCGCAAGAGTGATGACTACGAAGAGCTTGAGGGGTGTCACGAGGATTACCGGATCACAGCTGCCGGTGTCGTTATTGGCCTGAAGGATGACCGCTACAAGGTGTGGCGTGTCCGCAACCTCGCCAATCTTGGGCTCATAATCAGGCTTGCCGCACTGAATGGTTCTGTTTCAGTAAGCGGAAAAGTTGATGACGAGCGTAGTATCGTCACAATGTTGCTTACCGATGATGGCGGTGAAACCGTGCTGAAAACGCTGATCTACTGAAAACAAGGGGGATAAATGACTCGCTTGGTACAAGTCCTTCGGCTTTTATCACGTCCACTGTACGAGAAATGGGCTTGCCATGTTCCATGAGTTTATAAGTATCCTCATGCGAGTTCTATTGCCATTAAGTATCCTTATCGGCTGCGCTCAAGCTCTGAATGCTGCTGAGATAAGGAACTTGAAACCCGTCCAAGTCGGGGACCGGGGACTCGCGAGCTTTGATCTTGTAGGCAGGTCCGATGAGAAAGATTCAGATATCACGGTTTTTATCGAATATGCCGGTAAGCGCTATTCTGCCGATAAGCTTACAATCAGTGGCGATGTCGGGAAAAACGTAACAATCGGCAAGGGTAAAAAAATCTGGTGGGATGTTCTGAAGGACATTCCAGGAGGAATAGATGGTGATGTCATTTGGGATATTGAGGCCTCAGGCGGATCGGTCATAGAAAATTCAGGAACAAGCAGGGCCGTATTCGTCGACCCGACCCTCGGTATTGAGTTTGTCTCCGTAAAAGGCGGATGTTTCAAAATGGGCAACACCTTTGGCCAGGGAGATTCGGATGAAGCGCCGGCACATGTGGTTTGTGTCGATAACTACGCTTTGGCAAAGTATGACGTCACTCGCGGAGATTTCGAAAGATTCGTCGGCGAAACCGGCTACCTCAGCGATGCGGAGACACGCAAGACCGATAAGGGGTGTTATAGCTACGCCGGCCTTAAATGGGGCATGATCCCCGAGGGGAACTGGGCCGGCCCCGGTTTTTACCAAAACCAGAATCATCCTGCTGTCTGCATCAGCTACAACGATGCTCTTACCTTTATAAAGTGGCTATCAGGGAAAAGCGGGAAATCCTACCGGCTACCGACAGAGGCCGAATGGGAATATGCAGCAAGAGATGGCGGCAAGTTCTATCAATTTCCGTGGGGAAACGGCGAAAAGCAGGGGAATGTTGGAGACGAGGCATTGAAACGTGAGCTTGCTGGGTGGAAGTACGATATCGGGGTCGGATACGATGACGGTTGGCCATTCACGTCAAAAGTAGGTTTTTACGCTCCCAACGAGATGGGGGTGTATGACTTGGCCGGCAATGTTTCTCAGTGGGTGTCAGATTGGTATTCCGAAAAATATTACCAGGATAGTCCCCGTGATAATCCCACTGGTCCGAATAACGGTGAAAAGCGGGTAGTTCGTGGAAGTTCGTGGCGCTCCGTGCCCAATGATTCGCGCACAACATTTCGCGACCGGATGAATCCGAACTATGGCGCCAACTCCATCGGCTTTCGTCTGGCGTTTCCGTCTCCGTGAAAGATCGTGAAAATTGCCTGGCAGTGAGGTTGAACTATGCTGATTCGTCTTGCAGTCATGGTGCTGCTGTTTATTTGTTCCGCAACGGCTGCCTTGGCTGTGCGCCAAAAGGTCAAGATGTCGGTGCAACCTCATGTTGATACGACCCTTCCCTCGATAGTCATCATATCCCCGATAGTAAATCGTGGTCCTGTAACGCTTGCTAAGGGGGCGAAATTGGCGGTGAAGGGGATTGCGACCGACGAAAGTGGCGTGGCCTCTGTCACGGTCAATGGCAAGGAGGTTACCATAGATGATCAAGGCGCCTTTGCTGCCGATGTCATGCTTAACCCCGGCCAAAGCCAAATAGTAGTGGCCGCCTTTGATGCCAATGGAAACAAGTCGCAACAAGTCATTACCCTCAACCGCTCAGGCAGCGTGCCTCTTGCAGACAACGTAAACGGCTCGGGCCAGGGCAAGAACTATGCTCTCTTGATAGGCATTAATGGCTATAAGAACATTCAGCCACTTACGAGCGCCATAAACGACGTTAATACAGTCACTCAAGTCTTGCGGGACGACTATGGCTTCGTAACAACGGTTCTCATCGACGCAATGGCGACACGATCCGGTATTGCCCGGGAGTTGGCCAGGATCAGGAAAGAGCTCAATCCAGAAGACCGGCTCCTGATCTATTATGCCGGTCACGGCTTTCACGATAAAGAGACCGACACATCCTACTGGCTGCCGGTGGATGCCGATCAGAATGAGGTCACAGAATGGCTGCCGACCAGGGATGTCACCGACGAGTTGCACAGGTGCAAGGCCCGCCAGGTCCTTATCGTGTCGGACTCCTGCTATGCCGGCACAATTTCCCGTTCATTCAATCCCAATCTTGCAGGTGAGGGTTCTCGAAATAATTATCTGCAAAAGATGATGGGCAAGCCATCCCGTGTCCTGATAGCCAGCGGCGGCAATGAACCAGTCGCCGACGGCGCCACCGGGCACTCTCCCTTTGCCGATGCATTCGTCAAGGCCCTTACAAGCCCCTTTGACACCCAATTTACCGCAGAGGAACTGTTAACCCGCCAGATAAAGGAATCTGTGGCCGGCCACAGCGCACAAACGCCCCAATATAAAGTCATCCACAACTCCGGCCATGATGGCGGAGACTTCGTCTTCGTAAAATTGCGGTAACCCTTTGAACGTATGCGGAACATGTTGCATCGGCGCAGGCTTGCCGCTCTGAACCCCCCAAAGACTATGCAGACCGAAAGGATTGAGAATGAAGTACCGTGATCTGGTGGTTGCCGTGGGCAGGTTATTGGACGATCTGGGGGTGCGCGCATACTGCCGCGAGGTGTGCGGCGGCTTGTGCTGCCGGGACCAGGAGAACAGGCACGAATGCAAGCTTTACAATACCCGGGGGGTCGAATTCTGCAATTCGCACCTTGCCTGCACCACCTACGTTTGCAGCCGGCTGCTGGAAAACCTTGCGGACATTGCCCCGCACCTTACGACCGCTCTCAGGGTGATGGAAAACAAGGTCCGGATAGCGATTGAAGGGACTCTGGCAGATCAGGGGGTGGTGCGCCCCAGTGCCTATTTCTCCGAGTATGAGCCAAACTCCATGGCTGATCTGGAAATCCCCGCATCGGTGCCGCCCGTTTCAGGGGACGGCGTTTCTATGATCGTGCTTGATGAAGCTGCCGCCATAAGGTCGCGCCTGGCTCGTTGTGTGGCTGAGCGTTCGGATATCAGGGCGGCCGGATTCTCAAAGCTGGTCGAGCAGGGCTCGTCAGAGTCGGAAGGATATTTCAGTCGTGTGTTCCTCGATGATGCGGGGCGAAAATTCCTGATTGCCGCATTCAAGGAAACTCCCGGCACCTTTGGTTTCTACGGTCCGGTTAATAGGGATTACCCGTTTGAAAGTGCCGAACTCATGCCCTATTTTCGGCAGCGGCCGCACCGTTTCAGCGGCTGGGATGAGGCGATTGACTATCTATCGCGAAATATCTGAACTGTTCAGGGTTGTGGCTGCCTCTGAACTCTTGCCGGACGACCTTGCAGGCGCGGACGCATTCGACAGGGAGCTTGCCGCTTCAGTGAGGGAGTCAGCAGGGCAAACAATGGATTCCTGTTATTGAGATTAATGGACGCATTGTCCGTCTAACTTAGCAGGTGTTGCAGAAGGATGTCGAAAGGGCCACCCATGACGGGAATGATCCCCATGCTGATAGCCGTGTTCGTTTTGCTGGCGTGTGCAGATTTCCCTGCCGCGCCGCTTTTGTATAAAGGCGGATTATATGAAATGAATATGGAGGCAAGTTCCCTATGAAGGCATTGCGTCTGTTGCCGTTGCTGCTCTGGATGGTGCTCTGCCAGAATGTCATTTCTGCCCGCGCTGCGCAACATGCGCTTCTCATTGGCATCTCCGACTACGGCGGCACCGGCTTCAGGAATCTCGACGGTACCCTGAACGATGTGGAACTTGTGCGCGGGATGCTCAAGGATCGCTTCGGGTTTGCGGAGAGCGATATTCGGGTGCTGACTAACGCCGCAGCGAATCACAGCAGTATCCAGAAGGCCTTTGCCGACCTGGCGGCACGGGTCAAGGAGGGAGACTTCGTCTACATCCAGTATTCGGGGCATGGTTCACGAACCCCCGACCTCAATGGTGATGAGAAGCCCCGCTTTTCAGGCGACCAGCCTTTGGATTCCACCTGGGTATCCTTCGGGGCGCGGGTCAAAGCCGAAGGGAAGGGTGACGCACGCGGCGGGATGAAGGATGCGGACAACTACGACATTCTGGATGATGAGCTCGGCGAGTGGCTTGCCCCCATTTACCGGAAGACGGCGAACGTGGCCTTTGTCTCCGATTCGTGCCATTCGGGGAGCATGACTCGGGGCGAGGCTCCCAAGACGCGGGCAATCCCCGTCGATATGCGTCGCCACCCTCTCGGCGAGCGGAAATTCGCCCTGCCCGTGCAGGCCGGGGTGCGGATCGGGGCTGCCCGCGATGACCAGGAGGCCGGGGAGTTTCCTGCCCCTGACGGCAAAAGCTATGGTCTCTTCACCTGGCATTGGGTTCAAGCGCTCTATCAATCCTCGCCGGGCGACACCTGGGACGATGTCTTCAAGCGCACCGTGGCCCTGATCGGAAAAGAGCGCGAGACCCGCCAGCATCCCCAGATCGAGGGGGAGATACGGCGCAGCGCCTTTGACGGCAGTTTCCCGCCGCCGGTTCTGAGCATACCGGTCACCGATGTTCTGGACGATGGCAAAGCCGTTACCCTCAAGGCCGGGAAATTCACCGGCATGACCATCGGCTCGACGTTCCGCAAAAAGGGTGGCGCTGCGACGCTGGTCATAACATCCGTCCAGCCCTTTGCCAGCACCGCCGATGTTACGGCCGGAACCTTCAAGGCCGGCGACCTTGTGGTCGAAGAGACCCATGTCTATCCTTTCGAGCCCCTGAGGGTCTTCGTGCGGGCCGACCTTGGCCAGGATTCTCCCGTGGCCGCCATCCTGCGCGACGCCGTGACCGGTATTCCGGGATATGCTCCGGCCACCTCCCAGAAAGAAGCCGACCTGTTGCTGCTGGTTATCCGCCCCAAACGCCAGGGGGACCAGTACGTGAAAGAAACGCCCAATGCGACACTCCCCCAGCCAGACCCTGCTGCGCAACCGGAGATCTGGGTGCTGGCCCCCGATGAGCGCCCGACGCGGGAGAATCTCAGGATTTCTGCGTCAGATCCGAAACGTGCCAGGGAGCTTGTGACGGAAAATCTCCGCAAGATGGCGAAAGTGCGTGAGATACGGAGTCTCGGCGAAAAGTCCGGCGGTGGCGGCGCTGCGATCGAGTTGATGATTACCCGCTACGTTCCCGACAAGAACTGCACGGGCGACGGATGTCTCGATGTGCCGGATGAAAAGGCCAAGGGACTCTACCGCAAGGTGGGCACCTTTCCTGCCCATCAGATGCAGGAGCAGCAGCTTTCCCGCGGCGATATCCTCACCCTGAGCGTGCGGAACAATTCCACCACGGACCTGTACTGTTACCTGATCGACATCACCCAGGCAGGCAAGATAGAGGCGATATATCCGAAACCGGAGAACAGCGCCAGCGAGGTACTCGTTTCTGCCCGCACCACCCGCGACTTTGCCGATGTTGCCGGGCTCATAATCGAAGAGCCGGGGCAGGAGACCCTGAAAGTCATTGCCTCGCAGGTGCCGCTTGATGTCTCCCTCTTCGAGCAGGGGGGGTACCGGACCCGCGGCGCAATGAAAGGTGGAGCCAATCCGTTGGAGGATTATCTGGCAAATGCCATGGGGGGCCGAACGAGGGGGAGCGGTGTTGCCACGAACAGCAACAACGCCCGTTGGGGGGCGGCTTCCGCCATGTTTGAGGTGCGGTGACAGGGCGGATTTGCTGGTTGTGAGAATCAATAGAAGGATTTGAGGGGAATTGAGCAATGACCGGAAAGCAACGAGGGGCTGCCATACGGGTATTGTCGGGCATGGTGTTTTTTTTACTTTCCTCTGTGCCTCTTTGGGCCGCGCCGGTGCTCTACAAGGGGACGCTGGAGGTGAAAGCGACGTCGGGCGGGGCATGCACGGGGAAAGAAGTCGGGAAAGTGATGGAGCTGGAACTGGTGCTCGACCAGAGTGCCACCGGGGTGACCGGCTATTTCTCCGGAGCGGACATCGCCACCGGCCAGTTCAGCGGCAAGGACGCCGGGTCGCTTGCCGTCGTTTACCCATTTGCCGAACAGGAGCTGCCGGAAGGACACAGGCTGAAGCTTTTACTCAATGGCGACAGTGCCAGCGGCACCCTCCATGAGCGGCATCTTGCCGCGACGGTTGATAATTGCAATTACGATCTGGCCCAATTGAAGCTGACTCTTGCCGGTGATGATGCCAACACTGCCTGGAAAACGGTCGAGGCAAGATTCAATGCCAGTTTGGCCAGGTCGCAGGGGCAGGCGCTGTACCGGCAGAAAAAATACGCCGAGGCAATTCCGCTTTACGAAAAGGCCTTGACTCTGCGAGAAGAAGCCGACGGCAAAACTGCCGAGGCGGTTGGATGGTTTCTGAACGGACTGGTGCGGGCTTACGGTAACGCGGGACGCCTCGAAGAGGCCCGAAAGATGCTGGATGACGGAGTGAAACGCTTTCACGGCGTGGAGGTCGGCAAGGCCCTTGCGGAGACAGACAAATGGCTGATTGATCTGCCGGAAACTACCCTTGCCGACCGGTACTTTTCCCAAGGGAGGGATCTCGAAGACAAACAGAGCTATGCCGAAGCGATCCCGCTCTATCAGAAAGCCCTTGAAATCGCTCAGCGCCTTCGTCCCCATGACGTGGCCGATATTATGGCACAGTTAGCATCCTGTCACATGGAGTTGCAGCAGTGGGGCAAGGCGGAACTGTATTACCGGGAAACGGTTGACCTTAAGGAAAAAGAATATGGCCCGGAATCGATAAAGTTGGCAACCTCCCTCAACAGCCTGGCCGTTCTGTACTATACCACCGGCCGTTACGCCGAGGCCGAGCCGCTCTTCACGCGCGCCTTGGCGATTAGGGAGATGGTCCTCGGCCCGGAGCATCCTGGCACCTCCACCTCCCTCAGCAATCTGGCCGCGTTGTACCAGGCCACTGGCCGCTACGCTGATGCCGAGCCGCTCCACAAGCGCGCCCTGGCGATAATAGAGAAAGCCCTAGGCCCGGAGCATCCCGACACCGCCTCCATCCTCAACTCCCAGGCAGTGCTGTACTACGCCACCAGCCGCTACACCGATGTGGAGCCGCTCTTCAAGCGCGCCCTGGAAATCAGGGAGAAAGTGCTCGGCCCGGAGCATCCCGACACCGCCACCTCCCTCAACAACTTGGCCTTGCTGTACAAAACCACCGGCCGCTACACCGATGCCGAGTCGCTCTACAGACGTGCCCTGTCGATCAGAGAGAAGGTGTTCGGTCCGGAGCATGCAGAGACCGCCATCTCCCTCAACAACCTGGCTACACTGTACGATACTATCGGTCGCTACGCCGAGGCAGAGCCGCTCTACAGACGTGCCCTGTCGATCAGGGAGAAGGTGTTCGGTCCGGAGCATGCAGAGACCGCCGCCTCCCTTAACAACTTGGCCGCGCTGTACCAGACCACCGGCCGCTACGCCGATGCGGAGCCGCTCTATAAGCATGCCCTGTCGATCAGGGAGAAGGCGCTCGGCCCGGAGCATCCTGACACTGCCGCCTCCCTCAGCAACCTGGCCGTGCTGTACTATACCACCGGCCGTTACGCCGATGCGGAGCCGCTCTTCAAGCACGCCCTGTCGATCAGGGAGAAAGTGCTCGGTCCGAAGCATCCCGACACTGCCGACTCCCTCAACAACCTGGCTGCGCTGTACGATACCACCGGCCGTTACGCCAATGCCGAGCCGCTCTACAGACGTGCCCTGTCGATCAGGGAAAAGGTGTTCGGTCCAGAGCATGCAGAGACCGCCGCCGCCCTTCACAATCTGGCTGTGCTGTACACTACCACCGGCCGCTACGCCGATGCGGAGCCGCTCTACAAGCGCGCCCTGGCGATCGCTGCAGATACCGGCAATCCAGAGTTGCACTGGAAGGTTAATAACTGCTACGGCCAGTCATTGGAGAAACAGCAAAACCCGACAGCGGCGGTATTCTTCCTCAAACAGGCGGTAAACACCATCCAGAGTCTGCGCCAGAACGTCGCCAAGCTGGGCAAGAATGTCCTGAACAGCTTCACCGGAACCGTAGAGGAAAATTACAAGCATCTAGCAAATCTCCTCATTGAGCAGGGGCGCCTGGCCGAAGCCCAGCAGGTACTAGCAATGCTCAAGGAGGAGGAGTACTTTCAATACGTGCAGCGCTCCGCCGCCGATGCCTCCAAACTGAACACCACCGCCAGTTTCACCCCTGCCGAAGAACCGTGGCAGCAGGAATATGAGGCCCTTTCCGCCGGGGCCGCCGAACTGGGCAAAGAGCTGGGAGAGCTGCGGGAGCTGCAGAAAAAAGGCTTCATCCGTGTAGAAGAAAAGAAGCGGTTGGCGGTTCTCGAAGAGGAGAACAAAAAGCAGACCGCCGCCTTCAACGCCTTCCTGGAGCGCCTCATCAAAGGGCTGCGGGAAGATGCCCGTAAGCTGGCCGAGGATGCACGGGAGCAGCGCCTGGAAGAACTGGGGCAAAAGGGGCTGGCCAAGACCGCGGCCCTGCGCAGCACCCTGAAGGCCCTGGGCGAAGGCTCCGTCGTGCTGCACTACCTGATCATGGACGACAGGCTGCATATACTCCTCACCACCCCCGACATGCAACTGGCCCGGCAGAGTGCCATCACGGCCACAGAACTGAACAAGAAGATCTTCGCCTTCCGCGAACAACTCAAAAACCCCCATTCCGACCCCTTGATCCTGGCCAGGGAACTCTATGGCATCCTCATCGCCCCGGTGGCGAAGGAGCTGCAGGAGAGTAAAGCCTGGACCCTCATGCTCTCCCTGGACGGCGCTCTGCGCTACCTTCCCTTTGCCGCCCTGTATGACGGGAAGGGCTATCTGGTCAGCCGGTACCGCACCGTCATGTACTCCGAAGTGGCTAAGGACAAAGTAGCGCTCCCCGCAGCCTCCACCTGGCAGGTTGCGGCCCTGGGCACCAGCGCCGAATGGCCCGGCTTCTCACCGCTACCCTCGGTGCCGGGGGAGTTGAGCGGCATCATCCGCAGCGACGCCGGCGGTGTCATCCCCGGCGAAATCCATCTGGACAAACAGTTCACCGAAGTCGCGCTGCAGGA
This sequence comes from Geobacter hydrogenophilus, assembly GCF_018501225.1. GTDB lineage: Bacteria > Desulfobacterota > Desulfuromonadia > Geobacterales > Geobacteraceae > Geobacter > Geobacter hydrogenophilus. The sequence goes on along the minus strand of NZ_JAHCZI010000011.1, from coordinate 4,916 downwards.
GGCTGCGGCACGCAAACCGGTACTGCACATCGCCAGCCACTTCAGATTCGTCCCGGGCACCGACACCGATTCGTTCCTGCTCCTGGGTGACGGCAGCAGACTGACTCTGGCCCAAGTCAAGGGGGGGAGCTACTTCCAGGAGAGCGAACTGCTCACCCTATCTGCCTGTGAAACCGCCATGGGCTCAAGCGGCAAGGGTGCGGAGATTGAGGGCTTCGGCGCCCTGGCCATGGGGCAGGGCGCCAAGGCGGTCATCGCTACCCTCTGGCCGGTGGCCGACGAGAGCACGGCGCTGCTGATGCGAGAGTTTTACCGTCAGCATGAGGGGAAGCTCACCAAGGTGGAGGCGCTGCGCCAGGCGCAGCTTCGGCTGCTCACCGGCGAGATACGACCTGGGGGCGCCGCGTCCCCGGCCGACCGTGGAGGGATCAGCCTGCGGAAACCGGCAAACGAGGGAACGACTGAGACGGCAAAGGCAACCGCTCCCTATGCCCATCCCTACTATTGGGCGCCGTTCATCCTCATGGGGAACTGGAAGTGATGCAAGGGCAGGCCAGGGTGAGGGAGGCAGAGGTTAAATGGAATCAAGTCGTGCAATACGTTATTTGTTGATCATCATACTTTTGTTTTATTGTTCAGCGAAACTCCAAGCCGCGCCGGTGCTTTACAAGGGTTCGCTGGAGGTGAAGGCAATATCGGGCGGGGCATGCCCGGGTAAAGAAGCAGGTAAGGCGGTGGAGCTGGAACTGGTGCTCGATCAGGGTGCCACCGGGGTGACCGGCTATTTCTCCGGAACGGATATCGCCACTGGCCAGTTCAGCGGCAAGGACGCCGGGTCGCTTGCCGTCGTTTACCCCTTTGCCGAACAGGAGCTGGCAGAAGGGCACAGGCTGAAGCTTTCACTCAATGGTGACAGTGCCAGCGGCACCCTCCAGGAGCGGCACCTTGCCGCGACGGTTGATAATTGCAATTACGATCTGGCCGAGCTGAAACTGGCAATTTCAGGAGACGATGCTGCCGGTGCCTGGAAAAAGGCCGACGCCAGATTCAATGCCCAGCTTGCCCGATCCCAAGGATTGTCGTTCTACCGGCAAGAAAAGCACGTCGAAGCGATTCCGCTTTTTGAAAAGGCGCTTGGACTGCGGGAAGCCGTGGAAGGGAAAGGTGCCGAAATGGTGGCCTACTATCTCTTGCCCCTTGCTAAGGCAACGTATCGCTCGGGTGATCACGATAAAGCCATTTCGCTACTGGAAGGGAGGCTTCCGGATTTTTCCGCAAGCGGGCAAAGGGTGGAAATTGTTTCCACCCTGGCGGGGTTTATCCATGACAAGCAGGCACGGTATGTGGCCTACAACAAATACCGCAAGGCATTAACTTCCATGAATGCGGCAATGGCCGGGATCAGCCTGGAAAATAATGACGCCGCCGTCGAGACCTTGGCTAAACTTGCCGAATTTAACTCGGCAATGGGTAACTATGATACTGCCGAGCAGTACTACGAACAAGGGGAGAGAATCCTCTCGCAAGGTTCAACCAAAGACAGAAAAACCTATGCCGAATACTTGGCAAGGCGCGCGGCCCACTATGAACGGTACCGCAAATTTGACGATGCCGAACGTCTGTACCAGCAGGCCCTCACTGTTTCTTCGGATGACAGAAAAAGCGAGTACGCAGAGGCATTGGTCGAACTATATGTCAATAGAGGCGATACAGCGTCTGCAGCATTACGTTGCCGCGATTATATCTCCCTTATTAAAAACAAATATGATGTTGAAACGTGGCTGCAAGGTTACTGCAGTAGTACCGGTGGCGATAGTAAAGATAAGGGAAAGTCTGGGGAGGGGAGAAACGGAAAGTACAGTCAAGAATACCAATGCAACAAATCCAAGGAGGAGTATTCCCTAGATCTCAGTGAATACGGAGAAATAGATGCTGTTTCGCGCAGGATTGCTCATTGTTACCTGGAGGCAGGCAAGTTGCCTGAACATCCTCTGACTGACAGCTATCCAGAACTCTTTGTCCTTGCTGACGACAAGTCGTTCCCGGAAAATTATATTGAACTGTTCACCAACAGGAAAGACAAGATAGAATTACTTGAGAATATTTTTGATCTCAGTATTAGTGTTTCGGAAGAAAGGAGAGGAAATATTGAAGAAGCACTAGGGAATATTAACAGAATTGTAAAACATGCCATTTATATAAAATATATTGGAAAATATATAACCACCAGAAATTTACTGCTGCTCGATTCTATGGCATTGAACAGCACTCTTGATTTGAATCAAGACGATGGCGACATGATAGATATTGTCTCGCTCTTTGCCGGCATAACCAGAGCATCCGGAAATATCGACAGGGCTGACAAATTGGTTAGAGACGCATATAGCCGTTTGATGAACTTGAATGAAAAGCAGCAGTTGATGCTAGCGTTCAATCTGTTTGTAACCAGCCTTGAGAGACATGACTATCGGACTGCAATATCTGTCATGCAGAATCACGACCTGTACAGGTTGAAAAATTACCTTAACGCAGAGGATTTAATCACATACGGATGGGCTCTCGATGGTTATCAGTATGCGGACATATTCAGAGTCGTCTATAAAAATGACAAAATTACCCCATATATGAAAGATTTGTTTGCTAATCCTGCATCACGGTATCGAATTATTGAGGATTTGTGTGCGAAGGTGGAACCGAAACTGATTTTCGAGAGATGCTCTGGGAATGCCGGCGCAACCGGTAGCGGACAAATCGCTCTCGAATTCGAGAAGAACAGATTCAAGGTGTGCCGGAATGGGGTTGCGATCCTTGCAAATACCACCAATGAGGATATTGTCGCAGCAACGGTCAATGATGCCGGGTATAAGGTGTCAACAAGGTTGGCTGACTACATATACACGACACATGGAATTTTGCTGAGAAAGAATTATAAAGCGACGCTCGGCATCAAATATGATTCCAGGAATTATGTTGTTAAAGAATTTTTGTTCGGTGACGTTGAAAATACATCGGAGCTGAAGGTTGGGGACAGGCTGAAGCGAATTGGTGATCTTGAAATCACAAGCACCACGACGCAACGGAATTTTAGTGGCTATGTTTCACAAATTCCTCCCGGTCAAGTCATACCGATGTTGGTAGAGCGCAATGGAGAAACCCTGAGGATCAAGTTTACGGTGTCTTCAGCGCAACGATTGGCAAATGTCCCTGCCCTCAGAGTGAACCCCCAGGCTCTGGTCACAGGCGATGTCGTATATAGTGGCAATGTGTTGACCCTGTACGATACGGAAAATCTGGACTCTGCCAATGTCAAGCTTGATGAGTTAAGCACTATTACGAGAATTTTTGTCGCAAAATCCAAGATTGCCGCGACTGATGAAAAGAGTGTTTGCAGTCTGGATGTCAGCGCTCCCGAGAGGCGAACCTGTCATCTCCTGCTCGACAACGAAGTGCCACTTGCAATAGCGGGCACATCGGAATTTGTGGTTTACGACAGAGCGAGGATGGTCCTGAAATACTATGACCTGCTTGATTTCAAGAGTTTCTGCGAACAGGAAGTCAAGCAGTTCGGCATCAGCAAAACACCGCTTTCAGTCATAACGGTCATTGGTACTCGTATTCTCTATAAACACAATGAGCAACACCGCTACTACTTCGTCGATAAGGCCACGGGAGGAAAATGGAGAATACGGGGCAGGATTGTCGCGGTGTATGACGACGAAACCATATCAACCTATGACAACGAACATTTCACCTACACCAAGGCAGGTGCTTCGCTTCCGGTTACGCTTGATAACGTCGTCAAGGCCGGCATAAGTGAGAAGCATCTCTTCTTTGTCACGTCATCGGGAGAACTGTTTCTGTACGAGAAGAATGGCAAGCAGATCTACCATGGGTATGATTACGGCCACCTTCAGAGCGTCCAGAGCAAAAATGACCGGATTTATCTCTATCTTTCAGGCAATGTCGTCAGGGTGCTGCACAGTGCTTCTGCTGCGGCTGCCACTGGAGGGAATCCGGTTTTAGCCTACTCGATTAAGTTCTTTGATGGCGGCGGGTGGGCGGTAGCCACGCCGGAAGGGCGATTCGACACCAACGATATTGAGGGGATCAAAGATCTGCACTGGGTTCTGCCTGACGATCCACTCACTCCTCTGCCCCTTGAAGTATTTATGAAGGAGTACTACGAACCCCGCCTGCTGCCGCGCATCCTTAACGGCGACACCTTCAAGCCGGTCAAGAACCTGATGACGCTCAACCGGGTGCTGCCGACGGTCGCCATCACCTCGGTCACCCGCGAAGGGGAGGGGGACACCGTTTCCGTGACGGTCGCCGTCTACGGCCAGAAGCGGAAGATCGGCGAACGGGAGCGGGAAACCGGCGCTGCCGACCTGAAGCTGTTCCGCGCCGGACAACTGGTCGGCTTTCAGGAAGGAAGGATCGACCTGGACCGCGACGGGAAAGGAACCGTCACTTTCACCGACATCCGTCTGCCGAGAACTGCGGGAATCAAAGAAGTGGAGTTCTCCGCCTATGCCTTCAACGACGACGGCGTGAAGAGCCTCACCAACCGCAGCGCCTTCGCCATGCCCGTCGACATCACGCCGGTCAGGGGAAAGGCGTACCTCGTCACCATCGGCGTCAACCGCTACCAGAACAGCGCCTGGAATCTCCAGTACGCCGCCAGCGATGCGCAAAAGATTCGCCAGTCCCTTGAAAACCGGGTTCCTGGGGCGAACCCTTACGCCGACATCGTTCCCATCACCCTTGCCGACGAACAGGCCACCAAGGGGAACATCCAGGCAGTATTCGATCTCCTCGCCGGCAAACAGGTTTCACAACAGGTGTCAATGGGAACGTAAAAGTGTACCAGTTACGGGAATTGAAAAGTGTACCACTCCCTGGGAGAGAACTTCTCA
>NZ_JAHCZI010000010.1 GCF_018501225.1 Geobacter hydrogenophilus | reverse complement strand
TCTCTTGGCTATCTTTCGCCGGAGGAGTATGAGTGGAGCATGGCGTAACCCGTGTCTACTTTATCGGGGGAAGATTCCCGATAAAGCCGTCAGGTCAGCGCCCGCCCCGTTGGAACACGATGAAAGTGAAAAGGAGAAGCAGATGAGTCAAGAAAACGATGATCATAGACAGAGGGGTGCCGGCACACCCCGAGGACCCATTTCCACATCTAGCATTGACCTGGAAAAAGCACGTCTAGGACAACCGCTCAAGATAAAAGACGAACAATTTAGGCATGTCGAACGACTGAAAGATTTCGCGATTTACACGCTGGATATAAAAGGGGACGTCCAGAGTTGGAATGCGGGAGCTGAGCGCATGAAAGGCTATAGGGTTGAGGAGATCGTAGGCAAACATTTCTCCTGTTTTTATACCGAAGAGGACATAAGTGCCGGCAGGCCCGAAGAACAGCTTAAAATGGCCACAGCCAAGGGACAGATCACTGACGAGGGGTGGCAGGTCCACAAAGAAGGGAGCAGGTTCTGGGCTGAGGTGATACTTACCGCACTACATGATGAAAAGGGAAACCTACAGGGTTTCTCCAAAGTGACACGCGATATCTCTGGACGCACAGAAGCTGAAGAAGCTTTACGCGTCAGTGAAGAATACTATCGAACCTTGTTTGCTAACAACCCAAGCATGATATTTACCCTCAATGCCGAGTTGACAACACTCCAAGTCAGCCCGATTGGTGCAAGCTTTCTGGGCTACACCCCAGCCGAACTGGAGGGCCGGTCGGTGCTGGTTCTAGTCCATAAAGATGACCGACCCTCAGTGGCCGAGCAGTTGCAGTGGTGTCGCAAGAACCCCAATCAGGTGCACCGGTTGCAGTTCCAGACAGTCCGGAAAAACGGCTCTCGGGTGTGGGTGCTAGAAATAGCACAGGGGGTTTACGACATACACGGTTCGCTCAATATTCTGGTGGTGTGCCAGGATATCTCCGATCTCAAGCAGGCAGAGGCGGAGATTCAGAGGCTGAATGCCGAACTGGCGGCGCGGGCTGCCGAGTTGGAGGTCAGCAACAAGGAACTGGAGACGTTCAATTTCACAGTTGCCCACGATCTGCGTCAACCGTTGAACGTTATCAGCCTGATCTGCCAGAAAATCATAATGCAGTATGACGCGGATCGCCTGGAGGAATCCAGCGCAGATATCGAGAGTATCCGCCAGGTCACTTTGCGGATGGATAAACTCATTGGTGCTCTGCTCAATTTCTCACGCATTGGTTACGTCGAACCGCTCCGAGTCGAGACTGACCTTAGCAGGATGGCCCATGAGACGGTTGCGGAGATTACACTGACTGAGCCCGAGCGGCAGGTGGACTTCCGGATCGCAGACGGCCTCAAGGCCTATGCTGATGCAAGTCTTCTACGCTTGGTCCTGGATAACCTTCTCGGCAATGCCTGGAAGTACACCAGAGAGCAAGAGAAGGTAGTCATTGAGTTCGGCTTAGCCGATATCGACGGTGTGCCGGCTTATTTCGTCCGGGACAATGGAAGTGGTTTTGTAAAGGAGGGCGCGGACAGACTCTTTGTCCCATTTCAGCGTCTCCCTGGTGCCGAGAAAGCCATAGGTTTCGGGATAGGTCTTGCCACGGTGGAGCGGATCATACGTCGCCATGGAGGGCGTGTGTGGGCCGAAAGCGAGCTGGGCAAGGGGGCGACCGTTTACTTCACCATTTCAGCACAGGACGTTACTTTGTAGCCTCATCGAGGATATTGAACTGAACCCGAAGGGGTCTGAATCGCCTCCGAAATGGCGGCGGCAGGTTCTTTGCTGGAAACCTGGGCGCCGGCCCGGGAGATGGCCTGCGCCGGTTTGGGAGCATCGGCGGCCAGCGCCTGGCCCGCAACAGCGCACACTGCGGCAAGTAGCGCACATGATACCATCAAGGTTTTCGAATTCATTTTCTTACCTCCCCGTGATCAGATCGAATCCAGCCCGAGCTCCTGCAACTTTGCCTTCCCCGGCTTGGTGGTTTCAGAGTCCCAGCCGCGATCTTTGTAGTACTGGGTGAGCATGGCGTCGAACTGCTCCCGGTCCAGCACCGACCCCTTCTTCGGTCCGATGGTGAAGGCGTCCTCGAAAAAGCGGTCAGGCAGCCGATCGTCTGCACGGCGGAAACCCTCGCGGTAATTGAACAGCTTCTCCAAATTGAAGATCCTTTCGCCGGTTTTTTCGAACTCGGCCTTGTCGTATTCATGGCCGGTGATGGCGCTGAGCAGGGAGAGCATCGGCTCCTCCAGCGCCGGCTCGAAGGTGGGGAAGAAGCACATGCCGGTCGAGTCGAGCATGGCCCGCCGGTTCTGCATGGCGATGTTGTCGCCGCTCATGTGGCAGGCTCCCCGGGAGGCGGTGACGTACGAGAGTCCCCGAGGCTGATTCGCCTGGATGTTGTGCGCCGCCAGCTCCAGCCCCTTTACCTGGATGGCGAATTTTTCACTCCCCTTGCCGATGTGCCAGGAAAGCGCCCGCACCCCTTCGGCAGCCAGAGCACCGACGCCGTCCTTCGCGGCGATCTTCTCGATCATCGCCAGCGTCGCATCAACGCTACCCCATTTGAGATCGATGCCGTCCAGAAAGCTCCGATCGATCAGCCCTTTCTCGTAGGCCTCCATGAGAAAGCCGATGACATTGCCGGTGGAAATCTGGTCCAGGCCGAGATCGTCGAGGGTGGTGATCGCCTTCAGCAGTCCGGGCATGTCGGATATCAACAGGTTCGAGCCGAGCATGACCCCGGTTTCGTACTCGGGGCCATCGTGGACGATGCCACCGTATTTGCCTTTCGTGGTGCCGCTCTTCTTGCAGGCCAGCGGACAGCAGTAGCAGGCGATGTCTTTCACCCAGACATCGCGTCGGGCAGCGTCGCCGCCGATTTTGTCAGCCTCCAGGAAGGTTCCTTCGCGATAATTGCGGACCGCTTCGGTTCCGGCATTGCTGTTGGCGACGATGGCCCGGGCCGTTCCCTGCTCTGCCCAGGACTTGGCATAGGCGGAGCCGAAGAGGGCCGACCGGGCCTTTTCAAGGGCGGCAAGGAATCGCTTATGGTCGGCGACCCCCGGCTGTCCCGAACCCTTTACCGCGATGGCCTTCAGATTCTTGGACCCCATGATGCAGCCCATGCCACCTCGGCCCGCGGCCCGCCCCGCCGTATGGAGGATGCTGGAATACGGAACGAGCTTCTCTCCGGCCGGGCCGATGTAGACGGTCTTGAATCGCCGGTCGCCAAGCGCATCGAGGAATACCTTGTCGAAGGCATCCGTGCGCATTCCCTTGAACCTCTTCCCCTCCCGAATTTCTACCTTGTCGTCATCGATAACGACATAGCTGAGTTCGCTTGCCTTGCCGGTAATGACGAGCCCGTCGTATCCCGCGAACCGGATCTCAGGACCGAAAAAGCCACCCATGTTCGAGTAGGAAACGGTGGATGCATGGGGGTAATCGGACTCCACCGGCGAGGTGATGGGGGATTTCGTCACCACGCAGGTCCGGGACGAGGAGGGGACCGGGAGCCCCGAAAACGGGCCGGGCATGAATATCAGCGGGTTTTCGGGAGACAGCGGGTTGACTCCCGGCTTCTTCAGCCGATCCCAGAGGATCTTCATACCGAGCCCCTGCCCGCCGACGAATCTGGCGAGGTCTTCGGGGGGGATGGCCACCTTTTCGCTCTTGCCGGTGGAAAGGTCTATGTTCAGAATTACTCCATGGTACCCGGGTTTCCCGCTCATCATTTCATCCCTCCGAACTCTGCCGTCCCGTACCAGCCCTTGGCCAGTTCAGCTGCAATTTTTTCCGGTCCGAGGCCGTAGAACTTTCGGTCACGCCGGACCTCGACATAGGAGAGCGCCCCGAAGGGGCAGCGCTTGACGCATTGCGGATCGCCGCCGCACAGCGTGCACATCCGTTCAGGCTTGCCCGTTGTGGGGTTGGGGGTGATGACCCCTCTCCTCTGCGCGGCGCAGGCCTTGGCGCAACTCCGGCAGCCGAGGCACCGGCCGGGATCGTTCGTGATAGCGTGAGTCGCCTGATCCCGGTAGAGGGCGCGCCTGCCGGTCTTCGGGTCCGGCTTCACAGGGCACGTATTCACACAGGGGGTGTCGGCGCACATGGCGCAGACGTTGGGGACATCCACGTCGGGGTTGAAGCTGTGAACCCGGATGTTGGCAAAGCGGGGGTTCCCCAGTCCGGGCAGGTCCCGGCCGTTGATCGACACCGGCCTGTTCCGCGCCGAACAGGCAGTTTCGCACGTTCGGCACCCGGTGCATTTCGTGTAATCCACCAGAACCATTTTCAGGACCGGATCTCCCGAAAGGGCCCAGGCCGCCGCATTTACTCCAAACTGGCCGAACAGGACGAGCCCCCCTCCTATCCCGACGCTTTTTATGAAATCTCGCCGGGTGAAGCTTGTCCCTTCGTGTGAGCTGTCGGTTCCCTTCATGATGCCCCCCTCCCTCATCGTTCGATTATTCGGCCTTGAGCGACGCCATGTCGATGGAGAACCGGTACTTCACATCGGATTTGAGCAGCCGCTCGTATGCCTCGTTGATCCTCTGGATGGGGATGATTTCCACATCCGACGTGATGTTGTGTGCCCCGCAGAAGTCGAGCATCTCCTGGGTTTCGGCAATGCCGCCGATGATGGAGCCGGAGAGGCTGCGGCGTCCGAACAGCAGGGCAAAGGCAGAGACGGCCAGCGGTTTCTCCGGCGCGCCGACGAGGGTGATGTTGCCGTCACGGCCGAGCATGTTGAGGTAGGCGTTGATGTCGTGATCGGCGGCGATGGTGTCGAGAATAAAGTCGAAGCTGCCTGCGTGCTGCCGCATCTCCTCGGCGTTGGTGGAAATGATGACCTCATGGGCTCCCAGGCGGAGCGCATCCTCCTTTTTGCCGGGGGAGGTGGTGAAGACCACGACGTGGGCGCCGAAGGCACGGGCGAACTTGACCCCCATGTGCCCCAGACCGCCGAGGCCGACCACGCCGACCTTCTTCCCCGTGATGTCGCCCCACCGGCGGATCGGGGAGTAGGTGGTGATCCCGGCGCAGAGGAGCGGCGCGGCCCCGGCAAGGTCGAGGGTGGCCGGGACGCGCAGCACGAAGCGTTCATCGACGACGATGCTTTCGGAATAACCACCGAAGGTGACCGGCGCTGTCCCGTGCTTGTCCGGGGAATTGTAGGTGAAGGTGGCGTCCGGGCAGAACTGCTCGACGTTGGCCTGGCAACTGGGGCAGGTGTGGTCCGAATCGACCAGACAGCCGACCCCCACCAGATCGCCCGGTTTGAACTTCGTGACCGCGGAACCGACCTTGGTGACGCTACCGACGATCTCATGCCCCGGCACGCAGGGGTAGACCGTGGGCATGACGCTGTTCCACTCGTCACGCACTGTGTGGAGGTCGGAATGGCAGATGCCGCAGTAGAGGATCTCGATCTGCACGTCGCGATCGGTGGTCTCCCGCCGCGGGATGGTGTCCAGGGCCAGCGGCGAGGTGGCGCTGGCTGCGGAATAGGCTTTGGCTTTGTACATGGTTGTAGTCTCCTATTGGTTATATTCAACAGCATTCTTTCCCCTCACCCGGCCTTCGACCACCCTCTCCCACCATGGGGAGAGGGTTTTCTGCTTTTCTCCCCTCGCCCTTTGAGGGAGAGGGGCGGGGGTGAGGGGGATTGCTTTCAGCGCCCAGTCAACTGCTCCAGCTTTTCCGGGTACCGGTTGCCTTGCACGGTGATCTGGGCGGCGGCGCTGTCGATCTCGCGGAGATCATCGGCGGTAAGTTCGACGGCAACCGCGCCGATGTTCTCATCCAGCCGCTCCAGCTTCGTGGTGCCGGGGATCGGCACGATCCACGGCTTCTGGGCCAGCAGCCAGGCAAGGGCGATCTGGGCCGGGGTCGCGTTTTTCTCTGCGGCGATTCTCCCGAGCAGATCGACCATGGCCTGGTTTGCCTTGAGCGCCTCCGGCGTGAAGCGCGGCAGGGTGCTGCGGAAGTCGGTGCTGTCGAAGGTCGTCTTCTCGTCCATCTTGCCGGTGAGGTACCCCTTGCCCAGCGGGCTGTAGGGGACGAGGCCGATGCCGAGTTCTTCCAGGGTCTGCAACAGCCCCTCTTCCGGCCGCCGGAACCAGAGTGAGTACTCGTTCTGCACGCAGGCCACCGGCTGCACGGCATGGGCGCGGCGGATCGTCTCGATTCCCGCTTCCGACAGGCCGAAGTGCTTCACTTTCCCTTCCCGGATGAGTTCCTTCACCGCGCCGGCAACCTCCTCGATCGGCACCGCCGGATCGACCCGGTGCTGGTAGAACAGGTCGATGACGTCGGTCCTGAGCCGCTTGAGCGACGCCTCGGCCACCTCTCTGATGTGTTCCGGCCGGCTGTTCAGGACCGGCCCGCTCCCCTTCATGGCCCGGGGATCGACGCTGGTATCGAACCCGAACTTGGTGGCGATCACCACCCGGTCGCGCAGCGGCGCGAGCGCCTCACCCACCAGCTCCTCGTTGGTGAAGGGGCCGTAGACCTCGGCCGTATCGAAGAAGGTGATGCCCCGCTCCACGGCGGTGCGCAGCAGCGAGATCATCTCCTGCTTGTCCTTGGGTGGACCGTAGGAAAAGCTCATTCCCATGCAGCCCAGGCCCAAAGCCGAGACTTCCAGACCGCTTTTGCCCAATATACGTTTTTGCATTGCTTGCTCCTTTCATCTACAGGACTACCGTCTTGATGATGATAACGTACCCCTGAAAGACCAAAGGGAGGTAGACCGATCCTGTCGGATTATTGCCTGATCGTGCGATTGTTCGGAAAGGAGTTACGATGGCTGGCCGGATCAGTCAGGGCTACGGCCGAATAACGCCGTAAAATTTGATGACAGGCGGGTGATTGAGAACAGGAGCCGGGGAGGTGACAGATTCTCGTCAGGAGGAGGGATTGCCTGATGGGCCGATTAAATTGCAGATGGGGGTGTAGAGATTTTGCCATTCTCCCCTGCGTAATTTCCCCTTGCGAATTCAGCAGATGTCCATATAATGACCTCATATATAGGTCAATTGACATCGCAATGAGGTCTTTATATGCTGGAACCGCTGCTGGGCTCAGTCAATAAGGAAAGGGTGCTCCTCTTCATCTTTGCCAGGGGAGAGGGGTATGCACGGGACATCGCCCGTTATTTCGCCACGGATTTAACCCCTGTTCAGAGGCAGCTTGAGGTGTTGGAACGGGGAGGAATCCTTGCCAGCAGGCTGGTGGGACGGACCCGCCTGTACACGTTCGAACCCCGCTATCCGTTGCTCAATGAAATCAAGGGGCTGCTGGAAAAGGCTGCCTCTTTCCTTCCCCAAGACGAACAGGACCGTCTCTTGCTGGTTCGCCAGCGTCCGCGCAGGGGAGGTAAGCCTTTATGAAGGCGATTCAGCAGATGAGGGTACAGTTCCATGGATCTCGATTTCATTGATCGACTCCATACCACCCGGCGACAGATGAAGGAGGTTCTTGCGGAGATCGGCTTTTACGAAAAAGACAGGTATTTCGTTCATCCAGATACTAACTTCTTCCTTGAATTTCCTTCAGGACCGTTGGCCGTCGGCAACGAGCCGGTCGCCGTGGTGGAGGAGCTTCGCCTCGACACCGGCATCCTCCGGCTGCTGTCACCGACCGATTGCATCAAGGACCGTCTGGCCGCCTTTTATCACTGGAATGACCGACAATGCCTTCAGCAGGCGGTGTGGGTGGCTCTGGAACGCCACGTTGACTGGGACGAGATATAAAGGTGGTCACAGCAGGAAGGGGAGATGGAGAAATTCGATGTGTTCAGGCGAAAGTTTGGAGAGGAAAGCCAACGGTAGTGGATTCACTGGGGTTGGGCGGTTCGAGAAGAATCTAATCTGTTGAGGGACTGGGAGGAAACGTCGATGGAGAAAACAAGGTTCAGGGTCAGGCTGGTCCGGCCGGTCTTCGAGTACGTGGACGTTGAGGTGGAGGCCGGGGAGGAGTATGAGGCGGTCTCTGCAGCCCTTGCAGGGGCCGATACCATCCCCGCTGATGAGTGGCGAGGGAATTTCGCTTCTGAGAAATACGGAGTCGACGTCGTCTGCGCAATGGAGGCAACCGGCGACGACGAAGAGATCTTCACCGAGATTACCGGGGAGAAAAAATACCTGTTGTTGAAGGCGGATCCCGATTCCGGAGAAGGGGAAGTCGTGTACCAGCCCTGGATAGGGGGAGTCTCCGATCTCATGCTCGCCGATCTCTGCGCGGACTGGGCCGGCGAACTCGCCGAAGCCGAGGAGGCGGGAGTGGCCGGCTTTTATGATTGGGCGGAGAGACATGCCCGATTTCTGAAAGATGGGCTTGCGAAGGTTATTCCGCTACGGCGGCCGCGGGTGGAGGAAGAATAGCGGACTACGTGGGAAATCAGGAAATATGGCGAGTGTACCAATTTGCTCCAGGGAGTTTAGATGGCCCGAATTTCCTACATGATTTTCCCTGACTATAAGGGTAAGTGCACTCCGATATAACTGACAAACACCTTCTTTGTGGAGGGGTCACAGAAAAAATGAATTCTGAACCCTTTGGATATTTTTATGTGATTTTCAAAAAGCTCTTTCGAGCCTGTGGGCAACCAGAACTCCCGAAATTTCCGGAGCGCCGGATTTTCCAGCACACGACTCGATTCACCGCTTACTTCATGATTCAATCCGAGATCCCGTAGTACTTGGTGAGAATAATTTGCATGGACTGATGCAGCCCACTGGGAGGCAAAGGTGTTCAAAACACTGAGCGATTCTTTTGCCTGCGCCAGGATTGAGGGATGATGTGACCAAGACGAAAGCTGCTCCTTTACCTTACCGCAGCACTCCAGATGCCTATAACAATGAGACCATTCAGTAAGCAATTGCTTTCCCGAAAGGATAAGTGCTGCCTTTTCGCGTACAAATTGCGATTCTATGTCCCGAAGGACTGTCTGAGAATAGAGATTATGAATATCCGCCGTTACTTGATGGATTTCTCCAAGTTCATCGAGAGACCTTTCATGTATGGCAAGCGGGGTCGAGTTCCAAGGGGAGCGTGAAGGGAAACTTACAAGATGTGTGGTATGCCAGGACGCCGCTCGTAGAGCCTCGTATCGTTCGGAGTCCGAGACTAGCATAACTTCAAACAACTCAACTTGCCGGTCAATATCTGCAGTGGAAAAAAACGGCTGTCGTGTCGTAATACTCCGGAATGCTCGTATTAGATCTTTCAGGTTATTGTCGGATTTATTGCGATTGTACCAATCTTGCCAACAGAACCCGTACGCAAGCTCCACCCGAAACCAATTCGCGTCTACAGAATCGTCAACCAACAGGACATTCAGTCCAAGTTTCTGCGCCCGTACACACACCCTCAAGAACTCCGGGATAGCGGACTCCACTCCATCAGGGCTGTCATACGGCAACGAGTGGTGGTTGAATACCAGACAATTGCTCACAGAAGATTCTCCAATTGTCGATCCCACTCATCGAAGAAGCCAGCCGGCCAGAAATCTATGCGTCCTTGATGATTTATCGACGGATTACGCACCGTCGTCGCATGGGTTGAGCCATCACTATCGCGTTCAAGGAAAAACAGACTAATCAATTCTGCGCTGACAAGGTTTTGTCTGACCGCCACACGAATTCCATTCAAAAAGTGATCGGAATGGGATTCGACGAAAAGCTGTACACCATTTGCAGCGGCAAGAGCGCACATCCGCCCAATAATTGTTTGGCCAGCTGGGTGTAGATGAGCTTCAGGATTTTCAATTATCAAAAGGTCGCCCGGCTTTGCTCTGAGCAGAGCAGTAACAACTGGGAGGACAAAAGTCAGACCAAACCCGACATTTTGTGGCTTGAAATCCGCTGTGACATCTTTGCCCTGAATGAATTTATAACCCAACGAAGCAGAGTTGAGATGCGGTTGAAGTATTGCGTGCACCTGAACCCCGGGCGACAGCTCGGACATCCACGCGTTGATATTTTCAAGCAAGTTATCCGAAGAAGCATCCTTATGACGTAATCCCGTTATCGGCAACACACATTGACCATTCTTCGCAATAAAATGGACCGTATATTCTCCATGACTTCCAAGAGTATTAAGAGTAGTAATGTGAAAATCCGACATTTCGTAAGACGTCTTAGGACCGATACGGTCAGCGGAAAGATACTGGAAATTGTTATTGAATAAGCTTAGTGTTTCCGGTGATAGCAGGTCAATCGCGACTGAAATTGGTTGGAGGTCGGAATTAGGAGCATAATCAAAGAGGAAGTTTACGGCAGGCAGGGAGTCCCATTTGATGGTGAATTCCAGAGAATATAACTCCGCCTGTTCCGAGAGGATGTCTTGGCCCGTTCCCAAAGCTAGATAGTCACCTTTCAGTAACAGTCCTTTTTTCTCAAGAGTGTTTTTGTCATACGACTGTCTTAACAGTAATAACGTTTGCAGAAGAGATGACTTACCAAGTCCATTCAATCCTGAAAAAAGATTGAGAGCTGACAGGGGAAAACTCGCGTCCAGAAGGGTCTTAAACCGTTGTATCCGGATAAACTCAATCACGTAACACCTCTTGGATTATTTTGCTGACCGTCGAATAACGAATTCTGACATGCTCTCGCTTCTGAGTAGCCAATGATATGGAACGATAATATTCTTTTGTTGGATCCATTTCAGTCCGATGCAATTCATTTAGGCGTTCACCACGTTCGATCAATTTCGCAGCATCTTCATCGGAAAGCTTGGCAAGAGATACTGTCCAAACTTCAAAAAGAGCCGTATTCTTTCTTTTTCGCTTTACATCCTCTTCTCCGTCTGACCGTTTTTCAAAAGCGCGATCACCGAAAATATTGAAGCTCCTTTCTATCCCGTCGGCAAAAGCTTTTTCCAGCGACCTTTTCTCTGTTTCTGAATATTTTTCAATATCATCCATGACTTCATCCAAAAACTCTGCAATATTTTTCTTACTACCAGTGTAATCTTTATAATAAAAAGCCAGGAAGCGAAGCACTAGTTCCTGATCCATCATTCGCTTTGTTTGGTCACCCATAGTTTTTTTCAGGTACGGATTTTCCGCAAGTTTCTGCAGAAAGTTGCGTTGAATATCTTTGGCTAGAGCGTTTCTGATTTCCTGATTTGTCAGGGTAAGACCGCCTGTATTAATACGTCGAAAAATAGAATATTTCACTTCATCTGGGGTTCCTGGGAGAATCTGAAAATAGGTAACGGGACATTCAGCAATCCTCCGTTTGTAAGTTCTACTGAGATCTTCATAGGTTGCACCCCTTAAATCTTTTAGATATTCAAGACCACTTAACCGCAGACATTTTGTTGTGTCTTTTTCTACAACAAATTTTCTAATTGATGAAAGACGCTGTAAACCATCCACGACAAGCCAACAGTCGTCGTTGGTAGCATCAAAATAAAATGCCGGCAGCGGGAAACGAATCAGAATTGATTCAATAAGCCGTGACATTTTTCCGTGATCCCAAAGCTCGCCATGCCTTTGAAAGTCGGTATTCAAGTCAATTTCGTCTTCTTTCAAACGGTCAATCAGATTGCGAAGCGTATCTTGCTTAGGTTGAATTTTGATCTTTGACGGATCAAACGGCTCAACCATATCTGGCTCATCAGGAATGTCAGGTTGATCTAAATTTTCTTCGTTAAGTTCCAGTTCGTATTGCTTCGCATTTTCCATATATTCGTTCTCCACGGTTTTCCAATCTCTGTGTGGGGATAAATTCTGGATTCAAGCTGTAATTCGAGTCCTATGGGTCATGCTTTGCATCGTGCGATTCTCGGGCTGAGCCGGCACCCCATCCCACGTCCTCCCCATCAACAACCTTCCATTCTCTTTCTTCCCCCGCTTCTTCCCGTCAAGCCCCCAGCCGCCCCACTGCTTAAAGAAAAAGGCCGCACCCTGCTCATCACACTGCCGTTTGACGCTCAGCACCCATTCCTGCTTCATGGGCCGCGCCTTCAGTCCCGATTCACCGCCGACGATGACCCAGTGGATATCGTGAAGATCCATATCCCCAAGATCCTCCAGCAGCGGCTCCACGGAGAGGAAGCGGACCGACGCCTGTACCCGCCGCAGGTGCTCAATGCGCGGGACGCCAAAGCGTTTGTCTTCCACTGTTACGCCGAGCCAGGCATTCAGTGGCGGCTGGTCCGCGCCGAAGAAATTCGCCATCCGCTCTGCACGCTTGGTCAAGACCTGAAATGTATGCTGCGGCGAGCGACGGATCACGTCGAAGACCTGCCGGATATAGTCGTCGGGAATCGCCTCGTGGAACAGGTCACTCATGGAGTTGACGAAGTAAATGGTCGGCGACTTGCGCAAGAGCGGCTCGTTCAACCGCTTCGGCAACAGCGTCACATCGAACCCGTTCTCGTACCCGCTTACCCCCATGGCCTGCAGCCGCCGCGCCATCACCTCGGCGTAGCAGTGGGCGCAGCCGGGCGAAACCTTGCTGCATCCCACAGCAGGGTTCCAGGTTCTTTCGGTCCATTCTATGCGTGACTGTGACATATCGATTTTGCTCTAAAAGAGATCCAGTTGCGGCGAACTGTATTTTTTCGCCTCGCCCCAGAATTTGTGCCCCAGAGGGTGTTTACTAAAAAACGCCAATCGGTACAGCGGTAAGTTCTTTTCGGTCGATCTGATTTCTACAGAGGCCTCAGCAGTTGTGTATTTATAGCCGATATCCGCCATGGAAGTACAGAACTGCTTGATGAAAAAGAGACCGAAATTTTCTCCTCTTGCCTCCGCCTCCGGCCACTCATCCCTCCAGTTCGGCCTGCCGGTAAATTCTTCAATATGCTTGCTATTATACTTCATGTAGTACGACACATTACGTCGCGCATCCATGCCGGTCGGAATGAGTACGAGAAAATCCATATACTTTGCCGAAAGCCGTTTCAGCGTCGTAAATTTGAGGTTATCGATTTTGAAGGGGTCCACGAAGCAGAACCCAAGTACTTTGTAGATGGGCGAATGCTGAGGAATTTTTGCGAGGATTTCATCCACGGCCTTGTTGGCGTCTCCATGAACGAAATGAGTATCCAGGGATGGATAGTCTGTCATTACCCGCTTGCGTAATGCATCGATGTTTGTCGCGTCCTCCTCGCAGAAGATATACCGGTCGAACGGGTCGTCGATGCCCAGTGCGATCAGGGGTGAACCATCAACTATTTTGCCGGTTTCCTTGATTCGTGCGCGACCGGCCCCCGAGAACAGGTCAATGTAAACCCGACATTGCCATTTGTCCTTCATTGACGCCGCAAACATCTGGGCATAGTAACGAATTAATCGGTATTTTTCTTCCCCCCAAGCGCCTATCTCAGGCAAATGAAATTGCATAGTGTCCTCTCTAATCAAAAGAGTCGCCCGATCAGCAACTAAGCGGCCCTCGAAAAATCCGGATCAATTCACAATCCAGTAAAAACATCCATCCTCTCCGGGGAAATACATTGCAATGCCTACATGAAAAGTTTTTTTACATCTCCGTTGGCAAGGTGGTCCCGAGTTTTACTCAGTAGGGGAACCGACGGATCACCGAAAACGATGCAGGCCGGAGTAATCCCCGGCCTGCATCGTGTAAAAATCGAATTCTTGTTTGCCGTTAGTCAGTAGCCGGCTTTATTGTATACATCCTGCCAGTAGGCTTCCTGTTCTTTCTCGGATTTAGCCTTGAACCCGCCGAGCGGTATATCGAATGCCCTGCCGATGAAAAGTGCCGGCATGAACGCAATATCCAATACCGGCGAGGTGTACTTGGCAAGGTCAAAAGCTAGCCGTGGCTTGATCGAGTCGAATGTGATGGTTAGAAGTAACATGAGAGCAGGGCATATGACCATCATGATCACAGCCCCTACAACCAGGAAAAAAATTTGCTGTAAATCCATTGATTCCCTCCTTGTTGGTATTTAAGCTCCATACTGCTTACCCTCTCATTCACCCCCTCTGTTATGGAATGCCCGCGGACAAACCGGCAGTTAATATGTTCGAGCCATAGTACGCGAGGGATAAAAATTAAGCAACGTGAATGTGTTAAATATTATTAAAAGCGCAGCAGCCCACTCATCCCACCTCCCACTGGCCATGTGCAAGCGCAATCAGGCACCTTTCCCCATCTCATACACCTGCCCCATGGCCGGGCTTCCCGTGATATCCCCCACATTCCAGGCGCCGGTGCCGTAGATGACCCCTTTCTCCCTGGCACGGCCCAGGCAGGAGGTGAACCCTCTGAATTCCTCCAGGGTTCTTTCCAGCAGATCCTTCCTTTTGACCGCGGCGGTCATGATGAAGTAGAACTCCTTGCCAACGATGTCGGTATAGCGCGCATAGGTACGGTCGATCAGCGTCTTCATCCGGCCGTTCATGGTGTAGAAATAGACCGGCGTTGCCATGACGATCACGTCGGCAGCGATCATCGTGCCGAGTATCCCGGCCATGTCGTCCTGCTGCACACACCGGCCGCCGTTGCCCTGGCAGGCGTCGCAGGCACTGCAGTGCCCGATCTGTTTGTCCGCCAGGAATATCTTTTCCGCCTGATGCCCTGCTTCCGCAGCCCCGCGAATGAACTGGTCGCACAACTGATCGGAATTCCCCCCTCTCCTCGGGCTTGCCGACAGAACCACGATTTTCTTTGCCATATTTTCCATCCTCCATGCAGTTTCTGGCGTCGGTTCACGCCTTTTCACAGTGATACCCCTGAATTGACCACGACGGATAGACCAATCCTGTCGATTTATTGCCCAATCCGACGAATCTCTGATTATCGGTTGTAACTGGAGAAAGGGGTCAGGTACTATGCAATCAGGAGGTAACCATGCGAAACAAAGCAATTACAGATACAGTTGATGATGATCGATTGGAAGCCGCCATTGCGGCTTTGGGCGAGAGCATTGCCCGATGGACCGAACCAGGCGAGCAGTTCACAACCGCGGTGCCGGGGTTGGCACTGTTCCAGCGGACCGAACCGAGCGAACCGGTCACCGGCATGTACGAACCGAGTCTCTGCCTGGTGACGCAAGGAGCCAAGCGCGTCCAGCTGGGGGACGACACGTTTGTGTACGACGCGCACCACTACCTGATCACCTCCGTGCATCTGCCGACGGTGGTGCAGGTCACCGAAGCCAGCCGGGAGAAGCCGTATCTGGGTCTCAGGCTGAAATTCGACCTGCGGGAGGTTTCCCAGTTGATGGCGGACAGCAATCTCCCTTCGCCCCGTACCCAACAGTCGAGCCGGGGGATGGCGACCAGCGAGGTGACGCTGCCGCTCGTCACCGCCGTGCAGCGGTTGGTGGACCTGCTCGATGAAGAGCAGGACATTCCGATCCTGGCGCCGATCATCCAGCGGGAAATCATTTATCGCTTGCTCGTGGGGGATCAGGGGGCGCGGCTGCGCCAGATTGCGGCAGCGGGGAGTCAGAGCCAGCAGATCGCCCGGGCCATCGAATGGCTGAAGGGGAATTTCACCCAGCCGCTGCGCATCGATGACCTTGCAGCGCAGGCCCGCATGAGCAGCTCGACCTTCCATCACCACTTCCGGTCGATGACTGCCCTAAGTCCGTTGCAGTATCAGAAGCAGTTGCGTTTGCAGGAAGCCAGGCGGTTGATGTTGGCGGAACGGCTGGATGCGGCGACAGCGGCGTTTCAGGTAGGGTACGAGAGCCCGTCGCAGTTCAGCCGGGAGTACGGCCGCCTGTTCGGGGCGCCGCCGTTGCGGGATATTTCGAAACTGCGGCAGATGGCTGTTGCTGAGTGATTGTGCCGATATCTGCCATTTGCACGAACAACTGCCCGATACGGAAAAACTAGGGAAGGTGAATCAGGTCGCACCCGCGGCACTTCCCGTACCGCTGCGCCGGGAGGAAAAAGTTGATGGTGAGACAGTGGGGGCACTGCCAGAAATCGAAGCCGGTGACTTCCCGGCCCGCAAGGGTGCTGAACAGCCAGCGGTAGTAGGCATCCCAGTCGTACTTCGGAGGTTGCGCGGCCTGTTCAACCAGTTGTTCCAGCAGCATGGGGTACCTCCTTTTGTCGTCTGGCTTCAGTGTACACCACAACAGCCCATAAAAAAACCGCTCCGTCGGCACAAAGCAGACAGGAGCGTTTTTTTTGTGAAACCATTACGCGGTTCGCCAGCGGGTCGGCGGCACTGTTCCGGATCAGGTCCCGCGGGCCTCGGAGTACTTCAGAGCCGCAGCCCGGATAGCATCCATTCGACTTTGTTCCGCATTTTCCATGAATGAACGGAACGCCTCGCGCATGATATCCGAGGCGCTCATCTTCTTCTTTTCCATGAGCCGCCGGATCTCCTCCATCTGATCGTCGGTGACCCGTACCGATATGACCGTCGGCTTGGGGTTCACGCTGACCGGTTTTCCCATTATTCCCCTCCTGACCATGAATGACTGTGTCCGGCCTCGCCGGTTCTTCTCAGGCAACCTGCGACAGGTAGTGGCAAGTTCAGTACCAATGCCCCCTCGGCACCTCGGCACAGGGGCCGGTTTCCGGCTAAAATGGAGCCAAACAGGCGACTGCCGAGGCTATTATTAATTTCCTGCCGGCGAACGATCAAAGGGAGCATCCGGGAGAGGAAAGAGGGTGCTTGCTGTTCCACAACATTACAACTGTTCCAGAACGGAACGTTGGCCTGCACCAATTCAGAACGGCGTTAATGTAGAGCCACATCCCCAATTTGCCCACCAACGCTAACCTCAAAATCCAATAATTGAAATAAATTCGGCACATTACCACCGCACACCCCCTACCCCTCCAAACTTGGTATGCGGCTTGCCTTAGTCCCAAACAGCCGTTCTAAAAAACCGTATGACAACTGGCAGGTTGAACAGAGGAAGTTTTCACCGCAGTGGCAGAACGCCACACACCAACAAGGAGGAAGTACACATGGCACTGGCAGATCAAACATTCGGTTTCTTCATCCCCACGGTAACCCTCATGGGAGTCGGTTCCTCCAAGGAGACCGGCGCCCAGGTCAAGGCGCTCGGCGCGAAAAAAGCACTCCTGGTGACCGACAAGGGGATCTCGGCCATGGGGATGGCCGACCAGATCAAGCAGCAGGTGGAAGCCGCCGGCGTTGCCGTCGTCATCTTCGACGGCGCCGAGCCGAACCCCACCGACACCAACGTCCACGACGGCGTCAAGGCCTACCAGGAAAGCGGCTGCGACTCCATCATCTCCCTGGGGGGCGGCAGCTCCCATGACTGCGCCAAAGGGGTCGGCCTCGTGATCGGCAACGGCGGCCACATCCGCGACTTCGAAGGGGTCAACAAGTCCACGAAACCGATGCCCCCCTTCGTCGCCATCAACACCACCGCCGGCACCGCCTCCGAGATGACCCGCTTCTGCATCATCACCAACACCGACACCCACGTGAAGATGGCCATAGTCGACTGGCGCTGCACCCCGAACATCGCCATCAACGATCCGGTCCTGATGCTCGGCAAGCCCGCCCCCCTCACCGCCGCCACGGGCATGGACGCCCTCACCCACGCGGTCGAGGCCTACGTCTCCACCATCGCCACCCCCATCACCGACGCCTGCGCCCTCCAGGCCATCAAGCTGATCGCCGAGTACCTAAGCCCGGCCGTGGCCAACGGCGACAACCTGGAAGCCCGCGACCGGATGGCCTACGCCGAATACCTGGCCGGCATGGCCTTCAACAACGCGAGCCTCGGCTACGTCCACTCCATGGCCCACCAGTTGGGTGGCTTCTACAACCTCCCCCATGGGGTCTGCAACGCTATCCTGCTGCCGGCGGTCTCCGAGTTCAACGCCATCGCATGCCCGAAGCGGTACGCTGACATCGCCGTGGCCCTGGGCGAAGACATCACCGGCCTTGCCCCGCTGGATGCGGCCCACAAGGGGATTGCCGCCATCCGCAAGCTTTCGGCTGCCATCGGCATTCCGGCCGGGCTCAAGGAGCTGAACGTGAAGGAAGAGGACCTGAAGGTCATGGCCGAGAACGCCAAAAAGGACGCCTGCCAGCTGACCAACCCCCGCAAGGCGACCCTGGACCAGGTGATCGGCATCTTCAAGGCGGCGATGTAAGGACACTCCCCTCCCCCTTGCCCCTCTCCCGGCGGGAGGGCGGCAAGGGAAAGAGGGTGTTTTTGAAACTTCTGCACTAGCATCAAGCGACTACGTACCCACGTTTGTCGGCACGTGAATCAGGCCACGGAATGCCCCCAGCAGTCCCCCCTACCTTGTAGGGGGGAAGCGAGCATAGCGAGCAGGGGGGGCAGAAGCCTCAATAGAAAGGGAGCAATCAGTTCATGGAAAAGATAATCCGCGTAAACATGGCCGACCTGAGCACCAGGATCGAGGCGGTCCCTGCTGGATGGGCGGGGCTTGGCGGCCGCGGTTTGACCTCGACCATCGTTGCCGCAGAGGTCCCCCCCACCTGTCACCCTCTCGGCCCCAGCAACAAGCTGGTCTTTGCCCCGGGACTCCTGACCGGCACGCCGGCGGCCAACTCGGGCCGCCTCTCGGCCGGGGCCAAGAGCCCCCTGACCGGCACCATCAAGGAGAGCAATGCCGGCGGCACCGCGGCCCAGATGCTCGCCCGCCTCGGTATCAAGGCGCTGATCATCGAGGGAATCCCCAAGGCCGACGCCTGGTACAGCCTTCACGTCTCCATGGACGGGGTGACCGTTCAGGAAGAAACGGAACTGGTGGGGAAAGGGAATTTCGCGGTTATCGAGGCCCTTGAGGCCCGCCTCGGCAAGAAGACCGGCATCCTCACCATCGGCCCGGCCGGCGAACTGAAGATGACCGCCGCCAACATCTCCGTCAAGGACCCGGACAGCAAGATCCGCAGCCACGGTCGCGGGGGGTTGGGGGCCGTCATGGGCTCCAAGAAGATCAAGTTCATCTCCATCAACGACGAGGGGGCCCCCAAGGTGCCGATCGCCGATCCGGAGAAATTCAGGACCGCCTCCCGAGCCTTTGCCAAGGCGCTCCTGGACCACCCGGTGAGCGGCGAAGGGCTCCCCACTTACGGCACCAACGTTCTGGTGAACATCCTCCACGAGGCGGGGGGGCTGCCGACAAAGAACTTCACCGCCGGCCAGTTCGACAGCCACGACAAGATCTCCGGCGAGACCTTGCACGAGACCATCGTCGCCCGGGGGGGCAAGCACAAGCACGGCTGCCACGCCGGTTGCATCATCCAGTGCTCCCAGGTCTACCACGACAAGGAGGGGAAATACGTCACCTCCGGCTTCGAGTACGAGACCATCTGGGGACTGGGCGCCGACTGCTGCGTCGATAACCTGGACGATATCGCCAGGGCGGACAACCTCATGGACGACATCGGCATCGACTCCATCGAGACCGCCGTCATGTTCGGCGTTGCCATGGAGGCGGGCATTCTCCCCTTCGGCGACGGCAAGGGGATCATTCGGCTGCTCGAGGAGGAGATCGCCAAGGGGACCGCGCTGGGCCGCATCCTCGGCGGCGGCGCGGGCTCCGTGGGCAAGGCCTACGGCGTCACCCGGGTGCCGGTGGTGAAGAACCAGGGAATCCCGGCCTATGACCCCCGCTCGGTCAAGGGGATCGGCATCACCTACGCCACCAGCACCATGGGGGCAGACCACACCGCAGGCTACACCATCGCCACCAACATCCTCAACGTGGGGGGGTTCGTGGATCCCCTGAAGAAGGATGGCCAGGTGGAGCTTTCCCGCAACCTCCAGATCGCCACGGCGGCTGTGGACTCCACCGGCATGTGCATCTTCGTCGCTTTCCCGGCCCTGGATATCCCCGAATGCCTGCCGGCCCTCATCGACATGATCAACGCCCGTTTCGGCATCAGCCTCACCGGCGACGACGTGACCAACCTGGGCAAGCATATCCTGAAGGTGGAGCGGCAGTTCAACATCGAAGCCGGGTTCACCAAGGAACACGACCGCCTGCCGGAATTCTTCAAGAGCGAGCCGGTGGCGCCCCACAACGCCGTCTGGGATTTCACCGACGCCGAGATCGACGAATTCTGGAACTTCTGAAACGCCGGCGCGGACACTTCCCGTGTCCGCGCCCTTTACCAGTGCAAGGCCAAGGGGCCGTGGGGAGAAGCGCAATGGAGATCACCGTAAAACTGTTCGCCATGTTCCGTGTCGGGCGTTTTGCCGCGGGCACGTATAAATACCGGGAAGGGATTACCCCGGCGGACATCGCCGGCGAGCTGAAAATCCCCGAAAGGGAAGTGGGCATCGTCCTCGTTAACAGCCGGCACGCCAAACTGGATCATCGGCTGTTCGAAGGGGATACCCTGTCGCTGTTCCCCCTCGTGGGAGGAGGGTAGCCAATGGGACTGCGCGACTTCATCACGGCAGCGGCACCGGCGGGCCTTCTCCCCTGGACTGCCCAACTGGAGGCCGCGGAGCGGTTCGGCCTCACCCTCGGCAAAGTGGAGGAGGCGGCCCTCGAAAGCGGGTTCATGCCGGCCCGCTATCAGCGCAACCGCCAGACCATCACCGTCGACAACCAGCTCCGCCTCTGTCGTAGCTGTGCGGTCATCATCGGCAGCGGCGGCCTCGGAGGATACCTGATCGAGGAACTGGCCCGCCTCGGCGTGGGAAACCTCGTGGTGGTGGACCCCGACATTTTCGAGGAGCACAACCTGAACCGCCAGATTCTCTCCTCCCCCGCCCTCCTCGGCAGGCCAAAGGTCGAGGTTGCCGCGGCACGCGTCGCAGAGATCAACCCGGCGGTCACCGTCACCCCGCTCCAGATCGCATTCTCCCGCGAGAACGGCCTGGGGATCCTTGCGGGGTCCGACGTGGTGATGGACGGCCTGGACAGCATCAATACCCGCCTTGAGTTGGCGGAAATCTGCCGCTGGCTCTCCATTCCCCTCGTGCATGGCGCCATCGGCGGCTGGTATGGGCAGGTGGCCTCCCAGCTTCCGGGGGACGACATCACCCCATCCCTGTTTGGCAACTGGTCGGAGCCGAAGGGGGTTGAAACGCAGCTCGGCAACCCCTCCTTCACCCCGGCAGTGGTGGCGAGCCTCCAGGTGGCCGAAGCCTGCAAGATCCTCCTGGGTGAGGGCGAATCGCTCCGCCACCGGATGATCTACGTGAATCTCCTCCACATGGAATTCGACGAGGTAATGCTGGAGCCGTCACGGACCGCGGTGGGGGAATGAACCGGCACAGCGTCTGAACAAAAGCTTCCCCTTGGTGAACATTTTCGGTTATCATATTGACAAGCAATTTATAAATTGGTACCATAATACCAAATTTAAAAAAGAACGCCACCTTCTCCGAGCCCCCACACCTACCAGGCAACAGCCTCATGGTGCATGGGCCAACGGGTTCCGCTGGAAACGGCGGCGCCTCCCTTTTGGAAAGGAGATTCCCTGCGGCGCCATGCGTCCAAGGCCCCTTTCCATCCGGATGGGGGCCTTTTTGTTTTTTTATCCGAATTCACCGCAGGAGGAAACGCCCGTGAAACTGCTTCGCCCGCTGTTCATCACCCTTGCCGTCACCCTGTCGCTCGTCTCCCTTGCCGCCGCCGAGGAGCGCCTCAAGATGTCCACCACCACCTCCACCCAGGACTCGGGGCTCCTGAAGGTGCTCCTTCCCCCCTTCGAGAAAAAGAACAACTGCAAGGTTGACGTGGTTGCCGTGGGGACGGGCCAGGCCCTGAAGCTGGGCGAAGCAGGCGACGTGGACGTGGTCTTCGTTCACGCCCGCAAGCTGGAGGACAAGTTCGTGGCTGACGGCTTCGGCGTGAACCGCAAGGATGTCATGTATAATGATTTCGTCATCATCGGCCCCAAGAACGACCCGGCCGGCATCGCCAAGGCGAAGACCGCCGCCGAGGCCCTGAAGCTGATCGCCGCCAAGCAGGCCACCTTCGTCTCCCGGGGCGACAAATCCGGCACCCACATGAAGGAACTGGAACTCTGGAAGGCCGCCGGCACCGACCCCAAGGGGGGCTGGTACATCGAGGCGGGCCAGGGGATGGGTCCGGTCATCACCATGGCCACCGAGCGACGCGGCTACACCCTGACCGACCGGGGTACCTATAACGCCTTCAAGGGGCAGAAGACCGACCTCGCCATCGTCTTCCAAGGGGAGAAGGGGCTCTTCAACCCCTACGGAATCATCGCCGTGAACCCGAAAAAATTCCCCCACGTGAAGTATGACCTGGCCATGAAATTCATCGACTACGTCACCGGCCCCGAAGGGCTGAAGATCATCTCCGGCTATAAGGCCCACGGCGAACCGGTGTTCTTTATCTACAAGAAGTAGATATTCAGAAGATATTCTTCTGGATTCTGACTCCTGAATTCTGTGATAGTACACAAATGGACTTTTTCTCCGAATCTCTCAAAACTGCTCTGGAACTGATCACCTCCCGGGACCCCGACGTGGTGAGCGCGGTAACCGTTTCGGTGGTGGTGTCGCTCTGGTCGACCCTCTTCGCTTCCCTGGCCGGCGTGCCGGCCGGGGTGGCGGTGGCGGTGACGGAGTTCACCGGCAAGCGGGCCGTGGTGACGCTCCTCAACACCCTCATGGCCCTGCCGACGGTGGTGGTCGGCCTTTTCGTCTACAGCCTCATCAGCCGCCAGGGGCCCCTGGGAGGGTTCGGAATCCTTTTCACCCCCTGGGCCATGGTGGTGGGCCAGACGCTCCTGGCGATCCCCATCGTGGCCAACCTGACCATGAGCGCCATCAAGGGGGCTGACCCCCGCATCGTTCCCACGGCCCTCACCCTGGGGGCCGGGCCATTCGAGAGCATCCGCCGGCTGGTGGTGGAGATGCGCTTCGGGATCATGGCGGCGGTGATCGCCGGCTTCGGCCGGGTCATCGCCGAGGTGGGGGTCGCCATGATGCTCGGCGGCAACATCCGGGGATACACCCGCACCATGACCACCGCCATCGCCATGGAGACCGGCAAGGGGGAATTCGCCCTGGGACTTGCCCTGGGGCTCATCCTCATGACAGTGGCCCTGATGATCAACATGGCCCTCAACGCCCTGCAGCAGAGGTAACCCTTCGTGAGCATCCGCTACCGACTTGACAGCATCCAGACCTCTTACGACTCCCGGACCGTCCTGGACATCGGCCGGCTTACCCTCCGTGCGGGCCGTCTCTACATCCTCACCGGCGCCAACGGAGCGGGGAAAAGCACCCTCCTCTCCCATCTGGCCCTTCTCACGGCGCCGACGTCAGGCGAGATCGTCTTCGAGGGGGAGACGGTGCACTGGAGCAACAGCGCCCTCCAGCGCCAACGGCGTGACGTGACCCTTGTCCACCAGTCTCCCTATCTCTTCACCGGCAGCGTCGCCGCCAACGTGGCCTACGGCCTGAAGCTGCGCGGCGTCCACGGCGACGGCCTGAAGCAGCGGGTCGAGGAGGCGCTGGCACTTGTGGGCCTTGCCGGCTTCGGGCACCGCCGCTCTCGGGAGCTGTCCGGCGGCGAGGCCCAGCGGGTGGCCCTGGCCCGGGCACTGGCCCTTGAGACCAAGGTGCTCCTCCTGGACGAGCCCCTCGCCAACGTGGACCGCAACACGAGCGACCTGCTGGAGAACATCATATCCGCACTCCCCGCCCGGGGGACCACCGTTGTCATGACCACCCACGATCCTGAACATCTGGAACGCCTGAAGGGCGAACGCATCCACCTGACAGCGGGCCGTCTCGCCGCACCGCAATCGTTCAGCAACACATCTGTCGAGGAAGGAGAAATCCAACCGTGCCGTCTTTCACCGAAGCCCGCAACATCATTCTCGATCGCATAACCCCCCTCGGCGTCGAGCGGGTGGGGATTCTGGAGGCCGCAGGCCGCGTCCTGGCCGAGGACGTGGTGGCCCCCTGGGAGATGCCCCTCTGCGACAACTCCGCCATGGACGGCTTTGCCGTGCGAGCCGCCGACTGCGCAGCTATCCCGGCAGCACTGAAGGTGACCGGCTATATCCCGGCCGGCGGCGAGGTGACCGGAGCAGTGGAGCCCGGCTGCGCCATCAGGATCATGACCGGCGCACCCCTCCCCCCCGGCTGCGACGCCGTGGTTCCCGTAGAGGAAACCGAGGACGACGGCGCTGCCATCCGGGTCGTGGCCCCCGTGAAGGAACGCCAGCACATCCGCTTCAAGGGCGAGGACGTTGCCACCGGTGAGACCGTCATCCCGGCGGGCACTCTTATCCAGCCCCCCGAGGTCAGCATGCTCGCCTCCTTCGGCAAGGCCCTGGTGCCGGTCTTCCGCAGGGCCCGCGTCGCCATCCTCTCCACCGGCGACGAGCTGATCGAACTGGGCGAACCGCCGGTGCCGGGCAAGATCATCAACTCCAACACCCTGTCGCTGGCGGCGGCGGTGCGCCAGTGCGGCGCAGAGCCGATCGTCATCGGGATCGCCCGGGACAACCGGGAAAGTCACCGGGAAAAGCTCGCCGAAGGGCTCAAGGCCGACGCCCTCATCACCTCCGCCGGAGTTTCCGCCGGCGACCGGGACCTGGTCCGGGACGTCCTGGAGGAGATGGGCGTGGAACAGATCTTCTGGAAGGTGGACATGAAACCCGGCGGCCCCACGGCTTTCGGGATGCACGGGGCGAAGCCGGTTTTCTCTCTTCCCGGCAATCCGGTCTCCACCATAGTCACCTTCGAGCTCTTTGCCCGTCCGGCCCTTCTGCGGATGATGGGGCACCGGCGCGTGGTGCGCCCCTTTGTCAAGGCCATCCTCCGGGAAGACGCGAAGAAGAAACCGGGCAAGGTCAACTTCCTCCGGGTCCAGGTGACGGTGCAGGAAGGGCGCTTCGTGGCCTCTACCGCAGGCGACCAGCACACCGGCATCCTCAGGACCATGGTCCGGGCCAACGGCCTGGCGCTGCTCCCCCTGGAAGCGTCCGTCGTCCCCGCGGAAACCGAGGTGGACCTGATGCTCCTGAGGGACGATGTGACCATGCTGGAGAGCTAAGAACTTGTCCGTAAATAACTGCCGCGCGGACCGCGCCCGGATTTGGGGCATATTTGACTTGACCGATTGAGCAAAACCGCAGGCGTAGCAAGGCTACGTTGAGGATTTTGCGATTGAGGCCGAGGCAAAGATGCCGTGAAGACGGGATGCGGGACCGTAAAGCTTATTTACGGACAAGTTCTAAGGGAGAGAACGATATGTCCTTCAATCACTTCGACGACCAGGGCCGGGCCATCATGGTGGACGTGAGCGGAAAGCAGCCTACCCTGCGCACCGCAACCGCCGCCGCAACGGTGGCCATGAAGCCCGAGACGCTGGCAGACCTCCTGGCCGGACGGACCACCAAGGGGGATGTCCTGGGCGTGGCGCGACTGGCGGGGATCGCCGCCGCCAAGAAGACCCCGGAACTGATCCCCCTCTCCCACCCGCTGGCCATCCACCATGCCGCTGTTGACTTCGAGACCGAGCCGGAGACGGGAATCGTCACGGTGAAGGCCACGGTACGGGCCTTCGAGCGGACCGGCGTGGAGATGGAGGCCATGACCTCAGCGGCGGTGGCGGCCCTCACCATCTACGACATGTGTAAGGGAGCCGACAAGGGGATCACCATCGGCGATATCCGCCTCCTCTTCAAAGAGGGAGGAAAGAGCGGCACCTGGCAGCGGGAGGAACCGGCATGAAAGCGGCAATTCTCACCTTGAGCGACAAGGGTTCCCGGGGCGAGCGGGCAGACGCCAGTGGCCCGGCCCTCACCGCCTGGCTGGCGGAGCGGGACGTCGAGACCGCCCATACGGAGATCATCCCCGATGAGGCGGATCTCATCACGGACAGGCTCAGCCAATGGGCGGATTCGGGCCTCTACGACCTGATACTCACCACCGGCGGCACCGGGGTGTCTCCCCGCGACGTCACTCCCGACGCCACCATAAAGGTGCTCGACCGGGTGATCCCGGGCATCGGCGAGGTGATGCGGATGAGAAGCCTCGAAAAGACCCCCCACGCCATGATCTCCCGGGCCGTGGCCGGCATCCGGGGAGAGACTCTTATCATCAACCTCCCCGGCAGCCCCAACGGGGCCATCGAAAACCTGGAGGCGGTCTGGCCGGCGGTGCCCCACGCCGTGGAAAAGATTCAGGGGGACACCCGCGACTGCGCTCCCTCCACTTGAATCGGCAAACTCCTCACCTTTATAAACCCGGCCCAGGCCGGGTTTTTTGTTGACCGCCCCCCCTGCATGGGCTATAAACTAGAATTCCGTTTTAATTTTAGACCAAGGAGGATCGACCATGGGCCTGATGGACCAAATCAAGGCTAAAGCCCGGAACAAGCTGCAGACCATCGTACTCCCGGAGAGCTACGACGACCGGATGTACGCCGCTGCTCAACAGATCGTCGAACAGGGTTTGGCAAGGGTAGTCATGCTCGGCAATGCTGACGCCATCGCGAAGAAAGCCGCCGACCTCGGCGCCAACATCTCCAAGGTCGAACTGATTGATCCGGCCTCCTCCCCAAAGCTCAATGACTATGCCGAGGCCCTCGTGGAACTGCGCAAGAGCAAGGGGCTCACGAAGGACGAGGCCCTGAAGCTTCTCACCGCCCCCGACAACCTCTACTATGCCGGTATGATGGTCCGCCAAGGTGACGCGGGAGGCGAGGTAGCCGGCGCCACGGGCACCACCGGCGACGTTCTTAGGGCAGCCTTCCAGACCGTCGGCCCCGCCCCCGGCATCAAGACGGTATCCTCCTTCTTCTTCATGGTCACCAAGACCCCGAGCTTCGGCGAGAACGGCATCATCTTCTTCGCCGACTGCGCCGTGAACCCCAACCCCGACGCCCAGGCCCTGGCCGACATCGCCGTGGCAACGGCCCGCAACTGCAAGGCGTTCCTCGACGTGGACGCCCGGGTGGCCATGCTCTCCTTCTCTACCAAGGGAAGCGCCAGCCACGCCGACGTGGACAAGGTCCTCAAGGCCATGGAGCTGGCCAAGGCCATCGATCCGGCGCTCCAGATCGACGGCGAACTCCAGGCCGACGCGGCGCTCCTCCCCAAGGTGGGCGAGCGCAAGGCCCCCGGCAGCGCCGTGGCAGGCAAGGCCAATGTCCTCGTCTTCCCGGACCTGGATGCCGGCAACATTGCCTACAAGCTCGTGGAGCGAGTCGCCGGAGCGGAAGCCGTCGGCCCTATCATCCAGGGGTTGGCCAAGCCAGTTAACGATCTTTCCCGCGGCTGTTCCGTGGACGATATCGTCAACGTTGCGGCAATCACGGCGGTCCAAGCGCAAGGATAACCCTCTTGCGATAATCGGGATGAAACTAAGCGGCCGCCAGGCACAATGCCCGGCGGCCGCTGTTTCGTTTTCGGTCTAAACAAAAAGGCCGCCCCGGGAACCCAGGGCGGCCTTTTTCCTGACAGTCAGTTAACCATTTGCTAAGACCGTACGAAACTATTCCGCGCAAACGAATAGTCGAAGTTCATGTGGTCAGTATAGGTGCCGTTGAGTATGGCCACCACATCCTCGGTAAAGACCAGTTCCTCATCGGTGGGGATGACGAAGACCTTGATGGGGGAGTCATCGGTGGTAATGAGCGTTTCCCGCTTTCTCGTCATGGCGCTCTTGTTCCGCTCACGGTCCAGCTTGATGCCGATACCCTCGAGCCCTTCAATGGTCTTCTCCCTGATGGGCCACCCCATCTCGCCCACTCCGGCAGTGAATACTACGGCATCGAGGCTACCGAGCGCCGCCATGTAGGTGCCAATGTACTTTTTAAGGCGATAGGCCTCGATCTCAAGGGAAACCTTGCAGCGATGATCGCCGTTAGCGGCGTTCTCAATCACGTCGCGGCGGTCGGTGAAGCGACCGGTTATGCCCAACACCCCGCTCTTCTTGTTGAGGATGCTGTCAATCTCCTTGGCGGAGAGGTTTTCCTTCTGCATCATGAAGGCAGGAATGGCCGGATCGATGTCGCCACACCGGGTTCCCATCATCGCCCCCTCGAGCGGCGTTAGCCCCATGCTGGTATCAACGGAGACCCCTCCCCTGATGGCGCAGTGGGAGACACCGTTGCCGATATGCATGGTGATGATGTTGCATTCCGAAGGCTTTTTGCCGAGGAGCACCGCAGCCCGCTTCGAGACAAAAAGGTGAGATGTCCCATGGAAACCGTAGCGGCGAACGCCGTATTTCTCGTACCACTCGTAGGGGAGGGGATAGAGATAGGCATGCTCGGGCATGGTCTGGTGAAAAGCCGTATCGAAAATGGCAACGTGCGGCACTGAAGGGAGGACGGCCTGGGCCGCCTCGATGCCGGCGATGTTCGGCGGGTTATGGAGGGGTGCCAGATGCTGAACATCCTTGACGGCATCGAGCACCTTCTCGTCAATGAGAACCGAGCGGGTGAACATTTCTCCACCGTGGACAACACGGTGACCGACCGCGGAAATCTCATTGATATCCTTGAGGACACCGTGCTCCCCATCGACGAGAGTCCTGATAATCAGATCGATGGCCACCTTGTGGTCGGGGCACTCATATTCCTTCCGGTAGGTTTCACGGCCCGGAACCTCGTGCATGATGAACGAGTCACCGATAATGACCCGCTCCACCATACCCTTGGCGACGACCTCTTTCTTTTCCCAGTCGAACAACTGGTATTTCACCGAGGAGCTGCCGCAGTTGAGGGCGAGAATTACCATCATATCCTCCTAAATTGAGTAAAAATAAAAAACGTTAAACAGCAATAAAACGTGGAATATCAGGATAATTTCAAATGCCGTGAGCCGCAAGCCCTAAAAAATAAAACTGTTTTTTATATATACAATACAGGTGGCTCAAATTCAAGTTTTTTTGTGAACTCCAATTCTGGGGCAGCACCTTTCTGCTGGACTTCAGAAACCCGTCATGTTATGTTTACGGATAATTTGGCTCAGACCAAAAACCTTTACAAGGAGGTAGGACCAGTGGCTCACGTTATTTCTGATGACTGTACTAACTGCGGTGCCTGTGTCGATTCCTGCCCGGTGAACGCCATCGCCCCGGCCGGTGACAAGCACAAAATTGACGCCGACACCTGCATCGACTGCGGTGCCTGTGTCGACACCTGCCCGACCAGCGCCATCAGCGCTGCCTAATTCGCCAGGTTTCACAGCACGCGAAGCCGGCCCGAGCAATCGGTGCCGGCTTCTTCTTTTGGCGCATCCATATAAAAGGGGCCGGAACAAATCCGGCCCTTAATCAATTCTTCTACTGGCTTGCCACAGTCGAACCGACAACCTCTACACTGTAATCGACGACATCCTTCGGTACATTGGCAATTACGATTACAAAAGGTATCCGTTTGCCCGCCGGAACTCCGAGGTTCGCAAGGGAATCGCCGAACTGGTTTCCCATGGCCGCCTCAACCCGCGCAAACGGAAGGGTTTTTATCTGCTCATCGGTGAGATTGTTACCGCAATAGGCGACCTTCTGTACAACCGCCTGCCCCCCTGCGGCCAGAAGCGCACCTCGAACCTGAATGGCGGCACGGGGCTTACGATAATTATTCACCGCCTCCCCCCGTATGACAAACACCTCTCCTGCCTCGGAGTTGACAAGATAAGCGCCACCGACCTTATCGAGGGAAATAACTCCCTCCTCGCGCCCCTCCGTGCCAAACCAATCAGCAAGAAACCCCACCCCCAACCTGTTTAGAAATTCCGGCCCTTCCTTGAAGAAATAAAACCCGAAACCGGCAAGGGCAACAATCGCTAAAACTGAAAACGCGATGACAACGGTCGGAAGGAACGATTTCCCTTTACGGCGCGATGCAATGCTCAGGGGTGGAGGTTCGCCCTCGACCGCCGCCGCAGGAAGGATGGGTGGTGTCTCTGGTACCGGGACCTCCTCGCCCGCAGGTTTGCCCATAGGCGCACTTTCCGGTTCTGAAACGGCGGAAACTGAAAACAGGTTTTCATTGCCACGGGCCGACTCCGCTTCAGCATCCTCAATCCCGAAATCTATTTCACCAAAGTCAACATCACCGGTCGCGGACCCTTCCGCTTCGGCATTTTCTCCGTAATCAGCCGCGTCATCCTCTTCAAACTCGAAAGAAATTTCCTCTTCTTCCGATCCTTCGACGCCAGCAGCAGACGCACTGGTCGCTGCGGCAAAAGCCTCGGGGCTCACCTCGCCAAAACTGATCTCGTCCTGTTCGAAGGTGCCGCTCCCCGCTTGCTCTTCCTTCTCCAGGGACATGGCCGAATCCGGGGCTGTAAAATCAACTTCTCCAGAGACAGCGGCACCAGCAGAATCATCACCCTGAAACTCAAAGCCTCCGATCGGTTCTTCCTGACGGGATTGCCCCTCGAAGTCCCCAGCCGGACTTTCCGGCTCTGCAGACCCAACGCCGAGCGAAAACTCCTCCTGCTCTTCAGGTGATTTTGCAATGACCGATGACGAATACTCTTCCGCGGCGCCACCACTAAAGGAAAACGCTTCATCGGCCCGGGAAGGTGTGGCTGCTTCCGGCGCCTGATCTTCCCGTGTGGTGGACACAGCAGCAGCCGTCCCGGCAGCCGAAGCAAGCGCAGTACCGACTGTCGATGAATCCAGACCCTGGAGAAGAACATCGAGATCACTCTCCTCGACCGGCGCCTCTCTCTTCACCACGAAAATATGCTTGCACTTCGAGCACCGGACCTTGATCCCGGCATCGCTGACCTTTGAATCGTCGAGCCTGAACCTGGCTTTGCACTGTGCGCACTGTATGATCATCTGTCACTCCGCAGATAGAGAGTATGTATCAATGGGACAACCCTTCGCAATAGCGTGATTTTTGGCATTTTCTATAACAGAAAAGAGGACTTAGTGTCAAATCATTATGGTCACCGCAGCCTCTTTTATGCTATATAAACTGAGAGTCTGAAATGCAGGCGTACCAGCTAGCAAATCCCCATCGGGCAAGGAGCAAACGATGATCCGCAAACCCCTTCACACCCTCGCAGTTGCTGCGTTCCTGATCCTGGCATTGTCTCTTCCGGCATTTGCCGCCCCGGCTCTGGAGGTTGACAGGGCCGTTTTCGATTTTGGATCCATCCCCCAGGGCAAAAAGCTCGATCACGTCTTCAAGCTCATGAACAAGGGAGACTCCCCCCTCACCATCAGCAGAACGAGAACGTCATGCGGCTGTACTGTTGCAAATGTTTCAACAAAGACCATCGCCCCGGGGAAAAGCGCAGATCTGAAAATATCCTTTGACTCGGCAAATTTCGGCGGCAAGGTAACCAAGACGATTACCGTTGAGAGCAATGACCCTGCTTCGCCCACCACAACCCTTACCATCAAGGGGATCATCAACGAAGAGCTGGTGATGACCCCTCGCCAAATGAACCTTGGGCAGACCAAGGTAGGGAGCAGCAAGGAAGTCTCCGTTACCCTCGAAAATCATGGGGAGAGGACCGTCAGGATACTCTCTGTCACCACTCCCATGCCCCAGGTAAAGGCAGCCATCAAGAAACAGACCCTTAAGCCGGGTGAAAAGACCCAGGTAGCGGTGACTGTCTCGCCCCGCCCCGAAGACCGCTTCCTGAGCGGGTTCATCATCATTGCCACCGACATCCCAGGCAAACCGGAAATAACGCTTCCCCTCTACGGGTCGGTTGCCAAGTAACCTCCGAAACCGGCATCACTGATCCCGCAGATCCTGGTAGGCCCTCTCAAGGTTCACATCCAGAAAGGCCTTATACCCCGGCATCCCTTCATGGGCGGGAAGCCTGAAGAGTTTCTTTGTCTCGGCCAGGGTCTTACCCGCCTCGATATGGCGCAGGACCTCGGTAAGGAAATCCTTGAAAAAGAGCCGGAAGCGCCTGAGCCCTGACCGGTCTGTCACTTGGCCGAGCCCTGGCACCACATACTGCGCCCCCACAGCCTCCAGGGTCTCCAGAGTGATCACCCAGTCCCGCATGTGCCCTTCGCCCATGTAGCCCACCACGTCGTTGTAAAAGAGGTCCGAGGCAAAGAGAATCCCTTCGTTGGGGAGGAAGAGAAACACGTCTCCCTCGGTGTGGCCGAAGTCCGCACTGCTGAGGACAATGGCGGTGTTGCTCCTGAGAAGAGTCAGCCCTTTGTCGAAAAATGTGACGGGGTTGCGAAGGGGCCTGGTTTCAGACTTCAGCGCCTGCCATGTCTGCCATGACGTGATAATTTCGACATTGGCGGGGAAATCGAAGTCGACATAATTGAAACCCTTGTGGTGATGGGTGAGAATGACGGAACGCAACGGAAGCGGAGTAATCTCGGCGATGTCGGCAATGAGTTCCTTTATTCCTTCGGGAACAAAGTGGGCGCCGGCAAGAATGACCTGGTGGGGGGTGATGATGATGAGGGCATTGCTGGCTGCTTTACCCTCCGGGAGGGCTATGGCGGCGAACACCCCCTCGTCGACCAGCTTTATTTCATAGTTTGCAGCTATTGCAGGTCTCCCGATGAAGCAGAGGAGCACCATAAGGGTCAGAGAGAGAAAGAGCTTTTCCATGGACCTCGCACCCGTTTTTTTCTGACCAGTGTAACAAAACCGGCCCCAAAATGACAGAACCTCTCAGGCATTAACTATTTTGAGCCAAACGGAAACTTTTTCTTGAGAATTTCTACGTCGTAGTGTATCAATAAAAATTCACGGGCGGTTAGCTCAGTTGGATAGAGCGCAGGCCTCCGAAGCCTGAGGTCGTACGTTCGAATCGTATACCGCCCGCCAAAAATGATGAGAGGTTAGGCATGATGCCTAACCTCTTTTTTTGTTTTCATGGGGGCATTGCCTGGTTGGAATTATCGGCTCCCCACCCGCCTTCATACGCACAGAGCAGACCTGAGAGAATTTTGCCACTCTCCTCCCCTGCGCTATACTCTACTCAACAACGACATCAACGCCCCCGCACGCCTGGAATTGACGGAACTGTCGGCCGGCAGCGGTATTTCGAACGGGGGGTGAAGGCGTTCAGGAGGATCGGCAATGGGTAATCGCATCATGCCGTGGCTGCTGGCGGGCTTGTTCATGGCGACGCCGGCAGCGATCGGAAAGGAGGCACGCACCATGAGTGAACTGCAGCTTTCGAGTCCGGCATTCGCCCACGAGGGAGCGATCCCGGCCCGTTTCACCTGCGACGGACAGGACATCAACCCGTCCCTGACGTTCGGCAATATCCCGGCCGGCACCAAATCCCTCGCCCTCATCGTCGACGACCCGGACGCGCCGGTGGGAATGTGGGTCCACTGGGTGATGTGGAACATCCCCCCTGAAACGAGGGAGATCAGGGAGAACAGTGTCCCCGCCGGCGCCCTCCAGGGGCTCAATGACTGGAAGAAAAACCGCTACGGCGGCCCCTGCCCCCCGTCGGGGACCCACCGCTACTTCTTCAAGCTCTACGCCCTCGACTCGAAACTTACCCTGGCGCCGGCCACCACCAAAACCGCGCTGGAGCGAGCCATGACGGGGCACATCCTGGCACGGGGAGAGCTGATGGGGACCTATCGCAGACACTAACCCTTCCCATCGAACTCCTCGCCCTCGGCGACGAGCTTTCTCAGCTTCTTCGCGCTGGCCCGCTCCATGGGCTTCCCGGTTATACTGCTCTTGGGGATACGACGGATGTCCGCGAGGGGATAGATGGTGCATTCGACAACCACCCCATCGTCATCAAGGTAGACATGGGGATAGTCGAAGAACTCCCCGCCGTGGCGGATGGTGACGACCTCCAGTTCGTACGGTATCCCCTTGCCGCGGAGAAATTCCTCCACCTCCTCGTGGGAAGCGGCGAAGAGGTGGAGGTCGATGTCGCTCTGCTCCGTCACCGCGCCGGTGAGGACTGACCCCACGAGACGGGGCTCGAACGGCGCCAGCATTTCCATGAGCCGGAGGGCCGCACACCTCAGGCGGAGCAGCCGCTCCGGCAGCACCTCTTCTTCGTGGAGGCCGATGAGGCGCTGCAACTCCCCATGGATCTCGGCATTGGACGGAAGGTGGGAGCCCAAGGACAGGGCCTTCTCGGGACCGAAGCGCCGGGCCGCCTTCCGCTTGGCGTCACGGTATTCCCGCACCCCTTCCTCGTACATGAGCCGCGCCGCCTCCTGGGCGACGCTGAGCCGTATCCTGTCTTCCCTTCGCACGATTGCCCTCGGTGCCCCTTCCAGCCCCCAGTGAAGCTCAATGCCGGATACGTGGTATACTTCCTTCTGATAATTCATCCTTATCCTTAAGTATACCCGAACGGGCTCCATCACGGGAGATTCGGAGGAGAACATGACACGGATGTCCAGAGAGCGTCAGGAACGGCTTATGGAACTGCTGCTGGCCGAGAAGAGGCGGCTGTGGGGCGAGGTGCGGCGGGAGCTGTTCGGCCAGGTGGGAGGAGAGCTGCAGAGCCAGAACGATCTTCCCCAGGATGTGGGTGATCGGGGGCTCATCGATACGCTGGAGGACACCGACATGGCCGTGGCCGATATTCGCCGACAGGAACTGACCCGGATGGACGAGGCCCTGGGCCGG
This sequence comes from Geobacter hydrogenophilus, assembly GCF_018501225.1. Taxonomy (GTDB): domain Bacteria; phylum Desulfobacterota; class Desulfuromonadia; order Geobacterales; family Geobacteraceae; genus Geobacter; species Geobacter hydrogenophilus. Next base: position 101,634 of record NZ_JAHCZI010000010.1, on the reverse strand, counting down.
CTGAAGGAGGGACGCTACGGCTTCTGCGAGGAGTGCGGCGCGGAAATCGACGAGGACCGGCTCCGGGTGGCCCCCTACGCCCCCTGCTGCATCAGTTGCCAGACTCGCCGGGAAGGCCCCCCGTACGGGCCGGGCGTAACGCTCTGAAAGTCGGAGGCTATGCCATGAAAGAAGCCATGTTCTACACACGGGAGAGCGACACCAGGGTTCAGTGCGGCCTCTGCCGCCACCGGTGCATGATCGCCGACGGCGCCCGGGGCATTTGCGCGGTTCGCGAAAACCGGGGAGGCACCCTCTATTCGCTGGTCTACGGCAAGCTGGTTGCCGAGAACGTCGACCCCATCGAGAAAAAGCCCCTCTTCCACGTGCTGCCGGGGAGCAAGTCATTTTCCATCGCCACGATGGGGTGCAACTTCCGCTGCCACCACTGCCAGAACTATTCCATCTCCCAGGTGGCTCCCCAAGGCCCCGTTGCCGGGATTCGACAGACACCGGAATCTGTGGTGGGAAAGGCCCTGGCAACGGGATCCCGCTCCATCGCCTATACCTACACCGAGCCCACCATCTTCTTCGAGTTCGCCTATGACACCGCCCGGCTCGCCCGCCAGGCGGGGCTTCTGAATGTGTTCGTCACCAACGGCTACATCACCCGGGAGGCGCTGACGACCATCGCCCCCTATCTGGACGCGGCCAACATCGACCTGAAGGGGTTCACTGAGGGCTTTTACCGCGACTACGTCCATGGCCGTCTGTCAGAGGTTCTCGACTCCATTATCGAGTACCGGAAGCAGGGGATCTGGATCGAGCTCACCACCCTCGTCATCCCGGGTCTCAACGACTCCGACGGCGAATTGAAGGGTATCGCCTCCTTCATCGTCGACAACCTGGGGGCCGACACGCCATGGCATGTAACCCAGTTCTACCCCACCTACAAGCTGACCGACCGTCCCCGGACGCCGGTGGAGACGCTGCGGCGAGCACGCGACATCGGCAAGTCGGCGGGACTCAACTACGTTTATGAAGGGAATGTCCCCGGAGAGGGGGGAGAGAATACCTGGTGCCCATCCTGCTCGGCCCTGCTCATCGAGCGCTACGGCTACCTGATCGAGAATAACCAGATCCGGGATGGGGGATGCCCCGACTGCGGCACAACCATTGTCGGCATCGGCATGTGATACGGCTTTTCATTCCAGCATGAAATAAAACGTTGCCCCTTTTCCCACTTGCCCCTCAGCCCAGACCTTTCCCCCGTGGCGGTGGATGATACGCTGGACCGTGGCCAACCCGATCCCGATTCCCTCGAATTCCGCCTCGCTGTGCAGCCGCTGGAATGCTCCGAACAGCTTCCCCGCATAGGCCATGTCAAAGCCGGCCCCGTTGTCCCGCACAAAGCAGGCGCGTTTCCCTGTCACCTCTGTGGTCCCGAACTCTATGCAGGCGTCATTATTCTTCGACGTATATTTCCACGCATTGCCGAGAAGATTATCCATGACTATCCGCAGAAGATGGGGATCGGCCATGACCACGACACCACCTTCGATGTCAACCGTTACGTTCCGGTCCGGGTCGGATTTGGCAAGCTCCTCCACGATTTCTCTGGCCATGGCCGAGACATCGACGGGGTGCAGGTCTATTTCCGTGCGTATCATACGCGACAGTTGAAGCAGGGCGTTGACCAAGGTGTCCATCTTCTCGGCTGCGGCGCGAATCCGCTGGAGACAGTCCCTCCCCGGCTCGCCCAGTTTCGAGGCGCACTCCTCCTCGAGGATCCTGCTGAACCCATCGAGATGGCGGAGCGGCGCGCGAAGGTCGTGGGAGACCGAATAGCTGAAGCTCTCCAGCTCCCTGTTGACCGTTTCCAGTGCCGCCTTCTGCCGCAACAGATCCAGGTTCAACCGCGTTATCTCTCCCTGCGCCTTCTTCCGGTGCTCTATCTCCTTTTTCAAGGCGGAATTGGCCGCCTCCAGCTCGGCGGTCCTGTTTCTGACCCGCTGCTCCAGGTCAGTGTTGAGTTTGAGTATTTCCTCTTCCGCATGCTTCCGTTCGGTGATGTCCTCCACAAATCCCTCAAGGAACGCGGTGTCACCGTTGTCATCACGCACAGCGCGCATGGAAAGGGTGGCAATAAAGACCGAACCATCCTTACGTCGATACAAGACCTCGCTCCGGGCGAACGTATCCGTCTCCAGGACCGACCGGATAAGATCGGTGCGCTGCAGAGGATCGACAAATAGCTGCGACGCAATATCGGTAACAGCGCCGGCCATCTCTTCGGGAGAATCGTAGCGAAACATAACGGCGAGGGTGGCATTGATCCTCAAAAACCTGCCACCAATGGTGGACTGGAAGATGCCGACGGGCGCACTCTCGAAGATATCCCTGAATTTTTCCCACTCCTGCCGGTCGTGGTCTTCACCCTGCCGAAAAATATCTTCCATCACCACTCCCCTACGCCTTTCTAGCAGTGTCGGGCAAAAGGTGTCGTTAACGGACAGCGGACGGTTTACCATCTCTCATATACCGTGCATCCAGGCCATGTCAATCCGCAGGAGGAAATCCCCCCTCCGTAACGGAAAAAGGAGCCCATGGCTCCTTTTTCCGTTACTTGTGTGTTGTGTATCGTCCGTCAGGCTTCGTTGGTTTTGTTGACGACTTTAACGTCATCTTCGTTGATCCCCTTCTTGAAGCTCCTGATGGCGCTCCCCATGGACTGTCCCAGCTGGGGGAGCTTGGACGGACCGACCACTACCAGGGCGATGACGAGGATGATGATAATTTCAGGCATTCCGATTCCGAACATACATAAACTCCTTGAAGCCGACGCAGGCCGGCGGTTGGTATTCAGTGCAGCGCAGCGCCGCCCTTTTCGCGGACGGCGTGCCCCATCTCCTTCAGTTCATTCACGATAAGACGGGCCACCTGGGGAAGCCGCTCCCCCAGGGTGCCGGACAGCTCGTCCCCTGGATCGAGGGTTTCGGGGATCACGCCGAGGAGGCTGATCCGCGGCGGGCACCCCCCTCTCATCTCGCTGATGAAGAGCATCTCCTGGATGCCGATCTGGTGGGGCGAGAGCTTCACCGGCAGGCGGTTCAGCATGATGTCTTCCTTTTCGAAGCGGAAGACCTCCCCCGGCGCGCCGGTGGTCTCCACGGTGTCGACGATGTAGACCCGGTCCGCCTCCTCGATCTTGTGGGTGACCATGATCCCGAGGGTGCCGCCGTCGAAGAGCTCCACCTCTTCGGGGAACTCGAAGTGTTTTTCCAGATAGTTGATGCAGTGGACGCCGAACCCCTCGTCGGAGAGGATCAGGTTGCCGGCGCCGAAAATAAGGGTCTTCATGGGTTCTCCCGTAGGGGCGTCGCTTGCTGCGCCCTGATGCACGTCGATGACGGGCGCAGCAAGCGGCGCCCCTACAAACAGATCTACAGTACCTTGATCTTCGTGATCTCCTCCCCTGCCGGGTCGATGGTGTGAACCGCGCAGGCGATGCAGGGGTCGAAGGAGTGGACGGTGCGGAGCACCTCCAGGGGCTTGTCGGGCTGGGCCACGGGGTTACCCACGAGGGAGGCCTCGTAGGGGCCGGGGTTGCCGTGCTCGTCCCGGGGCGAGGCGTTCCAGGTGGAGGGGACCACCGCCTGGTAGTTCTTGATCTTCTTCTTGTCGATCACCATCCAGTGGGACAGGGTGCCCCGGGGAGCCTCGTGGAAGCCGACCCCCCGGTACTCGCCGTCGGGAATCTCGGTGTGATTGGCGTAGGTGGTGTCACCCCTGCCGATGTTGGCCACCAGCTTGTCCAGATAGTCGAGGGAGTAGTCGGCCATGACGTGGGCCCGCACGCCCCGGGCGAAGAGCCGGCCGAGGGTGGAGTGGATGTCGCCGAGCCTGATGCCGAGCTTCGCAACCGCCTCGTCCACGAGCTTTTTGACCTTGGGATTGCCGGTGGCGTAGGCGGCTATGACCTGGGCCGGCGGCCCCACCTGCATCGCCTTGCCGTTGAAGCGCGGCGACTTGCACCAGGAGTACTTGCCGTTTTCCTGGAAATCGGTGTACTCGGGCTTGGTCTCCCCTTCCCACGGATGGAGGGAATCGGCCCCTTCGTACCAGGCATGGGCAACCCCTTCGGTAATCCCCTGGATGAGGGCCTGATCCTGGTGGTTGGTGATGGGCTTGAAGGTGGCGAGGTCGCCTCCGTAGATGATTCCGCCGGGGAGGGCGAACGTGGTGTTCCGGGTGTCGTCGGCGAACTCGGGGACCGCCAGGTAGTTGGTGACGCCGGCCCCATGTTTGAACCACTCCTTGTAGAATGAGGCGATGGTCACGAGATCGGGGTAGTAGACCTTCTGGACGAAGTCGCGGGTCTCGCTCATGAGGGTGCGCAGGTACGCGATCCGCTCCATGTTGAGGGTGGCGATATTCTCCATGTTGACGGCGGTGGCGACCCCCCCCACCACCAGGTTCTGGATGTGGGGGTTCTTGCCGCCGAGGATGGCCACGGCCTGGGCCGCACGGCGCTGGTAGTCCAAGGCCTTCAGGTAGTGGGCCACGGCTATGAGGTTCACCTCGGGCGGAAGCTTCATGGCCGGATGCCCCCAGTAGCCCGAGGCAAAAATGCCGAGCTGGCCACCTTCAACAAAGTGCTTCAACTTGTCCTGGACCGCCTTGAACTCCTTCTCGCTGTTGCCGGGCCAGTCGGAGACGCTCTGGGCAATGGATGCGGCCTTCTTCGGATCGGCCTTCAGGGCCGAGACGATGTCGACCCAGTCCAGGGCCGACAGGTGGTAGAAGTGGACGATGTGGTCCTGCACCGAGTGCTGGGCGATCATGATGTTGCGGATATACTGGGCGTTCAGGGGCACCTCCACGTTCAGGGCGTTCTCCACCGAGCGGATGGAGGAGATGGCGTGGACCGTGGTGCAGACACCACAGAATCGCTGGGCGAAGCTCCAGGCATCCTGAGGATCGCGCCCTTTCAGGATCGTCTCGATCCCCCGCCACATCTGGGCCGAGGACCAGGCCTTGGAGACCTGCCCCCCGTTCACTTCAACGTCGATTCTCAGGTGACCCTCGATACGGGTGATTGGGTCGATGGTGATGCGTTTAGACATGTATTCCTCCAGTAGTTAGTAATTCTTCTCTATTTCCCCACAAACACCCGGGCATGGACGGGATCGGCAACCAGCTCGCCAGCCTCTTCCTCCACCTCTTCCTCGAAGTGCTTTTTGGGATTCGGCATGACCGGGAAGATCTTCACGAGCACCAGGTACCCGAGGATCTCCAGGGCGATGATGCCGACGGTGATCATGAACTCGGCGAAGGAGGGGAAGTAGCTCCATCCCGCTCCAGGGTTGAACCCGATGAGGTAGACGTTGAAGCGGAACAGACCGCCGCCGAGCATCAGGATCGCGCCGGAAACAAAAAGCATCCGCGGCGAGAGACGGTTCTTCTTCCACAGGAGCATAAACGCGCCTCCGCCGATGAGAGCCATCTCCAGCAGGAAGAAGAAGGAGTTCCTGTCAAAGGCGAAAATGGCCGGGATCTGGCCGCGCCAGATGAGATCGCCGAAGCGGACCGCCATCCAGAGGCCGGCGACCATGGGGACCACCTTGGCGAGGCCCGAGATCTCATGGGTCTCGTAGGCCCGCTTGAAGCTGTAGGAGGAGATGATCGACTCGAACATCACCGTGGCGTAGCCGATGAAGATGCAGTTGATGAGGAACAGCAGCGGCAGAAACCCGGTCTGCCAGAGGGGATGGAGCTTGTCGCCGGCAATGATCATCATGGAGCCCAGGGACGACTGGTGCATGGACGGAAGCGTTATGCCGAGGACGATGAAGAAGATCAGCACCTTGTCGAGCCGAACCTGCACGTGTCCCGCAGCCTTGCTGACCACCGACAGCCCCGAATGAAGTGAATCGGTGTCGGGAAGGAGACGCGGATGGAGCCATTGGGCCGACTCCCTCACCCACTGCCACTTGCTGTGCTCCAGGGTGTAGAGGACCGCGGGGAGGAACTCGATGATGAGTACCGTCGAGTAGGTCATGACGCAGAGGGCCACCTCGAACATGATTGAGTTGGGCTGCCACCGGCTCGGGAGGAAGAAGCTGTAGGCGTTCCAGTAGCGCCCCAGGTCCACCATGACCGAGAAACCGGCCAGGCAGTAGCCGAAGACGCTGGTGAGGAGCGCCGACCGGATGAGGGGGTGGTACTTCCAGCGGTTCATGATGTAGATCATGAGGGCCAGGGCGTAGCCGCCGCAGGCGAAGGCGGTGCCGGTGGCCACGTCGTAGGCGATCCAGATCCCCCACGGATAGCCGTCGGAGAGACCGGTCACCGCCCCAACGCCGGCAATGAACCGGTAGGCGATGAGCCCGAAGCCGATGACGACCAGGGCAAGGAGGATGAAGAACGGTTTGGTCAGGATCTTGCCGTGCTGGACCTGATATTCGTCGTGGTGTCCCATCTCAGTTGTCCTCCCCGTGTCCGAGTTGTTCCTGCTCCTTCTTGTTCTTCATGGCGACCGCGCAGAGGACGCCGTAGAGCGCCACCGGGGCTATGAACCCCTTGTAGATGGTGTGCTGGATGTGCTCGGAGAGGGCTGCCGGCGACTCCTCCTTCAACGCGGGGAGCCCCAGCTTCTCGAAGGGGAACGCGGCCAGGTAGAGGTGGTTGGCTCCCCCCACCTCCTTCTCCCCGTACACCTTATTGACATAGCGTCCGGGCTGGTCGGCGATCCGCTTGTGGGCCTCGGCCAGCAGATCCTTCCGCTTGCCGAAGGAGATGGCCCCCACGGGGCAGGTCTCGCCGCAGGCGGGCTTCCCCTTTGCCTTCAGGTTCGTCTCCTTGCAGAAATCGCACTTGACGATCTGGGGGATGGCCTTTGCCCACTGGAACCGGGGGATGTTGTAGGCGCAGGCCACCTGGCAGTAGCGGCAGCCGATGCAGGCGTTCTTGTTGTAGGCGACCACGCCGGTGACCGGGTCCTTGGTCATGGCCTTCACCGGGCAGGCGGAGACGCAGGCGGGCTTCGTGCAGTGCATGCAGGAGTGCTTCACGTAGGAGAAGCGGGTGTCCGACTCCTTGTAGAGCTTGATGATGGTGCGGGTATCGCCGGAGAGGTCCTTGGGGGCGTCCCAGAGCTTGTCGCCGTCAGTGGCCAGATGCTCGTAGGAGAGGTTGTTCTGGTCCATGTTCACCCGCTTGCAGGCCGCCATGCAGGCCTTGCAGCCGACGCACATGGTGGCGTCGTAGAGCATGGCGATGGCGGTCTCGCTCTCCCCTCCACCTTCCGTCGAGGCACAGAGGGGAGCGGCAGTGGCCAGGCAGGCGGCGCCCGTGAGTCCCATGAGCTTCAGGAAGTCGCGCCTACTCGTGCTTTTCATGGGTTTCCTCCCCGGTGGGCAGCTTCTTGGTCAGCATGGCGCCAGCCCCCAGGGCCAGGCCGCCGGCGATGCCGACCACTCCGGTTGCGAGGGGGCTCACGCCGGGACCCTTCTGCCCCAGATCGGCCGGAGCGTAGGTGTCGGGCGGAGTCGGTAGATGAATCTGGAGCTTTTCGGCAATGGGTTTCTTGAAGAGGATGTCGGGCTCGGTGCAACCGATGCAGGGGTGCCCCACGGAGACGGGCCAGACCCCCACGTCGTTGAAGCGCTGGACGGAACAGTTGGCATAGGTCGCAGGACCCTTGCACCCCAGCTTGTAGAGGCAGTACCCCTCGGCGTGGGTCTTGTCGCCGTAGGCAACGGCGAAGCGCCCGGCGTCGAAGTGGGGACGCCGCTCGCAGTGCTCATGGATCTTGCGGCCGTAGGCGAACTTGGGGCGGCCCAGGGAATCCAGCTCAGGGAGCTTGTTGAAGGTCAGGTAGTAGAGGACCGTAGAGAGGAAATTGTAGGGGCTCGGCGGACAGCCGGGGATGTTGATGATCGGCTTGTTCTTGATGATGTCGCGGACCCCCATGGCCCCCGTGGGATTGGGGGGAGAAGACTGGATGCCACCGTAGGCGGCGCAGGTGCCGATGGCGATGATGGCGGCTGCCCCTTCCGCTGCCTTGGTGAGGGAATCGACGGCTGTCATCCCCCCCACCTTGCAGTAGATCCCCTTGTCCTTCGTGGGGATCGCCCCCTCCACCACGAGGATGTACTTGCCGTGGTTGGCGTGCATCGAATCGTGGAGCGATTTCTCCGCCTGGGCACCGGAGCCGATCATGAGGGTCTCGTGGTAATCGAGGGAAAGGGTGTCGAGGATCACGCTTGCGATGTCCGGATGATTAGAGCGGAGCAATGATTCGGAACACCCGGTGCACTCCTGGAAGTGGAGCCAGATCACCGGCGGCTTGTTCGCCCTCTGGGCCGCCTCGGCAACCTTCGTGTGCATGCTGTACGGCAACCCCATGATGGCCGTTGCCGCGACGCAGGTCTTGATGAAATCCCTCCGTGATACGCCGTCACGAAGTGCTGCTTCTTTTCCCATACCCCCCCCTGTCATATCGATTTTCTGCGACACATGGCCGCGTTTATTGGTTTTACGACACCACAACAGGCCCGGTTTGATTAGTTGCTTCAAACCTGATTGATTTGTCAGGCGTGTATACATCAACTTACATGCCAGACACTGAGGCGATTCCAATCTTTTGCATTAACCGCATAACCGGCTGTAATAATTGAATCCGGCTGCAACTGCCTTTAAAATCATGCATCCGTGTCCACGCATCCAAACCTCAAGGGATGGGTCATTCTGTCCACCGATGTATCGTTTTGTCCTGCTTGCCACTAATTTTTGTCGTGCCGATTAGCAGGACATTAGATTACAGAACGGTAACAATAAATGATTCAAGGGTTAGAGACAGGGCTAACAGTGGGGATATTCGCAGCTATCGACAATGTGAACGGCAACAATGGGGAAAAGGAAAACGGCAAGGGCGGCGCACGTTTGTTACTGCCGCCCCCACCTGTCAGGGGTCACATAGGGGGAGATATTGGGGGTATCAATACAGAAGGAATCCTGCTGGAAGAGGGCAAAACACAGAATGGTAACACCGAGGGATCGGCAACAGGATTCATCTCCCCCGCCGGTACCCCTCCTGGGCAGCCAGCAGATCCAGGAGCACGGTGGCAAGGTCATCCAGTTCCGGCGGCACGCCGGCGCTCCCCGTGGGGGAGAGGCGGGTCTTTAGGTACTGTGAGCAGGCAAGGCAGATATCAACCCGGTGGGGGCCTTCGCCCGTGGTGAAATGAGTGAGTTGTTCCGGGTCGTCGTTGTCGCAGAAGGGGCAGTTCGGCTGGTTGTAGGTCCAGCGGCTGAAACAGGTGGAACAGGAAAGGTGGCGCTCCCCCTCCTCCCCCACCAGTTCGGCCATGGCAGCGGGGGAGCCGCAGACCGGGCAGAAGTGTTTGTTCCAGCCGGCATAGAGCGCAGGGTCGACCCCTTCGGCCACCCGCTCAAGGGCAACCCTCAGGGGAGTGTGAAAGGCGAACTCCACGAGCCCCGGGTCAATGCGGATCGCCAGGGCCGTTTCGAGGATGACCCTCCGCTCGTGGTCCAAGACACCCCGCAGAAGCGCCAGCAGGTCGGCCTCTCCCTCCGCAAGGGCCGTCCGGAGACGCTCCAGGCTCTCGCCGCCGTCGTTCCCCACTCTCTGCATCACGTCGATCACCGTGCCGATGAACGCAAGCGCCTTCTCGCGGTCAACGGCAATGGCACCGAAGGAGACAAGCGGAATCCCGTCCCGCAAGCAGTCGGCCGCCGGGCTATCCGGAAGGGTGACCGTCAGGCCCGTTTCCCCCTCCTTCCCCTCGATGGCGGCATACAGCTCGCTGAAGATGGCCAGCACCTCAGTGTACTCGGGGTTCTCGCGACACAGCGTATCGACAAAGGCCTTCTTTTCGGCGGCTCGTGGCATGGCGAATGGTTTTCCTTTCAGGAGAGAATCACAACGTCCCCCACTATTACCCTTCTTTGCCGCGTATCGCAACTGTTGCGGGACGATCTACGGTGCAAATCCGACCATGACCGGAAGGGAAGGCCCGGAAGGTCAAGCGTTGGCGCCATCACGTGGTCCTCTCAGAACCTACCCCCCCCTCTTCTCAAGCCCCCAGCGGATACGAATCCGCTGCTCAATGATCCCGAAGAAGAACCGGTCGAGCAGGAGGCCGAACAAAATCGTCACCACCATGATACCCATGACCTGGGCCGCGTCGTTCAGTTCGCGTCCCATGTAGAGCAGAAAACCAAGGCCAATGGTGGATTTGATCAGTTCCGCAGAGACGCCGCCGTGCCACCCCAGGGTCCACCCCAGCTTGAGGCCCGTAACGATGGCGGGAAGCGCTGCGGGAAGGATCACCCGCGCAGGCATCGCGTACCAGGGGGTGCCGAGGGTTTTCGCCGCCCGAAGGTAGAAGGGCGGAATCTGGAGAATGCCGCTCGACGTGGCAAGGGCCATGGCCGGCACTGAGCTCATGATAATCACGAAATAGATCCCCCGCTCGCTCAGCCCGTAGATGAGGAGGGAGATCGGTACCCACGCCGCTGTCGGCAGGGTCTGGAGACCGAGGAAGAGCGACTTGAAACAGAGATTGGTTATGGGACTGACCCCCATGACAAGGCCGATGCTCAGCCCGATTGCCGCCGCAAGGATGAACCCCTTCCCCATCCGCACGAGAGTGGCCTCGACACTGGGGAGCAGATAGCCGTCCGCCCCCAGCTCCCACAACCGCTTTGTCACCTGGACCGGTGAAGGGAACAGGTATTCCGGGATAAGGCCGACGCTGAACAGCGTCTGCCAGAGGGCGAAAATCAGGACGTAGAAAAGCGCCACAACCATGGTTGCCTTGTTGGCCTGTTCACTTTTCATCGGGAGGGTTCTCCAGTTCTTCCATGATCCGGCCGGCGTATTCACCTACTTCCTGATCGTTGATATCCCTCGGCCGCGGCAGGTCCACGCGGATTTCCTTCTGGACCCTGCCGGGCCGCGGCGTGAAAACCAGGACGCGGTCCGCCAGGCACGCGGCTTCCCGCGGATCGTGCGTAACGGAGATGATGGTCTTGCCGGTACGGACCAGGATATCCTGCAGATCGGCATACAGCTTTGTCCGGACCAAGGCATCGAGGGCGGGAAACGGCTCGTCGACAAGCAGCACTTTCGGATCGGGGGCCAGGGCCCGGGCCAGCGCCACCCGCTGCTTCATGCCCCCTGAGAGCTCATGGACCAGGGATTTCTCGAATTCCTCCAGCCCGATCATCTTGAGCCACGAGCGTGCGGTTTCGCGCTGTTTCCGGAGGCGGAACCGGAATTCCCGTTTGTGCTTCAGGCCGTACATGACGTTTCTGACAACGTTGAGCCACGGGAACAACGTGTGTTCCTGGAACATCATCAGGCGATCACTGCCCGGCATGGTGACGGGGCTGCCTTCGAAGAGGACTTCTCCGGTGGTGGGCGTTTCGAAGCCGGCAATGATGTCGAGGAGAGTGGACTTCCCGCAGCCGGAGGGGCCGAAGAATACCACGAACTCCCCTTCCTCGATTTCCAGGTTGGAGGGTGCCAGCGCCTCCACTGCCTGCGTGGCACTCTGGAAGGTCTTTGACACATTCGTAAGCTGCAGCAGCTTCGCCCGAGATGGTTCCGCCGAAGCATTTTGCGGCAGTGGCGCTTGTGTTTTCGTTCGGTTACCGAACTCCATCACTCACCTCGGGCAGGTTCTTCTGCCGTAACACCGCATTCAAGGGTTTGAGCTCATAGATTCCGTCAAGTCGTGGACTTGGCCTGAGAAATTTTATCCTATGCGCAATTTCAGCCAATTTCGCCAAGGACGGGGCAATGGGATCCCAGGTAAATTCCACACGACTGAGGGCCCGGCTGATGACCTCGTCTTTCAGCTCCTTGCCCGTGTCTTTCTCCAGTTGCCCGTTGAGGAGCCTGGCGGTTGCAGCCTTGTCGGCATTCATACGCTGGGTTATCTCCACATGGGCCGTCAAAAGCTTGTTCACCAAATCCCTGTTCTCGGTCAGAAATTTTCTATGCACGACCAGATGGGTGGTCACATAGCGTCCCTCGGGCCAGAGGCTTTTCTCATCGAGGAACAGACGGCCCCCACCCTCCAGTTCCAGACGGGAAAGCCACGGCTCGATGGTCCAGGCCCCGTCAATCTGCTTTTTCTTGAACATGGTCAGTTGATCAGGGTTGGAAAGGGGAACCAATGAAACCGTCCCTCCTGTTTCCTTGAGCCTGTACCCCTTGGCCGCGAACCAGGCCCGGGCGGCGAGGTCCTGTGTGTTTCCCAGTTGCGGCGTGGCGATGACCCTGCCGTGAAAATCTTTTTCTCCCCCAATTCCCGAATCGTTTCGCACCACCAGCCCTGCTCCGCCACTGGAAGCGCCCGCCACAATGACGAACTTCTCTCCCTTGGACTTTATGTACCCGTTGATCGTCGGACTGGGACCGATGAACGCTGCATCAAGCGCATCGACGAACAGGGCCTCGATGACCGACGGCCCGGCATTGAAGGGAATCCACTCGACGGGGACGCCCACCATTTTCTCCAGTTCGCCGGTTGCCCGCGCGTAGAGGGCCTGCCCATGGGTAATGTTCGGGAAGTACCCCAGCCGGAGCCGCTTGGCCCCTGCCTGGGCCTGGAAGCAGGGCACAAGGAGCAGGCAAAGGAGAAAAGCTCCCCACATGAGCCGACAGGTTTCCCGGCGCGACTTTATCGCTATTTCCCATCCAATAGCTCCGGCCACCTGGCGCTCCCGTGAATCGTATTGCGGCGACATTGCCGCGGAAAGGTACCGACGTCAGAGACAGTATAAAGTAATTCCGGGAGATTACCTTATGTCGTTCACCGGAAAGGCACAAAAAAGCCTGCCATGTTCGATGACGGGTTTTCGCCCAAGGAAACTGCTCCACTACCCTTGTCTTGTGTTGAGGGAGGTGTACCCTTGAGGCTGAATGGTTAGTGTGCAGGGCTGGACGTTATATGTCACGCAAGGAGGCTGAGATGATCTTCAAGGGGTTATGCATCCGCGGGAAAGGGAGTCCAATCCCCCCGATCATCGGCGCGCTGCTGGCGCTGGCCATCTGCTGCCACACGCTGGTTTCGCCGGTCGGCGCAGCGGAAGAACCTTACGAATACCCGTTTGCCGATCCGTACGCCGCCACCGTGATCGGCACGCCAAAGGAGCTGCAGGCCGAAGTGCCGCAGAAAATCCCCCTCAGGGAGCCGGAGGTGGCGGTGTTCGAGGACCGGCCGGTTCCCGACATCCTCTGGTACGACAGGAAACTGCGCTATTCCATTGCCACCCAGCGCCGGCCAGCGCCGCTCATCTTCCTCATTGCCGGCATGGGAGCCGGGCACAACGACCCGAAAATCCAGTTCCTGCAGCGGGTGTTTTTCAAGGCGGGATTCCATGTGGTCTGCCTCCCCTCCGCAACCCACCCGAACTTCATTCCCGCTGCCTCGGGGAGCGGCATTCCCGGTTTCCTGATGGAAGACGCCCGAGACCTCTACCGGGCCATGGAGCTGATTATCCGCGATGTCCGCGAAGATGTGGCAATCACCGGCTTTGATCTGGCCGGATACAGCCTCGGTGCCGATCACGCCGCGTTTCTGGCCGAGCTGGACAATCGGCTCGGCCAGTTCAGGTTCAACAAGGTGCTCCTCATCAATCCGCCGGTCAGCCTCTACCATGCGGCAGGGGTCCTCGACGAGATGATCAAGAAGATCCCGGGAGGGGAGGAAAAATTCCAGGAATTCTTCGACAATGCCTTCAGGGCCTTTACGGCCATCTACCAGTCGAACGAACGGGTCGAATTTACGGGCGATTTTCTCTTCAGGGGCAGAAAACCCAATGACGAAAACCTGGCGGCTCTGATCGGCCTTTCGTTCCGGCTGGCCGTGGCAAACCTGGCCTTCACGTCCGATGTCTTCACCAATGCCGGCTACATCAAACCGAAAAACCTCGAACTTTCCACCACCGACTCCCTGACCGACTATTTCAAGGTGGCGGATCTGGTCAAGTTCCTGGACTATTTCCGGGATCTCCTCGCCCCCTACTACCTGGAACAGATTCCGGGGATGACCGAGCAGCAGTTGATCGAACAACTCAGCCTCAGGAGCATCGAGCAATTCCTCCGCAATTCCCCATCGGTCTACCTGGTCCATAACGTCGACGACCTGCTCCTGGCGCCGGGAGACATCAACTATCTGAAGGATGTGTTCGGCTCCCGGGCCAGGATCTATCCACGGGGCGGCCACTGCGGCAACATCGACCACCGGGTGAACGTGGCGCACATGCTGGAAATCTTCAAGGGGGAGACAACTGGCGGAAGCACGGGCACGACAGCTCCGGACAGTGAGGGGGCTGCCGGCGCGGGGAAAGAGATGAAGCCCGGAGCCGAACCGGGGGAGCAGACGCAAACCGCGCTTCTGTCCCGGGAAGCCGCTCCTCCACTGAGGGATTCCGGTGGACCGCGCAATGAAGCATTTACCGCACCCCGCCCGGCCGTCATTTCCACAGGAATGGTGAGCGGACAGACAGGGGCGCGAAATCCCGAGACCTCCGCCAAAGGGACACGGCAGATCATCGCCCCGCGCCGCTCAGAGGCCAAACCGGGCCTGTCATACGTCATCGACGTGCATGACCCCATCGAACCGGTGAACCGGGCGCTCTACCGGTTTAACGCCATGTTTGACGAATACCTGTTCCTGCCGGTAACCCGGGCCTACGAATTCATCACCCCGGTCTTTCTCCAGGACCGGATCTCCGGCATCTTCGCCAACATCTCCGAGGTCCGCAACCTGCTCAATTCGATCCTCCAGTTGCGGCCCAAGACCTCCGCAACGGTCTTTACCCGGTTCCTCGTCAACTCGACCCTCGGCATCGGCGGGATGTGGGACCCCGCCACCGATCTGGGCTTTCCGAAGCATGAGGAAGATTTCGGCCAGACGCTGGGATGGTGGGGATTGAAGCAGGGGCCGTATATCATGCTGCCGATCTTCGGGCCTTCCAGCCTGCGTGACACGACCGGCCTCGTGGGGGATTCCGCTGCGAGCTATTTCTACCTCTACCAGCCAACGGACATGGACCAGAATATCGGCGCGGGATCTGCCTATACAGGCGGGAACGCCATTGATACGCGGCACAACATCCCGTTCCGGTACTACCAGACCGGCTCCCCCTTCGAATACGACCTGGTACGCCTGCTCTACAAGAAGAAACGGGAGCTGGACATAGCGCGGTAATTTTTTTAGAACAACGGGATTCTGGCCAAAAAACAAGCCCCCGGCTACAAAACCGGGGGCTATTATTCATTCTGGCCTACTGCGAACAGCCTGTTGCAGAGCTTCTACACTCACAGTAAGCCGTTCCGTTCATTCCTCAAAAGATAGTGTAATCAAGCCCTTTCCTTCGGATTGATCTCGATTTCGTCCTTTCCTTCAGACGCTTTTTTGAAATTCTTGATGCTCTTACCGAAGGCGCTCCCTATTTCCGGCAGCTTTCCGGCGCCAAACACCACCAGCACAATAGAGAGAATAATCAACAATTCAGGCACGCCAAATCCGAACATGAAAAACCTCCACACAGTTTGCGTTTAGTATGCTTGCTGGAGAAAGAAACGGGCAGGCCCGACGTTGTCACGCAGCGTTACGCGTGGCCTCTCCAGGGGCCTTTTCCGGCCCCGTTTTCTCTTTTGCGGCGTTTTCCCGGGCAATCCGCTCCTTTTCTTCGGCGGCCCGAGCCTCTTCTTCCAGCCCCCTTCTGAAGTCATTGGAGGCTCGCTTGAATTCGGCGAGCCCTTTCCCGAGAGAGCGGGCCATATCGGGAAGTTTTTGTGGTCCGATGACAACCAGTGCTATGACCAGGATTACTATCAATTCCGGCATTCCTATTCCGAACATGCTGCTGCTCCTGTCTGTTCCCGTGCTATCTCCGCTTTCACTGCGTCGAGCACCGAAGGAACCATCTTCTGAACCTCGGGGGAGAGGTCAACTCCCCAATCGATCCGGGCCGGTTCCACGCCGATGACGACCACGTCGGGGAGCGTATCCCTCCCCGCCAGGAACAGGGTCCGCGAGAGGTCGAATCCGTGGAGGGAGGCGATGCATTCAGGCTTGACGCATTCGTCGAAGGGAACCCGGTAGATTGATCCGGGCGCATGGTCCGCCTGCATTGCATCCACGATGATGACGCGGTCTGCCTTTTCGATCTCCGGAAGCGCATCGAGAAAGGCGGTCCCCACATCGAGTATGACGACATCTTCCAGTAACACTTCCTGCTGGAGGAGGCGGGCGACATGCACACCCACCCCCTCGTCGCAGAGAAGGAGGTTGCCTATGCCGAGAACAAGCGATCTCACGGCTCTTATCGGGCTCCGGCGTTCACGATGACAACGGGCTTTCCCTCGGGGCGCATGACGTGCACGGCGCAGGAGAGGCACGGGTCAAAGGAGTGGATGACGCGCAGCACCTCGATCGGCTGCTTCGGGTCGGTGATTTTCGTCCCGATCAATGCCTGCTCCATGGGGCCGTGGACGCCGTTGGTGTCCTTCGGCGAGGCGTTCCAGCAGGTGGGGGTTATGACCTGATAGTTCGAGATTGCCGGGCCGCCCGTGGGGGACTTTACAGCGGTGGTGGAGGTGGTCAGCCAGTGGCCGATGGCCCCGCGGGGAGCCTCGGTGAGTCCCACGCCGGACTTGCTGTAGGGGGTGGTATACGTGCTGTAGACGGCGCCCCCGACGGCAAGCTGGCTCAACCAGTCGTTCATGGCATTGGCCACCTTCTGGGCCTCGATGGCCCGCGCCATATGGCGGTCCATTACCGAAATGCCGGTGCGGTAGTCGCCGTTCACCCACATCCGGGCAAGGGGGCCGGTTTCCATCGGCTTGCCGCTGTATCTCGGCGACTTGAGCCAGGAATATGCCTTTGTTTTCGTTGCGGGATCCACCGTCACGGTGGTTCCGCTTGCCGGGTTCTTGTTGTTGGTGGAATCCGCGTACCAGGAATACGTTACCTGTTCGGTGATATTGCCTATCGAGACCGCCTGGACGCTGGTGGGTGCCGTATTGTAGACGAGACCCCGCTTCAGGAGCTTTGTCGAGCCGCTATCGACCAGGTCGAACACGCCGTAAGCCATGAGATTCCCGTGGCCCTTGCCGATCTTGCTATAGTCAGAATACACACTCTGAAGAAGCTTCACATCGGGGATATAGTCATAGGTGATGAACTGGATCAGCTCATTGAGATACTTTCTGAAAGAGCTGATCATTGCCGACGTGGGCTTGGTCGTGAACCCGCCAGCCGCAAACGAGGGAGGCGAAGGCATCCTCCCGCCGAAAATCGCCCCCATCTCGTGGGCCTTTCTCCGCAGGGTGACAGCATTTGTGAAGTTGCCGGCGATCTGCTGGAGACTGGAACTCCTCATCAGATCCACGTCCCAGGAAGGAGTCCATGGGGCGCTTGCAGGGGGAGTAATGTAGTCGAGGGAGGCAAGAAGGTAAAAGTGGAGGATGTGGGACTGGAGGAAATTCGCGCCCAGCACCAGGTTGCGCAGAAGCCTCGCATTGGAGGGAGCCGTCATTCCAGCGGCAGCTTCCAGGGCGAGAGTCGCTGCCATTCCGTGGGATACGGGACAGACGCCGCAGATGCGCTGGGTCAGGTAGGCGGCGTCCTTGGGATCGCGCCCCTTGAGGATGTTTTCAAAGCCCCGGAACTGGGTTCCGGTGCACTGGGCATCGACAACCTGCTGCACTCCGTTCACGGTATCAATGGTCACTTGGACCTTTAAATGTCCTTCTATCCGGGTTACCGGATCAACGATTGTTACAGTTGCCATATGTAATCTCCTGTTGATACAAGCTTTTAAGTCTCGAATACTCTAGAGTCGGCCGTGTGACGGTACCAGGGATTAATGGGGCTTGCCGTCTGTGTGGCATGCGGTGCAGGTGGTATTGGTCGCTATAGTCTTGTGTCCTTTTTGAGTCGCCCCCATGGTGCTGAACAGCGGAGCGAACTTGTCCGGGAAGCCGCTTTGCGTGCAGCCAAGACAGAGGGAATCCGCGCCGTTGCCGTTTGCGGTGACCGTACCGACGCACCAGTTTGTCCCGTTGTTCCATTTGCGGGTCGGACAGTCGGCGTAGGTCTGCTGCCCCTTGCATCCCAGATTGTTCATGCAGAGTCCGGTATCGCTCAAAGAGGTCGCCCAGTCCTTGCTGCGCCGGGAGCACTGGCTGTGCACCGTCTTACCGAAGAGGGCGGTGGGTCTTCCCAATGAATCCAGGGTGGGAACCGTGCCGGCGAGAAGCTGGGCAATGGTCCAGACGATCCAGTCCGGATGGGTCGGGCAGCCCGGGATGTTGATGGTTGAAACCCCGGTGGCGGCACTGACGCTCTTGATGCCGGTCGGGTTGGGATTGGCGCCGCATATGCCGTTGAAGCTGGCACAGGTGCCGATGGAGAGAACCTTAGCAGCCTTCGGTGCCAGTTCCTTGACCGCAGCCAGGGCGGTGACGTCGGTGCCGTTCTCGGTCCACAACGTACACGTTCTGCCGTTGTACAGGGTCGGGATACCCCCCTCGACCGCCAGGATGAACGTTCCAGCTGCGGCGTTGCGAAGGGTCTGGACGGCCTGATCTCCTGCCGCCCCCATCAGGGTGGGATGAAAGGCCAGATCAATGGTGTTGATCAGCAGATCAGCGACGTCCACCGGACCGCTGCTAGATACGAGGTTTGCCAAAGAGACGGTGCAACCGGTGCAACTGGCCCCCTTCAGCCAGATGATCGGAGGACCGCTGGTGCTCGCCAGGGCCTTTGAGAGGGGTCCCAGCGCGGACGTCAGGCCCAACGCAGCCGCTGACGCGGTGCAGTACTTCATGAACTCTCGTCTTGTCACTTTCATTTGTTTCCTCCTCGTACGGGCGATTTTGCGAAATTGCGCACAAAAAAAAGCCGGGTCGCGAATATCGGGAGATATTTCGGCGACCCGGCTGTCTCTGTGAGACCCTGTAGGCTTTCCGCCCCATCCTCGCGGATGGTTTAGTATTATCGAGTATCGTTGCGTTATTTTTTTGTAACTAGTCTGTGGCCTTATAAAATTCTTGCTCCCAAAAAGCAACAGAAAAAAGACCCGGAGCTGTATTATAAATCACTTACCCTTGCCCTAATTACGCAAAATTAGCCAGTTAAACAACTAGCATCTCTCCACTTCCTCCTCCCCTACCCCAGCAAGAAATCGAAGTCCTCCCGGCTGATGCCGGCCCCTTCCCCCGCGGCGCTCTCCTCCAAAAGGGAATGGTAGAGCTTGAGCTTGCGTTTTTTCAATTCCATCATCTTCTCTTCGATGGTGTGGCGCATGACGAGGCGGGTGATGGTGACCTGGCGTGTCTGGCCGATGCGGTGGGCCCGGTCGGAGGCCTGGTTTTCCACTGCAGGGTTCCACCAGGGATCGAGGTGAAAGACATAGGTGGCGCGGGTGAGGTTGAGCCCCTTGCCGCCGGCCTTCAGGGAGAGGAGAAAGACGCAAGGCTCATCGCCCTTCTGGAAGGCGGTGACGAGTCTTTTCCGTTCGGGGACCGGAGTGGAGCCGTCGAGGCGATAGTGGTGAACCCCTCTGCGGGACAGTTCTCCTTCGACGATGTCGAGAAAGGAGGTGAACTGGGAGAAGACGAGAACGCTATGCCCCTCGGCGAAGAGCTCCTCCACCTGCTCCACGAGGAACTCCACCTTGGGGGACGGCTCCCTGGAGTCGGCAATGAGGAGCCGGGGGGAGAGACAGAGCTGGCGCAGCCGCAGGATGGCGGTGAGGGCAATGATACGCGCCTGGCTGGATGACTTGCTGCGCCACGCTTCGAGCACGGTCTCGCGTACCTCTTCGACGGTGCGGGAGTAGAGGGCCTTCTGCCGGGGGGTCAGCTCCAGGTAGATGTCGGTTTCGATCTTGGGGGGAAGCTCGGCGGCGATCATCTGCTTGGAGCGGCGCAGGACAAAGGGGCGCGTGCGCCGGATGAGGGTTTCGAGGAAGGGAGCCGCGGCGCTGCCGGCCTGGCGCCGGAATTCGTCGTAGGAGCCCAGAAGTCCCGGCACGGCCAGGTCCATGACCGAGTAATACTCACCGAGGTGGTTCTCGACCGGGGTGCCGGTGAGACAGAGGGTGAACGCGCCCCGCAGCCGGCGGCAGGCGCCGGTGGTGTCGGCCTGGATATTTTTCACGGCCTGGGCCTCGTCGAAGACGATGCAGTGGAAAGGAATCTCCGCCAGAATCTCGATATCACGGGGAATGATGCCGTAGCTGGTGAGGACGATGTCGACTCCGGTGAAGTCGGCGCTGCGGCCGGTGCCCCGGTAGGTAAGGACGGTGAATGCGGGGTAGAAGCGGGCCAACTCGTTCTCCCAGTTGAAGAGGAGGCTCGGGGGAACGACGATGAGGTGAGGACGCGGCTCAGTCACCCGCGAGGGGAGTTTCCCCTCGTGGAGCGCCGCCAGAAGACTGATGGCCTGGATGGTCTTGCCGAGCCCCATGTCGTCGGCGAGGCAGGCGCCGAAGCAGTGGGTGTAGAGAAAGGCGAGCCAGTGAAAGGCGTCCACCTGGTAGTGACGCAGGGTTGCCCGGAGCCCTTCGGGGAGGGGGGACGAGGGTATCTGCTCGAAGGTGGCAAGGCTGGCAAAGATCCTCTCATCCTCGGGGGAGAGGCGAACCGAGACCCCGTGGCGCCGCAGGACGAGCCAGTCGAGGATCTGGAGCCGAGGGATGCGAACCACTTCGACCTTTTTGCGCTTCTTCACGCCGGACTCGGGGTAGAGCATGGCGAGGATGCGGGCCGATTCCTCGTTGATGAGGAGGAAGGAGTCGCCCCGGTGAAAGACGCCGCTGGTCAAGGCTTCGGCGATCTCCTGTTCGGTGAGCTCGTCGGTGCCGCAACGGATCTCGGGGCGGAGCTCGAACCAGTCCATGGTGGAACGGGTGGCGTCAAGGGTCACGTCGAGGGTGACAGCCTCCACGGGGCGGTCCTGGAACACCAGGGCAAAGCTCGCTTCGGCGAGCCGGCCGTGGAGTTCGGGGAGGTACCGGAAGAGGGCTTCGCGGGAAACCGTCATGGCGCCCGCCAGGTCCGACGAGCCGAAGATTTCTGCACCGAAGAGCCGGTAGGGGATCTCCAGGAGCCGCGACTCCACCTTCGGATCGGCCACAGACATGAGCCAGGCGCCATCGGCCGCCAGGAGCGTCGTCTCGCGGGTTTCGCAGGCCGCGGCAAACGCCGCGATGATCCGCTTCGCCTCGCTCTTCACGGTGCGTTTCAGGAAATCGTCGCCCGCAAGGGCGTGCCTGATGGTCCGCTCCAGTTCGGCCCTGGTGACGCAGTCAAGGGTTGCGAAGCAACCGGCGATCACCGCACTGCTCCGCTTCTTGGTCCTCAGGGGAACCGATGCCATGGACCGGCCCCGACTGGTGAAAAAGTTGAAAGTACTGGCGGAAAGGGGAATTGCAGCGTCACCGTGGACCCCCTCGGCCAGCAGCAGGGCAGCGGTGTCGTTCATGTCGGCCACCCGCAGGCGATAGTCGTGGGTGATCCGTGCGGGTTCGCTCACCCCGCCGGCACCGGAAAACCGGATGCGTTCGAGGATCGTGGGAAGCCCCTTCTCGGTAACGGTCAGCCCGATGGCGTTGAAGGCATCGGCAGGAAGGGAGATTGTCCGGGAATTCCGCTCGACGGGAACGCCGGTGTCGAGGCTCCATTCGGCGGCCTCGTAGTTGAGGGTATTCCAGAGATCCCACCCCTCGAAGGAGTCGATGCCCCGGACAGCACCGGCAGGGATGTCGAAATAGTAGCGGTGGGTGGCAAAACAGGTGTCCGGAATGGGAAGGCCGTCCTCCAGCCCCTTGCGGGCAATGACCATGCCGCGGGCCTGTTCCAGGAGGGTCAGGGTGCCATGGGCCCTGCCCCGATCGAAGCGCAGGGGTATCTCATTGCCATCCTGACGCAGGGCCATGGGGGCGCCGTCGCCGAAGGCCTCCAGGTAACGCTCGATGATAAAACCGCTCTCCCGTGGATTGAGGAGGGTCCAGAGGAAATCACGCACCGTCCTGGGGAGCGCCTGGTCATGGATGGAGACGGGATTCTCCCCCTGCCATATCCGCGCCTGGATGCCGTTTGTGCTCCGCTCCACCACGAGGCGCGGCACGACCGGCGCGGCCGGTTGCGTGGCCTCAACGCCCGAAAGCCAGCTCCCCACCTGCGTCAGGTAATCATTGTCGAGCCGGAGACTCGTAATGGCCTGATGTACCAGCCCCTTTTTCAGAACCGCCAGGGCAGCGATAACGTGGGAGCAGTGGCCGGTCGGGCGCCAGAGCGGACAGTCGCAGGATGGGGTGAGAAAGCCTCCGCTCGCCTCCAGGCGCACCTCGTGGTGCCGGCTGCCGTCCATGACCTCGACGAAGAGCGTGGACAGATCGGGACTCCAGTCGACTCCCTTCACCCGCTTTTCGATGGCAAGAGCGAGCCCCCGCAGCACGGTGGGCTTGGCTGCCAGGGTATAGATCATCCCCGCCGGGAGATCCCGCAGGGCATTGAGCACCTTCTCACCAACGGCAGGCGCCCCGGTCGAGCGTATCCGCTCCCTGGCGGCGCCGGGTCGTGCCGGCATCCGTTTTTTTCTTCCCCTCACGCCCTCAGTCCCTCGCCATCTCGCTCAAATAATTCCGTGCAGCGGCCCGCCGGGCGCACCAAGGGCATCGACCCGCCGCTCGATCTCCGGCACGTCCAGAAGCGGCGGCGCGTGGTGCGGCTTCACCCGGGCGTCGATGACGAGCGCTCCCCCGCATCCCCAGTGCTTGCACCGGACCGCAGCGCCGATGCCGTGGATGTCGGCGGCAGGGTTGGAGCGGGTGAAGGTGACCCAGAGGAAATTGTTGAGAGTATGGGAAGTAAAGGCGCTGTCGTCCACGATCACCACCAGGGGGAAGCGGTTGATGGGGTCATCCGGGGCGAAAGAGGCACAGAAGCGCTCCAGGTCGGGAGAACCGTTGTCCCCGTAACCGGGGAAGGCCGGACCGGTGACGGCCAGGATGCCGGGGAGGCAGACCTGGGGAGCGGTGAAGCCGTCCGGGAGCCGGAACCCCGCCGGCACCTCGGTGGGGAGGTCGCGGCGCTTCGGTCCGGCAGCGGCCACGATCACCTTGGACCCTTCATTGAGGCCACTTCCCGAGTAGTCGAGGGTGTCGATGGTGGTGCGGGTGTGGAAATGGAGGTCCCGCTGCCAGTCGACCCGCTCCAGGATGAAGGTGAGGAACTCGTCGATGTGATGGATGTCCGGCGGGTTGTCCTCGTTGGGGGTGATGAAGAGGTACTTGGCCAGGGAGAGCTGGCCGTTGCCGAGGATGGCGCTGGCGATGGTGAGGAGTTCCCGCGGCATCCGCTCGGCCTCGTAGGGGACGTACCGCTCGCTCCCCACGGCCAGGAGCAGGGGGTGAACCCCGGCGGCGTCAACGGCATGGACTCCCTTCACGCCGGGAAGAACCTCGGGAATGAGAGCGCCGGTCAGCTCGTGGATAAAGGCGCCGAAGGTGGTGTCCTCTTGGGGGGGACGCCCCACGGAGGTGAAGGGCCAGATGGCGTCGTCCCGGTGCCAGACCTTCTCCACCTGCAAGACCGGGAAGGGATGGGCCAGGCTGTAGTATCCCAGGTGGTCGCCGAAGGGGCCTTCGGGGAGGGTTCTTGAGGGGTCGATGGTGCCGGTGATGACGAAGTCGGCCTCGGCGGGCATGGGGAGTTCCCCCGGCCGGCAGACCATGGCCAGCCGGTGCCCGGCAAGGAGGCCGGCGAAGGAAAGCTCGGGAAGTCCCTCGGGAAGGGGCATGACCGCGGCTACGGTCATGGACGGCGCTCCTCCCACGAAGATGTTGACTCGCAGGGGCTCGCCCCGCTCGATGGCCTCGGCGTGGTGGACGCCGATGCCCCGGTGGATCTGGTAGTGAACCCCCACCTCTTCGTTCAGGCGATAGTCGTTGCCGGCCAACTGCACCCGGTACATCCCCAGGTTCGAGAAGCGGAAACCGGGGCGCTTGGGGCTCTCGGAGTAGACCTGGGGGAGGGTCACGAAGGGGCCGCCGTCCATGGGCCACGATTTGAGCTGGGGGAGTTCGGCGATGGTGGTGCGGTGGCCGAGAATCGGCCCCCGGGAGACCTGGCGCGGAAGGAGCCGGAGCGCCGCCAGGGGGGTTCCCGCGTATTCCTTGGGATTTTTCAGCACGGCGGTCGGGTTGATCTTCAGTTCCACGAGACGGCGGATGTCGTCCAGGGTGTCACGGAAGATGAACTTGGTCCGGGCCATGGTGCCGAAGAGGTTGCCAAGCATGGGAAAGCGGCACCCCCTGACCCGGGTGAAGAGGATCGCCGGCCCCCCTGCCTGGTAGACCCGGCGCTGGATGGCGCCGATCTCGATGTTCGGGTCGGTCTCCACATCAATGCGGACGAGATCGCCGCGTGCTTCCAGGTCAAAGACGCAATCCTGCAGGTTACGATAGCCCATGGTTCCGGAGGCCTCCTTTGTTCGACTCGTCAGAGCAACCGTACGACTTTAAAGCCACGCCGCCTTCAAGTCAACCGGGGACTTGCGAAAGGAAATACGCAATCGTCACAGGGGGGATTCCGCCGAGCGTGCATACAAAAGGGGACGCCCTTCTCGCGGCGCCCCCTTCCCTTCTCCGGTGACAATCTCCTGTTGTGGTCAGGCGTTGAGAAACTCTCGCCCGAAGGGGGACATTTCCCGCAGCCTCCGGACTACCGGCGGCAGTTCCCGGATGATGGTCTCGATATCCTCGTCGGTGTTGAAGCGGGACAGGGAGAAGCGGATGGAGCCGTGGGCGCAGGTGAACGGCACCCCCATGGCGCGAAGCACGTGGGAGGGCTCCAGGGAGCCTGAGGTGCAGGCACTCCCCGACGAAGCGCAGATCCCCTTCTCCGACAGAAGCATCAGGATCGCCTCCCCTTCCACGAACTCGAAGGCAATGGAGAGGGTGTTGGGAAGCCGCTCCGCCTGGCCGCCGTTGATGCGGGCCCGGGGTATCAGCTCAAGAAGCGTTGTCTGGAGCCGGTCCCGCATGGCCTTCACGCGGGTGTTCTCGTCCTCCATCCACTGGCCGGCCAGCTCGCACGCCTTGCCGAGGGCGATGATGGCGGCGGTGTTCTCGGTGCCGGCCCGACGATTGTGCTCCTGGTGTCCGCCGACCATGAACGGCCGGAACGGAACCCCCTTGCGGACGTAGAGGACCCCGATCCCCTTGGGTGCGTGGAGCTTGTGGCCCGAAATGGAGAGCATGTCCACGGTTGAGGCGGCCATGTCGATGGGAATCTTTCCCACGGCCTGGACGGCGTCGGTGTGGAAGAAGGCCCCTTTCCCCTTCTCCTTGATGATTTTACCCACTTCCTCGATGGGAAAGACCACGCCGGTCTCGTTGTTGGCCCACATGACCGACACGATGGCCGTGTCTTCGTCAACCGCTGCCCGCAGTTCGTTCAGGTCCAGCCTCCCCTCGCCGTCCACGTTCAGTTCGGTGACCCGGTATCCCCGCTTGGAGAGGTTGCGGCAGAGGGTCAGAACCGCCGGGTGCTCGACCCGGGTGGTGATGATGTGGCGCCGCTCCGGATAGACCTCGATGGCCGAGCGGATGGCTGCGTTGTCGCTCTCGGTGCCGCAGGCGGTGAAGACGATCTCCTCGGGCGAAGCCCCCAGGAGGGCTGCCACGCGGTTTCTCGCCTCGTCCACCTTCTTCTGCACCTGGCCCCCGAAGAAGTGCATGGAGCTGGGGTTGCCGTAAAGGTCGCAGAAATAGGGGCGCATCTCCTCGAAGACAGCCTCGTCCACCTTGGTGGTGGCGTTGTTGTCCATGTAGATCTCTTTCATCCCTCCACCTCCTGGACAACGATGTCGTCAGCCACCAGATCCCGCAGTTTCAACTCCACGAACTTGGCGGTGTTGCCCGACGAGGCGCAGCCGGCGCAGGCCTTGCGGAAGGCGATCTGAACCTCGCTCCCCGAGATGTCCACCAACTCCAGGTCGCCGCCGTCGGCCCACAGAAGCGGGCGGATTTCCTTCTCAAGGGTCTCCTGGATGAGTTGCATCTTGCGGAGGTTGGTGAGCTTTTCGGGCTTTTTCCGCTCCTCGGTGGGCTGGGCGCCGAGGACCTCGCTGATCAGCTCCTTGATCTTCGGGATGCAGCCGCCGCAGGCGCCGCCGGCCTTGGTGAAGTGGGTCACCTGCTCCGCCGTGGTCAGCTTGTTGGCGGCGATGACCTTCTTCAGGAAGGTGTCGGTGAGGCCGAAGCACTTGCAGACGATCTCTCCCGGCTCCACCTCCTCGTGGCCGTGGTCGTGGTGGGTCGGCACCGGACCGCCGCGATACTTGGCGATGGCCACCTCAAGGGCCTCCTGCCCCATGACCGAACAGTGCATCTTCTCCTCGGGAAGCCCGCCGAGGAAATCGGCGATCTCCTGGTTGGTGGTGGCCAGAGCCTCGTCGAGGGTTTTCCCCTTGATGATCTCGGTCAGAGCCGATGACGACGCGATGGCGCTGGCGCAGCCGAAGGTCTGGAACTTGGCGTCGACAATCCGCTCCTTGGCATCGTCGAGCTTGATATAGAGCTTAAGGGCGTCGCCGCAGGCAAGGCTTCCCACCTCCCCCACCGCGTCCGCATCGGGAATATCGCCAACGTTGCGCGGGTTCAGGAAATGTTCCCGAACCTTTTCAGTATAATCCCACATGGAAAATCCTCCTTGGAGTAACGTTCATCGCTACGCAATACTATAGCAAAATTGTCAGGTATTCAAGACTCCATTCTTCTGCATGTCGAAAAAACGAATGGCGCAGTGCCGGAAGGAATAACCTGCCGGAGCGCCATTGCTCTTTCTATAAACCTAAACCGTAATAACACGGAGAGACGGAGATCACGGAGAACAAAAATAACCGAAAAGCTTGCCTTGGCTTTCTCCGTGGGCTCCGCTTCTCCGTGTTATTCACCTGCGTGCCTTACCCCAGAATGAACTTCTTCCCCGCGGCCATGACCGCAGCCAGCTTCTCTTCGCTGGACGCCTCGCCGTAAAGCCGGACCACCGGCTCGGTCCCCGATTTGCGGAACAGGAGCCAACTGCCGTCCTCAAGGATGAACTTGCTCCCGTCCACGGTCACCATGTCTTTCACCTTCAGGCCGGCGAACTCGGCAGGAGCCTGCCGCTGCTTGTCGGCATACCCGGCTTCCAGGGCCGGCGAGAGGGTGATGTTCTCCCTTTTCGTCAAGAATTTCCCCACTTCGCCGTAAAGCCGCTCCAGCAGGGCCTTTACCGACAGCCTCTCCCGGGCAACCATCTCGGCAACCAGGAAGCAGGCAAGGATGCCGTCCTTCTCCGGCACGTGCCCTTTGATGGAAAGGCCGGCGCTCTCCTCGCCGCCGATGATGATCCGGTCCTGGCTGATCAGCTCGCCCACATACTTGAAGCCCACCGGCGTCTCGATCACCTCGATGCCGTGTTTCTTCGCCACGGCGTCGATCAGGTGCGAGGTGGCGACGCTGCGGGCAACGGCGCCGGTCATTTTCCGGACCCGCACCAGGTAGTCGAAGAGCAGCGCAATGATGTAGTTGGGCTCGATAAAGGAACCGTCGGCATCAACGATGCCGAAGCGGTCGGCGTCGCCGTCGGTGGCGATCCCCAGTTTCACCTCCGGATCGCTTTTCACCAAGCCGATGAAGTCCTGGATGTACTTCTCGGAAGGTTCGGGGGGAAAACCGCCAAAGTAGGGGTCGGGATGCATATTGAGGGTTTTGATCTTCGCCCCGTGCTTCACGAGGGGTTCGTCCAGGTAGCCCCTGCCGGTGCCGTAGAGAACGTTCACCGCGATGGTCCCGAGGGAGGCGATGGCGGCGAAGTCGACCTTCGTTTCAATATCTGCCAGATAGGTCTCCCGCGGGTCGATCTCTTCCACGAGCCCTGAGCGGGCCGCCTCGTCCAGGGCCACTTCCCGGTAGCAGACCTCCCCCAGCATCTCGTTGGCCCGCCGCTCGATGTCCTTGGTGGTCTCGGGGAGCGCGGGGCCGGCCCAGGAGGGGGAAAACTTGATGCCATTATATTCGGGGGGATTGTGGCTGGCGGTAAAATTGATTGCTCCGGCGGTCTTGCGCCGCATGATCTCGAAGGAAACAACCGGGGTCGGCGTGTCGCGTTTGCAGACATAGGCCTTGATGCCGGCGCCGGCCAGGACCCGGGCGGTTTCCTTGGCAAAACGCTCCCCCATGAAACGGGTATCGTAAGCGACGATGATCCCCTTATCCTTCTCGCCGATGGACGTCACGTGATCGGCAATGGCCTGGGTCACTACCTTTACATTCTCGAAGGTGAAATCCTCACAGAGGATGCCGCGCCAACCCGACGTGCCGAAAGCGATTCGATGCATTGTCCCTCCCTTGGGGAAATGGCCCCGCATGGCGCGGAGACCCGATTTTTCATGCAGTGAAAGCCTAATACATACCCCGTGGCGAGTCAACCCCGCCGAGCCTGATTTCACGTCCTCCAACGTCCCTTCGAATGAAGATTTCATCCACAGACGCGAATGATGGAAAGGCTGGGTGGAAGGGCTGTTTGACGCAATGTGCACCGGGGATTTTACAGTTGACTTTTTTCTTTTGGAATTGCTAGATTGACTAATAGACAGTTCTAGGGAACAAAACGATTCAGGAGGATTCAGTATGCAGTGTCAAACAGTTCTTCCCGGTACCGAGTGTACCTTCTGGGGAAAGCAGGGTTGCATCTTCACCGGCGGTTCCTGCCAGATTGTGGTTGAAAACTGCGAAGGATGTGAGCGCATTGTCGACGGAAGCATCGGCAAGGTCTGCAGCGCCTACCCGGCACCTGTCAAAAAGTGGTCCGCAGGCATCTGCAACTTCGCCACCCACGTGAAGGTCGAAATCGCCAGCGAAGAACTGAAGGTGAACCCCCTCAAGGCCTCCAAGAAGGCCTCCGGCGGTGGCGGCAAGAAGAAGTAATTCTTCCACTGCTCTCCAAGAACCGGAAAAGGGAGGACTCGTTCCTCCCTTTTCTTTTTCGAGGCTCCCATGTCCTTCGATCACCTCACCTGCCCCCGTTGCGGCGCAGAGGTCAAGCGCTACCGCAACCCCTTTCCCACCGTCGACATCATCATCGAGACGGAGGGGGGAATCGTGCTGATCGAGCGAAAAAACGAGCCCAGGGGATGGGCACTTCCCGGCGGCTTCGTGGATTACGGAGAAACCCTCGAAGCGGCCGCCACGCGTGAGGCCAAGGAAGAAACCTCCCTCCACGTAACCAACCTGCGCCTTCTCGGCTGTTACTCTGACCCATCCAGGGATCCCCGCCAGCACACCATATCCACCGTGTACGTGGCCCGGGCATCGGGCGTTCCCGCTGCAGCCGACGATGCCGCAAACCTCGCGGTCTTTCCCGTCACTGCTCTCCCGTCAGAACTCTGCTTCGACCACCGCAGGATTCTCGACGACTATCTCCGCTTCCGCGAACGCCCCTCCACCTGATCCTACCCCCCTCCGGCCGATCTCCCATGCTCCCGCATAAACTCGATGACCTTGTCCGGCGGCATCGGGGTGCTGAAAAGGTATCCCTGCACCTCGTCGCACTTGTTGTCGGAGAGAAAGGTTAGCTGGCCTTCGGTCTCGACCCCTTCGGCGATGACCTTCAGGTTGAGGCTGTTTCCCATGGCGATGATGGCTGTGGCAATGGCAGCGTCGGCCGTATCGATCTCCACGTCACGCACAAATGACTTGTCGATCTTGAGCGTATTGACCGAGAACCGCTTCAGGTGTGCCAGGGAAGAATAACCGGTGCCGAAATCGTCGATGGAGATGTGGACCCCGAGATCCCTCAACTGGTTGAGCACCGACACGGCAAAATCCGGATTCTGCATGATGACGCTCTCAGTGATCTCAAGTTCCAGCAGATCCGCGGTAAGCCCAGTTTCGTCAAGAATGTCCCTGATCGTCTCCAATAAATTTTTCTGCTGGAACTGATAACCGGAGAGGTTCACCGCCACCCGCATAGGGGGGATTCCCTGCCTGGCCCACTCGCGGTTCTGGAAGCAGGCGGTCCGGAGCACCCACTCGCCTATGGGGATGATGAGCCCCGTCTCTTCAGCCAGGGGAATGAACTCACCGGGCGAAACGAGCCCCAGAATGGGGTGTTCCCATCGTATCAGCGCTTCCATGGCGGTAATTCTTTTGGAAACGATATCAACCTTCGGCTGGTAGTAGACCCTGAACTCCCTGTTGTCGAGGGCCTTGCGCAGGCTCGTTTCCAGCAGCAGCCGCTTGTCTGCGTTGGCGTCCATCTGGGGAGAATAGAACTGAACGTTATTCCTCCCCTCCCCCTTCACGCAATACATGGCGATATCGGCCTTCTTCACCAGTTGGTCCAGGTTATCGCCATCAGACGGATAGAGGGAAATGCCGATGCTCGCCGTAACGAAAAGTTCATAGGTGTCGATATTGAAGGGGGCGGCGAGAGCCTTGAGAATCTTCTGCCCCATCCTCTTCACGTCCTCAACGGTGTCAACATTCACGAGAATGATGGTGAACTCGTCCCCCCCGATGCGGGCCACCGTATCCACTTCCCGCACGCACCCCACAATCCGCTGGGCCACCTGCTGCAGCAACCGGTCCCCCACGGGGTGCCCAAGGGTGTCGTTGATGATCTTGAAGCGGTCCAGGTCAAGGAACAGGATCGCCACCTGGTGACGGTAGCGGTTCGCCAGGGCCTTGGCCTGCTGGAGCCGGTCCATGAAGAGAATCCGGTTCGGCAGCTCCGTGAGGGTGTCGTGGTGGGCGAGGCGGTAAAGCTGCTCCTCTGCATGCTTTCGTTCCGTAATGTCGCGGCAGATGCTCCAGATGACCGAGGGTGCGTCTCCGCCGTGGGCGCAGGTAAGACTTCCTTCCACGATGACCTGTCGACCGTCCTTGGCCGTGAAAACTGCCTCCATGGGACTCAGGGCATCACCGGAAACCACCCGCTGCAGTTCGGCACAGCATTGCTCGCGGCTGTCGGGATGGAGCATATCGAAGAAAGAAACCGCTTCCACCTCTTCAGCCGTATAGCCAAGGGTCCGCTGCCATGCTTCGTTCACATAGAGGAGCCGACCATCCGGGGTCACACTGTGGATCAGGTCATTGGCCGTGTCGAGGAATGTGGCGAGCCGCTCCTCCCCCTCACGGACCGCGTCGGTTTCCCGACGGATAACCGTCATGAAATAGGACGCTATGGCCGCCATGGCAGCATTGAGCAGCGACACCCAGAGCCAACTCAGGAACAGGTACAGGTGATCATGGTGCAGCTCGGCCCCCACGAAAGGCATCTGTACATAGGGAACGATGTTCAAATGCTCGAGCACCAGCACCGCTCCGTAGAGAAGGCCGCCCAATCCACCCACGAGCCAGACTTCGCGACGCTCTTCGATGATAAATGATGCCTCTATGGTGACGAACAGGTACGCGGGCCAGAACCAGCTGGCCGCTCCGCCGCTCGTATGGATCAGCACCGACACCAGAACAAGGTCGAGGATAATCTGGAGGAAATTGAGAAGGCGGAACCCACGGGCAAGGCGGTCGAGGGAAAACTGAAGGAGCAGGTTGTAGCAAACGACCGCGGTAAGAGCGGCAAGAAGGAGTATATGTTGCGATGGTGACAAAAAAAGGCCAAACCGGCTAAAATAGAAGAAACCGCCAGCCATTAAACAGTAAACGCCCACAAACAAGAGAAGGATCCAGCGCGTTCTGACAACGATGTGTGTGCGGGACTTCGCCTCTTCCAACCGTTGTGTTTCCTTTAATTCCAGTTTTTCCGAAGCCCTTCTCAGGCGGCGTATTGCGACGTCAAACCAATCTGATGTCCATGAAGTATCGAGGCCCATGGGGCGATTGCATGCAAATCACACGCCACGATTCTCTCCATAGAGCCGCACTTCCGGAGCAGCAGGGAGTACCCCGAGGCTGGCGGCATAATTGTAGAAGAGCCGCACCCCCTTCAGATGGGCAGGAGTCAGATCGTACGAGATGGTCCGCCAATAGTCGACAAGCACCGCACTGTCGATCCACTCCCGTTCCGGCGCCTGGGCGGCTATCTCTGGATAGGAGTCGTAGGCGATCCGCTTTGCCCGGACAACATCAGCGGCGAGCCGTGCAACCTCGTGGGGCTTGTTCTCCGCCGCCTCCCTCCGCACCAGCCAGAGGGCAAAGACGAAGGGGAGCCCCGTTGCCCGGTACCACAGGTCGCCGAGGTCGTAAATGTGGTACCCCCCCCCTGTCAGCGCCCCCTTGAGGGCCCTGTCACCGATGAGGAGAAGGGCCGGATAGGAATCGAGGGCCTCGGCCAGGGGAAGGGAGGTCCGCTCGAAACTGTTCGTGAAGCCCTGAAATGTGGTGAGAATGATCCTGAGGAGATTCACCGACGTGTCGGACTCCGTCGTCATGCCGATAACGGCACCATCAAGGCGCTCCAGCGGCACGCGGGAAAAGAGGAGGACGCTTTTCACCGGCCCCACCGCGCTGATGGAAAGATCGGGGAGAATGAGATAGCGGTCGGGATATTTTCCGTACTCGATGGACGATGACGGGCAGACATCGATTTCTCCCGTGGAAAGCAGCCGGTTCAGATGCGCCGGTACCCCCCTGACGAAGCTGTAGCCGCTACAATCCATACTCCGTTGCAGCGCCGTAAATATGGGGGTGCAGTTGGAGTATTCTATGTGACCTATGGTGAGTGACATGGCGATACCGCTCCTGCATCATGGAATGAATTGCTCAAAAACAAAGGCGAGATAGGTAATCTCGCCTTTGCCTGCATCTGAACCCAAGTGGGGCTATTGGTCCTCTTCGTCTTCCTGACTTACAGATTCGGCATAGTCCTCTGCCGACAGGAGGGATTTCAACTCCTCGGGGTCGGCAAGGTCCACCACCGCGATCCACCCTCCGTCGTAGGGGTCGTCGTTCAGGATCTCAGGGGCCGACTCCAGTTCGTCATTAACCTCGGCTACGGTGCCGCTTACGGGTGCGTAGAGCTCAGCCAGGCACTTGCGGGCCTCCACCGAGCCGAAGGAGTCGTCCTGCTCAAGCTCGTCGCCGACGGACGGGAGCTCCACGGCACTGATGGTTCCGAGGCTCTCCTGGGCATAATCGGTAATGCCGATCACGGCACGGTCACCCTCGACCCTGACCCAGACATGTTCCTTGCTGTACTTCAGTTCATCAGGAAAATCCATACCTTACTCCAGCACGATCTTCTCAAGGAAGGCGGTATCCACGTTCCCTTCCATGAAGTCCTTGTTGGCCATGATCCGCTTGTGGAACGGGATCGTTGTCTTGATCCCCTCGATGATGTACTCGTCCAGTGCCCGGGCCATGCGGCGGATGGCGTCCTCGCGGGTTTCGGCATGGACGATGAGCTTTGAGATGAGGGAGTCATAGTGGGGGACCACCGAATACTGGTCGTACACGAAGGAGTCGACCCGCACCCCGAGTCCGCCGGGGGTGTGGTAGCCGGTGATCTTGCCGGGGCACGGCGTAAACTTCACCGGATCCTCGGCGTTGATGCGGCACTCGATGGCGTGCCCATGGATCTTCACATCGCTCTGCTTGTAGCGTAGTTTGTGCCCCGCCGCCGAACGGATCTGCTCACGGACAATATCAATGCCGGTAATCATCTCGGTGACCGGGTGCTCCACCTGGACCCGGGTGTTCATCTCCATGAAGTAGAAGTTCAGGTTCTTGTCCACCAGAAATTCGACCGTACCGACGCTGTCATAGCCAACGGCCTTTGCGGCCCTGACCGCTGCATCGCCCATGGCCTTGCGGAGGTCCGGGGTCATGACCGGGCACGGAGCCTCCTCGATAATCTTCTGGTGGCGCCGCTGGATGGAGCAGTCCCGCTCGCCCAGGTGGATCACGTTGCCGTGCTTGTCGGCCATGATCTGGATCTCCACGTGGCGGGGCTCTTCGCAGTACTTCTCGATGTAGACCTCGGGGTTTCCGAAGCCGGCCTGGGCCTCGGCCCGTGCCGTGGCAAAAGCGTTCGGGAGGGTTGCCGGGGAGTGAACGATCTTCATTCCCCGTCCGCCACCACCGGCCGTCGCCTTGATGATGACCGGGAAGCCGATCCCCTTGGCAATCTTTATGGCTTCATTAACGTCGTTTACCCCCTCCTTGGTGCCGGGGAGGATCGGTACATCCTCCTTGATCACCGCCTGGCGGGCGCTGATCTTGTCCCCCATGATCCGCATGCTCTCGGAGGAGGGACCGATGAAGGTGATGCCGCAGTTTTCGCAGATCTCGGCAAAGGCGGCATTTTCAGAGAGAAAACCGTAGCCGGGGTGGATTGCTTCGGCGTCGGTCACTTCGGCGGCGCTGATGATGGCGTTGATATTGAGGTAGCTCTGGAGGCTCGGCGCCGGCCCGATGCAGACGCTTTCGTCGGCCAGTTTGACGTGAAGGGAATCCTTGTCGGCGACGGAATAGACGGCCACCGTCTTGATCCCCAACTCCTTGCAGGCTCGGATGACCCGCAGGGCAATCTCCCCCCGGTTTGCAATCAGAACTTTATGGAACATGTACGAAATCTCCGCTCATGGGTTAAAAGGGCGGCTGCTTGGTGCCGTCCCCGTACGTGTCGTCCGTTGTCTCGGGTTAGAGCGGCTCGACGATGAACAGCGCCTCGCCGAACTCGACCGGCTGGGCGTTTTCCTTGCAAATCTCGACAATCTTGCACCGGTACTCGGCCTCAATCTCGTTCATGAGCTTCATGGCCTCGACGATGCAGAGGACCTGCCCCTTCTCGACAATCTGCCCCACTTCCACATAGGGAGCAGCATCCGGCGCCGGTGCCCGGTAGAAGGTACCGACGATGGGGGACGTGATTTCATTCCCCTTGGCCTTGGCGGCTGCCGGCGCGACAGCTTCCACGGGAGCGGCCGATGCAGCCGGAGCAGCGGCCTGGACCATGGCCGGCTGCATGGCGACCATGGGCTGGGGTGCCTGGTACTGGACCATCGGGGCCGTGCAGCCGCGCTTGATCCGGATTTTCTCCTCGGCCCCCTCCAGCTCGAATTCAGTGATGTCTGTTTCAGTTACCATCTTTATCAGCGACTTGAGATCCTTGATATCCATACGTTTTCTCCTTTTGGCAGATACCGCCCGGCCTCTATGGCTAACAGACGGTTATTACAAAGTAACCCGTAAACCAAGAGAGACATCTCCCCGGCT
Source organism: Geobacter hydrogenophilus (assembly GCF_018501225.1). GTDB lineage: Bacteria > Desulfobacterota > Desulfuromonadia > Geobacterales > Geobacteraceae > Geobacter > Geobacter hydrogenophilus. The sequence continues at coordinate 66,372 of NZ_JAHCZI010000010.1, read as the reverse complement.
CACGGATTCAAGATGATGAGTTCCTTGGGCACCCTGGTAAGGAGGCGGTATCCGTTGCCCGTCACCGCGACCGTATCCTCTATCCTCACCCCGCCCCACTGGGGGATGTAGATGCCCGGTTCAATGGTGAAAACCATTCCCTCTTCCGCCACCCCTTCGCCGCGGGGGGAAACGACCGGCTTTTCATGCACATCAAGCCCGACCCCGTGGCCGAGCCCGTGGCCGAAAAAGGCCCCGTATCCCCGCTCTTCAATAAAACCGCGGGCAATGGCGTCCAACTCCTTGAAGCTCACCCCCGGCCGCACGGCAGCCAATGCCCGATCATGGGCCCCCTTGACAATGCCGTAGATCTCCCGCTGCCGGGCATCGGGCTCGCCGACACAGACCGTGACCGTCTCGTCTGAGTGGTATCCGCCATAAATGGCGCCGAAATCAATGGTGACAAGTTCGCCGGCCCCGATAACCTTGGTACTGGCCCTGCCATGGGGAAGCGCACCCCGTTCGCCGGAAGCGACGATGAAATCGAACGATTTGTCATCGGCCCCTGCCCGCCGCATGGCGAACTCAAGATCCAGGGCATACTCGCGCTCGACCACCCCCGGCTTTAGTCCGTCAAGGGACGCCAACAGGGCTTCGGAGGCGATGCGGGCAGTCTCGGCCAGCAGATCGAGTTCATCCGCATCCTTCACGATACGGAGTGGAGCAAGCTCCTCCCCGAGGGGAACGAACTCCACGCCGGGAACCTTTGCGGTGAGGGCCGAGAGGAGAGCGACCGTCGTGTGTTCAGCCTCGAAGCCGACCCGCCTGAATCCCTGACCGGCACAAAGCTCCGCGATGCCGTCGAGCTTCACGCGGTACTCGACCGTGGGGCACCCCGTCACCTCGCGGGCCGCCTGGGTCGTGTAGCGGGAATCCGTCAGAAACCAGCACGAATCACGGCCGACAACCAAAACACCGTCACTTCCGGTGAAACCGGCAAGGTAGCGGACGTTACTCAGATTAAAAAAGAGAATCGCGTCAACATCCTGTTTTTCCGCGCATCCTCGGGCTTTAATAATCCTGTTTTGTAGCATGCTTCACGCCTTGGTGACAATCTCTTTTTTAATATAAGTAAAAAGCGCACGTAGCCCGAGCAGATAACTGTCGGCACCGAACCCGGCGATCTGGCCGACGGCCACCGGGGCAATGAAACTGTGGTGCCGGAACTCCTCGCGGCGATGGATATTGGACAGGTGAACTTCTACGACCGGAAGGGCCACGGCGGAAAGGGCGTCACGGATGGCGACACTGGTATGGGTATAGGCTGCTGGGTTGATGAGAATTCCGTCACAGGCACCGCAGGCCTGCTGTATGGCGTCGATGATCATCCCTTCACTGTTGGACTGGAAGAAGGAGACCGAGCAGCCGAGTTCTTCCGCCAGCGCGGAAATCTCCTCATCAATCCGGTTCAGGGTGAGGGAGCCGTAAATTCCCGGTTCCCGGGTGCCGAGGAGATTGAGGTTCGGGCCGTGAACCACAAGAACGTTCATCGTTGCCTCCATGACAGGTAAGGGGGTGGATCAGGCGCGAATGCTAGGAAAGGCGCTCGCGCAGCCCGGAGACTTCACGGCGCAGCAGGTAGCGACCCTTGCCATAGTTGCCGTCCCGGCCGAGGATAAGGGCGATAAACAGCTCATCGTTGATAATCCTTACGATGACCCGTGACTGGCCGGTATTCACCGCCAGCTCTTCAAGCATACCGGTCTTGAGGACGTCAGCCGTGCGCTTGACCTCCTTGAGCAGGGAGGCGTACTCCACCGCCATCAGGTTAAGGTCCATGCCGGCGCCGTCCAGAAAGTACTCATCGATGGCGATGCCGTCGTCTGCCATGATGATAGCTCCGAGCCCACCCTCGACGCTCTCCACAATACTCTTCAGTGTTTCACTGAACGGCATTGCCTCATCCTCCCGATGGTGTCAAGCCACCCCTCCAGAACGGCAACGGTGTCGTTCCGCCCCACGGAATCGGCCTTATCATGAACAGCTTCGGCAAGCTCTTCACCAAAGGGCATGGCTGCGGTGAAGGCATTTTCCCGGGCGCGGGCATCGTCTTCATCGATACGGTGCTTAAGGTCGACGATGCGCTGCCGCAGGTCGTCGTTGCCGGGGTTGGCATCAAGAAGGTCCCGGTAGATCTTGAGGGCCTTCTTCAGGAACCCCTGTTCGATGTAAAGCTCCGCGATAGTGGCCGTTGCCAGGGGGTCGGAACCGGCTTCATCCGTTGCCCCGGGTTCCTCTACTATCAGCGGTTCCCTGCTGAAACCCGCTTCCACGGTGAACTCTCCGGCAAGGCTCGCCTCAGCGACTTCCTCATCGATGACTTCGTCGGTTAACTCTTCGATAATCTCTGCATCTTCCAGAAGAAATTCTTCAGCAAACCCAGCCGAAGCGTCGACCGGAGCCTCCCCTGCAGCGGAAAACAGGTCCGTGTCCGTCTCGAAGTTCCGCTCCCGCAGAGCATGACCGTCAAGGGCAGCCTGGCTTTCTTGATCGCCGGGATTGAGGACGAGGATTGTCTCCAAAGCCTTGCGGGCCAGGGCATTTTCGCCGATATCGATGTAAATCCGGCTAAGGAGCTTCTGGGCCGTGAGGTTATCGGGGGTTACCCGAACGACCCGCTCCAGAGCGGCCCTGCTCTCCGTCTGCTCTCCTTTGTCGAAGCAGGCGCGCCCTAGGGCCAGATACCCTCCCACGTAGTCGGGATGGAGTTCTATCCCCTTGCGAGCAGTGCCGATGGCCTCGTCGAGGAGCCCCGCCTTACGGTAGAGTTCCGCCAGAGGGGCAAAGCAGTACGACGCAGGATCACCGTTAAGAATATCCTCGTAGCGTTTGATTTCTGCCCGGAATGATTCGTTTTCCGGTGCCATGATCACCCTCCGATCCCGCAGACGTCGAGCACCTCGGAGAGGTCCCGGAGCCTGACGATGGAGAAGCCGCCGATCCCGTTGTTGAGCACGAAACTGAGCCCCGTATCCCGGGCTTTTTTGTCCCGCAGGAGAACTTCGCGATAGGCCTCTGCGGCGAAGACAGGAAGCTCCACCGGCAGTTTCAGGGACTCCAGAAGCGCACGGAGCCGGCCGGTATCGTCGGCCGTGGCCTCACCCCGATGTTCAGCCAGCTTGGCGGCCTGCACCATGCCGATGGCAACCGCTTCGCCGTGGAGGTAAGTTCCGTAGCCCGCAAGGGTTTCGACCGCATGGCCAAGGGTGTGACCGTAGTTGAGCACCGCCCTCAGTCCCGATTCCCTCTCGTCCTTCTCCACCACCGACGCCTTTATGGCGCAGCAGGCCATGATGATCCTGGTGAGGACGTCACGGTCGCGGACAAGGATCGGCGCAATATTTCGCTCCACCTCGGCGAAAAGCAGAGGATCAAGAACCACTCCGTATTTCACCACCTCGGCCATCCCTGCCAGGTATTCCCGCTCGGGAAGCGTCGTGAGGGTCTCCACATCGATGATAACCGCGCGGGGCTGGTAAAATGCACCGATAAGATTCTTACCCCGGGGATGATTGATGCCGGTCTTGCCGCCGACGCTGCTATCCACCTGGGCAAGGAGCGTGGTCGGCACCTGCACGAAAGGGATACCACGCAGGTAAGTGGCGGCGGCAAACCCCGCCATGTCACCAACCACGCCGCCACCGAGGGCGACGATGAATGAATCGCGGGTGAGTCCCCCGTCGATGAGGGCGTCGTAGATGGCGTTCAGGGTGGCACTGGTCTTGAACTCCTCGCCATCGGGAAGCTCCACCCGGAGGGGCGAAAAACCAGCCGCGGCGAGAGAGTCGGCCACCGGGCCATAGTAGAGGGGACCCACTGTGGTATTGGTCACCACCGCGACAATCCTCCCCAGCCCCAGTTCCCTGCAGAACGCACCGATCCCCGGGAGTATCCCGCTCCCTCCCCGAATCGTGTAGCTTCTGTCGCCAAGTCCTACCGTCAGCGTTTCCACGCTATCTTCCTTCCAAGTACCCGATGATTTCAGCGACCACATCTTCCACGCTTTTGCCGGTAGTGTCAATCCTCAACTCCGCATCTGCGTAGAACTGTTCACGTTCTGCCATCATGGCTGCAATCCGCTCGCCCGAACGATCGTCCTTCAGAAGGGGGCGGTCCGTCTCCTCCCGCAGCCGCCGACAGACCTCATCCACCGAGGCGGTCAAATTCACCACCACCCCCGCCTCCCGCAACAGACAACGGTTTTCGGGAGAGATAACCGCTCCGCCGCCGGTGGAAACGACACAGCGCTCTTCCCGGGAAACGGATCGCACCGCCTCGGTTTCGAGAGCCCGAAAGTGGGGTTCCCCATGCCGGGCAAAGATCTCATTGATGGAGATTCCCACTTCCTCGACGATGAGCGCATCCAGGTCGCAGTAGCGGAAGTCGAGCCGATGGGCCAGAAGTCTGCCGACGCTGCTCTTCCCCGTCCCCATGAAGCCGGTGAGGATGACGTTGCGCATGCTAGAAGGAGCGGAGATAGTCGAGGTAGCCATCGTAATTGCGCTGTATCTCGGCAAGGGAGTCGCCGCCGAACTTCTCCAGGAACGCGTTGGCAATTTCGATGGCCACCACCGACTCGGCCACCACGGCCGCGGCGGGCACGGCGCAGACATCGGAGCGCTCCACCGTGGCCTCGAAGGGTTCCTTGGTGAGCATATCCACCGAACTGAGGGGTTTGTAGAGGGTTGGGATCGGCTTCATGGCCGCGCGGATGACTATCTCCTCGCCATTGGTGATCCCACCCTCGATGCCGCCGGCATTGTTGGTCTTGCGGAAAAATCCCGTGGCCTCACCGTGGGTGATGCGGGAGGAGTCGAAGTAGATCTCGTCATGGACCTGGGAGCCGGGGCGCCGGGCCGTCTCAAAGCCGAGACCGATCTCCACCCCCTTGATGGCCTGGATGCTCATGACCGCCATGGTGAGGCGAGCGTCGAGCTTCCGGTCCCACTGGACGTGGCTGCCGAGCCCCACCGGGGCTCCCGTCACAACTACCTCCACGACCCCCCCCGCCGTATCGCCGGCATCCTTCACCGAGTCGATGAACGCCTTCATCCGCTCTTCCGCTTCGGGGTCGTAGGTGGCAAGTTCGGACTTGGCAGCCAGTTCCCTAAGCCGATCGGAAGAGAGACCGTGCCGCTCGGTCTTTATCCCCCCCAACTCCACCACAAAGCCATTCACCGTGATATCGAAAGCGCCCAGAAAAGCCTTGGCAACGGAGCCCACCGCAACCCGCACAGCGGTCTCCCGCGCGCTTGAACGCTCCAGGATGTTCCGGACGTCGCGGTGGTTATACTTCATGACTCCGGGAAGGTCGGCGTGGCCGGGACGCGAACGGGTGACGCGGATTTTATCATCCCGGTGGCGCTCGTGGGGCGACATCTTCTCCTGCCAGTTAACCCAGTCACGGTTAACGACACAGAGGGTGACAGGGGAGCCAATGGTCTCACCCCACCGGACTCCGGAGAGGATCTGGACCTGATCCTTCTCGATCATCATCCGGCCGCCCCGGCCGTAGCCACCTTGGCGGCGGGCCAGATCCACGTTAATGGTTTCCTCGGAAATTTTCAGGCCAGCGGGAATTCCCTCGATGATGGCCGTCAGTTGCGGGCCGTGGGATTCGCCGGCGGTTAGGTAGCGGAGCATGGGAACCTCTTACAAGTAAACGAAAGCCAGGATTGCCCTGGCTTTCGTTTACTTGTGAAATGCAGATAGATTACAGAGTTAGTTTCTGGTGGCAGTATACAAGGCTGATTTTCTCGTAATTATGTTACCGTACTGGGCTTCAAATACCACCGCTATCACGTTGCTGCTTTTTGTATTTGGAATGGGCATATCTACCGAATACTGCGGAGCTATATTACCAGCGCTATCCGTTGTTGCCGTTATTGTGGCAGGAGGAGATGATAGGTCGACTGGAAGACCCTGCCAATAAAGGACCGTTCCTGTCCCATCACCAGCGTTGACAATTGTATGCACCTTTATCGTGACAGTGCGGTTAGCAAGAGGCAAACCATCACCATCAGCCAAGGTTATGAAATCACCGGAAGACACGAAGCGAACTGAAGTGTTTTGGGGAGTATTTGCATCTGTAAATGACGCTTCATCACCTGCAGCGACAACGTTCAGCTTGTCTGCCTTGACAGTTACGTCACAAGTAGCTCTTAGTCCTCCTGTACTGGCAACAATTGTTACAGTTTGATCGGCAAGAATAACATTTGTTGCGTTGAGGAGGGCTGTAGCCTTGCCATCCGGCCCAGTGTAAGCTGTTGTACTCGCAAAGATGCCAGATGCATCCGAAAAAGTGATAGGAACACCGCTGGGGGCAGAATTAGTGGGATGTGTGTAAGTGGCTGTAACTGTCAAACTTTTCCCGGCAGCCACTGCAGTTGCGGATGGAGCAGCCGATAAAATGCCTGTCGTATTGGAGTCAGCACCACCACCTCCACACCCCGCAACAACAATAGTAATTACGCTTATGAGCAACAAAAATAATAATCTAGCCCGCATTGACACTCCTTTCAATTTTAACTCACAATCTTAGGTGTAATAAAGATCAGCAACTCTGTCTTGGTTTTGGTTTTGTTATTGGATTTGAAAAGCCATCCTAACAGAGGGATATCCATGAGGAACGGAACACCCGTATTCGTTTCCGTATCGTCGTCTACATAAATCCCGCCAATAACTGTTGTTTCACCGTTCTTCACGAGGAGTTCCGTAGTGGCCTCCTTCTTGTTGATGGGTGGCTGAGCGCCAACAGCAGCGGCACCTACAGAGTTATTGGTGGCCTTGATCTTCATGGATATGCTGCCGTCGGCTGTAATGTGCGGCGTCACCTCGAGGCTGAGGGCTGCCTCAACAAATTCGGTCTTTGCCCCCTCCGTTGAGGAGGTATTCAAATAGGGCTGCATCTTACCCTGCGAGATCTTGGCTGCCTTGTTGTTGAGAGTCACCACTTTAGGTGATGAAACAATCTTGACTAAACCGGCAGTGGCGGCGGCGGACAGACGCATATCTACCTGCAGGTTGCTGGTGAGTGTACCGAACGAGATGCCAACTTGGCCACCGGGCGTACTCGCGGACGGAAACCCAACGGGGGGCGGAGGCGTCACAATTCCTCCAAAGCCTGTGTCGACGCCGTTGATGTTGAGGATCGACGCAGAGCCATCCTTGTAGTGAATTCCCCACTGGACCCCAATATCACGGGAGAAGTCGGAAGTGGCCTCGACAATCCGCGCCTCGATGAGGACCTGCTTCTCAGGAATATCGAGGCTTTTCAAGAGAGCTTTCATTTCGGCCAAGGCCGGTGCGATATCCTTGACAATGACGCGGTTGGTTCGTACATCTGACGAAATCAGACCCCGCTCGCTCTTCAATGCATTGAATTGATTTGCAATATCGCCGACCGCGGCGTAGTTGACGTCAAAGACCTCGGTCTTGAGTTCCATGCCCTGTTCACGGGTCTTTTTGGCCTTTTGCTCTTCATCGGCAAGGGTCAGGATCTTCGATTTGGGACGGATTTGCACAATGTTGCCGTCCCGCTGCATCCCGAGCCCCTTGTTCTCGAGAATCACGTCGAGGGCCTGGTCCCAGGGAACGTTCACCAGCTTCAGGCTGATGGTGCCGGTGACATCGTCGCCGACAATGAAATTCAGGTTGCTGACTTCGGCGATGAGCTGGAAAATCTTCCTGATGTCGGCATCGGAGAATTCGAGGGTGATGCGGCGCCCCGTGTAGACCTTTTTCCCATCACCAGGTGAAACAGCCTGTGATTTGACAACCACAGGAGCAGGTCGTTCAGACTCGGCCGGCATGGTCGACTCCGAGGCAACAGGCGGTGCGGTGATGTCCGCCGGATTCTTCAGGTCGAGGTAGATGACGCCCCCTTCCCTGCGCAGTTCGTAGGAAGTCTGTCTCCGTAACGCGACCTGCACTTTCACGTCGTGACGCCCCTTTACCTTGACCTGGTAGGGGGTCACCTTCTGGACAACGCTGGCAAAGGCACTCGTGTCGAGATGCCGCTGCCATTTGCGCGGCAGAATACAGTTCTTGAGAGTAAGCGTCAGACCTTCGGCGGATTTGACGGGCTTCTCAACGTCGCACGGGGCAGTCGTTTCGATGGCGATGCGGGAGATAGTATCCACCACCTTGAATTCTATCGAATCTATTTCGGGTGCCCCGGCATGCACAACAGGCTTGGATTCCGCCTTGGGTGCCGCGCCCGTCACAAGGGCTGGGGTCTCCTGCTCAGGCTCACGGTGTTTCGCCGCGACGGCAGCCGGGGCTGATGACGGAACCACGGCGAGGCCGGCGGCGGTCTTTTCCACCGTGAAGGCGGGAAGACTGTCACCTGAAGCATCGAGGACAAGACGCACCTTATCGGGATAGGCACCGACCCGGACGGTCTCGATCCCGAGGCTGTTGACCGGCACAACCTTTTGGGCCAGGGCCGACTTGACGCCAAAGACATCGAGCACAAGGCGGTCGGGCTTCGTGAGCCGGAATGTCTTGAAATCGGCCACCTCGCCCGTAGTTTGGATCTCAAGGAAGTCTTTCCGGGAAGTAATGGCGGTGATGGCATCGGCGGTTTTACGTTCTACAGCTACAGGCGTACTAGCAGGCTTCGGAGCTACTGGTTCCGGCGCAGCGGCAGGCGCCGGCGGCTCGGCTTTGGCTGGTGCGGCGGGAGCAGGAGCAGGCGGAGGGACGAAGGCCAGGTGCATGGTACCTTTGTCAGTGGCATCAGTGGCGGCTGTCATTTCCACGTTTTTGGCGAGAAAGACCTCTACCCGCGTCATGACGGCTTCCCCCTCACCTACACGGCTGGTGGCAATCCGCTTGATGTTCCCGGCGTTGATCTCCATGGGCGCGGAAAAAGCACCCGGTTGCACCTGGGCAAGATCGACAACCGCCTTGGGAGGATTCGCAGCCATGTAAAAAGTGTACGCGAGGGGACGGTTAGCCGAGATGCTTACCTGGGCATTGTCTCCCTCCCCCGTAACGCGGATATCCCGGATCACCGGAGCCGAGGGCTGGCTCGTCTCCTTGTCGCCCATAACGGAGGCGTTAGTGGCGGCACAGCCGCACAACGCGCCCAACAGGGACAGAAGGGTAAGGTTACGGGATATTGTGAGTTGGATTCTCATGGGGAGTCTCCTTGGCAGCCTGTTAGTTTTTCTTTGGCAGAGCGAGTTTGACCGTCCGCCGGCTTATTTTGCCGGTGACGTCATTCCTGATACGTTCAGCAACTTCAAGGTATGACGGGGTGATTCTCGTTATCACGCCATTGTTGTTGCCCATTTTCATCCCTGCCTTGACCACGTATCCCTTGCCGGCGGGGTCGACGATGAGAGCCTTGTTTTCCTTGAATCCGGCAATGATGCCGGAGACTTTGAACTGCTCCACCGGATAGCCCTGGATGGGAAGTGCGCCAGCGGCGGGAATGAAACCGCTGGCAGCGGCCGGCTTCTCGGCCTTGGGTTGAATGAACGGCTTGAAGGGGTCTTTGCGGCCGGAAAAATCCAGTGACGGAGTAACACTTGCCACGGATTGGGCTGACGAGGCCTGGGCCTGCACGGGAGGCTTGACCGGGTTTGCCGGTTTCGTGGGGGGTGCCGGCGCCGGCGGGGGACTCTCTTCGGCCTTTTTGCACCCTCCGCACGCCAGGACCAGTGAGGCCGCTGCGGCAAGGAGGAGCATGCTGGTGCTATTTCTTCTTGTCATCCTTGGTCTCTTTCTTGTCGAGGAAGCGGAACGTCGTGGCGAGACAGTTCACTTTGACGCTGGTCTTGCCTCCCGCCTGCTTTATGTCGGCAAAGGAGACATCGGTGATATTGACGATCCTCGGCAGCTTTCCCACGGCGGTGAAGAAATTGGCAACGCTGTGGAAGGTGCCGGAAATGGAGATATCAACCGGCACTTCGGCATAGAAATCCTTGGGAACTTCAGGTTTCGGCCTAAAGAGAAGGAAGTCGTTCCCCGCGCTCTTGCCGACGCTGGTAATGCCGGTCAACAGGGAGGGTATCTCTTTCTGGTTCGGCAGTTCGGTGAGGGCCAGGTCGAGATCTTTCTGCAGTTGCTGATACTCGCGCTTCAGCTTGGGAAGGTTGTTGGCGATCCTCTCCTTCTCCTGCACCTCGTTCTGCAACCCTTCCAGCCGGCCGCGAAGCTCCTTGAGCTCCGTCTGCCGCGGCAGAAAGAGCCCCCAGTAGAGGGCAGCACCTTCCAAAAGCAGGATGGCGGCCAGAAGCGCTATCTTCTGTTTCTTAGGAAGTTTCAGCAGTTTTTCGATTCTCGGATCCATGGAGAGTCCTTAACCGGTGACTATTTCTTAGGGGCAGGGGCGGGCGGCTCTGGCATCTTGACCGCCTTCAGGGCACAGATAAGCTCGAACCGCTTGGCCTTCACGCCCCCGACCTCCGTCTGCTCGGACACGACGAGTTCCACGTTCGTGAAGTCTTCGGATCCTTGCAGGTTGCGCATGAATGTGGCGATGAGATCTTCGTCGAGGGCGATCCCCCCGATGCTGACGCTGGCCCCGCTCTCGGAAAACTTGGTAATCCAGAGCTTGTCGGGGGTCGCATCGCTCAGGGTCGCGAGCCTGCGGACAGGACCGGTCTTTCCCTTGCGGAGTTGAGCGAGCACATCGAGCTTCTTCGTGACTTCGTCTTTCAGCTTCTTGATGTTTTCCAACTCGCCGATCTTGACCTTGAGTTGCTGAAGGTCGTTTTCGGCCTTGGAAATCTCTTCCTTGGTGGCTTTGATCTTTGCCTGGGCATAGACGTAGAGGCCAAGGCCGGCAACGAGCACGAGAGCCGCTGAGACGCCGAGGATCGCCAGTTGCTGTCTGGCGGTCTCCTTCTTCTTCGACGTTCTGACCGGGAGCAGGTTGATTTTTACCATTTGTCCCCAACCCTCCTTGTGGCCAGCCCCAGGGCAACCGTGACGAGGGGTCCGATCTCCTGAAGATACTCAGGATCGAACTCCTTTTCGCTGCAGGTGATCTTCCTGAAGGGATTGAGCATCTCCACCGGCACACCGAGCTTATCCTGGATCGCATCGGCGAGCATGGCGGTTTTAGCCGCGCCGCCGCTCAGGTAGACCTTGCTCACCCTCCCCTCGCCGGCGGTCGTGTTGTAGAAATCCAGGGAGCGGCGAACCTCGATGGAGAGCGTTTCGTTGATTCGCGCCAGCACGCTCCGCAACTTCTCCTGGTCGGGGTGATCACCGGTCAGCTTGACCCGTTCCGCCTCGTCGCTGCTCAGGGCGAACTGTTTCTGGATCTCTTCGGTAAAGAGGTTCCCCCCCATCTGGACGTCGCGGGTGAAGAGCGAAATCCCCCCTCTGACGATATTGAGGTTGAGGATGCTGGCACCGATATTGATGAGGGCCACGACCTCCTCCGCCCCACTTTCATAGTTGAGCTCAAAGGCGTTCTGCACCGCGAAGGAGTCGACGTCGACAATGACGAGCTTGAACCCGCTCTCCGCGAAGACATTGACATAATCGTTGATGATTTCCTTCTTGCTGGCCACGAGGAGCACATTCATGCGGGTGGGATCGTCCTCGTCGGGTTCAAGAATCTGGAAATCAATATTGACGTCATTGATGTCGAAGGGAATGTACTGCTCGGCCTCCCACCGGATCTGATCCTCCAGTTCTTCAGGGGGCATGGCGGGAAGCTTGATCTTGCGTATGATAACCGTGTTGCCCGAAATGGAGCAGGCAGCTTCCTTGATCTTGACGGAAAGGCTCTTGCCGAGGTTCTTGACCGCATCGACTATGGCCGAGCTATCCATGAGGGTATTGTCGACGATGGCCTCGGAGGGCAGCGGCATCGTACCGACATTCAGGAGCTGCCAAGCCCCCTTCTGCTCCCGGAGCTGCAGAAGCTTCACGGAGCTGGAGCCTATGTCGATGCCGACGAGATCCTTTTTCTTGGAGAAAAACATAGGTGGTTCCCGTTCACAAGGTTAGTCGAGAAAGACCGCTTCCTTCTCGGACAATGAAAAACCAAAGGCAAGAATGATCTTTCTCTTTGTCTCCATCCGGCACTCCTCACCGTGCTCGATCCTGTCGATGGTGGCCGGCGAGACCCCCGCAAGGCGCGCAAGCTCAGCCTTGCTCATGAGCCGTTCTTCTCTAATCTTTCTGACGTTGTTCTTGAATTTCATCGCCCAATCCTGAAAACCCAGGGAGTTTATGGCGAAATGTACTTGAATTGAAATTAATGTCAAGAAATTAGTCAAAATTGAAACAAATTGAAATCTATTGGGTGCAATTGAATGTCATAGGCTCTTTATCGGCATTCCATCCTCAGAACTTGAATGCATCTGAGGCATATTTTCTCCCGGCACCCGTCTTGCCAGGCAAGCCCACTCATACCCCGAAAAAAGAAAAAACCGGGGCCAATCAATCACGCTGGTGATATTTCGGCAACCCGGCTGTCTCAGGGAGACCCGTAGGCTTTCCGCCCCACCCTCGCGGGTGGTTTAGTATTATCGATATCTATTCAATTGTAACGAGGGCGCTAAGGTAGCCATGCAAGCAAATTTAATTCCACTTGTGCAATTGAATCAAATACGCTCGAAAAACCGATGGAATCAGGAGAATCAGCTGCACTGTGCGGGTCACATTACTGACGATCCTGCACACGCGGCGACATTTATTGGCACCACACTGTCAACAAACCGAACTCCCTTACCTTTGCCGCCACTCAATACTCATACAGCACTGAAAGCCGGGCCTTTTCCCGCGCATTTGCCTGGCTCTCGGCCTGGACTTCCAGGGTATAGAGTCCCGGAAGGTGCTGAGGTGAAATACCGCTTCCCGTTCCGGCAACCCCTGCTCCCGAGTCGAGCTGGATGCCGCTGAGATCGGAGTTGCCCGGAACGGTGTCGACAATCTTGCCGTAGACGGTGAAATTCGTGTCAGTTCCCGAAAGCTTGGCCGTCATGTCGGGCGCATCGGCGGGCTCGACGGTGCTGCTGCAGCCGGAGCTCCACTGGCTGGTCGGTTTGCCGATCTTGTCCTGGAAGCAGGCGCTGTTCACCATCTTCAGGTCCACGGCAGCAAAGTCGTTTTCGATCGCGGCCGACGAATACCCCTGGAATGCCCGATCGATAACCTGCCTAGTGAAGAGCTCCACGGCACCGTGGGATGCTTCGAGGGAGCTCTTGTACCGTTTCTGGGCGGCGGACATCTTCGTGCCGGAGAGGACCATGTACAGAAGCGACATGGCTATGGCCAGCGAGATGAGGGTGAGCATGAGCGCCGTGACCAGCGCAACGCCTCGTTCGTTATTTATATGGCCCATCTGCGTACGCTCCGAGACTCAGTTCGCAAGGTTCTTGGGGTTTACTACGATAGTATAGAGCCGCCAGCGGTAATGCTGCCAGTCGGCGCCGATGGTCGAAAGATCAAATTCCTGTCCGAGGTCGCTGGCAAAGTCACCCACCCTCACCTTCTGGTTAGGGTAGGTGAACGACCGATCCAACTTCCCTTCCTGGGCCAGGACGTAGACCCGCACCTCCTTGACCTGGTCACGGATCTCCTGGGCAGAAGCAGGGCCACCGCCAACACCGACAACAGTATTTACGTGGTCATCCACCTCGCCGTCGCCATTGGTGTCAACACCGAAAATCACCTGCATGTCTGCCACGCAGTCCAGAAGGGGATATGCGGTGACGGCAGCGCTGGTCGTATCGTGATTTACGACTCCCTTGTACAGGGTGTAGGTGTTGGGTGCACATCTCTGGGGTATCTGTTCCGCCTTTAGCGGCGTGGCAATGTAGTAGTCCACCCGGTTAAAGGGCCTGGCCAAGGCAGTCGACTGGTTCACCCCATACACAAGATAGAGGTCCGTCGGGGCTTGGGGCATGAACTCGGCAGCAGTTGGGGGATAGGTCGTGGAGAACTCAGTGGCTGATTTCATGACAAGTTGTTTTCCCTGGACACCGTCGACGTTGGTGGACCGCACAACAATCACCTTTTCCCCCGCTTGCAGGTCTTCGGCAGAATTCCACTTCTTGAGGGATGTATCAGTGGCATAGGTCCATTTTTTCGCCGTCGCATCTGTTCCCGCCACGGTTGAGCGGATGACGAGGCGATCCGATCCTCCCGGCCCCTGATGGTCTCCCGTGTGGACCGCCCGCGGCACCCCCGAGGGGGCATCGGTAAGGCTGGCGCCCAGATTGGGTTCAGTATACGTGGGGGTAATATCCGACGGGAAACTCCACGGAAGCCCGTAGCCGGCGTGCTCCAGGTCGACGCGCATCATTTCGAGGCCGACGATTCCTCCGGTCTGGCTCTCGGCTATTTTCGTCTGCTGGATGGAATGGGTCACCAGCGTATTGAAGGCGTTGGAGGTGGCCATGATGACAATGATGAAAATGGCCATCACCACGATGAGTTCCACGAGCGAAAAGCCTCTGCTCTCCCGAAGCAGTCCCGCCGGCGTATGAGTTACATTCCCTGTTCTGGGTTCGCAATCCACTTCCATCTCCTAGCGGCTCTTCACCGTGATGACACGGTGCACGTAAGAAGCATTTCGGTAGTCCCACCGGACCGAGAGGATAATCTGCCGCCAATCGCTTGTAGTACCAAGGGGGGGCGAATAGTTCCGCTCCACCACGAACTGCTTGCTGAAGCCCCTCATACTTCTCGTGACGGTAATCGGGCTGCTGCCAGTAATGTTGTCGAAGGAAAGCCGCCGAATCTCATGCATGGTGTTTTCACCCACCCGCACCGCTTCGTCCCGCAACTGATTTCTCAGGTTGTACTCCGTGGCGACGTTCACCGCCTGGAGCATCCCCAGGAGTCCCACCGCCATGATGACCACGGCCACAAGCACTTCAAGGAGGGTAAACCCCCGTTCGTCAGTTGATGGTGATTTTGTCACTGGCACAACTCTCTCCTGCCTTCCGTTTGCCGATTTTTACCATGGTGGGATACACCACGACACTGTCGTAGGATGCCGGGTTCCCGGCGGGCTCGATGCAGATGGCCTTGCCGTCGGTCGACTCATTCATGGCCGCTCCCAGGGTATCGAAATCGATCTGGTCCGTCGCTCCTTCCCACACGGTCGGGTGCGGCAGCGTAATCACCGACTGGGGCGCAACGGCAACGTTGGCCGAGGAATAAATCTGAAGCGCCCCGGCGGACAGCCTCACGGAGCGCGGCCGTTTGGTGTACAGGGCCTGCTGGCGTGTCTCCTGCAGATCGGCATAGAGTTTCTTCACCTGGGTTTCGATGCCGGATTTCTTGTTCATTTCGCTGAAATTCAGGGTGGCGATCGCAAGCAATATGCCGATGATGGCCACGATCACCACGAGTTCAACGAGTGAAAATCCCTTGCCGTTCATGTCAGCGTTCCCTGATGTGGAGGATCTTCTTCACGGGTTTGTTGGCACTCTTGGTAATGACCAGGTTCTGGTCTCCCGGCGGTTTTCCCTGCATCGCCCCTCCCGAGCGCCGCTTTTCCTTGTCGGTGAAGGTTGTGGAAAGGTCTTTCTCCACAAAGGCCCCGGTGGAGAGCTGGATGAGCACCTTTCCTTCGAGGGCTTTCACCGGTCCCTGGTATCCCGTGTTGTACTTCACGGCCCAGAGAAAGGAGTTGCCGCCGAAACCGCACGGATCGTTCGTGGGCATGAACGATGTGAAGAGAACGAGACCATTGGTGAGGGTTGTGGGGTCGGAGACCACCCGTTCGGCACCGTAGCCGCCTGACGCGTTGTCGAGGTCGATATACCACCCCTGTGTCTTACCCGTATCGAGAGCGTCAGCCACATCGGTCGTCTGAGGCGTCAACTGATCCTTCGTGACCGTCGTGGTGCAACTCCCGTTCAAGGCGTTTGCGCTCGTATAGCAAGGTTCCTTGATGCCGTAGATGGCCTGCTGTGTACTGTAATCGTCCGTCTGATTGTCGGTGGTCTTCTTGAAATAGTAGCGGCCGGTGCCGAAGTAGAGCCAGAGGTTCTTGTTCTTGCGGTCCTGGAGCCTGCCGATGGCGGAGGTGACGGGGCCGGTACCTTCGATGACCGGGCTCAATTTCCAGTCGCTGAGGTTCGTACTTTGGTTGGTCATGAGACGAAGCACCCCCCCCTTGGTCCAGGTGCCGGTGGTGGTGTCCTTCTGAACGTAGCCGAAGTAGAGAGCGTCATCCTGGTAAAGACCGGCGGACATGGAGTTCCAGCGGTCCGTATCGATGGCCGACCCGACGAGCGATCCGGCAAAGGCGTTGTTTATAACCTGGCCGTCAGAGGTCTTTGCATCGATAGTGGCAAGCTTGTCCCCCGTGAGCAAGTCCACCACGAAGAGCCGCAGCGGTTGGTCGGAGCGGCCGAGGAACTGGTGGGTGCCGGTATCGATGGGGCCGGTGGGACCGGAGGCGAAGACCGCATACCACTTGCCGTTCTTGATCGGGTCTCCCACACGGATGATTGCCGGTCCCGTGGTGGAGAAACCGAGATCCGGGTTAGAGAATTCCCAGAGGAGCTTGGGGCTGTCCTGATTCGTGAAATCGAAGGCAAAGTAGGATGAGTAGCCGAATCCGTCGGTGGCAGCCTTAGGGTCGGTTATTGGGGTCTTGACGCAGTCCGTGCAGGAGACCGATGCATTCTTTGCCGCCCCCCCGAGGCCCATGCTCCCGATGAGGATGGTCCTCCAGGGATTTTTGGTGGAATCGAGGGTCTTGCTCCCGTCAATGACCGAAGGAGGCTTGACGCACTCGGCATAATCGGCGGATGTGCAGTTGCCGGGTTTCCCGATGGTGGCATCAAAGATGAGGCTAGGCCCGTCGACGAAGAAGAGGTGGCTGTAGTCCTCAGTGGCCAGGTATTGCAGATAGGGGAGCGCATGCTTCGGGATGAAGGCCCATACCTCCTTGCCGATATCCGACCCGGTCAGCGTTGCCTTGTTGAATCCTGAAGCCCTCACGTCCATGGTGCCGAGCCTGAAGGCGTGGAGCATGCCGTCGTTGGCCCCCACGAAGGCAAGGTTGCGGGCTTTGTACTCGTTGGAGCTAAGGTACGATGCGTAGGAGGCGTCGTTGTAACCCGAGGGAAGCGACAGGTGATAGGTGTTGAGCCGCAGCGACGAGAGGATGCGGGGGGTGGAGGAGATGATATCCCCGAGCTTCCAGACGTGACTTTCGGTGTTCCCCGTCAGAAAGTTCTTGGTCGTCACGGTTCGGGACCGGTAACCCGTAATATCGGTGCCGTGAACGTACTGGATGAGTGTTCCGGCCGCCGTGTCGTCCGCCACGGCAAGATACGGCCTGAGGGTGCTCGCATTGGCCGTTGAGAACGCCATGGTTTTCTCGGTATCGGCGCAGGTATCCTTGAGGCATGCGGTGATGATATTCCGGGGCGAGGTGGAAAGGTCCCTTAACCAGAGCTGGTTGCCGGCCCGCCAGATGCTCTTGATATTGTCGGGGTCCACCTTCGCATCAGTTATCACATCTCCGGCGCCGTCACCGTTGGTGTCCTGTATGAGTTTCGCAAATGTGTTGTTATCTGCTTCACTGAAATAAAATTCCACCACCTTGTCGTTGAGCAGATTCAGCTTCCGGGTTGAGCCGTCGTAGTCGGTGTCCTCACGCACCGTGCTCTTCCCGATATTGGGGTCCACGTAGTACCAGAGGTTCTGCATCTCGCCGAGCCAGTAGGCGTAAGTATCGCTGGCGAATATCTTCTTGGGATAGAAGACCGCCTGAAGGATACTCGCTCCGCTTCCTTCGCTGTTGGAGAGGATGGAGGCGGCCGTACCCGAGGCGGTGGTGTTGGCGACAGTGTCAAAAACGTCCTTTAGATCTTTTTTCAGGGACTGATTTTCGGCCTTGTAAAACTTCCCACCACCATTGCTCGCCGTCTGTTTCATGAGGGTTTCCGAGTTGCACTCGCCGGCCTGTCCGTTGGATGCCCCCGTGAAGACAACGTAAGTATTGATGGACTTGCTGTTCGTGGCCGGCACATCCGTCGAGGCGGCAGAGGTGCTGAACTTATCAATGTCGCGGTGCTTGGCGATCCATGCCAGGTTGTCGAGATTCTTGCTCCCGGCGTACTGGGAACAGGCCCCCGTCTCGCCCCCGGCAGCCGTGTAGAGCTGGGCGAGGCTATTGACACTGGCATTCTGATCAGCCGTCGACATGCCGTCGCTGATGATGAGGATGTTGTTGGACTGGCACCGGTACTGGACGGGATTCATCTCCAGCGCGAAATCATTGCTGTTCAACCTGAGGTCGGAACGGCTCGTCTTGCCGGTGGAGTCGGCGGTGAGGTTCTTGGCAAAGTACCCGATGGCGTTGTAGAAGGCCTCGGAGAAAGGGGTCCAGGTGGCGGCTCTGATCATGTCGACGGCGGCAATGGGAGACTTGTCGGTGGTATGACTGCCGACGCCCGCAGGAACGCAATGCTCTCCGCTGGGGCAGTTGGCATCGGTGGCACACTTAGTGGCAGTTGTTGCCGAGCATTTCCCATCGCCGATGTAGGAGCTGATCCTTCCGCCATCAAAGTTGTTCGTACCGGCCGTGGTGGCATTGCACGTATTCGTGCCACCGCAATCGACATCCTCGGTGCAGGCCATGAAGGGATCGTTGGAGCATACCTTCGGGGTGCCGAGGGTGGCGGTTTCGGAGGCTGAGCCGCTGTCGTTGAACTCCATGACGCCGAAGCGTATCCGGTCGGCATAGTCCTGAACGAGTCCCGTCGGCGCCGTGGCGCTCGATATCCTCACCGCCAGCTTGGCCACCGACGCGCCCAGCTGCCCCTCGACCCCGATGCCGCTCAGGATGGCCGGAACGTTGTCATAGAGGGAGGTATCGGATGGTGCATCGGTGGGATCGGTCACGTTCGGCTTGTTAAAATCGTTGCAGAACTGCTCGTGGGTGTCGATCATCTGGGCCGTGGTAACACCGGATTTAAGCGTCCAGGCCCCGCTCGCCAGTTCGTAATACTGCCCTTCATATTTCTGGGAGCAGAGGAGCCCCGGGTTGCCCGGCACGATGGAGGTGGGGCCGTTCGTGCAGGTGCCGCCGCCACAGTTCGCATCGGCGGTACACACCTTTGTATGGTCGTTGGAGCAGGTGTAGAGGCTCGCGTAGATGTCGGTGCACTGGTTCTTCACCGTATTGATATCGTCAATGCCTATCCCCTTGCCGGTGCGGTACTGCCAGCAGGCCTGCATCGACTGGGCAAAGGAGACTTTTGTCTTGGTCTGGGCGGTCTGGGGCGACAGGACACAGGGACCGTTGTCCGTACCGGCCACAGCCCCGGCACAGGGGGCATAGTTGTAATACTTCCCCTTGATCTTCACGTTGCAGTCGGCATCAGTCGTACAAGAAATGGCGCTTCCATCCCCACTGCACTTCCCTTGGGCTGCGCTGACCAGGCAGTCGGCATTCGTAGCGCAACTCATGGCGTTGTTTTTAAAGCAGTAGCCATTCGTTACCCCGGTGCTTGCCAGGCAAAGATCGACGCTTTTCTTGATGTCGGCGTTTCCCCCCGTCGCGATAGCATTGATGGCATCCTGGCAGTTGCACTGGTTGTAGTTGCCCTTGAAAATATTGATGTAGGTCTGTCCCCCCGGTGACGGAGCCGAAGAGTTATAGGGCTGGTCCGGCCCCTGGACCATGAAGGTGATGCCGAGAGCGGCGTTCGGATCATCAAGGCAGGCAGTGTAATTGACGAAATCGGATTGATTGGCCTCTTTCACGAACCCTTGGCCGACACATCCCCGGGATTCGGGCTGGAGGAAATTATTCACGTCGGTGCAGGTTTCCCCCGACTTGCATTCCGTACTGGAAAGGCATGCCCTGTCTGTTCTCTTGCCGGTGCTGTCATAACAGGCCTTGTCCACATACTTGCCACCGGTAAGCACCTTCTTTTCGATGTCGAATTTGGAGGCGGTGAGCCAGTTGAGGTAGTTTCCCGTGGCGTAGAAGTACTTGGTCCTGGTGGCATCCCCTGTATCGATATTGACCAGAAGGATGCCGCCTATATTTTTGCAGAGGACCGTCCCCCCCTCTGCCATGGTGCAGGTGGTCGGAATCGAACCCACCTCGGTGAAGTAGTTGGTGGAAAAGTCATACTGGTAGCTGGCGTCCTGCTTGAAATATCCTTCGTATTTCTTCGAACTGGAAAAGGTTTGGTCAAAGCAGTAGTAAGGCTGCCGGGCGAAGGTTCCATCGGTGTTTTTCAGTCCATCGTCCACGTAGGCCAGATCATACATACTGGCCGAGTTGTCGATGAGCATGAGAAGGTTCGGCTGAATGGGCGCATTGATGAATGGCGGCTGAATGCAGTAATCGTTCATGGCCGCAACGGCCGGCGAGGCCACCGCCAGCAGCGCCGCCAGACAGGATAGTGACATCAACCGCGAAATATTCCGTTTCATAGCCCTTCTCCCGTTGTACCCTTCCGTGACCTCAGTGCCGTGGTGGTCCCGCTTTCGGCACCACGGGGGTCAACTAGCAATTTTCGAGCCATCGACGAGTGTCACCATCCCCGGACAACCAGACGGAACCATTGATCTTTCTCAACTCATTCCTGTATCAGAAAACAAAAGGCTATGCAAATTTTGCATAGCCTTTACGACAAAGGTATACGCACTGTGTCAAATTTCCACCCAGTCTTTCCCGTCCCATTTGCGAACCGCACAACTGAAATCTATCGTATTGAAGGTCAGGACCATTGCTCCTCCGGAGGAAGCTGACTGGATATACACACTTCCGGAACTCCCCACCAACCCCTCGTCGCTGGCGAAACGGTTGTTGGTAAACGATATTCCATCCTCCGCTTCTACCAATTTATTAGGCTTGCGGACCGGGCCCCGGTTCCCGTAGCCGAAGCTCAGCGCACCTCCTTTGTTTGAGAGGCGCGTTTCCCTGATAAGCTGTTCGTCACCAGTATCCCATTTTTCATCTGGACCCTTGCCAGCGCAAAGCGTGGCCTTTCCCTGCAGAGGATCGAACGTAATAGCACAGGGCTTGTCCTGTATGCTTAGCAGCTTGGCATCCTTGAACATATCCTTCAGCTCCCATACAGCGGCCTTGAGACAGTAATCGCCGTACAGACTGCTGAACGCCGGCACCGCAATGGCACTCATGATGCTGATGATGCCCACGACGAGAATAAGTTCGATGAGAGTAAAGCCACCATCACATCGAACAATTCTCCAGAGACATGAAGCATGCGCTTGCCGCATCCCGGTCCCCCATTCAAATGACATAAAAAAAGCCGCGCAATAATTGCACAGCCCTCATTAAATTACAACTAATTTATTAGCACATGCCAACCCTAATCCATACCATACTCCTTCAGCTTGTAGAGAAGCGCGCGATGGCTGATCTCCAGAATCCGGGCCGCGTGGGTGCGGTTCCCGCCGGTCTTGTCGAGGGCCCGGCGGATGAACTCCCGCTCAAGCCGCTCCTCGGCCTTTTTGATGGAGAGATTGTCGTCGTCCGGGCCCACTATCGCCACCCCCGCGCCACCTCCCCGCAGTCCGTCGGGGAGCGCCTCGGGGCCGATGACATCACCGTCTCCCAGGATGAGGGCCCGCTCGACACAGTTTTCCAGTTCCCGCACGTTGCCGGGCCATGCGTACGCGGAAAGGAGCCGTAGCGCCTCGGGAGACACCCGCACTCCCGGCCTCCCAAGGGAAGCGCCGTGTTTATTAAGGAAATGGCCCGCGAGGAGCGGCACGTCCTCCAGCCGCTCCCGCAGGGGGGGAATGGTGATGCTGAAGACGTTGAGGCGGAAGAAGAGGTCCTCGCGAAAATGACCCTCGGCCACCTCCCGCTCCAGATCCCGGGATGTGGCTGAGATAACCCGCACGTCGACCTTTGTGGGCCGCTCGGCCCCCACGCGCCGCACCTCCCCCTCCTGGATGACCCGCAACAGCTTGACCTGGAGCGAGGGGGGCATCTCGCCGATTTCGTCCAGAAAAAGGGTGCCGCCGTGGGCCTCCTCGAAGAGTCCGGTCCGGTCGGAGGCGGCGTCGGTGAAGGCGCCCCGCACGTGGCCGAAGAGCTCCGATTCCAGAAGGTGCTCGGGGATGGCACCGCAGTTTACCGCCACAAAGGGAGCATCCCGGCGGCTCCCGTTGTGGTGAATGGCCCGGGCCACCAGTTCCTTGCCGGTGCCCGATTCGCCGAGAATGAGGACCGAAGTCTTCACATCGCAGACCTTGCGGATGAGCTCGAAAATCTCCCGCATTCGGGGATTACGGCTCACGATGGCACCGAAGGAGTACTCCCGGCCGACGGCGGCCCGCAGCCGACGGTTTTCCGTTTTGAGCCGCTCCCGCTCCTCGGCCTTCTTGAGGACAAGCAGGATCTCGTCATTCTTGAAGGGCTTGGAAACGTAGTCGTAAGCCCCCTCCTTCATGCACTGGAGTGCCGTATCGATGGTGCCGTAAGCGGACATCATGATGATGGTGCCACCTATCCCCGCCTCCTGGGCCCTGCGGAGGAAATCGAGCCCATCCAGCACCGGCATCCGGATATCGCAGATGATGAAGTCATAGGGTTGCTGCCGGGCCATGGCGAGGGCTCCTTCCCCATTCTCCGCCTCGTCGGCATGGTAGCCGTTTTTGCGGAGCATTGCCCACAGCATGTGCCGCAGGTTCTCCTCGTCGTCGATGACCAGCACCCGTTGTTTCATTGCGCCATACCTTTATCCGGCACATTCCCGGCGACCGGCAGCCAGATGACAAACGTGGTCCCCTTCCCCACGGAGCTCTCCACGGTGATCCGTCCACCAAAGGAATCGACGATGCGGGCCGAGATGGCAAGCCCGAGGCCGGTCCCCTTGCCGGGTTCCTTGGTAGTAAAGAACGGGTCGAAGATCCGCCCGAGTCCTTCCGGCGCAATGCCGCAGCCGGTGTCGGCCACCTCGATACGGACACAGGGGACCGGTTCACTCTCTGCGCCGAAGGATGCATGGAACACACCGTCGAAATCTTCCCTGCGGCGACCGCTGACATGGAGAGACGAACCGGTGGTCTGAACGGGGGCAGTGAACCGGCCTGCACTGGTCCTGACGTCAAGCTTGCCGCCATCGGGCATGGCGTCACGGGCGTTGATGAACAGGTTGATGAGCACCTGCTGGAGCTGGAACGGGTCAACCACGATCGGGGGAAGCTCCCCGGCGGCGCCAACGGTCACCGCAATCCCCTTGAAGGCCCCCTGCAGTTCGAGCATCTCCAGCGTCGAGGCCACGAGAACGGCCGCGTCGACGGCTTCCGTGACCCCCTCGACGGGTCGGGCGAAATTGAGGAGGTCGCGCACGATCCGATCGATCCGTTCCGCATCCCGTTCGATGCGGCGCAGGTAGTCGGCCTTGCGGGGGTCGTCGGCCATCTCGTCCATGAGAAGCCCCGCATACCCCATGATTGACGTGAGGGGAGTGCCGATCTCGTGGGCGGTACCTGCAGCCAGAAGCCCCACTGACGCCAGCTTTTCGGAGCGAAGCGCCTCTTCCCGGGCTTCCTGGAGCTCCCGGTTGGCCTGCTCCAGGGAGCGGACATACCGGTCGGCCTCCTCCTGCTTGGCCCGCAGCGCATCGACCATGCCATTGAACGATTCGGCCAGTTCGGCGATCTCGTGTCCGCCGGCCACCGCTGCCCGGTGGCTGACCTCGCCACGGCCGATGCGCTCGGTGGTTGCCAGGAGCTTGCGCACCGGCGCCACGATAAAGCGGGAGAGGAGAAACGACCCTACCGCCAGGAGAAGGAGAAAATCGAGGACACAGTAGGCCAGGAAGAGGTGCCGCGACTGGGCCAGGAGCTTCTGTTCTCCCCTTAATGACAGCTCAAGCCGGACCGCCCCCACGGGTCTCCCGTCGCGCACTATGGGCGCATAACGGCGCAGCGTCCCGCGCCCCCCGGAAAACTGGGCTGACTCGGCGCCGGACGCGATGGTTGCGGCGAGCATCCCGTCGCCGGGGACTTCCGTTCCCAGA
The DNA here is from genome assembly GCF_018501225.1 of Geobacter hydrogenophilus. Taxonomy (GTDB): domain Bacteria; phylum Desulfobacterota; class Desulfuromonadia; order Geobacterales; family Geobacteraceae; genus Geobacter; species Geobacter hydrogenophilus. Next base: position 42,379 of record NZ_JAHCZI010000010.1, on the reverse strand, counting down.
CTGTACAACACCGCGCCGTCGCGTCCTGTCACCGTGAGCCCCACGAACTCCCCTTCCCGGGCAAGTCGCTGTGCCAGGGTGCCGGCCGGCGACGACGCCACGGCCGCCGGGTCCCGGGGGATCAGGGCCGAGAAGGACGCGAGGAGAAGCCGCGCCTTGTCGCTTTTCTGCTGCAGGAGGTCGTTCTCGGCAGTCTTGAAGGAGATGAGGCTGAGGAGCACCCAGGTGAGGACCAGGATGAAGGAGAGGGACGAGAGGATCAGGAAGCTGAAGCTGAAGCGGAACTGCTTCACAAAGGCCTCCCTAGCGGGCGCCCAAAGTCAGGTACCAGGTGATGATCGCCTTGCCGAAGAAGATGTAGAGCACGGCCCCTGCCGCCAGGAACGGGCCAAAGGGAATGGCAAGCTTGGTGTCTTTTTTCTGGACGAGCATGAGGGTGACGCCGATCACCGATCCGATGAGGGACGAGGCGAAGATGATGAACGGCACGGAGCGCCACCCGAGAAACGCCCCCATCATGGCCAGGAGCTTGATGTCACCGCCCCCCATCCCTTCCTTTTTCGTCAGGAGCTCGTAGAGCCAAGCCACGGCCAGGAGGCTCCCCCCCCCGGCCACGATGCCGATAAGCGAGCTTTTCCAGCCAAGCCACGGGAGCGCGAAGGAGCAGGCAAAGCCCACCACGATCCCCGGCAGGCTGATGACGTCGGGGATGATCTGGTGGTCCAGGTCGATGAAGGTGACAGCCACCAGGGCCGAGCAGAAGACGAAGAGGACCAGGAAGGTGGGAGTCGGGCCGAACTTCAGGAAGAGGGCCAGGGTGAGGAGGCCGTTCAGCAACTCCACAAAGGGGTAGCGGGGCGAAATGGAAGCGCCGCAGTCGCGGCACTTTCCCCGCAGAATCAGCCAGCCGAGGATCGGGATATTGTGCCACGGGCGAATCCTGGCGCCACAGACAGGGCAGCGGGATGGGGGCGAAACCACCGATTCCCCGGCCGGCAGCCGGAAGATGCAGACGTTGAGGAAGGAGCCGACCGCGGCGCCGAGGAGAAAGGAAAATATGGCGAAAATCACTACTGGGGACATGGAATAAACCTATTAAGAATTCAGGTGTCAGGAGCAAGAATAAACACCGGGTTATTCTGAATTCTGACTACTGACTCCTGAATTCTGCTTTTTTCAGCACCACTTGCCGAAGTTAAGGTACGGCGTGGCCGCGTGACCGAGCACCGGGGTGAACTGTTCGGCCGGGGCGGGCTCGCTGAAGAGGAATCCCTGCATGTACCGGCAGTTCAGTGCCCTGAGCACTTCCATCTGCTCCACGGTTTCCACCCCCTCCGCAACCACTCCCAGGTTGAGCCCCTTAGCCATGCTGATGACAGCGCCGGCAATGGCCTCATCGTCCGGGTTGGAGGCGATCTCCCGTACGAAGGAACGGTCGATCTTGAGGGTATGGACCGGAAACTTTTTCAGATAGTGGAGCGACGAATAGCCGGTGCCGAAATCGTCGATGGAAATCCGGACCCCCATTCTATCCAACCGCCGGAAGGTTCTGATCGTCTCCTCGGCGTCGTCCATCAGGATGCTTTCGGTAACCTCGATGACGAGCCACCCCGGGGCAAGCCCCGTTTCAGCCAGGACCCGCGCCACCGTCTCCGCCAGGTCTCCCTGCCGGAGTTGGCGGGGTGAGAGGTTGACCGCCACCTGCATGGTGGGATAGCCGGCATCCTGCCATGCCCGGTTCTGCCGGCAGGCGGTCTGCAACACCCACTCCCCCAGGGGAACGATGAGCCCGGTCTCCTCGGCCAGGGGAATGAAGCGGGACGGGGGAACGAGCCCCATGGTCGGGTGCTGCCAGCGGACCAGGGCCTCCATGCAGGCAATCTGGCCATGCTCCACGTTCACCTTGGGCTGATAGTGGAGGACGAATTCATCCCGCTCCAAGGCCCGCCGCATGTCGTTCTCAAGGGAGAGCCGCTCGAAGGCCCGGGCATTCATCTCAGGGGCAAACAGCTGACAGTTGTTGCGCCCTTGCTCCTTGGCACGGTACATGGCAACGTCGGCGTTTTTCACCAGGGCATCGCCGGAGCGTCCGTCGTGGGGATAGACGCTGATCCCGATGCTCGTGGTGATGAACAACTCATGTCCGTCGATGACGAAGGGAGTTCTGAAGACGTCGATGATCTTCTGGGCCACCGTGAAGGCGTCCTTCACATCCGAAATGGCCGAAAGGTTGATGATGAACTCGTCGCCTCCCTGGCGCGCCACCGTGTCCCCCTCGCGGCGGCAGCAGTTCCTGAGGCGCTTTGCCACCGCCATGAGGAGCCTGTCTCCCACGGCGTGGCCAAGGGTGTCATTGATGAGCTTGAAGCGGTCCAGGTCCAGGAACATGACCGCCAGGGGCCTCTTGTGGCGCTGGGCAAGGGCAAGGGACTGCCGGAGCCGGTCATTGAAGAGGCGCCGGTTAGGGAGCCCGGTGAGGGAATCGTAGTAGGCCATCTGGCGGATCCGTTCCTCGGCCCGGGAGCGCTCCTCCACCTCCTCTTCAAGCATGGCGGCGTGGTGCCTGAGATCTTCCATGAGGCGGAAGTTCCGCAGTACCGCCGAGGCGGAGTGGGCATACTGCTGGAGCAGTTGCTCATCGACCTGGTCGAAGGGCTTGTCCATGCGGAACGCGGCGATACAGGCAGCCACCCTCCCCTCGTCGAAGACTGGCACCAGCAGGGCCGTATTCATCTCCACCACCTGGAAGAGCTCGCAGCTTTCCCGGCAGAAGAGCGAAAGGCGGTCGACCCGGAGGGGGGTTCCGCAGGCGGCCAAGGCCGCGCAGATGTTGCCGTTGCGCAGGGGAACCGTGACTCCTTTCATCATCTGGTTCCAGGCACCGGAAGCCGCCGTGAAGGTAAGGAGGCCGGCCTGGCGATTGATGGCGGTCAGGACACCGGTTTCAGCACGGACAATGTCGCACGCCCCGTCGCAGAGTGCGGTGTCGATGAGATCGGGAGCCCCCATGGTCAGGAGTCTCCTGATCCAGAGGTCGAGCTTGACGAGGCCGTCGTTGTAGCGCTTGAGATCTGCCATAAATTACGTACGCCGGGCCTTCACTTCCGTGAGATCCCCCAACTGTCACAAATTTGACAAAAAGAAGGTCAAGAAAAACGGAATGCAAAACGCCTTCCATCCCCTCCGCGGAAGAATAAAAAAACGCCGCTGGGATACCCAACGGCGTGTTTTCAATGATTATTTCAGATTTCGAATCTTGTCGAGGCTTGCCAGGAGAACCTCTTTCTTCTGGCTGAACTCCGTCAATTTCTCCCGCTCTTTGGCCACCACGTCGGCGGGGGCCCGCTCGACGAAGGAAGGATTGGCGAGTTTCTTCGCCAGGAACTCGATGTCCTTGTCCAGCTTGCCGATCTCCTTGAGGAGCCGCTTTTCCTCTTCCTCCACGTCCACGAGCCCCCTGAGGGGCACCGCCACCTCCACGTCACCGGCCACCGAGATGGCCGCATCGGCCGGCCGCTCCATACCCGTGCCGATAGCGAGATCCGAGATCCGCGCCAGGCTCATGATGTAGACCTCGTTCTTTTTCAGAAGATCGAGGCTTGACTCTGAACCGCAGTTGAGGATGGCGGCGATCTCCCGGGACGGGGCCACATCCATCTCGCCGCGGATGTTCCTGATCCCCCGGATCACCTCCATGACCAGCTCCATCTCGGCGGCCCCGGCGGCGAAATCCCAGGCGGGGTCCGGTGTCGGCCAGGGGGAGGTCATGATGGTGGCCGTGGGACGCCTGCCGGGGAGGGCCTGCCAGATTTCCTCGGTGATGAACGGCATGAAGGGGTGAAGGAGCCGCAACAGATGCTCCAGCACCAGCCAGAGGACGTAGCGGGCCGTCCGCTGCCGGGTTTCGTCGCCCCGGTAGAGGTCGTCCTTCACCAGCTCGATGTACCAGTCGCAGAACTCGCTCCAGGTGAAGCGGTAGAGGGCCGTGGCCGCGTCGTTGTAGCGGTAGGCTTCCAGAGCCTCCTGCACATCAGCCGCGGCAGCGTTGAAGCGGTAGAGAATCCAGCGGTCGGCGTTGGAGAACTCCAGACCCGCCGGATCCACGGCGTCGGGATCGAACCCTTCCAGGTTCATGAGGGCGAAGCGGGAGGCGTTCCAGATCTTGTTGGCGAAGTTCCGGTAGCCGGCAATCCGCTCCTCGGCCAGCTTGATGTCGCGCCCCTGGGCCGCGAAGGCCGCCAGGGTGAAGCGGAAGGCGTCGGTGCCGTACTGGTCGATGACCACCAGGGGGTCGATGACGTTCCCCTTGGACTTGCTCATCTTCTGCCCCTGGGCGTCGCGGACCAGGGCGTGGATGTAGACGTCGCGGAACGGCACCTCCCCCATGAAGTGGAGTCCCATCATCATCATCCGGGCTACCCAGAAGAAGAGGATGTCGAAGCCGGTCACGAGGCACGAGGTGGGGTAGAAGGTTTTCAGCTCCGGGGTCTGGTCGGGCCACCCCATGGTGGAGAAAGGCCAGAGGGCCGAGGAGAACCAGGTGTCCAACACGTCGGTCTCCTGGCGGATCTCGTCGCTGCCGCACTTGGAGCACTTCGTGGGGTCCACCTTGGCCACGGTGGTCTCGCCGCAGTGGTCGCAGTACCAGGCCGGGATCCGGTGCCCCCACCAGATCTGGCGGGAGATGCACCAGTCGCGAATATTCTCCATCCAGTCGTAGTAGGTGTTCTCCCACTGCTGGGGAACGATGCGGGTGCGGCCGTCCTTGACGGCGGCCAGGGCCTCCTCGGCCAGGGGGCCTACCTTCACGTACCACTGAAGCGAGAGATACGGCTCCACCACGGTCTTGCAGCGGTAGCACCCCCCCACGGCCAGGGCGTGGTCGTCGATCTTCTCCAGGAGCCCCTGGACCTCCAGGTCCTCCACGATCTTCTTCCGGGCGGCAAAGCGGTCCATCCCCTCGTACTGGTGGCCGGCGGCGTTGATGACCCCTGACTCGTCAAAAACATTGATCACGTCGAGATTGTGGCGCCGCCCCACCTCGAAGTCGTTGAAATCGTGGGCCGGTGTGATCTTCACCACGCCGGTGCCGAACTCCCGGTCCACGTAGTCGTCGGCCACCACCGGAATCTGCCGGTTCAGCAGCGGCAGGATGACCGTCTTCCCCACCAGGTCGGCGTAGCGCTCGTCCTCGGGGTGGACCGCCACGGCGGTGTCCCCCAGCATGGTCTCGGGGCGGGTGGTCGCCACCACGACGAAACGGCCCGGCTCATCCGCCACGGGATAGCGGAGATGCCAGAGGTTTCCCGCCTTCTCCTCGTGCTCCACCTCGATGTCCGAGAGGGCCGTGTGGCAGCGGGGGCACCAGTTGATGAGGCGATTGTCCCGGTAGATGAACCCTTCCTCGTAGAGGCGGACAAAGACCTCGCGCACGGCCCGGGAGAGCCCCTCGTCCATGGTGAAGCGCTCCCGCTCCCAGTCGCAGGAGGCGCCGAGGCGCTTCAGTTGGCCGATGATCTGGCCGCCGGACTCGGCCTTCCATTTCCAGACCCGCTCGATGAACGCGTCGCGCCCCAGCTCGTGGCGGTCCTTCCCCTCGGCGGCCAGTTGCCGCTCCACCACGTTCTGGGTGGCAATGCCGGCATGGTCGGTGCCGGGCATCCAGAGGACATTGTGACCGCTCATCCGCTTCCAGCGGCAGAGGATGTCCTGGAGGGTATTGTTGAGGGCATGGCCCATGTGGAGAGCCCCCGTGACGTTGGGTGGAGGAATGACGATGCTGTAAGAGGGTTTGTCGCTCACCGCTTCGGCGCGGAAGTACCCTTCCTGCTCCCACGTCCGGTACCACTTCTCTTCAACGGCCTGGGGTTCGTAAACCTTTGCCAGTTCCTTGTCTGCCATTGGGATAACCTCTTTCATCTGCAAAATGAAAAATGGGGATGTGTCATCCCCATTTCAGCGCAACGATTCCTGCCGGTCCCTGCCCCCCGGTCCCCGATTCCTAACTGCCTTCCTTGATCCGGCGGATCTCTTCCTTGATGAGGGTTTCGGCCAGATCGGGCACCACCTCCCACGCGATCCGCTCAATGACCTCCCGGGAAATGCGGGAGATGGCTGCCGCAAGCTGCTCCTCGGTCAGGGTGATGGTCCCTCCCCCCCCGACAGGGGGCGCAGCAGCGAAGGACGCGGATGACGAAACCGGCTCCTTGTGCAGGGCAAATGCCTGCTCTTCAGCAACCGCCGAAAAACCTGTCTCTATGGGCATCTCGAACGGCTCGCTGCCCGGGTCAAACGCTCCGGAAACCGGCGCTTCGGAAATGCTTCCGTAGGGCTCAACAACGCTTTCGGCGCTCTCCTCGCCGAATACGAATGACTCATCCATGGGGGGAGCACTGAAGGGTGCCGGTTCGACGGAAGCTGATGGAGCAGGCGTTTCCGCCGCCTCGGCAAAACCGAACTCGTCGCTGGCAGAGACAAAGCCAAAGTCGACCGACGCGGCGGCAGGCTCCGCTCCGGCACCAAAGACGTCCGGGTTCTGTTCCAGCCCAAAGGGAGAAACCTCGTCCACTGCGGCGGACGCTCCATCGGCAGCCGCCTGGCTGGACTTGACAGGCTCGTCACCGACAACCTCGTCCTCAAGCTCGAAAGCACCCCAGAGATCATCGGCGGGAGATGCCTCCTCAACCGCGAAGACAAAGGGTTGCGGTTCGGATACGGATACCTTGGCGGCCGTGGGTTCGGGCGTGGGAGGTGGTGTCACGGCCGGCTGGGGCTCAATGGATGTGGGCTCGTCGAATTCAATGGCAAAGGACTCGACCGGCCCGGCAGCAACTGGTGCAACGGGCGCAATTGATTCGGCCGCCTCTGCCGCTGCCGGCGCCGCAGGCGGCGTCACGGCCGCCATAGTCGGTGCTGCAGCCGCCACTGACGGCGCCCCGGCCCGGCTTTTGCCAAGGTCGAGAAGGGTTTTGACCTTGTCGATGAGTTGCTGGGACTCAAAGGGCTTGGAGATGAAATCGTCGGCGCCGCACTGGCGGGCCTTCTCCTCGTCGAAGGGCTCGAAGGCGCCGGTCATAAGGAGGATGGGGACGGTGCCGAGGGCGGGATCCTTCCGGATGGCGGTACAGACCTCGTAGCCGGACTTGCCGGGCATGAGGGCGTCCACCAGCATCACATCGGGGGTGACGTCCCGGGCCTTCTCCACGGCGGAGTCCCCATTGTCAACGACAGTAAGGTCGCAGTCCTCGTTGGCGAAGATGATCCCCACGACCTTCTGGATTGTGATGCTGTCGTCGGCAAGGAGAATCCTGTTGCCCATGAAAAAACCTCCTCGGATAGGAGCGCCGTAAGTCCTGAAAAACCGCGAACAACCGCGGAAAAACTAGCACAGCCCCCCGTGGGTGTCAAGATGTTTACCGGCCCTGCGGGACCTTGAACATGGCGATTTCGGACAGTTCCCGAAGGTCTGGGTGGAGCATGGCAAAGGCCACCGTGGAGAGATCGTTCCTGAGTTTCGAGAAGGCCCGCGTGCTCCGGTAGTCGAGTCGCGAGGAGAGGAGAACCACGAAGAAATCGTTCTCGGGATCGATCCAGAGGGAGCTTCCCGAATAGCCGGTGTGCCCGAAGGAGGCTTCGGAAAATCCTCTCCCCTTCGGCGAAGAGTAGGGTGACGCGATGTCCCACCCCAGCCCCCGGCGCACCGTGCCGCCGCGGGAGAAATGGGGGATTGCCATCTGGCGCAGGGTCCGGGCCGCGAGCACCCGCCGGCCGTCCAGCTCTCCACCGCCAAGAATCATGCGGCAAAAGCGGGCCAGGTCGCCGGCCGTGGTAAAGATTCCCGCGTGTCCGGCCACGCCGTCGAGGAGCCTGGCCGTGGTGTCCTGAACCTTCCCGAATTGGGGACCGCCCCCGGCATCAAGGGTTGCCGCGCAGCGTCCGGCAGCGGCAGGACCGGGGTTGAAACAGGTGGTCGTCATGACGAGAGGGCCGTAGACGGTTTCAGACGCGACGCGGTCCAGCGGGGTGCCGGTCACCCGGCGCACCAGTTCTCCCAGAAGGATAAAATTGATATCGGCGTACCGGAAACGGTGGCCGGGTTCCCCCTTGAGCTTCTGGCGGGCAACCCCTTCGAGGGCGCTCAGGAGGGGACTTGAGGCTGAAAGCGGGAAGTCGTCGAGCCCCGAGGTATGGGTCAGCAGATGCTCCACCAGGAGCCCATCCTTCCCCGTGCCGGCGAACTCGGGAAACCAGCGAGCGACAGGATCGGCGAGGGAAAGTCGCCCTTGCTCCACCAGCCCCATGACAACCGGCGCCGTGGCCACCACCTTGGTGAGGGATGCCACATCGAAAATGCTTTCTGTCGAGACCGGCAGGGCGCCGGACTCACCGGAGACCCGGCCGAAGGCCGACTCGTAGACGATGCCGTGGCGATTTCCCACGACCACCACCCCGCCGGCGATGAGTCCGTCGGCCATTGCCTTGTCCATCAGGTGAGAAACAGCATTCTGCCATGGAAAGGGGGCGAGAGGGGTGTCGCCGGCGAACACCGGCAGGGAGGTAGAGAGGATAACAAGCAGAATGAAAAGTTTTCGGGACAGCATGGTCATCAATTATCCTGACGATTGGGTAGCAGACTCTGCTTCTCTTTGCAAAACAGGGGCCATTGATCTCTCCACAAATGGCAAAGGGGAGTTGCCTCCCCTTGTGTGCTCTCAGTTTATTCTAAACTCAACAGACTTCAACAGCTTTCCCCCACTGTCAAGGGCTTCGACCCGCCATGTGCCGATGGAATCGCGGTCAATGGGACGCTTGCTCCAGGTGCGCCACTTCTGGCCTTTGATCTGAAGCTCCTGCTCGCCCACCACTTCACCGTTCCGGTACCAGACGTGCCGGATGGGAGCCTCCTCCCCCGAAGGGTTGACGATCCGGGTAAAGCAGTAGAGGGCGGGAACCGACCGGTGGTTGATCCGCCGGACCGCATCAATGGGATTGTTGTGGGAAACCTTGGTCGTAACGGCCATCTCGGTGATCCGCAGGGAGCCGCCCTCGGCAGCCATCGACGCTGTCGCTCCAGGCAAGCACAACAAAAATGCCGTCAGAAATGCGAACAGTTTTCTCATGAACATTACCCCCGTGCCGTAGAAGCCGGTTCGTCCGCGCTTCCCTCAGGTCCGGTAATCGGCGTTGATCTTGACGTAGTCGTAGGAGAGGTCCGACGTATAGACCGTGGACTTCCCCGCGCCCAGATGCAGGTCGACGGTCACGCTGAATTCCTTGTGTTTGAGGACTTCGGTCCCCTGCGCTTCCGCATCGCCACCACTAAAGACCCCGTCTCTGACCATCTGCACGTCATCAAAGAACAGTTCGGTCCGGTCGGGGTCCACTTCGGCGCCCGAGTACCCCACCGCCGCAAAGATCCGTCCCCAGTTGGCGTCCTGGCCGAAGAAAGCGGTCTTTACGAGGCACGAGTTTGCCACCGCCATGGCTGCCCGCTTGGCGTCGGCATCGGACCGGGCACCCTTGACGGTGATCTCCACGAACTTCGTGGCCCCCTCACCGTCCTTGACGATGAGCTTGGCAAGTGCCAGGAGCACCTCATCCAGGAGCCGCACAAACCCGGCAGCGTCGGCGCTGCCGGCAGAGAGCACCGGGTTGCCGGCAGCGCCGTTGGCCATGATGAGGGCGGTGTCGTTGGTGGAAGTGTCGCCGTCCACGGTGATGGCGTTGAAGGAACGCTCCACCCCGGCGGCAAAGACCGTCCGGAGCCACGTCGGGTCCACCGCCGCGTCGGTGACGATAAAGGCGAGCATGGTGGCCATGTTGGGCATGATCATCCCTGCCCCCTTCGCGATTCCGGCTACGGTGTACTCCGTGCCGCCGGCCTTTCCCGTCCTGACCTCCATCTTGGGAAAGGTGTCGGTGGTCATGATGGCGCGGGCCACGTCGTCGAGAGTGCCCGTGCCGAGTTCCCGGACAAGGGGAGGAATCCCGGCCCGCATCCGCTCCATGGGAAGCGGTACGCCGATGACGCCGGTGGAGCAGACGAGCACCTCCTCCTCTGCGGAACCGACCCCCTCGGCCACAAGCCGCGTCGTCTCCCGGGCATCGGCCAATCCGACAGGGCCGGTGCAGGCGTTGGCGTTGCCGCTGTTGACGACAATTGCCCGGCAGGTGCCCTTTTTCGTCCGTTCCTGATCGAGGAGGACCGGCGCCGCCTTCACCGCGTTCGTGGTGTAGACCCCCGCCACCGCAGCCGGCGTCTCGGAAACGATCAGTGCCAGGTCCAGGCGCCCCGGCTTCTTGATGGCCGCCTCCACGGCGGAGAACTGAAATCCTTTGATGTTCATGCTCAAAACCTCAAAGAAGCTTTATTTACCGCAGCACTTCTTATACTTCTTCCCACTCCCGCACGGACACGGATCGTTGCGGGAAGCGCTCTTCTTGCTCTTGGCCGGCTGGGGAGCAGCGGCGGGCTCGTCCCCCAGATTGAAGGTTATCTTCTTCTGGGCCTGTTTTTGCTGTTCCTCTTCCAGCCGCTCCACGTCTTCCTCGCGGGCGATCTGGACCCAGAAGATCTTCTCCACGGTTTCTTCGGCGATGCGTGCCATCATATCCATGAAGAGGCGGTAGGCCTCCTTCTTGTACTCCTGCTTCGGGTCCTTCTGGCCGTACCCCCTGAGGCCGATCCCCTCCTTCAGGTGGTCGATGGAGAGGAGATGGTCCTTCCACTGGCTGTCGATGGCCTGGAGCATGATCACCTTGATGAGGTGATCCATAAGCTCGTCGCCGAAGGAAGCCAGCTTCCCTTCATAGGCCTCGTAGACCGATTCCTTGAGGAGCTTGCGAAAGCTTTCGGGTGCGAGCCGGTCCATGGTTTCGGCAGGGATGTCAATCTGGAAGCCGAAGGTCTTGTAGACTGCCTCGCCAATGGCCTGCCAGTCCCATTCGGAGGCATGGACCTTGTCGATGGCGAAGGCCGCGGCGATGTCCTCAATGGTGTCGTCGAGCATCTGGGTGAAGTTGCCGCGGATGTCCTCCCCGGCCAGGATCTCCCGGCGCTGGGTATAGATGACCTCGCGCTGCTTGTTCATGACGTCGTCGTACTCGATGAGGTGCTTGCGGATCTCGAAGTTGTGGGCCTCCACCTTCTTCTGGGCGTTCTCAATGGCCTTGGTGATCATACCGTGGGTGATGGCCTCCCCTTCCTCGATCTTGAGGAAGTCCATGATCTTGGAGACCCGCTCGGAACCGAAGATGCGCAGGAGGTCATCCTCCAGCGACAGGTAGAAGCGCGATGATCCCGGGTCACCCTGGCGGCCGGAACGGCCCCGGAGTTGGTTGTCGATGCGCCGGGATTCGTGGCGCTCGGTGCCGAGAATGTGAAGTCCACCCAGCTTCACCACCTCGTCGTGTTCCGCCGCACACTCCGCCTTGTACTTGGCAAGGATAGCGGCGTACTCCTCATCCGCGGCATCGGGGTTCTCCCGGCGCCACTGCTTGGCCAGGGAATCGGGATTCCCCCCCAGCACGATGTCGGTCCCGCGGCCCGCCATGTTGGTGGCGATGGTCAGCGTCCCCTTGCGACCGGCTTGGGCCACGATCTCGGCCTCCCGCTCGTGCTGCTTGGCGTTGAGGACATTGTGGGGAATCCCCTGCTTCTTGAGGAGCTCGGAAAGGACCTCGGACTTCTCGATGGAGATGGTGCCCACCAGAACCGGCTGCCCCTTCGCGTAGCACTCCTTGATTTCTTCGATGACGGCGGCAAACTTTTCCCGCTCGGTCTTGTAGATGACGTCGGGAAAGTCGGGGCGGAGCAGGGGCCGGTTGGTGGGGATGACCGTCACGTCCAGCTTGTAGATCTTGTGGAATTCCTCGGCCTCGGTGTCGGCGGTACCGGTCATGCCCGAGAGTTTCTCGTACATTCGGAAGTAGTTCTGGAAGGTGATGGTGGCCAGGGTCTGGTTCTCGTTCTCGATCTCCACCCCTTCCTTGGCCTCGATGGCCTGGTGAAGGCCATCGGACCAGCGGCGCCCCGGCATGAGGCGGCCGGTGAACTCATCGACGATGATGACCTCCCCTTCCTTGACCACATAGTCCACGTCGCGCCGGAAGAGGGCGTGGGCCCTCAGTGCCTGGTTCACGTGGTGGAGGATCTCCATGTGGCGCGGGTCGTAGAGGTTGTCGATCTTCAGAAGCTTCTCCACCTTCAGCACCCCCTCCTCGGTGAGGGTGGCGGAACGGGCCTTCTCGTCCACGGTGAAGTCGCCGGTGTATTCCTTTCTCTTCCCCGACAGGGTGTTAGCCTCCACCTCCTTCATCTCACCCTTCTTCAGGTGGGGGATGACCCGGTCGATGATGTAGTACTTGTCGGTGGAGTCCTCGGTGGGACCGGAGATGATGAGCGGGGTCCGGGCCTCGTCGATGAGGATCGAGTCCACCTCGTCCACGATGGAGAAGTAGAAGGGGCGCTGCACGTAGTCGTCAAGGGAGAACTTCATGTTGTCCCGCAGATAGTCGAAGCCGAACTCGTTGTTGGTGCCATAGGTGATGTCGGCGGCGTAGGCCTCGCGGCGCTCCTCGTCGTCGAGGCCGTGGACGATGACCCCCACCGAGAGGCCGAGGAAGTTGTAGATCCGCCCCATCCACTCGGAGTCGCGCTTGGCCAGGTAGTCGTTCACCGTGACCACGTGGACCCCTTTGCCGGTGAGGGCGTTCAGGTACGCGGGGAGGGTCGCCACGAGGGTCTTACCCTCGCCGGTCTTCATCTCTGCAATCTTGCCGCTGTGGAGCACCATGCCGCCGATGAGCTGCACATCGAAGTGGCGCATGTTGTGGACCCTTTTGCCCGCTTCGCGGCAGACGGCAAAGGCCTCGGGGAGGAGGGAATCGAGGGATTCCCCCTTGGCGCAACGCTCCTTGAACTCGGAGGTTTTATTCCTGAGCTGGTCGTCGGTGAGCGCAGCCATCTGCGGTTCCAGCCCATTGATCTTTTCCACGATGGGCTGGAGGCGCTTCAGCTCCCGCTCGTTCTTGCTGCCGACAATCTTCTTGATTATGGTTCCAAACATTACCTGGGGTCTCCTGGGGGATATTTTTAGGGAAATGCAACGGGAAACGGTACCACAACGGGGGGAAATGCTCAACAGAATCCGTGCGCTTTCAGCGTTCAAGGTGCGTCGTCACGCAATCGTTGCACGCTGTGCGTCGTCAGTACTTCCGGTTATCGAACATCCTCCGGGTCTTCCCTTCCGAACGGGGCAGTTCGCCGTAGGGGAGGACCGCCACCTCGCAGGAGACCATGAGGCCATGCTTGACGGCGGAGGCGACCTTTCGGGCAAGGGCCGGGTCGTCGGCCGGAGCGCCGTCCTCGCCCCGCTCCACGCGGATGGTCATGTAGTCGCGGCCGTCTTCGCCGTGGTCGAGGACCACCTGGAACTCGCTCCCGACCCCCTCCACGGTATCGAGGATCTCGTCGATCTGTCCCGGATAGATATTGACACCGCGGAAGATGACCACGTCGTCGGAACGGCCAAGGATGCGGTCGTGGCGGGGGAACGTGCAGCCGCAGGGGCAGTCGCCGGGAATCAGCCGCGTGAGGTCCCGGGAACGGTAACGGATGAGAGGAGCCGCCTCCTTGCGCAGGGTCGTGAAGACCATCTCACCCACCTCCCCGGGCGCCACCGGCTGGAGGGTTTCGGGATCGAGGATTTCGAGGAGATAGTAGTCGGCCCAGTAGTGGACGGCGCCGTTTGCCCCCGGAGCGGCACAGGAAAGGCCGGTACCGGGGCCGTAGACCTCGGTGAGGCCGGTGATGTCGTGAACCGATTCCGCCCCGAGCCCCTCCCGGATCTTGGCGAGCATCGCCTCGCTGGAGCGCTCGGCCCCGAGGATCACCTTCCGGACCTTTATCCGGTCCCTGAGCCCCCGCCGCTGCACCTCCTCCGCCAGGAGCAGCCCCATGGAAGCGGTGCAGCAGACTACCGTGGACTGGACGTCCGTGAGGAAGGTGGTCTGGAGTTCCAGGTTCCCCGGTCCCACCGGCACGGCAAGGGCACCGTAGCGCTCGCAGGCGGCCTGGAAGCCGATTCCGGCGGTCCAGAGCCCGTAGCCGACACAGATCTGTACCCGGTCCTCCCGCGTCACCCCCGCCAACTCGTAGCAGCGGCAGAACATCTGGGCCCAGTCGTCCAGATCCTTCTGGGTGTAGCAGAGAATCTTCCTCTTGCCGGTAGTGCCGGATGATGAGTGGATCCGGACGATCTCCTCGAAGGGTGCCGACCGGAGAGGGAAGGGATAGCCGGCCCGCAGGTCGTCGGCCGTTGTGAAGGGGAGTTTGCGCAGGTCGTCGAGGGTGCGGATATCCTCCGGCGATACGCCGGCCTGCTGGAACCGCTCCCGGTAGAAGGGGGAGTTGTCCCAGGCGTGGGCAACGGTCCATTGAACGCCGGCGAGCTGCAGCCGCTCAAGGTCGGCGGGTGACGAAAAGGTGGCAGGAAAGCGGGTGAGCATCGTAAATTAAACCTCCGAACAAAAATCAGCCTGCTGCATTCTCCATCCCCAGGCGAAGGGCCGCCAGGGAGGCGTCCCGCAGCTTCCCCTTCTCGGCCAGGCGCCGCTCGATGGTCCCGATGACCTGGTCGGCGGTGCAGAAGAGGTTGCCCGAGGCGGCGAGCCGCGCCAGGGAAAAGCCGAGGAGGATCAGGTTGAGGGACTGGGGGTTGCCGAGTTCCAGGGCAAGGAGATCGGCGTCGATGGCGTGGACCGGGTGGCCGTCAAGGTCGGCCGGCGCGGCCTTGGCATTGACAACGATCCAGCCGCCGGGACGGAGGAAATGGCGGTGGATCGCCACGTTCTCCTCCTTCATGGCGATGAGTCCGTCGGCCCGTCCCGGCCTCACGAGGGGGCTCGAAAACTCCCCCGCCTTCAGGTGGGAGATGACCACACCGCCCCGCTGGGCCATGCCGTGGGTCTCGGAGGTCATGACCGGCATTCCCTGGCCGATGGCGGTTTCGGCGAGGATGCGGGTCAGGAAGAGGATCCCCTGGCCGCCGACGCCGCTGATGATGAGTTGCTGACCGGTCATTGTCCCACCTCCTCGATTGCCAGCCGCGGGCAGACGTCGATGCAGACACCGCAGTCGGTGCAGATGAGGGTGTCGATAACGACCCGCTTCTCCTCCTCGTCATAGACCAGGGCCGGGCATTCGAACTGGGTCGTGCAGTAGCGGCAGCCGTTGCAGGCGTCGCTGATGGCAGCCTTTCGTCGCGGCGGCCGGTCCCCCTTGAAGGTGCGGTCCACCACGCAGGGCTGGCGGGCAATGACCACGGCAAGCCCCTCGGTCCGGGCAAAGGCGACGGCTTCCTTCATGAGGTCGGTGAACGCAGAAAGGTTGCCGGGGCGCCCCACCTTGCAAAACTTCACCCCGCAGGCCTTGACGAGCCCCTCCATGTCGACGGTGGCCGTGGGAACCCCGCCGGCGCCCCACCCCAGGGCCGGGGTCGGCTGGTTGCCGGTCATGGCGGTGGTGGCGTTGTCGAGGATCACGAGAACGAAGCGGGCATCCTGGACTACCGCGTCGATGAGGGGGGGAATGCCGGCGTGGAAGAAGGTGGAATCGCCGATGGTGGCGACGATGTCGGGAACCACGCCCCCCAGCTTGTGGGCGTGGTAGAAGCCGGCGGCCTGGGAGACCGCGGCCCCCATGCAGAGGACGGTATCGACCCCGCCGAGGTTGATGCCGAGGGTATAGCAGCCGATGTCCGACGGGAAGATCCCCTTGGGAGCGGCCCGTTTGATGGCATAGAAGCTGGCCCGGTGGGGACAGCCGGGGCAGAGGGTCGGGCGCCGTCCCCCTTCGGCGGAAGGAGCGGGAGTCTCCGGGGCGTCGATCCCGGCAAAGGAGGCAATGAGCCCCTCGATCAGTTCCGGCGACAGCTCACCCACCTCGGGAACGAAGCCGGAGCGTTTCCCCTTGACGCGGTAGCGGTCGGCGAACTGCAGTTCCATGACGCCGGTGGTCTCTTCGAGGACGAGGATCTCGTCGTACTGTTCCAGGATAGTGGCCACGAAGCTCGAATGGAGCGGATAGGGCTGCACCACCTGCCAGAGGGGAAGCGTCTCCCATAGCCCCAGGTCATGCAGCACGTCCCGGGCATGGGCCGCGGCGACGCCGGAGGCGACGATGGCCCGACGGGCCGGGGCAGCGGGATTGAGGAGCCGGGGGGCGGTGGGCTCCCAGGCGGCGATCTTTGCAAGCTTCTCCTCCAGCTCCAGGTGGAGACGGTGGCGGAATTTCGGTGTGGCGGCCCAGCGCGACGGATTCTTCTCGAAAACTGCAGTACGGTCCGATGGGGTCACGGGACCCGGAAGGATGTCCTGGTTGGCGTGGCAAACCCGGGTTGTGGGGCGGAGCATGACCGGGATCTCGAAGGCCTCGGAAAGCTCGAAGCCGATCTTCACCAGTTCACGGGCCTGTTCCGGGGAGTCGGGGTCCAGCACCGGCACCTTGGCGCTCAGGGCCATGAGGCGGCTGTCCTGCTCGGTCTGGGAGGAGTGGGGGCCGGGGTCGTCGGCGCTGATGACCAGAAAGCCCCCCTTCACCCCCAGGTAGGCGGCACTCATGAACGGGTCGGAGGCCACGTTGAGCCCCACCTGTTTCATGGCGGTGGCAGCCCTTAGCCCCGCCTGGGACGCCGCATAGGCGATCTCCAGGGCCACCTTCTCGTTCACCGCCCACTCCACGTGCATGGGGAGCCGGTAGCGGGCCTGCCACTGGGCCACTCCCGAGAGGATCTCCGAGGCCGGGGTACCGGGATAGGAGGCCACCACGTTGCATCCCGCCTCCACAAGACCATGGGCCATGGCTTCATTGCCGAGCAACAGCATTCGTTCACTCACCTGCTTTTCCTCCCACACACAAAATCATCAGATTTTCCGTGCTCGCCCGGTGTTTGTCAACCTGAAATCACGGACCAGCCAATGCTCTTGCCGACAATCAGCTTGAATTTCCGGGTATTTTTCTTTATACATGAGCAGCTCCGAACACTATCAGTTCATTAAATTTTTGTTCAATGTAACGAAACACCCTTATCAAGGAGGCACACCATGCTGAGACGGTTCACCCTCTCCATCCTTCTCATCACCCTCGTCTTCGCGTCGGGAACTGCCCGGGCCGCGGATGTCATCAAGCTTACCTACGCCAATTTCCCGCCGGCGGCCACCTTCCCCTGCGTCCAGATGGAGCGCTGGGCCAAGGAAGTGGAGAAGCGGACCAACGGCAGGGTAAAGGTGCAGACCTTCCCGGGCGGCACGCTCCTCAACGCCAAGAACATGGCCGAGGGGGTCACCTCCGGCATCGCTGACATCGGCAACTTCGCCATGAGCTACCAGCCGGGGCGCTTCCCCGTCTCCGAGGCGGTTGACCTCCCCTTCGGCTTCACGAGCTCGAAGGTGGCAAGCCTCGTCCTCTACGACCTGATCGAGAAATACAAGCCGAAGGAATTCGCGAAGGTGAAGGTCCTTACCGTCTTCACCTGCCCCCCCACCAACCTCATGACCAAGGCACCGGTAAAGGGGCTTGCGGATCTGAAGGGGATGGAGCTGCGGGTTGCCGGGACGAGCGCCGAAGTGGCCAAGCGCCTCGGGGCGGTACCGGTGGCCATGCCCCAATCGGAGACCCCGGAGGCAATCCAGAAGGGGATCGTAAAGGGAATGGTTTCATCCTTGGAAATCCTCCAGGACTTGAAATTCGCTAGCTACACCCCCTACGCCACCATCGCCAACCTGCCGGTGGTCTCCTTCGCGGTAGTGATGAACAAGGCCAAGTGGGACTCCCTCCCCGCCGATGTCAAGAAGGCCCTGGACGGCCTTTCCCGCGAGCAGGCCGCCTGGACCGGCGACTACGCGGACCGGCACGTTCAGGAATCCCTCGCCTGGTCGAAGAAGAACTACCAGCACCAAGTCTTTACCCTTCCCGTCGACGACCAGAAGAAGGTCAACCAGCTCCTGGCCCCCATGGTGGATGACTACGTGAAGAAGGCAGGCGCCCAAGGACTCAACGGCAAGCAGATCGTGGCAGACGTGCTGGCCCTCAAGAAAAAATACGAAGCTCCGGCGGCTAAGCCGGCGAAGAAGAAAAAATAACCTTTCATGGAACGCCTTTTCAGCATTCTCTCCAAATCCTTCATGATCCTCGGCGGCGCTGCGCTGCTGGCGCTGGTGCTTCTGGCCACCGGCAACGTGGCGCTGCGCATCACCGGCGCCCCCTTTGCCGGCACCTATGAGATCGTTTCCTTCCTGGGGGCCATCGTCATTGCCGGGGCCCTAGCCCACACCCAGCGGCGAAAGGACCACATCGTGGTGGACATCCTCTCGGAAAAGTTCCCGGAACCGGTGAAGCGGGTGCTCGACACACTTAACTACGCCTGCACCTGCGTCCTCTTCGGGATCGTCACCTGGCAGGTCTGGGTCTGGGGGGAGAAGCTCCGCCTCTCCGGCGAACTGTCGGAAACCCTCCAGTTCGCCTACTACCCCTTTGTCTACGTGGTGGCGGCCGGCTTCGGCGCACTGACCGGGGTGCTGTTTCTCGATTTCATGAAAGCGCTGCTGCGCGGCAGGGAGGATGGGGAGTGAGCGGTCCGATGGCCGGGGTCTACGGGATTCTGGCGATGTTTTTCATGCTGTTCGTGCTGCGGATTCCCGCAGCTTTCACGCTTCTGCTGGTGGGATTCTTCGGCATTGCGGCCGTGACGAACTTCGACGCGGCCCTAGCCATGGTCGGCTCGGAACTCTGGGGGAGCTTCTCCAGCTACGGGCTCACGGTGATCCCCCTCTTCATCCTCGTGGGGGAGATCGTCCACTACGCCGGCTACAACAACAGCCTCTACCACGCCACCTACAAGTGGTTCGGCCACAAGCGGGGAGGGCTCGCCATGACGACAATCCTCGCTTCGGCCGCCTTCTCGGCCATCAGCGGCTCCAACACCGCCACCGCCGCCACCATGAGCGCCGTGGCGATCCCCGAGATGAAGCGCTACAACTACCACCCGCTCCTGAACGCCGGCTCCGTGGCCGCCGGGGCGACCCTCGGGGTCCTGATC
The DNA here is from genome assembly GCF_018501225.1 of Geobacter hydrogenophilus. Classification (GTDB taxonomy): domain Bacteria; phylum Desulfobacterota; class Desulfuromonadia; order Geobacterales; family Geobacteraceae; genus Geobacter; species Geobacter hydrogenophilus. Next base: position 23,282 of record NZ_JAHCZI010000010.1, on the reverse strand, counting down.
CCCCCCAGCATCGTGCTCGTGGTCTACGGCCTCTACACGGGCCAGTCCATCGGCAAGCTCTTCTTCGGCAACGTGATCCCGAGCGCCATACTCACCATCCTCATCCTCCTGACTGTGGTCTGGATCTGCCGCCGGCACCCCGACTGGGGCCCCGAGGGGCCGAAAAGCGGCTGGGGGGAGCGGTTCGCGGCGCTACCTGAAGCCATCGACATCCTCATCCTCTTCGCCATCATCATGTACGCCCTCTTCACCGGTGTGGTGACGGCCACCGAGGCCGCGGCCGTTTCCTGCTTCCTGGCGCTCGTCATCTGCGGCCTGCGGCGCAAGCTCACCTGGAAGAAGCTCTCGGGAGCCTTCGTGGACACGCTCCGCATCTCCTGCATGGTCTTCATGATCGTGGCGGGGGCCGTGATCTTCGCCAAGTTCCTCACCATTACCCGCCTCCCCTACGAAACCGCCGAATGGATCGGCACCCTGGACCTCCCCCGCTGGATGGTCCTCTGGGTGATCCTCATCTGTTACATCATCGGCGGCTGCATCATGGACGCCCTGGCGTTCCTCCTAGTCTCCCTCCCCATTTTCTATCCGCTCGTCACCCAACTGGGCTACGACCCGGTCTGGTTCGGGCAGGTGATCACCATCGTCACTACCATGGGCTCCATCATGCCTCCCATCGGCATCTGCTGCTACGTGGTGGCGGGGATGTCGGGGATACCGCTGGGCACGGTCTTCCGGAGCGGACTCTACTACATGCCCTCCTACATCGCCTCCATCGCCATTCTCATGGCTTCCCCCTACTGGACGGTGCTGGTTCTTTCCGATCTGGTCAAGTGAATAACTGGCCCGAGAATGTCAGCTGGCCAACATTCTCGACTATGACAACGCGCCGCGCCCCCTGCCGGCGTGAAGAACGCCGACTCCAACTTCCTTCTGGGGCTCCAGTACGGGTTCTGACAGAAGATCAAATACAAAAAAACCGCTTCGGAATCTTCCGCATGCGGCTTTTTTGTACCCGGCTCACAGGGTAAAGTAGAATGTGGCCCCTCTCCCCTTCGTTCCCTCTGCCCAAATGCGCCCGCCGTGGCGATGTACCACCCTCTGGACCGTGGCAAGCCCGATGCCGGTACCCGGGAAATCCTCAACTCGGTGCAGGCGCTGGAACGGTACAAAGAGCTTGTCGGCGTAGTCAGGGTCGAACCCCGCTCCGTTATCCCGCACGTAGTAATGCCGTATCCCGTCGCTTTCTTCCACGCCGAACTCGATGACGGGACGCGCCGTGCCCAAGGTGAATTTCCAGGCATTCTCCAGAAGATTGGTGACAACTACCCGCAGAAGGGAAGGATCAGCCTCCACGACAACATCATCCGCAACAAGAATGTTCAATTGGTGTTCGGGGTGTGATTTTCGCAACTCTTCGGCAACCTCCCGCACCATGGCGCTCAGATTGACCGGCTTGCGGATCAGTTCCGCCCGGGAGAGCCGTGACAGGCGGAGGAGCCCCTCGATGAGACTCTCCATGCGGTTGATGGCGGCAGATATGCGCGCCAGGTAGTCCTTGCACATATCATCGAGGCGGTCGGCGCAATCTTCCCTCAAGGCAACGCTGTACCCCTCAACCGCCCGCAGCGGAGCCCGAAGGTCGTGGGAGACGGAGTAGCTGAACGACTCAAGCTCCCGATTGACGGATTCAAGCTGCGCGGATTGCTCGACCAGCTGCTTGACCACCTTGTCGAGGAGCGCTATCTCCTCGTTGATCCCCCCTGCCGAAAGGTAACCAGGGAACCCGGGGAACCTCACGGCCGGGAGGGGCGGTTCGTCTCCGGGGTCCAGGCGAGCTGCGATAATGGCGTACTGCTCCTTGAGCCTGTCGGCAGCCTCGCTGATCCGGGAGATGAATGTGGCGATATAGAGGAAGCTGGCCGTAAGCAGCAAGGCAACGGGATCAATCCAGATGCTGCCGGCGGCAAATGAGGAATAGACCCCCACCCCGATTACGGCGATGCTCGCGGCCCAGAGAATGGCTGCGCGGATTTCCGAGAGCTTCATGAACGCCACAAACCAGATTGATGCCAGAACCAGGCAAAGGCCGACGGATGCTCCCTCCCCCACAATCTGGATAGTATCCCCCTTCAGGAGGCTGTTCAGGAGATTCGCGTGAAGCTCGACAGGGGGCATCCTCCGCCTCTGATGGGAGAATGGGGTTGCAAGCCGCTCCACGATGCCGGGGGCCGTCACTCCCGCGAGGACGATCTTACCTTGCAACGATTCCGGCGCAACCCTTCCGAGGACCACATCCGAGAAGGAAACCGTCCTGAACGTCCCCTCGGGACCGGAGAAATTGATCTGAAACGGATTGCGCTGGACGATCCCCGGAGAACGGGGCACCGGCCATTGTTGCGCCGCAGGGGGAGTGTTGGCGGCCAGGCGGTGAAGGACCACGGCAAGCGCGGAATAATCTTCGCCGTCGGTGGCTATGGAGCCGAAAACCCTCCGCACCACGCCGTCCACATCTTCCTCCACGTGGATATGGCCGACTGCCGCGTGACCGAGGGGCGCAACGGGACGGACAACGCGTAACCGATCGTCGATATAGACCGGAAGGACCACCCGGCCATGGCGGGCAACCGCTTCGCCAAGCAAGGCGTCGTCTGTGGCCGGTTCTGCCATAATGACGGAAAACCCGACGGCACTGGCGCCGCGGGCGGCATCGAGAAACGTTGCGTAATGGGACCTTCGGATGGGCCATTGGCCCAACTCACGGAGAGATTTTTCGTCAATGGCGGCAATGACGATCAGGTCGGAGGGGCGCTGGACCCCCCGGAGCCTGAAGGAGAAGTCGTAGAAATAACGGTTGGCTCCATCGAAAAAGCCGAGATGATCCGCGAGGAGGATTAGAAACACTCCGGACAGGCAGACCAGTAAGGTACGCATCCATCGTCTTGTCTTCTTTGCGGACCCCACAGGTTCGCCAACCTCCGATATTTTGTCCATTTACAGAACCAACCCGATAATGAGCCCCACGATCCCGCCGGCTACGCCAAGCATTCCATAGGGAAAGCGGCGTTCGATGACGAAGCTCTGGGGAGGAGAGAAGCTCCCCTCGTTGCCTTTTGCATCGATGCACAACGTCCTGACATAGTAGGTCCCGGCATCGGGCCGGGGGATGACCAGTTCAGGAACTTCCACCTTTGTATCCTGGAGCAGATCGGCAAACTGTTCGTCCCGGGCCACCTGGAACCGATAGGTGATCCCCTTCCCGGCATCCCGGACCCGGATTCGCATCTGCTTGCCATCGTCTTCCGGTGCCCCGGCCGGCGCGGGCGTGGGGGGAGGCTTCACCAGGCTGAAAGAGAGGGCGTCGGACCACTCCCCCTGGAAACCGTCCGGGGCCACCGAGGCCACGCGAAAATGGTAGCTTCCGTAACCCAGCTCCACTTTCTGCTCCACCCCCTCCACCCGCTGGTCCACCAGGGGAGAAGTAAAACTGTGATCCCCGTCGATCTGGATCCGGTACCCGGTTGCGCCGCCGACCCGGAGCCACCGGGCGGTAACAGTCGTGCTTCGGTACTCGGCCCCCTCCCGGGGAGCCTCCACATTGGGAGGCATGGGGTTGAGCCGGATCACGACCGGCACCGGCGCCAGCGGTTTACCCTCAAGCCCCTTTTCGTCGATGCTCGTGGCTTGCAGAAAGTACGAGCCATCATCGAGACCGGACACCTCGAACGCCTCGCCGACCGGCATGACCCGCTCCCTGACCACGGCACGCATCTCCCCGTCCCGGGCAAGGGTGGCGCGGAGCGCATTGGCCCCCGCCACCGTCGAGAAGCCGATACGGACAGGCTCGCTCTTGTAAACCGGCGACACCCCCAGGGGGCGCGGCGGGGGAAGCAGGGGGCGCGGCGGGGCAGGAATCTCTCCCTTGCGCACACCGGTACCTTCCCCTTCGTGCAGCATCACTTCCCGGCGCATCGCCTCGACCGCCACCGTACCGGCCAGAACCTCGGAACGGGTGGTCTCTTCCTCGTCCACCGAAACCCTGAACTCGGTCCCCCGTGCCCCTGCCACCGCCGAAGGAGTCCGTATATTGTACCGCTGCTCGTGCCCCGTTGCCTTGCGTATGCGCGACAGTACCCGCCCCGTTTTCAGGAAGAGATTGCGCAGGACAAACTCATCACCTTTTTGACGGGATCGAACAAGGGAAAGCACACTGTCCGGCTTGAGGAGAAAGGAGGAGCCGTCTCCAAAGGTAACCTCCACGGTACCATCCCCCCCCGTCTCGAGCCTTCCCCCCTCCTCCAGGGACTCCCCAACCTGGGGTGGGCGACCTTCTTCACCAGCGGCACGGTAGTAGCGCACCTCTCCCGTGACAAAGGAAACGACTCCCTCGGCCGGTATTCCCCGCAAGAGTTCAGCCGGGACCATGACCCGCTGACCCGGCCGGATCAGGTCGGGATTCCGCATGTGGTTCAACCGGTAGATCTCGCGACAGGAGTCGGGATTTTCCAGATGCTGGCGGCAGAGGGTGCGGAGTGTATCACCGGGAGCCACCGTTATCCCCACCAGGGGGCCGGCATGGGCTTCCAGCGACAATCCCGCGGTACAGACGACAGTCAAAATCATCACATATTTCATCGTCGACATTTAGCGCCCCCCCAAGGAAAAACTTTTTCATTATACTTTCTTTTTTCACCAAGACAACAAGGGCATAAAAAAACCGCCACCCGGAATTTTTCTGAAGGTGACGGCTCGTATATTGGGCAGGTAAAGCCTGCCGGAAGTAAGGGTAATCCCCCTTACTCTCCACTCACGTCAAGGGCCGCGATTCGCAGCGACGGCGACCCCACGGTGCCATAGAGGCGAAGGTCGTTCCCCACTCCCTCCACTCCCCGGAAGAGTTCCAGGATGTTCCCTGCGATGGCGATCCCCTTGACCGGAACCGTCACCCTCCCCTCCTCGATGAGAAACCCGGCGGCCCCCACGGAGAAGTCGCCGGAGATGGGGTTGGCGGTGTGCATCCCCATGACGTCGGTGAGGAAAATGCCCCGCCCGATGCCGGCCATGAGGTCGTCGAGGGAAACGGCGCCATTCTCGATGAAGAGGTTGGACACCCCCATGTGGGGGGGTGACTTGATGCCGCCCCGGCCGGCGTTGCCGGTGGATTCGACGCCATCCTTGCGGGCCCGGAGGGTGTCGTAGAGGTATCCGAGGAGCACGCCGTCCTCCACGAGGATTGTGTTCTGCTTCGGCACCCCCTCGGAGTCAAAGGGAGCGGTCCCCATGCCGCCGGGGAGGGTTCCGTCATCCCGGACCCGGAGGAGGGGACTGATAATCCGCTCTCCCTTTTTCCCCGCCAGGAGCGACTTCCCCTTCTGGACGCTCTCGGCCAGGAAGGCGGAGGCAAGCACCTCCAGGATTTCGGTGGCCACGTAGCTGTCAAGAACCGCAGGACAGCGCATGGTCGGAATCTTAGCGGCCCCCAGAAGCCCCACCGCCTTGGCGACGGCCCGTGCTGCAATCCGCTCCACCGAGAGATCGGCGAACCGGTTGGCGAAGTCGAAATCCCACCCCATCTGGGAATTGCCGTTTTCCTCGGCGATGGCCGAAACGCTGGCGGATACCGACGTGCCCCGGGAGGAGACATCGACGCCCCGGGAGTTGACGATGCGGGTCTCCACTGTCGATTCGCCGAAAGAGCACTTGCGTACCCTCTTCACCCGCGGATCGGCGGCCATGACGAGCCGCTCCAGCTCCATGGCCCGCTCCACCTTCTCCGCTTCGGGCACGGCCGCCAGCCCTTCGTCATAGAGCCCGGCGATCTCCGGACAGGTCCGGGGATCGGGAAAGGCATGGTGTTCGTCAGGGGTCTGGGTCTCGGCCCCCACGAGGGCATTTTCCACCATGCGGGCAAGGTCTGAAGGTTCCATGCTGGTGGAATACGAGAACCCCATGCCGCCGTTTTTCAGAACCCGGATGCTCACCCCACCCGGGGCAGAGCACTTGAAGGTGTCAACCTTCTGCTCCTTCACCTCAATGGAGAGAAGGCGCGACGATGCGGCGGCAACCTCCCACCCGTCCAGGGAACGGTCCTTCAGGAGAGCAATGACGGTTTCGATCATTTCATTTGTTTGCATGGCTATACCTGTCGGGGACTATTCGAGGTCCAGAATCATTGCGATCTCGTCGCAGTCAGGGAATTTCACGCACTTCATGCAATCGCCCCACACCTTGTGGGGAAGCTCCGATTTGTCCACGATCCGCATGCCGAATTTGCCGAAGAAGTTGGGCTTGTAGGTGAGGCAGAAAACCCGCTTGAGCCCCAGCTGGCGGGCTTCGTCGATGCAGGCGTTCACGACCTGGGTGCCGATCCCCTTCCGCCCTGTCTCCTCCGCCACGGCCACGGAGCGGATCTCGGCCAGGTCTTCCCAGATGATGTGGAGGGCGGCGGTGCCGACGATCTCCCCCCCCTCCTCCCACACGTAGAAGTCGCGGATCGACTCGTAGAGCTCCGACAGGGAACGGGAGAGCATGTCCCCCTGGCTGGCGAAGTGGGTGAGGAGCTTCTGGATGTTCTTGACGTCGTGTATCTGGGCCTTGCGGAGCATGGGCGGGTCTCCTTCTGTGGTGTGGATGGGATGGTTCTGCGTTGAACGGCTATTTACGCCGGTCCATGACATAACAGCTCTTGTGGGATTTTTTGGCCAGTTTTTTCAGTTCCGCCGCCACCTCGGCCACCTTGGCGTAGTGTCCGATCTTCGGCGAATCCATGGGAACGATGGAGATGGCAACCCCCATGAGCGGCACCCGTTCCTCGTTCCCCTTGCGGTCGTGGGCCACGTAGAATCCCCGCGCCTTCTCATCCTCGTTGAAGAGCTCTGAGACGACGGCGGTGAAGTTGGCGATGATCCGCTCCGACACGGCCTCGGCCTGGTCAAGGGGCACAATGAAGACGAAATCGTCACCGCCGATGTGGCCGGCAAACCCCTCTCCCGCCTCCTTGACGGCATTGGAGATGATGCGGGCAACCATCCGGATCACCTCGTCGCCGTGGGCGAAGCCATAGACGTCATTGTACTGTTTGAAGTGGTTGATGTCCACGTAACAGACCCCCATGGGCTTTCCCACCGCGTGCTCGATGGCCCGCTGGATTGAGGTGTTGCCGGGGAGTCTCGTCAGGGGGTTGTTGTCGAAGACCCGCCTGAGGCGCCGAAGCGACAGGACAATGCGGGTAAAGAGGTCGCGATAGTTGAGGGGGATGGCAACGAAGTCGTCAAGGGGATATTCCTCCCAGTCGAATCCTTCGGCCCCCTGTTCGGGGAGCATGCCGATGACCGGGATGGTGGAGAAGAAGAAGTCGTCCTTGAGGCTGCGGATGATGCCGAGGATCGTCTCGTCTGGCGACGACAGGTCCATGAGAACCACGTCGGGGGGGTCCGAATAGATGGACCCCATGACGCTGGCGGGGTTTGCAAGGGTGACCACCTGGTACCCCTTGCTCTGGAGGCGCAGCTCAAGGCTTCCGTCTCCTCCCCTTGGGCCGGTGACGACGATTATCCTCAGGTTAGCTCTCATCGGCGGACTGTATCTCCAGGCTGAAGTTTCTGGTCTCCACCAGCCTGTCCTCCAACTCCTCCACGATCACGGCGAGGTCATCCTCGGTCATGCCGAGGCGTTCCCAGGCCGTGGGCTGGATACGGGGGACATAGTCGTCGCCGCTGAAGCCGAAGGCGCTCGCCTTCACGAGGACGTCGGCCAGGTGCACTACAGCGGTTTTCGTCTGGTGGTGCTGTGCCCGTGCCACGTCGTGGTGGCAGGCCACCGGCTCGCTCAGCTTGTCGGGAAGGTACCAGTTGCGCACCAGCCATTCCCCCACCTCGGCGTGGTCCGTCTCCAGCACCTTCCGCTCCGCTTCGAGCATGGTGATCCCGTCCCGGACCATGATATCGGCAACCAGATCGTAGTCATCGGAGCACTTCTCCTTGAGAATCACCTTGCCGATATCATGAAGGAGGGCCGCGGTGGAGATCTCCTCCACCTCGGGGAGCTTCAGGTGCCGGGCGATGATGTTGGCCGCCACCCCGGCCCCCAGGGAGTGCTCCCAGAGCCCCACGATGGTCTTTTCCATGATCTCGAAGATGGAAGAACTGAGGGCCAGGCTCTTGATGACATTAACCCCAAGGAGAATGAGGGCGTTGGAGATGGTGGAAACCCGGTAGAACCCGTAGGAGGGGGAGTTCACGAGCCGCAGCACCCGGGCCGACAGGATCTGGTCCGAGGAGACCAGGCGGGCCATTTCCTCGATGGTGGACTTGCGGTTTTCGGACAGGGCCTGGAGCCGCGACACGACGCCGGGGAGAGTCGGGAGCGAGTTCGTATCCCGGATGATGTCGAGGATCTTGTCGCGCTTACTTCCCACCTTCGCCCCCCATGGAACGGATGATGATTCTGCGGTAGATCTCCTTCAGCCGCATCATGAGCGGCACGTTCGCCACCTTGCCGAACCGGCGGTCCAGATCGGCCAGGAGGTCCTCCAGGGTCTTCTCCCCTTCGATGACGACCGGATGCCCCTCCACGGTTATGGACTTGATCCCCAGGTTCTTGAGCCGTTCGATGAGCGATTCCGTAAGGGTCGTCCCCCGGCCGCAGATGGGAGGCCCCTGGGGATTGTCGGCCCTCCTTATATCGCGGGCAAGAACCATTTCCGGCTCGGCAAGGGCTAAGGGTATCATCTGCATCAGGTTTCGTCTCCGTGAACGGCTGGGCCGTTTCTACGCCCCGGCCCCGTGGGCAATCATCTCGCGGGCATGCTCCAGGGTCCGGTCGGTGATGGTGACCCCCCCCAGCATCCGGGCCATCTCCGCCACCCGGGCCTCCCCTTCCAACGGGGTGACGGCAGTGGCGGTCCTTCCCCCTTCCACCCGCTTCTCAACCAGGTAGTGGTGGTCGGCAAAGGCCGCCACCTGGGGAAGATGGGTAATGCAGAGAACCTGCTGGCCCCTGCTCACCCGCTTGAGCTTTTCCCCCACCAGGGCCGAGGTGGCGCCGCCGATGCCGGTGTCCACCTCGTCGAAGACAAGGGTCGGCACGTCGCTCTCGGGGTGGACCTGCTTGAGAGCCAGCATGAGCCGGGAAAGCTCCCCGCCGGAGGCGATCTTCGTCAGGGGTTTCGGCTCCTCCCCCGGGTTGGGGGAAAAGAGGAACTCGGCCCGCTCAAGCCCCGTGGCCCGGGGCTCGGAAAACTCCTCGAAGGCGACCTCGAAGAGGGCGTGTTTCATGGCAAGCTGGTGGATCTCCCGCTCCATGGCCTTTTGCAGCTCCTTCGCCACGGCGCGACGTTTCGCCGAGAGTTCTCCCCCCTTTGCCGCAAGCTCCTTGCGCAGCCTCTCCAGGGCCGCGTCCAGCTCACCGCGGGTCCGCTCCCGGTTTTCGAGGAGCTCCATCTCGCGGGCCGCCTCCTCGCCGTAGGCGATGATCTCCTCCACGGTGGGGGCATATTTCTTCTTGAGCCGACGGATCAGGTCGAGCCGCTCCTCAACCCGCTCCAACCGCCCAGGATCGGCCTCCACGCGGGCTGCGTAATCTCTGAGGGTGAGAGCGGCATCCTCCAGCTGGGCGGCGGCGTCCGCCAGGGAGTCCACAAGCTGCCCGAGGGATCCGTCGATGCCGGCTATCTCGGCCACCTTCCCCTTCACTTCGGCCAGCCGATCGAGCACGGCGCCATCGTCCCCGTAGAGGGCGGCGTAGGCCTCCTGACTGGCGCAGAGAAGCTTTTCGCCGTGGGCCAGGAGCCCCCGTTCCTGCTCCAGCTCCTCATCTTCGTTCGGACGAAGGGCCGCCTCCCTGATCTCGTTTGCCTGGAACGACAGAAGATCGAGCCGCCGGGTCGCCTCCCGCTCCCCCTCCTCCAGCGCCCGGATTTGATCAAGGGTAGCGCGGTAATCGGCATAGAGGGCGGCATAGGCTTCCCGGAGGGAAAAGAGTCCCCCGAAGCCATCCAGGAGGACCAGGTGGTTGTCGGTCCGCAGGAGGGTCTGGGACTCGTGCTGGCCGTAGATATTGATGAGCTCACGGGCGATATCGGCGAGAATCGCCTGGGTGGAGAGACCGCCCCCCACGAAGACCCGGTTGCGCCCCGAGCGGGACACGACCCGTTTCACCAGAAGCTCGCCGTCGCACTCTATCCCTGCCCCGGCCAGGCGGGCCGCAAGTAGGGTCCCTTCGGGAAGCGCAAAGACCGCCTCCACGGTGGCCTCCTCGGCGCCGGTCCTGATCAGGTCGGCGGAGGCGCGTCCCCCCATGATGAGGCTCACCGCGTCGATGATGATCGACTTTCCCGCGCCGGTCTCGCCGGTGAGGACCGTGAGCCCCGGTTGGAACGGAACATGGAGGGTATCGATGATGGCGAGGTTTCTGATGGAGAGGTCGATGAGCACTACCGCTCACCCCACTTGAGCTTGGTTCTGAGAACCTCGAAATAGTCCTTGCTCCGCGACATGACGAGGCGCGTGCGGTGCTCGGCCCGGCGCACCCGGATGATGTCGCCGCACTTGAGCTCCATCCCCACCTGACCGTCAAGGGTGAGGTAGACATCCTCATTCTTGGAGATGAGCCGCACCGTGATCTCGGCGCTGGCCTCCAGGACGATGGGGCGGTTGGTGAGTGTGTGGGGGCAGATGGGGGTAATGGTGAGGCATTCGAGGTCGGGATGGACGATGGGGCCGTTGGCCGAGAGGCAGTAGCCGGTGGAGCCGGTGGGGCTCGAAATGATGAGGCCGTCGGCCTTGTAGGTGGTGAGGTAGTGGTCGTTGACCAGGCTCTCCATGTCTACGATCCGGGCCAGGGCACCCTTGTTGATCACCGCGTCGTTCAGCACCCGATGAGAGAAGACGATGTCATCGCCCCGCTCCACGGTGGCGGCAAGCATCATCCGCTCCGAAACCCGGTAGTCGCCGCCGAGGCAGGCTTCAAGGGCCGGATAGAGCTCGTCCAGGGTGACCTCGGTCAGAAAGCCGAGGCTCCCCAGGTTCACGCCGAGAATGGGAATTTCCCGCCCTCCCAGGAGCCTGGCAGCCGAGATGAGGGTGCCGTCGCCCCCCAGAACCACCGCCATGTCGGCAAAATCGGGAATATCTTCGGAGGCAATGCCAGGGCGCCCCAGATGGCGGGCGAAATGAGCTTCAACGAGCGGAACGATCCCCCGCTGCTCGAGCCAGGTGATCAGTTCCCCCGCCACACCCTGGCAACGGGGATCATGAACCTTGGCGAAGATGGCGATTTTTTTCATCGTGCCGACCCTGTAGTTGTGGTATAAGTATGGAATTTACTAGCACAGATCAGGGGGCATGTCCAATGGAAATTCCGCCATTTAGGGGTACTGTCTTCTCCTGAACACCCCGGTTTCCGCCCCCCTTTCCCCTAAGGTGACCCCATGAATGATGAAGCATTTCCAACCAGCTCCGACTCCACTGAACTCGATACCATGATGCTCATCATCAAGTCCTTCCTTGAGCACCTGGAGTACACCCTGGGCAAGGACAAGTACTCCGCCACCCGCCATGACATCTTCAATGCCCTCGCCTACGCCGTCCGCGACCGGATGGTGGAGCGGTGGCTCGACACCCAGCAGGCTTACTACAACGAAGACCCCAAGCGCGTTTACTATGTATCCATGGAATTCCTCATGGGGAGGACCCTGGAGAACAGCCTCGTGAATCTCGGCCTCCTGGCGGAGTTCCGCGAGGCCATGAACTCACTCGGCTACGACCTTGAAGAGTTCATCGAACGGGAGCAGGACGCGGGGCTCGGCAACGGCGGGCTGGGGCGGCTTGCCGCCTGCTTCCTCGACTCCATGGCCACCATGGGGATTCCGGGATACGGGTACGGCATCCGGTATGAGTACGGCATTTTCCGTCAGAACATCACCGACGGCGCCCAGGTGGAGATCCCCGACAACTGGCTCCGCTACCGCAATCCCTGGGAGATGGACCGCCAGGAGCATCTCCACCCGGTCAAGTTCTACGGCAAAGTGGTGGAGCGCAAGGACTCCCAAGGGAACACCGTCTTCGACTGGGTCGATACCGAGGACGTCATGGCCATGGCCTACGACACCCCCATTCCCGGCTACAACACTAACACCGTCAATACAATGCGACTCTGGACCGCCAAGTCGACCCGGGAATTCGACCTTTCCTTCTTCAACGAAGGGAACTACATCCGGGCCGTCGAAAAGAAGATGCTCACCGAAAACATCTCAAAGGTCCTCTATCCTGCGGACAATGTGCCGGAGGGGAAGGAGCTCCGCTTCAAGCAGGAATATTTCCTGGCCTGCGCCACGGTCCATGATGTCATCTACCGCTTCCACAAACAGCACGAGGACCTACGGCGCCTCCCCGAGAAGGCTGCCATCCAGCTGAACGACACCCACCCGGCCCTCTGCATCCCCGAGATGATGCGGGTCCTCATCGACCACCACCACCTCGACTGGGACACCGCCTGGGACATCACCACCAGAACCTTCGCCTACACCAACCACACCATCCTCCCCGAGGCCCTGGAGAAGTGGCCGGTCTGGTTTTTCGAGCATATCCTGCCGCGGCACATCCAGATCATCTACGAGATCAACGACCGTTTCCTTGCCGAGGTGCGGTCGCGCTTCCCGGGCGATGTGGGTAAACTGGAGCGCATGTCCCTCATCGAGGAGCACTGGGAGCGAAGGGTACGGATGGCGAACCTGGCCGTGGTGGGGAGCCACTCAGTGAACGGCGTTGCGGCACTCCACACGGAAATCATCAAGGAGCACGTCTTCAAGGACTTCTTCGAGATGTATCCGGAGCGGTTCAACAACAAGACCAACGGCATCACCCAGCGCCGCTGGCTCAAGTGTGCCAACCCTGATCAGGCGCACCTCATCGCCAACACCATCGGCAACGGCTGGACCACCGATCTCTACAAGCTCACGCAGCTTCGCCCCTTGGCGGACGATCCGGCCTTCGTTGCCCAGTGGCAGCAGGTGAAGCGAACCAACAAGGAAAAGCTTGCCGCGTATATCCTGAAACATAACTGCGTCCAGGTGAATGCCGATTCCATGTTCGACTGCCAGGTAAAGCGGATCCACGAGTACAAGCGGCAGTTGCTGAACGTGCTCCATGTCATCACCCTTTACAACCGGATCAAGGCACGGCCGGAGGATGACTTCGTCCCCCGCACCGTGGTCTTCAGCGGGAAGGCTGCCCCGGCCTATGCCATCGCCAAGCTGATTATCAGGCTCATCAATGCCGTGGGAGATGTGGTCAACAATGACCCCCAGGTTGGGGACCGCCTCAAGGTGGTCTTCCTCGCCAACTACAGCGTCTCCCTGGCCGAGAAGATCTTCCCGGCAGCCGACCTTTCGGAGCAGATATCCACCGCCGGGACCGAGGCGTCGGGAACTGGCAACATGAAATTCGCCCTGAACGGGGCGCTCACCATCGGCACCCTCGATGGCGCCAATATCGAGATTATGGAAGAGGTAGAGCGCGACAACATCTTCATCTTTGGCATGAACGCCGAAGAGGTGGAAGATCTGCGCCGCAGGGGCTATAACCCGAGGGATTACTACACCCAGAATCCCGAGCTGAAAAATGTTTTGGACATGATCGCCGAGGGGTACTTCTCCCCCGCCAACCGTGACCTCTTTCGCCCCATCGTCGACACCCTCCTCAACCAGGGAGATCACTACATGCTCCTGGCCGACTATGCCTCCTACGTGGCCTGTCAGGAGGAAGTGAGCAAGCTCTATCTGGACCGTGAACAGTGGGCCCGGAAGGCAATCCTCAATTGCGCCGGCATGGGCAAGTTTTCCAGCGATCGGACCATTGCCGAGTACGCCCGGGATATCTGGGGGGTGAAACCCTTTGAAGTCCATCCGGTTCTGGACTACCGGCAGCACGATGTGATACCCGACTGAGCAGAATCAGACCGATGACCGATCTTTTTGACGCAACCGCCGCGGCCGAAACCGGCAGGGGCGCACCCCTTGCCGAACGGATGCGCCCCCGCACCATCGACGAGTACGTGGGCCAGGAACATCTTCTGGGCGAAGGAAAGCTCCTGCGCCGGCTCATCGAGTCCGACACCCTTTCCTCCCTCATCTTCTGGGGGCCTCCGGGCTCGGGCAAGACGACCCTGGCCCGTATCATCGCCAACGCCACCAAGTCCCACTTCATTTTCTTTTCCGCCATCCTTTCCGGCGTGAAGGAGATCCGCGAAATCGTCAAGGAGGCGGAGAACGAGCGGAAGTACCGGGGCGCCAACACCATCCTCTTCGTGGACGAGATCCACCGTTTCAACAAATCCCAGCAGGATGCCTTCCTTCCCTACGTAGAGAAGGGAGTCTTCACCATCATCGGCGCCACCACCGAAAACCCTTCGTTCGAGGTCATCGCCCCACTCCTCTCCCGCTGCAAGGTCCTGGTCCTCAATTCCCTGACCGATGAAGAGGTGACGACGATTCTGCGCCGTGCCCTGGCCGACCCGGAGCGGGGGCTTGGCAACCGGGGTCTTGCCGTTTCCGACGAGGCGCTCGCCTTCATGGCGGAACAGGCCCAGGGGGACGCCCGGATCGCCCTCAACACCCTGGAAACGGCGGCGCGACTGGCGAAAAACGGCGAGATCGACCTGGACTCGGCCCGGGAAGCAGCCCAGAAGAAGGCCCTGCTCTACGACAAGGGGGGCGAGGAGCACTACAACGTCATCTCCGCCTTCATCAAGTCCATGCGCGGCAGCGACCCCGACGGCGCCCTCTACTGGCTGGCGCGGATGATCGAGGCGGGGGAAGACCCCCTCTTCATCCTCAGGCGGATGGTGATCCTCGCCTCCGAGGACATCGGCAACGCCGACCCCCGGGCGCTCCAGGTGGCGGTGGCGGCCCTCCAGGCGTTTCAGCTGGTGGGGATGCCCGAAGGGCGGATCATCATGGCCCAGGCGGTGACGTATCTGGCCACCGCGCCCAAGTCCAACGCCTCCTACGCGGGAATCGACGCGGCCCTGGCAGAGGTGAGGAAGAGCGGCGCCCTGCCCGTTCCGCTCCATATCCGCAACGCCCCCACGCGGCTCATGAAGGATCTGGGATACCACGCGGGATACAAGTACGCCCACGACTACGAAGGGGGGCACATCTCCCAGGAGTATCTCCCCGAAAAGCTCCAGGGGAAGACCTTTTACGCCCCCCGCGGGCATGGCTACGAAAAGACGATCAAAGAACGGATGGAATATCTGCGGACCTTACAGGAGAGGAACAAAGAATGAAAAAAATCGGCATACTCACGAGCGGCGGCGACTGCTCCGGCATGAACGCGGCAATACGTGCGGCGGTCCGGACCGCAATCCGCCTGAACATCGAGGTGGTGGGCTTCAGGAAAGGATACCTGGGTCTCATGAAAGGGGACGCCATTCCCCTCGACACCAAGGCGGTTTCAGGCATCCTCCACCGGGGGGGCACGTTTCTCCAGTCGGCCCGTTCGCAGGAATTCAAGACCCCCGAGGGGCAGCAAAAGGCCATGGACAACCTGAAGGAACTGGGCGTGGAGGGACTCGTGGTGCTCGGGGGCGACGGCTCCCTGACCGGGGCACTGGCGTTGCATCGGCTCGGCCTGCCGGTGGTTGGGATCCCGTCCAGCATCGACAACGACATCCCGTACACCGACATGGCCCTGGGGGTCGACACGGCCCTCAACAACATCATCTACGCTGTCGATTGCATCAAGGATACGGCCAGCTCCCATGCCCGGGCCTTCGTGATCGAGGTCATGGGGCGCAACTCGGGATATCTTGCCAGCATTTCCGCCATTGCCACCGGCGCCGAGTATGCCCTGGTCCCTGAGCGGGAATACGACCTGGCCGAGATCTGCCAACAGCTCCGGGCACGCTTCGAGGAAGGGCGCGACAACGCCATCATCATCCTTGCCGAAGGTGCCGGCCATGCTCAGGAGATCTCCGACAGCATCAAGGACGCCATCGGCTTCGAGACGCGGGTCACGGTGCTGGGCCACTACCAGCGCGGCGGCGCGCCGACCGTCTTTGACCGGCTCCTGGCAAGCCGTTTCGGCAAGCGGGCGGTGGAACTCCTCATCTCCGGCAACTCCGGGGTGATGGTGGGACTTTCCTGCAACGCCATTCTCGCCACCCCCCTGGAAGACGTCATCAAAGGAGAGAAACGCCCCCAGGACGAGGTATTGCGGCTGGCGGAGGTGTTGGGAGTTTAGGTAAAAAGGGAATTGAGAGGGAAAGGTTCAGGATCGCACGAGAGCGATCACATCGCCATGGCAGTCGATGCACGCCATGGCAGGGAGATCGGCCTTGTAGGCGACAAAAGGCACCCCGGCGGCCTCGGCTGCCATGCAGTCCACGGCCGAATCACCCACAAAGAGGGCCTCTCCGGGTTCGATACCGAAGTGTTCAACCACTTTCAAGAGCGGCTCAGGATGGGGTTTCGGGTTGTCCACCTTCGAGGCGGTCATGACAAGGCCGAAGTAAGGGGCAAGATCGAAGCTCTCCAGAACGGTATCCATGGAGGTTGACCGGTTGGTGCAGACGGCCAGCTCCACGCGACCCTTAAGCTGATCAAGGGTTTCACGGAACCCCTGTTCCATGACCATCAGGGGGACCAGATCCCGATAGTCGATCCGGCCGGCGCAGCGAACCGCCTCTTCCCACTCCCTCGGGTTGTGGAAAAAATGGGCGAGGACCTCCCGGTTGGCATAGGTGTGGAGGATGCGCATCTGCTCCTCGTCGGACCGGTCGAGCGGTTCGCGCCCCATCATCCCCATGATCCGCTGGTAGAAGGCGAGGTTTGCCTCGAAGGAGTCGAACATCACCCCATCGCAATCGTAGATCACTGCCTTGTAACGCACGCTTACCCCATGCCGCCCGCTGGTGAAGGTTACCCTTCACTGTCGGGTGGTTCGGTTTTCAACGAATCCAGATACTCCTCCCACTCCACGGGAAGGAGGTACTTCTTGCGGTTGTTGCACTCCTTGCAGGCCGGGACCACGTTGCCGCGGGTACTCTTGCCGCCCCGCACGATGGGCACCAAGTGGTCCATGGTGAGCTCCTCGGACGGGAAGATTTCACCGCAGTAGTGGCAGATGCCGCGGGCAATCCGGTTCTTCCACCACTGGCTTCGGCGAAGCTCCCGGGCCTTTTCCTTCTCCCGCTTCACCTCCTGCTCCGACACCTCAACGATGAAGTAGTTCACCGCCGCCCCTGACCTTTCTTTCTGAGTTCGTCAATGGCCCCCCGTGCCAGGGCGTCACAGCGCTCGTTCTCGGAATGGCCGTTGTGCCCCCGAATCCAGGTCCACTGAATACGGTGGATCGTGGAAAGCTCCAGGAGACGCTCCCAGAGATCCCGGTTCAGCACCGGTTCCTTCTTGCTGTTCACCCACCCCCGCCGGATCCATCCCGGAAGCCATTCGGTCATTCCCTTCACCAGATATTGGGAGTCGGTGGTGACGACAACCTCACAGGGACGCGTCAGTGCCTCCAGCCCCCGGATGGCGGCGGTCATCTCCATCCGGTTGTTGGTGGTCTCCCACTCTGCGCCGGATAACTCCTTTTCCGTAGCGCCACACCGAAGGATGCCCCCCCAACCGCCGACACCCGGATTGCCGCTGCAGGCACCGTCGCAGAAAAGTTCAACCCTTGTTGACATAGGCCCCTTCCGCCTTCAGAAGTTCAGCTATGGCCGTCATGACCCGCTCGACAATCAACTGGTGAGTCTCCTTGTTATCCTCGCGGACATACAGGTCTGCAAAATCGAGGGATTTACCGAATACGATGGCGGCATCCTGGCCGACACCGGGAAACTCCCAGCGATTGAGACCGACAAGGGCCGTCGGCACCACCGTGGGGCGCGTGTCGTAGATAATCTTGCCTACGCCCCGGTTGCCAGGGCCAAGAACTCCGTCCTTATGGCGGGTACCCTCAGGGAAGAGCATCACCTTTTCGGTCCGGAGAAGCTCATTGATAACCTTACCGGCGCGGATGTCACGCCCCCGCTTGACCGGAAACGCACCCCACGAACTATAGAGCCACTGCTGAAAACGGCTGGTGAAAAGCTCTTCCTTGGCGGGAGCCCAGACCATCTGCAGTGGATAGTGACGCAACACGGCCCAGGGAATGAAAATGGTTTCGTAGGCGGAGATGTGGTTGGAGGCGATCAGGACTCCGCCATCCTTCGGAAGGTTTTCAATCCCTTTAACCCGGAACCTGTTGATGGTGGATGCATAGAAACCGATTACATGGGCAGAGAATGTAACCCAGACACGGCGAACCAGGGAAGCCTTCAAGAAAACCTCTGAATCATGTGGAATTGATTGGTTATAGCATTATTCCGAAATCGGGGGCAACCGTGAATGCCGTCGAGCATCAGGGGTCATGCAAAAAAACGGGGAGGCGTCCGCGACACCTCCCCGTCATTCTTCATACGATAACCAGAATTTTGCTTAGAGCATCAAATCCTCAGTTCTGCATTTGAAGGGCGCAGACGCGCGCATCCAGCAACGTCACAGCACCATCACCGTCCATATCGAGAGAGAGATTGTTAGTCCCTCTCCCTGCAATGATCGCATTGATATCATCGCTGGTGACCGAACCATCACCGTTAACATCACACGAATTAACGGACAATGGGGCTGCCGTCAGGTCTGACGTCCCAACGGTAATGGTGAAATTCTGGTATGCAGAATACCCTTTCGAATCGGTAGCCTTCACCGAAACATTATAGGAGCCGGTTCGGGATGCATACCAGTTGATCAAACCAGTAGAAGAATTGATCGTCATACCGTCAGGCCTTTTGGCGAACGAATATTTAATGGTGTCGCCATTCGGGTCAACGGCATCAACGTTATAGGTGTAATACTTCCTGGCAACTGCGGTGGTCACTGGAGTGGAGGTGAATGCAGGTGCCCCATTGCTCGTTGTACTTCCCGCGACCGATACGGTGAAGCTCTGGGTGTCGCTTCCTCCCTTGCCATCAGTCACTTCGACCGTCACACTGTTGGATCCGGTCTGCGAAGACGATGGAACCCATGTAATGATACCGGTGCTTGAACTAATAGCCATGCCGCTGGGGGCGGTCGTCAGCTTGTAGCTCAGAGTATCCCCATCAGTGTCAGTTGCGTTGACATCATAGGAGTAAGAACGTCCCACGGTGGCGCTTGTTACCGGCGAGGTAGAAATCACCGGTTGGTTATTGGTACTGGATGACTGTGACACCGTAATGTAGAAGTTCTGAGAAATTCTTCCTCCCTTGCTGTCGACCGCCTGGACACTCACATATTGCGAGCCGGTCTGTGATGCGGTCGGCGTCCAGCTGATGAGTCCGCTGAGAGGATCAATAGTCATCCCTGACGGTGCCGATGACAGTCTGAAGTATACCGTATCCCCATTGGAATCCGTTGCATTCACATCATAGGCATACACTGTATCAACGACTGCCTTGGTCACAGCCGTCGAGGTTATCTTCGGCGAGCTGTTGGAAGAACTGTCTACTACGGAAATCCTGAAGCTCTGGCTTGCGGAAAGCCCAGAGGGATCCGTTGCTTTAACCGTCACCGAATAGGTGCCGGTGCTTCCTGGCCGCCAGTAGATGAGACCGGTTGTCGCGTTGATGGTCATACCAGACGGACGTGTCGGCAGGGAGTAAGTGATAGCGGCACCGTTCGGATCCAAAGCCGTCACTTGATAGTAGTAGTACCCGTCCTTGTACCCTGCTGTAACCGGAGACGATGTGATCACGGGTGGCTGGTTGGTGATAACGGCGTTCACTGTGAGGTTCACGCTCGCCGATGCCGTATCGTAGTTAACGGTGTCGGTCGGCGTGAAGGTAGCGGAGAGAGTTACGGTGCCTGCGGTGTTCAGGGCTGTCCCGGCAGCCGGGGTGTAGGTGAATGTGCCCGGAACGTTGGCAGTGGCGTTGAGCTGAGTGCTGCTGAGAGTTGTACCAACCGACACTGCCGCCGGCGTTGCCCAGGTAATAACCGGAGTCTGCTTGGTAATGGCGTTCACTGTGAGGTTAACACTTGCCGTTGCCGTGCTGTAGTTGACGGTGTCGGTCGGTGTGAAGGTGGCAGAGAGAGTTACGGTGCCAACGGTGTTCAGGACTGCCCCGGCAGCAGGGGTGTAGGTGAAGCTGCCCGGAACGTCGGCAGTTGCGTTGAGCTGAGTGCTACTGAGAGTCGTACCCGCAGACACTGCCGCCGGCGTTGCCCAAGTGATGACAGGAGTCTGCTTGGTAACGGCGTTCACTGTAAGGTTAACACTTGCCGTTGCCGTGCTGTAGTTGACGGTGTCAGTCGGGGCAAAGGAGGCGGACAGCGTCTGGGTCCCGACCGTGTTCAGCACCGTCCCGGAAGCCGGGGTGTAGGTGAAGCTGCCGGCTGTGCTGGCGGTGGCGTTCAGTTGGGTGCTGCTGAGAGTGCTGCCGACGGGAACGGCGGTCGGCGTGGCCCACGTGATGGTAGGAGTGGCCTTGGCGATAACGAGGGCCCCCGTGGCGCTCCCCGTGTAGTTGGCGTCGGTGATGGTGGCAACTACGGCGTAGGAACCGGCCGCGGTCGGTGCGGTGGTGCTGCCGGCGTAGGTGATGGAGACAGTCTTGCCCGCCGGGTTGGTGGTGGCGGTGGCGGCCTTGGCGCTGCCGTCATAGGTGGCGGTAAGGCCTGCAAGGGTTACCGTGGCGCTGGCCGGGTTCACCGTGAGGGTGACGGTCTTGGTGGCCGTGGCGTAGGTGGTGGTGTCAGTCGGGGTGAAGGTGACCGACAGGGTCTGCGTTCCGGCGTTCAGCACCGTCCCCAGGGCCGGTGAATAGGTGAAGGTTCCGGCCACGGTGCCAGCGGAGGCGTTCAGCTGCGTGGCGCTGAGCGCGGTCCCGTAGGTGATCGCTGCAGGCGCTGTCCAGGTGACGGTCGGTACCTGCTTGGCAACAACCGGGAGGCCCACGCTTGCCGTGGCGCCGTTGTAGTTCGTGGTGTCAGTCGGGGCAAAGGAGGCGGACAGCGTCTGGGTCCCGACCGTGTTCAGCACCGTCCCGGAAGCCGGGGTGTAGGTGAAGGTACCGGCAACGTTGGCCGTGGCGTTCAGTTGGGTGCTGCCGAGAGTACTGCCGACGGGAACGGCGGTCGGCGTGGCCCACGTGATGGTAGGAGTGGCCTTGGCGATAACGAGGGTCCCCGTGGCGCTCCCCGTGTAGTTGGCGTCGGTGATGGTGGCCACTACGGCGTAGGAACCGGCCGCGGTCGGTGCGGTGGTGCTGCCGGCGTAGGTGATGGAGACAGTCTTGCCCGCCGGGTTGGTGGTGGCGGTGGCGGCCTTGGCGCTGCCGTCATAGGTGGCGCTAAGGCCTGCAAGGGTTACCGTGGCGCTGGCCGGGTTCACCGTGAGGGTGACGGTCTTGGTGGCCGTGGCGTAGGTGGTGGTATCAGTCGGGGTGAAGGTGACCGACAGGGTCTGCGTTCCGGCGTTAAGGACGGCGCCGGAGGCCGGGGTGTAGGTGTAGGTGCCAGGAACGCTGGCGACGGCGTTGAGCTGTGCGTTGCCAAGCGCGGTCCCATAGGCGATCGCTGCAGGCGCTGCCCAGGTGATGGTCGGTACCTGCTTGGCAACAACCGGGAGGCCCACGCTTGCCGTGGCGCCGTTGTAGTTCGTGGTGTCAGCCGGGGCAAAGGAGGCGGACAGCGTCTGGGTCCCGACCGTGTTCAGCACCGTCCCGGAAGCCGGGGTGTAGGTGAAGCTGCCGGCAACGTTGGCCGTGGCGTTCAGTTGGGTGCTGCCGAGAGTACTGCCGACGGGAACGGCGGTCGGCGTGGCCCACGTGATGGTAGGAGTGGCCTTGGCGATAACGAGGGTCCCCGTGGTGCTCCCCGTGTAGTTGGCGTCGGTGATGGTGGCCACTACGGCGTAGGAACCGGCCGCGGTCGGTGCGGTGGTGCTGCCGGCGTAGGTGATGGAGACAGTCTTGCCCGCCGGGTTGGTGGTGGCGGTGGCGGCCTTGGCGCTGCCGTCATAGGTGGCGCTAAGGCCTGCAAGGGTTACCGTGGCGCTGGCCGGGTTCACCGTGAGGGTGACGGTCTTGGTGGCCGTGGCGTAGGTGGTGGTATCAGTCGGGGTGAAGGTGACCGACAGGGTCTGCGTTCCGGCGTTAAGGACGGCGCCGGAGGCCGGGGTGTAGGTGTAGGTGCCAGGAACGCTGGCGACGGCGTTGAGCTGTGCGTTGCCAAGCGCGGTCCCATAGGCGATCGCTGCAGGCGCTGCCCAGGTGATGGTCGGCACCTGCTTGGCAACAACCGGGAGGCCCACGCTTGCCGTGGCGCCGTTGTAGTTCGTGGTGTCAGCAGGGGCAAAGGAGGCGGACAGCGTCTGGGTCCCGGCGGTGGTCAACACCGTCCCGGAAGCCGGGGTGTAGGTGAAGCTGCCGGCAACGTTGGCCGTGGCATTCAACTGGGTGCTGCTGAGAGCGCTGCCGACGGGAACGGCGGTCGGCGTGGCCCACGTGATGGTAGGAGTGGCCTTGGCGATAACGAGGATCCCCGTGGCGCTCCCCGTGTAGTTGGCGTCGGTGATGGTGGCAACTACGGCGTAGGAACCGGCCGCGGTCGGTGCGGTGGTGCTGCCGGCGTAGGTGATGGAGACAGTCTTGCCCGCCGGGTTGGTGGTGGCGGTGGCGGCCTTGGCGCTGCCGTCATAGGTGGCGGTAAGGCCTGCAAGGGCTACCGTGGCGCTGGCCGGGTTCACCGTGAGGGTGACGCTCTTGGTGGCCGTGGTGTAGGTGGCGGTGTCAGTCGGGGTGAAGGTGACCGACAGGGTCTGCGTTCCGGCGTTAAGGACGGTGCCGGAGGCCGGTGAATAGGTGAAGGTTCCAGCCACGGTGCCAGCGGAGGCGTTCAGTTGGGTGGCGCTGAGCGCGGTCCCGTAGGTGATCGCTCCAGGCGCTGTCCAGGTGATGGTCGGCACCTGCTTGGCAACAACCGGGAGGCCCACGCTCGCCGTGGCGCCGTTGTAGTTCGTGGTGTCAGTCGGGGCAAAGGAGGCGGACAGCGTCTGGATCCCGACCGTGTTCAGCACCGTCCCGGAAGCCGGGGTGTAGGTGAAGCTGCCGGCAACGTTGGCCGTGGCGTTCAACTGGGTGCTGCTGAGAGTGCTGCCGACGTAGACGGCGCTTGGCGCTGCCCACGTGATGGTCGGAGTGGCTTTGTTCACCGTGAGGGTGACGCTCTTGGTGGCCGTGGTGTAGGTGGCGGCGTCAGTCGG